>NZ_KV825592.1 GCF_001831515.1 Corynebacterium sp. HMSC074A01
CGACGTGTCTACTTTCCGGGGGTCAGGCCCGATGACGGTATCTGAGAACAACTGTCGGGTAGGGTCTTGCATCACAAGGTAGGCGGCACGGCTGGGGAATTTTTGCCCATTGAGTGTGATGGATGCGTGTTTGGCTTTTTCTAGTCCGCAAACAATGCGTGCCAGGGTTGATTTCCCTGAACCGCACGGGCCGAGGAGCGCTGTGATTTTCCCTGCCGGAAAGAGCGCATGGTCGACGTTGAGAACCGTTTTCCCCTGCCGGTAGGCGAAGGTGAGGTTGTCGATCGTGAGTCCCTCCCCTGCCGGTTCCGGAAGTTGTGGCATAGACACAGTCACTAGGGATCGCAGTCCAAGCTGTTTGCGCTCCTCATCCGAGGCAGCGTAGAACTCTTCGCCGGTTGCGGTGAGGGCGATCTTGCCTTTGTCGAAGCAGTAGACACGGTCAGCGATCCCGGAAAGAAAACTTAGCCGGTGTTCAGCAATGATGATGGTGTGTCCATCGGCTTTGAGCCTGGCGATGAGTGTGGCGAGTTGGCCGATAAGATCAGCTGATAGGTTCGCGGTCGGCTCGTCAAAGACGATCAGCGACGTGTTGTTGCACATGGCGACGGCGCAGGCCACGCGTTGCATCTGCCCGCCCGACAGCTGTGTGACGCGGGATTCCAACAGGTCGGCGATACCTAACTCGGCTGCAACCTCGTCAATGCGGGCACAGATCTCCTGCGGGGCGCGGCCGAGATTTTCTGGGCCGAAGGCCAGTTCTTGGCGCACGTGAGTGGTGTAGAACTGGGTGCGCGGGTTTTGAAACACTGTCGAACAGTGGTGGGCAAGCTCTGATAGATCTACTCGTGCCACGTCAATGTCGTCGACTGTGACGCTTCCGGTAAGGTCGCCGTCGTGAAAGTGCGGGATGAGCCCGTTAAACAGCCGTAGCGCGGTGGTTTTCCCCGATCCAGATGCGCCACACAGCAAGGTGACGGTTCCAGGTGTGATGGTGATGGTTGCGTCAGTGATTGAGGGGTGGTCTGCTCCTCGATAGGTGAAGGTGACGCCGGTGGCTTGGGTTATTGTCATAGGACGATTCTCCATATCGCGAAGCCGATAACGACGAGCAGAATGACTGCGTCGATCACACGGAATTTCACGACCGTGACTGAGGTGGGCTTTGCGGTTCCGCCCAGTCCTCGCACGAGGGCAGCAGATGCCAGTTCGTCCCCGCTGCGTACCACGGTCGATAGCAGCGGGATTGTGAAGTACTGGGCCGCGCGCAGGGAAAACGCAGACATGCCGCGTAGTTTCATCGCATCTGAGATCGCTTTAACCTCGTGGCCGATCACGGGCAGCACCCGTAAGGCAACCGAGATTGGGATCGTGAAACAGGTCGGGATCCGTGAGCTGACGAGTGCTTTTTGCAAGGTGGCGGGTCGGATTACACCGATCGCGTATGCGCCCATGCCTGCGCTGACACTGAATCGCCACATCCACTGCAAAAACAGCACGAGGAACGCGCTGACCGTTGACTTCCACACCAGTGGTATCACGAAGACGAGCCCGCCGAGGACCGCAAACGTGGCCAGGTAGACGGCCACCCAGCTCGGGCGCACGAGCGTGTTGGGGTTGATCGCAGCGCTCGCCAGCATCACGGCGGCGAATCCGCCCAGAGCACACACGAACCACGGCGAGTAGGCACTGTAGATCGTGGTGGAGACGATGACGAGCGCTACGATAATCGTGCGCGGGTCGGGAAGTTTAGACAAGACCGGCCCGTTCAAAGTGCTTACGCGCCACCCTGGTTCCCAACAGACCAGCAAGCCAGCCCACGATGAGCATCACAACGAAGAAGCCCAACAGAATCGGAATCGTGACAACCTGCGCCATCTTCGCGGCATACTCGGCGCCCATTTGTTCGGCGATCTGCGACATATATGCGTCTTGGTCCATAAATAGCGGCATCCACGGGGAAACATAGATCGGCAGAATAAACAGTGCGTATGCCAGCGGAACGCGAACCTTCACGCTCTTCGGCCCCTTGGTGATGACTAGGTCGGCGAGCAGGCCGAATACAGCGGCCACCGCGATTCCTCCTACCCAGTGGCCGGTCACGAAGAAGAGGATTTCGATGATAATCAGCATGATTGTCAATGCCCCCATCTTCGGAGTGCGTGCTGTGAACAGCGCAAAGACCATGCCGTTAACGAGAATAGAAAGCAAGAAGCCGGCATACATGGCGGCGGGGATGAACCCGAGCATTCCGAATGCAAACACGATGACGAACATCAAGGCGGTGAAGACGCCAATGTTGATGAAGTCGCGCGTGGCCCTACTCAAGGTGCGCTCCCTGTCTCCACGGGCCGACACTATTTCCATTGGAGGTGGATTTCCCACAAGCTCAGTCGAGTATGGAGTCTGGCGAAACCTGCAATCTCGACTAAAAAACGAAATGTTCATAGATTCGGATAAACCTAAAGACCAATATCCGTTCGGATCACCTTTATCCGGACAATACTCACTACGGTTTATAGCTAATCAACATCGCCCACTGACACGTCGAGATATGGAGTCCACTCGACGCAGCTCGGACTCCATGGCTCAGCGCGCTCATCGTCACAACATAAAGATTTTGGCAGAGCCTGGACGGTCTTTATGCCAGTTCGCGGGTGCTAGTTTCTTTCCTGTTCTTTCGTGTCACGCATTGCCCAATGCTGCACGGACAGTAACTGTCGTACGTGGAACTAGTCTCAGCCTCTCAGAGCAATGGTTCAACTCGGAGTATTATCCGGACCCATACCTTGTGCGCAACGGAGTCATTATCGACTCGGGAGTAGCTACCGCAACAGCAGTTTCCGGATCAACGTGCTTAGACAGCGATTATCTCAGCAAAAGAATGATTCAACTCCCCGACAGGCCTCGACCTGGAGATTTCCTAGTCTATCCCGACACAGCCGGGTATCAAATGGACTCGAACGAGTCTGCTTTCCACGGATATCGGATTCCTCAGAAATACGCCTTTAATCCTGTCACCATGACCATCACGGAAGATCGCTAGAACAGAGGCCAAATAAAGATGCCAAAAAGAATTTATACGCAGATGTCTCAACTCATTGGCAATACTCCTCTGTTCGAGCTTGTCTGTACGCCCCAGAAAAGTCGCGTTTTGCTTAAGCTCGAGCAATTCAACCCAACTGGAAGTGCGAAAATCCGGATGGCCCAGTCGATGATTAAGGCGGCAGAGCAGGATAACCGACTTCAAGAGCATGGCACTATCGTTGAATCGACTTCCGGTAATACTGGACAGGGCTTAGCACTTCTTGCACTTGAGCGCGGATACGACTTCGTAGCAGTCGTCGATAATCATTCTTGTAAAGATAAATTGAACTCCATGCGTGCAATGAATGCACAGATGTGCTTCGTTTCCAATCAAGATGACGATTCGCTCGCCACATCGGCTAGAGAAAACCATGCTGAGGAGCTCGGCAAACAACACGGCTGGGTATTCATGAAGCAGCATGACAATGTCGCAAACTCGATGGGTTATTACCCTGCAGCTGATGAAATTTTGAATGATCTTGGGGAAAGTCCGACTCATATCATTAGTGCCGTAGGCACAGGTGGAAGCCTCTTTGGAGTTACTGAACGTCTCCATCAATTGGGACACCGTCCCACTATTATAGGCGTCGAACCGGAAGGTTCCATTGCATTCGGTGCTCCTGGACACGACTATTGGCAATCTGGAACGGGCACCCCCGAAGGTGCAGTTATCGGCACTTCAGTTCGCTACGACTTACTCGACTACGGAGCAAAGGTATCCGACAAAGCAGCTTTCGCTGCATGCCGAACAATCGGAAAGCACATGGGGCTTCTACTGGGAGGATCTGCTGGCGGAGCCGTAATAGCAGCCCTCGAGCTCCTGCCGGGCTTTCCCGCTGGCTCTACATCGTTGACCATGGTGTGCGATGGAGGGGAAAAGTATCTAGATACCGTATTCAACGATGAGTGGATGTCCGAACGTGGTTTACTCGATGTCGCCCTCGAGGACAAAATTTGGGAACAAGTTATGTCATTGCGCGCTGGGGAAAGCCCAATTTCGCTAAATTCAACACGAGTTTCATGGTCGAAGGAAAAGTAGTGCCCGGAGCTACCTCTCAGAAACTAAACCGCCAGATTTTGGCGTTGTCTCTTCCCCTTGCCGGCACACAGCTTGCGAATATCGCAATTTCAACCACCGACACTTTCATGATGGGCCAACTTAGCCTCGGGGCTCTTGCTGGCGGAGGTTTGGCAGTTGTGTGGTTTAACCAGATACGCACACGGACCTGACCCCTGTTTGGTAGACACCTGA
>NZ_KV825593.1 GCF_001831515.1 Corynebacterium sp. HMSC074A01
CCCCAAGCTCACCAGTGTGATCCCCGCCCCGCTGGTCACGATTATCGTGCTCACCGGTTTGGTCATTGCCGCCGGTTTGACTGTCCCGACGGTCTCGGACATGGGCAAGATGCCGGAGACCTTACCGTCCCTGTTTATTCCGAACGTGCCGTGGACGTTGGAGACCCTGCAGATCATCGCGCCTTATGCCCTGGCCATGGCCGTGGTCGGTCTCATGGAATCGTTGATGACCGCCAAGCTCGTCGATGACATCACCGACACTCATTCCGATAAAACTCGTGAATCCTGGGGACAGGGGGTGGCTAATATTGCCTCCGGTTTCTTCGGCGGCATGGGTGGCTGCGCGATGATCGGTCAAACCATGATCAACGTCCGCGAATCCGGGGCACGTACCCGCCTATCCACCCTGTTAGCCGGTGTGTTCCTGCTGGTCCTGGTCCTGGCACTGGGCGACATCGTTGGCATGATCCCGATGGCTGCGCTGGTGGCAATCATGATCATGGTCTCGGTCGGCACCATCGACTGGCACTCGGTGCATCCACGCACCCTTAAACTCATGCCGGTCTCTGAGACCATTGTTATGGCCGTGACGATTATTGCCACCCTAGCCACCAGCAACCTGGCCATTGGTGTGGTGTTGGGTGTGGTCACCGCGATGATCATGTTCGCCCGTCGGATGGCACATATCGCTTCCATTGAAAAGGTCTCCGAGATCGACGGCGACGGCGATGGAGAGATTGATACTCGTACCTACCGGGTGCATGGCCAGTTGTTTTGGGCATCAAGCAATGACCTGGTTTATCGCTTTGATTACACCGATTCTGCCCGTCATATCACTATTGATCTCACTGAGGCGGAGATCTGGGATGCCTCCACGGTCGCGACCTTGGACGCGATTACGCAGAAGTTCCAGGACAGAGGCAAAACCGTGTCCATTATCGGGCTCGACGGTCCCAGTCAGGACCGGCTGAACCGCCTGTCTGGCCGGCTTGGCACCGGCCACTAACATCCCCCGACTCGAGCACATCGACTTGGCGCCCCAACTTATAACCGGGGCGCCAGTTTATTGGTGCTGTTGCAAAGTTGGGGCATAGGAAGAGCATAAAAGAAGCGTAGCGGTTAACCGCTACGCTGTGTTGTGGGGATTTTTACTTTTTACGGTGCACGTGTTCTAGTTAGTGGTTCGTTTCTTTCCTCGGGTGATTGCGACGGTATTCCTCGACTAAGTGAGCAATACCCGGCGCAGCCTGGGACAACATCCAGGTCATAAGCGCTATAAGAACCCCTATGACGATAAGTGTTAACGCCAACCAGCCCAGTGTTGGGCCGATGCCGTTGGCCTCCTGGACGTGACCCCACAAGGCAGACACGCCGTCGGGTATGCCGAGCATACTTAGCAGCCCGTTCCCCAAGGCTCCGACAGCAACGAGTGCGATAGCAACGAAGAGAACACTGGCTGCAATCCACGAGGCAGACATGCAGGCCTTAATAAAGTTCGTGTTCGACTTTTCCAT
>NZ_KV825594.1 GCF_001831515.1 Corynebacterium sp. HMSC074A01
TCAGGTGTCTACCAAACAGGGGTCAGGTCCGTTTAGGCATATGTTATAGCGTATGTTCCGCCGTATGCTAAAGCATATGTTGTGGAATATATAGGTTTACCTGCTGGTTCTTGCGTTTAGGCGAAGTCCGAAAATGGTAGTCCACAAGGCTAATAGGCCGAAGGAGATAAGCAGTGCAGCCAGTTCCCGCGAGAGACCAGCCTGGGTGAAAAGGAAAGAGGGGACAAGGATCATTGCTGCGCTTATGCTGCCTCCAAGTGCGGCGTAATACATACGGTCTTGTGACTGTTCGCGGCGGATAGTCTGGATGATTAAGACTAAAACAACTGCGAGCGCAGCGAGGGTGATCGTCGTATACATTCCTTCTCCTTTCGACTGGTGCCCAGTTTATCGGTGAGGGTGTGCATTCCGTAGGCGATATACAACCTTCCCGGGCAGGAAAGTGGCTTAACGCGCCCGCGCGACAGGGTGGGTAGCGTGTGGGCTTATATGCTTGATGGTTATGGCCCCTACGACTGTTTTTGACCGCGCTACCATTCGCCACAATCTCACCGAATTCAAACTCCGGTGGCTTGACCGCATTAAGCAATGGGAGGCGGAAAACCGACCCGCAACCGAGTCGAGTCACGACCAACAGTTCTGGGGTGACCTGCTCGACTGCTTCGGTGTCAACGCCCGCGACCTGTACTTGTACCAACGCAGCGCTAAACGCGCTTCGACGGGGCGCACCGGCAAGATCGACATGTTTATGCCGGGCAAAGTCATAGGCGAGGCTAAGTCCCTCGGCGTCCCGCTCGATGATGCTTATGCCCAAGCTTTGGATTATTTGCTGGGCGGTACTATCGCGAACTCGCACATGCCGGCCTATGTTGTCTGCTCCAACTTCGAGACCCTGCGGGTTACCCGTCTTAACCGCACCTATGTCGGCGATAGCGCCGACTGGGACATTACATTCCCTTTAGCTGAGATTGACGAGCACATCGAACAACTCGCTTTTCTCGCCGACTATGAAACCTCCGCCTACCGGGAGGAAGAAAAGGCTTCCCTGGAAGCCTCTCGGTTAATGGTGGAGCTCTTCCGCGCCATGAACGGCGACGACGTGGACGAGGCAGTAGGCGATGACGCTCCCACCACGCCGGAGGAAGAAGACGAGCGCGTCATGCGCACCTCTATCTACCTCACCCGAATCCTCTTCCTTCTCTTCGGCGACGACGCAGGACTCTGGGATACCCCGCATTTGTTTGCGGACTTTGTGCGCAATGAAACCACCCCAGAATCGCTCGGCCCGCAGCTCAATGAGCTATTTAGCGTGCTTAATACCGCCCCGGAAAAGCGGCCTAAGCGTTTGCCATCAACGTTGGCGAAGTTTCCTTATGTCAATGGTGCCCTATTTGCTGAACCGTTGGCCTCGGAGTACTTCGACTACCAGATGCGCGAAGCATTGCTTGCTGCCTGCGACTTCGACTGGTCGACCATTGACGTCTCCGTCTTTGGTTCGTTGTTCCAATTGGTGAAATCGAAGGAAGCGCGCCGCAGCGACGGCGAACACTACACGTCTAAGGCCAACATCATGAAGACCATCGGCCCGCTGTTTTTGGACGAGCTGAGGGCTGAGGCCGATAAGTTGGTGTCTTCTCCGTCGACGTCGGTGGCCGCATTAGAGCGCTTCCGCGACTCCCTGTCTGAGCTGGTATTCGCTGATATGGCTTGTGGTTCTGGAAACTTCCTGCTTCTGGCGTATCGGGAGTTGCGCCGGATTGAAACCGACATCATTGTCGCTATACGCCAGCGCCGCGGTGAAACGGGCATGTCGTTGAATATTGAGTGGGAGCAGAAACTGTCCATTGGGCAGTTCTACGGCATTGAGCTGAATTGGTGGCCTGCCAAGATTGCTGAGACTGCCATGTTCCTAGTTGACCATCAGGCCAACAAGGAGCTTGCCAACGCTGTGGGTAGGCCTCCGGAGCGGTTGCCGATTAAGATTACCGCGCACATTGTGCACGGCAATGCCCTGCAGCTTGATTGGGCAGACATACTCTCGGCTTCTGCCGCCAAGACGTATATCTTCGGTAACCCGCCGTTTTTGGGGCATGCGACGAGAACTGCTGAACAAGCTCAAGAACTCCGAGACTTGTGGGGCACTAAGGACATTTCACGCTTGGACTACGTCACCGGCTGGCATGCAAAGTGCTTGGATTTCTTTAAGTCCCGAGAGGGTCGTTTTGCGTTTGTCACCACCAATTCAATTACTCAAGGTGATCAAGTTCCACGGCTATTTGGGCCTATCTTCAAAGCAGGGTGGCGTATTCGTTTCGCTCACCGCACGTTTGCGTGGGACTCTGAAGCACCCGGTAAAGCTGCTGTTCACTGCGTCATTGTTGGCTTCGATAAGGAGAGTCAACCACGTCCACGTCTGTGGGATTATCCCGATGTAAAGGGCGAGCCAGTCTCAGTGGAAGTAGGCCAGTCCATTAATGCCTATTTAGTAGACGGCCCTAATGTTCTTGTCGATAAATCCCGGCATCCTATTTCGTCGGAAATATCGCCCGCAACTTTTGGAAATATGGCGCGAGATGGCGGCAACCTTCTAGTTGAGGTCGACGAATACGACGAGGTTATGAGTGACCCCGTAGCGGCAAAGTATGTTCGCCCTTTCCGGGGTAGTCGAGAGCTAATGAACGGCTTAGATCGGTGGTGTCTATGGCTTGTAGATGTAGCACCGTCAGACATTGCCCAGAGTCCGGTTCTGAAAAAGCGTCTAGAAGCGGTTAAGTCTTTTCGAGCCGACAGTAAAGCGGCAAGTACACGGAAAATGGCTGAAACTCCGCACTTATTCGGCCAGCGGTCGCAACCGGATACTGATTACCTTTGCCTGCCGAAGGTAGTAAGCGAACGCCGCTCGTATTTCACCGTACAAAGGTATCCATCAAACGTAATCGCTTCTGACCTAGTATTCCATGCTCAAGATCCAGACGGCCTGATGTTTGCGCTAGCGTCGTCGTCGATGTTCATTACGTGGCAGAAAAGCATCGGAGGACGACTCAAGTCTGATCTCCGTTTTGCTAACACTTTGACGTGGAATACTTTCCCAGTGCCAGAACTCGACGAGAAGACGCGGCAGCGAATTATTAAAGCGGGCAAGAAGGTGCTCGACGCCCGCGCGCTGCACCCAGAACGCTCGCTGGCCGAGCACTACAACCCACTCGCGATGGCACCGGAACTCATCAAAGCGCATGATGCGCTCGACCGCGAGGTGGATAAAGCGTTTGGCGCGCCACGAAAGCTGACAACTGTTCGGCAGCGCCAGGAGCTATTGTTTGCCAATTACGAAAAACTCATCTCACACCAGCCCTAGAAGGCTTGATATGTCTTGCCATATGGCGGGACATATGTTTAGGCATATGTTATAGCGTATGTTCCGCCATAGGGCCTAACCCTGACGTGTCCACTGTCCGGGGGTTAGGTGTGATGTCCAGGGACGTTGTTGAGTCGGTCGAAGGGTACGCCGCCAATCGCAGAGTGGTGTCGGTGGTGGTTGTAGAAGTGGAGCCAGCCGGGCAGCGCCAGGCGTCGTTCGGCCTCTGAACCGTAAAACCTGGCATAGGCCCAGCCGTCCCCGAGCGTGCGGTGGAATCGCTCGATCTTCCCGTTCGTCTGCGGCCGGTAGGGGCGTGTCCGCTTGTGTCGGATGCCGAGCCGAGCGCAGAAGTCCCTCCATGCGTGGGATCTGTATGCCGACCCGTTGTCGGATAGGACTCGCTCGACGGTCACGCCTCGTTCGGCGAACCAGGCCACGGCGCGTTCGAGAACTCCCACCGCTGTGCTCGCCTGCTCATCCGACCAGATTTCTGCGTATGCGACGCGGGAGTGGTCGTCGATGACTGTGTGAACGAACGCCGTCCCGGTGCGCGGCTTGTGATCTTTTCCTCGTGGTAATCCCGGAGTCGCGAGCTTGTTCCGTGCGCCTTGCTGCCGACCTACGTAACGATGTCCACCGCCGTCGGGGATGTTGCCGAACTTCGTGACATCGACATGAATCAACGATCCCGGATGAGGATGCTCATATCGCCGCAATGGCTCGCCAGTGACACGATCGATATGCGAGAGGCGGTTCACGCGGCAACGGACGAGGACCGCGTGAACAGTCGACGTCGAGAGACCAAGTCGCGCAGCGATCTGGGCTGGCCCCAGTCGAAGCCGCCAGCGCAGGTTGATGATCTTCTTCTTGACATGCTCGGGCGTCCTGCCTGGGATCCGGTGCGGCTTGCTGGAGCGATCCTGCATCCCAAACTCACCCTCTTCCCGGTAGCGGCCTGCCCATTTCCGGGCAGTGATCGGGGAGACCATGAACATCTTGGGGTCGTTTGCGGGAGGGGGCGGAATCCTACGCTAAGGCTTTGGCCAGCGATATTCTCCGGTGAGATTGATGTGTTCCCATCCGAGCGGCGAAACATGGGCCAAGAGATCGGGCGATAGCAGCTTTCCATCGCGTTTCTGGTTTGCAACGACCTCGCCGAGCTTCATGGTGTTCCAGAAGATGATGATGGCGGCGAGCAGATTCATGCCGGCGATGCGGTAATGCTGGCCTTCGGCGGAACGGTCGCGGATTTCACCGCGGCGGTGGAAGCTGATTGCCCGCTTCAGCGCATGATGAGCTTCGCCTTTGTTGAGCCCGATCTGGGCACGCCGTTGGAGTTCGGCATCCAGAATCCAGTCGATCATGAACAGGGTGCGCTCGACGCGACCGACTTCCCGCAGGGCTGTCGCGAGCTCGTTCTGCCGCGGATAGGAGGCGAGTTTCCGCAGAATCTGGCTTGGCGCGACGGTCCCGGCAGCAATGGTGGCGGCGATGCGCAGGATGTCGGGCCAATTGCGCTCGATCATGGCTTGGTTGACCTTTCCGCCGATCAACGCTCGCAGGTGCGCCGGGGCGGCCGACGGATTGAACGCGTAGAGCCGTTTGGATGGCAGGTCGCGGATGCGCGGAGCGAACCGGTAGCCGAGAATGGCACATGCGGCAAAGACGTGATCGGTGAAGCCGCCCGTGTCGGTGAACTGCTCGCGGATATGGCGTCCAGCATCGTTCATCAGCAGGCCATCGAGGATGTAAGGCGCTTCGCTTGCCGTTGCAGGAATCACCTGGGTTGCGAACGGCGCATATTGGTCGGAGACGTGGCTATAGGCTTTCAGGCCCGGGGTATTGCCATATTTCGCGTTGACCAGGTTCATGGCCTCACCTTGCTCTGTAGCGACGAAGAACTGTCCGTCGCTCGAAGCCGACGTGCCCATGCCCCAGAACCGGGCCATGGGTAACGCTGCCTGTGCCTCGACCACCATGGCCAGCGCCCGGTCATAGGCTTCGCCCTCGACATGCCACCGTCCAATGCGGATCAATTCCCAGAAGGTGTGGGTGTTTGTCGCATCCGCCATTTTGCGCAAGCCGAGGTTGATCCCTTCCGCCAAGATAACGTTCATTAGCCCGATCCGGTCAGCGCAGGGTGCTCCTGTGCGCAGATGGGTGAACGCTTCGGTGAAGCCGGTCGCCGCATCCACCTCCAGCAGGAGATCGGTGATGCGCGTGGGCGGGATCTGCTTGTAGAGATCGAGCACCAGATCTTCGGCGCCTGTCGGCGCGGCGGCTTCGAGTTTCTCGATATGCAGAACGCCGTTTTCAATCGACCCGCCCGGGATCGTGCCTGCGCGAGCGGCACGGCCAAGCTCGCGCAACCGCATGTCGAGGCGAGCTTGCCGGTCTGCCAGCCATTCCTCCGGCCGCAATGGCACAGCGAGACGACCGCCTTCCGCGATGGCTTGTGCCGGAACGAGTGCGTGTTTCAGATCGCCATAGCGCCGGGACCTAGTAAGCCAGACATCTCCGGAGCGGAACGCATCGCGCAGATGGAACAGCACCGCGATCTCCCATAGGCGAGCGTCGCCAGCCCTCTGGGCCCGAAGGTGGCGATGCCATTTCGAGCTGGGCCGCAAGAAGCTGGTCATCGCGGCATCGTTCAAACCGGTACGAAGGGCCGTCACCGCTTCCAGAAGCGGCAGTGCAACGGGCGCAGCTCGCAGATCGAGCAGGCGCAACATGCGTGGAGCGTATCGGCGGAAGCGGTGATAACCGTCGAGCACATGATTGAGCGGATCGTCGGCCATGGTGGCGGTCAGCCTGGTTGCCATTGCAACAAGGGTTTTTAAGCCGTCCCACCCTGACCCACTCGCGATGACATCGCCCAGCGGCTGGCCATCATCCTGTGCATCGACCAGGGCGCCCCCGATCTCGGCGAAGGATTTCAGGGTGTCACGCACCACCCCCGCTTCGTCTGCGACCTTTGCATGGCAAATACGCTCCGAAGCACGGTAGAGACGGCCGACGATCCGGTCGTGGGTTTCGACCACTGCGTCGGCCAACATCGCCTGCCATTCCGAGACGCAAACAGCCAAGATCGCAAGCCGCCTGTCCTCCGGGAGATCGCGCATGCCGTCGGCATAATACCGTTCACCCTGCCTGCGCAGACGAGTCACCCGATGGGCAGGAACGCCGGCAAGCAGATCCTCGGGGAGATCGACGCGTTGCAGATATTCGAGCCGGTCGAGCAGCCGGTTGGCCGACGAAGAGTTCGAGCCAGGCTCGAACTGGCGCAGCCACACAAAACGGGTCACCCGATCATCAGCCGTCTCCTCGAGCAATGCCAGCAACTGTTCTCGGATCGACATAGGCAGCCGACTGGCGATCCTCGTCTCGATGCGTCGCTCGGCATCGACGAGAGCCGCGGCACAAAGCCGCTCGATCGTGGATGTCGCGGGAAGGACAGTGCGGGTGCGTCGGCACTCGGCTACGAAGCGACGGGCGATATCCTCGTTCGACACCGCCATCTCGGCTTCTCGGAACAACCATTCCTTCAGCTCGCTCGCACCACGTCCGGAGAAGGTGCGGAAGCCGTAGAGCCCCCGTAACTCGGCAAGATGCTCGTGCCGTGTTTCCTCGCGGGCAGCATAGTCTACGAGATCGTCGGCACCCAGGCCAAGCTGCGCTCCGATAAATTCGATGACCTCTGCAGGGATCAGTTCGCCTGGAGCCAGCACCCGGCCGGGATAGCGCAGGACACACAATTGCAGGGCGAAGCCGAACCTGTTGTGAGCGCGCCGACGCAGCCTGATATGCCCAAAGTCTTCATCACTCAGCGTATAGTGCTTGAGCAAATCCGTCTGTGAAGTCGGCAAGCGCAACAGCGCGTCTTTCTGCCGATCGGTTAGAGTGACGCGACGCGGCATACATGTTCCTTTTTCAAAATCTGATAGCGTTCAAGACGCTTTGTTTATGAAGCTGGTTGAGATACATTTCCAGAGGTCAATGCAATCGTGGCCGAAGCGCCGCCTCAAACCAACGTTTGTGATACATGCTGATCGGATATGCCCGCGTCTCCAAAGCCGATGGCTCGCAGTCTCTCGACCTGCAGCACGACGCCTTGCGCGCCGCAGGTGTCGAACGGGACAATATCTATGATGATCTTGCTTCCGGCGGTCGTGATGATCGCCCTGGCTTGACTGCCTGCCTCAAGTCATTGCGTGACGGCGATGTGCTGGTGGTCTGGAAGCTCGATCGCCTCGGACGATCGCTTGCCCATCTGGTCAACACGGTGAAGGAGCTGTCAGACCGCAAGATCGGCCTGCGGGTTCTGACTGGAAAGGGCGCTCAGAGGCACTGTTGCAAAGTTAGCGATGAGGCAGCC
>NZ_KV825595.1 GCF_001831515.1 Corynebacterium sp. HMSC074A01
GGCACTGTTGCAAAGTTAGCGATGAGGCAGCCTTTTGTCTTATTCAAAGGCCTTACATTTCAAAAACTCTGCTTACCAGGCGCATTTCGCCCAGGGGATCACCATAATAAAATGCTGAGGCCTGGCCTTTGCGTAGTGCACGCATCACCTCAATACCTTTGATGGTGGCGTAAGCCGTCTTCATGGATTTAAATCCCAGCGTGGCGTTGATTATCCGTTTCAGTTTGCCATGATCGCATTCAATCACGTTGTTCCGGTACTTAATCTGTCGGTGTTCAACGTCAGACGGGCACCGGCCTTCGCGTTTGAGCAGAGCAAGCGCGCGACCATAGGCGGGCGCTTTATCCGTGTTGATGAATCGTGGGATCTGCCACTTCTTCACGTTGTTGAGGATTTTACCCAGAAACCGGTATGCAGCTTTGCTGTTACGACGGGAGGAGAGATAAAAATCGACAGTGCGGCCCCGGCTGTCGACGGCCCGGTACAGATACGCCCAGCGGCCATTGACCTTCACGTAGGTTTCATCCATGTGCCACGGGCAAAGATCGGAAGGGTTACGCCAGTACCAGCGCAGCCGTTTTTCCATTTCAGGCGCATAACGCTGAACCCAGCGGTAAATCGTGGAGTGATCGACATTCACTCCGCGTTCAGCCAGCATCTCCTGCAGCTCACGGTAACTGATGCCGTATTTGCAGTACCAGCGTACGGCCCACAGAATGATGTCACGCTGAAAATGCCGGCCTTTGAATGGGTTCATGTGCAGCTCCATCAGCAAAAGGGGATGATAAGTTTATCACCACCGACTATTTGCAACAGTGCC
>NZ_KV825596.1 GCF_001831515.1 Corynebacterium sp. HMSC074A01
TCGCGGCAACGAGAAAATACTTAACCATCTTCACAACAAACACGCAAACCCCCAGCGCAGTGGGGGTTTTCAAGCGAGCAAAGTGATCAATAAGCGTTAGTGGTACGTCGCTAATGGCCCGTGTGGGCCCTCGATGACTTTCACCGGCGTATTGAAAATCTTGGTTAACAACTCATCTCGCATGATCTCGTCCGGCGTGCCGAAGGCGGCGATCTGGCCGTCTTTGGCCGCGCAGATGTAGTCCGCGTAGCGGGCGGCGAAGTTGATGTCGTGCAGCACGATGATGATCGTGCGTCCGAATTCCTTGGCCGCGGAGTACAGGTGCTTCATCATCTCCACGGAGTGGGCGATGTCGAGGTTGTTCAGTGGCTCGTCGAGAAGCACATAGTCCGTTTCCTGACACAACACCATCGCGACGTAGGCGCGCTGGCGCTGCCCACCCGAGAGTTGGTCGAGGTAGCGGCCCTCGAGGCCGCGCAGCCCGAGGAAGTCGATGTACTTGGAGATGATCTCCTCGTCCTCCGCGTTGAGGCGGCCCTGCGTGTACGGGAAGCGGCCGAAGCCAACGAGTTGGCGCACAGTCAGGCGGGTGACAAAGTGGTTTTCCTGGCGCAGGATCGAGATGATTTTGGCCAGGTCCTTGGATTTTGCGCTGGTGACATCCATGCTGCCGATTTCGACGGTGCCGGAGTCGATAGACAGCAGTCGGCCGATCATGGTGAGCAGCGTCGATTTCCCGGCACCGTTCGGCCCCACGAGAGCGGTGATACCACCCGCTGGGATCTGCATGTTGACCGGTCCGATGGCCACGTCCTCGGTGTAAGCCTTGCTTACATTGCTCAGCGTGATCACAGTCGTCCCTTCCTGAGGATGACCACCAAGAAGGTGATCCCTCCTACCAGTTCGATGATGATGGACACTACGCCCTGCGCGTAGAAGACATGATTCATGACAAAGTATGCGCCTGCCAAGATGCAGTACCCCAACAGCATTGCCATGGGGAAGATGTAGCGATGGTCGTAGGTATCGGTGAATTGGTAAGCCAGCGTGGCCACCAAGAAACCGAGGAAAGTCATCGGGCCGACCAGCGCGGTGGAGACCGCCATGAGCACGGAGACCAGCACGAGCGTAAAGACTGCGTGCTTCTTGTGCTGCACGCCGAGATTAATCGCCACATCGCGGCCCAGGGCAAGCACGTTCAGCCTTTGCGCATTCCACGCGAGTAGCGCGACCGACACCACCACGAGCGGCACCGCCAGCGGGTAGTAGGCAGGATCGGCGTTGTTGACCGAGCCAAAGAGACGCGCGGTGAGCACGTCGAACTCGCTCGGGGTCAGCATGCGCTGCATGAACGTCGACACACTGCCCAGTCCCCCGCCGATGACGATGCCGACGAGCAGCATGGCGTGCATGTTGTTGCCCTCCCCGACGAGAAGCCAGGAATACAGCAGCAAGCTCAAACCCACCATGAGCACCAGTTGGAGCACAAACATCTGCGTGGTGTGCGCTTGCGCCAGCCCCGCCGCACCAAGAAAGTAGACCGTCGCCGTATGAATCGCGATATATAGCGACTCAAAGCCCATGATCGAGGGCGTGAGGATGCGGTTGTTCGTCACCGTCTGGAAAGACACTGTTGCGGCGGCCTGGCATACGGCCACGATCAGCATCGCTACCACTGCGGTTGACCGACGCTCCGCGATGAGCCAGTAGCCACGAGACCCGAACTCCATCGGGTTTTCGTAGCCGATCAGCCCGAAGGTAAACAGCACAGCCGCTGCCAGGAGCACGGAGAGCACCAGCCAGTAGCGCCGCTTGCTCTTGGAGGTTTGGAACGCACCGACGAACCGGTCAGTCCCAGCTTCGATCGTTGTATTAGCCACGACGAGTCTGCCTCACAATCAGCGCGACGAAGACTACAGCTCCGACGACGCCCAGGATCACAGATACCGGCATTTCGAAAGGCGCGATGATCGTACGCCCGAGCAAGTCACAGACAGTGACAATGCCTATGCCCAGCAGACAGACCCAGGGCAGGTTGGAGCGCAGGTCGTCGCCACGCACCATACTCACAATATTCGGCACGATCAGCCCCAGAAACGGCAGGTTGCCTACCACCACAGTTACGACACCGGCGGCGATGGCGACGAGCCCAGTACCGACGAAGACGATGCGGTTGTAGTTCAGCCCGATGTTGGTCGCGATGTCCTCGCCAAGTCCTGCGGCGGTGAGCCGGTCGGCGTAGAAGAACACGGCGATCACCACCAGCAGTACGACCCACAGCACTTCGTACTGCCCGGCGATCACGCTGGTAAACGAGCCAGCAAACCAGACTCCGAGCGATTGCAAAAGGTCGGTCTGCAGCGCCCAAAACGTCGAAATCGAACTGACCACCGCACCGAGCATGATGCCCACGATCGGCACGATCAGGCTCGAGCGCAGCGTCACTTTGCGCAGAAACGCGAAGAACACCATGGTGCCCACGAAGGCAAAAATCACGGAGAGCAGCATGCGGGCAATTATCGACGCGTCCGGCATGAACACGTACGACGCCAGCAGCCCCAGCCCCGCCCACTCGGTGGTACCAGTGGTCGTCGGTTCGACGAAGCGATTTTGCGTGAGCATCTGCATGATCAGCCCGCTCATCGCCATCGCGGCACCGGCGAGCACGAGCGCGATTGTGCGCGGCACGCGGGTGGTTTGGAACATGGCCCACCCGTCGTCGGTGCCGAGGATGTCGTACTGGCCGACCGCCAGCGAGGCTACAAGCAGACACAGCACAACACCCACACCCACCCCGAGCTTCCAGTTCAGGAGCGCGGGGCGGGTGGGGGTGTCGGTCTGGAGCGGTGCTGTCATTGACTAAGCGTTCTCAAACTTCTCGGCGAGCTCGTTCAGGATCTCGGTGTATGTGATGATCGACTCATTAGTGTACGTGTCGTTCGGCGCAACATACACATGGTCCTCCTGAATAGCCTTCACGTTCTGCAGCGCGGCGGAGTCAGAGAGCACGGTCAGCGCAGCCGGCGAGTCCTGGGTCTTGATCGCGGCGTCGCGGTCGAGTGCGAGGATCCAGTCCGGGTTGGCGCTGGCGATCGCCTCGACGGAGATGTCATCGCCCTGGTGATCGTCGGATGCGTTGTCCACCTCGAGTGCAGGGGTCATGCCGATCAGATCAAACAGCGGGCCCCACACGCGGCCGATGCCCGGAGCGACGTAACCGATCTCACCACCGGAAACGTTCACGGCCATGACCTTCTGCTCCGGGTTGTAGGCCTTCTTCGCGCGCTCGAGCGCGTCCTTGAAGTCCTGGATGGTCTTCTCCGCTTCAGCTTCCTTGCCGAAGATGGTGCCCAGCGCCTCGGTCTGGCGGATCAGCTCCGCGTCCAGGCTCTCGCCATCGCGCGGCTCGAAGTCCACAAGTACTGCGTCGGGGACGAGCTTCTCAATATCCTCGTCGTACTTTTCGAAGCGCTGCCCGGAGACAACCACGTCCGGCTCGGCAGCGACGATCGCCTCGAGGTTCGGCTCGCGGTGGTTGCCGATGTCAACGATGTCCTCATCATCAGCAATACCCGGGATCGTCACCGGCACGAGCGCACGCGCCGCCGCCACCGGCTTAACGCCCCACTCGTCCAGCAGCTCGAAGGAGCGGTTATCCAGCGCCACCACGCGCTTCGGCGGGTTCGGCACCTCCTTGGAGCCGTAGTTGTCCTCGACGGTCACGGTACCTTCGGCGCTTTCCGCCTGCGTCGCATCGCTTGCCGACGTCGCGGTCTCCTCGCCGCCCGTAGACTCTTCAGCCGCCGTGCAGCCAGTAATAGCGAGGGCCGCAGCGGTGATGGCCGCTGCGAGGGCGGTACGTGGGTGACGAAGCATGTAGAAAACTCCTTGTGTCGTAAAAGTAAGGATAGGGTTACCTCAAAGAAACCTAGATCAGTGACCAAGGTTAGGCAACCCTCGCCCCCATGCGATTGCATAATTACACTACACGCATGTTTCCTAATTCTCTGGCGGGGGTAGGCGGCTCACACGGGATCCGGTTCGCACGAGAGCGTCGCACCCTCCCATTCCCCGCCGTGGATCAACTACAGACAACACCGGAGGGACTTCCCGGTTGATCGCGTCACACCGTCCCTGAAGATCGTCGCGAGCGGCTCTCGCGGCCTGGCGCTTGTCTCGCCTTGGTGCGAGATCCTTGAACACGGCGCGGACTCCGCAGGCCTATCGACGCCGCCTTCCCGGCCTTCGGCATCGGCAAGCTCTTGTGGAGCATGCTGGCTGGGTATGCTTCCCTGCCCGGCGCTAGCTAGCAGCCTCGGCGGCGAACTTGCATACCCACGGTCGTACACGGTTCTTGATATTGGTATCTCCTTAAATCACGAAAACCCACCGACAGGTGGGCATGAAAAACCCACCACGTGCAGTGATGGGTGGGTTGTTCTTTAGTGGTCGGCTAGTGCCTGCGATAAAGGTCCATGTCTTCAAGGCTCGGGAAGTTTAACGAAACCACAGGCTTCATTGCTCCAAACGTCCGCGCCAACTCAAAGGCGTCCAAGACACCTTGTTCGGAATAGAAGTTCTCCTCGAAATAGATCGGCTCTTCGAAAATCTCAAGAAACTCCCTTTTAGCCTCTGCATTCGTAACAGTTTTCCCTGATCGAACCGCGTCGAGGTAAGCCCGCAGAAGGCGCTCTTCACGCTGAGGAGAGAGGTAGTCATTATCGACTACTCCAGTTTCATTATTCAGCTGATCGATAGCATCGTCGAAATCCATCTATTCCCTCCTCACCCTGTTACTGCTGGTGTCATTTCAGTTTCAGGCTCGACGAACAGAATTCCCCAACTTCAAAGGCTTCATGATGATGTAAATCATCTCCCAGGTCCCGTGGTCTAGACGTGGTCTACAGGGTGATCACTATCGCGCCTTGTTGCACGTTCCCGCTCTTTCATTTACCGATGCTACCTGCCCAAACAAAAGAAATCCCCCGGCCAAACAGACCGGGGGAAATCGCACTAGGTGGAGCCGCCGGGAATTGAACCCGGGTCCTTCATCACCGCGCCAGGGCTTCTCCGTGCGCAGTCCGCACGCTACCTCTGCTCGGCCCTCCGGATCAGGCGGACATGTCCGGATGATGAGCCCAGTGAGTGAAAAGGAGTCCCTTCCGCGGCCCACTCACAGGCCGGGAAGGCAAGTCCCCTAAGTCGATGCCAGGTACCGGGTCGGGGACGGCCCCGGCCTGACAGACTCGCGGTCGCTAGCTCTTAGGCAGCGAGGGCGAAGTCACGCTGAGAGTTCTTCTCTGCGTTTATTGGTTGCTGCGACGCTTACGGTGGTCTCCAGCCTGCACCGGCACGCTTCCCCTGGCTTAGTCGATGAAGTCGAAACCTGAATCGACCCCATTTCAACTACGGGAACCGTAGGAGAGATTACTTTACCTCTCCCCTATTCCAACCGCAAGGACCAAGGACTATTCCATCCCGGTCGGCGTGATGCGTAGGAAGTCCACCACGGCGTCGGGGCCCGCGTCGACGGCAAGGCGGGCGGCCTTGGCTACCGACGCCGCGTCCATCTTCAGCGCATCGCCGTGGGTCGGGGCGGAGATCATGTCTGTGTTTGTACGCCCCGGGTGCAGCGAGGTGATCCGGATGCTGCCTGCCTCTTCGAGGCGGAGGGCATCGGTGAAGCCCCGCAGTGCGAATTTGGAGGCGCAGTAGGCGGAGTTCTCGGGGACTCCGAAGAAGCCGGCACCGGAGTTGATGGTGACAAGGAGGCCACGTGAGCGTCGTAAAGCGGGCAGAAGCTCGCGGGTCAGGGTGACGGGGGCGTGGACATTGACCTCCATAGTCTCGCGCCACTGGGCCTCGGTGAGCTGGTCGAAGGGTGCCTTGTGCAGCACGCCCGCGGCGTGGATGAGCACGTCGACCTGCTCGATGCGTGCGGCTGCGCGGCACAGCGCCGCAGAATCGGTGAGGTCAACCTCGAAGGGCTCGGCGCTCGGCAGCGCGGCGACGATCTCGGAGGCATCCTTCGACGCTCCGGCGATGATGTGGTGGTCTTTGCCTAGCTCGTCGGCGATCGCGCGACCAATGCCACGCGACGCGCCGGTAATCAATGCAGTCTTCATGCGCCCCACCGTAGCGGGAAACGCCTTTAAGCCTTGATCCCCTTGAACTTGCGGCCCATGTCGCGGGCGATTTCGCGATCCTCGGTGCGGCGCTTGATCGCGCGGCGCTTGTCGTAGTCCTGCTTGCCCTGCCCCAGGCCGAGCTCGAGCTTCGCTCGGCCGTCCTTCAGGTAGAGCGACAGGGGGATAAGCGTCTTGTTGCCGTCGCGAAGTTTGCCCGCTAGCGAGTCGATCTCGCGGCGGTGCAGCAAGAGTTTGCGGGTGCGTCGCGGCGGGTGGTTGGTCCAGTGGCCGCGCGAGTACTCGGGGATGTGCATGTTGCGCAGCCAGACTTCACCGTTGTCGATGGTGGCGAAGGCCTCGACCAGCGACACCTTGCCCTCGCGCAGCGCCTTGATTTCCGTGCCTTGCAGCACGATGCCGGCTTCCCAGGTGTCCAAGATGTTGTAGTCATGCCGAGCTTTCCGGTTGGTCGCCAAAACCCCGGTGTTGCTCAGCTTCTTCTTTTTACTCTTCTTGGCCATAAGGAAGACCAGTCTACTACTTGCGCACGTAGGAGCGAAGCGCCACCTGCGCCGCGATCGCGCCGACGACCATCGCGCCCAGCCCCACGAGCGGCATGACGGTCCACACCGCGGAGTCCGGTACGCGGGCGATTAGCGCGGAGGCGTAGAGGTCACCCAGCATCGGGTCGACAATCGAGCGCTTGCCCACCCAGGTCAGCACGGTGGCCAGCACCGCGCCGATGAACACCGAGATCAGCGCCTCAAGCACGAACGGGGCCTGCGTAAACCAGCGGGAGGCACCCACCATGCGCATGATGCCGATCTGGTCGCGGCGGTTAAACGCGGCCAGCTGCACCATGTTCACGATCAGGAAGATCGCCGCGAGCGCCTGCGCGGCCGCCACCGTAAACGTAACGTTGCGGAAGGTGTCCATCGTCCCGGCGGCCTCGCGCACGGTGTCGGCCTGGTCAGTCACCACCGTGACCTGCGGCATATCCGCCACCTTCTCAATCGGGGTGGTGTCGGCCGGGTCCGTCAGACGCACGTGGAGTGCGGCCGGCAGCGCTTCGGCCGTGGTCTCGCGCACCAGCTCCGGCTCGGATTCCTCAAAGAGCTCCTTGAAGCGCTCAAAGGACTGCTCGCGGGAGCGGAACGTCACCTGCTCTACCCCACTGTCGGCCTGCAGCGTGTCGCGCACTTCCTTGCAGGCCTCCGAGGAGCAGTCCTTATCGTTGGCCGAGATCTCCTCGTCCAGCTCGATCATCACCTCGACGCGATCCAGGTACAGGTCCTTCGTGTCCGAGGTCGCCTGGGAAATCAAAATGCCGGCTCCGACGAGCACGAGAGACAGCGCGGTGGTGATCACCAGCGCGATCGTCATCGTGATGTTGCGGCCCAGTCCGCGGAACCCCTCGCGGAAGATAAAGTTCCAGTTCATTGCTATCCCCTCACGTTTCCGTAGACGCCGTGCTCGTCGTCGCGCACGAGCCTGCCCAAATCGAGTTCCATCACGCGCTTGCGCATGTCGTTGACCGCGCGCGCGTTGTGCGTGGACATCACCACGGTGGTGCCCATCCGGTTGATGCGCCCAAGGAGCGCGAGAATCTCGTCGGCGGTGGCGGGGTCGAGGTTGCCCGTCGGCTCGTCGGCAAGCATGAGCGCAGGCTTATCGACGAACGCACGCGCAATCGCTACACGCTGCTGCTCACCGCCCGACAGCTCGTTCGGCATGCGGTTCGCCTTCGCGTCGAGGCCGACGAGCTCGAGGGCCTCCGGCACGAGCTTCTGGATGCGCGACTTCGACTTGCCAATCACCTCAAGCGCAAATGCAACGTTGTCGTACACGCTGAGCTTCGGCAGCAGCCGGAAGTCCTGGAAGACGTAGCCAATGGACTGGCGCAGCAGGTTGACGTCTTTGCCGCGCAGCGCGTTGACGTGAAAGTCGTTGAAGTAGATGTCGCCCGAAGTGACGTTTTCCTCACGGATCATCAACTGCAGAAACGTGGACTTACCGGACCCGGACGGGCCGATGAGAAAGACGAAGTCCCCGTCATTGATGGTGAAGGACACGTTGTCCAGCGCAGGCCGGGTCGACGTGGGGTAAACCTTGGTGACATTCGAGAATTTGATCACCGCTCCGACTCTACCTGTTACTGGTGTGACAGGTGAAGCCCCGGGCCGCGCGTATCAAAGGCACGGCCCGGGGCTTTCCCGCAGGCAGTAGGTGCATCGCGCCGCCTTCAGTGCGAAGACGCGAGCGCCTGTGAACTTCTTAGTCGTTCACGTAGAGGTACTGCTTGTTCACGAACTCGTCGAGCGCAAACACGGACAGCTCACGGCCGAAGCCGGAGCGCTTCACGCCACCGAAGGGCAGCACTGCGGAGAAGTACTGGCCGAGGTTGACGTGGATCATGCCGGTGTCAATCTGGTCAGCGACCTTGATCGCACGCTCAGTGTCCTCGGAGAAGACCGCACCGCCGAGACCCTGGTAGGAGTTGTTCGCCAGCTCGACGGCCTCTTCCTCGGAAGATACCTTGTAGATCTCCGCGACTGGGCCGAAGAACTCCTCGTAGTACTCGTCGGAGCCCACCGGCAGGTCGGTCAGCACTGCCGGGGAGTAGTACGCCGAGTTGTCTTCCAGCACGCCACCGGTGCGCAGGTTCGCACCCTTGGCAACTGCACGCTTGACCTGGTCGTCGATCAGCTCCGCAGCCTGGCGGGAGGACATCGGGTAGTACTCGTTTTCGCCCGGGTTGGACGGATCGCCCTTCTTGAAGGATTCCGCGATCTTGACCATCTCGTCGACGAACTCGTCGTAGATGTCGTCCATGACGATGATGCGCTTGTTGGAGGTGCACACCTGGCCGGCGTTCTGCACGCGCTTTGCCCATGCGTCCTGCGCCGCGGTCTTGATGTCGGCGGAGTCCAGGATGACGTACGGGTCAGTGCCGCCGAGCTCGAGCACAACCTTCTTCAGGTTCCTGCCCGCGGTCTCCGCGATCTTCGCGCCAGCGCGCTCGGAACCGGTGAGCGAGACACCCTGCACACGCGGGTCAGCGATGATGTCCGCGATCTGGTCGTGGGTGGCGTAGACGTTGATGAACACGCCGTCCGGCAGGCCTGCCTCCTTGAGAATCTCCTCGAAGGCCGCAGCGGACTTCGGGGTGATCTCCGCGTGCTTGAGGATGATGCAGTTGCCGTTCATCAGGTTCGGGCCCGCGAAACGAGCGACCTGGTAAACGGGGAAGTTCCACGGCATGATGCCGAGCAGCGTACCCAGCGGCAGGCGGCGCACCACTGCCTTACCGCCCGGGACGTCGACCTTCTGATCAGCCGAGTGCTCGGCGGCGTGGTCTGCGTAAAACTGCATGATGTCGCCGGAGAAGTCGGCCTCCCATGCGCCCTCCGGCACGGACTTACCCATCTCCTGAGCCATGATCTTGCCCAGCTCTTCCGCGCGCTCCTTCAGCAGCTGAGCTGCCTTGGAAACGATCGCGGCGCGCTCCTCGTAGGTAGTGTGACGCCAGGTCTTGAACGCTTCTTCGGAGCGGTCCAGGATGTCCTTGATCTCCTGGTCAGTTGCGTAGTCGAAGGTCTCCACGACCTCGTTGTTGACCGGGTTCTGGACGCGATACTGATTTGCCATTGTGTTCCTTTCTTGGTTTTTATCTCGGTTGTGAACTATAGCACTACGCGCCTGGCCTGTAAGCGCCATCGCTCATTTTGATGCCTTCGTCCTGGCCCATGTAGGAGGTTTCTTCGGTCAGGGCGTCTAGCAGCGTCTGGTGGTTCTGCTTGACCTCCTGCTCCAGCGCCTCCGGGTTCGCGCGCAGCAGGTCAAAGCGTTGCTGGACGAGCGGCAGGTCGAGCTCGACGAAGGGACGCGAGGCCGCGTGCGGCACGTCATAGATATCGGCCACCTCATCGCCGTGCATGATGCGGGTGGCGGCGTACATCCAGTCGTCGATGGACTCGTCCGGGAACGGCAGCAGCTGCTTAACGTTGGTGCGGAACCCGCTGAACAGCGCCTCCACAAGCGCGTGGGAGGCCTCGTTCGGTTCGCCGTCGATGAAGTGGATCGCGTCGATGCTTTCCTGGGAAGCGTCGATGTCGGTCTCCGGCTCCAGAATGTCGCGCGGAATACCGAGCATGACACCGACGACGCGCCACAGGTAGAAGAGGTCCTGCTCCTCCTCCAGCGTGAGGCGGTAGCCCAGGTTACGCAGGTAGGTAAAGGCGATGTAGGTAAAGTCGAACCAGGTGCGGAACATGTCGAACTCGCTGATCGGCGCACCCCAGTCAGAGGTGTCCAGGCCCAGCTGAGTCTGCACGCGGCGCACGTGTGCGTGCATCGCGCGCACCATGCCGGTGTGGATGTAGCTGACGTTGCCCGGCTTCAGGCCGTCCTTCAGGTAGACGGAGTAGATCCAGTTGGTGGTGTACGCCAGGCGGTGTACCGCACCCTCGGTGAGCTCGCCGGTGTTGACCAGGATGTTGGCAATCGACGGGGTGGCGTAGGTGTGGACCAGCGCGCCAGGGCCGAGCGAGAGATTCTGCGCAAGCACCGGGATAGACAGTGCCGCGCGCTGGCCGCGCTCCAGGCGCTCCCAGTCCACGCCGTCGAGGGCCGCGTTCATATCGTCGATAAGCGCCTTGACCTCGGGCAGGGTATTCTCGTCGGCCTCACCGCGGGCAAGCGCCTCGCGCAGGTTCGGCATGATGTCCTTGGCTTTGTTGCCGCTGGTGTAGAGCGCATCGGCGATGGGGTCCATCGCCCACAGCGCCTGCTCGAAGCGCTTGGCGCGGGCTTCGCCGAACTTTGCGACGAATGCCTCCCGGTCGCCGCGCGCCGCCGGCCAGTCAGAACGGTCGTAGTGGTCTGCGGCCAACGGGTTATCAGTGAATGTCTGAGTCATGAGTGTGCTCCTTTTTAAGGATGTCGTTGTATCTAGGGGTGAGGGATGGGTTCGAAGGTGCCCTGCGCCGGTTTAGCGCAGGCCTTCTTTCGAGGTGTCGTGCAGCTTGTATTCGGCCTTGACGTCCGGGGCCTTCTCCGCGATGTAGTCCTCGATCTGCTTGAGCACGTCAGACCACGGCGGGTTGCCGTCCGCAGCCTTCTTCACCTTCCTCGCATTCGCTCCGGGGAGCTTGTCGAGTACGCGGTAGATCACCGCTTCCGCCTTCGCCTTGAGCAGGAACGCGATCTTCCAGTGCAGGTAGCGGGTGCCCTCGAAGCGGGAGCCCTTCACCATGAACTGCGTCTCCTCGTCGCCGATAATCAGCGACAGGGCACCCAGCACCTGGCCCGGCATCTGCGGGTCCAGGTCCTCGAGGATCCCCATCAGAGCGGTGGCCACGCGCACGTGGTACATCGAGGAGTACCCGCCGTTGGCGTAGATGAAGTCGGTCATCTTGCGCATCTCATCGCCCGTCTTGGGGATGAGACGCTCCTCCGCGCCCATGAAGTAGAGCACCCAGGCCCAGTACATGGCAACGTCGTCCCACTCCTCGCCGGTGTGGGGGCGACCGAAGAACTCGTCCACGCCGATCGGCATGAGCGCGAACCAGCCTTCGCCGGAGACGAGGAAGGAGGAACCGATCGGGCGGCCGAACTCGTTGTAGTGGTCGGGCCCCCAGAGCTTCTCCAGGCCGCGGTTCGCCTGGGCGTGGAGCAGACGGACGCGGACCGCGGCCTTCAGGCCGTCGCTGTAGCGGTCGAACACGCCCTTCTTACCCAGGTCGACGAAGAACTTCACCGTCTCAATGATGCGGGTGAAGGACTCAATTTCGAACATGGCGGTCTCGCCGGTTGCTGCCGAGGTGCGGTCCTCCATCGTGGTGGCCCAGTAGGCAAAAGCGATGGACAGCAACTCCGAGGACGGGGTGACGTTGTAGTAGGCAATGCGGCCGCGTTCTGCGGCTTCAAGGTCGATCCAGTCCGGCACATTGTCCACTTCCGCGAAGAAGTCGACGAGCTCCGGTGCCGGGTCCGCGACCTTGTCGATGCCCTCGTTCAGCGCCGTTTCAAAGTCGGCGCGGGACTTCTCCGCCCCGTCACGCTTGAAGGCCTCGGCCAGCTTCGCGCCCGTCTCATCGGTCTGCCACATGTGGTCATCCAGCAGCTTGGTCTGGAAGCTGTCGTAGCCGTCCCAGTCGTCGGCCACGGTGTGCCAACGGTCAAAGAGGTTGTGGCGCAGCTTGGACCAGCCCGGGCGGCTCGTCCGGCGCTTCGGGGCCGGGCGCAGCGGCATTCCGTCGCGGTAGAAGTAACGGAAATCCTCGTAGGGATTGTCCGACATCGGCAGAACCTCCGGACGCACCGGGTTCTGGTAGCCCTGCTCCTCGCGGGCTTCTGTACTGGCAGTCATTTACGTTCCCTTCCCTTTAATTAGGGGGCCGCGGCAGCGGCTGGTGAATATGGCTTACAGCAAAACCAGTGAAGGCGATCAACAACGACCAACGAGTGTTATTTAACTAATAGTCACACTTAGGTGTATTGTCGATCACTTTTTGCGTGGCTTTATACTATCCATTACAAGGTTGCTCGGCAACTGATTCGTACCGCTTTTTGGATGAAGAATTTCGCAATGGAGGTCGCGATGGGATACGGCAAGGGTATGGGCGGTTTTTCCGCACTCTTTGGAGGCAAGAAGAAGCAGAACGACCCGAATGCGGCAGACCGAGAAGCCGCGTTTAATAGCCGGAAACCCGCTTCCCCACCCCCAGCCGCACCCCCGACCCAAGCCCCTGCCCAAACAGACTCCGAAGAAATCATCGAGCTAGTCGCCACCGACGTCGAGCGTGCCCACGGCATTGCGCTGATCACGCTTGAAACGCAGGACGGTTCCCCGCTGCCCGGGTACGAGCCCGGCTGCCACGCCGACTTCCTGCTCCGCACGCCGGAAGGGGAAGAGCTTGTCCGGCAGTTCTCCCTCTACCCCACGCATTACCTCGGGAAGGAGCCCGGCACGCAGCGCGCTACCTACGGCATCGAGGTCAAGCTGGAGGACAATTCGCGCGGCGGATCGATCGCGGCGCACAATATCGAGCCCGGCGACACCGTTCGTATCCACCCGCCGCGAAACAATTTTGCACTGGCCGAAGGAGCCAAGCGTTCGGTCCTCGTCGGTGCTGGCGTGGGTATCGCTCCGATCTTCTCGCTTGCGCGAGAGCTGCAGATCCAGGAGGCGGACTATTCCGTGCTCTACTTCGCTTCTAGCGAGGAGCGTGCGCTGATGCGCCACCTCATCGACACCTACCTGCAGGGCCAGACGAAGAGCATCTTCGCCACCGGCGAGCGCGAGAAGCAGTCCGGGTACATCGAGGAGGCGCTCGCGGAGTCCAACGTGCCGCCGGAGGACACGCACCTGTATGTGTGTGGGCCGCAGGGATTCATGGACAGCGTCATTGCCACTGCGAGCAAGGTGCTCCCTAAGGAAAACATCCACTTCGAAGCGTTCCGGGCGACCGAGGAGGTACTCGCGGGCAACCACGAGGCCGACGGTGCCTTCGACGTGATCTTCAACGGCGAGACCTACCACATCCCCGAGGGCGAATCCGTCCTCGACGTGTTCGAAGACGAGGATGTGCCGATCCTGTCCCAGTGCAGCGAAGGCACCTGCGGCACCTGCATCATGCGGGTTGTCGACGGCACTCCCGACCACCGAGACAGTATCTTCACCGAGGAGCGCCACGAAAACGGCGCCTTCGCTACCTGTGTCTCACGTGCGCTGTCCCCCACGCTCACGCTCGAGCGCTGGCGCACCAAGCTCTAGGACCACAGTTCACCCCGCACAGCACAAAGCCCGCACCGCGCAATGCACGGTACGGGCTACAACGGCTTTGCAGGTCTAGAGGAACTGCTGCAGCGCAGGGCCTGCAACAGATGCGAGGCCGCTCAGCGCGACGAGGATGACGCCGATGATGATGCCGGCCTGCTTCCAGCCGTCCATCTCCTCGGAGACGTAGTTCTTGCCCTCCTTGCAGGCCTGGATCGCTTCAGCGTTGTTGGCCGCAGCAATGGCATCCGCATCAGAGGAGCCAAAAGCCTGGCCCAGATCGGCAGAAGCGCGCACCGCGCCAACATTGTCCTCGGTAAGCTTACCGAGTTCCTGCGAACGGTTGACCTTCGAACGGTCCCAACGCCCGCTCTTACCCTTCAGATCGCCGTCCAAGGAGATGCGGCACACCGCGCCGTAGTTCTCCATCTTGTTCGACGCAGCATCCGCAGCCGGGGCAACAACGGACAGGGACATCGCGGCGGCAAGCGCTGCGGCAGCAAACTTCTTCACGGCAAAACCTTTCAGACGTGACAGGGAATATTCAGATACATTAATATATCCTAGCCGCTCCCTTGATATTCTCTAAAATCGCCAGACCGCTGCCATCCCCATCAGAGCAGACGCACCATGGCCACGCCTACCAGCACGATTGCCAGGCCCGCGAGCCTAAATGGCGTGGGCAGCCCCTTCTTACCGCCGCCGATACCGAAAGATTCGAGCAGCTGGCCGCAGATAATCATGCCGACGAGCGAACCGATCACGGTGGTGCCTGTGCCCAGGATGGGCGAAAGGGTCGCGCCGCCGAAGACGAAGACGGCACCGAGCAGGCCGCCCAGCCACATCCACCATGGTCCCGGCGCAACGCCGGAGGCCACCGCGGCGCGAGGTGCGGGCAGCACGAGCACCAAAACCAAAAGCACAATCAAGCCCACGGCGAGCGAAATCTGACCGGCCTGAATCGGGCTATGCAGCACCCTGCCCAGGTATCCGTTGACGGCGGTCTGCGTCGCGGACCCCATCCCCATCAACACACCGAAACCGCGCAGCGCCCAGGCGCGTGAGCCGCGGGCAGTGCCGTGCAGCGGCACCCCACGACCAACCTCCAGCACCATCGCAATGCCGATGAGCACGATGAGAGCACCGAGTAGCCGGAGTGGCCCGACTGGGGTGGGTGGGTAATGAAAGAGCCCCGTGGCGTCGACAAGCAGCCCCATGATCACTTGCCCCAAGATGGGCAGGATCGTGGTCTGCACCGCGCCGAGCTCTGGGAAGAGCACGATGTTGCCGGCGATGAACATCACGCCCATAAAGCCGCCAAGCCACACCCACCAAGGTTCGGAGGCGACAAGCGCCAGGTCCGGGACCAGGGTGTGTGTGGCTATGGCGGCAATGATGGAAGAAGCTGCCACTGCAAGGATGAAGGAGATAAAGGTCGCCCCGATCGGCGAACCCACGCTTTGGCGAAAGCGGGTGTTAATCGCGGTCTGGACGGGAACGATCGCCCCGACCAGCATGGCCACGGCGACCAGCATTCCTCGATCTCCTTACAGTGACGTTGGGTGGCTACTCCTCGGTCGGGATCTCGCCTGCTGACTCGAGCATCTTGGCGACGTAACCGGTGTTGATGTCACCGCTCCGGAACTGCTCGCTGTTGAGCAGGAAGGCCTGGAACGGGCCGGTGGTCACCACGCCGTCGGTGGTCAGCTCGCCGAGCGCGCGCAGGGTGCGCTCGATCGCGGCGTCGCGATCCTCTGCCCAGCAGATGAGCTTGCCCACCATCGAGTCGTAGAACGGCGGGATGGTGTAGCCGGATTCGATGTGCGAATCCATGCGGACACCGAAGCCGCCGGGAGCACGGAAGTGCTCGATTGTGCCCGGGCGCGGCGCGAAGTTCTCGTTCGGGTCCTCCGCGTTGATGCGGCACTCGATAGCGTGGCCACGAATCTCCACATCGTCCTGGGTCAGACGCAGCTTCTGCCCGGAGGCGATACGCAGCTGCTCCTGGATCAGGTCCACGCCAGTGATCATTTCGGTGACCGGGTGCTCCACCTGGATACGGGTGTTCATCTCGATGAAGTAGTACTTGCGCTCGATGTTGTCGAACACGAACTCCACCGTGCCGGCGTTCTTGTAGCCGACCTCCTTGCACAGGTTGATCGCTGCCTGCTGGAGGCCCTCGCGCAGCTCATCGTCGATCGCCGGGGAAGGCGCTTCCTCGATGAGCTTCTGGTTGCGGCGCTGCGAGGTGCAGTCGCGCTCCCCCAGTGCGATGGCGTTCTCGCCGTCGGCAAGCACCTGGATCTCGATGTGGCGAATGTCGGTAAGGTAGCGCTCGATGTAGACCGACGAATCATTGAACGCGGACTGTGCCTCGTTCATGATCTCGTTGAGGTCCTTTTCCAGCGTCTCCTCGGACTCCACCACGCGCATACCGCGGCCACCGCCACCGGCAGCGGCCTTGATCAGCAGCGGGAAGCCGGTTTCCTTGGCTACCTCCAGCGCCTCGTCGAACTCGGTGACCACGCCGTCCGAGCCGGGCACCGTGGGCACGCCGGCGCTTTGTGCGATGCGCTTTGCCTCGATCTTGTCGCCCATCCGGCGGATGTGCTCGGACGAGGGGCCAACGAAGCCGATGCCTTCGTCCTCGACCATCTTGACAAAGTCAGCCTTCTCGGACAGGAAGCCGTAGCCGGGGTGGATGGCGTCGACCTTGTAGGCCATCGCCGCGGAAACAACCAGCTCGGGGCTGTTGTAGCTCTTGGCTGCGTTGGCCGGGCCGATGCAGACGGCCTTGTCCGCCTCCTTCACCGGCAGCGAATCACGATCGCCCTCCGAGTAGGCCAACACGGACTTGATACCGAGCTCCTTGCAAGCACGGATGATGCGAAGTGCGATCTCACCGCGGTTAGCGATGAGCAAGCTCCCCAACAAATCAGTCATTGCGGGACTCCTCACCTTTCTAGGGGTTTAGGGGTGTACCTACTTCGGCTCGATGATCATGAGCGGCTGGCCGTGCTCGACAGCGTCCTCGTTGTCCACGAGGATCTGCTTGACGGTACCGGCAACCTTGGCCTCAATGTTGTTCATCAGCTTCATGACCTCGACGATGCAGAGCACCTGGCCCACCTCAACCTCGTCGCCGACCTTGACGAACGGGTCAGCGCCGGGCTTCGGCGCAGCGTAGAAGGTACCCACCATCGGGGCCTTCACCTCGACGCCGTCGGCCGGAGCCTCAGCGGCGGGAGCCGGGGCAGCCTCAGGCGCGGCCTCCGGTGCCGGAGCAGCTTCCGGAGCAGCCGGTGCCGGTGCGGCCTGCGGAGCCGGGGCAGCTTCCGGTGCGGCCGGTGCCGGTGCAGCCTGCGGGGCTGGGGCCGGAGCAGCCTTGAGGTGGCTCAGGCCACCCGGGGTCTTGGACAAGGCAAGCTCGATGTCGCCGTACTTAATGGACAGCTCTTCGATGTCGCCGGACTGGTTGACCCACTCGAGGAGGGACTTCAGCTCGTTGAAGTTGGTATCAGACATGGTTACTTGTCTCCTTTTTTGGTGAGGTTGATTTCAAGGTCGTCGGACTTGAGGTGGAACTCGCCCGTCGTGGTGGTTTCGTAGATCTTCTGGACCAGCTTGGTCAGCTCGCCGCCGGCGATGCCTTCGCCCTGGCCAGCGCGGCCTTCGGCGACGAAGCGCTTCATCTCATCGACGTTGTTACCCGGGATGTTCGCGCGCAACAGGATCGTATCGATGTCGTCGTCCGGGTACTGCTCCTTCAGGCCGGGCAGCGCGGGCTCGAGCTCGGGGCGGCCCTCCTGGATCTCGTGGGAGCCGTTCTTCTTGATCTTCTCCAGCGCGTCCGGGTCGATCGGTGCGAGCGGCTCGCCATAGTGGCCGAGCGCGTACTTCTTGATCTCGTTCGGCACGACGGAGTAGCGCTCGCCCGAGATCACGTTCATCACGGCCTGGGTGCCCACGAACTGGGCGAAAGGCGTGATCATGATCGGGTACGCGAGCTCTTCGCGCACGCGCGCGGTCTCGTAGAGCAGGTCCTCGAAACGGTCCGACAGGCCCGCGGTTGCCAGCTGGGACTCAAAGTTGGTCAGCATGCCGCCCGGCAACTGGTGCATGTAGTGCACGCCGTCGTAGGCGCGCGGCTTGCCGACGGGCTTGTCCTCGCGGTCCGCGATCTCCTGCAGCTTCTTGCTGACGTTATCCACGCGCTCGTCGTCGATATTGACCTTGTAGCCCAGTGCGCGCAGGTCGCGTGCAAGCGCCTGGGTTGCCGGCTGACCCTGACCGTTTGCCAGGGGCGCGATGGAGGTGTGGATGGAGTCCACGCCCAGCTCGGCGGCGTAGATGTAGGTCAACGGGGACAGACCGGTCAAGGAGTGGGTGTGCACCTCGAGCGGGAGGTCCTCGCCGATCGCGCTGCGGATCGCCGGGATCAGCGTCTTCATGCGGTCCGGGGTGAGCAGGCCACCGGCGTCCTTGAGCATGATGCGGTCGACGTCCGTGCGCTCGACCAGCTCCTGCGCCTTGTCAATGTAGAGCTGGTCGGTATGTACCGGGCTCAGGCAGTAGGACAGGCAACCGTAGGTCTCAGCACCCAGCTCCTTGGCCAGGATCAGCGTGTCCGCAATGTTGTCAATGTCGTTCAGGCCGTCGAAGGCACCGATCACGCGGAAGCCGTTGGCGTAGAGACGCTCGACCCATGCGTGGATGACATCGTCCGGCAGGAAATCGAAGGACGCCAGGTTGCGCGAACGCACCATGGCGCGAAACTTCGTACCCGGCGCGGCGTTCTCGTGCACCTTGCGGACACGCTCCCAAGGGTCCTCCCTGAGGTAACGCACCGGCACATCGAACTGAATCGGAGCGACGAGGTCTACGTGCTCGAAGCCCGCGTTGGTGATGTCGTCGAGCAGATCCATCATGTGCTCGGTACGCATACGGGTAGCCCAGATGGACTGGTGCGCATCACGCAGTGTGGTGTCGATGATCTTAATTTCACGCTCGCTGTTCTCCGGGCGACCACCCGCAGCAAAAATCTCGGCGAGACTTTCTGTGCTTAGTTCCTCTGGTTTGAGAGCAACCATATTTTCCTCCTTTAAAACACCAGCGTCGGGACAGCTTTTGAACTTATGACCCGCTCAAGTGCGCGTGTCTCCGATGGACTCATTGTAAGCACCCATCCATGTGACGTGCGACAAATTGTAAGTCGCACCTTAAAAGCGCCACTATTTCCCGTAGTCGACCCCTAGGTCACTTCCCCCGAATTAGGTACGCATTATGCACGCGGGTTCGCTATGCGCACGCCTGCCGACAATACGATTTCGTACTGCACCCCCAACCACCTGCAAAAACGCCGTTCCCGTTATCTAGCGCACAAAAACGTTTCGCGTGATCCCCCAATCACATTCCGAAAATCGTGATGCACATTATAGTTTCCGTTCAACACACCCCGACTCATACAAAGGGAGGCCCCGTGTCTACAACTTCGACCCAGCCCGCCACGGCGGAGCATCACCACGAGTACCCAGCGGACAGAAAGTCCCTCGGTGCCAGCCTCGTTGGCCAGATCCTGGAATGGTTTGAGTGGAGCTCGTACGCGGTGTTCGCACCGTTCATCGCCGCCGCGATGTTCCACAAGGCCGACCAGACCTCTGCGCTTCTGGCCACCTTCGGCGTCTTCGCCGTCGGCTTCCTTGTCCGCCCACTCGGCGGCATCATCTTCGGCCACATCGCAGACCGCAAGGGCCGCAAGTCGGTCCTGATGACCACCATCATCATGATGGCGGTCGCCTCCGTCGCGATCGGCCTGCTGCCCTCCTACGAAACGGTCGGCATCTGGGCTTCCGTCGGCCTGCTGCTCATCCGCGTCATCCAGGGCTTCGCCCACGGCGGCGAGTCCGCTGCGGCAAACAGCTACATCCCGGAGATCGCCCCGCCGTCCAAGCGCGGCAAGTGGGGCTCGATGGTCTACTTCTCCATCTTCGGCGGCTCGGTCATCGCCTACATCATCGGCGGCTGCATCTCGCTCGTGCTTTCCGACGATCAGATCGCGGCCTGGGGCTGGCGCATCCCGTTCTGGCTCAGCGCTTTCGCTGCGGTCTTCGCTCTCTACATGCGCCGCAACATGAAGGAGTCCGACCACTTCACCGAGCTCGACGAGGCCGTGGCCAACGAGGACGATGACCGTCGCGCCCACGAGGCCGTGGACCAGAGCGTCAACCGCCGTTCCCCGCTGCTGAACATTCTGCTGGTCATCGGCATGGTCTCCGGTGTCACCGCGTCCCACTACACCTGGACGTCTTACGTTTCCACCTACGCCATCTCGCAGCAGGGCATGTCCACCCAGGGCGCGTACTGGGTCACCGTGTTCGCCCAGTCCGCCGGCCTGATCGCCCTGCCGCTGTGGGGCGCCCTGTCCGACAAGATCGGCCGCAAGCCGGTGATGTACATCTTTGCCATCCTGCTGGCGATCCTGCAGCTGCCGCTCATGGGTCTTATCGACGATCGACCGTGGACCCTGCTGGTTGCCTCCACCCTGGCCATCATCGTGGTCGCTGCCGGCGGCGCGCTGCTCTCCTCGATCATGTCCGAGGTCTTCCCCACCGACCAGCGCACCCGCTCCATCGGCCTTGCCTACTCCATCTCGGTGGCAGTCTTCGGTGGTACCGCGCCGTACATCTTCCAGTGGTTCATTGCCCACGACATGGCATGGGCATCCGGCACCTACGTCATCGCAATGGCCATCCTGACCCTGATCAGTATGTTCATCCTGCCGGAGACGAAGGGCATCGATCTGCGCCACGCATAAACTGCTTAAGCTTGCGCAACGCAGAATGAGGCGCAGGGCCGAGACGTTAGTTCTCGCCCTGCGCTTCTGCTTTGCGCCAGCGAATGCCGGCTTCGAGGAAGCCGTCGAGGTCGCCGTCGAGCACCTTCTGCGGGTCGCCGACCTCGTAATTAGTGCGCAGGTCCTTCACCATCTGATACGGGTGCAGCACATAGGAGCGCATCTGGTTGCCCCAGGAGGCGTTGCCGCCCGCGCCGAGTGCGTCGAGCTCTGCCTTTTCTTCCTGCCGCTTCTTCTCCAGCAGCTTGGACTGCAAAACGTTGAGCGCAGAGGCCTTGTTCTGAATCTGGGACTTCTCGTTCTGGCAGGTCACCACGATGCCTGTCGGCACGTGAGTAATGCGGACCGCGGAGTCCGTCGTGTTCACACTCTGCCCGCCGGGGCCAGAGGAACGGTATACGTCGACGCGGATGTCTGAGTCCGGGATGTCGATGTGGTCGGTACGCTCCACCACCGGCAGCACCTCCACCTCCGCAAACGAGGTTTGGCGGCGGCCCTGGTTGTCAAAGGGGCTGATCCGGACCAGCCGGTGCGCGCCCTGCTCGACCGAGAGCTGCCCGTACATGTAGTCACCGTGGACGACGAAGGTGGCAGATTTGATGCCCGCCTCCTCCGCGTAGGAAATGTCGTAGACATCGACCTTGTGCCCGTGCTTTTCCGCCCAGCGCGTGTACATGCGCATGAGCATCTCGGCCCAATCGGCCGCGTCCACACCGCCAGCACCGGAGCGGATGTTCACCACGGCCTCGCGCGCGTCGTACTCGCCCGAGAGCATGGTCTGCACCTCGAGTGACTCCACCTTCGCCTCAACGTCCGCGAGCTCCTCGGCGGCCATGTCGGGCGCGCCTTCTTCTTCTGCGAGCTCGACCATCACCGGCAGGTCGTCGATACGCTCGCGCAGGGAGGTCACTTTGCGCAGACGGGCCTGCACGTTAGACAGCTCGGAGGTCACCGTCTGCGCGTGCGCGGGGTCGTCCCACAGCGAAGGGTCAGCGGCCTGCTGCTCTAATTCCCGGATGCGCGCGGCCATCTCCTCGAGGTCCATCACCTTTTCAATGGTGGTGAGCTTCGAATCGAGGTCCGTAATGCGCGTCTGAGTCTCCGGTTGCATACCAGCGAAGTCTAGTCCAGCGGGTCTTCGCCGGGCGAACGCGTGCGCACAATACTGTGGGTCACCATGGATTGGCTCGTACTCATTGTCTCCGGCACGTTCGAAGCGGTGTGGGCGATCGCGCTCGACCGCTCCCAGGGCTTTACACGCCTGTGGCCCTCGGTCATCTTCTTTGTCGCCCTCTGTATTTCTATGGGCGGGCTCGCCTACGCCCTGCGCACGCTGCCAGTGGGCAGCGGCTACGCGGTGTGGGTAGGCGTAGGCGCAGGCATCGCGGTCCTCTTTTCCTTCGCGACCGGCCAGGAACCCGTAACACTGGCGAAGATCCTGTGCCTGCTGATGATTATCGGCGGGATCGTCGGTCTGAAAATGACTGTCTAAAGGTGGATAATGGGCCGCATGACGTCCACTGCTGAATTCATCGAGGCCCACCGCGCATCCGACGACGCCACGCTCGCCGCCGCACTGGTCACCCACGCCGGCCAACTCGCGCTTCACATGCGCGAGGCAGGCCTGACCACGGATTACAAGACCTCGGTCTCCGACGTGGTCACGGAGGCGGACCGCACAGCGGAAGCCTTCGTCACGGAGGTGCTCGAGGCGCTGCGCGGCGAGGATGGCGTGCTCGGCGAGGAGGGGGCCTCACGCGCCTCCTCCACCGGGAGGACTTGGGTGGTCGACCCGGTCGACGGCACCTATAACTTCTCCCGCGGCTCGGACTACTTCTGCTCCGCGCTCGCGCTTACCGACGACAGCGCCGCGGGCACCACCCTCGTCGGCGCCGTCCACCGCCCCGCACTCGACACGACGTGGCTGGCGAACGCGGGCGAGTTCACGGTCAACGGTGAGCGTGCGGGTGGGGTGAGCGGGGCGTCGCTAAGCAACGAGGCTCTGCTGACGTACTTGCACCCGGCTTTCATGCGCGAGGATGCGGTGCGCGAGGTGTGGCTGCGCGCGGTGCGAGATGCTGCGACGGTGCGGATGTGCGGCGCGGGCTCGGTCGATCTGGCCACGATCGCCGCGGGGCAGGCGGGCGCGTGGCTGCAGCACTCGGTGGCGGACTGGGATTGGCTGCCCGGCAAAGCGCTGGTGGAGGCCGCCGGCGGGCTCGCGCGCAAGGTGGACGCGGGCGGGGTGACATGGTGCGTGGCGGGTGGCGCGCAGATTGTGGAGGAGATCACGTCTAGACTTGAGGGCCATGAGTAACTACGCCGATGACCTCGCGCTCGCACTCGAACTCGCCGACGCCGCGGACGCGCTCACCCTCGACCGCTTCGAATCCGCCGACCTGAAGGTCGAATCGAAGCCGGACATGACCCCTGTTTCCGACGCGGACCTCGCAGTGGAGGAGGCGCTGCGGGCCACGCTTTCGCAGTCGCGTCCCGCGGACGCGGTGCTGGGTGAGGAATTCGGCGGCGAGGCAGTCTTTTCCGGCCGCCAATGGGTCATCGACCCGATCGACGGGACGAAGAACTTCGTGCGCGGCGTGCCGGTGTGGGCCACGCTCATCGCGCTGCTTGTGGACGGCGAGCCGGTCGTCGGTGTCATCTCCGCGCCCGCACTCGCGCGCCGCTGGTACGCATCGAAAGGCGGCGGCGCCTGGCGCAGCTTCAACGGCGGGGAGCTGAAGAAGCTGGAGGCCTCGGGCGTCAACTCGCTTGCCGACGCCTCGCTGGCCATGTCCTCGCTCGCCGGCTGGAAGGAGCGCGGCCTGCAGGAGAAGTTCATTGGGCTGACCGAGCAGACCTGGCGCCTGCGCGGCTACGGCGATTTTTTGGGCTACTGCTTCGTGGCCGAAGGTGCGGTCGACATTGCGGCCGAACCGGAGGTCTCGCTGTGGGACCTCGCAGCCTTGTCCGTGCTGGTGCAAGAGGCCGGCGGGCGCTTTAGTTCGCTGTCTGGCGAGGACGGCCCGCACGGCGGCGACGCAGTGGCCACCAACGGACTGCTGCACGAAGACGTGCTGAAGGCGCTGAACTAGCCCCTTTACGGCAGGCGGAAGCCGTTGTTCAGGTCGCTTAAGACCGCGTCCATGCGCGCCGACCCGGTCGGCGCGTGGATCGGGCCCTGCAGCGGGGAGGCGCACTGGACGTCGAAAGGCGCCGGGAACATGCCCCCGTTGATTAGGCCAACGAGGCGGTCGCCGGTAAACAGCGGTGCGCCGGAGTCGCCCTGCATGGCGCAGGCGTGGTTGACGTTCATCGTGCCCCAGTCCGAAAGCGTCATGCCGCAGGTCGTACCGGAGGCCACGCCCTTCTTGCACACGTTCTGCCCACGCGGGAGCGGCTTCGAGCCTAGGTGGTTGATGGTCACGCCATCGTAGGAGCGGGTGACCTCGGCGTTGGAGCCAAGCTCGATGAGCGCGTAGTCCAGCTCGCGGTTGACCTTCACGATGGTGCCGGACGGGCCGAGTTGCCAGGCGTCGGCGGAAGTCACCGGGTCTCCTTCCTTGCCGCAGTGGCCGGCGGTGAGCGCATACTTGTTGCCGTGCTCGCCGTAGCCCGCAACGGTCACCGTGCACATCACCTCGGTTGGGCCCTTGCCTACATAGATCGGGGTGCCGGGCCCGTAGAGTGACTTGCCGCGCTGCTGGGCTTCTTTGGCGGCTTGGGGGGTGCGCGGGGCGTCGTGAAGCGAGCCCGGCACGCGGTGCAGCACGCGGTCGGCGAAAGGCTTGCCGGCGAGCACCTTCGAGGGCATGTCGGTGCGGAAGTTGTAGTTCGGGTCGACTTGCGCCTGCGCCGGTGCGGCTACGCAGGCGACGGTAGCCAGCGCGGCGGCGGCGAAGGCGACGAGACGGCGACGAAACATGGACACGCTCCCTTAGTTGGCCCCAGCAGAAACTCCCCTATACATTGCCATGTTTTTGTCACATTTTCCTCATCCGCCACACCCGATTAGGTAGCTAGAGTGGTGTCATGACTGACGTACTCGCTCTCACCGGCCGATTCACGCCCTTTGAACGTTCCCTCGACCACACCCGCGCCGAGCGCGAGGAACTCTACACGTGGTTCCACCAGCACCCGGAGCTCGCGCTCGAAGAGTTCCAAACTAGCGCCCGCATCAGCGAAGAACTTGCCAACCTGGGGATGGAGGTCATCCCCGTCGGTGTCACCGGCAAGGTCGGCGTGCTGCGCAATGGTGACGGGCCTACCGTCTGCTTCCGCGCCGACTTCGACGCCCTGCCGATTACCGAGGACACCGGACTGGAATACTCCGCCGACCCAGCACTCGGCCTTTTCCACGCCTGCGGCCACGACATGCACACCGCAGCACTCCTCGGCGCAACGAAGCTACTCGTCGAGCACAAAGACGCCTGGTCCGGCACCTTTCTCGCCCTGTTCCAGCCCGCGGAGGAAAACGGCGCGGGCGCGCAAGACATGGCGGATAACGGGCTCGCCGAGAAGGTGCCCACGCCCGAGGTGGTCTTGGGCCAGCACGTTGGCCCCATGATCCCCAACTACGGCGTAGGCGCGCTGTCGGGTCCGATCTGCACGACGTGTGTGCAGACCAAGATCACCATCCACGGCACAGGCGCGCACGGCTCCATGCCGGAGAAGGGCGTGGACCCGGTGGTCATCGCCGCGCACGTGATCACTCGCCTACAGACGATCGTGGCACGCGAGCTCGCACCACAGGAGATGGGCGTGGTCACCGTCGGCGCAATCCACGCCGGGGACTCGCCCAACACCATCCCCGAGACCGCGGAGCTGTCCGTGAGCACCCGCGCGTTCACCACTGCGGTGAGCGACCAGCTCAACGAGGCCATCCGCCGCATCACCCGCGCCGAGTGCGCCGCCGCCGGTGCCCCCGAGCCGACCTTCACCCACCTCGGCGGCGCGCCCGAGTTCCACAACGACGAGGCCACCGCGGAGACCGTCATGGCCGCGTTCCGCGAGCAGTTCGGCGATCGGGTCGGCGATTTCGGCCGTCTCTGCGGCTCGGAGGACTTCCCCACCATCGCCAACGCCTTCGGCGCGCCGTACTTCTACTGGTTCGTGGGCAGCAGCGCCGACATCGACACCGCCCCGTCGAACCACTCACCCCACTTCGCCCCTGACCTGCAACCCACGCTCGATCAGGCCACCCGCGCCATCATCGTCTCTTCCTCCCCCTGGCTCATGCGCTAGCCCTCTGGTAAAAGTTAGGCGCATGCAACGACTCATCGTCCCAGACCTCGCCCGCGGCACCGCGCTCCTCGGCATCGCACTTGCCAACGGCTCGCTCATCTGGATGGTCAACGACGCCTCACAGCCCGGGTCCGCCCCCGGGTGGACCCTGGGTGGCGTTGCGGAGGGCTCGCTTATCGACGCCGCGCTGGCTCTCTTCGCAGCCCTTTTCGTCCACACCCGCGGCCTGCCCATGTTCGCCACGCTGCTCGGCTTCGGCTTCGGTCTCGTCGTCGCCAGCCTCTACCGCAAGGACTACCCGGCGGCACAGGCGCGGCGGGTCCTCGCGCGCCGCTACGGGGCGCTCGCGCTCTTCGGCCTTGCCCACATGGTCTTGCTGTTTTACGGCGACATCATGACCATGTACGGCTTCGTCGGGCTGATCCTCGCCGCGATGTTTGCGCTGTCGACGAAGGTGCTACGCATTATTGCCTATACCTGCCTCGGGATCTACGTCCTGTTGACCTCACTCATCGGCGTGACCTCGCTGTTTCTTCCTGAGTTCGCGCACGAGATGGCCGAAAGCAGCATTCCGACGATGAATGCCGAGGCCACGACCTTCGGTGCCTACTTTGCGGACAACCTTGGCGGGGCCGGGGAAATGCTCATCTCTACCCCGTTCATCCTGTTAGAGCTCGTCCCGCTCGCCGCGATCGGCTATGTCTGGGCAAAAGAGGGCGTGCTGGTGAACCCACAAGCACACAGGCGCACCCTGTGGACATGGACCTTCATCACCGCAGCAATCATCCTCTGCGTCGGCTTACCGTGGGGCCTCTCTGCTATCGGCGTGCTCAACCCCGAGCTGGAGGTAGGCCTGTTCCTGCTCAACACCGCCGTCGGTAGCCTGACCGGCCCGGGCATCCTCGCTGCGCTCGCGCTCGCCACCGCGCACCTGCACAACGCGACGCCGAAGTGGACCTACCCGCTGGTTGCGCTGGGCAAGCGCTCCATGTCCGGGTACCTGGCGCAGACCTTCTTCTTCCTCGCGCTGGTCTACCCGTTTAGCTTGGGGTTGGGACAGGACTGGACCGTCAGCGGCAAGCTCGCGCTTAGCGCCGGAGTGTGGCTGGCTACCGTACTCATTGCGACCGCGCTCGAGGCGGCTGGCAAACAGGGGCCGTTTGAGTGGGCGCACCGCCACGTCTCCTACGGCAAAACAGGAAGGATTGAACCGCACCGTGATCGTGCTGAAATCGCTGGATGAAATGACGCCGCGTGAGCTCCACGCGCTGTACAAGCTGCGCGTTGACGTCTTCGTCGGCGAGCAACAGTGCCCGTTCAATGAGATCGACGACCAGGACGCTGACCCGGAGACCAAGCACATCCTTGCGCTTGCCGACGACGGCACGCTTGCAGGCTGTGCACGCGTCTTCCCCACCGACAGCGGCTCACGCTTCGGACGCTTCGTCGTCCACCCTTCGCACCGCGGCTCCGGCATCGGGCCAGACATTGTGCGCGCCGGCATCGAGTACACCACCCGCTGGCCCGGCGACCTCATCGTCGAGGCCCAGTCCGGCCTAGTCGGCTACTACTCCCGCTTCGGGCTGGTTGCCGAGGGTGAGGAGTTCTTAGACACGGTCGTGCCGCATCGCCGCATGCGGCTCGCGCGAGCCTGACGCACTGAAGAGTCAGGGAGCAACATGATCTACGTGGTGTTTGGTGCAGTGGTCGCGTTCTTCATCTCCTTCTGCATCGTGGTCGTGGGCTGCCTCATCCACGTTGCTACGAAGCGGAAGGTGCTTTCTCCATACCGCTTCTTAGTGGTGATGGTGTCACTCGCACCGGTTTTTCTGCTCTACGACGTGCTGAGCGATGGGATGCCTAGCGGTCTCTTCAACTATGCGGTCAGCGGTTACCTCATTACCGCGGTACTCATCAGCGCCCTGTGGCGAATCACAACGCGCCCACCCGACCGACCCTAGGGCCACAGCATCTCCCAGGTAACCTCAACGTCTATGAGCACTCTCGCCCGCGTGGCCGCACTGACAGCTGCCGCGATTGTTACTGCCACCTCTGCAACCGCTCCCCCTGCAAGCGCGCAACCCGGGGGCAATGTTGTCGTCTTCGGCGACTCCTTTGCCTCGAACCCGGACCAGTACCGGGACACCACGCTGAAGTTCTTCAACCGGTGGGGCTCGTCGACGTCTTCGACGCGGATCTACGAGTCGACCCGCAGCCAGGCGGGTTGTCTACAGGGGCCAAACAACTGGCCTAGCCAGCTCGATGCGCGCACGCACAGCGCGGTGGCGGACTGGTCGTGCACGGGCCACCGCTCGAAGGATCTGCCGGGCCATGTGGATCACGCGATTCGCGCCGGTGCGCTGAACCGAAACACCCGAGCGGTGACGTTTGCCGTCGGGATTAATGACCAGTGGCGGCCATTTATCGACGGCGAGAGTTCAGACCCGCAACACATTCGCGCACGGTATTTCCAGAACATCAAGGATGCGGCGGCAAAGGTTAGGGCGGTCGCGCCCGACGCCAAGATCATTATCCCTGGCTTGCTCTCCATCACCGGCGGCGGTCGGCTCTGCTTGCTCAACGTGGTGCCGAACTCCCCGCTCGGGGTGCCGGCGTCGCGCGTGGCGGAGTGGGAGCAGCGGGCGCAAAACGATCAACGCGAGGCTGCGCGGCTCATCGGCGCCACGTTCATTGATATTCGGGCGCTGTCCGCCGGCCACAGCACGTGCGCCAGGGACGCGGACCGCTGGGTGGCGGGTATCTTCGACACCACCACCCCCGGCTACAACATGGTGCTGCACCCCGCCAACGCCGGGTCTGCCTTCGTGGCAGACCAGGTTGCACGAGTGCTCTAGCGCCTACTTCGGGTCTTCCTGTTCCACCCAGTTGACCTTGGAGCCGGCCCTGGGCTGGCCGTCGCTGGAGACCTGCACGTCCTCGCCCAGGATGACCGAGTCTTCCAGGCGCCAAGTGCCCTCCTCCGCGTCGTACTCCAGCTCGGGGCGGTCGACCGGGTTGCCCTCCGAGTCGTAGCCCGGCGCGGGCTTGTTCTCGCCCTCCTCCAGCTTCTCGGCGGTGTCGGTCTTCTCCCACTGGCGGGAGCGGTAGCGGCGCGCGGCGGCGGAGTCGTCAGTCATCGCCTTGACCAACGACCACATCATGATGAAGTAGGTGATGAAGAACGGGAAGGCGATGATGATCACCACCTCCTGCAGGGCGGCGATGCCGGAGTCGTTGATAAACAGCAGCGCGGCGGTGACCAGGCCGACGGCGACTACCCAGCCGATGCGGTAGTACACGGGCGACTTGTTTTCCTCACCGCTGGCGAACATGTCCATGACGAGTGCCGCGGAGTCCATCGAGGTGACGAAGTACATGACGATGACGAAGAGGGCGACCGCGCCGGTGATGGCATAAAGCGGGTACTCGCCGAGCAGAGTGAACAGGGCGCGCGGAGTGTCGCCCTCCTCCACCACCGGCCGGGTCAGCACGCCGGGCTTTTCTGCCTCCATCTCCATGGCCGCGCGGCCGAAGATGGAGAACCAGATGAGGTCGAACGCGGTGGGCAGCATGATGGTGCCCCCGATGAATTCGCGGACGGTGCGGCCGCGGGAGATGCGGGCGAAGAACATGCCAACAAAGGGCGACCAGCAAATGGTCCAGGCCCAGTAGAAGGCGGTCCAGGTGGCGTGCCAGCCCGGGTTGTCGTTGTAGGAGTCCACCCAGAACATCAGCTCGGGAAGCGAGTTGGCGTAGATACCGAAGGATTCGGTGATCTGCCCCATCAGCGCGAGCGTTGGTCCGGTGATCAGGACGAAGAGCATCAACAGGATCGTCCCGGCGATGTTGAGATTGGACAGGATTTTCACGCCCTTGTCCAGGCCAGTGGCCACGGAGATCGACGCTGCGACGGTGATGAACAGGATGATGCCCAGCTGAACCGGGGTAATCAGCGGCACGTCCCACAGGATGTTCAGGCCTGCGGAGATCTGCAGTACACCGAGCCCCACGGAGACGCCGAGGCCGAAGATAGTGCCGATGATGCCAAGGGCGTCGAGAAGCTTGCCGGGCGTCTCGTAGACGCGGCGGCCGAGCAGCGGGGCGAACATGGACGACATGCGCGCGGGCATCTTCCGTTTGTAGACGAAGTAGCCGATGGCCAGGCCGGGCAGGGTGAAGATCACCCACATGTGAATGCCGAAGTGGTAGTAGGTGTATTCGAAGGCCTGGATGATGGCCTCGCGGCTCATCGAGTCCATGTCGCCACGGGGCGGGTTGTAGGCGTGGTGCAGTGGCTCGGCCGCGCCCCAGAACAGCAGGGTCGCGCCCATCCCGGCCGCGAAGAGCATGGCGAACCAGACTGGGTAGCTGTATTCGGGCTCGTCCTCGTCGTCGCCAAGCCGCATGTTGCCGTAGCGGGAGACGAAGATGACGATGAGGAAGATGAGCACCGCCGAGATGCCGCCGATGTACATCCAGGCGAAGTTATCCATGAGGAAGCCGGAAACATCCGCGTAGAGGGCTCGCGCGCGGTCGCCGAATGCGATCGTCGCGGCCACGAAGACTACGACGAAGCCAAGCGAGGCGCCGAAGATGAGCGGGTCGGTTTGCAGGCTGCGTTTGCGCGCCATTGATATCCAATCCTTGGGGACAAAATGATTGCCAGTCTACGTGACATTCCGACAATCTTTGACCTGCTACAATCAGGTAGCACTTGAAGGGGAGTAGCCCGCAATCGGTTGTTCGACATACTGGCGCCTGCGCCCGGGCAACCGGCTCGACCATTTCAACACTTCGCTGGCCGAGTGAGCGAGACCTTCGGACCGTATCTACACGCGGCGCCGAAGCGCCCCTATTTTGGGAGGTTTGCATGTCTGACATGCCCCCGTCACTCCGCAAAGAGCAGCAGATTCTGGAACGCTTCATGTGGCTGTCCATCGCTGTTTCCGTGGCCACCATCGTGCTGAAGATGATCGCCGCCTGGGTCACTGGCTCGGTGGGCTTTCTTTCCGACGCCATCGAGACGGTGATCAACTTCGTCGCCGCGGTGGTGGGCCTGTGGGCCCTGAAGCTGTCGGCAAAACCAGCGGACGAGAACCACAATTTTGGCCACTCTAAGGCTGAATATTTTTCCGCACAAGTGGAGGGCTCGCTTATTTTGGTGGCAGCGGTGGCCATCATTTACACCTCTATCGACCGGTTGCTCAACCCACAGCCGCTGGAGCAGCTCGGCATCGGCCTGGTGTTCTCCGTGATTGCCGCGCTGCTCAACGCCGCCGTCGGCTACGCCCTGGTGCGCGCGGGCAAGCGCTACCGCTCCATCACGCTCGAGGCTGACGGCAAGCACCTGCTTACCGACGTGCTGACCACCGTAGGTGTCATCGTGGGCATGGCGCTCGTAGCCATCACCGGGTGGGAGATCCTGGACCCGATCGTGGCGCTGCTTGTTGGTGCCAACATTTTGTTCACCGGCTTCAAGTTGCTTCGCAGCGCCATTTTGAGCCTGCTGGCGGAGGTGCTGCCCGATGATGAGCTGAGCAAACTCAACGCCTTCCTCGATGACTTTGCCGCCAAAAACGGGGTGACGTTTACCTCCGTGCGCACCGCAGCTTTCGGGCGTGAACGCCTGATCAGCCTGGTCATGCAGGTGCCGGGCGAGTGGACCGTCTCCTATGCGCATGCGCACGCCGACGAGGTGGAAGCCGGCATCGCGAACACACTTGGCGCGGCGGAAACCATCATCCACGTCGAGCCCTTCGGATACACCACCCGCACGGGCCCCCTCTTTGACGAATCGCTGACAAAGCCCAGGTAAACGCGATATTCTTGAGGGTGTAGTCAGTGAAAGGATGACCGATCATGTGGGTCACGCAATCGATGGACACCTACCCCCAGGGCAACCACTGCCGCGGTTACGTTGTCGGGTTTTTCACCCCGAACGGGACGTGGCGCGATGCACCGCTGCCTCCCGAGTCCTTAAGGCTCAATCCACGCAACGTTGACGAGGACGCCAGCGACCCCGATTTCTGCTACCTCTACGCAAAAGACGACGCAGTCCGGTACGTGAACTACCTCAATGGCGGGGCGGCACTGTAAGCCACTACACTTTGTGACGCAATCCCACACGGGCGCCCCACGGTAGGGGCTGAGACCGCGCTGTACGCCGCGCGGGCACCGTCCGAACCTGTCTGGTTAGCACCAGCGAAGGAAGTTGAAGGAGTGTCATGACTGACGCCTACGCGCAAGAAATCCACCGCAAACACACATACGCGCCGCTGCGGAAGAACGGGCTCGAGGTCCCCGAAACCGCAGTCCACCTGGATGACTCCCCCACCGGCCCGAACGCGCCGTTCAAGCTCTACCGCACGCGCGGCCCCTGGGCCGAACCGGAGGAGGGCCTACCCGCGCTGCGCAGCGAGTGGGTCCACTCCCGCGGCGACGTTGAGGAGTACTCAGGCCGCCAGCGCAATCTGCTTGACGACGGCACGCGTGCCGCCAAGCGCGGCGCTGCCTCCGAGGAGTGGCGCGGCGAAAGCCGCACGCCGCTGCGCGCAAAGGCTGGCAAACGCGTCACCCAGATGGCCTACGCCCGGCGCGGCGAGATCACCCGCGAGATGGAGTTCGTAGCCCTGCGCGAGCACTGCGACGTGGAAAAAGTCCGCGCCGAGGTCGCCGCGGGCCGCGCGATCATCCCCAACAACATCAACCACCCGGAGAGCGAGCCGATGATCATCGGCAACGCGTTTTTGACCAAGATCAACGCCAACATCGGCAACTCCGCGGTCACCTCCTCCATCCGCGAGGAGGTGGACAAGCTGCGTTGGGCCACCCGCTGGGGCGCGGACACCGTGATGGACTTGTCCACCGGCAACGACATCCACACCACCCGCGAGTGGATCCTGCGCAACTCCCCTGTGCCCATCGGCACGGTGCCGATCTACCAGGCACTGGAGAAGGTAAACGGCATCGCCGAGGACCTGACCTGGGAGATCTTCCGCGACACGGTCATCGAGCAGTGCGAGCAGGGCGTGGACTACATGACCGTACACGCCGGCGTACGCCTGCCGTTCGTGCCGCTGACCTCCAAGCGCGTGACCGGTATCGTCTCCCGCGGCGGCTCGATCATGGCAGGCTGGTGCCTGGCGCATCACAAGGAGAGCTTCCTCTACGAGAACTTCGACGAGTTGTGCGAGATCTTTGCCCAATACGATGTCGCCTTCTCGCTTGGCGACGGCCTGCGCCCCGGCTCCATCGCCGACGCGAACGACGCCGCGCAGTTCGCCGAGCTGAAGACCATCGGCGAGCTGTGCAAGCGCGCCTGGGACTATGACGTGCAAGTGATGATCGAGGGCCCCGGCCACGTGCCGCTGGACAAGATCCAGCTGAACAACGAGAAGGAAGAACAGTGGTGCGGCGGCGCGCCCTTCTACACGCTTGGCCCCCTGGTGACCGACATCGCGCCCGGCTACGACCACATCACTTCCGCGATCGGCGCGGCCCACATCGCCGCCGGCGGCACCGCGATGCTGTGCTACGTCACCCCGAAGGAGCACCTGGGGCTGCCGAACAAGGACGACGTGAAGACCGGTGTGATTACCTACAAGGTTGCCGCACACGCCGCCGACGTGGCGAAGGGCCACCCGGGCGCGAGCGACTGGGACGACGCGATGAGTAAGGCCCGCTTCGAGTTCCGCTGGGAGGATCAGTTCGCGCTCTCGCTCGACCCGGACACGGCGCAGACCTTCCACGACGAGACGCTGCCCGCAGAGCCCGCGAAGACGGCGCATTTCTGCTCGATGTGCGGGCCGAAGTTCTGCTCCATGCGCATCTCCCAAGACATCCGCGACGAGTTCGGTGACAAGATTGATGCGGCCCTAGATGCGAACACGCAGCAGACCATCCAGAACCTCGGTATCCCCTCGCTCGCCGTCGGGGAGGAGCAGATGGCGGAGAAGTTCCGCGAGGAAGGCTCCCAAGTCTATCTACGCGCCGACTCCGCAGAATAAGGCAAGTAATACCAGGTGAGACCGGGTAGACTTCGACACATGGTGGAGACACAACGCCGCTCGAAACAACGCCCGCCCGCGCTCGCAGCCAAAGGCCCCCAGCTGAGCACAAAGCAGCTGGTGGGCCTGGGCCTGGGCCTCATCTGTTTTCTCATCCCCTTCTTCGTGCAGATTCCGGCCTTGTCCACCCCCGGGCACCGGATGCTGTCGATCTTCTTGCTCGCCATCGTCTTCTGGGTGCTTGAGCCGGTCCCGCTGACGGCGACGGCGGTGCTGGTCATCCTGCTCGAAGTCCTTTTGCTTTCCGACGGCGCGCTGGTCGACCCCACCGGCGGGGACCCCACGCTTGCCGAGCAGCTTTTGCCTGCCTCCGCCTATTTCTCCGCGCTGGCCCACCCGGTGATCATTCTCTTCTTGGGCGGGTTCATGATTGCGCACGGGGCGGAGAAGTTCGGCCTGGACCGCAACCTTGCGGCCATTATGCTGCGCCCCTTCCCGGACAAGGCACGGCTCACGGTGCTGGGGATCATGCTCATTACCGCTGTGCTCAGCATGTTCATGTCGAATACAGCCACCACAGCGACGATGTTCGCGGTGGTCATCCCAATCCTGAAGACGCTGCCCGCGGGCAAGACACGCGCCGGCGTGGCACTCTCAATCCCGCTCGCCGCAAACGTCGGCGGGATCGGCACGCCGGTTGGCACACCCCCGAACGCGATCGCGATCGGCGCGCTCGCCGAGCACGGCATCCGCGTCTCCTTTACCGACTGGATGCTCATGGCGGTGCCCTTCATGTTTGTTGTTTTGGCCTTTGCCTGGGTGTTCCTCTGCCTGGTCTTCATCCCCGCCGAAACCCGCATTTCCATCGAGATGCGCTCGAAGTGGAACACCTCTACCGACGCGAAGCTCTTCTACGCCGTCGCCGGTCTCACCATCCTTTTGTGGATGAGCGAGCCGCTCCACGGGATTTCCTCCAACACGGTCGGTTTCATCCCCGTCGTGGCGCTGCTCTGTCTGCAGGTGATGAAGGGCAAGGACGTCCAGGCGCTCGACTGGCCGGTGCTGTGGCTGGTCTCCGGCGGTATCGCACTCGGCACGGGCGTGGGTGCCAGCGGGTTGGACGAGTGGCTGGTCGGCTCTGTCAGCTGGGAGGTTATGGGCGCGCTTGCGATCCTCGCGGTCCTCGGCCTGATCGGCTTCGGCATGGCGAACGTCATCTCGCACTCCGCGGCGGCCAACCTACTCGTCCCGCTGGCGGTCTCGCTCGCGCTCTCACTCGACGGCATCAACGCGCTCGTTGTCGCCGCGGTGGTGGCGATCGCCTGCTCGCTGGGCATGGCACTGCCGATCTCCACGCCACCGAACGCGATTGCGTACGCCACCAAGGAAATCTCCATCCCACAGATGGCGCTGGTCGGGCTCGTGGTCGGCACCGCGGCCACCCTATTGCTGATCTTCGCCCTGCCGCCCGTCTGGCAGCTGATGGGGCTGGTGTCCTAAATGCTGCCACGCTCCACCCTCGCCATCGTGGGCAAGTCCCAGGCCACACGCGCCGTGCAGCAGGTGGTCAACGAGGCGCTCGGCGGCACGCACGACATCCTCGCCGCCGATAATGTGGAGCACCTGCGCTCGCTTCTCGACGGCGACCCGCTCGCCCTTGTCACCGTCACCGTCCACGAGGACGGCCTGGCCGCCGACCACCCGCTGCTCGAGCTAATCTCCGAGCCCGGTTTTGAGTACACCCGCGTGATGGTGCTCACCACCGCACCCGAGATCGCGGGCCTGGACGCGCTCACGGACATGGGTCGGCTCGACATGCTCGTGTTCACCCCGGCGATCAAGCCAGAAGCACTCCTGCACAACATCCAGCAGCAGCTCAACCGCTACTGGTACATGCGCGCCAAGCGCGACCCCTCGATCGCCGGCACCTTCGACTTGCCAGAGGTCACCGAGCTGGACGTCGGGCTGACGGACCAGGAGATCATCACCCGCATCATCGAGGCCGCAGACAAGCACTTGGGCTACCAACCGCGCCTGACCTTCCCGCCCGGGGTGTACCTGACGAAGGAGGGCCACTACGTCGAAGAGGTCATCTTCGCGCTCTCCGGTCAAGTGCTGCTGCAGCGCTTTACCGACGCCGGCGATATCGTCATGCACCACGCCTCCACCGGCCACGTCATCGGTCTGCTCGCGCTTGCGAGCAACAGGGTCGGCTTCTTCACCGCCCGTACCACCACCGAGGTGGTCGCAGTCCAGTTGCCCACCGAGCAGGTGGACTACCTGATCCGGCAGGAACCGGAGCTTTCGCGCCTGTTCAATATCCTGTTTGTGCGCTCCTACGACCGCCGCCTGCGCCGTGCCGAGGACATCCAGATCGAGCAGCACGAGCTCACTGCGCAGTTGGAAGAAGAACGGGCGCGGCTGACCACGGCGCTGCACAACCTCGAGGCGGCGCGCCGCGAGCTGATGAGCCAGGCGCGCTTCGCCTCGCTCGGCGAGCTGGCTGCCGGTGTGGCCCACGAGCTGAACAACCCAATGGCGGCGATCGAGCGCACCGCGGACCACCTCGCCGAAGACGTCGAAGGACTCATCACCTCCAGCCCAAACCGCAGGTGGCGGGAGGCGACCAGCCACGCACTGGAGGCGGCGCGCAGCTCGCATGCGGTGAGCACCAAGGAGGCCCGTGCGCTGCGGCGCGAGCTGACCGAAGTCACCGGCGATAGGGCGCTCGCCCAGCGCTGGGTGCTTGCGGGCTTGCACGACGTGGACTTTGCCAAGCAGGTGCGCGCGAATCGACGCTTGGACTACGAGACGGTGGAGCACGCGGCGTCGATAGGCACTGCCCTACGCAACCTCTCCACCGCATCGACGCGCATTACGCAGCTGGTGGCCTCCCTGCGCGCCTACGCGCGGCCTGACGGCGACCCGGTCACCGACGTGGACGTGCACCAGAGCATCGAAGACACCCTGCAGCTGATCGCCCACAAACTGCGCGGCGTGGAGGTCAAACGGGACTTCGCCGAACTACCGCACGTGACGTGTACGCCAGGGCAGATCGCGCAGGTGTGGACAAACCTGATCACCAACGCCGCCGAGGCGATCGAGGAGTCCGGGAAAGGCTCCACCATCACCATTCGCACGAGCGTGCCGAAGACCGGGTGGGTGCGCGTCGAGGTCATCGACGACGGACCGGGCATCCCGCCTGAGCGCATCGATAAGCTCTTCGAGCCCCGCTTCACCACGAAAAACGGGGAGGTCCGCTTCGGCATGGGCATCGGGCTGAGTATCTGCCGCGGCATCGTCAGCGCGCACCACGGCACGATCGAACTGACCTCTTCTACCAACGGCACCTGCGCCACCGTGGGCCTGCCCATCGACGGCCCGCACGCACACGACGAAGGAGACACACCATGAACCTTGCCATCCTGATCCTTGAGGACGAGGCGGAAGTCCGCGCCGCCGTCGAGCGCGACCTTTTGCCCTTTGCCGAGCTCATCCGAGTGGAGGTGGCCTCCGACGTGGGGGAAGCGTGGGAGGTGATCGACGAGCTCACCGAAGACGGCGACGTGCTCGCGCTCGCGCTGTGCGACCACCGCATGCCCGGCACCACCGGCGTCGAATTCCTAGTCCAGATGATGGACGACGACCGCACCGCCGCCACCCGCAAAGTCCTGGTCACCGGCCAGGCGCAGCTACGCGACACGGTGCGCGCGGTCAACGAGGCCCACCTGGACCACTACATTGCCAAGCCCTGGGACGTCGACGAGCTGCACGACGTGGTGCGCACCATGCTCACGGACTACGTCGAGGACATGGACATCGACCCCCTACCCTACCTCGACGTGCTCGACACCGCGCGCGCGATGGAGCTTGTCCGCCGACGCTAGGGGACGTTCCACCCCATACGGGGTGAGATTGTCAAAATCGCTGGTGACAAGCCTAGCGTGGTGGCTATGCAGTTGCCAAAGTTTGGCCCCGCGTGGGCCGGCGCCTTGATGGGCACTTCTATCGCCTCCACGGTCTGCACGTAGGCCAGCTCGTGTTCGCCCTCATCGCGGCATTGTTGCTGCTGATCTTCACCGCAGGCGCGCGCAATGCGCCTCCCCAGCACCAGAACATGGCGGCGTGGGGCATGTACACGATGGGGCTTCTCGCGTGCGGCTCGGCGTGGACGGCACTCACGGGCAACGATGCGTTCCAGCTGATCAGCTGGTGGATCGGCGCGCCACTGACCATCATCGTGTGCGTGTGGCAACTCTGGGGTTTGTGGCACTACACCGAGCCAGCGTTCCCGTGGGGCTTGGCGCTCGTGTCCCCGATGGTCGCCGCGACATCCGGCGAGCAGCTGGCCACCCATCACGGCGAGTTTTATCACTACGCGGGTGAGCTGTGCTTCTTCCTCACGTTCTTCACCGCGATCCCACTCTTCCTCTACTGCTACTGGTCCCGCACGCGCCCGCGTGGCACCGCCGCGGGTACAGCGTGGATTCCCCTCGGTGTTGTCGGCCAGTCGACGGCAGCATCGACATTGCTTTTCGACGCCCACCTGTACGGCCTCATCATGTTCACCCTCGGCGTACCGTGCGTCCTCTACGCCATGTACTGCTTCTACGAGGCTGTCCTCCGCTGGGGTGTCTGCGCGGTGCGCTTTGGCTCCTGGGAACTAAGCCTGGGAACTAACACCTGGGAACTAAGCCTGGGAACTAAGCCAATCTGGTGCTAGATGAACTAGCTATCCGCGCTTCTCCGATGCCGTCGTCGTGGTGGTCCACGACAAGCTGGATCAGGCGCCCGGGGAACTCCCCGTCCGGCACGCCCACGACTCGGCATAGCGGCCGCCCTTCGCCAGCAATTCATCGTGCGTGCCCCGTTCTGCGACCGTCCCGTCCTCCGAAAGCACGACGATGAGGTCGGCATCGCGGATGGTGTGCAAGCGATGGGCGACGACGATCACAGTGTGATCGCCGCGCAACGCCTCAATCGTGCCGACGATCGCCCGCTCAGTGGCCGCATCCAGCGAGGACGTCGGCTCGTCGAGAAGCACCACCGGGGAATCCTTCAGAAGCGCCCGGGCGATGGCGAGGCGCTGCCGCTCACCTCCCGACAGCAGCGTCCCCTCCTCCCCCACCGGGGTATCCCACCCGGAAGGCAGCAGCTCCACGATGCGGTCCACCCCGGAACGCCGGGCGGCCTCGCGCAAGCGGTCCCCGTCACCGGGCCTGGAACCGAATCCGGGGTCGGCGAAGACCACGTTGTCCCGCACGGACGCGTCGAAAAGGAACGTCTCCTGGAACACCGGGGTCACCAGCAAGTTCACGCCGTCGGTGCCGATCCGAGGCAAGGGCACCCCGCCGATGAGGATCTCCCCCGAGTCCGGATCATGAAAACGCGACAGCAGCCGCATGACCGTCGTCTTGCCCGCCCCCGACGGTCCCACTACGGCAACCAGCGCTCCCTGAGGTGCACGGAAGCTGACGCCGTCGAGAACCTTCTTATCTCCGTACCCGAAGCTCACGCCGCGGAACTCCACGTCATGCCCGTCGGGCAGCTCCGGTGCGACAGGTTCGGGAAGGGCGGGGATTGCCCGCAGGTCACGCAACGCGGCTAACGTGTTGCGGCCCGCACCGAAACCGCCGGACAACGCTCCCGCCGTGGTGATCGGTCCGGTGAACTGGACGAGCACGATGAGTATCGGCACCAAATGCGCCGGCGCCATCCCGCCCGTCGCGGCGACTGCCACGGCGACGATCACCGCCGCCGTGAACACCGCATGGACGATCGAACCCAACCGTCCAATGGCCGCCCCCTGCGTCGACGTCGCCTTCGCGAACGCATCGTGTTGGGCCTGGATAGCCTCATCCACCATCACGTCCGCCGCCGAACCGTCGCCCGCGGCGCGAATCGCCTGCTGACCGTGGGTGAACTCGATCAGCCTGCCGGAGACGGCAGCGACGGCCTCAGCATGCGCTTCGTCCGACTCCCCGCCGACCCGGCCAATGGCCCGGTAGGCGAAGAAGAGCACCGGCGCCGACGCGACAAGAACCAAACCGACGCGCCAATCCACCGCCAGAATTCCGAAGGCGATGACGGTCGGCGTAACCACCGCGGCGATGACGGGCCGCAGGATCACGTGCGGCACGGACGCCGCGAACGCGATACCCGACGACGCCATCTCCGAAAAGCGGCCGGCCGTGGACTTGGTGACGTACCCGAGTGGCAACGTCAGCACGCGTTCGCCCAGGGAACGCAGCAGGGACGACAGCACCGCTGCGGAATTCACCCTGCCGACCGTCCCCGCGGCGAGGGACAGCACCGCATGGGCGGCCGCGAGACCGGCGATGACGCCGGTGAAACGCCACGCCGTCGCATCATCTCCCTCGGCCAGAGCCGACAACAGCGGCAGCAGCGCGACGAACGCCGCTCCCTGGGCCAGCGCGGCAAGCGTGGCCAACGCAATGAGCCACACCAGCGTCATTCTCGAGCGCCGATCCGTCATCGACCACAAGTCTCGAATCATCGGTTCCCCGCCTTTTCATCGTCTGATTCAGCGCCCCGCGGGGCGGATGGTTCGTCGTCGAGCGCGAACGCGCGCCACAAATCCCGGTAGCGGCCACCGCGCGCAAGCAACTCGTCGTGGGTACCCGCCTCCGCGACCGCTCCCCCATCGAGAACGAGGATGCGGTCGGCGTTGCGGATCGTGCTCAACCTGTGCGCGATCACAATCACCGTCCGCGAACGGGCCAAACGCTCGATTGCGGACTGGATGAGGGCCTCGGAAGCCGGATCCGCGTAAGCGGTTGCCTCGTCGAAGATGAGCACCGGCGCGTCCGTGACGATCGACCTCGCGATGGCTACGCGCTGCGCCTCACCACCGGAAAAGGTCACATCGACGTTGACCACCGAATCCAGGCGCTTCGGCAGCGCCGCGATGACCGCATCGAGGTTCGCGAGCTTCGCGGCCGCCATGATTTCGTCGTCGGTGGCGTCTCTCCTGGCCAGCCGGATGTTCTCCCGCAACGGCAGCGTGAACAACTGCGGATCTTGGAACACCACCGACACCGAGCGGTGCACGTCGCGCACGGCGATGTCGCGAAGATCGACGCCGCCCAGCAGCACCGAGCCTTCAACGGGGTCGTGGAAACGCGCCAACAGCCGGGCGACGGTGGACTTTCCGGAACCGGAGGACCCCACCAGCGCAGTGAGGGTCCCTGGTTCGAACGTCGCGCACATCCCGTCGAGAACCCGCGGCCCATCGCCGTAGGAGAAGACCAGGTTCCGGACCTCGAGCGCGCCTTCGCGTGCGGGCACCGGATCGGCGGGCTCGGCGATCGGCGGCGTGCTCAGCACCTCCGCGATGGACTTCAGGGCGGCGATCCCCGCGATGATGGGTTCGGAGTTCATAGCCACCCGCACGATCGCCGCGGAGAGTCCAAGGCTGAGAACCAGCCCGGCGACGAGCCCCTCCGGTATGCCGCCCGCGGCGTCTCTCAGAGCGAGGCCGGCCCCGCACACCACTGCGAGGACTGTGGTCGGGGACGTCACCACGTCGATGAGCCCGAGATAGATGTTCGACTGCCGGGACCAGGCGGACCACGCGCGGACGAACGACAACGCCGCGGCATCGTAGCGACCCGCGCCCTGGTTGGCGCGTCCGAAGGACTTCATCACCGGGATACCGCGCACCAACTCGATGACCGCGGCCGTCACTCCTTCGGAGGCTCGCTCGTAGTCGCGCTGAAGACCGGCTCCGCGCGAAATCATCACGCCCATCAGGGCGAAGGTGACCAGCACGGGGACGACCGCCACCGCCGCGATCCGCCAATCCACCGCGACGAGCGCGATGAGGGAAAGCAGGGGAACCAGCACCGCCACCACGGTCTCACCGACGGTGTGGCCCATGAGCTGGTGGACAGCCGCGACGTCCTTCTCAACCGACTCGATGATTCCCGACGAGCGCCGGGCGTCCAGCCAGCCCAGCGGTAACTTCCGGATTTGGGCGACCAGCCGGCGCCGGAGGTGGAGCTGCAGGTCGTTATCCGCCCGGTGCGAGAGCATGCCGGCGGCGCCGTCCGCGGCCATGCGCACCGTTGCGGCGACGACGATGATAACCACGGCCAACCACGTCCGATGCTCCGGGGCCTCCGGGTACGTCATCGCGATGTCGATGATGCCGACCAGCGAAGCGACGGTAGCCACCGACGACAGGACGGATAACGCGACCACCGCACGCATCCGGGTCCGAATCGGGGCGAGCAACGACCACGGGCCTACGGTCTCGTCCACGGCGCTCACTTGCCCGCCTCCCCGATCGCGCTTTTCTTCGTGAGAGTGCAGAAGTACACCATGCCGGCGTGTGAGGCTCCGCCCAGCTTCAGTCCGTTGGCTTCGGCGAGGTCCTCGACCTCGCTGCCCGGGAGCACCCGGTGGCCCATCTTCGCAACGACGGTCATGTCCACCTGCTCGTTCACGTCGGGATCCTCGGCGAACGTCTGCACGTAAGCGATGCCTCCATCGGCGAGCAGCCCGGCGACCCTGCCGAGCGGCGCGAGGACGTCGGCGACGTGGAATTCCGTCCGGCCCCGAGCCCTTCGACGGCGGCGTCCATCGGTTCACGCGCATAGCGACTGGGGAACCTCAGCTGGACCTTGTCCTCGTAGGCCGCGAGGAGTCTGCGGTTGTTCTGGACGATCTGGGCAATCGACTTCATCTGGTTCTGTCTCCGGGTGTGTGGGCCGCGTCCACGCGGCGGTTTCGGGTTAGGTGATCGGGTTCGCGGGCCGTCGTCGGCGGTGCCGCCCCCGTGGACGTACCTGTCATGCAGACTCCCCCGGCCTCGTTTTCACGGCGATGCCTAAGAACCAGGCCGCGCAGACCACCAAACCCGCAGCTCCGGCGCCGTTGACGGCCTCGCCGGCTGCGGATACGGGGTGTGCCCGGCGATTCCGCGCAGGAGGGGACGGACACCGGCCGGAGGATGTGCCAAACGGGGTTCCCGCGTTCGCGTCGCCCCCTCTCGGCCGACTCGTCGACTCATCGGTCGCTGTGGTGGGTTCATCAGTCACAAGCGGCACTGTGTTGCCCTCTCAGAAGATAATAACCATTCGTGCGTTAGGTTAGCCTAACCTCTCTTGCGGCTCAAGTCCCGTCTCGTGCGTTTGATGGACATTGCTGAAACCGAGATCGCGCAAAACCAGCACACCATTGAGTGGCGCGTGGACGAAAACCAAGGATGGGCGTAAGAATCCGTAGGCGTTGTTAACAATCTTCTCGGTGAATCAGCCTGTAAAACCGGGAAATCCCCGTACTCAGGGGACGATCACTATCCCGTTGGAGTGGGAGCAGAAGGCTTCTCCGGATAAGCGCTCTGGCAATGGCCCGAAACCGAAGGTGCGGGCGTGTCCCAAAATGGCACAGCTATGGATCCGGCGCTCGGTCAAGGGACTCCGGCACCCTTTCACCGCCATCGACCATAAAGAAGCCAGCCGGGAAGAGAAACATGGCTACCGCAAAGAAAGCCCAGGATTCCCGCCGTCCGACCACCCCAAACATGACCCACTCCAGGGCAAAGAACGCCACGCCCAACAGGCCCAAGACAAGCGCCGCGACGGAGTTGAGGCGGACATCCCGGTCGTTTATGCACCGCATCCTAGGTTTCGCCATGACGTGAGGCAGCCCAGCTGATTTCTGCGCTCATAATCAGAAACGGCCTATAGTTGACGTGTCATAAATTTTTTACGCGATAAGGGAGGACACGATGACTGCAGAGACACAGAAGGATTGGGCAGGCGACGCCCAGAATGCGTCAAAGGACGGCGAGTTCAAGCGGGATACGAACTACGTCGGTGACCGCATTTTTGCGTCGATAAGCAACGAGGCTCTGCACTAGCCCGTGCAACCGCACCGCTACCGCCTCATCGCAGCACGTGCCTACCCCTGGGCACATCGCGCTGTCATCGTGCGGCGTCCGATAGGGCTGGAAGATGTAATCTCCATGGGCTTGGCTGCCCCGACCCACGACAAGCGCTCCTGAGACCTTCGACCTGGATCCGGGCGGCACCCTACCGGAACAGGGAAAACATACATAGTCTGCGCCATCGGCGTCGCCGCATGTCAAGCCGGATACTCCGTGGCCTACTACCGGCTAGACCAACTCGTAGACATGTTGGCGGTCTTCTCACCGACTGACCAAAACTACCTCGATAAGATGCGGAAACTGATCAATGTCGATGTCCTTATCATCGACGATTTTATGACCATGAGCATCAACCAGCGCGGGCAAGAAGACCTGAGCAAGATCATATTCGACCGCGACGGTCGGCTCCCAACACTGATCTCCTCCCAATCGGCCGCCGCCTATTGGGTCGAAGCCCTCCCCGACAGAGTCGGAGCCGATTCACTCGTTAGCCGCCTCAACAACGGCCACCGAATCCGCATCGGAGACTTCGATATGCGCAAGGCCACCACCCCAATAGAACCGGACGAATAAAGCAAACAACCGGGCCGACTCCGTCGACCCGGCCCCAGTACCAACTACCCGGAACACGGCAGTACCGGGTCTCCGGAACACCTGTACCAAAAACCCGCATCTGACAACGCCAGTGGGCGGTAGCGGAAACTAAAGCCCATGTCATCACCAACCCCGCCAA
>NZ_KV825597.1 GCF_001831515.1 Corynebacterium sp. HMSC074A01
GTTTATCACCACCGACTATTTGCAACAGTGCCAACCCATGTTATATTGCACAAGATAAAAATATATCATCATGAACAATAAAACTGTCTGCTTACATAAACAGTAATACAAGGGGTGTTATGAGCCATATTCAACGGGAAACGTCTTGCTCGAGGCCGCGATTAAATTCCAACCTGGATGCTGATTTATATGGGTATAGATGGGCTCGCGATAATGTCGGGCAATCAGGTGCGACAATCTATCGATTGTATGGGAAGCCCAATGCGCCAGAGTTGTTTCTGAAACATGGCAAAGGTAGCGTTGCCAATGATGTTACAGATGAGATGGTCAGACTAAACTGGCTGACGGCATTTATGCCTCTTCCGACCATCAAGCATTTTATCCGTACTCCTGATGATGCATGGTTACTCACCACTGCGATCCCCGGGAAAACAGCATTCCAGGTATTAGAAGAATATCCTGATTCAGGTGAAAATATTGTTGATGCGCTGGCAGTGTTCCTGCGCCGGTTGCATTCGATTCCTGTTTGTAATTGTCCTTTTAACAGCGATCGCGTATTTCGTCTCGCTCAGGCGCAATCACGAATGAATAACGGTTTGGTTGATGCTAGTGATTTTGATGACGAGCGTAATGGCTGGCCTGTTGAACAAGTCTGGAAAGAAATGCATAAGCTTTTGCCATTCTCACCGGATTCAGTCGTCACTCATGGTGATTTCTCACTTGATAACCTTATTTTTGACGAGGGGAAATTAATAGGTTGTATTGATGTTGGACGAGTCGGAATCGCAGACCGATACCAGGATCTTGCCATCCTATGGAACTGCCTCGGTGAGTTTTCTCCTTCATTACAGAAACGGCTTTTTCAAAAATATGGTATTGATAATCCTGATATGAATAAATTGCAGTTTCATTTGATGCTCGATGAGTTTTTCTGATAGTTAGTCTTTGTAGAGACACAAACCTGAAATTCCGGACACCGCGCTTCAGGACATCTCCCTGGACGCCGATATCTGGCAGTATCCGGACGGGGCACTGTTGCAAATAGTCGGTGGTGATAAAC
>NZ_KV825598.1:0-21602 GCF_001831515.1 Corynebacterium sp. HMSC074A01
TCGATGTGGCGCATTCACCCCTAGACCGGACGTTCCCATTCAATATTTTCGATGGTCGATGTATCGACAATCGCAAGCTTCTCCTCTGCCGACAGGTAATCTCCAATATCCCGGTAGTGCAGATCAAACCCAGACTTACTCGGATCCTTGACTCCGATCAGAATTGACACTGCAGCACGGGACCCAGAACCAAAGACTTTGCCGCCCTCTTTACGAGACAACTCGCCTGCGGTCCGCTGATTCCCCCGCAGGTTGAACAAATACACGTCACTAAAATCTTCGGCGAGCGAAAGTCGGATGCCGTCACCAGTGTTGGCGTCCACCCAACCGCCGTTAGACACAAATGCAACAACGCCCTGTTCCCCGATCCGGTCCGTCGCCCACCGGAACGCGCGCAGGTACGAGTCATACAGCGAGTTCTTATTTGTCGCCGTTGATTTCGCCGCGTATGTCTCCGCGATACGCGCGTCCAGCGTTGGGTACTTCAGATTCGCGTTGTTATCGTTCGCGCTTGCCTGTCCAACCGAATACGGCGGGTTGCCCACGATGACGTTGATCGGGGCTTCCTTCTGGCGAACAATGCGCTCGTTGTTGTTCTTAAACACCGTCAGATCCAGGATGTCTCCTTCCTCGTGGATCTGGAACGTATCGGCAAGAGCGATGCCCTCAAACGGCACATACTCCGGCTCCGGCAGGCCTTCACGCTGCGCCGCCTCGGCCTGCAACGCGTTGAACGTCGTCTCGATGTTGACCGCCGCCACGTAGTAGGCCAGCAGCATGATCTCGGTTGCGTGCAACTCGTTGGCGTACTTGCGGGCCAGGTCCTTCGGGTCGATCAACCCCGACTGGAGCAGGCGGACCATAAACGTGCCGGTGCCCGTAAACGGATCCAGGATGTGCACGCTCTCGTCGCTCAAGCCGCGGCCGAAATGCTGCTTCGACACATCGTCGGCGGCGCGCAGGATAAAGTCCACGATCTCCACTGGGGTGTAGACGATGCCCAGCTTATCGGCGTCACGCTTGAACGCTTTTTGGAAGAAACGCTCGTAAAGTTCCTTAATCACCTGCTGCTTACCAGACGCACTCTTGACCTCAGAAGCACGCACACGCACCGAGGCGTAGAACTTCTCCAGCGAATCAGTCTCAGCATCCAGGTCACTATCGTCGAGGGCATCGACCATGCGCTGCATGACCTGGGAGACCGGATTGTGGGCGGCGAAGTCATGCTCGCTAAACAGGGCGTCAAACACCGGGGCGGTAATCAGGTGCTGCGACAACATGCTGATCGCCTCATCCTCAGAAATCGAGTCGTTGAGGTTGCCCCGCAGACCCTCCACGAAGGTGTCGAACTCACCGCGGAGCTTCGCATCCGCCTGGTCAAGCAGCGCACGGATACGAGTGACCTGCGCCTTGGAGATGTCAGCGACGTCGTCGGCCCAATCCTCCCAGTAGGTGCGGGTGCCGACCTTGTCCACCAGTTTGGTATAGATCGCCTCCTGCCACTGTTCAAGCGAGAACAACGCGATCTGCTCCACAACATTCGAGCGGTCGTCATACAGCTGGGCGTCATTCTCGTCGAGCTCTTTGACCTTGTCGTTCGGCTTCGTCACGTGATCAACGTCGAGAGGAAGCTCCGAAATGTCGCCCTCGTTGAAGCCAATCGAGTTCACCTTGGCGTTGAAACGATCGTCGTGCGCGCGCAAGGCGTTGAGGATCTGCCACACAACCTTGAAACGCTGGTTATCGTTCAACGCCTCCGACGGCGACACCCCCGGCGGCACAGCCACCGGCAAAATCACGTACCCGTAGTCCTTCCCCTCAGACTTACGCATCACGCGGCCAACGGACTGCACCACGTCCACCATCGAATTACGGGGGTTGAAGAACACCACCGAGTCGAGGGCGGGGACGTCGACACCCTCGGAAAGACAGCGAGCGTTCGTCAGCACACGGGTCTCATTCGCCGGAATATCCGCCTCAAGCCACGAAATCTTATTGCCCCGCTCCAGCGCATTCATGCTGCCATCCACATGCTGCGCCGCAACCTCCAGATCCACGTTGTGCAGCGACACATCATTCAACACTGCGTGCTCCCGAAGCAGCTGCTGATGCGAGGACACCAACGTCGGGAAACTCTCCGCAATCAACTTCGACGTCTTAATATCCTTCGCGAATGCCACCGTGCGACGCATCGGCTCCGCGTCCTCATCAAAGCCGCCCTTCTTGCCCTGCAAACCCCCCGAACGCTTCGCCAAACCATTCCACGCGCCGATCATCGCAGAGGCCGTCGTCAAGTTCATGCCCTCATGCGTGCGCAACGCCATCGCCTCAGCCGCGACATCCTCATCCACCGTCATCACAAGCACGCGATAATCCGTGAGCAACCCCTTCTCAACGGCCTCGCCGAACCCCAAACGGTGCAACTCAGGGCCATACACAGCCTCATCATCCATCGATGCCAACTCCGCCGAATGCTGCACCGCCTTATCCTTCACACTTTCGTCGAACAAGCGCGGCGTCGCCGTCATATACAAACGCTTCGACGCACGAATGAACTCCGGATCATGCACCTTCACAAAGTTCGACTCGTCCTCGTCGGCCAGCGTCACGCCCGTCGTGCGGTGTGCCTCATCGCAAATAATAAGGTCGAAGTCCTCCAACCCCTGCTGCTGCGCATCATGCACCGCCTGAATCGACTGATACGTAGAAAACACCACATTCAGCGCCTTGGCACGCTTCCCCCGCTGATACCGCGCCGCAATATCTGCCCCAGAAGTAGACACCTGCACTTCCAAATCATGAGCCGCGATATCCTCAGCCCGCTTCCCCGCCTTGCTGTCAGAGCACACCGCGAACGCCTTCAAGTCAATCGTCGCCTGCGCCGTCCACTCCTTCATTGACTGCGACAACAACGCAATCGACGGCACCAAAAACAGCACCCGCGCCTTACCGTTATTCTGCTGCGCAACACGCTCCGCCAAACGCAACGCCGTAAATGTCTTACCAGTACCGCACGCCATAATCAGCTTCCCGCGATCGTGCGTCTTAAAGCCCTCAAGCGTCTTCTCAATCGCTATCGCCTGATGCGGACGCGGCTCAAAGGTTTCTCGGCGCGTCAAATGCACCTCAATCTCCGAACCAGGGAACACTACATCCCAATTCACCGGAGAATGCTGAATATCCGAAAACCCAATACGGTTCACGGGAATCTGCTGATTCCGCAACGCCTCCTCAGCATGACTCGACCATAAATCCGTCGTGGAAATAATGTAACGCTGAGCAAAAAACTCAACGCCCTTTTTCGTAGTAAACGAACGCCCCGACGCCTCAAAAAACGAATCCAGCTGCCCCTTCTGAATATGCGTCGTAGGCAGGTAAAACTTACACTGAATAGCCACCCACCGGCCGTCCTCCACCCGGCGCGCAACCAAATCAATCCCCGTATCCGCCTTGCCGCCATTAAACGGCCAATCAACCCAGCGGTACACCTGATCGAACTCCGGGGCCAACGTCGGATCCGTTCGGAAGAAATTCACCATCAATTTCTCAAACGCAAGCCCATACTTGCCCTGTGGCTGATTCTCACGAAGCTGATCAAGAACGTCGCTAAAGGTTGCCATAAGGAATAACCTGCCAAATCTGAACGGGAACATGGGAACAAGGTGGACGGCCTGGGAGCAGAGCCCGTGGGGCGAAGTCCGTGGGTGAAGTCCAGTTTTTAATCTAGCCGGTTTGGTGGGGAGATATAGGCTTCGCGCGAAGAGTCGAGATTTTGTGAACAGAATTGCGGGTGGGGCGGAGCTAGCGTCGATAAGCTCTGGTCGAAACCTTGAGGAGCAACAAGCAACCCCGATCACCCCGACTTTCTGGCAATCCACTGATAGTAGAAAACACACCGACTGTCCCTGAAGAGAAGAAACTTTCACCGGGAGGCATCGCAGGAATCGTCCTCGGGGTGCTTGCTGTAGTGGATGGCATCACCGTTGCGCTACTGCCGCAACTCCGCGAAGCGGTCAACCTCAAGTTTTAAGGTCGCTGAGCTCCGTCCCGAGGGTTCCGCTTGCCTCGGGGCATCATGGTTTTCGCATGCTCTTTCCTTTCCCTCCCAGACAAGCCTTTGCCTGTGCGGAATAGCACATTGGTTGGGGGTCGGAACGTAGAAGTACGAAGGAGGGGTTCCCCGTTACCGGGTGCGTACCAGCTAAAAGTGCATCAATGCGCTGCGAAGACATCGGCAGAGGGAACTCAAGGAAGACGTCGACATCCATCAGCCCAGCAGCCGCGAGGTCCTCTGCCAGTACCGGGAGGCTGTTCCTCCAGGATCTTTGCTCAGCTGCGGCAGACCTTGGTAGCGAACTGCCTAGCTGAGTCGAAAGTAGCTGTTCCACGAGGCTTTCCGGGTCAGATGCAGCGGTGATGAACTCCTCACTCTTCATCTGCAGAGCAGACAATGCAGCCTCCAAGCACACTAAAAAGTGCGATGTGGAGGCATTTCAGCGGACAAAGCCTGAGTTAGGTATGCCGAAGCCTGTCGGGATCGCGTTTCCGCACCCATCCTAACAACCAGGTTCGGTTTGAACCGCTTTTCAGCTTCGATGTTTTCTGCCTGTCAGACTGCGGGAGAAGTCTGAGTGCGAATTTGGTTGCGATTTTGATTACGCTTTTGGTTTATATTTTGAAGAATCGCACGCAGAATCGCACACACAGTGTGCAAACATGACTTTTACCTGCGGGTTTTGATTGCGATTTTGGTTTATATTTTGGTTTATACTTCTTAGCGTGAGCGAATCTGCGGACATCGATGGCAAGACTGTGCTGCAGTGCATCGTTCCTCCACAGCCTTCGGACCGGAAACCGTTCCGAGTTGGGAAGGGCGGCCCTGCCTACATCCGATCCGGGGATGGTGACTACGAGCTCGACCCAAACGAGGAGCAGCTCCTTGTTTCGCAACGCGGAGTGCCAAAGCACGACCGAGCACCGGTGGAGGGTGCCAGTGTCGAACGAGACCTCGACCCAGACCTGCTTGAGCAGTATTTGGAGCAGGAGCGCTCGCAGTCCGGTAGGCTCGCTCGACTCCCGCTCGAAGACCAGCTGATTCGCACCAACGTCGTTGCACCCGAGACAGGGGAGCCCACGGTGGCAGCAATCTATGCCCTCGGAATACACCCCCAGCAGTTTCTGCCCCTCAACGTCAAAGCACACGTCACCCGCGGGCCAAATGACCCAAAGGCAATGCGAATGCGGGACAGACAAGAGTTCACCGGACCGGTTCCCGACCTGCTCGAAGCGGTAGTCGAGTGGGTCACCGACCACCTACAGACAACCACTATCTTCACTGATGGCCACGGCAAGGACGTGCCGGAGCTTCCCACGCTGGCAATTCGAGAGATCGTAGCCAACGCGCTTGTTCACCGTGACCTATCTCCAGCCAGCATGCTTGCCTACACGCAAGTAGTGAAGCACCCTGACAAGCTCATCGTGGTCAACCCTGGAGGGCTGTGGGGGTTGACCGAAAGCGAACTTGGCAACACCGGGCCTCGGGCACGCAACCCCGTCTTGTACCGCATGTGTACTGCGGTAAAAACGCCGAAGGGCCACCGCGTCATTGAGGCGAGCGCAACTGGGATTCCCGCAGTACGTGAGGCGCTTCATGATGCCTTCCTCCCCGCCCCTTATTTCAAAGATAGAGTCATCGACTTCCAAGCGATTCTGACTTCTTCGACCATGCTTTCCGAAGAGGATCTCGCTTGGGCCACGAATCTTCCGGGCGGGGAAGTGTTTTCCACGGCGCAGCGTCATGCGCTCATCCGGATGCGCAACGGTGAGACGCTCACCAACGCCTCCTACCGCCAAGAATTTCCAATGGACTCCACACAGGCACGCGCCGAGTTGCAGCAGCTCGTGGAATTTGGTCTGGCCACTACCCGCGGCCAAGCGGGCGGCACCGTCTACTCGTTCCGCCAGGAGGACACACCTGCTCCAGCAAAACCCCAGCCATCAGCTTCGGTTCCTGCGCAACCGCAGACCCGCTCCTACCTGCGGAGCGAGGAAAAGATCGCCTTGATCCGCAAAACGCTCCACGACGCTGGGCAGCCGTTGACCAAGCGCGAAATCTCCGAGCGCACCGGTATGAGCTACGGGCAAATCAACCCGACGCTGAAGGAGATGGAGAAACAAGGCACCATCGTGTTCACGGAAAAGCAGTGGAACGCGAGGAACCAGCGTTACGCGCTAGCCGGTGAGCAGGGCGAGTAGGTTCAGGACAACGCGGCGTCGATAAGCGAAAAGCCCCTAGTCCTTGCGACCGAAGACGCCCTGGCTGCGCAGGCGGGAGAAGAGCACCGCACCGATCGCCAGCACAACGACAAGGGAGATCCAGAACTCGGTGTGGCTGTCGTCGGCGCGCGGCCACAGGTCGATCAGGCCAGGCACCGCGAGCGCGAGACCGGCGATCGCGATGTTGATGTTCAGGGCCTCGCGGCGCTCCTGCTCCTCCGCCTCGCGGCGGCGCTCCTGCCGCTCCTGTTCCTTCTCGCGCTCCTCCTTCTCCTGCGCCTTTTGGCGGCGCACGGTGTCCAGCGCCACCTGGATCGAGTCGGCCTGCGTGGCGTAGATGTCCTTGCGAAGCTCCAGTTCAGAGACGATTTCATCAAAGTTGTCGCGGGTGCCGGTGGCGAGCAGCATGTGGCGCAGCACCGCGGTGTCGACGGGGCGGCCGCTGACGGACTCGTACCAGAGGTGGTCGCGGAACACGACGAGCTCGGTCTGCAGCGCCTCGAAGTTACGCAGGCTGCGGCGCAAGGTTGACGACGCCTTCTGGATGTCGTCGTCGCTCCACTCGTCCTTCAGCCGCAGCTGGTCGATCTCCGTGGAGCCGAAGGTCATCGCGCGCAGCTGCTTGGCCATCTGGGCGAGGTACTTGTCGGCGCGGCGGACGAGGATGGCGAGGTCGACAAGCCGGGTGCCGGTGTGGATCCAGAAGAAGTTGTTGGCGTTCTCGATCGGGGCGCGGCGCACCACGGCCAGGCCGTTTTCGTCGGAGTGGACAGTCCAGTCGCGGAACAGCTGCACGCGCGAGGCGTCGAGCGAGTGCTGGTCAAGGGCGGTGAGCTCAGGCTGGAAGAGATCGGCACGGGTGGCGAGGAACCACGCCCAGGCGTCGTGCACCGTCCACGGGCCTAAATCCTGCTCACCGGGCTGCTGCATGCGCTGCGGCAGCTCGAGGCCCTCGCGGGCCGGGATCGCGGTAATCGTCGTGTACGGATTGCCCGCGGTTAGGCCGTCCTTCTCCTGCGCCCACCTCAAGCCGCCGCCGTTTCCGAATGCCAGGCTGGTGTTACCGATCGTCTCGCCGAAGCGTGCGAGCAACAGGCTCAGGAGGTTCTCCTTGCGGACCTCGGTGATGTGGGTGGGGTTTGGGGTGTACTCGGGAAGCAGCGGGACCCTATTGCGGCTGCGGAACAGCGACTTGGAAATCGCCTCGAGTGCGGCACTCGAGCAGTGCTCCGCGACGACGTGGAAGACCAGGAAGTCGTTCTGGAAGGCGGTGTTGGCGGTGTTGGCGGTGCCCTCTGTGCCCTCTGTGTCCTCTGTGCCGATTCTGCGCAGCCCCGGGCCCGAATACTGCAGGTGCTCCACGCACGCCAGCGAGATCCGCGCGTGCGGATTATGCAGCGCGCGGCCTTGGAAGCGCTCCAGGTTCCGCGTGCTGCCGCCAACCGCCGCGAGCACCTCCGGGTCGTCCACCAGCACAAACTCCGCGCCCGGGCGGGTCTTCTGGCGGGGATCTTCCGGCGGCGTCTTCCCGTTCTCCGGGGTGATGTCCGGGCGGAAGAGCAGGCGGCGGGCGCAAACGCTGGTTTTGTGGCGCGTGTGCTTGGGGGAACACTCTGACGCGCCGCCAACCGCGTCGACGGCCTCTGCGCCCACGGACTCATCCAGCGGCGAGCGGAAGCGGGAGTGCGCGCCTTTGAGGAACACCCGCGGGGTGTAGTGGTAGGCGGCTTTGTCGAGGAGGTGACGAGGGATGTCGGTGGCTCGTCGATAAGCAGCGGCTTCGGCGTCCCACACTGGGACCTCGATCGACTTAATCCCGCGGAAGCGGCCCGGAGCCCATTCGGTGTCATCCATGCTGGTCAGGGCGCCTGGGAACACCGGCAGGATCACCGCGAAGTGGGCGAGGCGCCAATCGGGCAGGTCCTCGCGCGCGACGGTAAACCCGTCCGGCAGCGGAAACTTCGTGCCCTGGAAGCTGTAGGCGTCGCTGTTTTTGACATCGTTGGCCTGCTCCGGGGTTAACGAAGCGGTGTCGTTCTTCGCCATGGCGTCCTTCTTCGGCGTGTGTCGGGCTTGCTCACGATGATGGTACGACAGCGCGGGCGTGCAGGTACGGTGATTGCCTAATTTTTGGCCGCTGAACTGGCGGTTTGCGCTCTATCTAAAAATGTTTTTGCGCTGAGGTAGACATCAACTGCAAAGCGTGTCATACTTCTTTCTGCGAACCTTCTCGCCCACGGCCCAACCCCCCCCGAGGCCGGAAGAGCGCTCACCACCCCCCCATTTAGAGCGCGAGAGGCGAGAAGGTTCCGCCTATTTTTCCGGGAAGTCTGCGGCGCCGCTTAGAAGGAACTGGAGCCGCCGGAGCCAGAGAACCCGGAGCTAAAGCCCGAATTCGTCCCGTTGCCGGAGCTCGGACTGTTGTCGGTCGCGTCCCAGACGCGCAGCTCGCGGTAGCTGACATAGCCGGGGTAGCGGTAGTCCGGCTCCCACAGGCGCGGTGCCGTGTAGTCGTCAACGCCGTCGCGCGCGGTGAACTGGCGGGCTTGCAGGGCCTCCATGGTGAGGCGGTAGTCGCCAAGCACGCGGACAAAGGTGTCCATGAAGGCCGGGTCCTGCGGGTTGGCCGCAAGCGCGTCGAGACGTTGGATGATCTTTTCGACACCCTCGGCGAGCTCCGCGTCGTCGGCCTTGGCTGCGGCGGTGTGGGCGTGTGTGGCGTCCTCGCGCAGCTCGGCCAGGTGCGCTTTGCGCACGTCGACGTCGCCGTGCTCCATGCGGTAGAGCTGGTCGATGTGCTCCTCGGCGCGCTGGGCATCTTCGAGGGTCTGCGCGGTGTACTCGCGCGTCAGCAGGTCCTTGTTGCACCTTGCCTCCCCAATGCGCTGCTTGCGCTTCTCGACGCGACGCACCGGCACCGCACCAATCGCCAGCACAGCCGCGAACACGCCCAGACCGACCGGCAGCGGGAGGAACGCGCGCAGGAAGCGCACATCGCCGACCTTGTAGTCGTAGACGAGCTCGGGATCGGTGGCGTGGCGCCAGCGGGGGCCGGAGGTATCCAGCTCGAATTGTCTGCTCGACATGGAAGAAATATGGCAAAGGAAAAGCCCGGCGTCTCGTGTTCTAGACGTCGGGCCCTGCCTCGATAATCTCCGGTATCAGCTTACAAAAGTGTCACCCCTTTACCTAGCGAGATAAGTAAATTGATTTGTCTCGCATACTTTGCAGTGGCTCACATGATGCGCGTCCGGGCCTCAACCCCGATGACCGGCGGAAGTATTGAACAATCACTTACATGGTGGTCAGAGGTTGTTTCTGAGCACGAATAGATATGACGAAAGCCGGCGCCCGGCCGGAGCGGCTTATAGAGTTGTCACTTTCCGAAAGAGCACAGCCCCCCGTAACGTGGTGCATATCACACGCGATGGGGTGCTGTGGGGGTAGAAGCAAGGGGATAGAAGGGCGTTACAGGCCTGCCTAGAACAGCTCGATAATCGACACACCGACAGCCAGCACACCGACGATAAAGACGAAGATGGTGTCGGGGCGGAAAGCATAGTGGCGGAACGCGGTGGCCTTCAGCGCCAGCAGGGCGGGCAGGATGAACAGCAGGAACGCCATAAAGATGCCGCCGACCACGGAAATCAGATCCAGGATCGAGGGATTGGCGACCGCGGCGAGAATGGCGGTGACGAAGACGAAGGCGAGCACGAGGCGTCGAGTAGCGCGCGGGTTCAGCTTGGCCGCAGTGCGCGGCGCGGCGACCCGGACGAGATAGCTGGTGCCCTCCTCGGTGCCCAGCAGGTGGCCGAAGTAGGAAGTGATGATCGCGCAGATGGCGATGACCGGACTGACCCACGCAAGGAACGGCGTCTGGGTCTCGTTGGCCAGGTAAGACAGGACCGGGATGTTCTGCTCGCGGGCTGCGTCCATGCCGTCGGCACCCAGCGCGAGCGCGCAGGACCAGACGAAGAACATGGTGAAGACCACCAGCATCGCTGCGGCGGCCAGCTCGATGCGCGAGACCGCACGCTCTGTCTCAGCGACGTTGCCGTTGTGGCGCTTCTGCATATCCAGCGCGAGCTGCGACAGGGCGGCGATGTGACTGAAGGAGAAGACCAGCACCGGCATCACCAAAATGATGGCCTGCCAGAGGGGAGTGTCGGACTCGTAGCTGCGGAAGCTGGCCAGGTCCCACTTGGGGATGAGGTAGATCGAGACCGCGGCGAGCGCCACGACCAGCGGGTAGACCAGCACGTTGGCCAGCCAGAGCGTGATCTTCATGCCCATCGCGTACGCGCCGGTGAGCAGGGTGACGCAGATCGTTGCCAGCAGCCAGCGGTTGATCTCGGGCCCGCCTAGCTGGTTGACGATGAAACTGTCCATCGTGTTGGTAATAGAGATCGCGTAGATCAACACCACCGGGTAGATGGCCAACCAGTACATCACCGCGGTGGCGAGGCCGCGCTTGCGGCCGGTCAGCGCAGTGACGACTTGGAGGACGTCGAGACCCTTCTCCGGGGAGGCCGCCACGATGCGGGCGTACGCGCGGTGGGAGAAGTACACCATCGGGCCGATGATCAGCGTGGCCAGTACAAGCGGCCAAAAACCGAAACTGCCCGCGTTGATCGGCAGGAAGAGGATGCCCGCGCCAACGCCGGTGCCGAAGAGCGCGATCACCCAAGAGAGGAACGTGCCGTCCGGCTTGTCCCCGGCGCGCTGCTCCTTGATCTGCTCCATATCCGCTTCCGAGAGGTTCTCGGTCTGGAACTCGGCGCGGCCGAGCTCAAGGTGTTCCTCGCTGTACTGCTCCGGTAACTCCCCGGCGCGCGGGGCTCCCGGGGTATGTGATGTGGACATCAATCCCTGCCTTTCTTTGTGGTGCGCCACACACTAACACGGCCTAATGATTTCTTACAGTCGCCTAAGAAACCTAATGGTCTAGGCGTGTGTAGGGGGCGGCGAGGCGTACCCCCTCCCTGGGGCGGGGTCGGTCCAAATGGAGCTAGCTCCATTTGGGGTTTGCGGCAGGATGCGACCTGGGGTTTTGGTGGCGGGGTTGGTCTAAATGGAGCTAGCTCCGTTTGGGGATTCCGGTTTGGTGCGACCTGGGGTTTTGCAGGCGGGGTCGGTGCAAATGGAGCTAGCTCCGTTTGGATCCGTTCAGAACGGACCGCCAGAACCGCCGGTCACACGCCGCCAGGCACAGACGCCCCAGTACCGCCTCGACGAGAGGCCCAAGCAATCAACGGCACGCGAGCCAGCGCCAACGAACCTATCGTCCGAGGTAGAAGCGGAGCTCAGCGATCTGTAATCGGCGCAGGGTTCTCCACCGCCCCGCCACCGACATCAGGATCGTCCCTATACTGGCCCCCATGAATCGCACGTTGATTGTCACCGAGCAAGGCCCCGAGGTCGTCGAGACGCAGCCCGAGTTTGCGGGCGAGGGCGACACGCTGATCACCCTCAGCCACTCCTCGCTCAACTACAAGGACGCCATGGCGCTCGACGGCAACCGCGGCATCCTGCGGCACCTGCCCACCGTGCCCGGCATCGATGCAGTCGGCACGCTTGCCGACGGTACGCTCGTCACCGTCAACGGCCGCGGCATCGGCGAGCGCCGTCACGGCGGCTACACCCCCGAAATGCGCATCGACGAATCCGAGATCACCCGCGTCCCCGCACGCTTCAGCGCACAGGAGGCGGCCGCTATCGGTACCGCCGGCTACACCGCAGCGCTGTCGGTGGCCGGCTTCGAGCGCGCGTTGTACGAGGACGCTGCTGACGGCCCCGTCCTGGTCACCGGTGCCACCGGCGGCGTCGGCTCGATCGCGGTGCAGTTGCTCGCGGCGCGGGGGTTTGAGGTGTGGGCGGTGACGGGTCGCGTCGATAAGCATGGCCCTTGGCTGCGCGAGCTCGGGGCGAGCGAGGTGCTCGACCGCGCCGAGTTTGCCGAGCCCGGCAAGCCGCTGCAGAAGGCGCGCCTGGGCGGCGTGGTGGACACCGTCGGCTCGACCGTGCTGGCCAACGCGCTCACGCAGCTGCGTTGGGGCGGCGTCGCCACCGCGTGCGGCATGGCCGCCGGCAACGACCTGCCCGCGAGCGTCCTGCCGTTCATCCTGCGCGGTGTGCAGCTTGTCGGTATCAACTCCGTCGATACGCCGCTGCCGCTTCGCGACGCCGCGTGGCAGCTCCTCGACGAATCCCTCGACATCGACGCGATCCGCACCGAGACCGTCGGCCTCGACGGAGTCGTGGAGGCGGGTCGGCGTGTGCTGGCCGGCGAGCACGCCGGGCGCACCGTGGTGGAGCTGTAGTCACGGGTTCCTGTCTTAGGCGAACATCTGCCAGATAGCCACGCCCATGATGACGATGCCCAGGATGAACACACCCCAGGTCTCCGGCGTGTTGGCAAAACGCCGGTAATCCTTGGCGTAGCGGAACAGCAGCATCGGCACGATGTAGACCAAAAACGTGATGAAGATGCCGCCGACCACCGAGATTAAGTCCAGGATGGAAGGGTTGATAATACCTGCGGCCACGGTGGTGACGAAGACGAAAACGTAAATGCCCCAGCGCAGCTTTTTCGGATCCAGGCGCTCGGCAACACCCGGCGCGACGGCGCGCACGAGGTAGGTAGTTCCCTCCTCGGCGCCCATGACGTGGCCGAAGTACGACGAGGCAATCGCACACAGGGCAACGATCGGCGAAAGGACGGCCAAAAACGGAGTCTGGGTCTCGTTAGCCAGATAGGACAGCACGGGAATGTTCTGCTCGCGCGCCGCCTCCATACCGTCAGCGCCAAGCGCAAGCGTGCACGACCACACGAAGAACATGGTGAACACCACGAGCAGGCCGACGGTGATCGCCTCAATCTTCGACACAGTCCGCTCCGTAGCCGTGACATCGCCGCCCTCACGCTTTTGCACGTCGAGCGCGAACTGGGACACTGCCGGCATGTGGTTGAAGGAGAACACGAACACCGGCAAAATCAGCAGCATCGCCTTCCAGAACGGAGTACCCGACTCGTAGGAACGGAAGCTGGCCACATCCCACTGGGGGATGAGGTAGAACGACACTGCGGCCAGCGCGATGATGAGCGGATAGACCAGCGCGTTGGCAAAAGCGAGCGTCGCCTTCTTCCCCAACGCGTACGCGCCCGTGAGCACACCCACGCACACCGTGGCCATCAGCCAGCGCGGCACATGCGGGCCGTGGAGTTGGTTGACCACGAAACTGTCCATGGTGTTGGTCACGCTCACGCCGTAGATCAGCACGATCGGGTAAATGGACAACCAGTACATCAGACCCGTCATCAGCCCGCGGTTGCGCCCAGCCAACGCCGTGACGACCTGCAGCACGTCCAGGCCCTTCTTCGGCGACGCGGCGACGATACGCGCGTAGGTGCGGTGCGAGAAAAACACCATCGGGGCGATAAGCAGTGTAATTACAAGGAGCGGGAAGAAACCGAAGCTGCCGGCGTCGATAGGCAAAAAGAGGATGCCCGCCCCGACGGCAGTACCGAACAGTGTGATCGCCCAAGACAGGGTGCCGCCGTCGGGGACGGTGCCGGAGCTGTGCTCCGCGATCTGCCGCTTATCTGCCTCCGTGAGGTGTTCCATATTGAATTCGCGTGCGCTCGTGGGCAAGGGCTGCCTCCGTGAAACTTAAGTTGTGTGGGACACGGGGAGTCTAAAGCAGGAGTGTTGCAATCGTCACATCGTCGCACCGATGTCGGGTGGTGGCACGACACCCCCTAGAAGGAGCTCGACCCGCCCGCGCCGGAGAACCCGCTGCTAAACGACGTATTCACGCCCGAGCTCGACGACGAGGACTGCGCCGCCTGCTCCGCCTCCACATTGGAGGAGTGCCAGGAGGCCAGCGCCACGTAAGGCACGTAGCCGGAGTACACGTAGCCCGGGTCCGTCAGACGCGGGGTGTGCAGCTCGTTGTGCTCCTTGACGTCGCTGAACTCGCGGCGCTTCACGGCGTCCAGCAGCACCCGGTAGTCGCCGAGCACGCGGACGAAGGTGTCCAAAAACTCCGGCGAATCCGGGTTCTGGTCCAGCCAGTCCACTCGCTCCTGCAGCTGCGCAAGACCCTGCTTGAGCTCGTTGTCCTTGACCTCGGAGCGGGCGCGGACGATGTCCTCGCGGATGTCCGTGAGCAGGTTGCGGCGCGCCGCGCCGTCGCCCTGCTCCACCGCAAAGAGCCGGTTGATGTTGTCCTCGGCGTGGCTGGCGTCCTCGAAGGTCTGCGCCGCGTCGCGTAGGTTGTCGGCGCTCTCGTAGGCCTGCTGGTCGGTGGCCACGCTGTTGCTCTGGGTCGCGTCGTGCAGACGCAGGAAGCGGTCACGCACCTCCGACCACTGCTGGCGCATCTCCGCGTTGGCGAAGGCCGAAGACACCGAGTTGGCGCGCAGGTCCAGCTCGTCGAGGCGCTGGCTCAAACCCGTGTACTCGCTGGCCAGGAGAGCGTGGTCTGCGCGGGCCTGGTTGATCTTCTTGCGGCGCTTGTCCCGCATGGTCGCCGCGATACTGCCACCGATCAGGGCCGCACCCGACGGGATTCCGCCACCGGCGATCGCCAGGCCGATGCGGTCGCCCTCCGCATCCTCCGCGCCCCACTGTTGGACCGCATCCGCGTCCATCGCCAGGTTCGCCACGGCGAAGGCAGCCGCGGGCAGGTTGTTGTCGCGCAGCCCCGGCTTCATCTCCTCCAGCACCTCGCTGAGGCGCTGACCCTTGCGGATCTTGAGCTGGTCAGCGACGTCCTCGCCGGCGAAGACAAAGTTGTTGCGCGACTGCATGTCGGCGCCCAGGATGAGCACACCGTCTGCGAACTTATCGTTGCCGATCTGCTCCGGGTAGTTATCGCGCAGGAAGTTCTCCACCGAGTCGTTGACGTTCTCGCGGCCCTCGGCCAAGAAAATGTAGTGGATGGTCTGCACCGTATCCGGGTGGGGGAGGCGCTCCGCGTCGCGCTCCATGCGCTGCTCGTCCTCGGCACTCAGGATGTCCTGCGGGTCCGAGATCTGCAGTTGCGCGGCTTCCGCCTGTGTGGACACCGTGAATTCGGAGGCGTCCGGGACATCGGCCAGGCCGTAGCCAGCCGCGCCGCCGCCGACTGCCAGCAGCGCCGACGCACCGATGACCGCCGCCCAGTCCTTTGCGGCAGAGCCCTTCGCGGGCTGGCGGGCGGTGTTGCTTTCGTAAGTTCCGTCGGGAGTCGAAGCCATGGGGCCAAGGATAGCGGGGGAGGGGTGCGGGTGAAGGCTACAACGTAGCCCCTAGAACGTAGCCTTTCGAGTAAAGCCGTTCTCAGCAGCGACCGATACGGCGCTCCACTCGAAAGACTACGTTTTGGAGGCTACGCACTAGGGGCGACGTTCTACCCGCTACGTTTTGGCAAACCAAGAACGTTTGAGCAACCAACCCCGTCTCCCACACCCGCGCCGACCGAATATGCCCACGCGCACCCGCGGCGGGGGTAACGTGGGGTACGACCCTTTTCCCCACTACGGATCGTTCGGCACGTACCTGCCGATGGAGGACATTATGGCAACTGTGACTTATGACAATGCGACACGCATTTACCCCGGCGCGGACAAGCCGAGCGTGGACAAGCTGAACCTGGAGATCGCGGACGGCGAGTTCCTGGTGCTGGTGGGCCCGTCGGGCTCGGGTAAGTCGACGGCGCTGCGCATGCTCGCGGGCCTGGAGGACACCAACGAGGGCCACATTCGCATCGGCGACCGCGACGTGACCAACGTCAGCCCGAAGGAACGCGACATCGCCATGGTGTTCCAGAACTACGCGCTGTACCCGCACATGACCGTGCGCGAGAACATGGGTTTTGCGCTGAAGATCGCGGGCCAGGACAAGGCGGAGATTGACCGTCGCGTGGAAGAGGCGGCGAAGACGCTGGATCTGACCGAGTACCTGGACCGCAAGCCGAAGGCGCTGTCCGGCGGTCAGCGTCAGCGCGTGGCGATGGGCCGCGCGATCGTGCGCGAGCCGCAGGTGTTTTTGATGGACGAGCCGCTGTCCAACCTGGACGCGAAGCTGCGCGTGCAGACCCGTACGCAGATCGCCAACCTGCAGCGTCGCATGAAGGTGACCACGCTGTACGTCACCCACGACCAGACTGAGGCCCTGACCATGGGCGATCGGATCGCGGTGCTGAACTTCGGCGTGCTGCAGCAGGTGGGCACGCCGCGCGAGCTCTACGACCGCCCGAACAACGTCTTCGTCGCGGGCTTCATTGGCTCGCCGGCGATGAACCTGTCCACCTTCGACGTGGATTCCTCTGGCGTGGCGCGTCTGGGCCAGGCGTCGATCCCGCTGCCGCAGGACGTGCGCGCGCACCTGACTGAGGCCGATAAGGGCCAGATCATCCTCGGTTTCCGCCCGGAGGCGCTCACGCTTGTCGACGGCAACGCCGAGCACTCGATCCCGGTGGAGATCGACTTTGTCGAGGAGCTGGGCTCCGACTCCTACCTGTATGGCCACCTCGCCGGCGGCGGCTGGAAGGAAGAGGGCATGCAGGAGGAGACCTCCGGCCAGATCGTGGTGCGCACCGCGCCGCTGTCCGGTGTGATGAAGGGCGATGTCGTCCACGCCCAGATCGCCGAGGGCGGCCTGCACGCCTTCTCCAAGGCGACGGGCGAGCGCCTGTAGGAGCAAGTCAAGCGTGCTGGAAAAACTCAGTGTTGTTTCTCCCACGTACGCGCCCACGCTGCTGAAGATGCCGTGGTCCACCCCGCTGGAGGAGTGGAGCACGGACCTGCTCGCGGCACTGCCGCGCGGCATCTCGCGGCACACCGTGCGCCTGGTTGAGGCGGATGGCCTGGTCTTCGCGGTCAAGGAGATCGGGGAGCGGGTGGCCTACCACGAGTACCGTAACCTGCGCCGACTCCAGGAGTTGGGCGTGCCGTGCGTGGTGCCTGTCGCGGTGATTACGCACCGCCGGGGCGAGGACGGTCAGGAGCTGACCCCCTGCCTAGTCACCGAGCACCTGCGCTTTTCGCTGCCGTACCGCGACGTGTTTTCGCGCGACCCGGCGGCGGAGGTGGTGTCCAAGCTGGTGCGCGCGCTGGCTGTGCTGCTCGTGCGCCTGCACCTGCTCGGCTTCTACTGGGGCGACGTGTCGCTGTCCAACACGCTCTTTCGCCGCGATGCGGACCAGTTCTCCGCCTACCTGGTCGATGCGGAGACCGGCGAGTTCCACGAACCACTGTCGCAGGGCCGCAGGCTTTACGACGTCGACGTGGCCCGCGTCAACATCATCGGCGAACTTATGGACCTCCAGGCCGCCGGCGCCATCGACGAGGACGCCGACGTCATCGCCCTTGGCAACGCCATCGAGGCCGTCTACCTCGAACTCTGGGACCTGGTCACCGGTGAGCTGGTGGTGGAGGGGGATGCGTTTGATGCCGTCGCAAAGCGGGTCGAGGCGATCAACGCGCTCGGCTTCGACGTCGGCGAGATGGAGATTGAAAACGAAGGCAACCGCTACCGCATCATCATCGAGCCGGCCGTGTTCTCCACCGGCTTCTACCAAAAGAAACTGCTGCAGCTGACGGGACTGGACGTCCAGGACGGGCAGGCGCAACGACTGCTGGGTGAGATGGAGGTCTACCGGGCAGTGCGCTACGGCGGAAAGCTGCCGCTAGAAGCGGTGGCGCACCGGTGGATGGTGCGCGAGTACGAGCCAGTGGTGGCGCTGATCCCCGAGCAGCTGCGGGAGAAGCTCGAGCCCGCGCAGATCTTCCACGAGATCCTGGATCACCGGTGGTTCCTCAGCCAGAACGAGCACCGCTTCGTGCCGCTCATGGAGGCCGCCGCGTCGTACTTCCAGCGCGTACTACCGGGACACCGGGACGAGGCGATGGTATACCGACTACCCCCGATGCCACCCCCGGACCAAACAGGTAATACCAGCTAATACCACCGTATAGGTGTTATGTATTAAAGGTATTGTTGGCCCTGCTCAACGGTTCTACGCTGGAAGCGTACGTATAAACCAATAGAAGGACCGCCAATGAGTACGAGAGTCAGCGCGGCTCGGCGTGTGGTGGCGAGTGTGGCGACGGTGATGCTTGCGTCGATAAGCATGGTTGCCTGCGGCACGGACAATGGGCCCAACGTGTATTACCTGAACTTCAAGCCGGAGCAGGCCGAGCAATTCAAGGCGATCGCCGAGGAGTACACGGCGGAGACCGGGATCCCCGTCAAGGTGGTCACGGCCGCATCCGGCTCCTACATGCAGACGCTGAAGGCCGAGATGGCCAAGAGCAACGCGCCCACCCTGTTCCAGATCAACGGCCAGGAAGGCTACGGCATCTGGAAGGACTACCTGGCCGACATCTCCGACTACGAGGTGGTCGAGGCGCTCAACGAGGACGCGCAGCCGATCACCGACAAAGACGGCTCCGTGCGCGGCTTCCCGTTCGCCATGGAGGGCTTTGGCATCCTCTACAACGAGGAGATCTTCGACCGCTACTTCGCACTGCCCAACCCGGCCGTGGCCTCCATGGACGAGATCAACAACTTCGGCGCGCTCAAGGCCGTCGCCGAGGATATGCAGGGCAAGAAAGAGGAGCTGGGTATCGACGGCGCGTTTGCCGTGACCAGCCTCATCGCCGGTGAAGAGTGGCGCTGGACCAACCACCTGATGAACGGGCCGTACCACTACGAGATCCTGGACCGCGACATCAACGAGTTCCAGGACATGCCCACCATCGACTTCACCTACGGCGACAACTTCAAGCAGCTGTTCGACCTGTACCTGCAGAACTCCACGACCAAGCCGGCACTGGCCGCCTCCCGCGCCACCAGCGATTCCATGGCGGAGTTCGCCACCGGCAAGGCGGCGATGGTGCAGAACGGTAACTGGGCCTGGAGCCAGATTGCTGGCGACGCCTCGAACGTGGTCAAGGAAGACAAGATCAAGTTCATGCCCATGTACATGGGCCTGCCCAACGAGGAAAACGTCGGGCTGAACGTCGGCACCGAGAACTACCTCGCGGTGAACAACAAGGCCAGCGAGGAAGACCAGCAGGCCACCCGCGACTTCCTCACCTGGCTGTTCCTCTCCGAGCGCGGCAAGGAACTGGTGGTGGATGACCTGTCATTCATCGCGCCGTTTACCAACTACAGCCCCGAAGACGTGCCGGACGACCCGCTGGCCCGCCAGCTGCAGGCTGCGCTGTCCGACACCGAGACCGAATCCATCCCCTGGGACTTCCTCTTTAGTCCCAACCAGCAGCTCCGCGACCTCTACGGCCAGAACCTCGCCCAGTACGCCATTGGCAACATGAGCTGGGACGACGTAGTGGCCAAGTTCAAGGACGACTGGGAGTACGAGATGGCCAACCAGATCGCCTTGCTGGACTAGGCAGAGGAGCACACCATGCAAGCAACACTGAAAAAGTATTTCCCCATCTTCGTCCTGCCGACGCTGGCGGCCTTTGCCATCGCCTTCTTGGTGCCGTTCATCATCGGCTTCTTCCTGTCCTTTACCAAGTTCACCACGATTACCGACGCCACCTGGGTCGGCCTAGAAAACTACGGCCGCGTCTTCCAGGAACGTGAGGGCTTCGTCTCCGCCTTCGGCTTCACCGTGGCGGTGGCGGTCGTCTCGATCATCACCGTCAACGTGATCGCGTTCGCCATCGCGTGGACGCTCACGCGCAAGCTCAAGGGCACGAACTTCTTCCGCACGGTGTTCTTCATGCCGAACCTGATCGGCGGCATCGTGCTCGGCTACACCTGGCAGTCCATGATCAACGCGGTGCTGGCCCACTACGAGACCACCATCGCCGCCGACTGGCGCTTCGGCTACGCCGGCCTGATCATCCTGATGAACTGGCAGCTGATCGGCTACATGATGATCATCTACATCGCCGGCCTGCAGAACGTGCCGCCCGAGCTCATCGAGGCAGCCGAGCTGGACGGCGTGAGCAAGTGGGAGATGCTGCGGCACGTGACCATCCCGATGATGATGCCGTCGATCACCATCTGCCTCTTCCTCACCCTGTCGAACACCTTCAAGCTGTTCGACCAGAACCTCGCGCTGACCAACGGCGCACCGGGGCAGCAGACCGAGATGGTCGCCCTGAATATCGTCAACACCATGTTCAACCGCGTCGGTGCCGAGGGCGTCGGCCAGGCGAAGGCAGTGATCTTCGTTGTCATCGTGGTTGTCATCGCAATGTTCCAGCTGCGCGCCACCCGCAGCAGGGAAGTGGAGGCATAGAACAATGACCACCAAAGTAACGAAGCCGGCTGCGAAGCCAGCCGCCAGCGAGGCGAAGGTTTCCGGCGGCGCAAAGGGCTTGATCTACGCGGTGCTGATCTTCCTCACCATCGTGTTCCTCGGCCCAATCTTCTTCATCCTGCTGAACTCCTTCAAGGACCGCTTCGCCATCTCGAACAACCCGTTCGCCCTGCCGGTTGGCGACATGTGGGCCGGCTTCAGCAACTACGTCACCGGCATCCAAGGCGAAGGCTTCGGCTGGGCAATCGTGTGGTCATTCGTGATCACGATCCTGTCCGTCGCCGCCGTCGTCTTCTTCTCATCCATGACCGCCTACTACATCACCCGCGTGAAGACCTGGTGGACGAGCACCCTGTACTACCTGTTCGTCTTCTCCATGGTTATCCCGTTCCAGATGGTCATGTTCCCCACCGTGGTCATCGCCGACCGCCTCGGCATGGCCAACCCGCTCGGCATGGTCATCCTCTACATGGGCTTCGGCTCCGGCCTGTCCGTCTTCATGTTCTCCGGCTTCATCAAGTCGATCCCCCTGGAGATCGAGGAAGCCGCAACTATCGACGGCTGCTCGCCCCTCTCCACCTTCTTCCGAGTCGTCATGCCGATGCTCAAACCCACCGCGATCACCGTGGCGATCCTCAACGCCATGTGGATCTGGAACGACTACCTCCTGCCCTACCTGGTCGTCGGCCTGTCCACGCCGTACCGCACCATCCCGGTGGTCATCCAGCAGTTCATCGGCTCCCAGGGCGACCGCGACCTGGGCGCGATGATGGCCATGCTCGTGCTGGCGATCATCCCCATCATCATCTTCTACATGTCCGCGCAGAAGCACATCGTTGAAGGTGTCGCAGCAGGTGCGGTGAAGGGTTAGTCGCTTCGGCTGGCTGTTTGGCTTGGCGTCGAGATCGGTTTCGGTCTCGACGCCTTTGCTTTTGGGGTGGGGTCCAAATGGAGCTAGCTCCATTTACGGTTGCGCGCAGATTGCGACCTGGGGATTTAAGAGGCGGTGTCGTCCAAATGGAGCTAGCTCCATTTACGGTTGC
>NZ_KV825598.1:21702-237805 GCF_001831515.1 Corynebacterium sp. HMSC074A01
TCCAAATGGAGCTAGCTCCATTTACGGTTGCGACCTGAACGCGACCTGGGGTTTTAGGAGGCGCTGTCGTCCAAATGGAGCTAGCTCCTTTTAGAGGTGTTGCCCGGCGCGGCTCCCCGTGCATCTTGTCTGCTGCAGCCCGACTCGTACCAACTACGCTGGGTCAGGTGAACATGTTTAACCCGGAATCGCGCTTCATGTCCGCCTTCACACTGCTTGCGGACATTGTCATTCTCAACATGCTCATCGTGTGCTCCAGCCTGCCGATCGTCACGGGCGGGGCCGCACTCCGCGCCGCGAACGTGGTCGTCGGCGACATGCTCCAGGGCATCGGGTCCCGCTACGGGCTGCAATACCTGCGCGAGTTCCGCAACCAAGCACGACCGGCCACGTTGTGGTGGCTCATCCTGCTGGTTGCGGGGGCGGTGCTTGTGTACCAGCAGTGGGTGCTCTTCCAGGCCGGCGTCGATGGCACCGCACTGTTCGCTCTCCAGGCGCTCGCGCTCTCGGGAGCAATGATCCTCGCCGGGATCTCCGTGTGGTTCTTTGCGTTAGAGTCGCTGCCTACCGACGACGGCTTTCAAACGAGCCTGACCCGCGCGGTCGTGCTCGCCTTCAAACACCTCATGCATACCCTCGGTGCCTTGGCCGTGCTCTGGCTAGGCATCTCGCTGGTGTGGTTTCTGCCGCTGGCATGGGCGGTACCTGCCGTGTTCTTTTTCGTCCCTGCGCTGTGCGTCTACCTAGTTCGACTTGTGCTGGCGGAACCGCTCGGTCAGAAACTGGGGGAGTAGCCGGAGTCGGGGGCTGCACGCGCGGTTGGCGAATACGACTTTTGGTGAGTTTCAGCTCAAAATGTGTTGCGGACAGGTGCCACACACTGTTTCATTGGCGTAAGGCCTGTAATTCCACTGCCTTCATCCCGAACCCCAAGGAGTTCCCCATGAAACGAATCGCTTCCGCCGCCCTCGCGGCCACCACCGCCCTGACGATGACCGTCGCACCGGCATACGCAGCAGACGGGACCCCCTCTTCGTCGGAATTCTATAACGAATGCATGGACGAATATAAAGAATACGAGAGAGAACAACGCGAAGAGGGTGCTACTGATAAAGAGATCCAAGGCCAATATAGGAAGATTCTACGGGACCAGTTTGGTGTCCCAGGCTCGAGCGCAAGCAGCGTTTGCCTCGGAATAATGACCAGCGACAAATCCGACCGCGCTCAGGATTACAAAGCTGGCACCATTGCCTTCCTCACGCTCGTCCCGCTGGGCATCGTCGCGCTGCTCGGCGTAGCAGCCGCCGCTTCCGGCGTCATCCCGGGCGTGACCCTTCCGGCAGTTCCGGGACTGCCGCGCTAAGCAAAGTCGGGTAGATCCCCACGCGCCATGATGGTTGGCCTCTGGACTCGCTGAACCCCAACTGCACAATCGCCCTCTCTGCACACTTCGTGCCGAGAGGGTTTTGTTGTGGGCATCTTGTTATCGATGCGCGCCGTTCCTGGCTCAACATTCTACTCGGAAGAATTTCGAGTAGACTGTTATCCGCAGGTCAGACTAGATATATTCGTTTCGAGTACCTTTCAAGTAGCTTTCGAGTGGCCGTACGGAGTATCGGAGACGCGGAACTACCTCCTCGCGTGGCTTGCGGGTGGAACTTCACGGGAACAGTGGCAGCAGAGACAAGCCGGTCCGCGGTCTCCGTCATGCCGTCACTATGCCTCACTGACATGAGTGACAGTAGTGAGGATTTGAGCCTCGAGAAAACTCTCACGTCTACTACCTGCATGTTTTAGGCTCGTGACTCTCTCACTCAGTATGAGTGACCATAGTGAGAACCGTTGTGACGGCAGTGAGAACCGTAGTGACGATAGTGAGATCCGTAGTGACGGCAGTGAGAACATGAGTGAGGGAAGGACTCGGAATCCTCGAGCGTAGCGGCGAAGTGGAGAAGACGCATTATTGAGGTTAAGCAGGTGCGCCTGTCTGGCTTTAGCGAATACAAAAGCCCCGGCTGCTTGCTTTCGCAGAGGCACCTCGGGGCGTTCAAAAAAAGAGGGTAGCACGAAAGTAGAAATCTAAGACGAGGTGTTTTTGGCATGTTCTCCGGAGTCCCATTTGGATCCATGTCTTTGAACTACCGCAGCTGGCTATCGCTCCCGTCCATCAATCTGCCCCTTTCGTTAGCCAATGATTGCCTCGATACGCAGATTCATTTTGCGGTCTGAGGCGGATTAAAATCAGCTTCGAAAGGAAGGCCGTTGTGAAAAAGAAAATAGCCAGCCTCGTCGCTGCGGGGCTCATGTTGCTTGGTGGTGCCGTGAATGCTGGACCAGCGGAGGCGCTCACGCTGCCGCAAGGGGTGTCGATGGGGTCGTCGTCAATCTCTGGGGCGCTTGGGGCCAATGCGCCACGTGGAACCGTCGTGAAGCAAGGCGACGAAATCCTCACGGATGAGGTGCTGAGCTACGGGTCGTGCACGCTCGGGTATGTCGACCGACGCGCAGGTATTGGCTACACCGCCGGGCACTGCGGCTTTGCAGGGCAGCCCGTGCTGAATACGCGGAGGCAGATCATCGGGTACTTCGAGTCCTCGACGATGATCACCCGGAAGGCCAACCTGTACCTGGACTACGGGGCGCAGATCTTTCCTGAACTGGGGAAATACACCTACCGTGGGCCGATGGCTGACACTGCCAGGATCCGCTTTGTCCCCGGGGTCACGGTTGGGGGCAACTCGTTGAGCGGTGACCGGATCGTTCCGCTGCGTGAGATCCGCTCGGGCGATAAGGTCTGCGCCACTGGTATATCAAGCAGGCGCGTGTCCTGCGGCGTGGTCGACCGCGTCCACGGCCAGACCATTTTCGCCCACCACACCGGCCTCCGCCACGGGGACTCAGGCGGGCCTGCGTGGATCCCGGGCAAGGGCTTCATTGGCGTGAATTCGGCCAAGGAGTGGGGGAGCCGCTCGGGTTACCGGATGACGTTCGCGCACCCGCACGGGTAGACGTTCAAGGACACCGCTCGTTTGTCGAAACGGGCGGTGTTTTTGTATGGCGCACCGGTAGGAAGCACTGCCGCATGGGCGAGGCTGGAGGCGCGATACGTGACATGCCACCTAGTATTTTTCTGAGCAAATATTCTTATTGATTTTTGTCGCCTTAGCGGTTGCGGGCACATGCCATGCACTGTTTCATAGTCATAGGACTTGCATCACAGTTCTTTCACTCTATGACCCAAGGAGATACCAATGAAGCGTTTTACAACTGCGGCGCTCGCGGCAACCACCGCACTGACCATGACCATTGCTCCGGCACACGCGCAGGTAGATGTACCTCCGCCGTCCAAGCCCGACAGCTCGTCCGAGGCGTACCAAACGTGCGTGAAGAACAACAACGAACTCGAGAAGCAGGCAAAGGCGATGGGAAAGGAAGAAGAGTTCAAGGAGCTACGTGACAAAGCAGCCAAGAAGGAAGGCTTCCTGGGCTCCAGCAACGAAGGTTACTGCATCGGCGTGCTGACCAAGGACGACGACTACAAGGCCGGCACCATCGCCCTGCTGACTCTCGTACCGCTGGCGATTGTCGCACTGATCGGCGGCGCAGCTGCCGCCTCCGGCATGATCCCGGGTGTCTCCCTTCCGGCTATCCCTGGCATGTAAGGCACCGCGCGAACTTTTCACCTCAAAGTTCACTGCCACGTTTCCCCATCTCACGCCATTAAAACCTCAAAGGACGCAACCATGAAACGCATGACTACCGCGGCACTCGCCGCCACCACCGCACTGACCATGACTATCGCTCCGGCACACGCTGCGGACGATCCTTCCAAGCCCAACTCATCAGAGTTCTACCAGGAGTGCCTGAAGGAACTTGACGAGATGGAGCAGGCGGCAGAGAAAGCAGGGACTGAAGAGGAGTTCAAGAAGCTCCGCCAGGAACGAGCCTCAGAACGTGGCTACTCAGGGTCGAGAAACGAGGGTGTGTGCATCGGGTTGGCCACCGATGACAACCCGGGTGCCGTCGCGCTGATAATCCTTCTCCCGGTGGCGATCGTCGCACTGATTGGTGGTGGTCTCTATGCAGCCGCCTCCGGCATGATCCCTGGCGTCTCTCTGCCGGCTATCCCGGGTCTCCCGAAACTGTAGCCGCTGGCCTACTTGTCGTATTTGGCTCAACATTCTACTCGAAAGAATTTCGAGTAGAGTGCTATCCGCAGGTCAGGCTAGATAAATTCGTTTCGAGTAGCTTTCAAGTAGGTTTCGAGCACCTTGCTGCAGCCCTATGTTTCACGTGAAACGGCACTGCTCGCACCGGGAGTACGCAGATTCATTCTTGCGGCCCGGGGCAGATTAAAATCAGCCTCGAAAGAGAGGCCTACATGAAGAAGAAAATAGCCAGCATCGCCGCGGCGGCGATGCTGTTCGTTGGGGCAGCGGCGACGCCCGCCGAGGCGCTTACGCTGCCTCCGGGGGCGACGGCGGGGTCGTCGACGATCAGCGGCGCTTTTGGTGCCAACGCCCCGCGCGGGACGGTGGTGAACCAGGGCGATCGGATTATGACGCCCGTGCTTGCAAATCTGACCTGCACGCTGGGGTATGTGGATCGACGTGCCGGCGTTGCGTACACCGCTGGCCACTGTGGGTTCGCGGGCGCGGCCGTCGCTAACACGCGCGGCCAGATCATCGGTTACTTCGAGGCCTCAAACATGCTCGCGAGTGTCTACACCATCCCGATCGCATACGCCGCCGATTTCATGCCTTCGCTGCGACCAAAGGTCTCCGCCGGGCTAACCGCAGATATTGCGCGTATCCGCTTCGTTCCCGGCGTCGTGGCGGGTGCGAACAAATTCAGCGGAGACCGCATCGTCCCACTGCAGGAGGTGCGGCACGGGGACAAGCTGTGTGCGGTGGGTTCGCAAAGCAGGCGAGTGTCCTGCGGATCCGTGGACAGGGTCAACGGCGACGCCACCTTCGCATTCCACCGCGGGCTCATTCCCGGTGACTCGGGCGGCCCTTCCTGGATCCCCGGCAAGGGATTCGTCGGAGTAACAAGCGGGACCTACGCCAACATGGCCGGTATGGAAGGTGCGCGCGAGGTGTTCGTGCACCCGCGCGCGATCTAACCCACACCGCTGAACACAAAAAAGAACACCGCCCGTTCATCAAAACGGGCGGTGTTCGTCTTCCGCTCAGTAGCTCAGCGGCTCAGCGCTTAGTTGGCTGCGGTGGCGGGGGAGGGGGTCTGCGTGGCGTCGTCAAGCTTTTGGCCCTTGATCTTGCCTTGCGCAAACTTGTTGATCACCATCGCGATCGCGCCGTCGCCGGTGACGTTGGCGGCGGTGCCGAAGGAGTCGACGACGATGTAGGCGGCGATCATCAGCGAGACCATCGACTCATCGAAGCCGAGGTTGGCCTGCAGCAGGCCGACGGCCGCCATGATCGCGCCGCCAGGCACGCCCGGCGCGGCGATCATCATGATGCCCAGCAGGAAGATGAAGCCGAGGATCTGGCCGGCGCTGATGTCCAGGCCGCCCATGAAGACGACGGCGAGCGCGTACAGGGTGATCTTCATCATCGAGCCGGAGAGGTGGATCGTCGCGCACAGCGGCACGATGAAGCCCGCGACGTCCTCGTCCACCTTGTTCTTCAGCGTGGAGCTGTAGGTAACCGGGATGGTCGCGGCCGAAGAGGAGGTGCCGAGTGCGGTGAAGTAGGCCGGCAGCATGTTCTTCAGCGCGACGAACGGGTTCTGGCCTGCGACGATGCCGGCGATGATGTACTGCAGGAGCACAATGATGATCGTCATCACGATGGACAGCACCAGCACGGAACCGAACGCGGCCATGGTGGAGCCGAAGTTGTCGTTCATGCCCAGGTTGAGGAAGGTGCCGAAGATGAATACCGGCAGCAGCGGCACGACGAAGCTCTTGACTACCTTCATGATCACGCCGTTGAGCTCGTCAAGCACCTCGTGCATGGTGTTCGACTTCACCGAGGTCATGGCGATGCCGATAACGAATGCCAGCAGGAGGGCAGACATGACCTCGAAGGGGGCGGGCATTTCGACCTCGAAGTATGGGCTGAGGCCGCCCGCGTCCGGGTCATCCACGTTGGTAATCAGCTCGGAGCCCTTCAACAGCGAGGGGTAGAGCGCGGACGCGGTGCCCCAGGCGATTAGGCCGGAGATGATGGTGGAGCCGTAGGCCACGCCCGCAGTGATGCCGAGCCACTTGCCGGCACCGCGGCCGAGACCGGCGATCGCGGGGGCGATGAGCGCGAAGATGAGCACGGGCACGAAGAAGCCCAGGAAGTTGGAGAACAGGCCGTTGAACGTGACAAAGACACGTGCGAGCCAGTCGGGGAAGAACAAGCTGCACAGGAAGCCGAGGATAATAGCCACGACAACCCAGAACAGCAGTGACTTCAAAACGTTCGATTTCATTGTTGGAACCTTTTGCGGTCACGGGACCGTGGACGGACCCGATGATGTACAGGGAAAAGACAGGAACTTATTCCCGTCCTGTGAATGTTATTGTTCCCTATCCTGGCTCGAAAAGGCGAACTTTAGGTGAATTTTCTTACACGGACCTCGCGGGTTGCCGCTATACTGCCATGCCCGCCCGCACTTTGCGCTGCCACCGTTCCGGTTTATCCTGGAGGGCATGTCCCCGTTTGCAACTATGACCACGCTGAACGTGGTGCTCGGCGTCCTGTTCATCATTGGCGCGCTCCTCTTCCTCGTCCCCGGCGCCCTGGCCACCGCAGGCAAGCTCCCCGGCAACAACATCATCGGCCTGCGTCTGCCGGAGGTGCGAAAGAACGAGAGCACGTGGGTCACCGCACACCGCGTGGTCGGCCCCTTCGCGTTGCTCGCTGGCGTCGCGATGGCGATCGGTGCCGCCTTCGCCTTCATCGCGCAGGGCTGGGTGTGGATCGCGCCCGCCGCAGCGCTCATCGCGGCCATCGCCGCCTTCGCCGTCGGTGGTAACTACGGCACCAACGCCGCCAAGCTTGCCGACGCCGCGTTGAACCAGCCCGACGAACCCGCTGAACCCGAGCCCGCCCCGGAGGTCAACCTCGACGCGCTGCGCCGCGCCGCGGGCAAGGCGGACGGCGAGGCATAACCGACAGGCCCGCATTACCCGGGATGTTTCACGTGAAACATCCCGGGTTTCTGCATGCTCGGGCGAATTACTTTCACATTATGAGAAAAAGGCGTCCATTTTCTTGCGGGAGTGCGCCAAGGGAGATAGGTTAATGGATGTGACTTACATGACTTCAACCAACTGGTGGTGGCGCGCTTAGACGGCGTGCCACCGATTGTAGGTATCCACACATCACGGCCCGCCGGCTTGTACACACTCAAGCACCGCGGGTCTTTGCTCCCAGTACCCTCGGTGTCAGCACACACGAAGGACGACAATGAGCACCCCCCCGCAACAGTTCGCACCGGAGAGACCACCCCGGTTTACGCTTAAACCTGTCCGCTACCACGAGGACGCCGCGAGCCTGTTCGCCCACCTCGGCGGCACCACCGCAGAAGACTCCGTACTTTTAGAGTCCGCGGACATTACCACCCGCTCCGGGCTCCAATCCCTTGCCGTGCTCCGCGCCTCCCTGCGCGTGACCTGCTTCGGGCAGCGCGTTATCGTCGAGCCACTCACCGCTTCTGGGCAGGTGCTTGCCGACGCCCTGCGCACGCAGCTGAGCGACTACCACGTTGGGGATGACACCTACGAGTTTCCGCCGTCGGCCGCCGCGGACGAGCGCGAGCGACTCACCGCAACCTCCACCGTTGAGGTCCTGCGCGCGCTGACCACCGGTGCAGGCTACGGCAACGAAGACTTCCCGCTGCTGGCCGGGGGCTTCGCCTACGACTTCTTGGAGACCTTCGAGGAGCTCCCAACAGTCAAGGACGGGGCGAATACCTACCCCGACTACCAGTACGTGCTGGCTGAGGTCCTGCTGCGCATCGACCATAAGCAGCAGACCGCATACCTCGCGGGTGTGGACGCAGCAGGCGAGGGCATCGACTTGGACGAGCTCGCCGCGCGCATCGAGTCTGCCGAGCCGGGAGCTGACCACGCCTACCAGCCGACGGAACCTGCGGCCGAAACCCTGCGCGTGCGCGCTGACATCCCCGACGCCCAGTTCTGCGCTGACGTGGACAAGCTCAAGGACAACATCTACAACGGTGACATCTACCAGGTGGTGCCCGCGCGCTCCTTTGTGACCGAGTGCGTGGATGCCTTCGCCGCGTACCTCAAGCTGCGCGAGACCAACCCCTCGCCGTACATGTTCTACCTGCGAGGCATGGACAAGCACGGCAAGCCGTACCAGCTCTTCGGAGCCTCGCCGGAATCCAACCTGAAGTTCTCGCACACCGATAGGGAAGTGCAGCTGTACCCGATCGCGGGCACCCGCCCCCGCGGCCTGGCTGCCGACGGCTCCATCGACCACGAGCTGGATACCCGCATGGAGCTGCAACTGCGTACCGACGCCAAGGAGGTCGCGGAGCACACCATGCTGGTGGACTTGGCACGCAACGACGTCGCCCGCGTGGCCACCCCGGGCACCCGCAAGGTGGTGGACCTGTTGCAGGTGGATCGGTACTCCCGCGTGATGCACCTGGTCTCGCGAGTCACGGCGGAGCTTGCCGAGGACCTGGACGCGCTCGACGCCTACCGAGCATGTATGAACATGGGCACGCTCACCGGCGCGCCGAAGCTGCGCGCCACCGAGCTGCTGCGCGAGCTGGAGGGCACCCGCCGCGGCTCCTACGGCGGCGCGGTCGGATACCTGCAGGGCAACGGCGATATGGATAACTGCATTGTCATCCGTTCCGCCTTTGTCTCCGGCACCACGGCGGTGGTGCAGGCCGGTGCCGGGGTGGTGCGCGATTCCAACCCGCAATCGGAGGCCGACGAAACGTTGCACAAAGCCTACGCGGTGCTCAACGCGATCGCGCTGGCGGCCAACGCTGAATTGGAGGTGGAGAAGTGATTGTCCTTCTAGATAACCAGGATTCCTTCGTATACAACCTGGTCGACGCGCTCGCTGAGTATGACTCAACAGTCTTCCGCAACACGGTGAGCGCGGACACCGTGCTCGCTGCTGAGCCAGACTTAATAGTGCTTTCGCCTGGCCCCGGTTACCCTGCGGAAGCCGGGTGCATGGCCGAACTCATCGAGCGGGCGCAGGGCAACATCCCCATGCTCGGCATCTGCCTGGGCTATCAGGCGCTGGTGGAGCACTTTGGGGGAGCGGTGAGGCCGTGCGGGCCGGTGCACGGGGCGTCGATAAGCATGGAGCTCACCGCCGCCGGGCAGGACTCGCCGCTGTTTACGGGCATGACCGTGGACGACATCCCAGGTCAGCCCGGCAAGCTCGTGCCGGTGGCGCGCTACCACTCCCTTGGGGCGACTGAGGTGCCGGCCGGGATGCACGCGCTCGCGTACACGGACACCGATATTGGCGACGTGGTGATGGCCGCGGCTACCGACGACGGCATGTCCATTGGCCTGCAGTTTCACCCAGAATCGATTCTTACCCCCGCCGGGCCGACCATGTTGCGGCGCAGCGTAGACATGTTAATGAAGAAAGGTACTCAGTAAATGGCATCGGATAAATCTCTCGAGATTCTCAAGCGCTTCCTGGACAACCACGAGCCGACGCTGGAGGAGGCCATCGAGGCCTTTACCCCGCTGACCGTGGGCGATTACGACGACGTGCACATCGCCGCGCTGCTGGCCACGATCCGCACCCGCGGCGAAACTTTTGCCGACGTCGCCGGTGCCGCGCGCGCTTTCCTCGCCGCAGGCCGCCCGTTCCCCGTGACGGGGGAGGGGCTCATGGATACCGCTGGTACCGGCGGCGACGGCGCGAACACCATCAACATCACCACGGCGGCCTCCCTCGTCGCGGCAGCGGGCGGGGTGAAGATGATCAAGTGCGGCAACCGCTCGGTGTCCTCCAAGTCCGGCTCGGCCGACGTACTTGAGGCGCTGAATATTCCGCTTGACCTGGACCCGGAGCGCGCGGTGCGCCAGTTCGAGTCTTCCAACTTCACCTTCCTCTTCGCGCCCGCCTACAACCCGGCGATCGCGCACGTCCAGCCGGTGCGCAAGGCGCTCGGCGTCTCCACGCTGTTTAACACGATGGGCCCGCTGCTCTCGCCGGCGCGCCCCGAGTTCCAGATCATGGGCATCGCTAACCCGGCGCAGGGCCAGCTCATCGCGGAAACCATGCGTGAGCTGGGTCGCGGCCGCGCGCTCGTGGTCCACGGCGCGGGCACGGACGAGCTTGCCGTCCACGGCGAGTCGCAGATCTGGGAGCTGGACCGCGAGGGCAACATTCCCCACTACACGGTCACCCCGGAGGAGCTGGGTATTTCCCGCCACTCGCTCGAGGACCTGCGTGGTGGCGACGGGGCAGAGAACGCCGCCGCGATGCGCGCCACCTTCGCCGGCGAGAGCCCGCAGGCGCACCGCGATGCGGTCGCCGCCACCGCCGGTGCCATGTTCTACCTCTACGGCACGTGCGAGACCATCGCCGAGGGCGTCAAGCACGCAAGGGCTTTGCTTGACGACGGCACGGTGCAGGATTGGTTGGCCCGCCACGAGGAGGCTGACTACAGTGTCTAAGGATTCCCCGCTGCCCACCGTACTGGAGGGGATCGTCGAGGGCCGTAAAGGTCACCTTGACGAAATTCGCCAGCGGGTCGCTCACGTAGATTTCGACACGTTACCTAAATCGGAGCGTTCGCTCTACGCCAACCTCAAGGCACCCGGCACGAGCTTCATCATGGAGTGCAAGTCCTCCTCGCCCTCGCTCGGGTTGATCCGCGAGCACTACGAGCCCGGCGCGATCGCGTCCGTCTACTCCCGCTACGCCGCGGGCATCTCGGTGCTGTGCGAGCCTAACCGCTTCGGCGGCGACTACGACCACCTCGCCACCGTAGCCTCCACCACGCACCTGCCGGTGCTGTGCAAGGACTTTATCATCGACGAGGTCCAGGTCTACGCCGCGCGCTACTACGGTGCCGACGCGATCTTGCTTATGCTTTCCGTCCTCGACGACGAGGAATACACGCGAATGGCCAACCTCGCGGATTCGCTCGGCATGGACGTCCTCACCGAGGTAATCGACGAGGAGGAGGCGACACGCGCCGCCAAGCTCGGCGCGAAGATCTTCGGCGTCAACCACCGCAACCTCCACGACTTGAGCATCGACCTGACCCGCTCGGCACGCCTGGCGAAGCACGCGCCCGCCGACGCCGTCGTGGTCTCCGAGTCCGGCATCCGCAACGTGGAGACAGTGCGCCAGCTCGGCGCACACTCGGACGGTTTCCTCGTCGGCTCGCAGCTGACGAGCCAGCCTGACATCGACCTCGCCGCCCGCGAGCTGGTCTACGGTCCGAACAAGGTCTGCGGGCTCACCTCCTTCTCCGCCGCGCAGGCCGCCAAGGCGGCGGGCGCGGTCTACGGCGGCCTCATTTTCGAGGACGCGAGCCCCCGCGATGTTTCACGTGAAACATCGGCCGACATCATCGCCCACGAGCCCGGCCTGAAGTACGTCGCGGTCTCGCGGCGCACCTCCGACTTCGCCGAGCTCATCCAGCCCGGCATTCACGCCGTCCAGATCCACGCGCCCTACCAGGGCTCGCTGGAAGCGGAGCTCGACCTTATCGGCCGTGTGCGCGAGGAGGTCGGCACGGATATCGAGGTCTGGCGCGCGGTCTCCATGAGCGCCGGGGATGGGGGAGCGGTGGCGGAGGGGCTGCACGCGAGCGTCGATAAGCTTGTGCTCGATGCCCACGCCGGCGGCTCAGGCGAGACCTTCGACTGGGCGAACATTCCGGACACCGTTAAGCCGAAAACGCTGCTCGCGGGCGGCCTCAATCCCGAAAACCTCGCGGGCGCACTGGGCGTCGGCTGCGCTGGCCTCGATCTCAACTCCGGCGTGGAATACCCCGCCGGGGCGGGCTTGTGGGCCGGGCGTAAGGACGCCGGGGCACTGCGCCGCGCATTCGACATCATTGGCAACTACCACTACCCAAGGACGAACAATGAGTGACAACACCCACGGCGGCAGCACGATCCTGCCCGCCTACTACGGAGAATTCGGCGGGCAGTTCGTCGCGGAGTCGCTGCTGCCCGCCCTCGACCAGCTGGAGCGCGCGTTTGTCGACGCCTTCGAGGACGAGGAGTTCATGACCGAGTACCGCAGCCTGCTGCGCGATTACCTCGGCCGCCCCACGCCGCTCACCGAGTGCCGGAACTTGCCGCTTGACGACGCCAACGCGCGCATCTTCCTCAAACGCGAAGACCTCGTCCACGGTGGCGCGCACAAGACGAACCAGGTCATCGGCCAGGCTCTGCTGGCGAAGAAGATGGGCAAGACCCGTATCATCGCCGAGACCGGCGCGGGCCAGCACGGCACCGCCACCGCGCTCGCGTGCGCCCTGCTCGATCTCGAGTGCGTGATCTACATGGGCAAGGTGGACATGGCCCGCCAGGAGCCGAACGTCTACCGCATGCGGCTTATGGGTGCCGAGGTCATCGGCGTCGACTCCGGAGCGGGCACGCTGAAGGACGCGGTGAACGAGGCGCTGCGTGACTGGACTGCCACCTTCCACACCTCCCACTACCTGCTCGGCACCGCCGCCGGCCCGCACCCCTTCCCGAAGATCGTGAAGGAGTTCCACCGGGTCATCTCCACGGAGGCGAAGCAGCAAATGCTGGAGCGCACCGGCGCGCTGCCCGATGTGGTGTGCGCGTGCGTCGGCGGCGGCTCGAACGCGATCGGTATGTTCGCGGACTTCATCGACGAGGACGGCGTCGAGCTCATCGGCGCCGAGCCCGGGGGAGAGGGCTTCGGCGTGGGCAAGCACGGCGCGGCCATCAACGCGGGCACCGTCGGCATCCTGCACGGCACCCGCTCCTACCTCATGCGCAACCCGGACGGGCAGGTGGAGGAGTCCTACTCCATCTCCGCCGGGCTGGACTACCCGGCCGTCGGCCCGGAGCACGCGCACCTGGCCAAGTCCGGCCGCGCCTCCTACGTCGCTGTCACGGACGAGGAAGCACTGCGCGCCTTCCAGCTCCTGTCGCGCTACGAGGGCATCATTCCGGCGCTCGAGTCTTCGCACGCGCTGGCCTACGCGCTCAAGCGTGCTGCCGAGCACCCCAAGGATCAAGAGCCGCTGCACATTCTGGTGTCGCTCTCCGGCCGCGGCGACAAGGACGTCGCCCATGTGCGCGCCACGCTCGACGCGCACCCCGACTGGGTGAATGAGCGCACCCACGTAACCCCCACCAACACTAAGGAGACGAACTAGCATGAGCGCCCAAGCATCCTCACGCTACGAGAAGGCCTTCGCCGCGCTTGCGGAGAAAGGCGAGGGCGCGTTCGTGCCCTTCATCATGCTGTCGGACCCCAGCCCGGAGGCCGCGCTGGAGATCATCGACACCGTTGTTCAGGCCGGTGCCGACGCGCTCGAGCTCGGCGTACCTTTCTCGGATCCGGTTGCCGACGGCCCCGCGATCCAGGCCGCGCACGTGCGTGCTCTCGACGGCGGCGCGACCGTCGACCAGGCCCTCGAGGAGGTCCGCACGATCCGCGAGCGATACCCGGATCTGCCGATCGGCATGCTTATTTACGCCAACGTGGCCTATGTCCGCGGCCTCGACAAGTTCTACGCCGCCTTCCACGAAGCCGGCGCGGACAGCATCCTGCTTCCCGACGTCCCGGTGCGCGAGTCCGCTCCCTTCAGTGCAGCCGCGGTCGACGCCGGCGTCGACCCGATCTACATCGCCCCGGCCAAGGCCTCACCGGCGACCCTCGAGGGAGTGGCGGCGCAATCCCGCGGCTACATCTACGCCATCTCCCGCGACGGCGTGACGGGCGCGGACAAGGCCGCTTCCGTCGAGGGCCTGCGCGAGGTGGTGGACAACGTGCGCTCCTACGGCGGCGCCCCGGTGCTGCTCGGCTTTGGTATCTCGACCCCGCAGCACGTGGCCGACGCGATCGCGGCGGGTGCCACCGGCGCGATCACGGGCTCGGCGATCGCCAACATCATTGCCAAATACGCAGAGCACACGCACCCCAACCCGGCGCGCATCACCGACATGGCGGCGCTGAAGGCGGAGCTGGAGTCCTACGTTCGATCGATGAAACAGGCTACGATCAAGGCATGACTTGTTCACGACGCCTGTTCCTCCTCGGTACCGCCACCACCTTCGCCGGCGCCTTCCTCGCTGCCTGCGGCGAGCCACCCAGCGAGGAGGTAGCCAAGACCGCAGTGCCAGTCGGTAGCGCGGTGATTTTGGATCGCTTCATCATCGCCCAGCCGAATCCCGGCGAGTACGTCGCTTACTCGGCGGTTTGCCCGCACCAGCAGCAGAAGATCACCGTGGTCGACGGCGAGAACGTTCGCTGCACCGCCCACGGCTCCGTCTTCAACACCTCCAACGGTGAGGTCGTCTCCGGCCCGTCGGTCAACGGCCTGACCACCGTCGCGCTGGAGGAGACCGGCGACCAGCTCATCGTGTCCAACCCGGAGAGCTAACGTCAGCGCGCAATCACCGGACAGCGAAAAGCCCCAACGATGCAACACCGTTGGGGCTTTTCGCTTGCGCACCTACGCGCGCCGCTGCACGCCCTTCCACCCGCGGAAGTAGGAATCCGGCCACGGCAGCTCGTCTTCGGTCGCGCCGAGCCCCTCGAGCGCGTCGATCGCCCACTCCGAGTTGCGCAGCGCGGCCCGGCCGATCAGGACCGCGTCGGCTGCGCCCGAGTCAAGTACTTCTTGCGCCTGCGTCGCAGACAGCAGCAGTCCGACGGCCGCGGTGGGCAGCCCGCCAGCCTCGCGCACGCGACGGCAGACGTCAACCTGGTAGCCCGGTCCAACCGGGATGTCGGCCCCCACGTTGCCGCCCGTGGTCACGTCGATCAGGTCCACGCCAGCGTCGCGAAGCAGGGGAGCGAGCCGCTCCGAGTCCTCGGTACGCCAGCCGTCAGGCTCGACCCAGTCGGTCGCAGACAGGCGAACTAACAGCGGCATGCCCTCAGGGATTGCGGCGCGGACAGCCTCGACCACCTCGAGCAGCAAGCGCGTGCGGCCTTCGAAGTCGCCCCCATATTCGTCCTCGCGCTGGTTGGACATGGGGGAGAGGAACTGGTGAAGGAGGTAGCCATGCGCCCCGTGGATCTCCACACAGTCGAACCCGGCGTCGACGGCGTGGCGCGCGGCGTCGACAAACTGCCCCGGCACGGCGCGCACCTCTTCGAGCGTCATCGCGCGCGGCGCTGCCTGACGGTCGGCGGCGATGGCGCTCGGACCAACAGTGGCCCAGCCGCCCTCATCGACGGGGATCGTGCCGCGCCCAGTGTTGTCGGGCAGCATCGGGTACGTCGACGCCTTGCGCCCGGCGTGGTTGAGCTGGATGCCCATCGCCGCGCCCATCTGGTGTGCAAAGTCCACGATCGGTGCCCAGGCGCGCGCGTGCTCCGCGCTCCAGATCCCGGTACAGAACGGCGAGATCCGCCCCTCGGGCACAATGCCGGACGCTTCGGCGATAATCAGCCCGAAGCCACCGGCGGCGCGAGCCCCGTAATGCACCGCGTGCCACATCCCGGGCAGCCCGTCGCGATTGCGCGCCTGATATTGGCACATTGGCGGCAGCCAGATGCGGTTGCGGATCTCAAGGTCTCTCAGTTGTATTTGCTCACCTAAGTTCATGCCACCAGCCTAGACTGCAACCATGCCTTCTTTCCTGAAACGCGTAGATCCGCTGGTTGCGGGCATCATCGTCGCAGCAATACTCGCCTTTATCGTCCCCGCGAGCGGCAGCTTCGCCGACGGCTTCGCGGTGGCGGTCAAACTCGCGATCGCCCTGCTCTTCTTCCTCTACGGCGCACGCCTGTCCACCCGCGAGGCACTGCGCGGCCTGATCCACTGGCGCCTCCACGCCGCCATCCTCTGCTGCACATTCCTCATCTACCCGCTGATCGGCCTGGCACTGCGCCCGCTCACCGCCGTCATCTCGACGGAGCTCTACCAGGGCATCCTGTACATGACGCTCGTGCCGTCGACGGTCCAATCCTCGGTCGCGCTCACGGGCATCGCGCGCGGCAACATCAGCGGCGCAGTCGTCGCCGCAAGCCTCTCCTCGCTCGTCGGTGTCGTCGCCACCCCGGTGCTCGTCATGTTGCTCATGGGCTCAGGAGAGGGCTTGCTTATCGACGCCTCCGTGTTCCTCAACATCGCCATCCAACTCCTCCTGCCATTCCTGTTGGGACAGATCGCCCACAATCTTTCGGCGCGAGTCCGCGAGGTGGCCAAGTCGAAGACGACGAAAATCGTGGACCGTGGCTCGATCTGGATGGTGGTCTACTCCGCCTTCTCCACGGGCGTCGTCGCCGGCGTGTGGGATGAGCTGCCGCTGTGGGAGATCCTCTTCCTCATCGTCTTCTCCGGCGGGCTCGTGCTCGTGATGCTGTGGCTGACGCGCGTGGTGCCGACCAAGCTTGGGTTCAACCGCGCGGACACGGTGGCGATCCAGCAGTGCGGCACGCAGAAGTCGCTCGCGACCGGCTTGCCGATGGCGTCGGTCATGTTCGGCGGCGCGACGCTCGGTGCGCTCATCATTCCGCTGATGGTTTACCACATGGTCCAGCTCATGGTCTGCTCCACGTACGTGTCGCGCTACGCTAGTGCAGATAACGGCGACGCAAAGTAAAAAGGAGACGTTTCACGTGAAACATTACGTGCGCATCCACTACCACGTGCCCGAGCTCGGCGGCGAGCTCCTCAACATCGCGGAGCTAGAAGAGGTAACCAGCGAGCGCTGCACGATGGTCCGCATGATCGAGCTGGATCCGGAGGAGACCATCACGGGCGTGTTTGTCGACGGCCGCGTCATCGGCCAGGCCAACGAACCGATGCCCGCGGTACCGCACCCGGATACCTACGACGCCATCGACGGCATTACAGCCGTGAAGCTCACCCGCATGGAGTTCGAGGGCCTGTGGGGAGAGGCCAAGGTGAAGTTCCCAGAGATTGGGTAGCGGACCCACCCGGTGGCAAGACTGAGGGCCCCTGCGAAAAGATTTCGCAGGGGCCCTCAGTGCGTCTTGCCGTACTTCTTCGGCCCTTGACGCCTAAGGCGCTAGACGGACCCTAGGCGTGGGTGAGGGACTTAGAACGGGAGCTTGATGTTGCCCAGGCCCGGGAGTGCTCCGCCGCCAGCGACGACAGCGAGGATACCGAGCACGAGAGCGCCAATGCCGGTGCCGAGCAGGATGTTCGCGGTCTTACCCGGCTCCCAGCCGTTGGAAGCATCGCTCTTGATGGAGGACAGCAGTGCGGAGCTCGCCTCGTCCTGGCCTTCCTTCGGCTTAGCAAGGCCAGTAGCCTTGTCCTTGTTGTCCTTCCAGTACTGCTGAGCCTGCTCGTCGGTGATGTCGGAGGAGCTGACCTTCTTGCCGTCCTGCTGGTCACCCTCAGAGGAGCTGCCCTGGTTGTCGTTGGAGCTAGCGTTGGTGTCGTCCTTGCCCGGGTCCTTTGCGTCCTCAGCGTAAGCCGGAACGACGGCGAGGGACAGTGCGGTTGCGGCTGCGATTGCAGCGGTAGCGGTGCGCTTCATGAGGGAATCCTCTCTAATTGGGTTCGAGATACCGTATTGCACCTCGAGTGGGTTCAAACCTAAAGCCCAAGGCTTAAGGCCTGCAAGCTTTTGCCTGCCTAGTGGTTGGCAACTGCTTACTATTCATCACATCGAAGTGTGTAGCCGATACGTTACGTAGGGCGATCACATTCTTCTACGTGTTTCATGTCACATATTGATAACGGATTATATAAGCCCTGCTTAAAGCGAAAATCCCCACCCTCGCATGCGCGAAAAGTGGGGAAGTTCTTGAAAAGCGCGCCGCCTTAGAACGGCAGGTTCGGGAGGGTCACACCCGGGATAACACCAGAGGCAGCGACGCCTCCGAGGACTGCGAGGACTGCGACAGCAATGCCGGTGCCTACGAGAATGTCATAGGTAGTGCCGAGCGGGTAGCCCTGGTTTGCGTCGTTCTTAAGAGAAGACGTGAGAGGGCTGGTCTTGCTGTCTTTGTTGGCTTCGCTGCTCGGCTTGAACACGCCATCCTCAGAGGACTGCGCGTACGGCTTGGAAAAACCACGGCCTTCTTCGAGGGCTTCTGCGATGACGGCAGCTCCAGCATAAATACCCAGCTCTTCATCCGTCACCTTCGACGAGGAATCGTGATTGGCGGCCGGAAGAGCCTGTGCGGGTGCTGCTGCCAGGGACAGAGCGGTGACTGCGGCGAGGGATGCTGCGGCAATGCGCTTCATTGGAATCTCCTAGTGGTGTTGAAGTTTGATGCCAAGTGTATGGCAATGCACACAGAGTACAGTGGACTCCACCCGTCGTCCACCGTATTGGAAATTAACTTCTACACTGCTGATGTAATTCACAACTCGAAAGCAGCAAAGCTAGGAACCGCTCGTGGGCTCAGGTTCCGGCAGATTCCATCACGCAAGAGTGGCAAGCGAGAAATCCCGTTCCGGAAACCAATCGGACTAAAGAACTGCTCCCAGAAACGCACAGCCCCACCCTCGCATGCGCGAGAAGTGGGGAAATCTGAAAAACGCGTAGCCCTAGAACGGCAGGTTCGGAAGGGTCACGCCCGGGATGACGCCAGACGCAGCCACGCCACCGAGAACCGCAAGGACTGCGACCGCAATACCGGTACCAACGAGGATGTCGTAGGTAGTGCCGACCGGGTAGCCCTGGTTTGCATCGTTCCTTAAGGACGAAGCGAGAGGGCCTTCTTTGTCCTCGTCATTGCTGCTCGACTTGAACACATCGTTTTCAGAGGATTGCATGAACGGCTTCGAAAAGCCGGAGCCTTCTTGAAGGGCCTCCGCGATGACAGCTGCCCCAACGTAGAGGCCCGCCTCAACGTCCGTGACCTTCGAGGAAGAGTCGCGGTTGTAGCCCTCGAGAGCCTGGGCAGGCGCTGCTGCCAGGGACAGAGCGGTGGCTGCGGCGAGAGATGCTGCGGCAATGCGCTTCATTGGAATCTCCTAGTGATATTGAAGTTTCTTGCCAATTGTATGGCAACACACACAGCATATCGTGAAGTCTCAATTTTTAACGGCAATATGGGAAATTAATTTCATGCCGAGGTGGACTTCGCCAACTTGGGATTCGTCACTGCCACTCTGAAGAAGGCGGTTAGACACAAAAACTCCCCACTCTCGCAAGTGCGAGAAGTGGGGAAGTTCCGAAAAACCCGATACCCTAGAACGGCAGGTTCGGCATGTTCGGCAGCAGGCCAGCCTGGTTGGCGACGAAGCCAACTGCACCGATGCCAACAGCGGCGACTGCGATCCAGGTCAGGATCCAGCCCGCCTGCGACGCCTTGTACGCCTGGTCCGCGCTGGAACCGCGCTCGACGGAACCGACCATCATGTCCTTTACACCATCGGTTTGCGGGGCAGCTCCGTACCCATCTTCATCGAGCTTCTTGTCCAGCTTGCGCTTCTCAATGCCCTGTCGGGCACCTTCCTCGGCACCCTCGAGCGCGCCTTCCACGACGCCCTTCGGACCTTCAGCGGCGTCGCGAATGCCGTCGATCAACTCGGAATCTTTAGCCTTCTCGCGAACACCGTTGATAAAGTCGCTGTTCCCTTCAGCTGCCTGTGCGGGTGCGGCTGCGAGTGAGAGTGCGGTCACGCCAGCGAGACCGGCGGCAAGAATGCGCTTCATGTTGTCTCCTTCTGTACTTGTGAAGCTCGATTGACACGTGCCTAGGTAGTGGGCAGTGGTGCAAGAGTATCGCTACTTTTTAGTATTTTCCACCCGCGGCGGTCATATACGCCAAAGCTCCAGGCCAGCGCACCTTTAGAGAATCAGGTTCACCAGAGCCATGTACGCGAGGGTGCCGGTGAAGATGGAGAGGCCCGGTGCGCGTCGCCAAGCATGGAGCCCAAGCGTCAGCGCGCTTGCAATGAGCGCAGCCGCAACGCCACCGGGGGAGTCGGTCGCTCCGCCGATGGTATAGACCACGAGCACGGTCATCACGCCGACTGGCATGTAGACGCCGAGGAACTCAATAAAGGGGCTTCCCTTGAGTAGTTTGAGGAAGGAGAAGGGTAGGGCTCTTAACGCCACTGTGACGATACACACCGGGATGAGTACCGCCCACACCATTGCGGGGGTTACGTCTGCGGGCAGTCCCATTAACGCAACCTCCACGTGAGTTTCTTATCCAGCGCCGGCACCCAGTAGCGCACGAGCAGCAGGAGGAAGTAGGCGATGAGTGCAACCATGAGCATGGAGGAGGGAGTCAGCACAAAGGCAAGCACGCCCATGCCGGCCGCGATCACAACCGCCCCGAGGTCGCGCGAAGATTTGAATGCCTCGTAGGCCAGGACAATAAAAAGGGCGTTCAGCGCGAACTCCATGCCCTGCACCGAGGAAGGAATGATCTGCCCGGCGAGCGCGCCGATGATGCCCGGGACGACCCAGAGCAGCTGGCAGACCACCTGGATGGTCAACAACCGGGTGCCCGTCACTGGTGTGTTGGGGCCGCGGGCTGAGACGACGGCGTAGGACTCGTCGGTAAGCGCGTAGGCCGAGTAGCGGCGGCCCCACCAGGAGCGGATCCTGTGGCGCGGGTAGGTGAGTCCGTAGAAGATATGACGGAAGTTCACCATGAACCCGGTGACCGCTGCGGACAGCGGCCCAATGCCGGAGGCGACCATGTTGATTGCCAGGAACTCCATCGAGCCGGCGTAGATCACGATTGAAAAGATCGGCGTCCACCACCAGGCGTATCCTGCCTGGGTCATGAGCAGTCCGAAGGCAAGGCCGAGCGGAATCAGCCCCAGCCCGACGAGCCACATGTCGCTGATGCCGCCGCGAATTTCCTCCAATGTTTCACGTGAAACAGTCACGCTCACCTACTCCGAATCCTCGGGGTTGGCTTGCCACCGTACGGGTTCGCGCCCCATGACGTCGCTCCACAAGTCGCCGTCAATGGGGCAGAGGACGTCCTCCGGCAGGGCGTCGGCAAGCAGCCATTGGCCCGTGCTGAGGTCGTCGCGGAGCATCGCCAGGTCGAAGTAGGTCACGCCGATGTACATGCGCGCGTCCTCGACGTCGCGCATCAGCCGCTCCGGCTCCTTCGATCCGTGCAAGACCGCGAGCTTGTCCGTCAGCGGGTTCATGTGCAGGTGCGCGCTCGGGTCGATGCCATCCTTGGGCACGCCGACGAAACGCGCCGAGGAGACCTCCGCGAGGCCGCCGACACGGAAGTACGCGCTGTCGCCGGTGAGAAAATTGTCCCATCCGTCGTAGTGCTCGTTGACCTTCTTCTTCATCGGCAGGTGCAACATAAGCGCCTCTACCTCGTTGTCCTGCGGGTAAATGTCCAGGACCAAGAACACGGAGCGCTCGACCAACGGCTCCTTGAGCTCAGGGTTGGCCACCAACAGCTTGCCAGGCTTGAGCGATCCCAGGCCGCGATCACCTGGGATTAGGCGATCAGCCATGCTGCGCCTCCCACCACTTCTTCAGCTCCGCGATTGCTTCGTCGCGCTCGAGCTCGCCGCGCTCGAGCCGCAATTCCTTCATGTATTTCCATGCTTTCCCCACCTCCGGGCCCGGTTCGAGCCCGAGAATCTGCATTATTTCGTTCCCGTCCAAGTCGGGGCGCACCCGGGCCAAGTCCTCCTTGGCCGCGATGTCGGCGATGCGCTCCTCCAAGTGATCGTAGGTGCGCTGGAGCCTGCGCGCCTTCTTTGGATTCCTGGTGGTGCAATCGGCGCGCACAAGCTTGTGTAAGCGGGGGAGGAGCTCGCCTGCGTCCGTCACATAGCGACGCACGGCGGAGTCCGTCCACTGACCCTCGCCGAAGCCATGGAAGCGCATGTGCAGGAAGACGAGCTGGCCGACGTCCTCGGTCACGTGCTTGGGGTACTTCAGCTTGCGCATGCGCTTGCGCGTCATCTTCGCCCCGACCACCTCGTGGTGGTGGAAGCTCACGCCGCCGCCCGGCTTCACCGCGCGGGTGTCCGGCTTGCCGATGTCGTGTAGAAGCGCCGCCCAGCGCAGCTTGAGGTCCGGGCCCTCGTCCTCCAGCTCGGTGGCCTGGCGCAGCACGGTCAGCGAGTGACGGTAGACATCCTTGTGCTGCAGGTGCTCGTCCTGCTCCAATTGCAGGGCCGGGATCTCGGGAATCACTTCGTCGGCCAGACCCGTCTGGACCAGTACGTCGATGCCCTCCCAGGGACGCGCACCGAGCATGAGCTTGTCCAGCTCGGCCTGCACGCGCTCTACCGTGATCCGGTTGATCTCCTCGGCCATCTCCCGCATCGCATCGAAGACGCGGGGCGCAACCTCGAAGCCCAGTTGGGAAACGAACCGGGCGGCGCGCAGCATGCGCAGCGGGTCGTCCCGGAACGACACCTCCGGTGCTTGGGGCGTATCCAGACGGCGCGCGAGCAGATCCTCGAGGCCGCCGACGGGGTCGTGGAAGGTGGGGGCCAACGCGCCGTCGACAAGCGAAAGCTCGATTGCCATCGCATTGCAGGCGAAGTCGCGGCGGACAAGATCGCCTTCGAGCGTGTCGCCGAAGGTGACCTCCGGGTTGCGGGTCACACCGTCGTACAAATCGGCGCGGAAGGTGGTGATCTCCACCTGTTTGCCCTGCTTGACTGCGGCAACGGTGCCGAACTCGATGCCCGCGTCCCAGGTCTTCTCGCCCCACGCGTCAAGGATCTCCTGGGTCACCTCCGGGCGCGCGGAGGTGGTGAAGTCGAGGTCGTGGCCGAGCTTGCCCAGCATCGCATCGCGCACCGGGCCACCGACTATATATAAGGTCTCGCCGCGCTCCGCGAAACACTGCGCCAGCGGGGTGAGGAAGTCGGCGAGCTCCATGACCCCTCGCTGCGCGCGCGCCATCAGCACGGCGGCCGCATTGGGGTCGTCCGCGTCGGGGAGGTCGAACAGGGGCGAAGAAGATTTCGGCGTAGTCACCATGCTCACGTTACCCGGACACGTCAAAGGAGAGGAAGGGCGTTGTGAAATACCACAACCGGCGCTGGGACGGATACGATAAGGCAGATGACTGACAACACACGGCCCAACCGCACCGTCGGCAGCTCCAACAGCGCCGGCGGTGCTGGCGCGCGCGAAAAGGGCGGCGCTGGCGGGGAGAATGGTGCCGGTGGGGGCCAGCAGCGGCCGAAGCGACGCCGCCGTCGCAGGCGCGGGCGCGGCAACCGGTCGGGCAGCAACCATAGCAACCACAGCAATCAGAACCAGCAGGGCCAGAATAAGGAACAGCACAACCAGCACTCCGGCCAGGGCGCAAGCGAGGCGGGGGAGGGCCGCGGCGGTCAGGGCGGCAAGCGCCGCCGCAACCGCAACCGCTCCGGAGCCAAGGGCGGCAGCAACAGCCGCAACCAGTCGGGCAAGCACCCGGCAAGGCGGAAGCGCGGGCGCGGGCAGGGGAGTAACCGTCGTCAGTCGCAGTACAGCCACCGCTCGCAGTCGGGGATGGAAACGCGCGACGAGACCTCGGCCGGCGGCCTGGTGGTCTCCGGGATGGCCGAGGCGGTCAACCCGCAGAATAATAAGGTAGACATGTCGCAGATCTACGTCGCCTTGATCGGGCGGCTCGATCGGCGCCGTCGCCTGCTGTGGTCCATGCCGAAGGGGCACGTCGAAGACGGGGAGCACCAGTGGCGCACCGCGGAGCGCGAGGTGTGGGAGGAGACCGGCATTACCGGCGAGGCCTTCGACACCCTCGGCACCATCGACTACTGGTTCGTCTCCGACGGGGTGCGCATCCACAAGACCGTGCACCACAACCTGCTGCGCTACGTCGACGGCATCCTCAACGACGAGGACCCGGAGGTCACCGAGGTCGCGTGGGTGCCCATGAGCGAACTGATCGAGCGCCTCGCGTACGCGGATGAGCGCAAGCTCGCGCGCGTGGCCTATGACAAGATGCCCAACCTGGCGCGGGCGGAGGCCGAAGCCGGAAGGGCCACTCCGCGATGAGGGGGCCCGCAGGCGCGACGCTGCCCACCCTCGCGGTTGCGGGGCTGGCACTCGCGGCGGGCGCGCAGCCTGTGGCCGCCAACACCCTGCCGGTGCCCACCAACCCGGACAACCCCGAGGTCGCCGCGCAGTGGGTCAACCCCAACGTGCGCGTGGGCGAGGGCGAGCGCGCCACCATCGAGGCGCTCGAGCTGCCCGAGTCGATCCGCGCGCACGATCCGTTTCACGTGAAACTTCGCGTTCGCAACACCTCCGACGCCCCGCTCGAAGGCCTCCAGCTCGTGCCCCGCCGCGGCCCGCTCACCGGCTCGGTCGCCGACCAGCGGATGGCCACCATCGCCTCGCTCGCCGACTACGGACTCATCGGCCAGGCCGAGGCAGTGCAAGCGCTTGCGCCCGGCGAGTCCACCGAGCTGGAGCTCAGCTTCCGAACCGACGCGCTCGCCATGGGCGACATCGGCACCTATCCACTCGCTCTTTCGCTTCTCGACGCCACAGGCACCCCCCTAGACTCCGAACGCTTCCACCTGACGGTCCGCGGGCTTGCCGACGGCGCACGCCCGGGTACCCTCAGCGCGCTCTACCCGATATCCGCCCCCGTCGACCTGGTGCCAGGGGAGACCGGCGAGGCCCCCGAGGACCCACAGCTGATCCTCCAATCCGAGACGCTGGCCGACCAACTCGCACCGGGCGGCCGCCTCGACCGGCTCGCCACCACCTACCTAGAGGCGCTCGAGACCCCGCAAGTGCGCGAAGCGACGTGCGCCGCGATCGACCCAGCGCTCGTCGACGCCGTCGACCGCATGGCCGGCGGGTACGCGGTGGATACCGAGCGCGCGCCCGTCGTCAAAGAGCCCCAGCGCCTTCGCGACAGCTGGGGCAGTGCCGCAAACGATACCGACGGCACCCCCGGGACCGGCGCGCAGGACGCGGCTAGATTCCTAGAGACACTGCGCGAGATCGCGCGAACCGGCTGCACCGTCGCCTTGCCATGGGCCAACGCGGACTTGGACGCGGTGGCGCGGACAGGGGATCCCTGGCTGATCCGGGAGACCGTCGAGCGCGGCCCCTTCGTCCTGGAGCGGGTGCTTAGCACCCCCGGATTGCACAACGTTGTCGTCGCCGGCAACGCGATCGAGCACGCGACCGCCCCGGCGCTGGGGTGGGCCGACCACGCGCATTCGACCGTGCCGGCCAGCGGCATGCAGGCCGTCTGGGAGCTCGATCAAGCAGCGACGGAAGAAACCACAGCGGGGGAGGGCACCTCCCAGAGCAACCTTGACGTGCGAACCCCCGGCTCCGCGCGCACCGCCGCTGCGCCACGGCCGGAGACGACCGTGCGAGTCCTGCTCCCCGCCAATACGATCCAGACGGACCCCGATGTTTCACGTGAAACATCGCCGGGCGCACAGCGCTTCGCGTGGGCCGCACCCAACGTCCTCGCGGTGGGGTACCAATCTTCGCTCGCCTCGGTGCTCGCCTCGGTGGGGCCGAACCCGATCACCGCGACATACGCGCCCGAGTTCACCCGCTTCGACGCCACGCAAGACTCCGCCGCGTCCCGCGCCACCAACGCCGCGAGCGCGATTCGGCTCGCCGCGCAGCAGGCGTGGTCCTTCGAGGACCAACCCGACACCGAGCCCGTCTTTGTCAACCCCCCGGCAACGTGGGACGCGGACAGCGCCGCCACGCTGCTCGGCACAGTCGCCGACCTGGTCACCCACGGCGGGGCAGCACCGCTGTCGCTTACGCGCTACTTGGAGCCGCCCGCGGATACGGTCGTGCCCCCGGCCCAGACTATCGGCAGCCCCTATTCCGACCCTGGCACGTACGCCGATTCGGAAATCCTCGCGGCGACCCAGCAAGCCCGCTTCATCAACGACCTCACCGAGCTCCTTACCCCCGACCCCTCCATCGCGCTGACCCGCTACGGCTACACGCTGCCACTGCGCCGCGACCTCATCACCGCGCTCAGCCCCGGCCAGCGCCGCTCGCTGCACGGCTACGCGGACGCGGTATCGACCACGAGCCGCACCCTCGCCGGTTCGCGCGACACACTCACCGAGCTGCGCAACTCGGTGGCGCTCATCCCGCCAGGCAACGTGTACACGCGGACCTCGCCTTCGAGCCCGCTCCTGATCGTCGCGCAAAACGGGATGCCGCTGCCGGTGCGCACCTCCATCCAGTACCGCGGGCCCGAGGGCGCGCGCCTCAACGTCCCTGCCGAGATGCGGATCCCGGCCCGCGGCTCCGTCACCGTGCAGATGACGGCGGACCTGCCGGAGGAAAGCAAGGAAACCAAGCTGCAGCTCTTCCTCGCCGGCCCGCACGGCGCAGCCATGTCGCGGCCGGTGGACATCACCGTGCGCACCGCAGCGATGGCCATCCGCGGCTCTGTACTTCTGCCCGCGATGGCGGCGCTGATCGCCGCCTTCGTCTTCTTCGCGATCTGGCGTCAGCGCCGCCGCGGTGCCGCCGCGCGGGGGACCGCGACCAAGACTGGCGCCGACCCGCCAGGTGCAACTGCACCCTAAGACACTTCGGCACAGACCACCACACCTGATTGGAGAAGCTTCCGTGACACAGCAGGATGACACGGCGCGCGCGGCTGGCTTGCGACGTCGCATAGTCACCCCCGCCCCGCCGGCACCGGTGCCCAAGCCACCGGCCAAGCTGCAAGGCCCCGCGGAAAACCCGGAGCAGCCCGACAAGTCGATGCTGACTACCAGCCCCAAGGGCGAGCGCACGGCGCCGGCTAAAAAAGCCGGCGCCGAAAAGGACAGCGACGCACCGACGAAGGCGGAGACCACCGACACCATCCAGGCTGTCGACGCCCCCGAGCCGACCGCCTCCGAGCAGGCGGCACCGGCCACGCAGGCCGCCGCCGTCGCGACTGCCACCCGCGAAACAGATACGGAAGAAGCGGGGGAGGAGGGCATCTCCAACGCCTCGGTCGTACGCGCCACCGGCTCCATGGCAGTGGCCACGCTCATCTCACGCATCACCGGGTTCATCCGCACCGTGCTCATCGGCGCGGCACTCGGCCCTGCGGTGGCCTCCGCCTTCAACACGGCGAACACGCTGCCCAACATCATCACCGAGATCGTGCTCGGCTCCGTGCTCACCGCCCTCGTGGTGCCGGTGCTCGTGCGCGCGGAAAAAGAGGACGAGGACCACGGCGCCCGGTTCATCCGGCAGCTGTTTACGCTGACGTTTACGCTCATGGCTGTCGTCTCCGTCATCGCGGTGCTTGCCGCCCCGTGGCTGACCAGGCTCTTCCTCAACGACGCGGGCAAGGTCAACGTGGTCCAGGCGACCTCGTTCGCCTATCTGGTGCTGCCGCAGATCTTCTTCTACGGCATGTTCTCGCTCTTCATGGCGATCCTGAACACCAAGGAACACTTCCGGCCAGGAGCCTGGGCCCCGGTGGCCAACAATGTCGTCTCTATCGCGGTGCTCCTGCTCTACATGTTGGTGCCGGGACACTTGCATCCGGCGGCGCCGGCGTCGATAAGCAATCCGCACGTGGCGCTGCTCGGCCTGGGCACGACCCTGGGTGTGGTGGTGCAGTGCCTGATCATGGTGCCTGCGCTGCGCAAGCTGCGCATTGATCTGCGGCCGCTGTGGGGCATCGATGAGCGCCTCAAGCAGTTCGGCGGGATGGCGCTGGCGATCATCACGTACGTGGCAATCAGCCAGGCCGGCTACATCGTCACCACGCGCATCGCCTCGACGGCGAGCGAGGCCGCCCCGATCATCTACCAGCAGCACTGGATGCTGCTGCAGGTGCCCTACGGCATCATCGGCGTCACGCTGCTCACCGCGATCATGCCGCGCCTGTCGCGCAACGCCGCCGACGGCGACGACGAGGCCGTGGTCCGCGACCTTACGCTCGGCACCAAGCTGACGTTCATCGCGCTGATCCCGATCATCGTGTTCATGACGGCGCTGGGCCCCGACATCGGCCACGCGCTGTTTGCCTACGGCAACTTCGACGGCGACACCGCCCGCATCCTCGGGCTGACGATCAGCTTTTCCGCGTTCACGCTTATCCCGTACGCGCTCGTCATGCTGCACCTGCGCGTCTTCTACGCGCGCGAGGAGGCGTGGACGCCGACGATGATCATCGCCGGCATCACCGCCACCAAGATCGTGCTGAGCTACCTCGCGCCCATGGTGGCCGACTCCACCCAGTCCGTGGTCGTGCTACTCGGCGCGGCTAACGGCTTCGGCTTCATTGCTGGTGCGCTCATCGGTGCCTTCCTGCTGCGCCGCAAGCTGGGCACCTTGCAGGCGGCCACCGTCATGCGCACCTCCATCTGGGCCTTCGCCGCGGCGATCGTCGGCATCGCGGCGACGTACCTGCTGCGCTGGCTCGTGCGCGACCTGGCGGATGTGGACATCCCGGGCGCGCTCGGCCGCCTGATCGGGCTGCCCTCGCTCGGCTTCCTCATCGAAGTGATGATCCTTGGCATCATCTTCGTCATCGTCACCGGCCTGGTCCTGTCGCGCTCCAAGCTGCCCGAGGTGCAGAACCTCGGCCGCGCACTGGCACGCATTCCGGGCCTGTCCCGTTTCATCACCCCGGACGAAGAGGCCGCCATCGAGGTCGGCGAGGTCGACCCGCGGGATATGTCCACGCAGTTCCTCGCCTCCGACACCTTCAACGCAAACCCGGTCCCGCCGCCGATGTCGGCCGGTGTGGTCCGCGGCCCGCGCCTGGTGCCGGGCGCCAGTGTCTCCGACGGACGCTTCCGTCTCATCCGCGACCACGGCGCCACCACCGGGGCCCGCTTCTGGCAAGCCCGCGAAGTGGCCACCGGCGCACCGGTCGCGCTGACGTTTGTGGACACCACCGGTGCCGCGCCCATGGCGCCGGCCACCCCGCGCGAGGCCGCGCTCCAGGCAGCGGGCGTGGCGCGCCGCACCCGCAAGCTGGCCAACCTGCACCACCCGGCCGTGGCCGACAACATCGAGATCCTCTCGTACCGCACCGGCTCGCTCATCGTCGCGGACTGGATCGAGGGCTCCTCGGTCAAGGCGGTCGCGGAGAGCGGCCAGACGCTGCACACCGAGGCCGTCGCCAACGCGCTCGCCCCGCTCGCCGGGGCGCTCGCCGCCGCGCACGAGGCCGGCATCCCGCTCGGCCTAGACAACCGCCAGCGCCTGCGCGTGGATACCGACGGCCACGTCCGCCTCGCCTTCCCCGCCATCCTGCCGGATGCCTCCGGCCCCGCCGACGCCGATGCGTTCGCCTCCGCGCTGCAGCTGCTCACCACAAACGTGAACTCGGACGCGCTCGAGGGCATCACGAAGCGCACCCGCGCGCTTGTCGACGCCGACGCCATCGAAGACAGCGACTTCCGCGACCTCGAAGTGGCCCTGCGCGAAGAGGCGAACCTGCCCGCACCCGGCGAGGAGGTGACTGACGTCGCCGAGGATCTGGACGCAGCACCCGAGGCGGCCGCGGAGCCCACGACAGATACGACCGAGGGTGAAGGCGATTCCGGCTTCGCCGAGTACGTCGAGCCCGTCGCCGAGGACACTGACGACCCGGACGAGCTGCGCGGCGGCTTCGGCTCGCGCCGCCTCGGCACGGTCACCACAGTGCTGCTTTCCGCCATCGCGGTGGGAGCCGTGGTGCTCATCGCCGCGCTGACCACTTCGCTGATCGGCTTCCTCTCCGGCGACGACACCAACTCCCCGGTCACGCACGACTCCGTGCAGCAGGGTGAACAACACATCGAGGAGGAGGCCACCGAGCACGTCGGCCTGCCCGTGATCATCAGCCCGCTCACCGCGCAGCCTATCGACGCCGAAGGCCAGCCCGTAGGCGAGCCCGGCACCGGCGACAGCGCCAACGACGGGGACACCGAAAAGCCGGACAAGGACGCCGAGGGCCCCGCCGCCACCGTGGACGGAGACCGCACCACCGGCTGGACCACCGCCCGCAGCGGCGGCATCGCGTTCACCCCGCCGGCCACGGCTGGCGAGGTGAGCGTCGAGCAGCTGCTCATCGACACCACCTCCGACGGCGGTCCGTACAGTGTCCACGCCATCCCGGTGAACTACGAGGGCCCACTCACCGCGGAAGCTTTGCCCACGCTCGCCGAGGGCACCTTCCACCCGGGCCAGAACAGCGTGGACGTGGACGACTCCGGCCCGCTGCGCGGGGTGTTCCTCTCCCTGCCGGCGAGCGAGAAGTCCGCTGAAATTCAGGTGCGGGAGGTCTCGCTCATCGGGTTCACCGAGCTGCGCTAATCCGGCAAGCCTCCAACGCTGAATAAAATTGCCCGGCCCCCGCGCGCGAACCGCGGGGGTCGGGCATACTTGTGGCTACATCATTGAACTTGGGGGAGTTTTTGGGGGAAAACCATGCAATTTCGCACTGACCGCGAACTGTTGCGCGCGCACGCCCGCGGCGAGCAGGACGCCTTTGCAGACATCGTCCGCAAGCACAGCCCGCACCTGCTGCGGGTGGCCTACAACTATTCGCACAACGAGCACGATGCGCAGGACGTCGTCCAGGAGGCGCTGCTCAAGGCCTACCGGAACCTGCGCAATTACCGCGGGGAAGCGCAGCTTTCCACCTGGCTGCACCGCACCACGGTGAACACGGCCATCGACCACAAGCGCCGCGTCTCGCGCAAGGACCGCGAGATCAGCATCGACGACGAGGACAAACTCGGCATCGAGCGCAACACCCGCCTGTCGCACGACCCGCTGCGCGGCCTCGCCTCGGCCATGGCGCTGCGCAACGAGGTGGCCAAGTTGCCGCGCGCTCAGCGCCGCGCTTTATTGCTTATCGACGTCCACGGCATGTCCGTCGAACGCGCCGCCGAAGAGCTCGGCGTGCGCCCCGGCACCGTGAAGTCCCGCCGCTACCGGGCCCGTTCCGTGGTGGCGGAAGCGATGATGGACCGGATCTAGAAGTAGGGCAGTACACTGTGGAACCGTACATAGCGCACTGTCGTATGAGATAAAGGTGGAAGAAGATGACCAACCCCGGTTTTAACCAGGTCAACGTCGATACGCTCGGCAGCTCCGAGAAGGCTGCGCCGGCAGAGGAGTCCGCCGCCGCGGACATGTTGCACGACGTGATCATCGTCGGCTCCGGGCCGGCCGGCTACACCGCCGCCCTGTACGCGGCGCGCGCAGAGTTGAAGCCCCTGGTGTTTGAGGGCTACGAGTTCGGCGGCGAGCTGATGAACACCACCGAGGTTGAGAATTTCCCGGGCTTCGCCGAGGGCGTCATGGGCCCGGATCTGATGTCGAATATGCGCGAGCAGGCCGAGAAGTTCGGCGCAGACCTGCGCCCTGAGCTCGTCGAGCGCGTCGACTTTAGCGGCGAGGAAAAGAAGGTCTACGTCGACGGTGAGGAGTTCCGTGCCCGCGCCGTCATCCTGGCCACGGGTGCCGCCCCGCGCCACCTGGGCATCCCGGGCGAAGAGCAGCTCACGGGCCGCGGTGTGTCCACCTGCGCGACCTGCGATGGTTTCTTCTTCAAGGACCACCACATCGCCGTCGTCGGCGGCGGCGACTCCGCGATGGAGGAGGCCACCTTCCTGACCACCTTCGGCTCCAAGGTGAGCCTGATCCACCGCTCGGAGAACTTCCGTGCCTCCAAGATCATGCTGGAGCGCGCCCGCGCAAACGAGAAGATCGAGTTCATCACTAACACGCTCGTCGAGGAGGTGCAGGAAGCCGACGGCAAGGTCGGCGGCCTGAAGATCCGCAACACCGTCACCGGCGAGGAGCAGCTTCTCGACGCCACCGCGCTGTTCGTCGCCATCGGGCACGACCCGCGCTCCGCTTTCCTCGAGGGCCAGGTCGCAGTGGACGAGGCCGGCTACATCCAGGTCGAGGCACCGACCACGGCGACGAGCGTGCCGGGTGTCTTCGCCGCAGGTGACGTGGTGGACAACATCTACCGCCAGGCCATCACCGCCGCGGGCGCTGGCTGTCGCGCCGCGCTCGATGCGCAGCACTACCTCGCCACGCTCTAGGTCGCGTTCTACGCAACCTGTGACCCATCTGTTACCACGCTCCACGGTCGCGCCTCCCGCCGATCGTGCGCGCGGCACTAAGGTGGGAAAGCAACCGTGTAATGAATGTATCGAGGAGCGAAAACCTTATGAGCGCACCAGTTGATGTTACCCAGCAGACGTTCAAGTCCGAGGTCATCGAGTCCGACATCCCGGTTATCGTGGACTTTTGGGCCACCTGGTGTGGGCCGTGCAAGAAGCTTTCGCCCATCCTCGACGAGGTTGCCCAGCAGTTCGACGGCCAGGTCAAGGTGGCCAAGATTGACGTGGACGCCGAGCGCACCCTGGCCATGATGTACCAGGTGATGTCCATGCCCACCGTCATGGTGTTCAAGGGCGGCCAGAAGGTCGACGAATTCATCGGTCTGCGCCCCAAAAACGAGATCGTTGAGCGGGTGCAGACGCACCTTTAAGCCCGTGGCACGCGGGTTCGCTAAGCCGGGCCCGCCCCACGTAAGATAGTGCTAAGTCGGTCTGCTGACCTCCTCTTACCTGCTCCCCAACACAGAAAGGCCAAAAGTGCGTGCAACTCTTCGCGTCGGCGATTCCAGCGCTCGTGTTGCTGAGGCCCGCACCACGCTCGCGCGCCTCGGCATGTTGACGGAGTATGAGGGGTCATTGGATGACTGGAACTCCCGGAAATTCTCCAAGCAAGAGATGCTTTTCGACGAGGCGTTGGCCGACACCATCAAAGCCTTCCAACAGTCGCGCGGCATTATGCCGACCGGCAACATCGACGACATCACGCTGCGCGAGCTGCGCCAAGCCTCGTACAAGCTGGGCAACCGCGTCCTGAGCTACCAACCGGGCCAGGAGCTCGTCGGTGATGACGTGGTGCAGCTGCAGACGCAGCTCCACGAGCTTGGCTTTTACTCCCACCGCATCGACGGGCGCTTCGGTGCCCGCACGCACGAGGCGCTCATGGCCTACCAGCTCAACTCCGGGCTGGAGGACGACGGCACCTGCGGGCCCGACACCCTGCACGCACTCAGCCTTTTGGGCCGCCGCATCACAGGCGGCTCCGCGACCGCGATCCGTGAGCGCGAGCACGTCCGTCAGGCTGGCCCCCAGCTGACCGGCAAGCGCGTCGTCATCGACCCAGCCCTGGGTGGCACCGAGCGCGGTCTCACGGTTGAGGGCCCCTACGGGCCGATCACCGAGGAGGAAATCGTCTGGGACCTGGCCCAACGCGTCGAGGGCCGGATGATCGCCGCCGGGGTTGAGACCATTATTTCCCGCACCCGCGGCGATAACCCCTCCACGAAGTCGCGCGCTGACCTGGCCAACAGCTTCAGCGCTGACCTGGTCATCTCCCTGCAGCTGGATCAGTACCAGAACGAGAAAGCCAACGGCGTGGCCACCTTCTACTTCGGCAGCGAGATCGGCAGCTCGTCGATGACGGGCGAAACCCTGTCCGGCTACATCCAGCGTGAGATCGCCGCGCGCACCCGGCTGCAGAACTGCCACAACCACGCGCGCACCTGGGAATTGCTGCGCATGACCAAGATGCCTACGGTGGAGGTCGTCGCCGGCTACCTCACCAACCCGGGTGACCTGGCTGTGCTCACCGATCCAACGCAGCGCGACGCGATTGCCGAGGCCATCGTCGTTGCGGTCAAGCGCCTCTACCTCATGGAGTCGGACACGCAGCCGACCGGCACCTACTCTTTCCAGGACTTGCTGCGCGAGGAGCGCGCTTAGGCTACTTGATGAAGTAGCGCGTGGTGCGGGTGGTGCCGACGCGGCGGAGCAACGCGGCGTCGACGCACTTGCGCAGCGCCCGGTAGGACTGCTGCTGGCTCAATCCCGTCTGTTCGGCGACCTCGCCGCTGGCCAGGCCGCTTCTTCCCGCGCGCTGCACCGCGCCGAAAACGAGCGCCTCGTTGCCCTTGAGCTCGTGGTTTACAGCCGCGCCCGCATGCGACACGGTGACGGTCACCCCGCGGCCGTGCGTGCCCGCGAAGCTCAGCGGCTCAAGACCCGCGGCGTCGAGCTGTTCGCGCAGGTCAGGCATACCCGTGCCCGCCGCCCGGGTCAGCCCCGTCATCGCGACGGCGGTGGCCAAGTGGAGCGAGCGCGGCGCGTAGGTGGGCGTACCCGCTGTCAGTTCGCGCGCGTCCACGCCACGAGGCAGTCCGCCCGGGCTCGACACCGTCGAGCGTTCCTCCTCTAAGGCCACGTAGACCGGGCCGGGCTGGAAGTAGTCGCGGTGAGTCAACGCGTTGATGGCCAGCGGAAATACGGGACCGAGTGTTGTGCGCTGCTCGTTGAGGGCGTGCAAGATTGACGCGACGGGGCCGGAAGTCCGGTGTGTTTGGTGGGTGTGCCGCCGATCTGAGAACACTAGCTGGTGGTAGGGGAGGTGTTTCGCGATCGCCTCGGCGCGGCCGAAGAGCGCGATGGCGCCGAGGGTCAGCGGGGTAGGGGAGTCGTCGCGGAAGCCTAGAGAACGCACCAGGCCGTCGTCGCTGCGCTTGGCGAGTAGCGCATCGCCTCCGTGTGCAGCAGCCAGGTCACGGAAGTGTTGGATTGCGGCCGGGTCGAGGTCGGCTGGCGTGGCGCCCTCGGCGGGCAGCAGCGCCCAGTCGATCCCATTGGCGTCGCGGTAGCGGGTGAACAGGTAAGTGGGATCCATGCCGAAGGTCTCGGCGACGCCTTGCCCGTTGAGACGGCGGGCGAGATAGGTGCCCCACGTGGTGGCGACGGGGCTCGGATGCGCGTCGGCACTCACCGCGACGACCTCAGCGCCGTCGAGCGTGGCCGTCTCCACCTCCACGTGAAGCGGCGGGTTTGTGTAGCGCCGGACCGCCATGGCAAGCTCTGCCGGGTCGGTGCGCTCGCCGTGGAAGGGGTAGCATCCACTGATGGAACCGTCGCTATCAACGCCGATGAAAAGGGTGCCGCCGTCGGTGTTGGCGAGCGATGCCATTGTTTCAATCACGCGGCGTTCATTAATAAATGCGCCTGATTTACGGCGAGCGAACACCCTGGTCAGGCCTAGTCCCTGAGCGATTGATTCATGGATATCCGCGGCAGCCATGCGGCTATCTTACATCATTGTCATTCACGCACCGCACTGGCGGAAATGAAGGAATTAATTGAATGAATGAGTGAATGTGCTTAGCACGCGGGTACGGCGGCGAGCAGATCGGCGATCTCGTGGGCTGCCATGAGGTCGAACGCCGGCGGCAAGGTAAGCCGCAGGCGGGGGAGTACCGGGTGGTCCGCCACCACGCGGAAGCCCGCGGATTCAAGGATCGACACCTCGGTCAGGCCAATCGAGGCGGCGTGGCGGGCGATGCGCGCAACCGTGGAATCGGCGGTGTCGGCGTCGAGGCGCAGCCCGAAGACCTCGAGGGCTTGGGCACCTGCGCGGGTGGCGGCGGTGATGGTGGCGTCGAGAAGCACTGCCTCCCAGCCGCGATTCTTCGCGTTGGTGGCGATGTGGAGGCTGGTGACAACCCATGCGTCGTCGCTAATGGGTGCCGTGGGCATGCGAGCAGCGCCCGGGGCGTGCTCTGGCGGGCAGAACAGGCAGGTCGCGAGCGCGCCAATGGTGGTCGTGGGCTCGGCGATGGAAAAGCCGATTGGGTTCTGCGCGTAGCAGCGGGCGAGCAGCCACGCGCCCTTGTCCAGCTCCGAGGTGGGGTTCTCGCTGGTGGCGGCCGGGTCCAGCTCCCAGAAGACGCTGTCTGCTGCGCGCGCGTGGATGCGCGCGAGCGTCGATTCCTCGAGCGCGACGAGCTGTCCCCCGGGTAGCGCCATGGTCTTAGTCTTCGCCCTGGATGAGCCCCATAATGCGCTCGAAGTCGTCCTTGTCGCCGAACTCGACGACGATCTTGCCCTTGCGCTTGCCCATGGTCACCGAGACCTTGGTATCCCAGGCGTCCGCGAGGCTATTCGCGGCGTTGGTGAGGTACTCAGGCTGGGGCACCGGCTCGCGCTTCTTCTTCTCGGGCAGCGCGCCGTTGTTGTTGAGCAGCGTGACGGCCTCCTCCGTCGCGCGCACGCTTAAGCCCTCAGCAACGATGCGGTTGGCCAGCTCATTCTGGCTGGCCGACGTCGCTGCCTCGCTGTCCAACTTCACACCGAGCAGGGCGCGTGCGTGGCCTGCGGAAAGCACGCCCGCAGCCACGCGACGCTGCACATCCACCGGCAGGCGGAGCAAGCGGATCGCATTGGTGATCACGGGACGGGAGCGGCCCAGCTTGTCGGCGAGCTGCTCCTGGGTCACGCCGAACTCCTTGAGCAGCTGCTCGTAGGCAGCGGCCTCTTCCAGCGGGTTGAGTTGGACGCGGTGGATGTTCTCCAGCAGCGCGTCGCGCAGCATGTCCTCGTCGGAGGTCTCGCGCACAATCGCCGGGATGTGCTTGAGTCCCGCCTTGGAGGCGGCGCGCCAGCGGCGCTCGCCCATGATCAGCTCGAAGCCGTCCTTGGTGTCGCGCACCACGATCGGCTGCAGCAGGCCGAACTCGCGGATGGAGTGGACCAGCTCGGCGAGCTCGTCCTCGTCGAAGACCTGGCGCGGCTGCTTCGGGTTGGGGATGATCTGGCCCAGCGGCACCTCTTGGTAGCGCGCGCCCACCGGCACCGGCTGCATCACGTTGTCTTTCGCCGCCGTCACCGTTGGCGCACCCTTCACTGGCCCGCGCGACGTGCCGCCCACGGTCGGGGCGCCCTTGACCTTCTTCTTCGGCGCACCTTTATCGTTCTTGTCCTGCGCGGACTGTTCCTGCTCAGCATTGCGACGATCGCGGGCGCCGGCGTTGTCTCCGAAAATGATGTCGGAGGCGTTGTTGCCAATCGCGCCGGTCTTGCCGGTGGTATCTGTCGATGCGGGGGCGGACGGGATCAGCGCGGCAAGGCCGCGGCCAAGTCCACCTTTACGTTGTTGTGCCATGAAATTCTCCTTAGTTTCCCTCGTCCGCGCTGTCTACATCACCATCAAGCTCCGCGTACACCGCCGGGCTCACACCAATCGGGCCGGTCGTTTCGTGCGGCTGGTAGTCCCCGCGCGTCGCCAGCTCGCGCGCCGCGTCAAAGTAGGCGAGCGCACCGCGCGAACCCGGGTCGTACTCGATCACGGTCTGCCCATAGCCCGGTGCCTCGGAGACCTTCACCGACCGCGGGATCACGTTATTCAGCACCACCTGGCCGAATTGGTCGCGCACCTCTGCGGCGACCTCGGCGGCGAGCTTCGTGCGCGCGTCGTACATGGTCAACAGGATCGCCGAGATGTGCAGGTTGTGGTTCAAGTGCTCGCGGATCATGCCGATGTTGCCCAGCAGCTGGCCCACGCCCTCGAGCGCGTAGTACTCGCACTGGATCGGAATGAGCACCTCGTCCACTGCGGTCATCGCGTTGATGGTGAGCAGACCGAGCGACGGCGGGCAGTCGATGAAGACGTAGTCAAAGCCGTACTCATCCAGAAAGCCGCGCCGCAGCGCGTCGTGCAGCCGGTATTCGCGCCGCACCATCGAGACCAGCTCGATCTCCGCGCCGGCCAAGTCAATCGTCGCCGGGATGCAGAACAGGTTCGGGTTATCCGGGTTCTCCTGCACCGCGTCTTTCGCCTCGGCCTCGCCAATCAGGATCTCGTAGCTGGAGACGGTCCCAGAGGTGTGCTCGGCACCCAAGGCGGTCGACGCGTTGCCCTGCGGGTCCAGATCGACCACAAGCACCTTCAAGCCCTGCTTGCTTATCGACGCCGCCATATTCACCGCCGTCGTCGTCTTACCCACCCCGCCCTTCTGGTTGGCAATGGTGAGCACCCGCGGGTGATCCGGCTTGGGCAGCGTCTTGCGCCCCGAGGTCATCTGCGCGGCCCGCTGTGCCGCCGCCATAATCGGCGTGTCGTCGTAGTTCTGCTCGTCCATCTCAGCCCTACTTTCGCACGATCCGGATCAGGGTGGTCGGCTGCGCAAGCAGCCCCTCACCAACCTGGAAGATCTCCGCGTCCACGCCGCCCGCCTTGCGGATCTGCGCCGCATCGCGCTCGAGCTCTTCGCTTACCAACGCCCCCTTCATCGCCACCATCGCACCCCCGTGCCGCACCAGCGGCAGCGACCAGCCGGCGAGCTTGCCCAAGGGGGCCACCGCGCGGGAGGTCACCGCGTCGAACTGTCCGCGCTTCTGCTCCTCGGCGCGCCCGCGCACGACCGTGACGTTGTCCAAGCCCAGCTGCTCCTTGACTTCCTTGAGGTAGGTCGAGCGCTTCAGCAGCGGCTCGATCAACGTCAGCTGCAGATCCGGGCGCGCAATGGCGAGCGGGATACCGGGCAGGCCCGCGCCAGAACCGACGTCGGCGACGGAGGCACCCTCGTCGAAAGCCTCGGCGGCGACTGCGCAGTTGAGGATGTGGCGCTCCCACAAGCGGTCGACTTCCTTCGGGCCGATAAAGCCGCGCTCGGCGGCGACGGTGGCCAGCGAGTCGTGGTAGGCCTGCGCCAACTCGACGCGATCACCGAAGACGGTGCGCATAAGCTCGGCATTTGGGGTTGCTTGCGGGCTGGGTTCCGACACGGCTGTGCACTCCTTCGCGGCAAGGGGAATTCTCTAGCAACCGACTCTAGTAAATGCGCCAAACTTTGGGGCAATCGTGGCGTCGACAAGCAACAAGGGCCCCACACGCAAAAACCCGCCGCCTGCTACAGGCGACGGGTTGAGGCTTGAGCGGGCTACTTGCCCTGCTTGCGCTGCTTCTTCGTGCGCTTATCCACCGTGCGGGCACCAACCTGGGGGGCCGAGGCGCGCTTTGCCTCGCGCTTGGCGGCCTCTTCCTCCTCCTCTTCCTGGTCCATCTTGGCAAAGACGATTCGGGTCTGGAAGAAGGTCCAGATGTTGTTGGAAAGCGAGTAGAACAGCAGGCCGACGTGCCACACAAAGCCGGTGAACAGGATCATGGCCGGGAGGAACCACAGCATCATCTTGTTCATCATCTGCATCTGCTGGTCCATCATCTGCGCATTGTCACCCTGCGGGGTGTTCACCTTGCCCGCGGCGCGGCGGGCCTGCTGGCGCTGGACGGACATGCGCGCGTTGAGGTGGGTAAACAGTGCCGAGAGGATGACCATCGGCAGGCAGACCGCGATGATGTGGGCGCGGGTGAGCTCGTCGACACCGGTAAAGGCCGCGAACGCGTCCTCCGGCATGGACATGTAGGCCGACAGCGGAACGCCGAAGATGTTGGCATCCAGGAAGGAGCGGACATCCTCCGGGGAGAAGGCATAGTTGGCAATATTTCGGTTTTCCTCAACCGACAAGCCCAGCGCGCCCGGGCCGGTGCCGGTGCGGTTAAAGGAACGCAGCACGTGGAACAGGCCAATGAACACCGGCATCTGCACCAAGGGCACCAGGCAGGAGGCGAGCGGGTTCGTGCCCATCTCCTTGTAGAGCTTCTGGGTCTCCTCGGCCATCTTCTGCTGGTCGTTCTTGTACTTCGCGCGGATTTCCTGCATCCGCGGCTGCATCTCCTGTATGCGGCGCATGGAGCGCATCTGGTTGACCATCGGCTTGACCAGCAGCGCACGGATGGTCACCGTGAGCATGATGATGGACAGTGCCCAGGCCATACCCGAGTCAGGTGAGAGAATCGCGCCGAAGAGTTTGTGGTAGGCCCACAACACCCATGAAATCGGCCAATAAATGAAGTTCAGCACTTTCGGCAGTTACTCCTCATCGGTTTGTCGTGTGTTCGTTTCCGCGTTCGTTTTCGCAGCGTGCGGGATGCTTCCCGGGACCGGATCGTAGCCGCCCGGATGCCAGGGCCCACACTTTGCCACCCGTGCTGCCGCAAGCGCGGTGCCCTTGAGGGCACCATGCCTTGCGACGGCCTCGAGCGCGTACGCGCTACACACAGGCAGAAAACGGCAGGTCCCACCCAGCTTAAGGGGTGAGACGTACTTTTGGTAGAGGCGCACCAGCTTCACCAGCGCGGATGCGACAGGTCCCCGGGGTGCGGGGATCTCGCCGCCCGCGAAGTTGTAATACGCCATCTAGGTTGTGCGCGTCGGTGTATCCGCTGCCTTCTTGCGGGCTTTCGCCAGCGCGCGGCCGAAGTCGTGGTCCAGCTCGGCACTCGTCGCTGTTGCCGCGGCCGGCAGCGCGCGAATGACCACGTCGAATTCGCGCGGCAGCGACTCCGCGTGTGCGCGCGCGATCGCGCGCAGTTTGCGGGAGACCGCGTGCCTGGTCACGGCGTTGCCCACCTGCTTAGACACCACGAGCCCGAACCGGGGCCCGCCATAAATAGCGGTCTCGGTCCGGGCTCGCAGGTGGACCACCAGGGTGCGTGACCCTGCACGCGAGCCGCGCATCGTGCGACGAAAATCGCGCGAGGTCGCGAGCTTCAGCGAGGAAGGCAGCACTGTGGCTTAAAGGGCTTGAAGAGCTTAAGCGCTCAGCTTTGCGCGGCCCTTCTTGCGGCGCGCGGAAACGATAGCGCGGCCGGCGCGGGTACGCATGCGGGCGCGGAAGCCGTGCTTGCGTGCGCGACGACGGTTATTGGGCTGAAAAGTCCGCTTAGACACGATGGACTCCTTGTAGTTACATCACGGCGGCCAGCGGTGCGCAGCGAACTGCGTACCTCCCGGGGCAGAGGCCGCCTCCGTTAAAAAGTTGTGTTGAGATTGCGTATTCCAAGGTTCCGCATGCCCCACCTGCACAGACTCGCCCTTTAAGGGGGCCCGGTACTCGGCGCGGGTGGCGCTCTCAAGCGCGCAAGGTGTGTCCGGGCTGCCGGATACTTGGGCCGTATCGGGTGGCAGCGCCAGGCGCAACAGGCGCGACAGACCTCACTAGGGTACGTGAGGTTTCCCCCGCGCGACAAATCGACACGCCCCGCGATACGGAGGGTGGTGGCGGGTACCCCCGGAATTACAACAGTGTGTTTTTTCGCAGGTAGGGCCGGGTTCTTAGGGCGCGTAGTGCGCGAACCCCGGCTCCGCCCGCCCGTCCTACCCGACACGTGTTCGAAGTCTTCGGGTTATCCACATTCCACGTCTCGCGCTCATCTAGACACTGCGAGGTGACAGCGGGTAACAATGTTTTATCACCACAATTTCACATCACTTTTGTTCACAGCGAGCGGCAAAGCTGTGGATAACTCTGAAGTACAGGTTGAGACTTTCGCGGAAAGCTGCGCGTTTTTGCAGCTCATGGGCATTTCGCACCTGTGACAAAGTTATCCACAGGGTTGTGCACCCGTTGTGGATAGAACCCAACCGCAAATCTATCCACAGGTGTGGATAAACTTGTGGAAGATGAGGTGAGGGCCCCGCGGGGTCCTCACAAACTTGTGGAGGCACCGCGAATTCCGGTGGATTCCGCGGTGGGTTTTGAAATTACATGTTTCACCCACCGCGAGCCCCGTCGCGCGCCTCCCTTGAACTGCAAGCCTTGTACTGCAAGCACCGACACCGACCGAAGAAGGGGAGCTCCAAGTGGCCGAGCAACACGTTGAATCGCTGTGGCGCGACATTGTCACCGAGCTCCTGCAGCTCTCCGAGCGCCCGGATTCCTCGGTCCCGCAGCTCACCTACCAGCAGCGTTCCTACCTGCAGCTAGTCAAGCCCGTCATGCTTGTCGACGGCTACGCAGTCCTCTCCGCACCCCACGCCGCCGCCAAAACCGTGGTGGAGGAGTCGCTGGCTCCCCACATCACCTCGCTGCTGGCCTCCCACATGGGCACCCCCTTTGCGCTGGCAGTTTCGGTAGCACCAACCCCGCCGCCGGCACCTGCGGCACCGGCCGAAGCCCCGACTGAGCATGCTGGTCATTCAGTGCCGGAGGAGTTCACGCAGGAACCCCCGCAAGCTCCCGCCCAGCCTCCGGCACAACCTCCAGTTCAGCCGGTGTCCCAGCCGCGTCCTGAAAGCACCGCGCCCGGGGAGCAGATCCCGATGAGCCTGGATGAACTGGCGCAGATGCACGCCAAGCAGCAGCCGGCGCAGGGCCACCCGACGGTGCCGCGGCGTATTCCGCGCGAGAAGCCCGCGCACGACCCGGACCGTTCGACCAGCCTGAACCCGAACTACACCTTCGAGAACTTCGTCACCGGTTCCTCCAACCGCTTCGCCAATGGTGCCGCGCTCGCCGTCGCCGAGACCCCGGCCCGCGCATATAATCCACTGTTTATATGGGGCGGTTCCGGCCTGGGCAAGACCCACCTGCTGCACGCGGCGGGCAACTACGCCCAGGTCCTGCAGCCAAACCTGCGGGTCAAGTACGTCTCCTCCGAGGAGTTCACCAACGACTACATCAACTCGGTGCGCGACGACCGGCAGGAATCCTTCAAGCGCCGCTACCGCGACCTGGACATCCTGATGGTGGACGACATCCAGTTCCTGCAGGGCAAGGAAGGTACGCAGGAGGAGTTCTTCCACACCTTCAACGCGCTGCACCAGGCGGATAAGCAGATTATTTTGTCCTCGGATCGCCCGCCGAAGCAGCTGACCACCCTGGAGGACCGCCTGCGCACCCGCTTCGAGGGCGGGCTGATTACCGACGTCCAACCGCCGGACCTAGAAACCCGCATCGCAATCCTGATGAAGAAAGCGGCTGCCGACGGCACCGTGGTCGACGACGCCGTCTTCGAGCTCATCGCCTCCCACTTCGAGGCATCCATCCGCGAGCTCGAGGGGGCCTTCATCCGCGTGTCCGCGTACTCCTCGTTGTCCAACGAGCCGATCACGCTGGAGAACGCCCGCGCCGCGCTGCGTGACATCTTGCCTGATGAGGCCGATGTGAAGCTCACTGCCGACACCATTAAAGATGCAGCCGCGGAGTACTTCAGCCTGACCCTGGAGCAGCTCACAGGTGCGGGGAAGGCCCGCCAGGTGGCGCATGCGCGCCAGATCGCCATGTACCTGTGCCGCGAGCTGACCGACCTGTCGCTGCCCAAGATTGGCGACGAGTTCGGCGGTAAGGATCACACGACCGTGATGTATGCCGATCGGAAGATCCGCAAGGAGATGACGGAGACTCGCTCGACCTACGACGAGATCCAGGAGCTTACCCAGATCATCAAGAACAAGGCGCGCCAGGGCTAGACGCGCACCCTAGGACCAGAGGACCCACCTGGGTATACCGGGTGGGTTTTGTCATGCACACCTCTCAAACCTCAAAATCACCAATGACCACATAAATCACACGGCTACCACTATCCACAGCGTTCTCCACACCTGTGTAATTACGCCGTTGTAACTTGGAGATCTTGCTCACTTTTCAGCGGTTATCCCCAACCGGAACGCGCTCTCGTCGCAAAGCGCGACCTGCGGTTTTCGGGTGTGGACAACCCCATATCCGCATGTGAACAGGCGGTGGACAACTCCGGGTCTCGTGTGGATGGATTTCCGGGACCGGAAGTTATCCACAATCGCACCGAGTTATCCACAGGCATTACACACGCGGAATCACACCCCAGATTCGCGCTACTACCACGGCCGAAACCTCGTAATCCACAGATTGCACAGCACCTACTGTTGTTACCAACTCTTTTACTTGTAATTCCTCTAAGGGAAAGAGAGCCTGTGCACTTCCGCTCGCCGCCCGGTCCCTGCCGCCCCAATTCTTGGAATTACAAGTTTTCCTACCCAAGCTGGCAACGGTCTCCCTTTCCGCCTAGAGTGAGAACGTAAATTACACACCCGGTGCTCGAGGAGAATCCGTCTCGCCCGGAGCTGGTAAACCACACATCCGCCTAGGAACGACAAGCAAGGGAGCGTTACGCCGTCATGGTCGAAAGCATCGGTGACAACTCCGCTGGCACTGGCGTGTCATTTCGGGTCCACAAGGAGGACCTCTCCGACGCCGTCGCGTGGGTAGCGCGAAGCTTGCCCACCAAGAGCACGCAGCCAATTCTTCGCGCGATTGTCATTACCGCCGATGAGGAGGGCCTCGAGCTCGCGGGCTTTGACTACGAGATCTCTACACGTGTGCGCCTCGGAGCTGAGATTGAGCACCCGGGCAAGGTCGCGGTGGCAGGCAAGCTGCTTGCTGAAATCGTTGCGTACATGCCGAACCAGCCGGTGGAGGTCTCCACGGACGGCAACACGATGAAGTTGGTGGGCGGCAAGGCCCGCTTCGAACTGCCCCTGATGTCTTTGGATGATTACCCGCAGGTCCCCGACCTGCCGGAGACCACCGGCCAGATCGCCCCGGCGGCGCTGACCCAGGCTGTCACCCAGGTCGCCTCGGCGGCGGGCCGGGATGACACGTTGCCCATGCTCACAGGTATTCACATGGAGATCCGCGGCGAGAAGCTCCGCCTGACCGCTACGGACCGTTTCCGTCTTGCGCTGCGCACCCTCGAGTGGGAGCCGAAGAGCCCGGAGGTGGAAGCCAAGCTTCTGGTCCCGGCAAAGACCCTGCTGGATAACGCCCGTACCCTGGATACCCACCTGGAGGATCCGGTCGAAATCGCCGTGGGTGCCGAGGGCAACGTCGGCGCCGAGGGCCTTTTTGGCATGCACGTGGGCAACCGCGAGACCACCACGCGCATGCTGGATGCGGACTTCCCCAACGTGGAGCCCCTGCTGCCCAAGGTGCACACGTCCATGGCCACGGTGGAGGTCGCTCCGCTGATGGAGTCCATCCGCCGCGTCTCCCTGGTGGCGGACCGCAACGCGCAGGTGCGCCTGCACTTCACGCCGGGCGAGGTCTCCCTGCACGCCTCCGGCGCGGATTCAGGCGAGGCCAGCGAGTCGCTCGCGTGCGCGTTCACCGGCGCCGACGAGCTGCTCATCGCGTTTAACGCCGGCTACCTGCGCGACGGCCTGTCGGTGGTGGACACGGATCGCGTCGTCTTCGGATTCACCGAGCCTTCCCGCCCCGCCATCATGATCCCGGAGCCGGAGGAACTGCCGGAGGCGGACGCGCAGGGCGAGTTCCCCACGCCGGATACCCACTTCACGTACCTACTCATGCCGGTGCGCCTGCCGGGTTAAGCCGGAGAGAGCTCTCAAGGGCAATTCGTGTACGTAAGCAAGCTTGACCTGCGCGATTTCCGCTCTTGGCCCGAGCTCAACGTGGAGCTCGAACCGGGGGTCACCGTGTTTTCCGGCCGCAACGGGCACGGCAAAACCAACATCGTCGAGGCGGTGTATTACACCTCGGTGCTGGGCAGCCACCGCGTGAGCACGGACGGCCCGCTCGTGCGCTCGGGCGCGGAAAACGCGCGCATCTCCGCCACGATCATCAACGAGGGCCGCGCCCTGACCACGCACCTGCTGCTCAAAGCCGCGGGCGCGAACCAGGCTCAGATCAACCGCACGCGCCTGAAATCCCCCCGCGAGCTGGCCGGGGTGCTGCGCACGGTGATGTTCTCACCGGAGGATCTGCGCCTGGTCACAGGTGAGCCCGCGGAGCGTCGCCGCTTCCTCGATGCACTCGCCGCGCTGCGCACCCGCCGCCTCGGCGGAGTGAAGGCGGACTATGACAAGGTGTTGCGCCAGCGCAACGCGCTTTTGAAGCGCTCGAACATGGTGCTGCGCCGCGGCTACAGCGATGCGCAGGGTGCGAGCGCGCTGAGCACGCTCGATGTGTGGGACGGGCAGCTCGCCGCGCTCGGCGCCCAGGTCATCGCCGGTCGCCTCTCGCTTATCGACGCCCTGTCGCCCCACATCACCGAGTCCTACACCGCAGTCGCCCCCGAATCCCGACCGGCGGCAGTCCACTACACCTCCACCCTGGACAAAGCGGTGCGCGAACTTGCCGGCGAGGCCTCGCAGGACCCGGCCATCCTGGAGGCGGCAATGCTCGCCGAGCTGGGGCGACGCCGCGAGGAGGAACTCGACCGCGGCACCACGCTTGTTGGCCCGCACCGCGACGACCTGGTGCTCATGCTGGGCGATGCGCCGGCCAAGGGCTACGCCTCCCACGGCGAGACCTGGTCGTTCGCGCTCGCGCTGCACTTAGGGGAATACGCCCTGCTCGTGCAGGACGGGGTCGAGCCGGTGCTGATCCTGGACGACGTCTTCGCCGAGCTGGATGCGAAGCGCCGCGAGCGCTTGGTGCACGTCGCGGAGGAAGCCGAGCAGGTGCTCATCACCGCGGCGGTGGGCGACGACCTGCCAGGAAACTTAGACGACGCCGTCTCGGCCCGCTTTACTGTGCGGATGGACGAGGGGGTGTCGTTCCTTGAGTGACCTGGTGCAGCAGACCTTTGAGCAACTCCGTGAGACGGCACGGCGTAGCGGTAGAAAGCTGCCGAATTTGAAGAGGCAGGGTGTGAATGTGGTGCCGCGTCGGAGCGTCGATAAGCGAATGCTCACGAATGCGACCGAGGTGCAGGTGCCTGGCCTGAACTTTGCCGAGGAGAAGAAGCGGCCGTGGGTGCGACGCGGGCGGCCGACGGGGCAGGACGGGCGTGCGCTGCCGCGCAGTTACGAGGTGGCCTCGTTCTCGGCGCTTCTGGGCAAGGAAGTCCGCCAGCGCGACTGGACTGAGCACATGGCCTACGGATGGGTGATGGGCAACTGGGAATCGCTGGTCGGCGCCAAGATTGCGCAGCACACGAAGGTGGAGATGATCAAGGACGGCGAGGTGCACATCACCTGCGACACGACTGCCTGGGCCACCCAGATGAAGTATATGCAGTCCACCATCCTGCGGGCGCTCGCCGAGAAACTGGGGCCCGATGTGATTAGAAAGCTGCACATCTTTGGCCCGCGCACGAAGAGCTGGCGCTACGGGCCGCTGCACGTGAAGGGGCGCGGGCCGCGGGACACGTACGGGTAGAGCGCGAATACCGCGCGAGAAACGCCCTCTCGCTGGCTCGCCTGGTGCCCTAAATGGCCCCCACACCGTGTAAGATAGAGCGGGTTAAACACGCTTTTGGCACATATTGCTTTATAGAGGAGAGTCCAAGCAGTGGCTGAACATCAACCTCATTACGACGCGTCATCGATTACTATCCTTGAGGGTCTCGAGGCTGTCCGCAAGCGCCCCGGCATGTACATCGGTTCCACCGGCGCGCGCGGCCTGCACCACCTGGTGTGGGAGGTCGTGGACAACTCGGTCGACGAGGCCATGGCGGGCTACGCCGACCGCGTCGATGTCACCCTGCTGGCCGACGGCGGGGTCGAGGTCGTGGACAACGGCCGTGGCATTCCGGTAGAGATGCACCCGTCCGGCGCACCGACCGTGCAGGTGGTCATGACGCAGCTGCACGCCGGCGGCAAGTTCGACTCCGAGTCCTACGCGGTCTCCGGTGGTCTGCACGGCGTGGGTATTTCCGTGGTCAACGCGCTGTCCACCCGCGTGGAGGCGGACATCAAGCGCGACGGTAAGCACTGGTACCAGCGCTTTGCCAACGCGGTGCCGGAGAAGCTGGAGGAGGGCGGCAACGCCCGCGGCACCGGCACGGCCATCCGCTTCTGGCCGGACCCGGAGATTTTTGAAACCGTCGAGTTTGATTACGACACGATTTCGCGCCGCCTCCAGGAAATGGCCTTCCTGAACAAGGGCCTGACCATCACGCTCAAGGACGAGCGCGTCACCGACGAGGAACTCGAGCTCGAGGCCATCGCCGAGGAAGGCGAGACCGCTGCCCTGGTGGAGGAGGAGTCCTTCGACGACGAGACGGTCGTGGATGACGCTTCCGGTTCTGAGGAAGTCGCGCCGAGCAAGAAGAAGAAGCGCGAGAAGAAGGCGACCTTCCACTACCCGAACGGTTTGATCGACTACGTCGAGTACATCAACAAGGGCAAGAGCGCGATCCACCCGTCCGTCATCGGTTTTGAGCAGAAGGGCGAGGAGCACGAGGCGGAGGTCGCCCTGCAGTGGAACAACTCCTACAAGCAGTCGGTCCACACCTTCGCCAACACGATTAACACCCACGAGGGCGGCACGCACGAGGAGGGCTTCCGCGCGGCGCTGACCACGCTGATGAACAGGTATGCCCGCGAGCACAAGCTGCTCAAGGAGAAGGAGCCAAACCTGACTGGCGACGACTGCCGCGAGGGCATCGCCGCCATCGTCTCCGTCCGCGTGGCCGACCCGCAGTTCGAGGGCCAGACGAAGACGAAGCTGGGCAACACCGAGATCAAGGGCTTTGTGCAGCGCACCGTCAACGAGCACCTCTCCGACTGGTTCGACGCGAACCCTGCGGAGGCGAAGGCCATTGTGAACAAGGCCGTGTCCTCCTCCCAGGCACGTCAGGCGGCGCGTAAGGCGCGCGACCTGGTCCGTCGCAAGTCGGCCTCCGACCTGGGCGGGCTGCCCGGCAAGCTGGCGGACTGCCGCTCGAAGGACCCGGTGAAGTCCGAGCTGTTCATCGTGGAGGGTGACTCCGCAGGCGGCTCCGCTAAGGGCGGGCGTGACTCCATGTACCAGGCCATCCTTCCGCTGCGCGGCAAGATCCTGAACGTGGAGAAGGCGCGCATGGACCGCGTGCTGAAGAACGCCGAGGTCCAGGCCATTATTACGGCGTTGGGTACCGGTATTCACGACGAGTTTGACATCAACAAGCTGCGCTACCACAAGATCGTGCTTATGGCCGATGCTGATGTGGACGGCCAGCACATCGCCACCCTGCTGCTGACCCTGCTGTTCCGCTTCATGCCGGACCTGGTCACGGACGGGCACGTCTACCTGGCGAACCCGCCGCTGTACAAGCTGAAGTGGGCGAAGGGCCAGCCGGGCTACGCGTTTACCGACGCCGATCGCGACCGCCTCCTGGCCGAAGGCCTCGAAGCCAACCGCAAGATCAACACCGACGACGGCATCCAGCGCTACAAGGGCCTGGGCGAGATGAATGCGAAGGAGCTGTGGGAGACCACGCTCAACCCGGAAACCCGCATCCTGCGCCGCGTCGATCTGGAGGACGCGCAGCGCGCCGACGAGCTGTTCAGCATCCTGATGGGCGATGACGTGGCGGCCCGCCGCAGCTTCATCACCCGCAAGGCGAAGGACGTTCGCTTCCTCGACGTGTAGCCGTTTGTATGGCGAAGGCGCGGTCCTTGTTGGGGGCCGCGCCTTTTGCTATTCGTGTGTGAAAGATTCCGCACATATTCTCGAGGTGGGAAAATTCACCTGCGGAAACGCAAAAGCGATGTCGGATCTTTCACGGTATTACGCGTGCTTCTGCACAATCTGGCCCAGCTCGGGCAGGGCCGGGCCGACAATCTTCGCGGCCTTGTTGCGCAGCGAGGTGTAGACCTTCTTCACCGGGCCCGGCAGCGAGTCCACGGCGGCGTCGGCGGCCTTGATGAGGTCGTCGACGACCTCATCCTCGTGGTTGGAAAGGTAGCGGCCAAAGTCGGCACCGTTCTCGGCCTCGAACTTGGACCAGTGAGGCTCGAGCCCGTCAACCACCTTCGGCAGAACCTTGTTCATGCCCTTGGGGATGGCGTCTGCGTCCGCCTTCTTCCCTGCTGCCAGGGCCGACTTCATCGCCATGCCGGTCAGGCCGGACTGCTTGGCGGTAGTGGTCTCCGCCAGCTCGGCGAAGTCCTTGGCCACCTCGGGGCGGGTTTGTGCATCGAGCAGTTTCTGCAAATCAGACATGGCACACAGTGTACTTCCGGGAATGCGAAAAGCCCGCCACAGTGGGCGGGCTCGGCGTTGCTGCGTGCAGCTTAGAAGCGGATGCCGTACTTGGCAGCAGCGATGCGAGCTGCGCGGTCGATCGGCATGCCCGGGTGGCGCTGGGAAACGGTGTAGACCTCGAGCACAGCCCAGATGGTTGCAACGGAGGAAGCGAGACCGACGAGGGAACCAACGATGGTAGTAATCATGATGATGTCCTTAGGAGTAGTAGACGGTTTGAATGTCGAACATGAGTATAAAACAGACAAACGTGTAGCGCGCGGGAAAACGGGAACTATTTTTACACTTGGCGGGAATCTGTACACAGCTTCCGGACAGCTACCGCACAAAAATAGGGCGGCCCCGGCATTCCGGGACCGCCCTATTTAAGACGGGTTGTGGCTCTTCCGCCACAGTGCTCGGGCTGTGTGATGCCGCAGGAAAACGCTTGCGCATCTTCTCAAATCGGTATGCCACGGGAAAGGGCGGCGTACCGGAGGGAAGCGTCATCCTCACGAGTCACATGAGTCACTGCAACCACAACTGTGACAAACTTAGCACGGCCTCAATAGCGCCGCCACGTCAGGTGGTCTGGGGGTGGGAAAACCTGGTCTTAGCGGGGCATTTGCGGCAACTGCGGCATCGGCAGCTGCTGGCCTGCGAACTGCTCGGCCAGTGCAATCCAAGCGGGCACGTCGAAGATGCGGTTGCCCTCCGAAGACCCGTAGACGCCGCTTAAGCCGGCCTGCTTGGCGATGTCGTCGACGGCTTGGCGGAGGGGCGGGGTGGCGTCGATAAGCAATTGCACCGCGATGAAGGTCGCGGCCGCAGCGATGCCCAGCGACAGCGGGGCCGAGCCTGTGTACGCGCTGCCAAGCGCGGGCTGCTCGGGGACTTTCGGCCCGTCCTCGGGGACCTTGCCCTCGGGGACCTTCGAGCTGGAGGAGCCCGATGAGCCGGCGGAAGACAGTTCGGTCACACCTGCGTGCGCGGGCGCGGGGACGGTGGCGGCGAGAGCGAGCGCGGTGAGCGCGGCGAGCGAGCGTTTTCTCATGCCCAACACTTTATGCACGTCGGCGGGTTTGGGGGAACCGGCGTGCCGTGTGCAGCGTCTAACAGGTATGGGGAGACTTCACAATGGGATGCACATCATGGCCGGGGCGCACGTGGTGCCGAGGGAGCTAGGTGTGCCGATTAACCACAAGTTTTCGATGCCCGGGGCGATGTTGCGTGAGCCGCACTTCGTTGCCCATGCGGCGAGGCACCACCCGCGCGGGATCGCGTACCCCGCGCCCGCTACCGACCGCGCTGTTGCACACGCGTTGGCCTATCCGGGCACGACGGTGACCGGTATGGGCGCGCTGGCGCTCTACGGCCTGCCCTTTTTAGCGGATGGTTGTGACACCGTGCTGCTTGGCCGCGGCATCCGCAAGAATCGGCCGGCCACGGAGCTTTCCCCGGCGCTATGGCGCCGCGATCAGCGTCCGCATGAGACCTGGACCGTGATGTGCGCGGGTCAACCGATCTCCGTGGCATCGCCCCCGGTCGCTGTGGTGGATGCGCTTGTGAGCATCCGGCGCGGCGAGTGTGCATGGCCCGCGCCCAGTGTGTGTGTACGCGCCGTGCAGCTTATCGACGCCACCCGTCGCTTCTGCAACCTCAACCCCGAATCCATCCGCGCTGCCGCTTTCGGGCGCCTGGATAAAAGGTGGCTGTCCAAGGTGTTGGGTGCGTCGAGTGCGCTAGCGGATTCGCCCAAGGAAACCGAGATGCGCCTGCTTGCCGCTCCGTTAGCTCGGAAACATGGGTTGACCTTGGCCGAACAGGTGGTGATCCGCAATGCATGGGGCAAACGCGTCACCGACCTGGACCTTGCTCTGGTGGAACCGCGGATTGGCCTGATGTACGACGGCGCGCACCACTGGGACAAGCAGCAGCGCACCCGGGATTCGCTGATCCAGATCGAGCTGGTTGCGCAGGGGTGGCAGGTGCTGCGCTTCGCCGAGGGGACTCTAGCGAGGCTGCCGGAGACCGTGGAGGAGGTTTTGCGGCGGAGTTCGTGAAAAATTTCGCATAGGCATCCAATGCAAAGCCCGGTGACCTGGAACAACGTGATCCTGTGCGTTTGCTGTGGTGGAAAAATTCACAGCATCACGGAGTTTCCCCAACCCACCGCCGGTACACCTCCGCGGCAACTAAAGCGAAGCCGGAATTACCCGCCGTCAAGGGCTCCATCCTGCGCACCGCTGCAGCCAGCGCCTCCGCAGCCCGCCCAACAGTGTCAAAGACGGGCACCCCGTGCACCCGCGCACCGGGGACGGCGGCGCAGGCGACCAGGGCGGAGAAGGAACGCACCCGGGCTCCAGTGACCACGCAGTACTCGTCGGCAACAGCCAAAAGCTGTTCCGCACTCATTCCTCGCATGGGCTACCTGGCCTGCCGGATGCGCGATTCCATCGCTGTGTAGCCGGGGATGGTGGAGCGTGCGAGGTCGGTGACGGCGGCGTCGTCAAGCAGGCGAGTGGCTGCGGTGACCACGGCGCGGCGGGCGGCCTCCTGCTTAGAGCAGCCCCACGCGGAGGCGAGTAAGACGAGCGCCTTGTCTTCGTCAGCGGTGAGCCGAAGTGTCATAGCCATACCACTTTGATACCACTGCTCAACGCGGCAAAGCGTGACAGGGCCGGTAAACTGCGTTCTAGGCCAAGTAAAGAAAGGTGAGCAATGAGTGATGACACTCTAGGTGGCGGCGGTTTCGACGCCATCCAGCCCATTGATATCAACGAGGAGATGCAGACCAGCTACATCGATTACGCGATGAGCGTGATCGTGGGCCGCGCGCTGCCCGAGGTGCGCGACGGCATGAAGCCGGTGCACCGCCGCGTCATTTACGCGATGTACGACGCTGGTTTCCGCCCGGAGCGCTCGTTTGTGAAGAGCGTGAAGGCCGTCGGCGAGACGATGAGTAACTACCACCCGCACGGCGACCGCGCGATCTACGACACCCTGGTGCGCATGGCGCAGCCGTGGGCGATGCGCTACCCGCTGGTACACGGGCAGGGTAACTTCGGCTCGCCGGGCAACGACGGCCCGGCCGCTATGCGTTACACGGAGTGCAAGCTCACCCCGCTGGCGATGGAGATGGTGCGCGACATCCGCGAGAACGCGGTGGATTTCTCGCCCAACTTCGACTCGAAGACCCGCGAGCCGGATGTGCTGCCCTCGCGCGTGCCGAACCTTTTGATGAACGGCTCGAACGGCATTGCGGTCGGCATGGCCACGAACATCCCGCCACACAACTTGAACGAGTTGGCCGAGGCCATCTACTGGATCCTGGACAACCACGACGCGGACGAGAAGACCACTCTGGATGCGGTGCTCAAGTACGTCAAGGGCCCGGATTTCCCCACCGCCGGCCTGATCGTGGGCGACAAGGGCATCAAGGAGGCCTACACCACGGGCCGCGGCTCGATCCGCATGCGCGGCGTGACCGAGATCGAGGAGGTGGGCAACCGCCAGGTCATCGTGATCACGGAGCTGCCGTACCAGGTCAACCCGGATAACTTCATCCACAACATCGCAGATCAGGTCAACGCGGGCAAGATGGCGGGCATCGCCAGCATTGACGACGAGTCTTCGGACCGCATCGGTATGCGCATCGTGGTCAGGCTCAAGCGCGACGCCGTGCCGCGCGTGGTGCTGAACAACCTGTATAAGCACTCGCAGCTGGAGACGAACTTCTCGGCCAACATGCTCTCCATCGTCGATGGTGTGCCGCGCACCCTGCGCCTGGATCAGATGCTGCGTTACTACGTGCAGCACCAGATCGAGGTCATCGTTCGCCGCACCCAGTACCGCTTGGACGAGGCGGAGAAGCGCGCCCACATCCTGCGCGGCCTGGTCAAGGCCCTCGACGCGTTGGACGAGGTCATCGCGCTCATTCGTCGCAGCCCGACGGTGGACGATGCGCGCCAGGGGCTCATGAAGCTTCTCGACGTCGACGAGATCCAAGCCAACGAGATCCTCGCCATGCAGCTGCGTCGCCTGGCCGCCCTGGAGCGCCAGAAGATCGTGGACGACTTGGCGGAGATCGAGCGCCAGATCGCGGACTACAAGGACATCCTGGCCAAGCCGGAGCGCCAGCGCGAGATCGTGGCGACCGAGCTCAAGGAGATCGTGGACAAGTTCGGCGACGAGCGCCGCACCCAGATCGTGGCTGCCACCGGCGACGTGACGGAGGAGGACCTGATCGCGCGCGAGAACGTCGTGGTCACCATCACCTCCACCGGCTACGCCAAGCGCACCAAGGTGGATGCGTACAAGAGCCAGAAGCGCGGCGGCAAGGGCGTGCGCGGCGCGGAGCTGAAGCAGGACGACGTGGTCAAGCACTTCTTCATCTGCTCCACGCACGATTGGATCCTCTTCTTCACCAACTTCGGCCGCGTCTACCGCCTCAAGGCCTACGAGCTGCCGGAGGCGGGCCGCACCGCCCGCGGGCAGCACGTGGCGAACTTGCTGGAGTTCCAGCCGGAGGAGAAGATCGCCCAGATCATCCAGATCCAGTCCTACGAGGACGCGCCCTACCTGGTGCTGGCCACTCGCGACGGCCGCGTGAAGAAGTCGCGCCTGACCGACTACGAGTCGGCACGCTCCGCAGGGCTGATCGCCATCAACCTCAACGAGGGCGACGCGCTCATTGGCGCCGCGCTGACCAACGAGGAGGACGACATCCTGCTGGTCTCCGAGCAGGGCCAGGCGATCCGCTTCGCGGCTGATGACGACCAGCTGCGTCCGATGGGCCGCGCGACCGCCGGCGTGAAGGGCATGCGCTTCCGCGACGACGACCAGCTCCTGGCCATGACGGTGGTGCAGGACGGCGAGTACCTGCTCGTGGCCACCTCCGGCGGCTACGGCAAGCGCACCGCCATTGAGGAGTACAACCAGCAGGGCCGCGGCGGCATGGGCGTGATGACGTTCAAGTACACCCCGAAGCGCGGCAAGCTGATCGGCGCGCTCGCAGTCGACGAGGAGGACCAGATCTTCGCCATCACCTCCGCCGGCGGCGTGATCCGCACCGAGGTCAACCAGATCCGGCCGTCCTCGCGCGCGACCATGGGTGTGCGCCTGGTGGATCTTGCCGACGATGTCGAGCTCCTGGCTATCGACGTCAACGTCGAGGACTCCGGCGAGGAGGAGGCCACTGCAGTGGCGAAGGGTGAGAAGACCCTTGAGGAGGCGCAGGAGGCGACGCAGTCGTCGATAAGCGGTGGCCCCGAGGGTGAGGAGTAAGCGATGGCCGCACGGAAGGTAACCATCCGTAACATCGGCGCGAGCTCGATGTTCAAGGTGGCGACGATCCTGGCGCTCATCGGGTTCGTGGCGTGGATGATCGGCGTGACCATCGTCTACTTCGGCCTGGAGCAGGCCGGGGTGATCGACTCGGTGAACTCGCTCATCGGCGGCGTCGGCGGCGACCAGGTCATCGATATGAAGGTCTGCCTGTCAGCCGCCGGCCTGCTGGGCCTGATCGGCGTGGTGTTTACCGCCATCATGGCGCCGCTGACCGTGGTGATTTACAACAGCATCGCTGATCTTGTAGGCGGCGTCAGCTTCACTATGTCCAACCGCGCAAAGTAGGGCTAAGGGGTGCTTATCGACGCCACGTTGCAGGTGCCGATACGCACCCTGACCTGGCGATTTGGTGGTTATGGCAATGGTGCGTAATATTCTTATCCGTTGCCAGGGCCTATAGCTCAGTCGGTTAGAGCGCATCGCTGATAACGATGAGGTCGCAAGTTCGATTCTTGCTAGGCCCACGGAGACACTAGTAATATAGCGTCTCGGCAATGGGGCATTAGCTCAGTTGGTAGAGCACCTGCTTTGCAAGCAGGATGTCAGGAGTTCGATTCTCCTATGCTCCACAGTGTGGGATAACCCCCGCGCCGTCACAGACACGGTGCGGGGGTTGTTGCGTTGCGTGCTTAGCTAGCGTGGAGAGCTGGTTTTCTGTGCTGATTTTAAGTTTTTTGCACGCATACCCCCTTTTCTGAGTGACTAATACGAAAATGTGGCACATATCACTCAAACATTTTTGGGTTTTTGTCAGGTTGAAAAGGCCAAGGTCAGCGCCTTTGTCGACTGGCTTAGGTCCGCCTGTGCGCGTTGTAATGCGGTTTTTCCGCACACCTTGGGGATGGTGGACTACTTTCCACGAAACGGTTGTGATTGAATGAAACTCTGTCAGTGTGTAGATCCGTGTTCAGGAGATCTCCAGGCTGCTTCGATTATCTCCGACAAGTTTTAAGGATTGGGCCGTTGCAAAACGCAAATCTAAAGAAGCGCATTATGTCTGCGCTCATTTCCACCGCTGTCGTCGCGAGCGGTGCAGTTGCTATCACCCCGGCTGCTCAGGCAGACGAGAAGGTGACGAAGGTGTACTCCCAGCTCGCGGGCGATGAGCTGCAGGACGCCGTGGACTTTAACATCAAGCAGCAGATCTCCAAGCACGTTGGTGAGTCTGCGCAGATGGTTTACGCCACCAATTACGGCCCGGGCTGGTGCATTGATATTGCGCAGCCGGCACCCCGTTACGATTCTCAGTACGAGGTGCGCAAGCTTGACGGTATGTCCGGCCTGGTGGGTTACAACAAGGTTGATGGCGGCACGCTGAAGATTGACCCGGACGTGCAGAAGGCTGCTGTCGCCGGTACCAAGCGGATGCTGACCGAGTACAACAACGGCAACTACGCAGAGGTCAAGCGCATCAACTACGCGCTGCAGGCCCTGCTGTCCAACCACAAGGAGACCCTTGACCTGGTCCGTGGCCAGATCCGCCGCGAGGTCGCGGGCTCCGGCATGCCGATGATCACGGCCGCCGAGTTCACCCAGTGGACCGGTTTTGAGATCAAGGCCAACTTTGGCAACCAGCTCGGCCAGTCCCGTTACTACCTGGCCAAGTCGGACTCTTTTGACAAGGTCACGTCCAACGTGGAGCAGGGTGAGTACGTCACCATCCTGATGCCGAAGAACTACAACCTCAGCGACAAGATCGGCGATGAGGGCACCACCCAGCGCATCATCACCATCGCGCAGCCGGGCCTGAAGGGTTTCAACCCGCGTCCGGGCGGCCCGAACGTCTCCGTGGAGACCGTGACGGTGACCAAGCCGGCGGAGGCGGTCACGACGGTGACGAGCACCATCCCGGGTAAGACCGTGACCAAGACGGTGCAGGCCGAGGGCCCGACCGAGACGGCACACGTGACCGAGCGCCCCGAGCGCACGGTGACCAAGTACGTGCAGCCGGTCCACGAGCGCACGGAGACCGTCCGCGCGACCCGCACCGACGTCAAGGACGTCACCCCGACGGTGACCAAGACCGTGGTCAAGCGCGACAGCACCGAGACGGTGACCTCGACCGTGACCGAGGCTCCGGAGACCATCGTGGTGGAGGAGCGCGAGCCGGATACCACCACCACGGTGTACAAGGGCGCCGAAGCCACCGTCACCGAGACGGATGCACCCGACACCGTCACCAGCACCAAGACTGCTGAGCCGAAGACGGTCACGCAGACCTCCACGCTCGCACCGAGCACCGTGGTGAAGACCGTGACCGCTGCGCCGGAGGCAACGGTGACCACCACGGTGGAGAACATCACGCACGAGACCATCGAGAGCACGCGCGTTGTTGAGCGCTACTTCCGCAAGTACGAGTACGCCTTCGACTTCTCCCAGAAGAAGGACGAGCGCCACATCGAGGTGGAGAAGCTCGGCGATTGGAAGATCGACTTCATCGACGACTCCAACGGCCTGGTCAAGGTCACCAAGTCCAAGGACGGCAAGGGTCTTGATATCAAGCCGATCAAGGAGGGTGAGGGCGACGTCCGCATCGTGATCGTGGATGGCGAGGGCAACCGCCACGAATACACCATCCACGTGATCAACAAGGCGCAGAAGGAGATCACGGAGAAGGACGTTGTGGTGAACAACCACTTCTTCAACATCACCGTCGCTGGCGCGTCCCAGGAGATCGAGATCCCGAAGGGCTGGACCTACGAGATCGAGGAGGGTGGCGCGTACATCACCACCGAGGAGAAGGACGGCAAGATCGTCGTCACTCCGAACGAGGGTGTCATCAGCGCTACCGCGAAGATCACGGTGCACGAGCCGGGCGAGCGTCCGCGCAACGAGAACAACTACATCTTCAACATTGCGCCGGACAGCAAGTTTGATAAGCACCGCGTGATTGGTAACTCCAACGCCTACAAGCTGGAGATCGAGGACGCGCAGGGCGAGCCGACCGTCATCCAGGGCGAGGACATCGTTGCGTCCCTGGAAAAGAATGAGCAGGGCGTGTGGGTCCTGACGCCGAAGTCGGACAAGACCGGCAAGGTCGTTGTCTCCATCAAGGATTCGCAAGGCAACACCCACCAGTTCACCCTCGACGTCCGCCAGGGCACCAACGTGCTCGTGGACGTGGTGACCAAGTCTGTGACCGTTGGCAGCGTGATCGGGATCGAAGCCGACGGTGGCTACGAGCTGGACTTCAAGCAGGGCGAGGAGATCGCCGACTGGAAGAAGGACAACGGCAAGTTCATCATCACGCCGACTGGCGAGGGCGTCATCGTGGCAAACCTCTTCCAGAAGGTTGACGGTGAGCGCGTCCTCGTGGGCACCTACACCATTATCGCTACTCCTGCGGGTGCGAAGGTGGAGACCCAGGAGGTCAGCCACGAGATCAAGAACCGCCAGACGGTCGACATCACCAAGGGCGAGGACGACCACAAGATTGTTGTCACCGAGGGCAAGGATAACGTCACGGTGGCTGAGGTGGAGAAGGACGGCAAGACCGTTACCCGCCTGATGCCGGACAAGGACTTCACCGGCACGATTGTCGTGGAGGAGCAGCGCGGCGACGATGTGGTCGTTCGCTACACCATCAACGTTGTCGAGAGCGAGGTTGACGAGACAACTCAGCCCGTTAACGAAGACTCCAAGGTGATCGTCAACCGCAACAACGACCTGCAGCGCCTTGTCGTTGTCGAGGGCGAGAACCTGCTCAAGAACGCCCCGAAGGACGACCAGAAGCAGTTCATTCCGGAGTTCGTCGACGGTGCCGAGGGCACAGTCGTCATCGAACTGCAGAACTCCCGTGATCTGCCGATCCAGCGCTGGATCCTGAACCTCACGCCGAAGAAGCCGTCCGAGTTCACCTACAAGATCACGGACCGCTCCGAGGTCAAGCTCACGGCTCCGGAGAACGCGTCCTACAAGATCGTTGAGGGCCAGGACCTGATCAAGGTCGAGCGCAACGGCAACGACATCGTTGTCAACCCGAACAAGGGTGTCAAGGGTACTGCTGTTGTCGAGGTCACCAACGGTGCGCAGAAGACCCGTTACGTGCTTGTCATCGACCCGATTGGTGGCGGCGCAAACGGCGACGGTACTACTGGCGAGAGCACCTTCAAGGTCTCCGAGCTGGGCAACTTCACCGTGACCGTGCGCAACGAGAACACCTACGAGGTAGTTAAGGGCAATGAGTACGTCACCGTCGTTGACAAGGACGGCAAGTGGATTCTCACCCCGAAGGAGGACACCTCCGGTAACTTCGTCACCGTCATTGAGAAGACCAAGACCGGTGTTGTGGTCAACCGCCACATCATTGAGATCACCGAGCAGGGGCGCAAGCTCAACTTCACCGAGGTGCGCAAGAAGGTCGAGCCGAAGATAGACAGCTGGGAGACCCCGGGTAAGGGCAACACCCTGCACATCGTGCGCGGCTACGACCTGATTGAGAACCCGGAGCCGGACGAGCACGGCAGGTTCAACCTCAAGCCGATCCCGGGTTCCACCGGCTCCATCGTTATCGAGGAGCGCGACAACAACGGCAACCCGATCCGCATCATCGAAGGGGAGATCCCAGAGACCTCCGGTGGTTCGTCCATCGAGCCGCCGAAGATCTCCTACGAGAAGAACAACGGCTCGATCACCATCATCGTTGATGGCAAGGGCGGCTTCGGCATCGAGGCCTGCCTTGACAAGAACCCGCCGAAGAACGCGAAGGATTGCAAGAACCTCAAGCCGATTGATGAGAAGTACATCAAGGACAACGGCAACGGGAGCTACACCATCGAAAACGGTGGCATCCCTGACGGCACCACCGCGCTGGTGATCACCCCGACCGGCAACGGCATTGTGGACAACAACAACCGTGTGATCGTGGACATCACCATCGACAATCAGGGCTCTGGTGCTGGCAATGTGAACGTTGGTTCGTCTGACCCGAAGTGCATTGCTTCGTTGGTTGGTCTGGCTTCGCCGTTGCTGCTGCTGATTCCGCTGGGCATTTTGTCCCAGGTGCATATCCCGGGTCTGGAGGGTGTGCGTGGTCAGCTCAATGCTGCGATCAAGGACGCTAATGACCGTATCCAGCAGGGTCTGGGTATCTACGATCATGATCGTGCTCAGCGTGCTGCAGGTGTGCAGGGTGCGTTCGCGATCGAGAATTCGCAGATGATTGGTATGGCTGCTGGTGCGCTTGGCGTGATCACTGCTGGCCTGCTGATTGGCGACGCGGTATTGCGTGCTTGCGGCCAGCAGGAGGCAACGTCCTCCTACCAGCTGGGCAAGGCTACCGATAACGAGACGTTGATGTACGGCTCGTCCGGTAAGCCTGCTGAGTCCGAGGCTGCGAAGCCGGAGGATGAGAAGGCTGCTGACGAGAAGTAGTCTCTAACGCCTTAAGAAAGCCGCTTGTGAGGGTCGAAAGCCCACACAAGCGGCTTTCCGCATGCGTGCGTACGATCTGAGGTTCAACAAATTTCTGTGCTGATTCTAAGTTTTTATGCGCCAAATCCCCTTTTCTAGGTGAAAAACGGAAAAATGTGGCACATATCACGATAAGATTTTTGGGTTTTTGTCAGGTTGTAAAAGGCAAGGTCAACGGGGTGGACCCGAAGCTTGTGAGCGCCTGTGCCCGTTGTAATGCGGTTTTTCCGCACACCTTGGGGATGGTGGACTACTTTCCACGAAACGGTTGTGATTGAATGAAACTCTGTCAGTGTGTAGATCCGTGTTCAGGAGATCTCCAGGCTGCTTCGATTATCTCCGACAAGTTTTAAGGATTGGGCCGTTGCAAAACGCAAATCTAAAGAAGCGCATTATGGCCGCGCTTATCTCCGGTGTCCTCGCTACCGGTACCACCGCTGTTATTGTCCCCGAGGCTTCTGCTGCAGACCAGATGATCGTAGAGGCCTACCAGCGCCTCGACGAGGCGTCGCTGCGCCAATTCGAGATTGAGCAGAGCAAGCTTGCAAAACGGTACCCGAAGTGGACTCAGCCAGTGCAGGTGCTGTCCACCAATCAGGGACCTGGCTGGTGCATCGACTGGGGTATTGATAGCTCGTGGAACAACCCTGACGGGTTCGAGGTGCGCAAGCTCACCGGTCAGTCTGGCCGTGTTGGTCAGGGCTATGCCATCGACGAGAACATCCGCATCGCTTCGATCACCTTGACTAAGCAGATGCTCACGGACTTCAAGCAGTGGGAGGAGACTTCTTCCTCCTCGCTGGAGAAAGACATCCAGACGAAGAACCGCTACCTTCAGGCACTGTTGGGTAACAACCCGAGTGAGCTGAACGGCGTCCGCGAGCTCATTCACGATCGCGATCTGATTAAGTTCCAAAACCTCACGGGCTTCAGCATCACGCGCGTGCAGAACCCGTCTGATGGCGTCAACTACCGCCTGGTCCCGAACCAGTCGAAGCTCGACGACATGAAGAAGAAGATCGGCCCGAACGAGTTTGTTACCGTTCTTGTTCCGAAGAACTACAACTGGAACATGAACAAGCGCAAGGAATGGACCTTCCAGCGCTTGATCACGATTTACCAGCCTGGCTTGGATCTGTCGTGGCAGCCGAAGCCAGATTACGATTTCAGCACCACCGTCACGGAGACCCCGAAAGAGACCCTCACTGAGGTCACCACGATGCCGGAGCACGTCACCACGGTGACTGAGCCGGGCAAGCCGACGACCAAGACGATCGTGACTGAGGAGCCGACAACGGTCACGCGTACCAGCACGCTGCCGGCTTTCACGACCGTTACCACGGTTACCGAGCCGGATGAGGTCGTCACCACCACTAAGACGCACCCGGCGAAGACCACCGAGGTTGTGCGGACCGAGAACGGTACCCCGGTTACTGAGACGAAGACCATTACGCCTGAACCGGAGATCGTCACGGAGACGAAGAAGGGTGGCGTCAAGACGGTCACCTCGACGGTTACCGATACGACCGTCACAGAGACTGTCCCTGGTGAGAAGAAGACTGTTACCCAGGTCGAGACCCCGGAGGTCACCACAACCCGCACCGTTCCTGCTGGCGAAACCACCGTCACCAAGACCGTTGCAGGCGAGCCGACGACCGTCACGGTGAACAAGGACTCCAAGTACTACACCGAGAAGGTCTACGAGTCCATCAAGGAAGTCTACGAGTACTACCAGTTCGCTGGCTTCACCAAGGAAGAAAAGTCCAAGGTCATTGAGCTGGACAAGCGCATCAGCGGTTCATGGAGCTTCCGAATCACTGAGGGTTCTGAGTACGTCATCGTCGAGCGTGGCGAGAAGGACGGCCAGCTGATCGTTACCCCGCGCCCGGGCATTGATGGCGAGCACAAGGTCACCATCGTGGTCACCGATGACCAGGGTCGTGAGCACGTCTACCGCCTGACCATCAACAACACGGTCAACATTGATGAGTCCATCAATGTGAAGGTGAACAACTTCTTCTACAACATCAACACCGGCGGCGAGGGTGACCGCTTCAAGGTGCTGAAGTACAACGAGGGTGAGACCTGGAAGAAGGTCAAGGGCGGCGAGCTTGTCGAGGTTAAGGATGACGGCAAGGGCAGCCTGACCGTCACCCCGAAGGATGGCGTGACTTCCGGCGAAGTGATTGTGACGATCACCGATAAGCAGGGCAACGAGCGTGAGAACATCATCACGATCGAGAATAAGGAGTCGAAGTACGACGTCACCCGTACGATCCTGAACACCTCGGTCGGTTTCGTTGAGTACCGCGGCGGCGACTTTAAGATCATCGAGGGCGAGGACGTTCTCGATATTAAGCAGGTCGAGGTCAATGGCGAGAAGGTTTGGAAGATCGTTCCGAAGGTCGAAGAGGGCAGCGCGCGCGTCGTCTTCACCGACAAGGACGGCGTTGAGTACACCTTCACCTTCGAGGTAGTTAAGGACCCGAACGGTGGCCCAAAGGTCGTCCAGCACAACATCAACTACACCGGCAACGTTGAGATTGAGCGTCGTGAGGATTACCGCTATGAGGTAGTGAAGGGCGATCACCTGCTGAATGAAGAGCAGCTCAACATCGAGGAGACGACCCGTGAAACCGACGGGAAGAAGGTCTGGCAGATCACTCCGAACAAGGATGATCTTAAGCTGAAGGAAGAAGGCGGCACTGCCGTCATCAATATCAAGGACAGCGAGGATCGCCTTGTTGGGATCTTCACCGTCAACATCGAGCGTGAGGTCACCGGCGATGTCGAGAAGGTGACGCGCGAACGCGAGGTCGCGGACCGCTCCACAGTTAATGTCTTCCTTGGCGACAACGAAAACAACTACTTTGCTGTTGAGCCACTCGATGGCACCAACCTGGGCGATTTCTTCAAAGAGCCGGAAAAGTACGCAGGAAAGGAGATCAAGGATAACCTCCAGCTGAAGTTCAAGCCAGGCGCTGAGGGTAAGTTCAAGGTCACCGAGTACATTTGGCGAGTTGGCGAAGATAAGATTGTCCGGGATGAAAAGGGCAACGTTGTCGAACACATTAAGGGCAAGAAAGAGCCCGTCCCGATCACCGAGTACGTCTACACCGTTAAGCCGTTCCAGCCGAGTGAGTCTACCTACACCATCACGGCGGACAACGAGGTCGACCTGCAGGGCAAGAAGCTCTACGTCACCGAGGGGCAGAAGCTGCTCGAATCCATTCCGACTGATGGCGAGTCCAAGTTCAAGCTTGTTCCGAAGGCTGACGCTAACGGCAAGGTTGTGATTGAGAACCGCACCGATGACGGCTTCGTCTTCGAGCGCTACATCCTCAATATCACCCCGGGCCGCGCAGCCTCCAAGGACAATGTCATCGAGAAGACGATGACCTGGAGCGGGGTTGCACGCATCAATAAGGAAGAGGGCCATACTTACAAGTTTGTCTCCGCTAAGGATGCGAAGGGCAACGACGTCGACGGCAACGATCTCGTCCGCGTCAAGGAAGAGAATGGTGAGTTCGTCGTCAGCGGCCGCGCTGGCAAGACCGGTACCGTTACCATTGCGGTAAGCGACAACCGTGGTGTGTACGCGACCTACAAGCTCACCATCAACGAGGCTGAGGGCGCACGCGTCTACGACTACCAGATCTCCACTAATGCAGAGTTCCGCGCAACCCTGGTGGAGAAGTCCAACCAGTTTGTCGTCATCGACGGTGGCGAGTACCTCGAGACTCCGAACAACGATGGCAACCAGTGGACCGTGAAGCCGAAGCAGAGCGGCGTGGGCAAGACCGCGACGGTTGAGGAGTGGGATCAGGACGGCAACGTTCTGAACACCTACAACCTGAAGATCGTCCAGGGCGCAACCAGCGGTTCCCGCCACCTGCGTGACTACCTGATCGTTGGCCAGGCGAAGGCCTACGAGCCGATCTCTGAGGGCAACACCTTCAAGGTTGTGCAGGGTGCCGACCACGTCAACACGGGCAAGGATGACAAGGGCAACTTCACGCTGACCCCGAAGTCCGGCACCGACAACAAGACGGTTGTAACCGAGGAGTACGACAAGGATGGCATCCTGGTCCGCACGATCACTTCGCTGATCATCCCGGAGAGCCTCACCTCCAACGGTGCGTTCCTGGGCGACAACCGCGATGTTGCCAAGATCATCCGTGATGAGAAGACCGGCCAGATCACCGTTGTCTTCGACAAGGAAGGCGGCGACGTCGCGATCGCTGAGGGCTCCGAGCTCGTCGACCAGAGCCGCGACGGTAACAACATCATCCTCACCCCGAAGCAGGGCGCAAACGGCACGGTCATCTTCATCCCGGTGCTTGAAGGTTCCCAGAACAAGTCGGCTTCCGAAGTAAAGGTGCGAGTCAACACCAGCAACAACCAGGGCGGTGGCAACGTCAACGTTGGCTCCTCCGACCCGAAGTGCATTGCTTCGCTGGTTGGTTTGGCTTCGCCGCTGCTGCTGCTGATCCCGCTGGGCATCCTGTCCCAGGTGCATATCCCGGGTCTGGAGGGTGTGCGTGGTCAGCTCAATGCTGCGATCAAGGACGCTAATGACCGTATCCAGCAGGGTCTGGGTATCTACGATCATGATCGTGCTCAGCGTGCTGCAGGTGTGCAGGGTGCGTTCGCGATCGAGAATTCGCAGATGATTGGTATGGCTGCTGGTGCGCTTGGCGTGATCACTGCTGGCCTGCTGATTGGCGACGCGGTGCTGCGTGCCTGTGGTCAGCAGGAGTCGACGTCGTCCTACCAGCTGGGCAAGGCTACTGATAACGAGACGTTGATGTACGGCTCTTCTGGTAAGCCTGCTGAGTCCGAGGCTGCGAAGCCGGACGATGAGAAGGCTGCTGAGGAGAAGTAGTCTCTAGCGCCTTAAGAAAGCCGCTTGTGTGGAAACCCCACGCAAGCGGCTTTCCACTTCTTACCCACATGAGATTCTCCATAACACAAAGACGTATTGAAGTCGGCGGCGAGGCGTTCGTCGGTGTGACAGAATAGATACTGTCATTACCCACCTCATTTCCAGGACAGTCCAACCTCGCGTTGTGCTTTCTCGGAAAGTTCGAAGGATTCCCGTTGCAACCCTCCCTCAAGAAGCGCGCCATAGCCGCACTTATTTCCAGCGTCCTCGCTACTAGCGCCACTGCCGTCATCACTCCTAATGCTTTCGCTGAAGACAAGATGTCCGCAGACAAGGTCGCCGAAGTAGCATTCCAGCCTGTCGCGCCCGGCACACTCCGCAAGTTCAAGGCTCTCCAGCCAAAGTTTGCCCAGCAAGCGAAAGGTTTTGATGGGGCGGTCGCACCGCTTCGCACTGACCTCGGACCAGCCTGGAGCATCGATGGCGCGGCAAACAACCTCGATGACGTTCGGGTTCGCAAGCTGACCGGCCAGTCTGGTCGCGTGGGCGAAGGCGAGAGCCTGGATACCCAGGTTCGTGTCGCCGCGATCAATCTGGTCAAAGCGCTTCAGAAGGATCTCCAGGAGTACGAATCCGCGCCTTCAACCACGCTGAAGCAGCAGCTTGAGCAGAAACTGCTCTTTACGCGGGCCCTGCTTGGCAACGACGTTGCAACCCTGAACACGGCACGTACCGACGTCCTCAACAACCACGCGAACGCTTTCTACGAGCTCACCGGCTTCAAAGTCGCGCAGAGGACCCAGCCGGGCTCTGCGAACGAGACCCTGAACTACGTCCTCGTCCCGGATACGCAGAAGATCGAGGAGCCCACTGCGGGCGAGGATGAGTACATCACCGTGCTTCTCGGCGGGGAGGGCGAGCGTCTGCTCTCCCTCTACCAGCCAGGGCTCGACCTGCCTGACAACGCCGAGGCGACTGAGAGCACCTCAACGGAGTACTTCCTGTTTGCAGGGTTTACCGCCGATGAGAAGTCCAAGACCATTGACCTGGACCTGCGTATCAAGGGCCACTGGACCTTTGACGTTACCGAGGGCGCGAAGTACGTCCAGGTCACCCGCGGCGAGCGTGACCACGAGCTCGTGCTTGCACCGCGCCCGGGCTTCGAGGGCGACGCTACCGCCACGGTCGTCATCACCGATGAGCAAGCGAACGAGCACATCTACCACCTGCAGCTCAACAACACCATCAACTCGGAGGCCCCGGCGAAGGAGCCGGAGCAGATTATCGACGCCCCGCCACGCGCTCCCGAGGAAACCGTGTACCGCCAGCTGCCCACCAGCACAGTTGCCTACATTGCCAGGAACGGCGGCACCGCAAAGGTCACGACGGGTCAGAACTTGCTGTCGGTGTCTGCGACCGAGATCAACGGCACACCGGTGTGGAAGGTGATCCCTTCGACCAAGGGCGACGAAGGCACGGCCCACGTAGTGGTCACTGACGCCGACGGCACCGAGCGTCCCCACGACTTCGATGTGGTGAATCGGAAGTACGCGACGAAGAGTATCGTCCACGAGTCCCTCCCGTATATGGGAAGCACGAAGCTGCCACGCCCTGCTGGAGGGAAGTACGACGTTATCCAGGGCGAAGAGCTTGTAAACATCACTGCGGCAGAGAATGGTTGGATCGTCACTCCGAATGAGGACGACGCTGAGCTGAAGAAGAACGGTGGCACCGCCGTCATCAACATCAAGGACCGCGAAGGTCGTCTCGTTCAAAACGTAACCGTCTACATTGCGGCCAAGCGACCAGACTCCACACCGGTACACGAAGTTGTTGATCTCTCGATGGTCAAGCTCCGATCGCACAACTACGAGGACAATCACTTCACAGTCGAACCGCTGGATGGCGCAAGTCTCGATGACTTCTTCGAGAACCCAGAGGCCTATGAGGGCAAGGATCTCCAAGACGACCTGCAGCTGAGGTTTAAGCCGGGCGCGGAGGGCAAGTTCAAGGTCACCGAGTTTGTTCGGAAGGTCAACCAGGAAGTCGTCATGGACGAGATCGGTAACGTCCTCGAACAAAAGGACAACGGCTACGAGAACACCCCAGTCGCCGAGCACATCTACTCGGTCACCCCGTTTGAGCCGATCGAGTCCGTGTACACGATCACGCCTTACAACGAGTTGGGGCTGACTGGCACCAGTCTCTACGTCACCGAAGGCGAGGATCTGCTCCAGAGCGTCCCGACCCTGGGCGAGTCCAAGATCGAGGTCACCCCGAACCGCAGCGCAGGCGGCAAGGTCGTCATTGAGAACCGTACCGAGGATGGCCACGTCTTTGAGCGCTCCATCGTCAACATCACGCCTGCTGAGCGGGATACGGTCGTCGAGAAGGAGATGACCTGGGCTGCCACCGCGCGTATCAACCAGGAGGAGGGCGACACCTACAAGTTCGTCTCCGCCACGGATTCGGAGGGCAACGACATTGACGGCATCGATTTGGTCCGCGTGCGCGAGGACAGCGGCGCTTTCGTCATCAACGGCCGCGCTGGAAAGATCGGTACCGTCACCATCGCGCTGAGTGACAGATTCGGCGTCTTCGCGACCTACAAGCTCACGATCACGGAGCCCGAAGACGCTCGTGTCTACAACTTCGACATTTCCACCAACGGCGAATTCCGCGCATCCGTGGTGGACAAGTCCAACAAGTTCGTCGTCATCGACGGCGAGGAGCACCTCGAAACCGTGCGTACCGATGGCAACCAGTGGTCGGCCAAACCGAAGGCAGACGCTGCGGGCAAGACCGTGGTGATTGAGGAGCAGGACGAGGACGGCAACGTCATCAGCACCTACAACCTGGGGATCGTCCAGGGCAAGACCACGTCGCTGACCTTCCCCGGCACCACCCCGACCGACAACGAGTTCAACGCACGCAACAAGGACATCGCCAGCACCAAGCGCGACGCGGACACCGGCGCGATCACCGTTACCTTCGACAAGGCAGGCGGCGACATCGGCATTGCCGAGGGTACCGACCTCGTCGACATCACCCGCGAGGGCAACACCATGGTGCTTACCCCGAAGCAGGGCGTGCGTGGCACGCTGTCGTTCGTCCCGGTGATCGACAACGTCCAGAACACCACCGGCTACAGCTTCGACATCAACACGAAGTCCAGCAATAACGGCAACACCCCGAAGGACGGTTCCGCGGACCCGAAGACTGTCGCCTCTTCCGTGGGTATCGCGACTCCGTTGGTGCTGCTGCTCGCGCTGATCGCCGTGTCCCAGCTGCCGATCCCGGGGCTGGAGGGCGTACGCGCGCAGATTAACGCCGCCATCGACAACGCGACGAAGGCGTTCAAGTAGCTCACCGCTCCCGCAGCACCCCGCGGACCACGTCGTCGAGCCAGTCGAGCACGTAGTCGTAGCCGCGCTGACCGTCGATGTTGAAGCCGCCGGGGCTGTCGGTGTAGCCCAGCTTGTAGTAGGACATGTGGCGCGGCCCGAAGTCGCCGGCCTGCGCCGCTGACGCCAACAGGTTCGCGTTGGCCGGGTTGCGCATCGCGGCGTCCAGTCCCGCAGCACCAGCCACCTGGTCCATCAGCGCGCTCACCGCGGCGTGCGTCGCGGCCTGGCGTTGCTCGGTGGGAGTGGGCACGCGCGGCACCACGCCCGCGCCAGCCAGCTGCAGGTAGAAGCGTTCGGTGGCCTGGGTCGCCCGCATCGCCTCCAGCGCGACGTCGTACCAGCCTGCCGCCTCGCTGTCCTCAGGCATCGCCCCACGCAGCCCCTCCAGCGCGGGTAGCAAATACGTCCAGGTCACGCCCTCTTTCGCCAGGTTCGGCAGCGCGGACATTAAGGTGACGGCCGCGAGCTGCTCCGCTGGGGTCGCCGCCTGCTCGGCGCGGGTGGCGCGGTCGGCGGCCTGGGCGAAGAGGCCGATTTCGCCGATGATGAGGGCGGCGGTGGTGGCGTCGAGAAGCGAAAGCCCCGAGACGCGCACCGCCTGCTGCAGGGGAACACCGGCGTCCAGCTGGCGCGAAAACTCCAGCACATGCATGCCGGTCGCCGCGTTCGGCGGGCCGACGACCTCCTCGCGCATCGCCACATCCGCCAAATCGCGCAGCGCCGACGCCGGATCCGTCGAGCACGCCATGTCCGCCGCATTACACAGCGACAGCACCTTGCCCTCCAGCCCGGCAAAACTCAGCGCCCGCTCGCCGGCCAACCCCACCCGACCAGGCACAACGCCCGATCCGCCGCCGTTGACCAGCTCGCCGCCGCGTGCCAGCTGCCCCTTTGGCGCGGGCGCGTACAGCTTCGCGTCGCCTAAGGGCCTTTGCTTCACGACGCCCGAACGCCCCGGATCCGCAAACAACACCACCGCAGCCACCTGATCCGGCCCCACGCCCGCCACCTTCCCGTGGCCGATTGCCGCCGCGACATCGCCAATCAAGTGCGCGCCCTGCGAGTAGCCGATCAGGATAAACCTGGTGTGCGGGCAGTTGCGGGCGACGGTGCGGATCTCGCGGGCGGCGTCGTCGGTGCCGAGGGTGACGGACTCGCCATAAGTAGCGGTTTCGGTGCCCTCGATGCCGCCGCTGGCGCTGCCGAGCGCGCTGAAGCGGCCGAGCGAGGCGGGGTAGCGGACCTGGTAGGTGCGCACGGTGCGGGCGCCGAAGTGTTCGGTGAGGTCGGCGGCGGGGGAGGAGTTGTCGTCGAAAAGCGACTCGCGCGCGGATGGGTCCCAGGAATGCGAAAACCCGGACCCCGCCGCTTGCACGACGTGGACCGGGGTACAGCTCGGCGCCACCAGGTCCCACGGCTGCGCTTGTGCAACCGGGGTGGCCGGGGCGAGAGCTGTAATAAGCGTGAGGGCGGCGAGACGTTTCACGCGAAACATTTTAGTCGCGCCGCGGCTTGCTTACTTGCGCGGCAGTGCCATGAGCGCGGCACCGATGGCCACGAGCCAGGAGTCTTTCGACAGCGCGGTGCCCTCCTGGGACGGGCGGATGCCGTCGTCCTCGGTCATGGCGTCGTTGCCGAAGTACATAGTGAGCAGGCCCGCGCCGAAGCTGGCAAGTGCTGCGCCCGCCAGGCGGTTGGACACGAAGGGGGCGAGCAGGGCCGCGCCGATGCCGGTCTCGGAGTAGGCGACGAACTTGGCAAAGGTCTTCGGGTCCACGTCCTTCAGCGCCGGGATGCCGGTCTGTGCCATGCCGTGGAGGAACTGGGCGGTGCCCTCGTCGGCGCCGAGCTTGCCCGCGCCGGAGTTCAGGATAAACAGGCCGGTGGGCACGCGCAGCAGGGCAGCGGCCAGGCGGGTGCTAGGGTTCTTCTTCTCGTTGCGGAACATGGTGTCTCCTTTGTAGGTGGGGTCCATTACAAAGTTGATGATACGTCTACAATTTGTTCCTGGCAACCGTTACACCGACAGCTCCGGGTGCAGATCCTTCTCCGGGATCTGACGCAGGTGCTTCAGCCCCAGGCAGGACACGATCCAGGAGGCAATCGCGATGCCGATGAGCACCAGCGTCGCCCGAATCATGCGGGGATCGCCGCCGTTGGTGCCAAAGAGCGCGTAGCGCATCAGGTCCACCGAGTACCGCATCGGGTCCCAGCTGTGTACCCACTGGATGAACTTCGGCTGCACCTCCGGCGGGTACAGGCCGTTCGACGCCACCAGCTGCAGCGACATCAGCGCCATGGTGAGCAGGCGGGCGATCGCCTTCCCGAAAATGCAGTTGAGCATATAGATGAACGAGATGAACGCCCACGACACGCCCACCAGCACCAGCAGGAGTGTGCCCGTGTACGTCGGGTCGATGTCCAGCAGGAAGACCTGCACGGCCCACAGGAAGAAGGCCTGCACCGCGCCGACGAGGAAGGAAGGCACCAGCGTATCCAGCATGACGCGGTAGACCGGCGTGCCCGAGTCGATCGCGCGGCGGTTGATCGGCTGCATCACCATGTACAGGATCAGGCCGCCGAACCACAGCGACAGCGAGAGGAAGAACGGCGACAGGCCCTTGCCGAAGTAGGCGAGGTCATCGCCCACCTCGTTGAGGACCACCGGTTGCGACGCCGTCTCGACCGCCTTGTCCAGGCGATCGCCGCGCCACGTCGGGGCCTCCTCCTGCGCGTCGTGGAGCTTGACGCTGAGCTCGCCGGTGCCGCTGTCCAGCTGCACCAGGCCGTCATTCAGTGCGCCGAGGCCCACGACCAGCTGGTTGGAGCCGTCCGCCAGACGCGAGGACGCGTCCGAGGCCGTATTCGCCGCCACGACCAGCTGCGAGGTGCCGTCTTTGAGCTGCGCCACGCCAGCGACCAGCGTGCCGGAGCCGTCCTGCAGTTTCGCCAGACCGGCCGCCAGCTGCTGCGAGGCGTCCGTCGCACGGTTCACGCCACCGCGGTACTGCGCATTCGGGTCGTTCAGCTCAGTCGCGATCTGGTGCGCGCCGTTCTGCAGCAGCTGCAGCTGGCCAACCAGGCTCGAATCCATCGCCGAAGACAGCGCACCGTTGTGCAGCTTCGCCTGCGTAGCACGCGCCTGCGCCGCGAGCTCCGCGGTGCCCGGGATCGGGGAGGCGTCCAGGTCGCGGATGACCTGACTCAGCGAGGCGTCGATGTCCGCGAACGCGGCCTGCGCCGCGCCCAGCTGGCCCGCCACGCCCGCGATCTTGTCCACACCGCCGGCGACCTGCGACGCGCCCGCACCGAGCTTGTCGGTGCCGGACTGCAGCGTCACCATGCCCTCGGAGAGCTGGTTGGCGCCGTCAGCGGCGGTGCCGATGCCGGTGTTGAGCTGGTTCGCGCCGTCGGCAAGCCGCCCGACGCCGTCGTCAAGCTTGTGCGCTGCGCCCGGCAGCTCTTGCAGCTTCGAGTTAAATTCCTGCATGCCGTCGTCGAGCTTGGTCGCGCCGTCGTCAAGCTTCTGCCCGCCCTCGCCGGCCTTCTTCGCGCCCTCGTTGAGCTTGCCGGCGCCCTCGGCGGCCTGGCCCATGCCGTCGTTGATGGTGTTGAAGCCCACGAAGAGCTGCTCCACCACCTTCGAGCCGACCGTCACCGACACCGCATCAGTAATCATGCGGGTCGCCTGGCTGCCCAGCATGGTGGGGATAAACCCGTTGGTCTCGTTCAGCGTGACGTTGATCTTCGCCTGGTGCGGGTTCTCCTCTTTGACACTCTTCGCGGCCTCGGTGAAGTCGCGCGGAATCTCCATACCTAAGTAGTAGGTACCGTCGGCGATACCTTCGCGCGCCTCCTCGGCGCTGACCACCCGAAAGTCCATCGGGTCTTCTTCGAGCAGCTTATCGACGACCTGTTGCCCCGCCTCGCCCTCATCCGAGTTCACCAACGCCACCGGCACCTTGTTCAGGTTGCCCAGCGGGTCGAAGTAGCTCCACACGAACAGGCCGCCGAACAACAGCGGGAGCACCATGATCGCAAGCATGGCCAAAGGCGGCAGCTTGCCGTGCAGAAACTTGCGGAAGTTCGAGCCAATATGCAGTCCGCTCATCGGTCCTCCTCGTTCGCGCTGATGACCAGGACGGCAACGTCCTCGGCCACGGCGTGCAGGTTTTCTAGCAGTTCGGCGCGCAGCGACATGTCGCGGATCTGGTCCACGTCGTCCACGATCAAAAGCTCCGCCTCCGGGCGCGACACCAGCGCGAGCAGGATACGCAGACGGAAGCGGTTGAGCACGTGCAGCTCGCCGACCTTCGTCTTCTCGTCCAAGTCCTCCAGCCCGAGTGGTTCCAGCCAGCGCTCGACGGTGTCGTGCTCCAGCGGGCGGCGCGGAGTGGGCTTGAAGAAGGGCTGCGACCACGCGATCTGCTCGCGCAACAGGTCGCGCACGGGAATCTGGCGGTCGAGGGAGTCAATCAGGTGCACGCCCGCGAGCGCGGTGCGCTTGAACCCCGGCCCGTCGACGTCGCCCGAGTGCTGTTTGTATCGCCCGGCCAGCGTCATGGCGAGGGTGGTGGCGCTGGACTCGCGCCCGACGTGCAGGAAGTTGAACCCCTCTTCGGCGTCGACGCTTAACGGCGTGTCGCCTTTGCGCAGCACAAGGTCTGTGGCGCTGAGAATTGTTGTCATTTTCAAAACTCCAAGTGGAGGGTTAGCTATCACTTAAAACTCCTGCTATGGTGCTCCGCAGACTCGGCGATGTCAAGACGAAAGAGTATCGCGCCCGAGGAGGCACCCATGCGATCAGACGCGCGCGCAAAGCGCGACCAAATCATCACAGCTGCCACCGAGCAGTTCCGGACCCGCCCAAACTCCGCAGTCACCCTGGAGGCCGTGGCCAAAGACGCAGGTGTTGGTATCGCTACACTCTACCGCCACTTCCCCTCCCGCGCCGCGCTGCGACAGGCGTGCGCGCTGCGATTTATCGACGAACTCGACGTCCTCCTCGGCAAAACACTCACCGACTTCTCCGCCGACCCAGAAGGCAATTGGGAGCGCTTCATCTGGCAACTTGTCGACGCCGGCGTGGGCATCCTCGTCGGCGCCCTCGCCCCCGAGCACCCCGCCAGCTCCGAGCGCCTCGACGAGTTCTTCCGCCACGTCCAAGTCCTCCTCGACACGGCCGCGCCGCACGGGTTGGTTAGTCCTGACGCCACGCCCATCGAGCTTGCCTCCGAACTCATCGTGGTGACCCGCCCCATGGACGAGACGCTGACCGCGCTGTTTCCCGACGTCCGCGAACGCCTCGTCCGCCACCTCCTCACCGCCTGGCGAGTTTCAGCCCAACCCTAGTTAGACGTTCGTTTTGGGTCGTTGGTTCCGTTTCGGGCTAATAATGGGTGTATTCTCACATTCCCTTGTTTTGGCAGGTAAACGTGGTTTATCGTCGGGTGCATGACAGATTTGGATGCACTTGCTTTGGTTGACCGCTGCGGATACGACTTCGTCGCCGCTGCGGCCGGACTTGAGCTTGCCCAATTACAGGCACACGGCATCCAGCAAGACCGCGCGAAGCAACTCCGCGACACCGCGAGTGTGCTGTGCGGGAAAACCTCGCACACCAAGTACCAGGCGCGCGCCCAAGAAGGCGCACGTGTCAACGGGCATAGGTTGGACACACTTGCCTACATCACCCGCTCCGCCCGCTCCCTCAAGGACGTAACCAAGCGCTGGCACTACATCGATCAGCTTTGTAACACAGCAGGCGACTTGGCGCGCATCCGCCGTGTGGCCGCAGAACTGAAAGCCGAACTGCAGGCCCCGGAGCCGCGCACCCCGAAAGCACGGGTCACCCACCACGGGGATGGGTACGCCACCTTGCGCCTGACCGGCCCCGCCGCCGACGTCCAAGGCGTCTTTGATGCTGCGAAGAACGACGTCACCGGCTGGCTAAACGGCGGGTGCCCAAAGGCCGAGTACCTGGTGCGCGTGACCGCCAACCTGGACCTGGGTGATTACCTGCGCATCATCGCAGGCGAAGGCAACGACGTTAAGGTCCACTTCGACAACGGTGTAATCGTCTCCGGTGAGGAGTTTGTGCGCATGCAGCTCGAAGAAATCGGGGCGATCATCCTCATCGGCGTCATGGACGGACCAGTCAACGCCTACCACGCACGCTTCGCCACCCCGAAACACCGAGAAGTCATGCTTGCCGACTCCACCACCTGCACCTGGAAAGGCTGCAACGCACCCGCCTCCGAGTGCGACGCCCACCACATGGTCGAACACCAACACGGAGGCGAAACCACACCATCCAACCTCGGGTGGTTATGCAAATACCACAACTCCCAAGCAGCACGCGGCACCCGGGGACATACCGAACGGCGCGACGGGCAGATCACCTACGTCTCACCCTACGGGAACGTCACCCCCACCGGCACCGACCACAAAGCCCGCGCCGACAACCGCAAACCACCCGACTAAACCTGCACGTTAAAAGCCCGCGCGCCAGCAAACACTGGCGCGCCTACAGGCATGCCCGGAACTAGTCGTCCCGACATAAATAACCCCGCCGACCTGCCAGGCGCTGCCTGGCGTTGTTCGGCGGGGTAGGGGTGCGCGTGGTGCAGTGCTAGCTAGTCCGCGTCCTTGGTGCCCTTGCGCTGCGAGTCGTCGAGCGTGTCCAGGGTGGACAGCGTCTCGCCATCGGGAACGGCCGCGTCCGCCGCGTCGGCGGTCAGCCCCGTCGCCTGAGCAGAATCAGCACCCTCGGCAGGCTCCGTCGGCGGCACCGCGGCGTGCTCGCCGTAGGTGTCGGCGTCAGGCGCAAAGACGCCTTCGTTCTCGGTCGAGGTGGAGTAGACCAGCTTCGCCTCGCCGGAGCGGGCGACGTCGGTCAGGTCGATCTCGGGCTCGGCGTCCTCGAGCTTGTCCTTCAGCCAGAACTCCCACAGCGCCCAGCCGGCACCCGCGAGCGCGCCCGCGCCGAGCAGCCCCGCGGCGACCGTACGGCCCTTGCCGCGGGCCTTCTTCTTGTGCGCCTTGGCTTCGGCGCGCCACGCGGTGCGCTGCGCCTCGCGCCCGGGCAGTGCGGCGTTGAAAGCGGCGCGGCGCTTGTCCAGGCGCGCGTGGGCGGCGCGGGTGAGTTCGCCGGCTTGGGTGCGCGCGGCGTCGTAAAGCTGCTCGAGCTCGTCGGCGTCGGTGATGTTGCGGTCCTCGAGCGCGGCGAGCAGCGCGTCGTAGGTTTCGCGCTTGCGCTTGTCGCCTTGCTCGCGGAAGTACTTGGCGGCGTCGGCCGCGCCGGTGAAGAGCAGTCGCAGGGTGAACGGGTTCATGGTGCTCCTTGAAGTTGGTTGTCTCGTAGCCGCCAGCCTACAGATTCCGCCCGGACTAAGCGTTACGCAAAAACATACCAAGCGGTTCATTTTGCGGATTAATATTCAGAAAAATGTGGCCAACACGCTGCGCAAACACGGCCGTCAATTGTGCCCGAAAAGTGCGCCCCCTAGATTCTTGGGCACCGTTGAAAAACGGTTTACGTCAGCGCCGAGCCCGGCGAGATCACCGACATCGAAAGGTATTTTTCACATGCGTGGGACCCTCCCTTCGACCCGACTGTCGGCCTCGGCACCGCTCGACAGCCTCGGCGAAGCACCGGTCACGCCGCAGCGCCGCGCGCGCACGGCACTGAGCTTCGAGCTCATCCCGCCCCGCCACGACGCGGACTCCGGGAAGATCGACGAGCTCATCGCGGGCCTCGCCGCCTACAACCCCGACTACGTCGCCGTGACCAGCTCGCGGCGCAGCGACTGGCTCACCGGCACCGCCGCGCTGATCGCGCGCGTCGCCGAGACGACCAACCTGCGCCCGATCGCGCACCTCGCCTGCACCGCGGGCACGCGCGAGGAGCTGGCCACGTGGATTCGCACGCTTATCGACGCCGGCGTCCGCGGCTTCCTCGCCCTCCGCGGCGACCTGCCCGAGACCGGCATGCCAGCGCACTACCTCCAGCACGCCACCGACCTGCTCAACCTGATCCAGGACGTGGAGGACGAGGAGGCCTTCCGGCTCGCGGCCGGCAAGCTGGCGCTGTCGGTGGCGTGCTACCCGTCGGGGCACGCGGAGTCGAAGAACTTCGACGAGGACTTGGACGTGTTGCTGGCGAAGCAGCGCCTCGGCGCGGACTTTGCTATCACGCAGCTGTTTTTCAACGCGCAGGACTATCTCGACTTCGTTGAGGTGGCCCGCCTGGCTGGGGTCCGCATCCCGCTGATCCCCGGCATCATGCCCATGACCAGCCTCAAGCGCGTGCAGCGGATGGGCGAGCTCTCCGGCATCGCGGTGCCGGAGTGCGTGACCCGCACGCTTGCGCAGGCAACTACGCCGGAGGAGGAGTACGAGCTGGGCATGCAGATGTCCGCGCAGCTCGCCAACACCATCCTGGACGCCGGCACCGGCGGCCTGCACGTGTACACGCACAACAATCTCGCGGTCACCCAGGATCTCCTGGACCGCATTGGGATTGTCCAGCCCGCTGGCCACTCCCTGATTTAAACCACCTCAATTCTCCAACAAACAGCAGAAAAGGACGCATTGTGTCGAAAGCGACTACACCGTTTCCCAAGGCCACGATCGAGGGCTACCCGCGCATCGGCGCGAACCGCGAGCTGAAGCGCGCGCTTGAGAGCTACTGGGCGGGCCGCATTGACGCGGAGACCTTCCGCTCGTCCACGCACGCGCTGCGCGTGGACAATTACAACCACCTGCGCGACCTCGGCCTGACCGAGGACTACGCCATCCCGGCCGACGTCGCCTACTACGACCAGGTGCTTGAGACCGGCCTGACGGTCGGCCTGATCCCGGGCGGCACTGACCTGGACGAGGAGTTCGCACTCGCCCGCGGCAACGATTCCCGCGTCCCGCTGGAGATGACCAAGTGGTTCGACACGAACTACCACTACCTGGTGCCGGAGATCGCCGCAGGTCAGGACATTACCCCTGCGCCCGAGCGCATCCTGGCGATCGTCGAGGAAGCCCGCGAGGCCGGCCACACCGTCCGCCCGTTCCTGGTCGGCCCGGTCACGCTGATCGCCCTGTCGAAGCCGGCCGAGTGGTCGCTGCTGCCTTCGCTTGTCGACGCCTACGCCACCGTCCTTAACGCCCTGAAGGAAGCCGGCGTCGAGTGGATCCAGCTCGCCGAGCCGGCGCTTGTCGCCGACCTGGACACCCCGGACGCGGAGCTGGCGAAGCACCTGCGCGAGGCCTACACCACCCTGCTGGGTGCGGAGAACCGCCCGAACGTGTACCTGACCACCCCATACGGCGCGACCCGCGAGGCGCTGCCGGTGCTGGCCGAGCTCGCCCCGGAGGCGCTGCACGTCGACCTCGCACCGTGGACGCTCGACGAGGACGCCGAGTACCCGCAGCGCGTTGCCGAGGCCATCCCGGCGAAGACCCAGCTGGTCGCGGGCCTGATCGACGGCCGCAACGTGTGGGCCGCGAACCTGCGCGAGCGCACCGAGGTCCTTTCAGCACTCGGCGATCGCCCGGTCGCCGTGTCCACCTCCACCTCCCTGCAGCACGTGCCGCACACGCTGAAGGCGGAGAAGAACCTGCCGGTCGACGTCGCCACCTGGCTCTCCTTTGCGGACGAGAAGGTCGCCGAGATCCAGGCGCTCGTCGCTGGTGAGGAGGGCGCGAAGGAGGCCTTCGCCCAGTCGGATCGCGCGGTGCGCACCCGCGCTGAGTCGACGACGATTCACAACCAGGCTGTCGTGGATCGCGTCGCCAAGCTGCCGGAGGGCGCGGTCAAGCGCGAGCCGGCGTTCGATAAGCGCAACGGCCTGCAGCGCGAGGCGCTCGGCCTGCCCGCACTGCCGACCACCACGATCGGCTCCTTCCCGCAGACCCAGGAGATCCGCAAGGCGCGCGCCGACCACAAGGCAGGCACGCTTGACGACGCCGCCTACCAGGAAGCCCTCCGCACCGAAATCAAGAACGTCATCGAGCTGCAGGAAGAGATCGGCATCGACGTCCTCGTCCACGGCGAGGCCGAGCGCAACGACATGGTGCAGTACTTCGCCGAGCTTCTCGACGGCTTCGTGGTCACCGAGAACGGCTGGGTCCAGTCCTACGGCTCCCGCTGCACCCGCCCGCCGATCGTGATCGGCGACGTCTCCCGCCCGGCCGCGATGACCGTCGAGTGGGCCAAGTACGCCCAGTCGCTGTCGGACAAGCCGGTCAAGGGCATGCTCACCGGCCCGGTGACCATCCTCGCCTGGTCGTTCAAGCGCGACGACGTGCCGCTGAACGTCTCCGCCGACCAGATCGGTGTCGCGCTTGCCGACGAGGTCCGCGACCTCGAGGAGGCCGGCATCAAGGTCATCCAGATCGACGAGCCCGCCCTGCGCGAGCTGCTCCCGCTGCGCGCCGACGACCGCAAGTCCTACCTGGACTGGGCGGTGCGCGCCTTCCGCCTCGTCGCGTTGCAGGCGGAGCCGACCATGCAGATCCACACCCACCTGTGCTACTCCGAGTTCGGCCAGATCATCGACGCTGTTGCAGCGCTCGACGCCGACGTCACCTCCATCGAGGCGGCCCGCTCCAAGATGGAGCTGCTCGAGGACCTCGACGAGTCCTTCCACTCCGAGATCGGCCCGGGCGTGTGGGACATCCACTCCCCGCGCGTGCCTTCGACCGAGGAGATCGCCGGCCTGCTGCGCGCCGCGCTGAAGAACGTGCCGACCGAGCGCCTCTGGGTCAACCCGGACTGCGGCCTGAAGACCCGCGGCTACGCCGAGGTCGAGCCCTCGCTGCGCAACCTGGTCGCCGCCCGCGACGAGGTCGTTTCCGGCCTGTAACCCACCGCATCCCGCCATCCTGGGTACTCACCTGGGGTGGCGGGATCTGCCTTTGTGCACACGTCACCCGCCGTGCTGCTGCCACCTTTACGCAGAAGACGCGTATCCTGGTTGCCATGACTCAAAAGACGCAGACGATGACCCTGCACACTAACCACGGCGACATCGTGATTGACCTGTTCGGCAACCACGCGCCGAAGACCGTGGAGATCATCACCGGCCTGGCCAAGGGCACCCAGGAGTACTCGGCGGCCAACGCCTCCGGCTCAAACGAGGGCCCGTTCTACGACGGTGCGATCTTCCACCGCATCATCCCCGGCTTCATGATCCAGGGCGGCGACCCGACCGGCACCGGCACCGGCGGCCCGGGCTTCACCTTCGCCGACGAGTTCCACCCGGAACTCACCTTCGACCGTCCGTACCTGCTGGCCATGGCAAACGCCGGCCCGGGCACCAACGGCTCCCAGTTCTTCATCACCGTGGATGCGACCCCGTGGCTGAACAACCGCCACACCATCTTCGGTGAGGTGACGGACGAGGCGTCCAAGAAGGTCGTCGATGAGCTGGCGAACGTGCAGACCGGCCGCATGGACCGCCCCGTCGAGGATGTGGTGATCGAGTCCGTCGAGATCTCCGAGTAACACCCGCACGTTCCACCGCCCCCGCTTGCCGGGGGCGCTTTTTGTTGGCAGGGGAGGCCCTTTATGCAGCAATTCGCCCAGCGGCTGTTCCGCGACGCGCCCGTGAGCGCCGCGATCGCGACCGCGTGCACGATCGTGTTCGCGGCGATGGCGGCGCAGGCCCGCTCGCTGCGCGACGTGGTGTGGGATTCGGTCGGTGCCTACCTGGTGCTGTGGGGTCCGGAAGTCCACGGCTTCGGTGCGGCGCGGGCGCTGAGCGCCGGGTTCGTCCACCTGGACCTCACCCACCTGGTGCTCAACATGCTGCTGCTCGCGGTGATCGGCACGGAGGTGGAGCGCGCCGTGGGCAGCGGGCCCTTCGCGCTGGCATACGCGGCGGGGGTGCTGGGTTCTTCGGCGGCGGTGCTCGGCTTCGCGTTCCTCACCCCGACCGCGGGGGCGTCGGGCGCGCTGTACGCGCTGATGGCGGTCTTCGTCGCCATTGCTTATCGACGCCACGTTGACCCCCGCCCCGCCATCGCGCTCATTGCCGTCAATGTGGTCTATACCTTCATCGCCGCGAACGTGAGCGTATGGGGGCACGCGGGTGGGCTGGTCATCGGCGCGCTCATGGCGTGGCCGCTGACCTCGCCGAACGCGCGCGTCCGGTGGCTGGCTGCCGCCGCGGCGCTGGCGGTCACGGCCGGGGGCGTTGCTCTCGCGCTCGCTTGAGGCTGCTGCGCGAAACCCACACCCGTTAGCGCTTCGGGTGTGGGTTTTTCTGTGTGCGGGTGTCCCTGCGCGCCAGGCCTGTGGACAACTCCGGCGTGTTATTCAGAGGTTATCCCCAAGCGTGCGGGGTGTGAGTTTTCCACAAAAGTTGTCCACATTGTGGATAGTTACGGGCGTGTAATTCCTCGAACGGCTTCGTCGTTTGTTCGCCTCACGGTGCGTGTGGCGGGCGGAAATAGCGTTCGAACAGCGCATTTGTTCGGGTTGTGAAAGTAGTGCACAGGTTTATCCACAGGCTGTGGATACCCGCTTATGCACAGGATTGTCCACAGCCTGTGGATAACTTCGCGCACGAGCAGTGCACAACCCCGCACCGCGTGTCGCTTCCGCACATTCGCGGGCAGGGGTGGTAATGGGAGCATGCAAAAAGCCCGGGCCCTCCTGGTGTGGAGGGCCCGGGCGGTGGGGCGTCGAGAAGCGCCTAATTAGAAGGTGCCATCGAGCTTGCGGCCGAAGTCAGACACGGTTGCATCGCGGGAGTCGACGTCCTGGTCGTTGTCGTCGGACTCGTCGCCAGCGAGGCGGCCGGTCTGGGTGGCGGTCATGTAGTTGTGCAGGCGACCCTCGGAGGTCTTGCCGTCGCCGAAGTTGAAGGAAGCAACTGCAACCTCTTCGCCAGCCTTGATCGGGTTAGCCAGGGTGACCTCGAAGGTGCGGACGCCCTTCTTGCGGTCGAAGCCCAGGTCGCGGACGTGTGCGCCCTTGTGGCTGTTGGCGGTGATCAGGCGGTCAACGCCCTCCGGGCCCTCGGCGGTCTTGATGTCAACGCGGAAGGTGACGGCCGGGAACTCGCCGTAGTAGCGGTCGGTGCCGACGTTCTTGATGCGCAGCGCGGTGGTGCCGGCGAAGCCGGAAGCCTTCCAGGAGGAAGAGGTGAAGTAGGGCTCGAGGTCGAGTGCCTGCTGCTCGCGCTCAGCGGCCTCCTCGGCGGTGGCGCCCTCGGTGTCGGTCTCCTCGATGGTCTCCTCGACCTCGGTGTTCTCGGACTCAGCGACCTCGTTGGCCTCGTTGTCCTCGATGACCTCGGTGCCCTCGTCGGTGATGTCCTTGTTGGTCACGTCGGCGGCCTCGTCGTCGTTGACCTTGGTCACGTCGTCAAGGTTCTCGCCCTCGCGCAGCTTGTTCACTTCGTCCTCGAAGTTCGGGTTCTCGTCATCAACAGGCTTGGTCACCTGCGCGCCCTTGTTCGGAGCCCAGGAAGCAGCCGGGGTGTCGTAGTTCTTCACGCGCACCTCGTTCTTCACCGGCATGTTGGCAACCCACGCGGTCGGGGTAGCCCAGGTGCCGTTCGGGCGGCAGCGCTGCTGGGTACCGGTCATGGTGACGGTGCGGAAGCCGTAGGTGGCCTCGCCGGTGTTGCCGGCGGGAACCTCGTACGGGCCGATCTTCTGGCCGACGGACCAGGACAGGGAGCCGGAGACATCCCAGCCGAGCGACTTGGCCAGGGTGTAGCCGATGGTGCCCTGCAGGCCGTCCTTGGAGCCGGTGCCGCCGATGTTCAGGGTCTCGGTCTTGGAGCCGTTGACGGAAGCGGAGATCTGCTGGGTGCGGGACAGGTCCTGGGTCAGGTTGACCGTGTTGTCGCTGAGGTTGGTGGTGGAGATGGTGCCCACCGGCAGGAAGTTGTCAGTGACCTTGTAGACCACGGTGCGGTAGTCCTCGGTGGAGTTGCAGACCGGGCGTGCGTTGAGCACGTTTGCCTTGATGTGGTCGGAGCCACGGTAGGTGTGGATGATCGGGAGCGCGTCGTTGGTGGCCGGGGTCTCCGGGCGGGACTCCTCGTTGGTCATTGCGTGGGCGGGGAGGGCGCCACCGGCGATGGCCAGGGCGGCCGCGGCGGCGATGGCAGTGCGGAAGCTGCGCATGTGGTTGTCCTTTCGGAAGTGAAGCACGAAGTGCAAGTACGGTATGACGTTCCTTAACGTCCTGCTAAGCATTTATAGCGGCTTAGCTGAGATCGCGCTGAGTGATAGGCGTCCTATGCACCCATATGGGGGTAGAGGGATGATGTATTGACAACCCGAGAAAACCTAAAAGAGCAGGTAAAAGTTATAACGAGCGAACACTGAATAATAATCAGAAAACCACTTGCGCAATAGAAAACTAAGGAATTGGTGATAGTTCACGTAAATTATGCGCAGCAAAACGGCGGGCACCCAACGGGTACCCGCCTTCAAAAGCAGTGCGAAACGCTAGCGCCAGCCCATCGTCATGAGCAGGCCGACGATCATGCCGGCGAAGCCGATGGCGTAGTTCCAGGGCCCGAGCTCGGCGAGCAGCGGGATCTGGTCGGCGGCCAGGTAGAAGACGATGATCCAGGCCAGGCCGAGCAGCATCAGGCCAAACATGATCACCTTGTACCAGGTCGGCGTGCCGCCAGTGTTGATCTTCACCGGGGTGCGCGTGGCGGTGCTTGAGGCGGTGGTGACGGGCTGTGCGTCCTTCGTGACTTTTGCTTTAGGCATTGTGCTTCGTCGCTTTCTACTGGGGGATATAGGCCCGTGTTACAGGCCGATTCCGCGGAGCGCGTCGCCCAGCGGGCGCCCATTGGCGTTCTGACCCGCTACTTTACCAGGCTGCGGCCCCGCCGCATTATTCCTTAAGGGGTTGAGCTCGCCTGCGTCGAACTCCCAGAGGTTATAGCCGATGGCCTGGTCCTTGCGGATCAGCTCGCCGACCGGTGTGCCTTGGTGACCGATCAGGCCGGCGTCGACCATCGCCCCGGTGGGCACGGTGGGCCCTGCGATGAGGCGGCCGTTCCAGCCTGCGTCGCGCAGCTTCTGGTCGGCCTCGTTGACATCCATGCGGGTGATCTGCGGCATCGGCATGAGCATCCCGTTGGAGACGCGCAGCTCAACCGTGGTGCCGGTCTCGACCTCGGTGTTCTCGCCGGCCACGGCGATCACTTCGCCGTCGGGGCGCTCGGAGTCGATGCGGGTGACCGTGGCGCGCAGGTCCAGCTGTGACAGGGTCGCGGTGGCTTGGTTGACGTTCAGGCCCACCAGGGAGGGCACCTCTACCTTCTCGCGCCCGGTGGACACGGTGATGGTGACCTTGCTGCCCTTGGACAGCTGCGAACCGGCCGCCGGGTGCTGGGAGATGATGACGCCCTCGGGCACGTTCTCGGAAGCCTCGCGACGGATGTCCTCGTTGAGCTCCAAGCCCGCTTCTTCGAGCGCGGCCTGCGCTTCCTGGGGATCCATGTCGGTGAGGTCCGGCACGTCGGTGACTTCCTTGCCGCTGGACACGTTCAGCGTGATCAGGGTGCCGTGCTGCAGCTCGGAGCCCGCGGCCGGGTTGGTGCTGATCACGTCGCCGCGCTTGAAGTCCGGGCTCGGCTCGTCGCTTACCGCGACCTGGAAGCCCAGGCCCTCGAGCTCGGCGATCGCCTCGTCGCGCGGCTTGCCGGCGACATCCGGCACCTTCACCATCGACTCTTCGACCTTGCTGTTGACCCCGTTCCCGCCAGGCGAGAAGTAGGAGTAGGCCAGCCAGGAGACGGCGGCGAGCAGGATCACGCCGAGCAGTGCCGCGACCCACTTCATCCAGGAAGAAGAGCGCTTCTCGTGCGAGCGGCGGTGATCCTCGTAGCGCGTGGTGCCCTGCGGGCGCGGGGCGACGGCGGGGGCTGGCGCGGGCACTGGCTGGCCCGTCACCACGGTGTTGTCAGCGGCGTGCGCGCCCTGTTGGTCGCGCTCGGCGGCGGCGAGGTAGGTGCGGGCGGCGTGGGTGACGCTGCCGCGCTCCAAAAGCGCGAGGTCCTCGCCCATTTCCGCTGCCGACTGGTAGCGGTCCGCCGGGTGCTTTGCCATCGCGGTGAGGATGACGGAGTCCAAGTTGACGGCCTCGTTGTCGGTCAGCGCCGCGGCGGCGTCGGCAGCCCTGCCCTGGGTGTGGCCGAGCTCGGTAAGCCGCTCGCTCGGCGGCTGCGGGTCCTCCTGGACGTGCATGTAGGCCACGCCGAAGGGCGACTCGCTCTCAAAGGGCGGGGTGGAGGTGACCATCTCGTACATCACGCAGCCGAGCGCGTAGATGTCGGAGCGGTTGTCCACCGACTTGCCGCGGGCCTGCTCCGGGGAGAGGTACTGCGCGGTGCCGATCACGGCCGAGGTCTGCGTGTGGACGGAGGAGGAATCGTCGACCGCGCGGGCGATGCCAAAGTCCATGACTTTGACCTCGCCGGTGTTGGTGACCATGATGTTGGCCGGCTTGATGTCGCGGTGGATGATGCCCGCGTCGTGGCTGGCCTGCAGCGCCTTAGCCACCGGCCCGAGCAGGGCGGCGGCGCGCTGCGGGGCAAGGGGGCCTTCCTCGCGGATGATGTCGCGCAGGTTGCGGCCGGTGAGCCGCTCCATCACGATAAAGGGCACGTCCACGCCCTCGACGGCTTCCGCGCCCGTGTCGTAGACGGCCACGATGTTGGGGTGGTTCAGCCGGGCGGAGTTCTGCGCCTCCATGCGGAAACGCTCGCGGAAGCTCTCGTCGCGCGCCATGTCCATCTTGAGCATTTTCAGCGCGACGGTGCGCCCCAGCACCGTGTCGGTGGCCTCGTAGACGTCGCTCATGCCGCCGGTGCCGATGACGTCACCGAGCTCATAGCGATTCGCGATCATCATTGCCCAGTACCTCCGAAGATATCTTCCAAGTTAGGCAATTCTATCCCACCAGCCCCATCACCGGTCCCGCCAGGCTGGCTGGGGGCCGCAGGCTGGCTCGGCTCACCGGTGGGCTCCTGGGCGGAGCTCGGCGGCACCTGGGTCGGCTGCGCGGAGCTGGGCGCCTCGCGGGTGGGCTGCTCGGGCTGCGGGGTGTTTTCCTCGCTAAAGGTCAAGGTCGCGGGCTCTTCCACCTCGCGGGTGACGGTCTCGCGGCGGCGGGGAACCGTCTCCGGTTCCTCATCTGCCTCGCTGGGCGTGGACTCCACGGTCTCGGTCTGCGTGATCACGCTCGGCTGCGTCGGGGTCGAGGATTTCGAGCCGCCGCGCACACCGTCGAGCACACCGCTGGTTGCCGCCCACGCGGCGATGCCGCCGACGAGCAGGAGGGCAAGCAGCCCGGCCACGATCGGGCCGGCCTTGGAGGGCTTCTTCTCCTCCTGCGGCGCGGCTTGCGCTTCCCGGTATCCGCCGGCGCGGGAGGAGGCGGGTGCGGGAGGGGCAGGTTGGCGTCGAGAAGCAACTGCTCGGGCGGCGGAAGGCGGGTAGGCACCGGCGGGGCGGGTGGTGCGTTCCTCGGCCACATCGGCGAGCATCTGGGTCGACTCGGTCGGCGAGGGCTCGGTGGCGATGACCGCGGTCTGGCCGCCGGGCTGGGCGGGCCGCAGACCCTGGCGGACCTGCTCGACGGCGAGCTGGAGCTCGTTGCCGTCGCGGAAGCGCTGGCGGGAGTCTTTGCGCAGGGCGATCTCGATGAGTTCGCGCGCCGGGGCGGACACGGAAATCGGCAGCGCGGGCGGCTCCGCGGACACGTGCGCGAGCGCGACGGAGACCGAGGAATCGCCGGTGAAGGGGCGGGCGCCGGCGAGCATCTCGTAGCCGACGACGCCGAGCGAGTAGACGTCGGAAGCCGCGGTGACCTTCATGCCCTGGGCCTGCTCGGGCGAGACGTACTGCGCGGTGCCGACCACCATGCCGGTGCGGGTCAGCGGCACGGCGGCAGCGGCCTTGGCGATGCCGAAGTCAGTGATCTTGATCTGCCCGTTCTGGGTGATCATGAGGTTGCCCGGCTTGATGTCGCGGTGGACCAGCCCCATGCGGTGGATCACGGCCAGGCCGTGCGCGGCCTGCTCGAGCACGTCGAGCGCCAGCTCCTCGCTGAGCGCGCCCTCGCGCTTGATCAGGTCGGCGAGCGACTCGCCGCGGATGTACTCCATGACGATGAAGCACATCGCCGCCCCGGAAGGCGACTCCAGCTCGCGGTAGTCATAGGTGGCCACCACGTTGGGCGAGTTGATGCCCTCGGCGGCGAGCGCCTCGTTGCGGAAGCGGGCGAGGAATTCGTCGTTGGAGCTGAACTCGGGGCGCAGCACCTTGAGCGCGACTTCCCGGTCGTTTTCCGGGTCGTCCGCGAGCCACACGGTGGACATGCCGCCGTGCCCGATCACCCATTGCAGCTGGTAATCGTCGCCGATGAGCTTCTGTAGTTCTTCGCGGTTCTCAGTGTTCATCGTTCGTGTCCTTCGTCTGCTTCATGCTTGTCGACGCCCCGTGTTCCCATCATTGTGCCGACTCCCCATCCGCCGGCGCAGCCGGCGCCGCGCGCAAGACCGCGCGACCCAGACTGCCGGAGACCTGCCCGCCGGTGGCCCAGTAACCAGAGTGCCCGCCATTTTTCACCACCACGCCCACGGCCACGTCCTTGGCCGGGTCGAAAGCGACGTACCACACGTGCGGGTCCGCGCCCTCGGCGTGCTCGGCGGTGCCCGTCTTGGAGGCAAAGCCGTTGCCGTCGTAGCCCCAGGTAGCGCGCTCGGAGGCGAACATGAGGTTGGTCAGCGTGTCGGCCTCCTCCGGGGTGAGCGCTTCCGCGAGCTGCTTCGGCTTGGTCTCTTTGACCGTGCGCAGGTCCGAGGTGACCACGCGGTTGACCACGTATGGGCGCATGCGCTTGCCCTCGTTGGCCACCACGCCCGCCATGACGGCGGCCTGCAGCGCAGTCATGGTGACGTCGCGCTGGCCGATCGCGGACTGGCCCAGCTCGGCCGCGCCCGGGATATCGCCAAGTGAGCCGGCGGCGTTGGGCACGCCGAGCTCCATGAGGTCGTAGCGCTCGCCGACGCCGAAGTCCGCGGCCGCCTTGCGCAGCGGGTCAGCACCCATGTTCAGCGCCATCTGCACGAACGCGGTGTTGCAAGACAGGGCGAACGCCGTAGTGAGCGTGACCTGCCCGCCGCCCGCGCAGGCCTGGCCGCCGAAGTTGGTCAGCGGTACGTTCGTGCCGGGCAGTATGATCTGCGCGTCCCCGGTCAGCGGGGAGTCCGGCGTGTAGCCGCTGCGCAAGCCCGCCACGGTGGTGATGATCTTGAAGATCGAGCCGGGCGGCAGCTGGTCCTGCGCCGCGTGGTTGAGCAGCGGCTGCCGCGGGTCGTTGTTCAGCTGCCCCCAGGCCTCGGCTGCGGTGGCGGGCGCGGAGATGCTGTTCGGGTCGAAAGACGGCGTCGATGCCATGGCCAGCACCTGGCCGGTCGAGGGCCGCAGCGCGACGATCGCGCCGTCGTAGTTGTTGTTGGAAAGCTGCTCGTAGGCAAAGGCCTGCAGGTTCGGGTCCAGCGAGAGCTCAACCGTGTTGCCCACCCGGTCCTGCTCTAGGCCCGTGCGGGTAAAGCGCGAGTTGGAGCCCTTGCCGTCGCCATTGAGCTCGGCGTTGAAGGTGGATTCTAGCTGGGAGGTGCCGAACTGGTCGGAGACGTAGCCAATCACCGGCCCGAAGGAGTAGGGCATGTTGGGGTAGACGCGCTGGTAGAAGCCGGTGGCCTCGTCGCGGTAGGACTCGGCGAGCACCTGCCCGCCGGCGTTGATCTGGCCGCGGTTGACCTGCTTGAGCTCCATGAAGGTGCGCGAGTTGCGCGAATCTTGCGCGTACTCCTCCTCGCGGAAGCCCTGCACCACGGTGAAGTGGGCAAGCAGGGCGACAATGAGCAGCAGCGAGAGGATGGCGCCGCGGCGAATAGTGGTATTCATCGTGCGGGTGCCACCTCCGCGCCATAGGCCTGGTTACCCGAGGCGACGGCAGAGGCGTCGTACTCGGTCGGCGAGTTCGCGCCGTGCGAGATGCGCAGCAGAAGCCCCAGCAGGATGTAGTTGGCCATAATCGACGAGCCACCCGCGGACATAAAGGGCGTAGTCAGCCCCGTCATCGGCATCATGGAGGAAATGCCGCCGGCGACCACGAAAATCTGAATGGCCAGCGTCAGCGACAGCCCCGAGGCCAACAGCTTGCCGTAGGTGTCGTGGACCTGCATCGCGGCGCGGAAACCCCGGGTGATCAGGATGGCAAAAAGGCACAGCACGGCAGCCACGCCAAAGAAGCCGAGCTCCTCACCCAAAGCAGCCAGGATGTAGTCCGAATGCGCCACGGGCACCAACTCCGGGTGGCCGTAGCCTAAACCGGTGCCGGTCATGCCGCCCCAGCTCAGGCTAATCAGCGCGTTGGCGGGCTGGTTGCCGATTCCCTCGAAGTCGGAGAACGGGTCGATGAAGTTCGCCACGCGGTCCTGAATCTTCGAGCTGATCTGGTAGACGGTGTAGCCGCCGATGGCCACCAGGCCCAACCCGATGACCAGCCAGGAAGTGCGCCCGGTGGCGAAGTAGACCATGCCCAGCACGGTGGCAAAGAGCAGCAGCGCCGGTCCGAAGTCGTTGGAGATAGCCATAATCAGGATGGCGATCGCCCACACCATGAGGATTGGGGCGAGGTCGCGCAGGCGGGGAAACGTCAAGCCCAAAAAGCGCTTGCCGGCCACGGTAAATAGGCTGCGCTTCATGGCGAGCAGCTGCGCGAAGAAGATGAGCAGCAGGATCTTGGAAAACTCGCCGGGCTGGATGGAAAAGGGACCGAGCCACAGCCAGATGCGGGCATCCGCGTATCCCTCCGGCTGCGGCCACACCAGCGGCAGCGCCAAAAGGATCAGCCCGGTCAGGCCGAGCAGGTAGGAGTAGCGCGACAGCGCCTTGTGGTCGCGCACGATCATCAGCGTGAGCACCATGAGCACCACGCCGACCAGCGACCATAACACCTGGCGCTCCGCCAGCGGGCCGTAGCCGGGGCGCTCGGCCAGATCGAGCCGGTAGATCAGCACCAGCCCAATCGCGTTGAGCAGCGAGACGACCGGCAGCATCACCTGGTCGGCGCGCGGGGCGAGCAGTGAGATCGCTACGTGCGCGATGGCGTAGACACCTACGAAGCCGCCGACCAGGTAGAGCATGTCCGTCGACAGCGTGCGCCCCTGGCTCAGTTCCAGACTGAAGAGCATCAGCAGCAGTAGGCCCGCAGAGCACAGCAGGAGGAAAAGCTCGAGGTTGCGGGAGAGAATCTTCTTCACGCTAGCTCACCTTCCTGCATTCCTCGGTGTCTTTTTCGTCCTTGTCCACGCACACCGGCAGGGCCTCGTCGGCCATGCGGTTGAGCAGGCCGAGCACCTCGTCGTAGGAGCCGCCGCCGAAGTTCTCCGCCACGGAGTGCTGGCTTGCCGGCAGGTCGTCCTGGCTGAAGACGTTGCAGCCGTCCGGGACGGTCGTAGAAGAGACGATGCGCAGGTTGTTCTTCTCGTCGATGCAGGCCTGCTGCACCGGCGAGTGCGACTTCTGCGAACCGTGCTCGATCAGGTAGTTGCCGTCCGCGTCGGTGGTAATGAAGTACTGGTCGTTGTCGCGCTGGTTCACCCACCACAGTCCGCCGGCAACCAACGCGATCGCGATGACGAGGGCGGCGACTACCCACAGCCAACGAGTGGCACCTCGCGGGTGATCCTCCTCGTCAGAGTCCTCACCGGCGTCACCGGAGTCGCTCTCAGAGTTGCTGGACCGGTTCTGGTTCGGCGGGATGGTTTCGGACTTGCGCATGATCGCTGCGGCGCGGCTGGCCGAGGAGTCCGGGTGGGACTGCTCGTAGCCGGGGGCAAGCGCCCCGGCCAGGGTCGGGGTAGAAGGCAGCTCGGGAACGTCTTCGCCCTCGTCGTCGACGACATCGGCCACCACCACGGTGATGTTGTCCGGGCCGCCCGAGCGCAGCGCGAGCTCGATGAGCCGCTGCGAGGCGATCTGAGGGGTGCCCTGCGCCAGCGCCACCTCGATGGTCTCGGTGCTGACCGGGTCCGACAGGCCGTCGGAGCACAGCAGCAGGCGGTCGCCCGGCTCGATTTCCACCATCTGCAGGTGGGGCTCAACCTGGCGTCCGGTGTACGCCTTCAAAATCAGCGACTTCTGCGGGTGGCTGGACACGTCCTCCGGCTCCAGCTTGCCCTCGTTGACCAGGGACTGGACGAAGGTGTCGTCTTCGGTGATTTGGGTCAACGCCCCGTCGCGAAGCAGGTAGCCCCGCGAATCACCGACATGGATCAGGCCGAGCGCCTCGCCGTTGAACATCAGGGCGGTCAGGGTCGTGCCCATGCCCGCCTGCTCCGGGTGGTTGGCCACAGACTCCGCGATCGACGCATTCGCGTCATCCGCTGCAGCGCCAAGGAGCGCGAGGATATCCGCGTCGCCCGGGTCGCGGTCGAGGTGCTCCATGTGCTCGACCATCAGCTGCGAGGCGACCTCGCCCGCAGCGTGGCCGCCCATGCCATCAGCCAGCACGAGCAGGTGCGGGCCCGCGTACGCCGAGTCCTCGTTATTGCCGCGGACCAGGCCGCGGTCGGAGACGGCGACAAAGTTTAGGCGCAAACTCATGGCATCAACCTCACAATCGTGCGTCCCATCTTTATATCCGTGCCCACAGACACCCTTTCCGGCTGGTCAATGCGCATGCCGTTGACAAACGTGCCGTTGCGCGAATCCATGTCCTCGATGAACCATTCGCTGCCGCGGCGGAACAGCCGCGCGTGCGTCGAGGAGGCGAAATCATCGCCGAGCTGGAAATCATTGTCGCCGGCCCGACCAATAGTTAAGTCCTCCAAGCTGGCAATTTCCATGTGGGAGCCTTTGAGCGGGCCCTCAACTACCGCAAGCTCGCGTGCCTTCTCGCGACGCACCGGTGCCGCGCTGGTCGTCTGCCTGCGCACCGTGCCCGCCGCCTTGACCACGTCCTTGCGCTGCACCCACAACACCAGCAGGATGAACACCCACACCAGGGCAAGCAGGCCGAAGCGCGCGCTGAGAATGACAGCGGAATCCATGAGGCTCCTTTACGTGACTAGGCGGCTTAAGGCCGGAAGAACTCGGTGCGCGGGTGCGCGTCGATCTGCGCCTCTGCGACGTCCGCGGGCTGCGGGGCGGCTGCCTCTGCAGCCTGCGCCAGCGGCTCGACGATGCGGACTTCGATGTGGGAGTGGCCGAGGGTGATCACGTCGCCGTCGGCAAGCATCCAGTTCTCCACGGGCTCCTCATTGACGGTGGTGCCATTGGTGGACTGCAGATCCACCAGCACAGCCACCTCGCCGTCCCAGGTGATCTCCGCGTGCTGGCGGGACACGCCCGTGTCCGGCAGGCGGAAGTCCGCGTCATTGGAACGGCCCAAAATATTCGAACCCTCATGCACCAAGTAGGTGCGCGAAGACCCGTCCTGCAGCAGCAGGCTTACCGTGGGCGTGCCACCCGCCGGCTGTGCTGCGTTCGGCTCATTCATGTGATCCTCCTGATCCTTTCGATCCTTCGGCACCCGGGCCTGGCGGCGCTTCTTCGGCTCCGCCACAATCGCGTCGAAGCCACTGACCACGTCAGGCTCCTGGTCGATATACGACGACACGCGCAACTGGCCTGTCCGCAACCCGGATTCCTCAGCGATACGCACCACGGGCGGCCCATCCAGGAACCACCCCAGGTTGCGCACGTACCGCATGAGCTGCTCGGCGAGGTCCGCGGGCAAGTCACGATGCTGCGACAGGTTCTCCAAATCCTTCGAAGACACACCCACCGCAAACACGTTTGGCGAGACGTACTCATCCATATCAGTGACCACCACGGAGTCTTGCGCCTCCTGCTTCACCAACTCTTCAATCTCGGCCGGCACAACCTTGCCGCCGAACAGCGCCGCCATAGAATTATCCAGGCCACGCTGCATCGACGAGTCCAGCTTTGCCAGCCGATCCATCACGCCCATGCTGCCCGCACCTCCTTCCCAGCTGCTCAATTGCTTCTCACTGATGTCCTTTAACCAAGCAAGTATAAGTGCGCCGGGGCCACGCGCCTAGTTCAAAACGCGAAAACGCGGGCTGACGTGGCGATTTGGTGGTTCGTTGGAGTGTGGTGTTATATTAATCAAGTCGCCCGCCCGGGTGGCGGAATTGGCAGACGCGCTGGCTTCAGGTGCCAGTGATCGCAAGATCGTGGGGGTTCAAGTCCCCCCCCGGGCACAAACCGGAAAGGCCCCGCGAGAGCGGGGCCTTTTTGCTTGTCGACATCTGCGTGGGGCTAAGGGGCAAAAAAGGGGATGCGGACGTTTTGTGGGTGTTAGACAGGACCACTACCTGCTCAATGGCATCATCGGCAGCCCAGCTCCGCGGCGTGCGTTGTATTTATGGGCAATAGCATTGGGCGCCACAGGTGCGATGGGGAAAATCAACCTTTCGTCTAATTGTGATTAGGCAAGGCTTGCCTTACTCTTTTTGAAAATCTTTCATTTTCCAAGGAGTAGAAAAATGACAACCATGTTGCCGACCGCTGGTGAGCAGCTCTCCACCTCCCTTAAAAACCAGACCGCAGAGGCCCACACCAGCGCAGAAAATTCCCAATTCATGGCTGACCTCAGTCGCGGCAGGCTAGACCGCAACGCAGTGGCTCAACTGACCGCGCAATACTTCCACATCTATTCAGCCCTTGAAGCTGCTGTTCGTCGGGCTGGCGAGCACCCCGCCGTGGCGCTCATCGCAGACAAGCGCCTTGAGCGTGTAGAGGCGATCACGCAGGACCTCACCTCCATGCTGGGCGAGAGCTGGCACGAGGTGGAACCACTCGCCGCCACCGCCCACTACGTCGCAGAGCTAGAGGGGCTCGGCCCTGACAACGGCCCGGAGGTGGTTGCTCACCACTACGTTCGCTACCTTGGCGACATCGCCGGTGGCCAGGTGCTCGCGCGCGTGTTTCGCGAAGCGTACGAGCTACCAGGAGAGGCGCTCCACTTCTATGACTTCTCCGCCATTGGCAAGATTCCCCCATACCGCGCACAGTACAAGGCAGCTCTTGACGCAATGCAGCTCGGTGAAGAGGAGCGTGCGCGCCTCGTCAATACCGCGAAGCGCGCGTTCGACCTAAACCAGGCCGTGTTCCAGGACCTCGCCAAAGCGCGTCAGCTAGCGTAACTGGTGGGTCTGGCGGGGTGATCTACATACGCGATTGCCCCCCAGATGCACCCCGCGGACACCAGTGCCGTCACGATTCCGCTAGTAAGCGTGTAGTTTGCCGGCACCAAGAACAAAGTCAGGGCCGCCAGCAACGTGATGAGAGCCCACACCACACCAAGCACTAGTCCGGCTCGCCTTCCCGCTTGTGCCTCCGCGTAGCCGCGAGACGGAAGCGCCGCGAGCCCATACAGCACAGTGACCATGACTACGGCAGCTGGGAATGCCACCCATACATTGCCGGTCGCGCCACCGAATGCGATAACTCCAGTTATGAGCGCGAGCAGGGCCTTTTCCCAGCTCGCAAAGCGCGGCTGATGCTGACCCTTTCCCTCCGGCAAGGATTCATCTTGCACGACCGGAATGAAGTCCGTCGCAGGCTCGTACGTTGCTTCCACCAATAGACCCCTTCATTAGGTAACGCTATCCTTACTTAGCTAAGGTTAGCCTATCCAGTATCTACCTTGAACTAAACCTGCCGAGGTCATATGAACTTCCGAAACATTTGCGCCGCCGTAGTTGCCTCTAGCTTCTTCACCTTTTCCGCAGTCACCTGCAGCCCTGCCTTTCTGCCTCCTCCGCTGGCCCATGCTCAATCCGTTGCTACACACAGAACGGTTACCGCAGGCACAATGAATTGGGGTGTACGCGAATCATTCCGGAAATACGTTGAAACAGGCGTAGCAAAAGGTTCAATCTCTACTAGCGGCGGTGCGACGAACAGCGGCTCTGGGTTCACCTTCCCACTAGAGTCCGCAGCGATCAGCTCATCGGCTTCCGGGCAGATCAATTTCTCCGGTGAGGTGCACTTCTACGGACACAACGGTGCTCTTGACATGCGACTACGCAACCCCATCATTGTTGTCAACGGCACGCAGGCGGAGCTGCGCGTAGATTACGCCTCCCGCAAGTACGAGGGGATGGATAAAACCGGCGCGACCCGCGAAGGTAAGCAGGAAGTGCTGGCTGCCATCGCGCTGAGCCAAGCTCCCGACTTCGCCGCATCGCAAACCACCATCGCCGGAACGGTGTCGCTGACCTCGAGCGGAGCCGAAATCTTCGGCGGTTTCTACGAGGCTGGGGAGACACTCGACCCAATCAACATTGAGCTTTCGCTTGACAACGCCAACGGCACCGCCCCCGCCCCTCAATACTCTCTGGGCGCGCCCTCAGGCGGGCAGACTGGGACATCCGCTGGAGGTGGGACGGGTGCCACCCGCTCACAAGCGACCTCCGGCCCCGCGAGCTTGCTCGGCGACATCAACGACACGCTCATTGAGGTCAATGGCCTTCTAGTCAACACCGATAACGTCCTCAAAAATGGAGAGTCCCTATACGACCGAGTTAACCCGGCAGCACAAGCACTGCCAGCCCAGCAAGCGCCACAGACGGCTCCGTCACCACAGGCTCAGCAGGTGCCACAAGCTTCACAGTCTGGACAGGTGCAACAACAAGCTCAACAGGCTGGGCAGGCCAGCAAAACCGGACAGTCTGGGCAAGCTAAACAAGCATCGCAAACGCAACAGGCGGGACAGGCCGAGTTGGCAGCCGGGGGCGCATGTAGTGCGTCAACGTCAAAGGGAGTTATGAGCGCTGAGGCGACGTGGGGGGTGCGGCAGTCATTCCGTACCTACATCCGTGGCAACATTGCAAAAGGTGCTTGGGAGCTGACTGGGGTTGGGGACAACGGCACGGCCTTCACCTTCAATGGAAACGCGGGGGCGGTGGATCCGTCGACGCGCTCTGGCACCATCCTGCTCCCCGGCAGCATCCGCTTCACTGGCCACAATGGTGTACTGAACACGCGTTTTTCTAACCTAGAGATCCAGTTCAGCGGCAATACCGGACAGCTTATTGTGAATGCTTCCTCAAATAACACGGATGGTAAACGGAATGACTACGGCCGCATTGCCATTGCCAATCTCAATTTCACCGACCTGAATGTTTCTGAATCAGCGGCATCGGGTACAGCTACAGCAACCCTGACTGATGTCGGCGCAGAAGCCTTCGGCCAGTTCTACCCAGCAGGCGACCCACTGGACCCAGTGAGCTTCACGGCTCAACTCGGCGGCTCTAGCAACTGTGCTGAGGGCCAAGGGGACAGCAGCTCCGCAGCTGCAACCGGCAAGGGCGGCACCTCCAACAGTGCCGAAAAGCTCCGCGGTGGCGGCGGCACCACGGCCAACACTGCAGCTGGGGCTAGCGTGCTTGATGAGGTCGAAGATGCCGAAACCGCTGTCTCAGCCGAGCAACCGCAGGGCGGACAATTTCAAATCAAAAGCGGAGCTAGCGCAGGTGCTGGTAGCGACAACGGCTGGGATGATGCTGCGCTGGCCAAACTTCTCTTGCTTGCCGCTTCCGTGATCGGGGCTGGCGGAGCACTCACCAGGTTCGTCATCACCGTTTAGGAGCATGTTCATGAACTTCACTAAGAAATTCGCCGCACGAGCATTGGCCGCTGGGCTAGCTATCACATTGCCGCTAAGCGGTTGTGCTGCGTGGGACAACCCAGTGCAGATGGAAACGCAGCAACTCGTGAATTCCCTCGAAGCTGCCGGCGACCCACACGAGGCCCAAGGCGTTGCCATGGTGTCCGAGATTTCTGAAGTAGAGCCAGTAGACGCGCCTCGCCAGAATGCTCTTCCGGTGGAGCTAACAGACGCAGACGGCTACGACGTCTCCGTCATCGACACTTCCCGGATTCTGGCCCTAGATATTTACGGCACGTACACGAAGACGCTGCGCGGGGTTGGTCTTGGGGACAATATTGTGGGGAGGACCGTGAGTTCGGCGGAGGCGTCGTTAAGCCATCTGCCCGTGGTGACCGAAAATGGTCACTCCCTCAATGTTGAAGCAATCCTGAACTTGCGACCAACCCTGGTCATCGTGGATCATTCCGTTGGTCCGAGTGAGGCAATCGACCAGATTCGTGCGGCCGGGGTAACCACAGTCGTGATGGAGCCGAATCGGTCGATGGCGTCCATGAGCGAAGACATCATCAACGTCGCGACGGTAGTTGGTGAGCCTGAGGCTGGCCGCCTTTTGGCGGAGCGCAGCCAGCGTGAGGTCGACGAGGCCCTGTCCGCTATCGCTGCGGTGAAGCCGGATGTTCCGCTGCGTATGTCTTTCCTGTATGCCCGCGGAACAGGCGGGGTGTTTTACCTGCTTGGTGGCGAAGACGGCACCCAAGACTTGATTGAGGCCCTCGGCGGCGTGGATGTGAACACGGAGCACGGTATCGGCACCTCTTCCCCCGCTAGCCCTGAGGCTCTTGCAGAGGTCAACCCGGAGGTGTTCGTGATGATGAACAGCGGATTGCAATCCACCGGCGATGTCGAAGGCCTTCTCCAACGTCCGGGGGTTGCGCAGACAACAGCAGGCAAAAACAAGCGGGTACTTTCGCTACCTGATGGTGACTCGCTCGCCTTCGGCCCTCAGACCGGTGAAATGCTGCTGCGCGCCGCCCATGCCCTGTACGGGGAGGGCGAGTGAGTTCCAAGCTCTCGGCCTTCCAGGCCCGACGCCGTGGTCGCGTCATCCTCTTCATTGCCACTTCGACGCTATTGGTGGCCACCACAGTAGCCTCCATCTTGGTCGGCCAGTTCGAGCTCGCGCCAAGTGAGCTGTGGCCGATCATCACCGCGGGCCCGATGTCTGCCACCTCCCTCGATGCATCCGTGGTATGGCAGGTTCGCTTACCCCGCCTAGTGCTTGGCCTGTTTGTCGGCGCTGCCTTAGGCGTCGGCGGTGCACTCATGCAAGCGGTGTTCGCCAACCCGCTCGCCGAGCCAAGCGTGATTGGTGTCAGCTCTGGTGCAGGAGTCGGCGCGGCGGCAGCAATCGTGTTCAGCGCAAGCACTTTTGGCACGATGACAGTACCGATTTTCGCGTTTGTCTCTGGGGCTTTGGCGACCGCGGTTGTATACCGACTCTCCCGCTCTGGAGGAAAGGTCCGCGTATTGAACCTGATCCTGGTCGGTATTGCTGCAAACGCCATCTGTGGAGCGACGATTGCACTGCTGACGTTCATGGCTCCGACGACTGCCCGCGAGCAAATCATCTTCTGGCAGATGGGCACTCTGGCTGGGGCAAGCTGGGCCCAAACCGGCACGGTTGTAGCAATAGTCGTCGCCACACTGATGCTGGCGGTCTTGCTTGGCCGCAAGCTGGATATCCTTGCACTTGGAGACCAAGCCGCGAGTCACGTGGGCATCAACGTTCCGCGACTGCGAATGACGGCGATTGTGCTGTCCACTCTGCTCACCGCCGCTGCAGTATCCTTTGCAGGTCTGATCGGGTTCGTCGGTCTTGTAGTTCCGCATATTGTGCGCACTGCCGTCGGCCCTTCGAATGCTGTGCTGTTACCTGCTTCTGCGCTCGGCGGCGCGCTGCTGATTGGCGCTGGAGATATCTTCGCCCGCACCGTCATCCCCTTCGCGGATCTGCCGATTGGCATCTTTACAGCACTTATCGGCGGGCCCACCTTCTTCTTCCTGCTTCGGCAGATGTTGCGAAAGAATCACGATCTATGAGTGTCCACGCGCACGGCGTGACCGTAATAAAACAGGGTCGCACCATTCTTAACGACGTATCCATGCATGCTCGGTCAGGCGAAGTCACAGGCCTAATCGGCCCGAACGGTGCCGGTAAGTCCACGCTTTTGGCAGCACTCTCCGGAGACATTTCCGTGGCCTCAGGGCGCGTGGAGGTGGGTGGCAACGACGTCGCAAGCACCCCGGCTCAAGAGTTGGCTCGTACCCGGGCAGTGATGCTGCAGGACGTTGGAGTGGCGTTTTCTTTCCTTGTCAGAGACATCGTCGAAATGGGGCGTCACCCCTGGGGAACCAGCGACAAGGATGCTGAGATTGTAGATGCCGCGCTGACAACCACCGGCATGACGCATCTCCAGGATCGAGAAGTGGTGACGCTTTCCGGTGGTGAGCGTGCGCGCGTAGCCTTCGCACGCGTGCTCGCACAGCAAACACCAGTGGTGTTTCTTGATGAGCCAACAGCGGCCATGGATGTGCGCTTCCAGGAAAAGACGATGGGCATAGTCCGCGGTCTTGCGGCCCAAGGCGTCGCCGTCGTCGTAGTGCTGCACGATCTGCAGCTTGCAGCACGCTACTGCGACCGGGTGGTGTGCCTGAAGTCAGGTGAGGTAGCCGCTACAGGTTCTGTCGAGGAGGTCTACTCAAACGACGTACTCAGCGGCGTCTACGATTGGCCGATTTCGGTCTCGCGCATGGACGGACGCGTGTTTGTCACGCCAGCCGAGGCCCCTAGCCCTGTGCCTCCCAGATAAGCGCAATACTCCCCCAACCACCCCCACAGATTGCAAAGGTTAGCCTAACCTGACTAAGGTAAGGCCAACCTAATTGGTTGTCTTCGTTTTGAATCTTCGAAAGGAATTAGGATGTCCCGTACCTCCTCCCTGGCGCTCGTCACCGCTGCCGCTGTCACATCCACCGCACTTTTCGCCCCCGCCGCTTCCGCCGCCGAGGCCCCGGAACTTCTGTCCGGCAACGCAACCTGGAATATCAAGGAATCCTTCCTGCGCTACGTACAGAATCCTTTTGTCGGAAGCACCATTACTGCTTCCGACGGGGCCGAGAAGGTCGAGGCAGACGGCAAGGTCGTTGATTTCAAATTGCCGGTCAACGTCGCAGACTCCGCCCTCAACGACAAGGGTGAAGGCACCATCGATCTGGACGGTGCAATCCGCATCGAAGGCCATAAGGGAGCCATGGACATCCAAATGTCCGACTTCAAGATCGTCATCAATGGCAACAAGGGCCATCTGCAGGCAGACTACGTACGCAAGGGCGCTAAGCCGGACGCCGATATGGGTGATGCCAAGAATGACGACAAGCCGATCATTGAGTTCGATGTCAAGGAGTCGCTCGTTCCCACTGCTGAGGGGAAGAAGGAGATTATCTTCACCCCAACCGCGATGACTGAGTCCGGCGTAGACATCTTCGGCTCGAGCTATAAGCTAGGTGTGCCGATGGAGGACAGCAAGGTCGGCGTCTCCCTTGACTTTAAGAAGGTTGAAACGCCAGCTAATCCAACCCCGTCTGACCAGAACAGCTCCACCTCCCCGGCAGCTATCGGCGGCATTGTGGTGGCTGTCCTCGCCGTCCTCGGCGGCCTGGCGTTTGCGACGACTTTGCCCCAGATCCAAGCCATGCTTGGCCAGTTCCTTCCGCGCTAATGCAACGCTTAATTGCAGCTAGCGCCGCAACCTCCGTTGTACTGACGCTTGGCGCTCCGGCATCGGCCACAGCCGAGGAACATTCCACGCCAGAGGTGAGTTCCGTAGCCACCATGTCATCAACGGAGAAAGAATCACCGGCAGCGACTGCAAGTCACACGGTCGCGTTTGCGATTTCTACAATCGGCCTAGCACTGGCACTTGCAGCACTGACGCAAGGGGCGGCAAACATCCTCCGACCCACAATGCCGCCAGCAAACCTGCTTCAGCGCTAAGCCCCCAATAAGCCACCCGTCTCGGACGACACAGATTTTGCGGTCCCTCATCTGTCTGCCGAGGCGGGATTTTTATATGTCTAAAGGGGGTGAGGGCGGCTCCGTGAAAAATTCTACGTATGACCATTTGCCGACCTGGGGAAATGGGAAAACAGCCCCTCTCCGATGCGTCAATTGTCACGCCCCGGTCATACCTCCGGCACCTCCCACGCAGTCACTGCTTGCACCTGTCTACTGGTTACCGCATCCGGCACGTGCTTGAGCATCCAGTTACGCGCGGCCGCCACCCGGTCGCCGCCGGTGTGCAGCGCGCGTCCGATGAGCCGTGACTGGCGCGCAATCTGTTGGCTGCGGCGGCGTCGGTGTGCGTCGTAGGCAGAAAAGTCCGTGCTTCCTGCGCGCAGCAGCCGCGCGAGGACCGCGGCGTCTTCGAGTCCCTGGCACGCGCCCTGCCCGAGGTTCGGCGTCATCGCGTGCGCCGCATCCCCGATCAGCACGACCTTCTCGTTGTGGTAGCTCGGGAGCGGTTTCGCGAGCTCGTGGATGGGCAGGTACTGGATCGACGCTTCCGGGATAGCGCGCAGCAGTGCGGGGATAGGGTCGTGCCACTGCTTGAAGGTCGCGTGTAGCTCGTGCAGGGCTTGGGTTCCCGGCTGTGCCGCTGGGCCGGAGGTGACGGCGAACCAGTAGGTGTGGCCGTCGTGAAGCGGGACTGCCCCGAAGCGGGCGCGAGCTCCCCAGGTCTCGAACCCGGCGTCGAGCGACACTCCCTCGGCGATCGCGCGCCACGCGTTGTAGTCGGCGTAGGCCATGCCGGGGTCGTCGAAGCAGCTGGCCCGCACCGCGCTGCGGATCCCGTCCGCGCCGACCACGACGTCGAAGCGCTCCTCTGTGCCGTCGGCGAATGAGACCGTGCCGGACTGCTTATCGACGCCCACCGCCCCCGCAGACGTGCGGACGCGCGAACCTGGGATGCCTGCAAGGAGGAGCGCGTGGAGTGTGGCGCGGTCGAGCGCGAGCGAGGCGCCCGTGATCTCCGGGGAAATGCGGGTGAGCCAATCGCCACGTGGGCTGCGGATTCCGCCCTGCAGAGGAGTTTGTTGCTGCTGCAGCGCGCGGAAGTCCGCACCTATTCCTAATGCGTCGAGGGCGGCGAGCCCGTTCGGCGCGAGCGTGATGCCGGCGCCGCCGCTGCGGATTTGCGGGTGCTCTTCGTAAATCTGCACGTCCATGCCGCTGCGGTGCAGCGCTGCTCCCAGCGCAAGGCCGGAGATGCCAGCGCCGATGATGCCTATCCTCATAGGACCCGAGCCTAGTGGTGGAGCGGAGTCCGCGGCCGCGGACTTTTCGGGCGGGAATCAGTTTGCATGGATGATGGGCGTGGATGCTCAGCACAGGCTCTCGATACAAAGAAGTGCACCTATCGAGGATGCAGATAATTACGTCTGCAGCGAGGATGATTAGGGGACGTGAGCCTGTCGTCCCAGGCGTGTTCGTCAAATGTGCCGCGGTGGGCTCGGGCGAGAAATTTTGATTGTGCGTTCACGCCGTCTGCCAGGCTGTTTGTTGTGGTCGCTGGCGAGGTTGCCTAAATACTTGGAATGATGGGCTTTCGTGTCTGAAGCCGGGAACCGTCGTGTCAGCGAACACTTTCCTGCTGTGTCTCCGGGCAGGGCAGGGAATCTCGATTCAAACGCACTCGTTTTGTCGCTCACCCCCGAATAAGTGTGTTCCTGTCTGTGTCATGCGAAGAGTGGACCTTTGGAATACCCTGATCCTCGTCTTGAAAAGCTTGGAGTTTTTACTGGAACCCCTTGCTGGGATTTCGATGGGATCGAGAGGACAAGTACATGAATATATCAGGAAATGAGCGCCGTGGCTTCCAGCGGAAGATGGTTGCCGCACTCAGTACCGTCGCGCTTGCGGTAGCGGGGGGAGTTGCGCCTCATGCGCATGCCTACGTTGTGAAGGATGATTCCTTCCTCAACGGCAACCCCGACAATAAGAATAAAGAGCTACAGCCGAAGGTGTCGGTGAACATTACCCCGACCGATAAAGAGGTGCAGCCTGGAGAAACGGTGGAGCTTGAGTTCACCGGCTCCTTCGAGGCTCCTTTCCCGCCTAGTGCTAACCAGCTGGCTCCGGGCGAGTCTGACGTCAAAGGGGCGACAATCGCCCTGCAATTTTCTGACCAGCTCGAAGCGGAACCGCAAATTGACCCGTCAGCGTTCGTTTGGAAGAGCGGCAAGAAGCGGAACGCTGAGGTGAAGCCCGCAGGCGGAGGCTACATCGTAGACTTTGGTTACATCAGCGCGAATGACTCCTTCACGTACAAGGTGCCGGTCAAGGTTTCTGAGGACATTGAGCCAGGCACAGAGTTCTCCCCCGCGACGATTGAGGCTACGGCGCGTATCGCACCCGAGAACCAATTCCCAGACCGGAATGACGCCAACTTTTCCCCCGACCCGAATGACCGCTGCACACTCATTTCGAAGTCCTCTTACGTGTCTCAGAACGGCGAATATGGTGGGTGGCTGAGCGACCTTTGGCTCGGGACCCGCTCCCCGAATGCGGAACTCGGCGAGGCTGAGCTGAAATTCATCGTGGATGGCCAAGACGTTACTTCCCAGATTATGGAGCGCGCTCAGCTCCATACTCCGGACTCACCCGAGCACCAAGACATGCCGCAAATTGTTGAGGCGCGTGACGCGGGACTGCCGGGCCGCGACTGGCGTCAGGTGTACGACTGGGGTTTGAAACCAAGCGACGCTGTCGTTCCCAAGGATTGGCCCGGTGAGATCTTCCTGCCCAGCGGCACTATTGTCGAGGTCACCCAGCCGGTAAAGGACACTTCTCCGCAGTGCGCGTCGGGTGCAGACCCGGTTGTTACTCACGACGTCTATATCGGCCAGGTAGTCACTGACCAGGTGGCTCTGGTCGAAAAAAGCAACACGCTTCGCGTGGTGGAGCCGGATGAAAAGCCGACCCCTCAGCCGGAACCGACAACGTCGACGTCGACGGAAACCACTACGGAGACCACCACCGAAACGACCACTACCACCGAGACTTCGACGACCACGGTGACTCCGACGGAGACCGCCTCCACGGTTACGACGACGCTGACAAAGACCGCCCCGGCGGTTACGACTACGCCGACTGAAACGGCTCCGGCGGTCACCACTACGTCGACGGAGACGGAGTCGGAAACGACCACGACCACCGCGACCTCCACTGAGACTGAAACCGCGACAGAAACCACGACCGCCACTGTCACCGAGACCGAGGGCTGCGATTGCGAGCCGACCACGGTGACGGAGACGACCACGGTGAAGGAGCCAGTTCCTATTACCGAGCAGGTCACCACCACGGAGAAGGCACCGAAGCGCGGTACCATCGGCGACCGCGTGTGGCTGGATGAGAACGGTGACGGCAAGGAGGATCCGGGCGAGGAGACCGGTGTCCCGGGCGTCACGGTGGTCATTACTGATAAGGACGGCAACGAGGTCACTCGTACTGTTTCGGACGAGGACGGCAACTGGAAGGTTGACGTTGATCCGGGTGAGTACACCGTCACTTACAAGCCGGGCAATCACGTTGCTAGCGACGAGCGCCTCATCGAGCGCACCGTGAAGATTGAGCCGGGCGAAGAGAACTTCGACATTGACCTCGGCGTGCTGCCGGGCGGTGCCGTCGGCGACCGCGTCTGGAACGACGAGAACGGTGACGGCGTGCAGGACGAGGACGAGAAGGGCGTACCAAACGTCATTGTTGAGGTCTCCCGCGAGGGCGAGCCGACCCGTACTACCTACACGGATGAGCAGGGTAACTGGCGTATCGACGGCCTGACCTCGGGCGTGGACTACGAGGTTCGCTTTATCAAGCCGGAGGGCTGGGAAGTCACCGGCAAGGTGCCGGGTGCGACTGGCGGGGAGGGCCTGGTTGCAAAGGCAACCCTGAAGCCCAAGGAGTACAACGACACCTATGACCTGGGCCTGAAGGTCGTGAAACCGGATTGCGACTGCGAGCCGGAGACCCCCGGCACGATCGGCGACCGTGTGTGGCTCGACGAGAACGGTGACGGCAAGGAAGATCCGGGCGAGAAGACTGGCGTCCCTGGCGTCACGGTGGTCATTACTGACAAGGATGGCAACGAGGTCACCCGCACCGTGACGGACGAGGACGGCAACTGGAAGGTCGACGTCACTCCGGGCGAGTACACCGTGGAGTACCTGCCGGGTGGGCACACCCCGTCGGATCCGAGCCAGGTCAAGCGCACCGTCACGATCGAGAAGGGCGAGAAGCGTCTCGACGTTGACCTGGGCGTGCTGCCGAAGGGCACCGTTGGCGATCGCGTCTGGAACGACAAGAACGGCGACGGCGTCCAGGACGAGGACGAGAAGGGTCTTTCCGACGTCACCGTGCAGGTCATTCGCGACGGCGAACCGACCCGCACCACCACGACTGATCAGGACGGCAACTGGTTCATCGAGGGGCTCGACCCGAACAAGGAGTACGAGGTCCGCTTTATCAAGCCGCAGGGCTGGGAAGTCACCGGCAAGGTGCCGGGCGCAACCGACGAGGAAGGCCTGATTTCCAAGGTCATCCTGAAGCCGGGCGAGCGCAACGATTCCTATGACCTTGGCCTGCGCAAGACGCGGACCATCGGCACGGATGACCCGACAGTGCCGCCGACCACTACGCCGGACTCGCCGGTCGCGCCGGGCGATGAGCCGGGCGATGTGCTGGGCCGCTGCGTGGCCAACGCAGTCGCCTCGCCGATCCTCTACCTGGTGCCGGTGGCGCTGCTCGCTGCGGTCGGCGGCCAGGTGGGCGCGCCGTACATGGACGCGATCAACCAGCAGGTTGCGCAGATCAACGCCGAGATCCAGGCGCAGTTCAGCCGCAACACCCAGGACTGGGGCACTGGCAACCGTGGCAACGACAATGACCAGTTCGGCGAGCTGCGCGCGCAGATCGACGCCGCGAACCGCCAGCTGCAGCAGCTCGCAGCCGACCCGAACGTCCGCCAGGTTGGCACCATCGCCGCCGCGATCCTGGGCGTGGCTGCTCTGGGTGGCGTGCTCTACGACTGGTGCTCGAACGAGAAGGGTGAGGCCTCTACCTCGCTGAAGGGCTCGTCTGCTGGCAAGCAGGACTAAACCGTTCCTCCCCAAACCGGCCCGGTGCGCAATGTACCGGGCCGGTTTTGCGTGAAACCAGTGCTTGCCCGGACCCCGCGCCTCGCCTAAGCTCACTTAAAGTCATTATGACTATAAGTAAGGAGGGCGCATGTTCGGCTTGCAGCGGCTCAACGTCGCCGAGCGCCAGAGGCTCGGACCGATGGTGGCGGTGTCCACAGTCGCGTTTGCGCTGCACGATCCGGCAGCAACGCCCACCACACTCAACGCAGACAGTGGGCTGTGGATCCCGCTGGTGCGCCGCGTGCGCGACCCGTTTTACGGTGCGTGGGCGCTGCCCGGCGGGCCCACGCAGTGGAACCAGACGTTGGGCGAAACGGCGCGCGAGACGCTCGTTGCCGCCAGTGGTGCCACGCCGAACTACCTGGAGCAGCTCTACGCTTTCGGTTCTGTGGAGCGCTCCGCGGACGCGCAGCGCATGGTCACCATCGCGTACTGGGCACAGTTTCGGCCCCAGGACTTCGTTGGCACCGAGCTTCCCGACGACCCCAACATCGCCTGGTGGAACACGCGCGAGCTGCCGGAGCTGGCCTTCGACCACGCGGAGATTATCCGCGCCGGGATCACGCGCCTGCAAAAGCGCGCGGAGCAAACCCTGATCGCCCACCGCTTCCTCGACGAGTCCTTTACCCTCACGCAGTTGCGCCGGGTGCACGAGGCGATCGGGGGGAAGGGGCTGGATCCGGCGAATTTTCGTCGGCAAGCATTGACGAGCGGAGAGCTCGAGGCCACCGGCACCACAGAAGCCGGTACCAAGCACCGGCCGGCGAAGTACTACAGATTCATGAGCGAGAAAGAGTAAGAACCATGCCTTCAGTTGCCGATTTGATTACGCGCAAGGCGGCCCAGGAAGCCACCTGCGACACGGAGCTGCCCGCCGAGCCGTGGCAGACCGCCCAGAACGCCTCCTACGGGCCGGGTGCCTCGCGCGGCGACACGTTCGCGCCGCTGCCCACCCCGCAGGCGCCGCTGCCGGCGCGGTATACGCAGGCGAGCCCGGAGGAACTCGACGCGATGATCACCGCGGCGAAGGACAAGCTGGGTGAGCGGGTGAAGATCCTTGGCCACTTCTACCAGCGCGACGAGATCGTGAAGTTCGCGGACTTCATTGGGGACTCCTTCAACCTCGCTCAGCAGGCGAAGGCGCACCCGGAGGCGGAGGCATTCGTCTTTTGCGGGGTGCACTTCATGGCGGAGACCGCCGACATCCTCTCCGGCGCGGACCAGGCCGTGGTGCTGCCGAACCTGAACGCGGGGTGCTCGATGGCGGATATGGCCAACCTCGCGCAGGTCGAGGCGTGCTTCGACCAGCTGCACGAAGCGCTGCCCGGCGAGGCGATCGTGCCTGTGACGTACATGAACTCGGCCGCCGACATCAAGGCCTTCTGCGGCCGCAACGACGGCGTGGTGTGCACCTCCTCGAACGCGGCGACGGTGCTCAAGGAGGCGTTCGAGCGCGCCGAGCGCGTCGTCTTCCTGCCGGACCAGCACTTGGGCCGCAACACGGCGCGCGCGATGGGCATTGCGGACAAGCAGATGTGCATGTGGAACCCGAACGAGCCGCTCGGCGGCAACACCGCAGACGAGCTCGCGCAGGCGAAGGTGATCCTGTGGAACGGTTTCTGCTCCGTGCACCGCCGCTTCACCGTCGAGCAGATCGAGAAGGCGCGCGCGGAGTACCCGGGCGTGCACGTCGTGGTGCATCCCGAGTGCCCCGCGCCGGTTGTCGACGCCGCCGATTCCTCCGGTTCCACCGAAGTCATCCGCCGCGCGGTGGAAGACTCGAAGCCCGGCGACGTCATCGCCATCGGCACCGAGATCAACATGGTCAACCGGCTCGCGCAGCAGTACCCGGACCGCACGATCTTCTGCCTGGACCCGGTGGTGTGCCCGTGCTCGACGATGTACCGCATCCACCCGGCTTACCTGGCGTGGACGCTCGAGTCGCTGCTCGAGGGCCGGGTGGAAAACCGCATCGTGGTGCCGGAAGCCACCGCGGCCGACGCGCGCGTTGCGCTCGAGCGGATGCTGGCGGCGAAGCCATGCTGACCCCGGAGCTGATCACCACCGCCGTCCGCGCCGCCCTCGCCGAGGACATGCCGTGGGGTGATGCGACCGTCGAGGCCGCGATCCCCGCCGACGCCCGCCTGCGCACCGCGCTCGTCGCCCGCGAGCCGGGCGTCTTCGCAGGCGGAGAGGTGGTGCGCGCGGCCTTCGCAATCACGGACCCGCGGATCACCGTCACCGAGCTTGCGCCCGACGGCACGCATTTCGACGCCGGCCAGCGCCTCGCGCTCATCGAAGGCCCGGCCCGCGGCATCTTGAGCGCGGAGCGCGTCGCGCTGAACTTCGCGCAGCGGATGTCGGGCATCGCCACGCTGACCGCCCGCTACGTCGCCGCGGTCGAAGGCACCGGCGCCCGCATCGTGGATACGCGCAAAACCACCCCTGGCCTGCGCGCCTTTGAGAAGCACGCGGTGCGCGCCGGCGGCGGCCACAACCACCGCTTCAGCCTCTCGGATGCGGTGATGGTCAAGGACAATCACCTCGCCGCGCTCGGCGCCACGAGCCCGGGCGGCATCACGGAGGCGCTGCGCACGATCCGCGCCCGCGTCAGCCACACCACGCACATCGAGGTGGAGGTCGATTCGCTCGTGCAGGTCGAGCCGGTACTCGCGGCGGGCGTCGACAGCATCATGCTGGATAATTTCTCGCCCGCCGAGCTGCGCGAGGCAGTGTCGCTTATCGACGCCCACGTGCCCACCGAAGCCAGCGGCAACGTCAACCTCGACACCGTCGCCGAAATCGCCGCCTGCGGAGTAGACGTCATCTCGGTGGGCAAGCTCACCCACAGCGCCCGCGCGCTCGACCTGGGCCTCGACAGCGTCGATGAGGTCGCCGACTAGTGGAAACCTACCTCGACGCCGCCGCCACCGCCCCGCTTGTCCCCGAAGCCCGCGCTGCGATGCTGCAGGTCTACGACACCGCCTGCGCCAACCCGTCGAGCGTGCACTCCGCCGGCGAGCGCGCCGCCGCAACGCTCGCCTCGGCCCGTGCCACTATCGCCGCGGCCTTCGGCGTGCACCCGGCCGGCGTGGTGTTCACCTCCGGCGGCACTGAGGCCAACAACCTCGGCATCATCGGCCGCGCGCTGGCTGCCCCGCGCGGTCGCCACATCATCACCTCAGCCATCGAGCACTCCTCGGTGCTGCAAAGCTGCGCCGCTCTCAAAAGGCTGCACGGCTTTGAGGTGGAGTACGTGCCCGTCGACAAGCATGGGCGGTTCACTCAAGCCGACCTCGATCGGCTCCTGCGCCCCGACACCACGCTCGTCGCGCTTGGCCTGGCCAACAGTGAGGTCGGCACCGTCGCAAACGTGCCACACGTCCCCGCGCAGGTCGCGCTGCACCTCGACGCCGTGCAAGCAGCCGCGAACCTTCCCGTCGACCTCTCCGCGAGCGGCTGGCCGGGCCCGCGCGCAACCTCCGTGGCGCTGGCCTCGCACAAGTTCGGCGGCCCGGCCGGTGTCGGTGCGCTGCTGCTGCCGCGCGACGTACCGCTCGAGCCCGTCATCTTTGGTGGCGGCCAAGAGGGCGGGCGCCGCGCCGGCACCCAAAACGTGGCGGGCATCGCCGGATTCGCCGCGGCGGTACACGCGCAGCAGGCCCGCGCCGGGCAGCGGGCGCTGGAGATGATGGCGTCGCGGGATGCGTTGATCGTGGGCGTCGAAAAGCATGTGCCCGGCGCGCGCCTGACGGGGCACCGCACTGAGCGGCTGCCCAACCACGCGTCCTTCGTCGTCGAGGGCATCAGCGGCGAGGCGCTGCTGGTCGCGCTCGACGTCGCGGGCTTCGCCGCAAGCTCCGGCTCGGCCTGCCGGGCAGGCAGCACGGAGCCCTCACCGGTGCTCACCGCGCTCGGCTACTCGCCCGAACTCGCCCAGTCCGCGCTGCGCTTCAGCTTGCCCGCGCCGCTTCAACCAGACACGATCGACTCGATCGTGCGGGTAATGTCGGAACAATGACTATTTACCCGCGACCTCTGCACACGGGCGACACCATCCGCGTGGTCGCCCCCTCCCGCTCCCTGGCCTATGTGGAGCAGGGCGAGGCCGGGCTGTACGTCAAGAGCCTCGCTAATCGACGCCTCGCCGACCTGGGCATCAGCGTCACCTTCGGAGAGAACGTGCGCGAGTCCGACATGTTCTGGTCCTCTTCTGCCGAGTCGCGCGCCGCCGACCTGCACGCGGCGTTTACGGACCCGGAGGTCGCGGGCATCATGAGCGTCATCGGCGGGTTTACCAGCAACGAGGTCCTGCCGCACCTGGATTTCGACCTGATCGCCGAGCACCCGAAGTTCATGTGCGGCAACTCGGACATCTCCGCGATCGCCAACGCGATCTACGCGCGCACCGGCATGGCCACCTACATCGGCCCGCACTGGTCCACCCTTGGCATGCGGGATCACTCGGAGCTGACCCGCGACTGCTTTGTCACCGCCGCGTTTGAGCAGGGCCCGATCGAGTGGCGGCCGGGCACCTGGTTTACCGACGACGACTGGTTCATCAACCAGGACGCCCGCGTCCGCGAACTCGACGACGGCTGGTGGAGCATCCAGGAAGGCTCCGCGCACGGCGTGGCGCTCGGCGCGAACCTGGGCACGCTTGGCCTGCTTGCCGGCACCGAGTTCATGCCCTCGCTCGAGCGCGCCATCCTGTTCGCCGAGGTCACCGGCAAGTACAGCGTGATGGACTTCCGCCGCGAGCTCGTTTCCCTGCTGCAGATGCCCGACGGCGAAGGCATCGAGGGCGTCGTCATCGGCCGCTTCCAAACCGCTAGCCGGGTCACCCGCGCGATGCTGGAGGAGACGATCGCGTCGATCCCCGAGCTCGAGGGCAAACCCGTGGTGGCCAACGCCAGCTTCGGGCACACTAACCCGCTGCTGACCTTCCCGGTCGGCGGCGAGGTCGAGCTTTCGGTGCGCGACGACGCTTCCATCCGCTTCCCCCGAGTTGAAAGTTAAACGGACGGTCATTACAGTTTCGGCGCGTGATGCACTCTGCAACCCAACGCTGGACCTTCTTTGCCGTAATCTCCTCCGGCCTGCTCATGATCGGGCTGGACAACTCGATCCTGTATACCGCCATGCCGGCGCTGAGCACCCAGCTGCACACGACGCCCGCGCAGTCGCTGTGGATCATTAACGCCTACCCGCTGGTGCTGTCGGGGTTGTTGCTGGGCACCGGCACGCTTGGCGACAAACTCGGCCACCGCCTCATGTGGCTCGTCGGCCTGGTCATCTTCGGCGTGGCCTCGCTGGCCGCAGCCTTCGCGCCGGGCCCGTGGGAACTGGTCGCCGCGCGCGGTCTGCTCGGCTTCGGCGCGGCGGTGATGATGCCCGCCACGCTCGCGCTGATCCGCCTGACCTTCCCCAACGAGCAGGAGCGCAACACGGCGATCGGGATCTGGGCGTCCGTGGCCGTCGTTGGCGCTGCGCTCGGGCCGGTCGTCGGCGGCGCGCTGCTTGAGCACTTCTGGTGGGGCTCCGTCTTCCTCATCAACGTGCCCGTCGTGGTGATCGCGCTGATCGCCACGCTGCTTCTCGCCCCGGAGAACGTGCCGAACCCGGCGAAGCGCTGGGACGTCATCTCCTCCGTCTACTCGCTGTTCGCGCTGTCTGGGCTGACCATGACGATCAAGGGCGTGGCGAATCCGGACGGCGCGCTCTGGGTGCCGCTCGTCGCGGCCGCCGTGGCCGTTGCCGCGGGCTGGCTCTTCGTGCGCCGCCAGCACCGGCTTGACGACCCGCTGCTCACCTTCGACATCTTCCGCTCCCGCCTCTTTACCGGCGGCGTGATCGCCGCGGCCGGCGGCATGTTCGTGCTCGCGGGCGTGGAGCTGATGACGGCCCAGAAGCTGCAGCTGGTCAGCGGCTTCACGCCCCTGCACGCGGGCGCAGTCATTACCGCGATGGCCGTCGCGGCGATCCCTGCCTCCGTCCTCGGCGGCGCGAACCTGCACCGCATCGGCTTCCTCCCGCTCATCGCCGGAGGCTTCCTCGGCGCGACCGTCGGCACCGCGCTGCTGATTGCCGGCGACTCCGCCGAGGGGCTCGCCCTGGAGCTCCTCGCGCTGGTCATTCTCGGCTTCTCCGCCGGCTGCGTGATGAGCGTCAGCTCGATCGCGATTATCGGCGCCGCGCCCGCGCACCGCTCGGGCATGGCCGCGGGCGTCGAAGAGGTCTCCTACGAGTTCGGCACCCTGCTCACCGTCGCGATTACCGGCTCGCTGCTGCCGCTCTGGTTCGAGCGGTCTTTCCCGCGGGGCATGGAGGCGCTTTACGACGCCACGCCAGACCCCGCCGCCGCCACCGCCTACACCGACGCCTACCACGCCGTCCTACTCGTCCTCGCCGCCGCGGCGCTCGTCTTTTCCGCCACGACCGCGTTCTGCTTCCGCGACAACCCCAAGTCTGGAGAACTCCATGCCCCGCAAAAGTAAGCGCGACGACATCCTGCGCACCGCCTACGCCATCGTCGCCTCCGACCCGGGCGGCATCGAGGCCGTCACCTACGACCGGCTCGCCACTGAGACCGACCTGTCCAAGTCCGGCCTGCTCTACCACTTCCCGTCCCGCCACGCCCTGCTGGTCGGGCTGCACGAGTACACCGCGGCCGTGTGGGAGGACAAAGTCCGCGCCCACGCCGGCGGCAAGGACGCAGATGCGCTCACCCCGCGCGAGCGCTACCGGGCGATGCTGGTGACCATGAGCGAACACGAGCCGCTCGCCGAGCTCATGGTCACCCTCCACTCCCGCACGCACCCCGACTTCTCGCGCCCCTGGCTCGAGGTGGAGGACCGGTGGCTGCCGCGTTCCGACGACACGGCAACCGACCCGAACCTGCTCGCGGCCTCGGTGCTGTGGGTGCACGACCACATTTATGCGCGGCCGTTGGCGGAGGGGAACAGGGCGGTGGTCGTCGAGAAGCTGCTCGAGCTCATCGAATAAGCACGGGCTATATTGGGAATATGGCGAAGGATTGGAGCCCGCACACCTGGCACAGGCGCGCGTCTAGGCCGGTGACCGTCTGGATGCTCGTGTTCATTGTGCTCGGGCTGACGCACGTTGTGTTCACCGAGCCAGGATGGCTGCTCATCCACGTGTTCACGCTCGGGATTTTGACGAACTCGATTGTGGTGTGGTCGCAAAACCTCACCGAGCGCTTCCTGCAGCAGCGGCTTCCCGACGCCGCCCGGCCCGCCCAGCTGCGCCGCACCTGGGCGCTCAACGCGGGCGTGGTGGCCGTGCTGGTCGGTCAGGTGCTCGTGACCTACTGGCTGACGTGGATCGGCGCGGCACTCGTCGCGGGGGTGCTGGCCTGGCACGCGTGGCTTTTGTACGCGCAGGTGCGGCGCGCCGGGCGCGACAAGCGGCACCGGGCGGTCGCGCTTGGCTACGTGGCGAGCGCGGCCTGCCTGCCGGTTGGCGTCGTGTTTGGCGCCGCCCTGTCCTACGGGCTGCCCGGCGACTGGCAGGAACGCGTGCGGATGGCGCACCTGTTTGTCAACGTTGGCGGCTTCGTCGGCTTCGCCGCGCTCGCGTCGCTGACCGTGCTCTTCCCAGCGATGTGGCGCATCAACGGGATGCGAGACCGCGCGGGCACGTCGATCCCGCTCGCCGCCGCCGGCGTGATCGTGGCGAGCTGTGGCGCACTCGCGGGCGTGGACCTGCTCACCAGCGTCGGCGTGCTGGTGTACGTCGCCGCGTGGCTGTGGACCTTCCACGGCTTTCTGGTCAACGTCCTCGAGGTGCTTCGCGACCCCCGTGACCGCGTCACCTACCCCGGCCTCAGCGCCTTCGCGGCACTGATCTGGCTGCTTGTCGCGATGCTCTGGTTCGCCGTGCGCCTCGCCATGCCGATCGACCTGCCGGACATCCCGACGCTCGCGCTCCTGCTCGGGTTCGCCGCCCAGCTACTGATCGGCACCATGAGCTACCTGCTGCCCACGACGATGGGCGGCGGCCCCCGCGCCGTGCGCGCCGGGCTGGCCGAACTCGCCCGCGGCTCGCTGTTTCGCGTGGTGCTTTTCAACGCCGCGCTCGTGGTCTGGATTGCCACCGAAAACTCCTGGCTGCGCGTGGCGATGAGTGCGTGCTGCTTCGGCGTCCTCGTTGCCTTCCTGCCGCTGATGGTGCGGGCCGTGCGCGCGCAAAAAGCCGAACTGCTCGCCGCAAAAGCCTAAACACTATTAGACGCAAAAACTCGCCCGCCGGTTCCGTGATCCGGGCAAAGTGGGAGACTTCTCACAAACCTCCATTTGCGCTGGTCAACCGGGTATTGTGGCGGGCATGAACGCACTCGCCTCACTTGCCCAGTTCGACCGGAGCGGTTTCGACTTTGTCGCCGCTGCGGCGGGCAAGTCTGCTCGCGAGGTGCAGGCCGAGGGCGTGCAGTACGACCGCGCGAAGCAGTTGGTCGCGGCGGCGCGGACGCTGTGCGCGGCGACTTCGCACTCGCGCTACCAGCAGCGCGCGCACGAGGGGGCGCGCGAAAACGGGCACCGGATCGAGACGCTCGCCTACATCGCGCGCACGGCGAACTCGATCAAGGACGCGACGAAGCGCTGGCACTACATCGACACGCTGTGCAACACTGCCGGGGACTTGTCGCGGATTCGGAAGCGGGCGGCGGCGCTGAAGGAAGAGTTGCAGCCGCCCGCGCCGCGCACCGCCTGCGCTCGCGTCAAGCACCATGGCGATGGCTTAGCGACGCTACGCGTCACCGGCCCCGCGCTCGACGTCCAAGCCGCCTACGACGCGGCCAAAAACGACGTCACCACCTGGCTGACCCAGGACTGCCCGCGGGCCGACTACCTGGTCAAGCTCAGCGTGAACCTGGATCTGGGCGACTACGAGAAGATTCTCTCCGGCGCGGGCAAGGACGTCACGGTCCGCTTCGCCAACGGGGTCGTCATGCCCGGCGAGGAGTTCGTGCGCATGAAGTTCTCACAGTTCGGCCACATCATCCTCATCGGCGCGATGGACGGCCCCGTTAACGCCTACGACATGCGCCTGGCCACGGAGAAGCACCGCACGATGATGCTCGCCGACTCCGCCACCTGCACGTGGAAAGATTGCGACGTGCCGGCCTCGCGCTGCGACGCCCACCACATGACCGAGCATCGCTTTGGTGGCGAAACGGTGGTGAGCAACCTCGGCTGGCTGTGCCGCTACCACAACCACCAGGCGGGCCGCGTCACCCGCGGGCACACTGAGCGCCGCGGCGGGCAGATCGTCTACGTCTCGCCGTCGGGCCAGGTCACGCCCACCGGCACCGACCACGTGGCCCGGGCTAGTTCGCGCGAACCAGGAACTGGCCGCGCTGGCCCTGCTCCGCCTCGGTCATGAGGTGGTTGACAAAGGTGTAGGTGCCCGGCTCGTCGAAGGTGAGCTCGACAAACCCGCCCTGTGCGGCAAGCAGGTCGAGGGCCTGGGAGCCGGTGTCGTGGGCGTCGCGAAGCGAATAGGTCCCCTCTTTGTACACGGTGTCGAAGATTTCGCCGACGACGTGGAAGCTCAGCGCGGTGTCGGGGCCTGCGTTGAGTAGCCACACGCGGACGGTGTCGCCGACGTGCGCCTCGATGGGCCGCTCGACGTATTGCGCGGGGTGGTCGTTGAAGGCGGTCGCGGGCTCGTCGCCGTAGATTTCGCGCGCGACGAGGAGATATTCGCCGTCGACGGGCGCAAGGTCCGGCGGGTCGATCACGACGGCACCGACCATGCCCATCCCGATGTGCTGGCTCATCGGCATGGTGCCGCAGTGGTACATCCAGATCCCTGAGCGCCGCGCGGTGAATTCGTAGGTGAGGTGCTCGCCCGGCTGGATGTCGCGCATGGGTTCGTCGGGACTGATTTCGCCTGCGTGGAAGTCGATGGAGTGGGTCATGTGTCCGCGGTTTTCGATGGTGATGCGGAAGCGGTCGCCCACGCGTCCGCGCAGCGTCGGCCCGGGTGCTTGGCCGTCGAAGGTCCAGGTGTCGCCGTCGTCTTCGATGGTCCAGGTGTGCTCGTGCAGCTCGCCGCTGGCTTCCGGCAGTGTCGCGTCGCGCCCTTCGCCGCTTGTCGACGCCCCACCGCCCCCACTCGTGACCACATCAAAAGTCATCCCCATCGCCTTGTGTCCGGCGATTGTGCACCAGCCCTGCGTGTCCTCGTCGAAGACGCCGAAGTCGTGGGTGACGGTTTCGCCGGGGTCGATGCGGCCGGTGTGGCCGTCGCTAAGCTTGAGGTCGTGCTGCTGGGTATCGGAGTTGGTGATGGTGAGCACGACGTGGGTGCCGGGGGCGACGTTGATGGTGTCGGGGACGAACGACATGCCCTGAATGTCAATGTCGAAGACGGTGGCGTCCTCGCTGATCGGGGCCTGCGCGGTGTCGGTGGGGCTGAACGCGAGGGTGAGCCCCACGACAAGGGTGACGAAGAGGGCGATCAGCCCCCAGGCGAGGGATTCGGTTCGGTTCATGGGAAAGCGACCTTTCTTGCGTGCAGGACCAGCCCAACCACCAGGATAGGGAGGCCGATATGTGGGGTGATGAGCGTGATGATGGCACCGCCGTTGAGCAGGCCGACCTTGAGATATCCGGTGTCAGGCTTGGTGACGCGACGAGTGAGCACGGGCAGGAGATGGCCGAGGGCACCCACGACGATTTGTGCAAGCCCCGCGACCAAGATGAACGCCAGGAGGTGCTTTGGAAACCGCTCCGTACCGAGGAACTGCGTTGCGGCGTCGGCGTACATGGCACCGAGCAGCCAGAGCAGGCCAGCAGTGAGCTCGAGCGCGGATGCTGAGAACTCTGCGGTCACGAGCGTGCCGGCAAGGACAGGCTGCAGCGCGAATGACCAAGCGAGGGCGCACACGAGCAGTGCAAGTGCGGCGAAGGGTGTGCCTGGCAGGGCTGCTGCAAGGGGAAGGGCGAGGCAGTGGACGAGCAGCGTGCGAAAAAGTCGGTTGCGGGCCGTGGTGGAGGCACGCTGTTTCGTCATGGTGGGAAGCAGGGTGAGCACGGTGCCGGCGATGGTCGGCCAGGCGAAGCCCCAGACAGCGAGTCGGGCGTGGGCAGCAGTGTTCTGCTGGACAACGGCGGCGGCGACGGCGAGTACGAAGAATACGGCAGCCACGATGTAGCAGTAGACGGTCACGGCGAAAGGCCCAGGCAGTCCCTGGCGCAGCTTGCGGGCAATGGACGCCCCATGCCAGAGCAGCACGCACGCTGCGGTGGCGGCGGCGATGTCGGAGAGGGTGGAAAAACGGAGGCGGAGGGCGTCGATAAGCAGGGCGATGAGCGCGAGATTGAGCGCGGCGAGACGAACAGCAACGGCTAAAGGGCGGGAGGAGGTGCGCGTCAAGGCGTCAGTGAAGTGGGTGGAGTACGTGAGGATGGCGGTCGTGACCACGCCAAGGGTGAGCGGGTGGATGATGGCCCAGCGCGGCACCTCAAGAAGCGCGCTGATGAGCGCGACACTGGCCCAGAATGCAATGAGCCCACCCGTTGCGAGGTGTAGCCGACTCATTTTTTCCACGAAGAATATCGTACTAAAGTTGGAGATGGATGGCCAGACTAGGAGTTTTGCCTGCGCACTTTCTATACTTGATTCAAGCAACTGTCTAAGAAGTCCCGCCGTAGGAGGGTGTGAAACATGGTTCGCCGACGAGCGCCACGCCCTGCGTCTCAGCTCACCGCTGCCGCCGCCGAATTGAGCGCGAAGCAGCGGGAAGTCTTTCATGCCCTGCAGGCGTTTCCCGACGGGGCGCAGGTCGCCGAGCTCTCACACAAGCTCGGCATGCACATCAACACCGTGCGCGGCCACTTGGATGAGCTGATCGCGCAGGAGCTGGTCTCGCGCAGGCAGGCGCACACGGTGGGGCGGGGGCGTCCCTCGCATATCTTCACCGCGCGGGTGCCGCGTGGTAGCGAGGTGGCGAGCGAGTACATCGAACTCGTCGAGATGCTCACCGGCATGCTTGCCGACGGGGACCTGGAGCAAGCCCGCGAGATCGGACAGCAGTGGGCGGCGAAGTCCGGACACAAGGGGGATGTGCCGGAGGATTTGGACGAGGCCGCCGAAGGGCTCGTGCGGCTGCTGCGCGCGATGGGCTTTGACCCGGACATGCGGGAGGATTCCGTAGCCGAGACCTCGCGCGAGGTGGGCCTGCGCGCCTGCCCCTTCATCGGCCCGGACGGCACGCTGCCGGACCGGACGGTGGGCGCGCTCCACGCGGGTTACATCGACGGGCGGGCGGGCGAGCTCAAGGTCGAGCTCAAGCCCTTTGACCGGTTCAACGAGTGCGGGGCGCGCATCACTGACCCGCGCTAGTTGATCAGCCAGTCGTTCGGGCTGAACAGCTCGAAGTAGACGTTGGCGGGCGACTTTTCGGCCAGATCTTCGCGGATAGCCTGGAGGAAGTTTGCGCCGCCGCAGAGGTAGACATCAGCGCCGTCGACATCTGCCTCACTGATGGTGATGCGCTCGCCCTGACTGCGGAAGGCCGCGCGCACCTCGGCGTTGGGGAGCTTGTCCGCGAGCGCGCGGGTTTCCTCGCGCTGCGCCCACGATTCCTCGGAATCGTCGGCGTGCAGGTAGCACACCTTCCGGTCCGAGTTGGTGCGGGCGAGGTGGCCCAAGATGCCCACCATCGGGGTGGAGCCGATACCGCTGGAGATCAGCACGACCGGGTTGTCGCCGTCCTGGAGGACGAGGTCACCGGCGGCGAGGGTTGCGTCGACGGTGTCGCCGACTTCTACGCGTTCGCGCAGGAAGGTGGAGACCTCGCCGTCGCTTTCCACGGCGATGCGGTAGGAGTTCGCGTCGCCTTCGATGATGGAGTACTGGCGGAGCTGGCGCGCGCCGTCGTCAAGCGTGACGCCCACGGAGGTGTACTGGCCGGGCCGCGGGGTAGAAAAATCACCGGTGAGGGTGTAGGTGAACACCGTGTCGGTGAGCTGCTCCTTGGCGGTGACGGTCGCGCGGCGGAAGACGTCGCCGTCGGTGACGCCGTCGGAGGCGTAGAGCTTGGCCTCGTGCTGAATTAGCACATCGGCCATGAGCCAGTAGACGGCGTCCCAGGCCTCTGCGACCTCGGGGGTGACCGCGTCGCCGAGCACTTCGGCGATCGCGGCCATGAGGTTGTCGTGCACGATCTGGTACTGGTCCTTGCGGATGCCCAGCGAGACGTGCTTGTGGGCGATACGGTCGAGCATCATGACCGGGTCCGGCGCTGACGGGTCCACCAGCTGGGTGGCGAAAGTGGCGACGGAAGCGGCCAGAGCCTTCTGCTGCGCGCCCTGCTTCTGGTTGCCGCGGTTGAACGTGTTGGCGATGAGTTCCGGGTGGGCGGCGAACATCTTGGAATAGAACGTCGTGGTGATCGTCTCGATGTTTTCGCCCACCGGCGGGAGCGTCGCCTTGATGATTTCGGCGTGCTCATCGCTGAGGTAGTTGAGTTTCGGGTTCGGCTTTTCTGCGAGGTACATCGGCATCCTTCCTTGTCGTGAACGGAATACTGCCGATTATAACCGTGGTTATTAATCCTCGAGGTTTTGGTCCAGCCGTTCCTCGTCTTTGCGACGCTGCGAGCGCTGCAGGCGGGGTGCGAAGATCGCGGCCGCACCACCGCCAACGATCGCGCCGACAACTATGCCGACCGCGCCGCTCGGATCGCCGTCGTAGTCGTTGAAGGCAATGCCAGCGAAGGTGATCGCGAGGAAGATCCAGATGGGCAGTGTTGACAGTGTGAAAATCTTGGGCGGGCGGGGCCGCGGGGTGTAGTTCTGCATCCACAGTGCGCCGGCGGTCTGCGCAAGCGTGCCGGGCAGCAGGGCGAGCAGCGAGTAGATGGCCGCGCCGCTCGGCAGGACCCAGGCGAGGATCGCCATGATGAACGTGGTGGTGTACAGCAGCGTCTCCGAGGTCACCGTGCTGGACTGATGCAAGATCTGCTGCTGGTATTCGTCGTCGGTGCCCTGGTTCGCCAGGGCGATTTTGGTGTCGCCGTACTTCTTCAACATGGGATTATCCTTCCTGCTCGTCGCCGAAGAGGGCTTCGACGGTCTTGCCGAGCGTGCGTGCGATGTCGAGTGCGAGGTGGACGGAGGGGGAGTAGTTACCTTTTTCGATGTTGGCGATGGTCTGGCGGGAGACACCCACCTGTTGGGCGAGTTCGGCTTGGGAGAGTTCCTGCCACCGCCGCCACTTGCGGACCATGTTTTCGTGTGTGTCTGGCATCAGCGCTCCTTTCGGGTCTATGTAAGCGCCTACGACAAACAATAAAGAAAACGCGCCACGATGGCAAGGAAACTAGACAAAGAGGAAAGAGTGGGCGTCGCTAAGCATGAAGCTCTAGACTGGCGCGCATGCCTACGCCTGTACCTGAATACCTTGACCACCTGCTGGAACGAGTCCGCGACGACGACAGCGGCGAGCTCGCCGACTACATCGAGGAGCTCGCCGCCGCCGACCCCGACAAGCTCGGCGTGGCGCTGTGCACGACGTCGGGGAACCTCTACTCGGCGGGCGATGACGACTACGAGTTCACCATCCAGTCCATCTCCAAGCCGTTCGTTTACGCGCTCGCGCTGGAGGAGCTGGGCGCGGCGGAGGTGCACAAGTACGTGGGCGTGGAGCCGTCGGGCGATGCTTTCAACGCGATTTCGCTGGAGGAGGACACGCACCGGCCCGCGAACCCGATGATCAACGCGGGCGCGATCGCGGTGAACCAGCTGATCAACGGCGCTGAGTCCTCGGTTCAGGAGCGGGTGGAGAAGATCCGCGCGTTCTTTTCCAAGCTTGCGGGCCGCGAGCTGACTATCGACGAGTCGCTGGTGGAGTCCGAGATCGGCACCGCGCACCGCAACCTGGCGATTGCGCACCTGTTGCGCGAGTTCGGCATGGTGCAGGACCAGGCGCACGACGCGATCGAGTCCTACACGCAGCAGTGCGCGGTGCTGGTCACCGTGCGCGATCTGGCGACGATGGCGGCCACCCTGGCCAACGGCGGAGTCCAGCCGATCACCGGCGAGCGGGTCTGCTCCGCGGCCGCGGCGCGGATTACGCAGGCGGTGATGACTTCGGCGGGCATGTACGACGGCTCGGGGCGGTGGATGGTCAACGTGGGCATCCCCGCGAAGTCGGGTGTGGCCGGCGGGCTGATCGGCACGATGCCGGGGCAGCTGGGCTTGGCGTCGCTGAGTCCGCGGCTGAACGAGCAGGGTAACTCGGTGCGCGGGGTGAAGATCTTCCGCGAGATGTCCGCCTCGCTCGGGCTGAACCTGATGGGCGCGGATTACTACACGGCGCCGGGGATTCGGTCGGTGGAGCGCAGAGAAGATTGCACCGTGGTGGTGCTGCAGGGCATGATCAACTTCACCGCCGCGGAGAAGATCCTGCACGACCTGTCCGGCGAGCGCATCGTCGGCGGCACGCTGGTGCTCGACGTGTCGAATGTGACCAGCTTCAATAAGGCCGGCCGCCTGCTCATCAAGGAGGGGCTGCGCCAGCTTCGCGACGAGGGCTACGAGGTCAGCATCTACGACCCCGACTCCGCCATGCCGGACTACGAGTTTTCCGACGGCACCAAGGTCCGCGCCATCAAGGACTTCTCCACCACCTTCACCGTGCCCGCCTCGCGTACCGCGGTGTTCAAGGCGATCACCACGCCGAAGGACTGGTGGGACGACCACATCGAGGGCTCGGCGGCCGAGGCCGGCGGCGAGTTCCACTTCGACACGGACAGCCAATACGCCGAGTTCCGCGTCGAAGAGGCCGCAGAGGGCGACCGCCTGGTCTGGCATACCGAGACCACGGGCAAGGAGAAGGAGGACCGCGACTGGGACGACACCTCGCTCATCTTCGAGCTCAGCGACAGCGAGGAGGAGCAGGGCGAAACGCAGGTCACCTTCACCCACCGCGGCATGCACCCGCACGAGGAGGGCTACAAGGAGGCCGTCGAGGCGTGGCGCGAACGCCTGCAGGACCGCCTCGAGCCGCTGATCCGGCGGCGCGGGGAGGGCTAGAGGGCGGCTGTGAGGGCGGCGAGTGTGGCGTCGAGAAGCAATTGGCGACGCGCGGCGGGGCAGCCCTCGTCGACCCAGTCCAGCGCGATGGCGTCGAGAAAGCCGAGTGAGCCGGAGACCGCGACGCGGGCGCGCTCGTCGCTGCGGCCGAGGAGCTCGCACAGCGTGTGGACGGTGGCGTCGCGGTGCTCGATGCGCAGGTGGATCGCCTCGAGCGGTTCCTCCCCGCTGCGGCGGCCGGCCGCCCAGACGAAGGGGCGCGCGGCGATGTGGTCGAGGTAGGCGCGCACAAGCTCGGCGGGCTCGCGGAAGCGGGTGAAGTCGAACGCTGTTTCCTGCAGAAACGCCGCGTACAGGCCCGCTTTGGAGCCGAAGTAGTGGAAGATGAGGCCTTCCGACACCCCGCAGCGCTGGGCGATAAGCTGGGCAGAGACATCGCCATAAGGCAGGGAAGCGAAGGTCGTGGTGGCGGCGTCGAGGATTTCGGCGCGGCGTTCCTCGACACTCAAGCGGCGCGTCATGCCCTTGAGCCTACATCCGCGTGGAAGGAGCCCACCTACATGAAACCGCAACTCGCCGACGTGATCTGGTGGCACGTCTACCCGCTCGGCGCCACCGGCGCCCCCATCCGCGACCGCGCAGGCGACGATTCCGGGCACCGCCTCGGCCAGCTGGAGGCCTGGCTGGACTACCTCATCGAGCTCGGCTGCAACGGGCTGTTGCTCGGCCCCATCTTCGAGTCGGTCACCCACGGCTACGACACGCTCGATCATTACCGCATCGACGCCCGGCTTGGCGACGACGCCGATTTCGACCGCCTGATCACCGCCTGCCATTCCCGCGGCATCCAGGTCATGCTCGACGGCGTGTTCAACCACGTCGCCCGCACCCACCCCTGGGTCGCCGAGGGACTGGCCGGCGACACCGACTGGGAGGGCCACGCCGACCTGGCCACCCTGCACCACGAGGACCCGCGCATTGTCGACGCGGTGGTGGACATCATGTGCCACTGGCTGCGCCGCGGCATCCAGGGCTGGCGCCTGGACGTGGCCTACTCGGTGCCGCCCGAGTTCTGGCGCACCGTGCTTAAGCGCGTGCGCGAGGAGTTCCCCGACGTGCTCATCCTCGGCGAGGTCATCCACGGCGACTACGCCGCCATCACCGAGGCGGGCACCCTGGATGCGGTCACGCAGTACGAGCTGTGGAAGGGGTTGTGGTCGTCGATTGCGGACACGAACTTCTGGGAGCTCGACCACGCGATCGGCCGCCACGCCGAGACCGCTGCGCGCACCCTGCCGAACATCTTCATCGGCAACCACGACGTCGACCGCATCGCCTCCAAGGTGGGCCAGGACGGCGAGATCATCGCGCTCGCGCTGCTGATGAGCCTGCCCGGCATGCCGAGCATCTACTACGGCGACGAGCAGGGCTTCGAAGCGCTGCGCGGCGAGGGCTTCGCCGCCGACGACCCCGTACGCCCCCCACTGCCCGCCACCCCTGCGGAACTCTCTGAGCTGGGTGCCTGGGTGCTCGCCGAGCACAAGAAGCTCATCGGGGTGCGCCGCCGCAACCAGTGGCTCACGCACGCCGAGGTGGAGGTCCTGGACAAGCAAAACGCCACGATCTCCCTTCGGAGTCGTGGCGAGGGCGGCGAGGAAATCCAAACCGACGCGTGGTTAGAACCCACCTACGGGGTGCGCATCCGCGCCGGGGAAGAAGTCTTCTACGAGTGGCAGGCCTAGAACGGCAGCGAGGAGCCCGGTGCGTACTGGGCGAGCAGCTGCTGCGCGATGACCGCCAGGTCCGGTAGGCGCACCGTGGCCACGTTGGACACCGGGGCGTCGAAGGTCGGCACGCCCTGCGGCGCGAGCACGATCACCGGCTTCCCGGATTGAGCAGGTGCCGACTGTGCAGGTTTCGCGGGCGCGGGCTGAGCCTGCTGGGCCGGAGCAGGTTTCGCCGGGGCCTGCTGCGCCGGAGCCTGCTGGCCCCCGCCGTTGGTGCCCTTGAGTCCGCAGCGGTTGGCCGCGCTTTCGACGCGTGCGAGTGCGTCGAGAATCTGCGGGCCGCGGCTGTCGAAGCGCGCGATGGTGCGCGCCTGGCGCACCTTGGCGTTGTAGTCGGCGTCGTTGGTCCAGTACTTTTCTGCCTGCTCGCAGGAGATTTCGCCGGCGGGGAGTTTCGCCAGGGCGTCGTCAATCGCGTCGGCGTGGGCGGGCTGGGCGGCAAAGAGGGTGCCCGCGGCGGCCGCGGACAGGGCAATAGCGCGAATCTTCATGCGGCCCAGTATGGCACGGATGTGACAGATGTGAAAGGGGTGCGAAAGGGGTGCGAAAGGTTTTACGCCTTCACCATCCGCCGCACCAGGCTCCGATAGGCCTTGACGGTCAGCTCCATGTCCTCTACTTCCACGTACTCGTCGTGGCTGTGCAAAAGGTCAAGCACCTGGCCGAGTGTGCGCTCGCGCTGGTGCAGGGCGAAGCCGTAGCCGACCCCGCCCTTGCGGCGCGCAAAGCGCAGATCGGAGCCGCCGGCGGCCAGTGTCGGCACCACGGCGGCGTCGGGGAAGAACTCGGCAAAGGTGTCCACGATCGCCTCGTACAACGGGCCTTCGGTCGGCGAGACCGTGGCGTCCTCGGTGATCAGGTGAGTGATCTCCACCTCGTCGGCCATGTCGCCCAGCGCCTCGCGCAGCAGCTCGTCGATCTCCTCCTGGGTCTGGCCGGGCAGCTGGCGGATGTCTAAATCCAGCGAGGCCTCAGAGGGCAGCACGTTGATCGCCCCGCCCGCGCGCAGCACCGTCGGCGCGACGGTGAGGTGGCTCATCGCGTGCGAGTAGCGCTCAAGCTGGCCGAAGGCCTCGTAGCCCTCGCCGGCAAGCAGGGCCGCCTCGGTCGCCTCGTCGAACTTCCACGCCCGCACGTAGCCGGGCCACGGCTCGTCCGTGGTCACCGGGGGTGTAAGCGCCGCGACGCGCTCCGCCACCTTCCCGATCTTCGCAATGGTCAGCTCCCGCCCGTGCGGGGTAGAGCCGTGGCCGGCGTCCCCGTGCACCGTCAGCCGGCGCTGCGCGGCACCCTTCTCGCCCACGACGACGACCAGCGCGTCCGAGCCGTCCTGTACGGGCAGGTGCGAGCCGCCCTCCTCGGACAGGCAGTTCTTCCAGGAAAAGGCGTCCGGGTGGTGCTCGGCCAGCCAGCCGACCCCGAGCCCGCCGCGGGCTTCCTCGTCGGCGCAGCCGACAAAGGTCAGGGTGCCGGCGGGCTGGGTGCCGCTTAAGGCGACGTCGCGCACCACGGCGGCCATGGCGGCGGTGATGTAGAGCATGTCGGTGGCGCCGCGGCCGTACACGCGGCCGTCGATAAGCTGGGCCCCGAAGGGCTCCTTCGTCCACTTCGCCGCATCGACCGGTACCACGTCGGTGTGGCCGAGCAGAGTCAGCGGCTCGGCGTCCGGGTCCGAGCCCTCCAGCGTGAAGGCGATGGAGGTGCGACCCGGGTGCGACTCGAAGCGCTCGACGCGCACGTTGGGGCAATCCGCGAAGAAGCGTTCGAGCGCATCCGCGGCCTTGTGCTCCTGCCCAGAATCGGGGGTGAGATCGTTGACGCACGCGAGCTGAATTAACTCTTGCAGCAGCGCAACTGTGGTATCTGCGAGAGAAGAAGCAGTAGACACTGCAACCCACTTTCTTAAATTTGACTAATAGGGTAATTTACGGGTGTTGAAATGATGGAAGCGATCACCGTTTCCAAGAATAACGTGCATCCGGTAGATGGAGCGGAGGTAGAGGAGCGACAATGGCCCGTCGAGAGGGCAGTATGGACCCCCGCGCAGTACGGACCCGCGGGGCATTCCTGAATGCCACAAGGGAACTCCAGCTGGAAAATAAGACCGAGGACATTACGGTCTCCGCAATCGTGAAGCGCGCCGGCATGAGCCGCCAGGTCTTCTACGAGCACTACGACGGCCGTGACGCCGTGGTCGGCGCGCTCATCGAGCACACCTTCCGCCCCGTCATCGACGCATATATCAAGGAATACATCGAAAGCGACAGCCCGCGCGCCGCCATCGACGTGCTCGTCGGCGGCATGTACGAGGAGCGCGACCTTTTGCTCAACGTGGTCGGCGGCCCGGCTTTGCCCGCTGTGCTGGGGGTCTTTACCACCCCGGAGCAGCCGATGCTGCGCAACGCGGTCGACTCCTTGCAAGAGCGCCTGGGCAAGATCGACCAGCAGTACCAGGAGGACCTCGGCGATCTGTTGCGTGCTGGTGCCTTCCGCTTGATGGTCAAGTCCGTACGGGAAGCAGGCAGCGCCGCCGAAGCCGCCGACCGCGTCGCTGAGGTGCTCGGTATCCTGCGCAAGGCGTTTTAAATGACCCAGGCGAAGAACGTGGCACGGAGACAGGGCAGTGTTGACCCGCGGGCGGTCCGCACCCGCGAGGCGCTCGTGAGCGCCACAATCGAGTTGCTCGCCACCAAGCGGGTGGACCAGCTTTCCGTCTCTGGCATTGTGAAGGCGGCGCAGGTGAGCCGCCAGGTCTTCTACGAGCATTTCCAGGACCGCGACGGCGTGGTGCTCGCGGCCGGGGAGGCCGTGCTCGCGCCTGCCTACGAGGAGTTCGCCGCCAACTTCGTCGGCGATGAAAGCTACCCGGAGCAGGTGCGCCAGCTCGCCCGCGCGATCGAACCGTACCGGCCGATGGTGTGCCACCTCATCGACTCCCCGGTGCACGCGAAGCTCAACCAGGTGCTGTGCGACCTGCTGTTTACGCCGATCCGCGACGGGCTCAGGGCGATGCTCGATGAGCAGGGTAAAAAGGCCTCGGGGCAGCTTCTCGACGATACGGCCATGTTCATGATCGCCGGCACCCAACACCTGTTCATCCGGGCCTATCGCGACCAGCTCGGGGCAGACCCGACCGCCGAGCGCATCGAGCAGGTGCGCCTCCTCCTCGGCGGCATCTAGACGGTGCCGAGCGCTGCGGCCAGCTTGTCGAGGGCGTCGGTGGTGTCGGAAAAGGACCCGATCTCGCTGGTTGCGGCCACGGCGATGCCGTAGCGCTTCTCACCCAGCGTGGCGTAGCCGAACTGGCGCGACTCCCACGTCCCCTCGGGGGTATCGCTCCAGCCGCCCTTGAAAGGGATGCCCAGGCTGCCCAGGCCCCAGGCCTGTGACTCGTCCACGTGCTCCATGAGGTCGAGCACGAAGGCGGCGTTTTCGTCCGGCTCCGAATCGGCAAGTTGCGCAAGGTAATGGGCGTACTTCGCCTGCGACTCGAGAGGCCACTCGGTCACGCCCCAGGTCGGGGAGGGTACCACGTCCGCCTCCGCCTTTGCGATCTCCTCGCCAACAAACTTCTCCGCCCCGCCGGAGGCCTCCAGGCACCACCAGAGCTGGTCGGTCGAGGCGTTGTCGGAGACCTCGATCATTGAGGTCATCAGCGCTTCGCGCGTCGCCTTATCGACGTCGCAGTGCTCCAGCGCGGCGAACGCCACCGGCACCTTGATGGTGGACCAGGAACGCAGCATGCTGGTGTCGCCGGCGCGGGTGGCGGAGAAGTCGTCGTCGATAAGCACGATGCCCAGCGCGGTGTCAGTTTCGCGCGAAATCTTTGACACCTCGTCTTCGAGCCACTGCGGGTCCACGCCGAGGCGTTCGTCCTGCTCGGTGAGCACGGGTGCCAGCTCCTCTGCCGGCGGCTCCTGGCAGGCGGAAAGCACGCCGATTGTGCAGAGCAGCGCGGCGAGAGTCCGTTTCACAGCTTCTTGAACTCCCTCGCCAAGTCGAAGCCGGTGTGCCCGTGGATCGCCTTGATCGTGCGGTAGTTGCCGGGCTGCGAAATGGTGGCGGTGGTGCCGTGGGCGAGCATGTGCTCGGAGCGGCTGAGCTCGCGGATCGCCACCAGGCGCACCCGGTCGGGGTGCTCCTGGACGAGGTCCGAGTAGAGCATGGGGTCGTGCTGGCCGTCGTCGCCAACCAGCGTCCAGCGGATGTTGGGGAAGTCCACGATGAGGTTGCGCAGCGCGACCCGCTTGTGCTCCTGGCCGCTGCGGAACAGCCCGGTCGGGGTCGGGCCCCAGTCGGTGAGCAGCAGGGGGCCGGGCGGCAGCTTCTCGCGCGCGATGAAGTCCGTGAGCGTGTCGAAGGTGTTCCACGCGCCGGTGGAGACGTAGAACGTCGGCTCGCCGGGCGCGAGGAGTTCCGCGTACAGGTCGCGCATGCCGGGCACGGGCTGGCGCGTATTCGTTTTCTTCACCCAGGAGTTCCATGCGGCGAGCATGGCGCGCGGCAGCATGGTCACCATGATCGTGTCGTCCACATCCGAGATCAGGCCGTGCGTGACGTCGTCGGCGATGATCTGCACCCGCGCCTCGGTGGCCTCGGCGCTCAAGGGGGTGCGCACGGTGGCGGTGTGCCAGCCGGGTGGAAGCCCGTGGTCCAGAATCAGTACTTCGAGGTAGCCGTTGCGGTCGGTCTGGGCGGTGACGCGCTGGTCGCCCAGCTCGACGGTGACCGCGATGTTGGGGACCTGGGTGGTGAAGAATTGGCGGTAGCCGCGCTCCACTTCGGTCTTCGGCTCGCGCTCCGGGTCTGCCATGAGCACGCGGCCGAGGACGCGGGCGCGCTCGGCGTTGCCGTAGCCGGTAAAGCCGGTGACCTGCGGTACCCAGCCGCGGCGCGATTTCGCCTTCACGTCGACGCTGTTGATGCGGTGCTCCGCCCAGCGGACCACGTCTGAAAATCCCATAAGCCAGTAGTCTAGGCGCTATGGATGTTGTGGGAAGTGCGCACGTGGCCGTCGATACGCTCATTGAGCTCTATGAAGCGTCGTGCGAGTGTGCGCGCGACGCGATGAGCAGCGGGGACTACGCGCGCTACGAAGATGTCTACTACCCCAAGCTGTCCGTGACGATTGATAACTGGGTGCCGGTGGATCGCTCCGAGCCCTTCGGCTACGTCGATGAGGCCGGCGTCTACAGCGCCGAGCTCTCCCGCCCCGATCTGATGGCACCGTACCTGCGCGCGCAGCTCGAGGCGCTCACCACCAACTACGAGTGCGTCATCCGCGTCGGCTACTCGGACACCCGCATCCCGCCCGAGTACATCCGGGGCACCGCCGCCCGCGCCGGCAATTCGCCCCACGTGCCGCGGCCCGCGCTCGACGACGTGCACGACGCGATTATCGACGGCCACTGGGACGCCTTCCACGGGGCCGAAAAGCCCCTCTTCCACTTCGGGCCCCAGCGCTTCGACCTCGCGCTCGCCCGGCTCGAGCACTACACGGGCATCCAGGTCGAGTCGCTGCAGAAGTACATCCTGTTTACCAACTACGACATGCACGTCACCGAGTTCGTGAAGTTCGGGACCGCGGAGCTGGCGCGCGAAGGTTCTCGCTACACGCGCCTGGTCGTGCCGGAAGGCGACGCGAAGTACCAGATGCCGCGCTACGACCTGGTTACCGAGGACGGCGACGGCATCACCATGATCAACATCGGCGTCGGTCCCTCGAACGCGAAGACCATCACCGACTCGCTGGCGGTGCTGCGCCCGGAGGCGTGGATCATGATTGGGCACTGTGCAGGCATGGACGCGCGCATGCGCATCGGCGACCTCATCCTGGGCAACGCGTATGAGCGCAAGGACACCGTGCTGGACGAGCACATCCGCCCCGACTCGCCCATCCCGGCCGTACCCGAGATCCAGCGCACCCTGGAGAAGGCGGTCTCCAAGATCTATGGCGAGGACTCCGCGCTCATGCGCACCGGCACCGTGCTATCTACCGGCGACCGCAACTGGGAGTGGAAGACCCCGCAGGATTTGTGGGAGTGGCTGCGCGGCTCGACGGCGGCCGCGGTGGACATGGAGTCCTGCACCATCGCCGCGAATGGGTATCGCTACCGCGTCCCCTACGGCGCGCTGCTGGCCGTGTCCGACCTGCCGCTGCACGCGGTGCCGAAACTGCCCGCCGCCGCGCAGGCCTTCTACTCCAACTCGAAGGAGGCCCACGTGATGTGTGCGGTGCGCGCGATGGAGAAGCTGGCGAAGAACCCGCAGCGGCTGCGCACCCGCAAGCTGCGCCGCACGATTGGAGAGCTCCCATTCCGCTAAGTTCCTTCGACGACCCGGCCGTCCAGATGGCGCACGCGAGCGCGGTGCGCTCCATCGAGCGGGTCGTGCACGAAACCACCACGCCGACGGACCCGGAGCTTGCGATCCAGCGGGTAGTAGAGCAGCTGCGCGCTGGCCGCGTCCTGGTGATCACCGGCGCGGGCGTGTCCACCGACTCCGGCATCCCCGACTACCGCTCCGCAGGCGGCCGCCTGACCAAGGGTCGGCCGATGACGTACCAGGAGTTCGCGCACTCGCCGGAGCAGGTGCGCCGCTATTGGGCGCGTGCGTTCGTCGGTATGCAGTTCATGCGCGCAGCCTCACCGAACCGCACCCACTTCGCGCTGGTCGAGCTGGAGCGCGCCGGGCTGCTCACCGGGATTGTCACGCAAAACGTCGACGGGCTGCATGTGGCCGCCGGCTCGCGCAAGGTCATCGCGCTGCACGGGGATATGGAAGAAGTCGTCTGCCTCGATTGCGGCGCGCGCCATGCCCGCTCGCTTATCGACGCTCTGCTCACCCAAGCCAACCCCAACTATTTCGATTCCGTCGAGGTCACAGGAAGCATGATCAACCCCGACGGCGACGTGGAGCTGCGCGCAGAAGATGTGGAGCGCTTCCGCATGATCGACTGCCCGGCGTGCGGCGGGCAGCGGCTAAAGCCGTCGGTGGTTTACTTTGGGGAGAACGTGCCGAGGGGGCGTCGAGAAGCGGCGCGCGAATGGCTGGATGAGTCGAATTCTGTGCTCGCCCTGGGGACGTCGCTTGCGGTGATGAGCGGCTACCGCTTCGTCATCGACGCCCGCAAGCAGGGCAAACCCGTCTCGGTGGTCAACGGCGGGCCGGGCCGCGGCGACCCGAAGGCGACGACGCTGTGGCGCACCGGGGTCGCCGAGGCGATGGACGCGATCCTCGACGGGCTGGAGCTTTAGGAAGTTTTGGCCGAAAAGTTGTCCCAGACCTGCTTGTCCAGGATCTTTTCGCGCGTGGCCACCACGGCGGCGACGACGGCCTGGCCGGTGACGTTGACGGCGGTGCGCCCCATGTCGATGATCGGCTCGACAGCCAGCAGCAGGCCGACGCCGGACAGTGGCAGGCCCAGTGTGGACAGCGTCAGCGTGAGCATGACGGTCGCGCCGGTGGTGCCGGCGGTGGCGGCCGAGCCCAGCACGGACACGATCACGATGAGCAGGTAGTCGGTCGCGCCCAGGTCAATGCCGTAGAACTGCGCGACGAACAGGGCGGCGATGGCGGGGTAGATGGAGGCGCAGCCGTCCATCTTGGTGGTCGCGCCGAGCGGCATGGCGAATGAGGCGTACTCGGTGGGCACGCCCATCGACTGCTCGACGGTGCGCTGGTTCACCGGCATGACACCCATGGAGGAGCGGGTAACAAAGCCGAGCATGGTTACCGGCCAGACGCGGCGGGCGAACTCTACGACGTTGATCTTGTTCGCAGCGAGTACCAGCGGGTAGAGCACGAAGATGACCAGGGCGAGGCCGATGTAGATGGCCAGGACGAACTGGCCGAGGCTGCTCATAGCCGACCAGCCGTAGGTGGCGACCGCATTACCGATCAGTGCCGCGGTGCCGATCGGGGCGAGGCGGATGACCCACCACAGGACGACCTGGATGACGGAGAGCAGCGACTCGGAGAACTGGATAAACGGCTCGGCCGACTTGCCCGCCTTCACGGCGGCGATGCCGATGAGCAGGGAGACGACCAAGATCTGCAGGACGTTGAAGCTCACGGACTCGCCGTTCGTGCCAAGGCCTAGGAAGTTGGAGGGCACGACGGAGTCCAAAAAGCCCATCCAGGAGCCGGTGGTCGACGGTTCGGCGGCGTCGGCGGCATCGACGGTGGAGTTCGCGCCGGGCTTGAGGATCGCGCCGACGGCGATGCCGATCAGCACGGAGAAGAACGCGGTAATGGCGAACCAGATCAGGGTCTGGGCGGCGAGTCGGGCCGCGTTGGTCACCTCGCGGAGCTTGGCAATCGAGGTCACCACCGCGGTGAACACCAGCGGTGGGATGAGCAGCTTGAGCAGCTGGACGTAGGTGCCGCCGACCCACTCGAGGAGTCCGGCGAGCCAGTCGTCGGCAATGAGCCCGAGCACAAGGCCGATGATCAGGCCGTAGATGACTTGGGCACCGAACCCGGTGGCCCACTTGGGGAGAGACATGTGCGCTCCAATGCGAAATAATGAACAGGTCAGTTTTTACTTGCCGAACACTAGCAGGTCGGAAAGAAATTACTAATCCGACACATCTAGACCGAGTAGTATGGAACGGAACCTCTCACACGTGTAAGGAGCACACCATGGCAGGCATTTATGCATTCGAGGGCAAGGCCCCGCAGATCCACCCGAGCGCGTACATCGCGCCGGGTGCGACCGTGATTGGCGACGTCACCATCGGCGAAGACGTCAACATCTGGCCAGGCGCGGTCCTGCGCGGCGACGTGGGCGCGATCGTCATCGGCGCGCGCTGCAATGTGCAGGACGGCGCCGTTATCCACGTCGAGACTGGCCACACGACGGTGCTGGAGGAGGACGTCACGGTCGGCCACCTCGCGCTCGTGCACGGCTGCCACGTGGAGTCGGCGTGCCTCATCGGGATGAGCTCGACCGTGCTTTCCGGCGCGCGCGTGGGCGAGGGCAGCATTGTCGGCGGCGGGGGAGTGGTCCTGGAGGGCCAGGAGATCCCGCCGTTTTCCGTGGCTGCGGGCGTGCCGGCGAAGGTGCGCAAGTCCTTGGATCCAGCAACCCGCGAGCAGCGGGTGAAGCACGCGGCCGGCTACGTGGAGCTAGCCCGCCGCCACCGCGAGGGGCTCGCGGAGTACGAAGTCTAGGGCGACCGCGCGCGAGATGTCGCGCACGATCTCCTTGTGCGTGGGGATCATCCGTAGTGCGGGCGGGGTGGTGCTCTTCTTCCGGACGGTGCGGACGAACGGCGCGGTGGACCGCGGGTCTTCGTTAAAGGCGCTGCCGGCGACGACCACGGTGTCGGGCGAGTATTCGCCGCTCAGCTCCGCGACGAGGCTGCCCAGGCCGCGGGCGCGCTCGTCGAGTGCGGCGCGGGTTCCGGCGGAGCTGTCCTCGACGGCGTCGGCAAGCGAGCGGATTTTTGGCGAGCCGATGTTATCGATCAGGCCGCTGGTGGTCAGCTCGCGCCGTTGCACGCGGATCGGGTGCACCCCGTCGGCGGTGGAGATGGCGCAGCCGATCGAGTCGTCGGCGAACAGCGCCATGATGGAGGACGGGGTCAGGTCGCGGCTCGACTGCATCTCGGAGCCAATGATCGCCGCGCTAATCGACGTCACCGTCACCGGCACCGAGAACTGCTCCTGCATCTGCCCAGCGAGGTCCACCCCGTCCCAGCCGAGGTTGACCGCGATGACGGTGCCGTCCTCGGACACGGTGCCGGAGGCGGTTACGCCGACGGTGGCCAGCGGGCGGTTGAGGCCGGCGGTGAGCCGGTTGAGCCCCGCCATGAGGTGCTGCACCACGTCGTCCTGGCTTAGGTGCGCGACCGGCAGGTCGAGGTCGGCGCAGCGCAGCATGCGTCCGCGGATGTCGAAGACGGCGATGTAGGCGAATCCGGTACCCACCGCGATGCCGGCGTGGATGGGCTCGCGATCGTTGAGCTCGATCGGGATGGTCGGGCGGCCGCGGCCGTTGGCGCGGGCGAGGTCGGTGCGCTCGTTGACGAATCCAGCCTGGGTGAGCGCGGCGATGGCGCGCGTGACGGTGGGCTGGGAGAGTCCGGTGGCCTCGACGAGCTCGCTGCGGGAGGTTAGTTCCTGCAGGCGGATCAGGTGGAGGCACTTCGCCGCAGGTGTGCTCGGTCGGGTAAACGGCGCAGTTGAGGAACTCATGTGAATATATTTACTCACTGGCAGACCGCTTTGTCCAGTTGGGGGTCATTGAGGTGCCGAAAAATCGCTGTCACCACCTAAAACATCGTTTTAGACAGCTTGGTTTGTTTTTCGGTGTGTGGTCATCAAAAGCCCAGTTGGGATAGACTGGCCTGCCATGACCGAACCGCAGAAAGAGCGCGAGCCCTCGCTTCTCGACGCCACGTGTGAGGACTTCGTCTACGACTACGCCGAACTCACCCCCACCATGGGCACCCAGATCGGGCTCGATGGCTTCGACGCTGAGCTGGAGGACTTCAGTCCCGAGTACTGGAGTGCCGTGGCCGACCGCGTCCGCGACCTCATCGCTGACGTGGATGCGCTCAACGACTGCACCGACGCCTCGGACGACGAGGACGACTTCGACGACGTCGATAGGCTCACCGCCGCGATCCTGCGCGACCGGCTTGCCTTCCAGCTGGAGCTGCACCACCGGGGCGAGTTCCTGCGCCGCCTGAACAATATCGACTCCCCGGTCCAGACGATCCGCGACGCCTTCCTGCTCATGCCGAAGGTCACCGAGGAGGACTTCGAGCACATCACTGCGCGCATGGCGAAGGTCCCGGCGGCGCTGCGCGGGTACAAGGAGTCGCTCACGGAGGCGGCCAACAGCGGCGACGTCGCCTCGCACCGCCAGATCGACGCGGTGATTAACCAGTGCGAGAGCCTCGGCGAGTCCGGCTCCACCCTGGACTACCTGGGCATCCCCGCGGGTTCCAAGGTGGTCGAGGATGCGAAGGAGGCGTTCGCCGCGTTCGCCGACTGGCTGTCCACCGACCTCTCGCCGCAGGCGAAGCACGAGGACGGGGTGGGCCGCGACCGCTACGAGCTGTTCTCCGAATTCTTCCTCGGCCGCGATGTGGACTTGGATGAAGCGTACTGCTGGGCGCGGGAGGAGCTGGCGGAGACCGTCGAGAAGCAAGCGGCGCTGGCGAAGTCGCTGTACGGCGCGGACACCACGGTGGCGGGCGCGTACCGGCGGCTCAACCGCGAGGAGCGCTACACGCTGCACGGCACTGACGCCCTGCTGGCCTGGATGGACGAGGTCAACGAGCGCGTCCAAGACAGCTTCCCGCTTCCCGACGGCCTGCCGCCGGTCGCAACCGCGATCGACCACGCCGGCTCCGGCGGCATCTTCTACACCCCGCCGAGCGACGACCTCATGCGGCCCGGCACCATGTGGTGGTCCGTGCCGGAGGGCCAGGAGACCTTCCACACCTGGCGGGAGCTGGCCACCGTCTTCCACGAGGGCATCCCCGGCCACCACCTGCAGCAGGGTAGCGCGCTGCTCAACCGCAGCGAGCTCAACCTGTGGCGCCGCTCCATGTGCTTCAACTCCGCGCACATGGAGGGCTGGGCGCTCTACGCCGAGCACCTCATGGAGCAGTACGGCTGGTTCGAGGAGCCCGGCTACCGCATGGGCCTTCTAGATTCCCGCCGCCTGCGCCTGGCGCGCGTGATGGTGGACATCGGTGTCCACCTGAAGAAGACCACGCCGGACGGCAGCGGCACCTGGGACGCCCAGTACGCCAAGGCCTTCCTGCGCGACAACTGCGCCATGCCCGAGTCCCACCTCACCTTCGAGCTGGACCGCTACATGGGCTGGCCGGGCCAGGCACCCTCCTACGCCATCGGCTACCGGGACTGGTGCAACCTGCGCGAGCAGGCGCTGGCCCAAGGTATGGAGGTGAGCGAGTTCCACCGCAAGGCGCTCTCACTCGGCTCCATGCCGATGGACATGCTCGCCCACGCGGTGCTCAGCCACTAAAGTTTCCGCAAAATCTTTGGTAGGTAGCCTGCGAAAATCAGGATGCAGATGAGCCGGATAATCTGCAGCGAGACCACCGCAGGCCCCGCACCACCTTCCGCCGAGAGTGCCAGCGCGGTTTCCAACGCGCCCGGGGTGGTGGCGAGGTAGCCCTCGTAGAAGCTAATGCCCAGCCACTTCGCCACCGCCCAGCCGGAAGCGGCACATGCACCCATAAGCAGCGCAATGTAGGCAAGCGTGGCGGGCAGGAGTGTGCTGAAGTGCCGCAGCGCTGGCACCGACAGCCCGCCCCCGCAGATCCAGCCGAGGCACAGGAAGGCCCCGATCATCAGTGGCTCCGGCGGCACGATCTCGAAGGGGACCACCGCGCCGCACGCGACCGTCGCAAGCATCGGGCCGAACACGCTGGAGTTTGGGAGCTTCAGGAGCTTCCCCACCGGTTGGCCCACAAGCACGAGCGCCGGGACAAGCAGCCACATCCACCAATAGGGCTCGAGTGCGCTCGGCGCGTGGGTCTGCGGCGCGTCCAAAAGCCCCGCGACCAAAGGCAGCGTCATCGAGACCACCAGCAGGCGCAGGTACTGGGTGAGCGCGACGTAGCGCACGTCCGCGCCCACTTCCTTTGCGATCGCCGGCATCACCGACGCCCCGCCCGCAAGCAACGAGAGCACACCCGTCTCCCGCGAGACCCCACGATCCGCCAGCAGGATGCCGCCGACGAAGGCGAGCATGATCACAAACGCCGCCGCGAGCAGACCCGGCACGATAAAGGGAAGCAAGTCCCGCGGCGGGATGCCTACCAGCGGCAGCGCCGCCATCACGCCGATCGCGCCGCGGGCGAGCTTAAACACCTGCTCGTTGACCCGCAGCTCTTCGCCAGTAGTCAACGCGCACGTGCCGGCGGCGAGAAGCGCGCCGAGGATCCATGCCGCGGGCACGTGCAGCGCGGAGAGTATCCAGCCCAACAGCACGGAGGCCGGGGCGACAAATATCCAACGCTGCATAGGCCCCGATAGTAGCGTGAGCGATATGTCTACTCTCGTGCTGCTCGCTGCCGCGTCTCTTGCCGCCGGGTGGATCGACGCGGTGATCGGCGGCGGGGGCCTCGTGCTCATCCCGGTGCTCATGTCCGCCACCGGGCTCCCCGCCGCGAGTGTCTTGGCCACGAACAAGGTCGCGGCGGTCACTGGTACCGCCTCGGCGTCGGTAACTTTTGTGCGAAAAGTTGGGGTGCCCAAGCTGACCTGGGGCTACGCGCTCGCCGCTGGATGTGCTTCCGCCGGGGGCGCGCTCGCGGTGGCGTTGATTAGCGACTCGGTTGTGCGCCCCATCATCATCGCACTGCTGCTCGCCGTCGGCATCTTCGTCACCTGCAAGCCGGAGTTTGGCACGAAAAACCAGCAGCTGTTTACCCGCCGCCGCGCGATCGCGGGGCTTGCGCTCGCCGGGGCAGTCGGGTTTTACGACGGTATCTTCGGGCCCGGCACCGGCATGTTTCTCATCATGGGCTTTACCGCTGTGTTCTCGCAAGCGTTTCTGCAGTCGGCGGCGATGGCGAAGGTGATCAACACCGCGACTAATCTCGGCGCGCTCGCCGTCTTCATCGCGGGCGGTTACGTGCAGTGGAAGCTCGCGCTCGTGCTCGCCGTGGCGAACGTGGTGGGTGCCCAATTGGGGGCAAGAACGGTGCTCAAGGGCGGCTCGAAACTCGTGCGTGTCGCACTACTTGTGCTGGTAGTCGTCCTTTGTGCCCGACTTGGGTGGCAGGAATATCTGACTCGGGCGGGCTAGTATGCCAGAATACGTAGCTATGAGCCGTGTAGATAGTCAATCAAAAACATCTGGTGCGAAGAAGCCTACGACGGAGGAGCGCATCTACGACTCTGTGCTGCGCATCGCCCAGCAGGAGGGGTTCGGTGCCACGTCCATCGACGCCGTCGTGGCCGATTCCGGCGTGGCGAAGACGACCATCTACCGGCGCTACGCAGACCGGAAGGAAATGCTGGTCGACGCGCTGGACCACATTGCGATCTCCATCCCGAAGCCCGTCGACTATTGCGAGGCCGGAAAACCGCTGACCAAGGATGCGTTCCGCGACTACATTGCTGAGCTCGGTGCCTTCGTCGAGGACAATGTGGGCACGAGAGTGTTCGGCTCGCTCATCGCCACCGCCGATCCGCTCGTCGTGGCGTGGCGTGACCGCTTCGAGGAGTCCTTCTACGACCAGTTCATCGAGGACATCGAGGACGCGCAGAGCAACGGCACCCTGCGCGCAGGTGTCGATCCGGGCGTGGTGGGCGCGATGGTCGTCGGCGCGGTGATCCTGCGCTCGACCTTCAACGTGGGCAGCGCGAAGCTTTTGGCCAAGCGCATCACTGAGGTGCTGTGGCCGGTGATTGGCGTTAACTGAGGGTGAGGGTGCCGTCGAGAAGCTTGAGCACGGCGACGACGGCACCGAGCACCACAATGCCGACGACGACCCACTCGAAGGCGTTGAACAGGCGCTCCTTGTTGCTGATGCGCGTCCACACATACGGGATGATGCCCGGGACCACCGCGAGCGCGCCGAGCAGCACGTAGACCGGGTCCGCCGCGTAAATCAGCCACAGGGAGTACACGAACCCGACCGCGCCGATGAGCATGTGGCGCTGGTTCTCCGCGCGGGTGGTTTCCGGGCCCGAGTCGTCGAAGCGCGTGCCCGCGTGCGGGTGGCTCAAGCCCTTGCCACGCAAGCTGAGCAGCACGAGGTAGAGCGCCGAGAAGATGTACGGCAGCAGGTACATGATGGTGGCCAGCTGCACCATCGCGTTATACGACGCCTCGTTAGCGAAGAAGATGATCACGAACAGCTGGATGACCAGCGTGGACACCAGCTGCGCGCGGAACGGTGCACCAGAGTTGGTGGTCTTGCCCAGGGCCTTGGGCAGCAGGCCGTCGTTAGCCATGAGCACGATCGGCTCCGCGCACAGCATCTGCCAGGACACGTACGCGCCCAGCACCGACAGGCACAGGCCGATGGAGATGAACACGCCGCCCCACGGGCCGACCACTGCCTCAAGGACTGCGCCCATCGAGTTCTCCGGCAGCGCCGCCAGCTCCGGCTGGGTCAGCACGCCGTAGGAGAGCGTTGACACCGCGACCAGCAGAAGCAGGACGGAGAGGAAGCCGATGATGGTGGCGCGGCCGACGTCGTTACGCGTGCGTGCCTGCTTAGAGTAGACGGATGCGCCCTCGATGCCGATGAACACCCACACCGTGTAGAGCATGATGCCCTGCAGCTGCTGGGAAAACGGAATCGCCGAATTATCGCCCCAAAAGTCGAGCGTGAACTTGTCCCAGGAAAAGCCGAGGAACGCCACCAGCACGATGAAGCACAGGATCGGCACCAGCTTGGCGATCGTCGTGATCACATTCATCACCGCCGCCTGCTTCACCCCGCGCGTGAGCATGGCAAAGATCGTCCACGTCAGGATAGTGACCGCGCCCGCGAGCACCCACGTGTTCTTGAACGCGGGCACGTAGTAGCCGATGGTGGAGAAGAACAGGGTGGCGTAGCCCACCTGCGCCATCACCGAGCCGAGCCAGTAGCCGAGACCGCTGGTGAACCCGATGAAGTCGCCAAGACCCGCGCGCACATACGAATACACGCCGGAGTCCAGGTGCGGCTTCCGACGCGCCAAGATCTGGAACACGAACGCGATCGAGAGCATGCCCACGCCGGCAATCACCCAGCCGATGAGCATCGCCCCGGGGCTCGCCACGGAGCCGATATTCTGCGGCAGGGCGAAGATGCCGGAGCCGATTGTGGAACCGATGATCAGGGAGACCAACGTCCACATAGTCACTGTGTGGGCACGGGTAGTCATGACGGATAAGTTACCTGGCACACCCAGGAAACTGTTAGTTTTGACGCTTTTTAGTCAGCGCGGTCGGCGTGGCGCTCCACGGGTCCTCCGGCCAGGGGTGCTTGGGGTAGCGCCCGCGCATCTCTTTGCGGACGTCTTGGTACGGCCCGTCCCAGAAACTGCGCAGGTCGTCGGTGACCGCGAGCTCGCGCCCGGCAGGAGAAAGCAGGTGGAACAAAAGCTTGCGTCCCGCGATCACCGGCGAGTCTGCGAGTCCAAACGCGAGCTGCAGCTTCACCCGCACGATCGGGCGCCCGGTGGAGTAGTCGATCTGGCCGATCGGCAGCCTTTCCGGCGCGAGCTCGTCAAGCTGTGATGCCTCCGGCCAGGGCAGTTGCCTCAAGAGCGCGTTGCGCATGTTGAGCTGGCTTATCGACGCCCCGTTCGCCAACTCCATGGCTTCCACCGAATAGTCGCCTTTCGCAACGTCCGGCCACGGGTCGCCGAGCTGCTCGTGCAGGAAGTCGAGGCGCGCTTTGAGGCGCTTTGCTCCGTCGTCGAGCTGGAAGTCGCGGAGGGAAAGGTCCTTCAGGGCCCGCTGCGCCTCCTCCGGCGACAGCTGCACCGGCGTGGAGCTCAACTCGATCGCGCCGACGGCCCGGACCTTGCGCCCGCGGACCTTGCCGCCCTGGAGGGCCGCTCGTATTTCTTCTGTAACCCGCTCCTCCGGCAGGTGGTAGGGCGCAGCCTCGCGGATGATCGCCCCGCGGGCGGTCCTTTGTACCTCGGCGGCGGCGATCCACTCATCTTTTCCGCCAAAAGTTGCCCGGGTGCCGCTGGCGAGCAGGTATTCGTCGCCGATGCGCTTCGCCACCCACTGCGGAAACGCGGTCGCGATCACGTCGCCGTCTGGGACCTTCGGAGTTGTTGGCACCAGGCGCGCGAGTCGTTTCGCGTCCATGTCGCCAAGCTTTGCGACGCACACCGCCGCCCCCGATCCGTACTTCAGCAACGCGGCACCAAGCCGGGGGTCCAGCGGCAGCGCAACAAGCTTTCGGCCAAAACTTGTGATCGCGTTGTTCTCGTCTAGGGCTCCGAGGTCGCGGAGGGTGGCGTGGGCGTCGGCAAGCGACTGCTCCGGCGGTGGGTCGAGCAGCGGCAGGTCGGGCGAGCCCCACGCCGCGATGGCGAGCGCCGCCGAGGTGAGGTCGCTGGTGGCAATTTCCGGAGAAATGTCGGGCGCGAACTTCTGGAACTCCTCGCGGGAAAACGCCCGGACAACTTCGCCCGGCCCGAGGCGACCCGCGCGGCCCGCCCGCTGCTCCGCGCTGGTGACCGCCTCTGAGACCGTGACCAGGCCCGTCATTCCGCGGTTGTCGCGCCGTGGGACTCGGGAAAGTCCCGCGTCCACGACCCGGCGCACGCCCGGCACGGTAATCGACGACTCAGCGACGCTGGTGGAAACAACCACCTGAGAGTCGCCATTGAGCGCCTCGTCCTGCTCGGCGGAGGAAAGGCGGCCGTGCAGGGGCTTTGCGTCTGTGCAGGTGCCGCACACCAGGTCAACCTCGCGCGCGCCGGGCACGAACACGAGGGTGCGGCGGTCACTGTTTTCCGCCAGGCGTGCGACGTGCTGGTAGAACGCGCGGGTGCCTTGGATGCGCTCTGGATGGGGTGCGTATTCAATCTCCAGCGGATGGGTGATTGCCTCCGTCGACAGGATCTGCGCGCGCATGTGGGTGGCAAAGGTTTTCGCATCCAGCGTCGCGGACATCGCGGCAAGGTAGAGGTCCTCGCGCAGCACCGCCACCTCCATGCACACGGCGAGTAGCAGGTCGGTGTCCAGCTGGCGTTCGTGGACCTCGTCGAGGATGACCGCGTTGACGCCGTGAAGATCCGGGTCCTTGAGCAGGCGATTCAGTAAGACTCCCGGCGTCACGAACTCGACGAGCGAGCCGTCCTTGTGCTCGCCGCGGATCGAATACCCAACTTTTTGGCCCAAAGTTGAACCGTCGAGGTGCGCGAGCCTCCTCGCCGCAGACCGGACCGCCACGCGGCGCGGAGCGGTCACGATAGTTTTGCCGACCTTGTTCGCGATCGCCGGCGGCAGCAGCGTTGTCTTACCGGTGCCGGGCGGTGCCTGCACCACGAGCGGCCCGGAATCCGGCAGTTGGTCCAGGGAATTCGCCACGGGCAGGCCCTGTCCGATTTTCGCAAGGTCAAACATGAGTTTCCAGGGTAGCGTGAGGGGCATGAGACGTCTCTTCGCAGCGATCGTCCCACCAGATGAGGTCCGCGAGCACCTCGTCACCGCCTTGCGCCCAATCAGGGACTTCTCCGGCACTGAAACGCGCTGGACCGACCCCGACAACTGGCACATCACCTGCGCCTTCTACGGCAGCCAGCCCAACGACGCCGCCGCCGTGAGCGACCACCTCTCGCAGGCGACTGCGTTTACTCGGCCTCTTCGCCTCCACCTGCGCGGCGCGGGCTGCTTTGACCGCCGCACCCTGTGGATCGGCGTCGGCGGGGACAAAGCGCCGCTCAAAGACCTGATGGCGGACTGCCAACTCGACCCAGAGCAGTGGCACCGCCAGCGCGCCCACCTGACCGTCGCCCGCAAAGGCACCAGGACACGGGACATGCTGCTTCTCGACGACCACGCCCACGCCCTCTCCGTCTACTCCGGCCCCGACTTCACCGTGGATGAAGTCCACCTCATGGAGTCCCACCTCGGCCGGGGCCGCAGCGGCGGGCCGAAGTACGAGGTGGTGGACACGTTCTACCTGCGCTAGGCGGGGAGGAGCTCCGCGAGCGCTCGCTCGACGTAGCTGGAGGGGTCGTAGTCGGGGAGTACGTCTTTGGGCTGGAAGGTCATGCCGTACTCGTCTTCCAGCGCCGCGATGCGTGCCTTGGCCTCCGTGAGGTCCTGGTCGCGGTCGAAGTCGTCGAGGATGGCGTGGCCCTTGGCGTTGAACTCCGCCGTCCGTGCCCGGTTCGCGCGCACGCTGGCGAGGCTGGAGCGCCACCGGGGGTTGGTCGGGGTGACCTGTCGGCCAAGGAGCCCGTCCGGCTCGTTGATCTCGTAGGTGCCGTCGGAAAACAGCCAGATGATGTCGCCGGTGACCGGGTCGGGGACGTAGCTCGCCCGCTTATCCGTCTTCAGGTTGTGGTGGTGCTGGCACAGTGGGAACAGGTTGCCCGGGGTGGTCTCGCCGCCCTCGTCGAAGGGGATGCGGTGGTCTAGCTGGCACGAGTGTGCCGGCGCGGTACAGCCGGGGTAGACGCAGGTGCCGTCGCGAGCGGTGACGTAGTCGCGCATCTCGGCAGTCGGGCTGTAGCTGGGCGTGGAGGCGTTGGCAGCTTCGTCCATGTCCAGCACTTTCGCCCCGGTTTTGGCGATCCACTCATCGAGCGCTGCCGTTGCCTCAGGCCCCGTCCAGCCATGGCCGGGGAACTGCACTGGATCACCCGGCTCGCGGCCTTTCGGCGCGTAGCAGTGCAGGACTGGCGCATTCGTGGGGGTGACCTCGCCGGTGAGCAGCTTGATCATGGCTTCGGCCAGTGTCACCTTGTGCTCGCGCGCCGCCGCCATGATGCTCTTTCGGCACCGGGCGGCGCTGAGCTCGTTTGTGTTCAGCTGCACGATGGACTGCTCGACCCCGTCCAACAGGAAGGCATCGAAGCTGACCTGCTCCTGCGAGCGGGAGCGTTCGCGCTGTTTGCGCTGCTTCTGGTCGTAGGCGCGCTCCGGGTCGATCTGTCGGATCAGCTCCCGGATGCGGCGGGTCACCGTGTGGCGTTGGGGCATGTGCTGGTTGGTGCGGGGGGGGGTGAAGAGGGAGGTCAACGCATCGTCGATAAGCGAGAGCGCCTCGGGGTCGACCTTTTCCCCGAGCTCGGCGAGGACCCGCTCGATGGCGACGAGGTGCGACATGTCGAGCAGGCGGGAGGCGCGGTGGAGCGCTTGCAGGCGCGGGAGGAGGCCCAGCGTGGCGAAGGCGAGGATGCCGCGCTCGACGAAGCCTTTCGACCACGCGGTGGCCTGCTGGATTTGAGTCACACGCATGTCGAAGTCTTCGATTTCGGTGTCGATGTACGGGGAAAAGACGGCGAAGTGGGCGTCGCGGACGGCTTGGCCGGCGGAACTTATTGGGTCGTCGGGTCGTTGGGTACGGAAATGGGCTGGCGGGCTTTTGGTTGTAGTGGTCACGGTGTCACCCCTCGAAATGAACTTTCCTTCAAAGTAGCGCACGCATGTTCTATTCGCAAGGGTTATCGCAGAGGAGATTTGGAAATGGTGGCCTACCTGTGCTAATTCGCGTGCTTTGCGATGTTCCGTTTAACCACAGCGGGCACGCCTGCGGCGAGCGAGTCGTCGGGAAGGTCCTTCGTCACGACCGCCCCCGCAGCGATCACGCACCGGTCGCCGATGTGCACGCCCGGCATGACCATGGCGCCCGCGCCGAACCAGCAGTTTTCGCCGATCACGATGGGTTTCGCGCGCTCCCAGCCAGCGGCGCGATCGTCGGGGTCGAGCGGGTGCTCCACCGTAATGAGCTGGCAGCCGGGCCCGAAGAGGGTGCCCGCGCCGATGGCCACGTCCGCGATGTCGAGGATGGTGCAGTTGAAGTTCATGAAGCAGCCCGGCCCAAAGCGTGTGTTTGCCCCGTACTCCAGGTGGAGCGGCGCCCAGATCTCGGGGACCTCGCTCGATGGGAAGATTTCGGCCAAAAGTTCCCGGGCGCGTTGGGGGTCGGTGTTGTGGAGGGCGTTGAACTCGCGAAGCAGCGCCCAACCTGGCTGGTGGTCGGGCAAGGTCTCCGGCTTATACCAATCATTCGTCATGCGGTTAGGGTAAATGCATGTTTCTGCTTCTTGCCACGTGGATCGCGGCGATTGCGAGCCCGGGCCCGGACCTCTTCCAGCTCATCCGCGTGGGCACGAAGGATCGGCGCGCCGGGGTGTTGTGTGCGCTGGGGATCATGGTGGGCAACACGTGCTGGATTGTGGCGTCGATAGCTGGGCTGAGCGCGCTGGTGAATACGTTTCCGCAGGTCCTTGCGGTGCTGCAGCTGGTGGGCGGCGCGTACCTCGGCTGGATGGGGCTGAGCGCGATCCGCAACGCCAGTAACCCGGACGTGCCGGCGGCGTCGACGGTGCGCAAGCCCTTTCGCCTCGGCTTGGCCACGAACCTTTCCAACCCGAAGGCCATCCTCTTCTTCGGGGCGATCTTCGCGCAGTTTAATGCCGGGGTAATTGAAGCGCTGCTGCTGATCGTGACGGGCGTGGTCTGGTTCGTGGGGTTCGCACTTTTGGCCGCAAAGTTGGGCGGGGTCATCAAAACCTATGGTCACGTGGTGGACAAGGTCACCGGCGCGATCTTCGTGGCGCTCGCAGCGTGGATGATCTTCAGTGGGGCGCGCACAATTTTGTTACCCTAAACACATGACAGTACAAAAAGTAGCGGTAGTCACTGGCGGTTCTGCAGGTATTGGCGCGGCGGCAGCTCGTGCGTTGGCACAGGACGGCTGGCACGTTGTCGTCGCGGCGCGGCGTCTGGACAAGTGCGAGGCGATCGCCAAGGAGATTGGCGGGGTTGCGGCGGAGTTGGATGTGACGGATCAGGTGAGCGTCGATAAGCTTGCGGCCCAGCTCGAGCGGGTCGACCTGGTAGTCAACAACGCGGGCGGCGCGAAGGAACTCGACTTTCTGCGGGACGCGAACGATGCGGACTGGGAGTGGATGTTTGAGACGAATGTGATGGGTACGATGCGGGTCACCCGCGCGCTGTACCCGCAGCTCAAGGCGTCGGAGGGCCTGGTGATCAACGTCGGTTCGGTCGCGGGCACGGACGCGTACAAGGGCGGGTCCGGCTACAACGCGGCGAAGTACGGGCTGCGTGGTATCACCCGTGCATTTCGCCGCGAGGAGGCCGAGCAAAACATCCGCGTCACCGAGATCGACCCGGGCCGCGTGAAGACGGACTTCTCGCTCAACCGGTTCAAGGGCGACGAGGCGAAGGCGGCCGCCGTCTACGAGGGCAAGCTCAACCTCACCGCGGAAGACATCGCGGAGGCGATCCGCTGGGTGGCGAGCCTGCCACCACACGTGAACATCGACACCCTCAACATCATGCCGACTGACCAGGCCGAGCGTTAGCGACTATCGTTGGTCATATGATTCTGACTATGACCCCGAACGTCGAAGGCCGCCAGATCACCGAGTACATGCGCGTGATCGGCGGCGAAACCATCATCGGTCTCGCCATGTTCCGCGACTTCGCAGGTCGCGTCCAGTCGCAGGAGGGCGAGGTCATCCAGGCGCGCGACTCCGCACTCAACGAGCTGTGGAACCGCGCCCAGCAGATGGGCGCCGACGCCGTGGTCTCCGTCGACGTGCAGTACGACGCCCTCGGCGCGGACAACAGCCTGCTCATGGTTACCGCCACCGGCACGGCAGTGAAGTTGGCGTAAATGGACGTCGCAATTTCCGGAGACTCGATCCGGCTCGGCCAATTCCTCAAGCTCGCTAACCTCGTCGAGTCCGGCGGGCACGCAAAAGAAGTCATCGCGGCCGGCGAGGTGCAGGTCAACGGCGAGGTTGTCACCTCGCGGGGCTTCTCGCTTGTCGACGCCGACGTGGTCGACCTCGCCGGCACCTCCGCCACCGTCGTCACTGGCGCTGAAGACGCTGAAGACCAAGACTACTTCGACGAACGCACCGCCAACGACGACTTCGACCCCGAAAAGTGGCGCAACCTGCCCTAAACTACGATGGGCGTTTAACTTCGTCAGGTTGGAGGAGACCCTATTCATGCCCGCTTTCAGTGCCGAGCCCGGAATGCCCTACTGGCAGGACCTACTCACGCCGGATCAACAGAAGTCCACGTACTTCTACTCCAAGCTCCTCGGTTGGGAGACCACTGGCGAGACCTACCGGGTGGCTAAGAAGGAAGGCCTCCCAGTCGCCGGCATTGTCCCCGGGGAGCAGGCCGCGTGGGTGACATACTTCCTGGGTAACGCCGATGTGGAAAAGTTTGGCGGAAAAGTTGTCGCCTCCTCCGAGGTGTCGCTGGGCCGGATGCACGTGTGCCAGGATCCGGCTGGCGGCGTCTTCGGCCTGATCGAGCCCGCCGGCGAGGAACAGTTCGTCGCTGCCGGCGAGCCGGGGGTGCCGGTTTGGTACGAGTACAGCGCCCCGAACATGGAAGCAATCGACTTCTACGGCGACCTTTTCGACTGGGAAATCAAGGAGTCGGAGGGCTACTACCTCGCGATGGTGGAGGGTTCGCCTTTCCTCGGGATGCGCGTGGAGGAGAACCCGGCCGGCTGGCAGAGCTTTTTGGGAGTCCCGAATATTTCCGAGGCGCGCCAGCAGGTGGAGATGCTCGGCGGCAAGGTCCTCGCCGGCCCGGGGGACTCGCCCTTCGGCCCGATGCTCGCCATGCAGGACCCGACCGGCGCCCACGCCTTCCTCGTCGAGGCCCCCGAGCCCGCCCCGGAGGAGTTCAGCGAAGCGGACTCGGTCCTCGAGCTCTAGTTCCGGAAGAAGTCGGCGAGGTCGCGCACTTTTCGACGCGCCTCCGCCGGCGTCTGAATGTAGTGCGTCGAGTGGTAGGTCTCCGCGCCCTCGATTTTCGCGCCGATGGAATCTGCAGTTCCGACCTGGGTAAAGGTGGGCACATCCAGGGGCACAACTTTTGTGGGAAAAGTGAGGGCGACTTTGTCGGCACCATCCGGAATGTAGCCACACCCAGAGGAAAACGCCCATACGGCAACTGTTTCTGCGCCATTAGCGCGGGCGAAATCTACGGCTCGGGAAGCTGCACCAACGTCATCCACATCCAGCACCGCGCACCCGGAGAGCTGCGCGAGCGCCGCTGCTTCCGGGCGGAAGAAGTGCTCCTTGGCAACCTTCGGCCCGTCCCACAGGCTGATGATCCAGGACGTGGACTCTCCGAAGATCTCACCCAACTCGCAACTTTTCTGCGAAATGTTGTCCGTGTAGGCCACCCCGGGCATCGTGTGGTCGACCGCGGAGCCGAGCATGAGCATCGCCGCGTGTGTGATCCGGTCCGGTAGCAGGGCGAGGTACTGGGGAGACTCCGGATCGTAGGTGGACTCGATGTAGCTGCGTAGCTGCTCGAGTTGGAGGTCGTCGGGAAGCTGGCGGTCCACGCCGCCCACGTTGAAGTTCGGGTCGCCCTGGATGTTCTCCGGGTACTCGTCTACCAAATCCTCACCCGCTTCTCCGGGGCGATCCACATCTTGGAATCCGGCTCCACATCAAACGCCTCGTAGAACTCGGCGACGTTGGCTGCAATGACGTTGCAGCGGAACTCGTTCGGCGAGTGCGGGTCGATGGCCAGCAGCTGCGCAGCCATCTCCGGGCGGGTCTTCGAGCGCCAGACACGCGCCCAGGCGAGGAAGAGGCGCTGGAAGCCGGTGTACTCGCCGTCGAGGTCGCCGAAGGGGGCGAGTGGGCCGTCGTCAAGCGAACGCTCCTTGAGGTAACGCTCATAGGCCACGACGGCGATGCCGAGGCCGCCGAGGTCGCCGATGTTTTCGCCGAGGGTGAACTCGCCGTTGACACCGCGGGAGTCCTCGCCGAGCACGGACGGGACCAGGCCGTCGAACTGGTCGACGAGCTGCTTGGTCAGTGCCTCGAAGTTCGCGCGGTCCTCATCGGTCCACCAAGAGTTGAGGTTGCCCGCGCCGTCGTAGCGCGAGCCCTGGTCGTCGAAGCCGTGGCCGATCTCGTGGCCGATGACCGCGCCGATCGCGCCGAAGTTCTCGGCCGCGTCAGCTTCCGGGTCGAAGAACGGCGGCTGCAGGATCGCGGCGGGGAACGTGATGTCGTTGATCACCGGGTTGTAGAAGGCGTTGACCGTCTGCGGGGTGGTCACCCACTCGGAGCGATCCGCCGGCTTGCCGATCTTGGACAGCTGGTAGTCGTGCTCGAAGGCGCTGCCGCGGCGAACGTTGTCGACCAATTGCTCCGGGTCAAACTCCAAGCCTTCGAAGCTGCGCCAGCGGTCCGGGTAGCCGATCTTGGCCTGGAACTGGCCGAGCTTTTCCAGCGCGCGCTCGCGGGTGCCCTCGGTCATCCAATCCAGCGCGCTGATGCGCTCGCGGTAGGCGGCGAGCAGGTAGTCCACCAGCTCGAGCATGTGCTGCTTGCTCGAGGGCGGGAAGTGCTTCTCGACGTACACCTGCCCAATCTCCTCGCCCACCAAAGACTCCGCGAGGCCCACGGCGCGCTTCCACCGGTCGCGCTGCTCGGTCGCCCCGGAGAGCTTCGTGCCGTAGAACTCGAAATTCGCCTGCCCAATCTCCTCGGTGAGCACGCCGGCGCGGGCGCGCAGGATGTTCCACGCGGCCCACAGCTGCCAATCTGCCAGGGTTTCGGGGCGCAGCATGGCGTCCAAGTCTTCGATGTAGGAGGGCATCATGGCGATGACTTTGCCGTCGTTAAGCCCGGAGGCGCGCAGCAGCGCTTGGACGTTTGAGGGGAGCGCATCCAGCGTGGTCGGGTTGTAGGTGGCCATCGCGTCGCGGGAGCGGACCACGTCCCAGTGGCTGCCGGCGAGGCTGGACTCTAAGTTGACGATGCGCTCGGCGGCCGTCTTTGGATCCAGCCCCAGCAGGTACATCGGCGGCAGGAAACCAAGCATGCGCGCGACGTGTTCCTTGTACGCGGCGAGTGTTTCCGCGTGCTCCTCGGCGCGGTAGTAGGCCTCGTCCGGCAGGCCCAGACCCGATTGCACCAGGTAGGCGACGGCGTCCTCGGATTGCGAGTCCTTCTCCACCCAGTAGGTGAGCGGCGCACCGATGCCGACCCGTTCCAGATCCCCGAGCGCGCGGGCGAAGTCCTCCACACTTTTCACCGAAAGTTTGGTCAGGTCCGCATCCAGCGGAGATACACCGGCACCGTTGACGGTGTCGGTGTCCATGAAGGAGGCGTACAGGGTGGCGCCGAGACTGTCGCCTTGCTGCAGCAGGGCGCGGACGTCCTCCTCCGACTTGTCGCGCAGGGCGTAGAACGCCCCGTCGATACCGCGGTCGGCGGGAATCTCGTGCTCGCGCACCCAGTCGCCGTTGACTAGCTCAAATAAGTCATGCATGCCCCCACTCTAACGGGTTTAGGCGTGCGAGATAATCCAATCCGAGGCCTCGCGCTGGTCCCACAGCGTGTAGTGACCGTGCGCCCCCATCCCGCGGAACACGCCCAGGGAACCGAGCCCAAGAGAGCGGAACAGTTCGTTGAATTGCTGTGCTGGCAGCTGGCCGGCGCGCAGGTTCGTCTTCAGCGCGGGCGCAACCAGCGGGCGGTAGCTTTCCTGGGTGGAGCAGACGATGTCGGCGGAGTTGCAGATCTCAAGTACCCGCGGGCCGAGCTCGCCGTAGCCGCCCTTGAGCTCGCCGAGTGCGCCACGGGATGCAGGCGAGGTCACGCGGGAGAGCTCTGCCCCGTTGCCGCCCTGGTAGGGGTTGGCAAAGAGCGCTGCGGAGTCCACGTGATCCGGGTCAATCGGCCCGTGGCCGTGGGCAATATCGCGCAGCAGGCGCGCAGCGATGTCCGCGCCGAGCGAGTAGCCCGTGAAGCTGAAGGTGGCACCGGGGCAGGCATTCGACAGGCGGCGCACGGTGCGCACCGTCTCGTTGTAGCCGTCGGCAGACGAGGCATAGTAGTTGTTCGCTGCGAACGGGGTGGCGTGGTAGGACACCCACAGCGGCTGGACCTCCCCGCCCGTTCCCAGCTGGGTGAGGATGCCGGTGAGGAAGACGTTGCCGCCGTGCGGCATCGCGTTCGGGATACCGGGGGCGGTGTTCGCCCCGCCCGGCACAGCGATGAGGTACTTCTTGGTGCACCCCTGCTGCTCAACCAGCTGGTCCGCATTTTCGGAAGGTTGAATCGGGGCGGCGGTCGCTGCAGGTGCCGAGGTGAAGGCGAAAAGCGCAGCGGCGACCGCCGCTACCAGACGGGAACGGCGCATGGGTGTTTTTACTCTTCCGGATCGCGGATCTTCATCGGGCCCGGAGTCCACCAGCCCGATCGGACTACCTCATCGTAGTCTATCTCCGCGTTTTCCGGGATCTCACCGATGGAGTTGGTCCGGCGCTCGTACTTCGCAATCGAGCCCCAGTCGCGCTGCCAGTCGGTCTTGAGGTAGCCCGGGATCTCGTAGGAGTAGTTCACAGCCTCTGCGGTCGACAGCGCGCCGCCGCCCAGGAAGTCCATGAAGTCCGAGAGCTGCTGCTTGCCGGGGGCGTCCGGCATGATGCGGTACTCGGGGATCTCGGTCACGCCCGCGTAGTGGCTAAACGTGCGCTGGCAGGGGTACTGGAAGGCGACGGACCAGTCGAGCAGGCCGGGGGTCTCGGCGTCGAAGCGCTCGCCCAGCGGTGCCAGCTGCGGGTTGCGCAGCGGAGTGACCGCCAGCCAGTCCTTCTCTGCCAGCGAGGTGTCCTCGGCGGCCAGGCGGACCACGTCGGCCTCCTCCGGCAGGTCGGCGAGCGGGTAGCGCAGGTTGCGCCACAGCGGGGTCGGGCCCTGGTCGAGCATCTCTGCCTCGCCAAGTTTCTCCACACCGCCGTCGGTGCGCTTGCCGTACTCCAGCTTCAGCTCGGTGCCCTCCTGCTCCACGCCGTTGATGTCGTGGTGGGCGATGCGCCCGGCGACCGAGGTGACCAAAAGCGGCGCGTTGTCGTTGGCTTCCGGCAGCTCGTACCAGGTGGTGGTGAGCTTGGCTCCGGCGGAAGGCTCGTCCTCAAAGGTGCCGAGCACCGGCACGCGCGTGTAGTCGAGGTTGAACGGCAGCCGCACGGTCGAGCCGTTCACACCGCGCATGGACTCGGGGCGGTTGCCCTGCGTGTTCGTGGTCGTCGTCGACTGCTTCTCTTCGCTCAAGTCGGCCTGCGTCGGCGCGTCGTCAGTGTCAGTGGAGCCATCGCTTGTCGACGCCTCCGTGTCCGCCAAATCCGAAGCGTTCGCATTCTCGCTCACGATGAAGGCAGGCACGCCGTCCGGGGTGAACCCGCGGGACTCGCTGCCTGCGTCGAGGGAGCGGCCGAGCGGGACGCCGTCGATAGGCGTGAGGAAGGAATCGTTCGTGTCCTCCTCCAGCAGGACCTCGTTGGCCAGGGCGCAGTGGTCGCCGGCAAAGCTCCGCACGTTGCCCATGCCCACCGAATACGCCGGTGCCTGGGAAGCAAACGCCTTGACGAAGGTGAGGCAGGAAAACGCGACCATGGCGATCGCCATCACCGCGATCGGCGCCGACATGACGCCGACCCACTTGCCGCCCACCTTGTACTCGGTCTGGTCCTTGCGGAAGGACTGGAACACACCCACCAGCGCGATGAGCAGGGAGATGGCGAGCATGATCGTGTTCGCCTCCACGCCCTTGAGCTGGACGGTCTTGTCCCACCACGGCACACCGAAGGAGGAGACGTACCACCAGGCGTTCCACCCGGCCAGGGTCATGGCCATGAGGAAGCACACCGCCGCAATGGCGAGGGTGCGGTTGCGCTTGGACTGTAGCGCGATGTGCGAGAGCACTACCGCACCCAGAGCCGCGACCGCGCCGCCCAGACCGGCGTAGATGCCGAAGTGGTGCGTCCACTTCGTGGGCGTGAACATGAGGAAGAAGGTGGCCAGGCCCACGATGTAGAGCATGCGGCCGGTGACGTCCTTGGTCACGCCCGGCACCTTGCCGAAGCGGGTGACCGCCCACCCGATGAGGATGAGGCAGAAGAGGAAGACGAACATGGGGAAGCGGCGCGTCATCGAGCCGTCGACAGACTGCTGGAACAGGGTGCCGTAGCGCACCCACTCCGAGTACCACTCGAGCGCCGGGCCGACCTCGGAGCGCACCGCGGTCGCCTCCAGCACGGTCGCCAGCGTCTGGTCCTTGAACACCGGCACGAACACGGCCAGCCCCGCGCCCAGGAAGACGGCGACGTACGCCAGGCCGGGCGCGATGTGGCGACGCGCGTTCATGATGCGGAAGACCTGCGGCAGACACACGAGGAACACGCCGACCGCGGCGAGGCCGGTCGGGCCGCACGCGAGCGTGATCGCCGCGGTGACCGTGCCCCACGCGGCGGGCGCGAGGCGATCAGTGGCGATGGTGCGCTCAAACAGTGCCCACGTGGCGATGATGCCGAGCGCGATGATCGGCTCCGGGCGCGTGCCGTTGTTGTAGGGCAGCCAGAAGGCCAGGAAGACGAAGGCGGCCGTCCAGTGCGCCATGCGGCGATCCGCCACCGCGGTGCCCAGACGCGGCAGGATCTCGCGCGAGAGGATCCACCAGGTCAGCAGGGCGGCGACAAGCGTTGGCAGGCGCATCCACATCGACGCGGTGGTCACGTACGAGAGCAGTGAGAGGATGTCGTAGAACGGAGAGCCGAAGGGGGCCTCCGGCACGCCGTACCAGCGGTAGTAGTTCGCCATGTAGTCCGACTCGGTGGCCACGCGCGCCATGGTGAGCAGGAAGCCGTCGTCGGAGGTGTTCGCGCCGAAGACGTGCCAGAAGCCGAGGATGGCGATAACGACGCCGTCGAGCGCGGTGAAGGTGCGCCAGCGGGAACCAAAGGCGGGCAGGTTGCGCCCGTCGTAGCGGTCCAGGCGGCGCAGCGACCACAGGCCGATCAGCGCGGCGATGAGCCCGCCGCACATCGCAAGCAGCTTGACCAGGGTGGGCGATGACGTGAATCGGGAGTTGATGTCGACGGAGGCGTTGAGGCCGGCGTCGATAAGCATGCCCGAGGCCTCGGGCTTGAGCTCGGTGTATAGGCCGGTGAACTGCGGGCGGTAGTCATCCTCGGACTCCTCCACGAAGGTGGTGCCCGGGATGGCGACGGTCATGCCCTCGTCGGTCTGGCGGACCTCAAGCACGGCCTCGCGCGGCAGGGCGCGGACCTCCTCGGCGCTGAGCTCGAAGACCACGTCATCCAGCGCGGAGACCACCAGGCCGCCGTCGGGGGAGGTGACAAAGAGGCCGCGGTAGGTCGCGTCCTCGGAGGATTCCGGCAGCGTCGACAGGATGGTCGACTGGCCGTCGCGCAGCTCATCGACGGCGCTGATCGGGATCGTCAGCGACACGTCCTGCGGGGCCAGCGAGATCAGCGGCGCGTTTACCGACGCCACCGTGTCATTCTGCGGCCAGGACACCTTGGACTGGACCTGGTTGACCGGCAGGAAAGGGGTGAGGACGAGCAGCGCGAAGGCGAGGATGCCCGACACAATCGCCGTGTTAATCAGCGACTGTGGAGCCTTGGATTGCACATCAGTAACAGTTGCCACGTGAAGTCACCTTACTGTGACTGGCCCGTTATGTACGCACCACTACCGCAAACGGGCCGATCTGTTCCACGTCCCACTCGTCGTTATCGAAGGCTTCCGCGTTGAAGAACAGGCCCTCGTAGCGCACGTTCGGCTCGTTGGGGAAAATGTCGTGCGCCACGTGCGTCTTGAACCCGTCGTCGGGCTCCTCGACGTCGCCGCGGAAGATGAAGGCGACGGGCGGGGCCCACTTGGACTCGTCGATGGCTTCCGTGAGCGCCTCCGGGTCGTCCCAGGACAGCTGCGACCAGGCGATGAGTTCTTCGTTGCGTAGCTCGAACTCGCCAAGCGGGTTGGCGTAGTGGCTGGTAAAGGCGTTGAAGCCGAAGTAGGGGTTATACGCCATGTAGTTGATCTCGTCGGTGTAGATCACCGCCTCGTTCGGCTCGTAGCCGTGGGATGTGAGCAGCTCGGTGATCTCGCCGTAGTACTGGGCGGCGTCGGGCGGGAAGCGGTCGGCGCGCTCGCCGTAGCCGTCCGTGTCGGCGTAGGCCTGGTCGATGTGGGACTCGTTTTCCGACGGGATCTGCTGCACGTAATGCAGGCAAGCGGACGTCACCACAATCGCGATGATCGCGATGATCGTCTGGTTCGCCGCCAGGTTGAAGCGGGAAGGGAAGAAGTAGTCGATGCCCACCAGGATGATGTCGGACACCGCGAGGATGCCGGCGGTGATAAACAGCAAGATGATCAGCACCTCGACACGGAAGCCCAGCAGCGAGGTGCCGAGCAGCGTCGCCGCCATCGAGGCGAGGCACCACACGTAGCAGACGATCGCGCCCACGCCTAGCGACGCCACCTCACGCTCTCCGGCGCGCACCACGATAAAGATCAGGCCAAGCAGCGACAGCAGGCCGATGATGGAAAACGAGAAGAAGGGCAGCGGGTAGATGGTGCCCTCCTCCGGCAGGAAGTGGTTCGCTGTGGACTGGACCTCGTAGTTGCCGGAAAGCACCGCGAAAATATAGCGCCACCAGGTCAGCGCGGCAATGGCCAAAGAAGACACGCCGATGATCAGCAGGCGGACGATGGGGAGCGCATCGCTGGTGACCAGGAGAGCAACCAGGAACGCCATCGTCACCACAAACAGCGCCGCGATCGCGGTAAACAGCGTGTAGAAGCTGGCGGAGATGCCCAGGTAGAGCGCCATGAAGATGATCGCGTTGCGCGAGCCGAGCATCGCGCGGTACGTGATCACGGTGGCCGCAGGGAAGAACATGGCGACGATCGCCGCGTAGGGCTCATCCGGCGTCTCGGTCAGCACGACCGCGGTGGTGAAGGTGGCGATCGCGCAGGCGATCGGCAGCGAGCCCACAATCTTCTGCCACACCGGCACCAGCATCGCCGCGCCCGCCGCCAGCGTAATCAGCGCCCAGGGTTGGAAGACCTCCCAGCCCGGTACGCCGAGCACATCCGCCACGCGCCCGCCCAGCCAGAACCAGCCAATGGGGTAGAAGGACGGCAGGTCCACGTAGTTCATGTCCGCGTTGGCGGCAGTTTCCGTCATCCGCGACAGGAACTGGGTGCGGAAGCCCTGGTCCACCTGGATACCGTCGAGCCACAGGCGGGTCGCTGACAGCGGGATCCCCAGCGCGGTGACCACCAGGGCCGGGGCCGTGAGGTGCATGATGATGCCGTTGACCCATTTTCGGGTGCCCCGCAGCCAGAGGACCACGCAGATCAGGCTCACGATGAGCACGATCAGCGAGCCGGCAGAGGACAGCGCCCGGATCGCCATGGAGGTGTTGTAAGCGGGCAGGGAGACCGAGTGCAGCACGAACCAGACGAGCGTGGTGATAAGCGCACCGAGCCCGCCAGCAAGCAGCGTGCGAATGAGGGTCTGCTGCGCGGAAAGCGGATCCGGGGCGTAGCCGGTTGTGCGCAGACCCTCCTGGGTCTCCTCAACGGTTGCTGTCGTGGTCATGCCCTCTAGTTTCGCATAACTCAGTGCGTAACTAGTCCACACCTCGCTCGGAAAGGAACATCAGGATCGCGCGGACTCTCCGGTTGTCCTCGTCCGGGGTGAGCCCCAGCTTGGAGAAAATGCTAGAGACGTGCTTGGCCACCGCCGCCGACGAGAGGAAAAGTTTGGCCGAAATGTCGGCGTTGGATAAGCCTTCCGCCATCAGTTCGAGAACCTCGAGCTCCCGCGGGGAAAGTTCCCGCAGCCACGGGGCGCTCGTGTGCATGAGTGAGCTGGCCACCTCCGGGTCGATTACCACCCCGCCGCCGGCGACGTTCTCGCAGGTGGCGATGAAGTCGGCGACCTCGGCGACCCGGTCCTTGAGCAGGTAGCCGGTGCCCCCGCCAAAGTTTTGGCCGAAAAGTTCGCGAGCATAGGGCGCTGCCACGTATTGCGACAGGACCAGCACGTTTAAGCCCGGGTGGCGGGTGCGGAGCTCTAAAGCGGCCGTAAGTCCGTCGTCGCGCATGTGCGGGGGCATGCGGACATCGGTGATGAGGAGGTCGGGCAGCGGTGCGGCGTCGATAAGCGAGATGAGCTCATCGGCGCTTGAAGCCTCACCGACGATGTCGTGGCCGCGCCGCGTGAGCAGGCCGGCCACTCCCTCCCGCAGCAGGGCGGAATCGTCTGCAACCACGATCTTCACGCGCCCACCCCGCTTTCGCCGCGGAACAGCAGCAGTGGGATGCGCGCGGCAACCGTGGTCGGGCCGCCGGCCGGCGAGTTCAACTCGAGGGTGCCGCCGAACGCGGCGACGCGCTCGCGCATCCCGTCGAGCCCGCGGCCGGGGGTAAACTCCGCGCCTCCGTCGCCCTGGTCCGTGACCACCACGTTGAGCGTGTCGTCGCAGGTGATCAGGACGTGTACGGGGCAGCCTTCCGCATACTTCGCGGCGTTGGTGAGCGCCTCGGTGGTGAAGAAGTAGGCGGCGGCGAGCACGGACGCGTCGATCGCGGGCAGCGGGTGCGGCGCGCGCACGCGCACGTGCGGGCCGTATTGGGCGGCAGCAGTTTCCACCGCGGCGACGAGTCCCCGGTCGGTCAGCTCGGAAGGGTGGATGCCGTGGACGGTGCGGCGCAGGGTTTCGAGGCCGCGCTTGAGGTCGGTGGCGGCGGCGTCGAGAAGCGCGCGCGTGCTCCCCTGAGCATCAAGCTTTGCCTCGCCCACCTTCATCGCGGCGGCGACGAAGTGCTGCTGCGCGCCGTCGTGCAGGTCGCGCTCGATGCGCAGCCGCTCCACCTCGTAGGCCTCGGCAATCTTGCGACGCGACGCTGTGAGCTGGTGCACGCGTTTCGCTGCACTCTCCTCGTGGTTGGCTCGTTTTCTCCACCTCATAGATGCATAGACTAGCGAGGTAGTGCTAGCACTACCCGTTTTCGGGCGCGAGCACCATGGTGAAACTTTTCGGCCAAAAGTTGAATGGAAGCATGCTCGAACTGCAAGACATCACGAAATCATTCACCCAACAACGCGTGCTCGAAGGCGTGAGCCTGAGCGTGCCCGCCGGCGAATCGCTCGCCGTGATGGGGCCGTCGGGTTCCGGCAAGTCGACGCTGCTGCACTGCATGTCCGGCGTGCTCACCCCAGATTCTGGGCAGGTACTTTTCGAGGGGCAAAACATCGCAGCGCTTGACGACGCCGCGCGTTCCTCACTCCGCCTCAACCACTTCGGCTTCATCTTTCAGGACGGACAGCTTTTGCCCGAGCTCACAGCCACCGAAAACGTCGCGCTGCCCCAGATCATGCGCGGCACCCCCAGGAAGGATGCCCACGAGCAGGCGAACGAGATGCTTACGAGGCTCGGCTTGGGGAACTTTGTCTCGAGGTTTCCAGGCCAGCTTTCGGGCGGGCAGGTGCAGAGGGTCGCGATTGCACGAGCCTTGGCAGGACCGCCGAAAGTAGTCTTCGCCGACGAGCCGACCGCGGCGCTTGACCAGGCGACAGGGCACGAGGTGATGCAGGAGATCGTCGCGGTGGCGCAAAAGTTCGGCGTCACCCTGGTCTTGGTCACGCACGACCCGAAGATCGCGGCCTGGTGCAACCGGCGCATCGAGATCCGCGACGGCCTGATCCACTCGGAGGTGGCAGCATGAGCGCGACCACACTGATGACGGCAACGAGGGTGCGCTCCAAAGAGGCCTCTTCTCAAAGAGGGTCCGGCGAGCGCTGGGTGCGAAAGCTCTCCGTGGCCGCGCTAGCGGTGGCGACGTGGATGCTGTGCACACTCGCCGGCGGGACCTGGATGTTTGTTCAGCGCGACAGGCACTACCCGAACCTCGGCGGCGACATCGACATCCCGCTGCTCTACATCGGGCTCGCACTCTTCGCGTGCGCGCTGCTCATCCCCACCCTGCTCACCCTGCTCACACAGGCGGCGCGGGCGGACCTGAGCGGGCGCGAGCAACAGCTCGCGGTGCTAAGGCTCATCGGCGCGACCGCAGGCGAGGTGCGCGGCATGATGATCCTGCAGGCGCTACGCAGGGCCTTCGTCGGGTTGAGCATCGGCACGGCGGCGTACGTAGCGAGCGTGCCCGCCTGGTCAGCCCTTTCCTTTCAAGGGACGAAGATCGGCACCTGGGAAATGTTCACCTGGTGGGTCGTGCCGATCGCGTGGGCGGCCGTCGCGCTGCTCGCTGCGGGCTCCGTGTGGCGCGCGCTGCAGCAGGTGGCGGTCACACCGCTCGGCGTGACCAAGCGAGTGCCGCACCCCGGGCAGAAAGCAATCACGACTGTGTGCGCCGTCGCCGCAGCAATCGGTCTGTACATCTGGCTTGCTAGGCACCCGATCGCGCCGGAGGCCGATATCGCGGACGTCCTGGTTGCGCTCGTCGCCTTCACCGGGTTCTTGGTGGTGAATACGCTGATCGCCGTCGGGGTGATCCAGGTTGTGGCGCGCTTCAGCTACCGAATCCCGGGCGCGTACAACTACGTAGCGACGCGCCGGGTGAGCCGCGGCGCGAAGAACACGTGGCGCAGGTGCAGCGCGCTGTTCTTCGTCGCGTTCACCGCCGGGCTGGCGGGGGCATTCCAGAGCATCGCGGAAAGTGAGGTGGCTCCCGAGGAGGCGCTCATCGTGCAAGATCTGCCCAAGGGCATCGCCATCACGGTGCTCTTCGGCGCGGTACTGCTGGTGCTGTTCACCCTGCTGACGCAGACGCTTGCGGTGGTGGAGCAGAAGCAGCTGACCAAGTCGCTCCACTTCATCGGTGCGGCACCAACTTTTCACACAAAGGTTGCGGTGCGCGAAATTGGGGTGCCGATGGTGGTCGCAGCGCTGCTGGGATTTGGTCAAGGCGCGCTCGTCGGCCTGGCCATGGTCGGGGCAACGCCCGACGGGATCGCAACCGTACTGTTCTTCGGCGCACTCATCGCACTCGCCCTGGTCGGCTGTCTGGCCGCCGTTGTCGCCACCGGCCGGCTCCGCGAGAAAGTACTCGCGGAAACCGGCCGGGCAAACGACTAGAAGCTCAGCTTCCGCATGATCGGCGCCGGGATCGCCTTGAGTACCAGCGAGATCGGGCCGAAGAGCTTGTGGACGAAGACGTTGGACTTGCCGCCCAGCGCGGCGTCCACCGCGGCCTGCGCGACCTCTTCCTTGTCCACGGTCAGCGGTGCCTCGTCGAGGCCCTCGGTCATCTTGGTGCGCACCTGGCCCGGGCGGACCACGGTGACGTTGACACCATAATCCCGGAGCGCCTCGCCGAGCTGGAGATAGAAGCCGTCCATGCCGGCCTTGGAGGCACCGTAGACGAAGTTGGAGCGGCGCACCTTCTGGCCGGCCACCGAGCTCATCGCGATAATGGTGCCGTGACCTTGTGCTTTAAACTTTTGGCCCAAAAGTACGCCCACCGAGATCGGGGCCGTGTAGTTGGTCTGGGCGGAGGCGACGGCGGCGGCCTGGTCCTGCCAGAGCTGCTCCTGGTCGCCAAGCGTGCCGAAGGCTACGATCGCGACGTCGACGTCGCCGTCCTCGAAGGCGGCGTCGATCACGCCGGGGTGGGAATCGAAGTCGGTGGCGTCAAAGTCGATAAGACGCACCTTGGAGGCACCGGCGGCGGAGACTTCCTGCACCGCGGCGTCGATACGCGGCGAGCCCTGGCGCGCGGCGAGGGTGACGGTGGGGTTGCCGCCGCGGGAGGCGAGCTCGGAGACGATGGCGAGGCCGATCTCCGAGGTGCCGCCGAGCAGCAAGATGTTCTGGGCTTGGCCAACTGCATTCAGCATTGGGGTTCCTTTCTAGTGCAGCTCGAGGCGGCGGGACATGTCGGAGGCGAAAACGCCGGTCGGGTCGATCTCGTTGCGGGTCTTCAGCCAGCCGGGGAGCTCCGGGTACATCTTGTGGAACTTCTCGGCGCTGGTGCGGGACTCCTTGGCCAGGTAGAGGCGGCCGCCGAACTCCATGACCTGGTCGTCGAGGCGGTCGAGGAAGGTGTTGAGCCCGTCGCGGATCGGGAAGTCCACGCACACGTTCCAGCCCTTCATCGGGTAGGACAGCGGCGCGCGGTTGCCCTCGCCGAACAGCTTGAACACGTTCAGCGCCGTGTAGTGGCCCGAGGACTGGATCTGGTAGATGATGTCCTTGAACGGCTCCACCGCGTTCGTGGGCACCACGAACTGGTACTGCAGGAAGCCGGCAGAACCGTAGCCGCGGTTCCACTCGCCGATCAGGTCGAGCGGCTGGTAGAACTGCGTGAGGTTCAGGATGTCGTTCTTCGAAGGCGAGCCCATCATGTAGTACGCCTCGCCGATGGCGGACAGCGTCAGCTTGTTCATGGTCCAGGACGGGAAGATGTCCGGCACCGTCATCAGCTGCGGGGCCTTGAACTTCAGCGGGTCCTTCGCCAGCTTCGGCGCGTACTCCTTGAGCTGGTCCAGGGTGGCCAGCGAGCCGCGGGAAATGGTGGAGCGACCCGTCTTCGGCGGCGCGGAGATCGCGTCGAACCACGCGGAAGAGTAGGTGTAGCCCTCCTCCTGGCCGTGGGAGTGCTCCTCGATCGTCTCGTCGAGCGTGCTGGTGCGCACGGTATCGGAGATGAAGTAGGCGGTCTCCGTGAACGTCATCTGGATGCGGGCGCGCAGGATGATGCCGGTCAGGCCCATTCCGCCAACGGTGGCCCAGAACAGCTCAGAGGTTTCGCCCTCTGGCTCGAGGTGGAGCACGCGCCCGTCGGCAACCAAAAGCTCCATGGAGAGCACATGGTCGCCGAAGGAGCCGGCGGAGTGGTGGTTCTTGCCGTGGATATCGGGGCCGATCGCGCCGCCGATGGTGACCTGGCGCGTGCCGGGCAGGACGGGGACCCACAGCCCGTAGGGCAGCGCGGCCTTCATCAGCTGGTCCAGGGTCACGCCCGCGTCCACGTCCACGATGCCGGTGTCCGGGTCGATGGAGTGGATCTGGTTGAGCGGCTGCATGTCGACGACCAGCCCGCCGCCGTTCTGCGCCGGGTCGCCGTAGGAGCGGCCCATGCCGCGGGCGATGACGCCGCGGCCGCTCTCGGCCGCGACCTGCACGGCCTTCGCGATGGTGTCCACGTCCGGGGTGGAGACGACGTGCGCCGTCGACGGGGCGGTGCGGCCCCAGCCGTAGAGGGATTTCAGTTCGGTGTGAAGTTCCATATCTCCGCTTCTGATCAAACTAAAGGTGGAAAAGCTTCTTCGTGTTCGAGCCTACCCACAACGCGTGGAACTTCCGGTATTGAAAGGTGTGATCTTAGACAGATTCTTACAGGTCCATGATCTGCCTGATCTCCTCCGGCAGCTCTTCTTGCGAGGTGATGACGGGTTTACCTGCCTCTTTGTGCTCGCGCAGCAGCTCGTAGATGCGCCCGCGGCCCACCGAATCCACGAACGGCAGCTCTTCGACGAACAGCCGCACCATGAAGTCGGACAGCGGCGCGTCGACGCGCTGAGCTGCCTCGTGGATTGCGTCCGGGTCGTCGCCTTTGTAGTGCTTCCTCATGCGACTCACCATAGCGCGCACGAAAAACCTCTATTGTGGGCGCCATGGGCAGCACGCTATACACGGAGCACCTGGCGCCGGTGATTCAACTTTCACCCGGCGCCACGCTCATGGTGCGTATTGCGCTCACCTCCGACGAGGAGGTCTACCGCTGGGTCGGCCTCGACTCGTCCACCACGATCGAGCAGTGCCGCGAGCTCGTCGCCGCCCTCTTCGGCATCACGGAGACGGTTGGTTCGCCAAGCCAGGGCCTGCTTGTCGACGTCCTTACGTCCCCCGGCGACACCGCCACCTTCACCTGGGGCCTGTGGCAGTTCACCATGCTGCTTGCCGACGTCTACCCCGGCGGCAGCGACGGCCCCGTCTGCGTCGCCGGCGACGGCTCCTTCGCTGGCAACGAGGTGGACCTAGACCTGACAGGAAGCACGGTGAGACCCGAGGTGCGCGACGTCATCAGGCGCGCCGAGTCCTTCGACTTCGTGCCGCTCCTGCAGGTGCTCGCAGACGGGGAGCGCACCTTGCCTGCGGGGGAGCGGGCGCGGCTGGCGGGGCTCGTTCCGGCGTCGAGAAGCAAAACGAGCGATGCTTTCTGGGTCCACGTGCTGGCGATGGCGTGCTTCGAGGATTGCCCGACGACGCGACGCTTGGTGCTCAGCCTCATGCGGGCCCTGGGCTGGGAGGACACGGACGCCGACGAGGTGTTCACGCTGAGCCGCGCGGGCGAGGCGTTCGTGGGAGATTTGTCGGCGGTGGATCGGCTGGAAATTCTGCGCGAGCTGCTCCACGGGTAGACTAAGCGGCCGTGTCTTCCTCTTCCGCAGTATTCAAGCAGCTCGTGCCGTTTTTGATCATCGGTATCGGCTGCGCGGTCATTGACTTTGGCATCACGTATTCGCTCACCGAGCTTGTCGGCACCCAGCGCGATATGGCCAAAGCCGTCGGCTGGGTCTTCGGCACGCTGACCGCCTACCTGCTCAACTCCAAGTTCGCCTTCCAGGCCGAGGTCAACGCCAAGAAGGCGGGCGCGGTTTTCTTCCTCTACGCGGTGACCTTTGTGGTGCAGCTCCTCCTCTACCGCTGGACGGAGGGCCCGCTGATCGCCATGGGCATCGACACGAATCCGTGGAAGGACGGCGTGTCCTTCGTCATCGCGCAGGGCGTGGCCACCGTGACGAACTTCGTGCTGCAGCGCCGCGTGATTTTTAAGGAAGAAACCAAGATCATCGCCGAGCAGGACCCGCGCTAGGGACGTCGGAAGTCCTCGCGTGCCCCGCGGCGCAGCAGCTTCAGCCACTGGAAGAATTCCCGCGGGTTTTTGCGCTCGATGAGGAAGAACCAGCCGAAGCGGACTACCTCCTGCAGCTGCATCTTCTTCATCCCGCGCTGGTTGATGATGTAGCCGCGGTTGCGGTAGGTGAAGTAACGCTTCGTGGGGTTATCCGGCCACTGCGCGTGCGCGCGCCCGCCCATGATCGGGTGGAACTCGCCGGAGCCGTCCGGGTGCAGGTAGCTGGTGGTCAGCGCCGTGCCGTACTTCAGCCCCGACTGTGCGAGGCGGCGGTGGTACTCCACCTCGTCGCCGCGGATAAACAGGCGGTAGTCCGGCACGCCGATGCGCTCCATGGCTTTCGCGCTGATCAGTGCGCCGTTAAACAGCGAGGCGTACTGGGGGAGGAAGTCGCCCTCCAGCTCGTCGACGCGCCGGTGCCACACCGTGCCTTGGCGCAGCGGGAAGGCGAGCTTCTCGGGGGCGTCGATATTCGCCACGATCGGGCTGACCTCGTGCAGTTCGTGTGCTTCGGCGACTCGGTAGAGCTCGGCGAGGACGTGCTCGTCGGCTGGGCGGCCGTCGTCATCCGCGCACCAGATCGCGTCCGCGCCGAGCGCGAGCGCGTGGAGGAAGCCGTAGGCGAAACCGCCCGCGCCGCCCAAGTTCGTGTGGCTGGGCAGGTAGACCCCGTTGTCCAGGGCAGTGACCATCTCCCTGACATGGTCTTCTGCGCCGTTATCCACCACGATTACCCAGTCAACCGGGTGCGTCTGCCCCGCCACCTGGTTGAGGGAGTGCCGCAACAACTCGGCCCGCTGATGCGTCACGATTACCGCCGCGGTCGTGCCATTCGGATCCAACAGTGCATTGTGCGCGTGCTTCATGCTGTGTATTGTGCCCTGTCTTTCCCGCAGCGAGGGAACCGGCGCGGGGTGCGCAACGTCTAACAAGGTATGAGGCGTTTGCACGATGGCATGGAGGTCGAGGTCAAAAGCGGTCTTCTGGGCGACATCAACCTGCCCTTGGCACAGATCACCGACCGCTTTGGCGTTCTCCTACGCGACGTTCTGCCGCCAGAGGAAGTGCGAGCCAACGCCGCCCGCCACCCCGAAAGGGTTGCCTACCCGGTCAGGGCGGTGCACCGCGCGCTGGCCTTCGCCATCGACCGCCCCGGCACCGTGGTGGTGGGGTTTGGGGCGCTCGCGTTGTACGGTTTGCCGTTCTTTGTCGAGGGGCAGGACACCGTGCTCATGGACAAAAACTGCCGCGAGCATCAGGCGGCGGGGGCGCACCGGCCGTCGATAGTTCGGCAAACTGGCGCGGTGGGCGAAGTCTGGGACCTGAGGCACAGCGGCTGGAAACTTCGCGCGAGTGAGCCGCATGCTGCGCTGGTGCAGTCGCTCAGGCTGTTGTGGCGGGAGGAGGTGGCGTGGCACGTGCAGGCTATCGAAGGACTCGACCGGCGCACGGTACGGGCTATCCAGCTTGTTGACGCCTCCCGGCGCCACCTGGGCCTCGACCCCGCAAGAGTCCTCCGTGCCGCAAGGAGCCAACTCAATCAACGCTGGATCTGCGATGTCCTGGCGCATTCGAGTCCCTACGCGGACTCGCCGAAGGAAACGGAACTCCGGTTGCTGCTCGGCGACGTCATCCAAAAATATGGCCTTACCCTGCAGGAACAGGTGGTTGTTCGGCGTGGGAAGGAGATCGTCACCACGTTGGACCTCGCCATCAAAGAACCCCGGATCGGCGTGATGTACGACGGCGCCCACCACGGTGAAGACCGCCAATGGAAGAAAGACGCCTACATCAACTCCATGCTCGTTGCCGAACAGTGGGCGCCCCTGAGGTTCACGAGCGTCTCATTGGCAACTGCGGCAGCGGTGGTTGAAGAAGTCGTCGTCAAGCGGCTCGGAATAACTTTGTAACGATTCCACCCGCTCCTGGGGAAACGCCACAAAATGGAATGATGTCGTCATAGATTGCCGGCAGCTTATCGACGGTCCCCGTGGAAACGCTCCACCAGCTCCGCGACGTACTCGCCGGTTTCCGGCCCCTCGTAGGCGCCCACTACGTCCGAGACCAGGCCCGCCTGCCGGATCTCGCCCTTGTCCACCCACAGGGCGGTGTTGCATAGCTGGGCGAGGAAGTCGTTGGAGTGCGAGGCGAACACCAGGATGCCGGAGCGCTCCACCATCTCTGCCAGCCGGACGCGTGCTTTGGCCATGAAGGCGGCGTCGACGGCGCCGATGCCCTCGTCGAGAAGCAAAATCTCGGGCTCGATGGAGGTGACCACGCCGAGCGCGAGGCGCACGCGCATGCCGGTGGAGTAGGTGCGCAGCGGCATGCTGAGGTAGTCGCCGAGCTCGGAAAACTCGGCGATCTCGTCCATCTTTGCCTTCATTTGTTTGCGGGTCTGGCCGAGGAAGAGGCCGCGGATGATGATGTTCTCGTAGCCGGAGATCTCCGGGTCCATGCCGACGCCCAGGTCGAAGACGGGCGCGACGCGGCCGCGGACATCGGCGACGCCGCGGGTCGGCTCGTAGATGCCGGAGAGCAGGCGCAACAGCGTGGACTTGCCGGCGCCGTTGTGGCCGACGAGGCCGACGCGGTCGCCCTCGCGCAGGTGCAGGTTGATGTCTTTGAGCGCCTCGACGACCACGGTGTTGGAGGCGTTCTTGCCGATCTTGCCGCCGGCGGACGACATGACGGCCTTCTTCAGCGAGCGGGACTTGGCGTCGAAGATGGGGAAGTCGACGCAGGCGTTGTAGGTGTCGATAGAAACCATTGAGCAGACTCCTTCTTAGACCTGAATTAGACCCAGTACGGCACGCGGAAGCGCATCTGGCGCATCGCCAGCAGGGTGATGCCCAGGCCGATGACGGTGCAGATGCCGACGATGCCCCAGTGGTAGGCGGCCACCGGCTGGTCGATCATGGGGGCGCGCACGATCTCCAAGTAGTGGTAGAGCGGGTTGATCTCTGCGAGCAGGGCGCGCTGGGCCACCTCACCGCCCTGCTCCTTGAGCGTCTGGGTGGTCCACACGATCGGAGTGACGTAGAAGAGCAGCTGCACGAGCGCCTCGAGCAGGGGTGCGACGTCGCGGAAGCGGGTGGCGATGATGCCGAAGAGCATGGTCACCCACACGCCGTTGAGCACGAGCAGCAGCATCGCGGGCACCGCGAGCAGCGTCTGCCAGGTCAGCGGGATGCGGAAGATGATGACCAGCAGCACCCAGATGACAATGTTGTGGGCGAAGAACAGCAGCTGGCGCCACACCAGGCGGTAAACATGCACGGAGAGGGCGGAGGGTAGCTGCTTGATCAGCCCCTCGTTCTCAATGAATACGTTCGCGCCGTCCTTGATACACCCGGAGATGAAGCCCCAGACGATGAAGCCGACGGTGACGTGCGGGAGGAACTCGCGGACCTCGATCTGGAAGAGCATGGAATACAGCAGGCCGAGCGCGAGCGCCATCACGCCGGTGGCGATGGTGATCCACAGCGGCCCGAGCGTGGAGCGGCGGTAGCGCTGCTTGATGTCCTGCCAGCCCAGCTGCAGCCAGAGCTCGTATTGGCCCCAGCCGCGAACGAGGTCGTGGAAGGCCATGCCCACCGTCTTCGACTTTGACGGTGGGGTGTCGTGGTCTGCGTCGCTGGTCATGCGCGTGACGTCCGCGCGGAGATGTTGAAAGTCCTGCACCTTTCTCACCCTAGCGTCAACTGGCCGCTTTGCAGCTTTTCGCCCCGGAGCAGGCAGTGTGCGCGCCGGGGGACAACCGGGCATAATTGGGTGCGTTCTCATGCCGTCGATGCAAAGTGAGGGGTGTGGCATGGCGTTCGATGTAGCGAGTGTGCGCGGGCTGTACACCTCGCTGGGTGACGGTTGGACCTACCTCAACGCCCACGATGCGCCGCAGATCCCGGAGCGGGTGTCCGCAGCGGTGGCCCGCTCGTTCCGCCTGTCCGCGTCGGTCGCGCCGCCGGAGCCGGGTTCGGGTTCGCACTCGCGGGCCTCGCTGGGGCGTCCGGAGGGCGAGGCGTACGTGCAGCAGGCGCGGTCCGCGGTCGCGGACTTGGTGGGGGCGACCCCGAGGCGCGTCGTCCTCGGCCCGAGCCTTGAGGCGCTGTACATGTCGCTGGCGGTGGCGCTGAAACCGCTGTTCCGCCACGATTCGGCGCTCGTGTGCAACCGGGTGGACCGCCCGCAGCTGACCGAGGCGCTGCGCCGCATCGGCGCGCCGACGAAGTTCGCGCAGGCCGACCTGGCCACGGGTGATCTGCCCGCTTGGCAGTTCGCCGAGCTTGTCGACGGCGCGACGCGCCTGGTCTCCGTACCCGCAGCACACCCCGAGCTCGGCGCGATTATCGGCGTGCGCGACATCGTGGAGCGGGTGCGGGAGCGCTCGCGGGCCTGGGTGCTTGTCGACGTCACGTCGTACGCCCCCTACAAACCGATCACCTTCGACGCCTGGGGCGCGGACATCCTCGCGCTCGACCTCTCCGAGCTCGGCGGGCCGCAGCTGGGCGCGCTCGTCTTCCGCGACGAGGCGATGTTTGGGCGCCTCGATGCTGCTGCTTTAGACATGGAGGTCTCCGCCGGGCTTGCGGGCGGGGTGCCCGCGGTGGTGGAGCACTACGCCTCCCTGGTTGAGGGGGTGCAGGGAAGGCCCACGCGCCGCAACCGGCTGACCCACTCGATGGGGCAGACCGCTACCTACTTTGACCGGCTGCGCGAGGACCTGGATACGTTCTTGGGCACCCTGCCCGCAGTGCACATCGTCGGCGTGTCCGGCGAGGCGGCGGAGGGCGCGGCGATTGAGCGGATTCCGCGGTTGATGTTCGGGGTGCAGGGCGTGCCGTCGACAATGGTGCACCAGCGGCTCTTGGCCCACGGGATCGTCTCTACCTTGGCGCGGCCGAGCCAGCTGCTCACCGACATGGGCGTCGACGACATGGGCGGCGCGGTGACGATCGGCCTCGGGCCTTTCAACACCGAGACCGACATCGAGCAGCTCATCCGCACCGTCGCGTCGCTGGCCTAACTTTTCAGCGAAAAGTTACTCACCCACTTTGAGCACGACTTTTCCGGTGTGGGCGCCGGAATCGAGGTACTCGTGGGCCTCAGATGCCTGGGCGAGCGGGAAGGTCTTGGTCACGTTCGGCGCGATTTGGCCGGACTCGATGAGCGGCCAAACGTGCTCGACGGTGTCGGCGACGATGCGTGCCTTCATCGGGCGCGGGCGGGCGCGCAGCGTGGTGGCGTGGACGGACTGGCGGCGCGGCATCATCCGCCCCAGCGACAGGGTGCCCTTGGCACCGCCCTGCAGGGCGATGACGACGAGGTGGCCGTCGACAGCCAGCGACTTGATGTTCTGCTCCAGGTACGCGCCACCGACGACGTCCAGGATGATGTCGGCCCAGCCCTTGAGCTCCTCGGCGAAGTCCTGGGTGCGGTAGTTGATGCCGATGTCGGCGCCCAGCTCCCGGCAGTAGGCGAGCTTCTCCTCGCTGCCCGCGGTCACGGCGACTTCTGCGCCGAGCGCCTTGCACAGCTGGATGGCGAAGGAGCCGATGCCGCCGGCACCGCCGTGGATGAGCACCTTGTCGCCAGCCTGCAGCCCAGCGACCATGCCCAAGTTGGACCACACGGTGCAGGCGACCTCGACGACCGCGGCGGTCTCCTCCAGGCTCAAGTTCTTTGGCTTCGGTGTGAGCTGGCCTTCCGGGACGGCGACGTACTCGGCGTAGCCGCCACCGGCGAGCAGGCAGCCGACCTCCTCGCCTTGTCTGCGGTCCGTGGTGCCTGGGTCCACGATCACGCCCGCGCACTCCAGGCCGATGGTTTCCGGCTCGCCCTTCGGCGGCGGGTACTTACCTTGCGCCTGGACGAGGTCGGCGCGGTTGACGCCGGCGGCGGTGACGCGGACGAGCACGCTGCCGTCGTCAAGCGAAGGCTCTGGCGTGTCAAAGAGCGCGAGCGAGCGGGGATTATCTGGGTCTGTCAGTGCAATTGCTTTCATGCCCACCCAGGATAACGGAGTCGGTGGGCCTATACGGTAGACTTTGCTCCCGTTGGAGACGTGGCAGAGCGGCCGAATGCACCGGTCTTGAAAACCGGCGAGGGTCACACCTCCAGGGGTTCAAATCCCCTCGTCTCCGCCAACTACTTTAAAGCGCATCCAGCACGTCGATGAAGCGCTGGGCCGCGGCCTGCGGGTCGGCCCACTTATCCAGGCCGAACAGGCCGATGCGGAAGGTGGAAAAGTCCTCCGCCTCCCCAATCTTCAGTGGTACGCCCGAGGCGATCTGCAGGCCGTGGGGCTTGAACGCCGCGCCCGACTGCTGCTCAGGGTTGTTCGCGTACAGCACGACCACGCCGTTGGACTCGAAGCCCTCCGCGGCCACGGAGCGGTACCCGCGTTCGTAGGCGGCCTCGCGGACAAGGCGGCCGAGCGTCTCCTGGTTCTTCGCCAGCGTGTCTAGGCCGACCTCCACCGACTCCTTCATGACCTCCAGGTTGTGCAGGATCGTGTCGGTCGGCAGGGTGGAGTGGTAGCCGGCCTGGCCTGCGCGGTAGCCGTCGAAAATTGCGAGCCACTTCTTTAAATCCAGGGTAAAAGAGTCCGATTCGCTGCCCAGCACCGCCTCGCGGCCCTTCGGCGAGAGCATGACGTAACCGGTCGCGGGAGAGCCGGACCAGGACTTCTGCGGCGCGGACACCAGCACGTCGATGTGTTGCGCCGCCATGTCGGGGAAGGCCGCGCCCGCCGCGATGCAGTCGAGCACGAACAGCGCGCCGTGGTTGTGCGCAATGCGGCCCAGACCCGCGATGTAGTCATCCGGCAGGCTTAAGCCCGCGGCGGTCTCCGTGTGCGCGGTGACAATCACGTCGGGTGCATGCTTATCGACGGCACGCTGCACCTCCTCAAGCGCCGGCGGCGCAAAAGAAGGCTGCGCATCCTCGCTGGTCGGCTGGGCGTTGAGTACGTGGACGGTGTCGGTGAGGTGGCCGGCTTCGATGATCTGGCTCCACCGGAAGGTAAACAGGCCGGAGCGCAGGATGAGCACCTTCTTGCCGTGGAAGAGCTGGCGGGCCACCGCCTCCATCGCGCCGGTGCCGCCCGCGGGGACGAGTGTGGCCGAATCGGCACCGTAGGTAGAGGTCAGCAGCGTGAGCATCTCCTGGGCGGCGGAGATGAACTTCTGCGACATGTGGTTCAGGGAGCGGTCAGTAAAGACGACCGAGTACTCGAGCAGGCCGTCGGCGTCAATGTCAGGGCGGGGCAGATGTGTCATGCCCCACAGTCTAGCCGGGCTGAGAAGAGCTCTGGGGTGGTATGGAACTGAGGTGACAGCTCGGTGCCGCGTAGTTCGTCCTGCGCGCGCTTCACGGCTGCGCGCTCGACGCCGACGACGAACGCGACGTTTGTGAGTTTCAGCGGCGTGGCAGGGGTGATCGAGGCGTCGCCTGGGTGGCGCGGGTCGACGCCTTCTAGATCTGTGCCGGGGATCTGCCCGAGCGGGACGCCGAGCAGTAACGTGCCTGTGTGCAGGCGCTCGGGTGCGGCGTGTTTGGGGGAGAGGTACAAGGGAGCGTCGAGAAGCATGTGGGGCGAAAAGGACGCGATGTCGGCGAGGGCCCACACGATCCAATCGGCGCGGTTAGCGGCGGCGGGGCCCAGGTCACTGCGGGTAGCGACACCGGCGTTGAGGTCTGTGTTGAGCTTCATGCGGCCCACTATACGGGCCCTATTTGGAAGTCGCGGGCGCACTGGGTAGGATGAGCAAAGGCCTGGAGACGTGCCAGAGCGGCCGAATGGGGCTCCCTGCTAAGGAGTTGCCCTCTTTGCGGAGGGCCGCAGGTTCAAATCCTGTCGTCTCCGCCACTGCGCCCGTAGCTCAACGGATAGAGCATCTGACTACGGATCAGAAGGTTGGGGGTTCGAATCCCTCCGGGCGCACCAAACAAAACCCCAGCTCACAGTGTGTGAGCTGGGGTTTGTCGTCTCTTCGGACTACTGCTCCTCGGTGGGGGTAGCCTCTACGGTTGTTTCAGTCGGCACAACCGGGGCAGGCTTTGCCGAGCCGAGAGAGACCGCGGCACTGTCGACGTTCGGGATGCAGTTGCGTCCGCCTGCGATCGCGACGACCGCTGCGAACAGGCCAAGCACGCCGCCGCCGATGCCTGCGAGGGCCTCCGGAGTGGTGCCGGCGGAGCGAGCGACGTCGTTAAGCGCGCGGCTCAGCTGGTTGCCCGCAGCACCAAGGCCAGGCGTTCCGAGCTGGGTGGACAGTGCGAGCGGGATGAGAGCCAGCAGCGGCAGGCCCACGCCGATCAGCGTGGCGATGCAACGCGGGTCGGAAGAGCCGCCCTTAAGGCCAACGTTCGCGTCCACGGTCGGGCCGCCCTGACCGCCCTGGCCGCCCGGCTTGGAGGAGCCGCCGGAGGAGCCCGGGATGCCCTCGACCTGCACGTCCGGGTTGCCGTTGTTGTTGGCGTTGTCCTTGATTTCTGCCTTGGCGTTGTCGGTGATGACGACGGTGGCCTTGGCGTTGTCGGAGATCTTCACATCAGGGTTGCCGTTGTTGTTGGCATTGTCCTTGATCTCTGCCTTGGCATTGTCGGAGATCTTGACGTTTTCCGAAATCTTGACATCAGGATTGCCGTTGTTGGACAGATTGTCCTTGACCTCGACGGTCGCTTTAGCGTTGTCGGAAATCTTGACATCGGGGTTACCGTTGTTGGACAGGTTGTCCTTAATGTCGACGGTCGCTTTAGCGTTGTCGGAGATCTTGACGTTTTCCGAAATCTTGACATCAGGATTGCCGTTGTTGGACAGGTTGTCTTTGATGTCTACCTTGGCATTGTCCGTAATGATCGGGTTGCCGTTGTTCGACAGGTTGTCTTTGATCTCGGCCTTCGCATTGTCTGTGATGACGACGTTCGGGTTGCCGTTGTTGGACAAAATATTGATGCCCCCGCCGCCAGCGCCGCCGAGCGCACCGCCAGTGAGGCCACCAAGCAGCCCGCCGCCAATCTTGCCGATGAAGTCGGCCGCAATGTCCGCGATTGCGCCGCTCGGGGTTGCCGGGTTCTTCGCGCTGATGCGCAGAGTACGTTCAACTTCCGAGGTGCCGTCGCTGAAGACAACCGGAATAGTAAAGGTGCCGGGGATGAAGTTGTTGGGCGCGGAAACCTGAACCTTGCCACCCTGGGTAGCTACGCCCCAACCTGGCGAGCCGATCCCCTTCTTCTTCACCGATACGCCTTCGGGGAGCGTGAGTTCTTCGACGACCTTGGTCACATTGCCTTCAAAGTCCACGTCATAGATGCCGCCGAAGTCGGGCAATGCGTCTTCCCACTCAGCCTTCGGCATCTCATCAATCACCGAAAGGTTCAAGGTAGAGGTGTAGGACGAACCGTCACCGCGGGTGATCTTTACGGGGATGGAAACATCGCCCTTCTTAAATGCCGTTGCGGACTGCGGACGCTTCACCTTCAGGGTGCCATCTTCATTCTCAAAGTCCCAATTGAAGATGGTGTTTGAGGTGGGGGCAAAGGTGTAGCTCGGATCAACTTCCAAGTCCTTAACTGCAGCGGCGTCCTGGTTCCAGAAGTTTTCTGTCTCGTAGCGACGTGCGAGGTTGGGATCCGTTTCCCGAGCGTCCGCTGGGAGCTTGGCGACGTTGATCTTCAGCGTGTTTTTGATCTCCTGCCCATCTGGCATGGTGGCCGTCACCGCGACGTCCTTTTCCCCTTCGGTGAAGGAGACATCTGCTGATGGGCGGGACAGCACCACCGAGCCGTCCTCGTTCGCTTCAACCCCCCAGTTGAAGATGGTAGATATGTTCGCCACGATGGTTGAACCCGCTGGAAGCATGAAGCCCTCGACTACGGTCGGGGCATCGCCGGTAAACGTCACCTGGTGGCGCGAGTTCCAGTCGATGACAGTAGGCTCGGCGACCGGGCTGGTCGTCGTGGTGGTTTCAGTGGTGCTCAGATCCTCAGCAATGCCCTGCGGCACCACGATCGACGGAGCCACAAGGGCGAGGGCGAGAGCGCTTGCGGCGATGCCGCGAGAAAAAGTGGTCATGTGACCTTCCTTTAAGTGCCAATAAACGTAGGTGGGCAGCGAATGATGAACTAATGCCAACGTTCAATTTCGCTTACCTCAATGTTTTTATCACCTTATTGCCAATTTCAGTAGATGGATTGTGAGAAAATTTCTTCTCACGGTGCTCCTTGCCGAGCATCCTCTATGTGCGACTTGTTCTGCCCAAATCCATGTTGGGCTGGGGTTTTGGCGCATCTGTGGTTGCAGTGTAAAGTAACTCTTCGTTGTCAACGCAAGACATTGATGGCAAGCGCCCGTAGCTCAACGGATAGAGCATCTGACTACGGATCAGAAGGTTGGGGGTTCGAATCCCTCCGGGCGCACCGATTGAAACCCCGCTTCGGCGGGGTTTTCGCATGCTGGGGGCATTTCGGGTGGTGGAAAGTATATTAGCGCAGCCTAAGAGTGGACTTACGTACAAAAGTTGGCATACGCCTGTCTACGGCATTAGGCTCTATAGGGATTCTAAAGATTTTTCCCAGCTCTCATAAAAACCCTGAGTACAACCTTACGTATTGGAGAAAACTATGCGCGGAAACCCCAAGCCATCACGCGGGCTGTTTTCCGGAATGAAGAGGACCGTCATTGCTTCGGCGACGGCACTTTCGCTCGCAGTTGGCGGCATGGCCGTCCCTGCGCTTCCGACGCCGACAGGGGAGAGTGTTCTGCCTGTCGCGGCGGCGCAGGAGCTGGCTGCCAATGAGATGGAATACAAGGCAAATTGGAGACGTCCGCTCAATACCTGGCCCAGTAGGGATATCAATGCCTCCACTACTCCGGATGTGCTTCGGGAAATGCACCGGAGTGGGAAGATGGGCTGGAAAGCGGTGACGGTCACTGCGACAAAGACTTACACCGCCGACGAACTTATCTTCACAGCTACTACGGACGAAAGCAATAGTTTTCCCGAGGATAAGAAATACTTTGTTTGGGTTGAGAGGCATTACAGGGAGAGACACATTGCCCGCCGTGAAGTGAAAGATGGCAAACTTTACGAGATTGCGAAAGGGCACAGCGACGGAAGGTCCTTGAAGCTCACGCTTCCCGAGACCATTACGGTAGAGAGCGGTGACACGCTTGTTGTTTTTGGTGAAGGAGTTAGGGCCCCCGGGTCGAGTGGTTCGAGACCTGATGGCTCTGTGACTTTTGAAGTCACGCCAAAGCTGGGCACCGTAACGGGCAAGCTGAACGCACCCGTGAGCTTTGTAGGCGAGGCGCTAGTTGATCTCCTGGATGCAAACGGCAACGTCGTTGAAACTAAGACCGTGCGTCGCGGTCAGACGTTTACTTTCGCTGACACGCCAATCGGAGACTACAAGCTCAAAGTCCGCGACACCCGCGGCTTTACCGGGCAGACGACTTCGACATTTACGCTGAAGAACGATGCAACTGAGAACCGTGATCTTTCGCTGACTGCCCAAAAGGCATCGGCGTACGGCTGGGTGAAGGATGAGAACGGAGACGCAGTTCCCAACGCAAGGGTAACCATTCCGGGGGCCAACCTTGAGGGACGGACGAATTCCAATGGCTATTTCAGCATCACCAACATCCCTGACGGGCAGTACACCGTCGAGGTAGCGGCGACTGATCGGACTGTTGGCACCAATGCATCGGTGACCTTGAAGCCGGGTGACAACAAGAACCTGGATCAGATTTTTGTAAACCTTCACCGCCGCAACGCGACGGGCCGAGTGCTGGATGAGCAGAACAATCCAGTTAGCGGCGCGGAGCTGAAGCTCAGCGGTAATGGGCAGGCCGAAAAGACTGTGAAAACTGATGCGGAAGGCAACTACCGTTTCGAGGGTCTGAAGCCGGGTACCTACACCGTTGAGGTGAAGGGGTCTACGGCGTACGGATCCGGTGGCGGTCAGCTGAATGTCCAGCCGGAACGCGACGCCAATCAAGACTTCAAGGTAAGCAAGAACAAGGCGACCCTCTCTGGGTGGGGTTCCGTCGTAGGCTCCGATGAAAAACCTGCAAATGTCGAGCTTAAGCTTTGGGGTAAGGACGCGGACGGCAAGGAGAGGGTCGTCAGTACAGCGACGACCTCCGAGGACGGTACTTTCAGTTTTGCTGGCGTAGAGGCCGGAACGTACGCCATCGAAGTTGTCGAGAGCGACCGCTTCCAGGGCGGCCGGACAGACGCGAACATCGACGTCAAACCGGGTGAATCCAAGCGTTTCGGCCTGCAGATGGTCTACAAAACGGTGACGGCAACCGGCCTGGTGACGTTGGACAGGGAACAGCTCAAGAACGTCGACGTCACGGTGACGCAAAAGGCGACCGGGAAGACTTTCAGCACGAGGACCGATGGCCAGGGGCGCTTCACGATCATGGGCCTCGACCACGGTGCGTATACGGCTTCCATCGCAGCCAAGCCAGGTTCGTACAAGGAGAAGCAGTCCGCCGAGGTCAACATTGAGCCGGGCAAGACCGGCGACCTGAGCATCTCCCTGGCCAGCGAGCCTGGCAACGTAGAGGGCACGGTCACCGACAACTTTGGCAAGCCGGTTGCTGGCGCCAAGGTCACGGCGGGCAACAAGAGCGCGACCACTGGCAAGGACGGCAAGTACCGAATTGAGGGCCTGAGCAAGGGCAATGTGACGGTTACCGTCGCCCGCAGCGACCAGGAAAAGTACTCGAGTGCCTCGAAGTCAGTCGAGATCCAGCCTGAAAAGACTCGGACCGTCGACCTCCAGGTTGCTCGTGACAGCGGCACGATTATCGGCACCGTGAAGGACGATGGTGGCACGGTGCTTGCTGACGGCAAGGCCCGCGTCACCGGTCCCAACGGGTTCAACAAGGAAGTCACCATTTCCGGTGGCAAGTACGAGCTCGGCGACCTTGTCGCAGGCAAGTACACGGTGACGGTCGCGAAGACTGCGCTCACTGATGCGAAGAGCGAAGAGGTCAACGTTGCCCCGGGCCAGACGGCCACGAAGGACATCGAGGTGCGTCGCTTCCAGGGCGCATATCAGATCCGTGTCTTTGACGACCTGGGCAAACCCATCCAGGGTGCCACTGTCGAGGTCACTGGCAAGGGCTTCAAGCAGCAAAAGCAGACTAACGCCAACGGCGAGGTCAGCATAGAGAACGTCCCGCCGGGCCGCTACGCCTACAAGGTGCTCGCTGCCGACGAGTACGGCCAGGCATCCGGCGACCTCAACTCGATCGTGGAGGACAGCCGGGAAGCGCTGAACGTCGGCGTGCCGCCGACCGATGGCCGCGTCGAGGGCACTGTGCTTGACGACGCCGGCGCTCCGGTCGTTGGCGCGACCGTCAAGCTCGACGGCAACCGCCGCAGCGGTAACAAGGAAGTGTGGTCCGCAACCGCCACCACTGATGACAACGGTAAGTACGCTATTCCTGGGGTCCCACCGGGAACCTTCACTGCGAAGGTCGATGCGACCGATACTCGCGGTGGCGACTCCACCGAGGTGACGGTGCGTCCGAACGCAGCGTCGACAGGCGATCTGGAGCTGAAGCGCAACGACGGTTCCCTCGGTGGCCAAGTCACCGACGACACCGGCACGGCCGTTTCCGGCGCGAAGGTTGTGCTGAAGGACGCCGCAGGCAAGGAGATCGGCTCCACCGACACAAACGATGACGGCGTGTACGAGTTTGCGGGCATTCGCCCCGGCGAGTACCTCGTCGAGGTAGTCGGGACCGAGAAGTACGGTGCGGCGTCGGAAAACGCGCAGGTCGAACCTGCTGCGAAGGGTAACCGTGACCTCCGTGTCAGCCGCGCTGACGGCAGCGTGGAGGGCAAGGTTGTCGACGAAGAAGGTGTGGCTGTCGAAGGCGCGAGCGTGACCATCTACGGCGACGGCGTTGAGGAGAAGGTCACCACGAACGCTGAGGGCACCTTTACGGTTTCCAACCTGCGCCCGGGCAGCTACCGGGTCGAAGTTGCCCCGACCAAGGAGTACGGTGCCGCGGCCAGCGCGTTTACGGTCGAGCCGGGCGCGACGGCAACCGCGCAGCTCGAAGTGAACCGAAGCAAGAGCACGGTGACTGGCCAGGTGTCGGACGATGCCCACCAGGTCATCGAGGGCGTTGAGGTTAAAATCACCGACGCGCAGGGCACCGTAATTGCGACGGAGACCACGGGCGGGGACGGCACGTTCTCGGTGACGGATGTTAAGCCTGGCACGTACACCGCCGCCGTCGAGAAGACCGACACCCACGCAGGTGACTCCCAGGAATTCACGGTCGTGGCTGGCGAGTTCCCGGACCCGGTCACGCTGACCATGGGCCGCATGGCAGGCACGCTGCGCGGCCAAGTGGTGGATGCCGATACTGGCAAGGCCATCACCAACGCCACGCTGACGCTTGTCGCTGCCGGTGAGACAGAGGGCACGCCCCTTACGGTTAACGGCAAGGGCGAATTCCAGGTGTCGGTAGACGCAGGTGAACACACACTGCGCGTCCAGTCGCCGGAGTTCTACGAGCCGTACTCGGGCCAGATCTTCGAGGTTGGTGCGGCAGAGCGCGTCGACCTGGGCAAGATCGAGCTGACCTCCACCGTTGGCTCCATCGAGGGCACCGTGACCGATGGCGAAGGCAACGCGCTCGAGGGCGTCGAGCTGAGCATCCGCAACCTGGAAAATGGTGCGGAAACTCCCGCGACCACCAACGCAGAGGGTAAGTACCGCGCAGGTAACCGCACTGTTGGCCGCTACGAGGTCGCGGTGACCACGGTGCCGCAGGGCTACGACGCACCGGAGACGCAGGAGGTTCCTGTCGAGCGCAGCAAGACAGCAACCGCAGACTTTAAGGTCAACAAGACGCCGGAGGCACCGCAGGTCGGATCCGTGTCCGGTGCGGTGCTGGATACCGCCGGCGAGGTCGTCGACGGAGCGACGGTAGCGCTGAAGCACCGTGAGTCCGGCGAGGCCTACCCGGCGACCGTGAATGCGAAGGGGCGCTTCTCCGCGAAGGAGCTGCCCGCCGGCGAGTACTCCGTGATCGCCAGTGCTGACGGCTACAAGGCCGAAGGCCAGCCGCGCGTGAAGGTCGAGGTTGGAAAGAACCGCGACATTGGCCGGATCAACCTGGTCAAGGATGAGGCCCCACAGGGCACCTTCCGCGTGGTTGTCCGTTCCAAGGATCAGCAGAAGCCCGTCGCTAAGGCGGTCGTTGTGGTATCGCAGGGCGAGGATCAGCGCTCCTACGTCACGGACGAAAACGGTGAGGCCAGGGGCCAGCTGGCGGAGGGCACCTACTCGGTGCGCACCACGCCGCCTGCTGGTAGCGCCTTCATCGCACCGGAGCAGGACGCGACGGTCACGATCAAGCGCAACGAGCAGACGGATGCGTTTATTGACCTGGATCGACAGACAGACGCTCCGGAGGACGCGCCGACCGGGCGTGTCACCGGCAGCATCGCCGATGAAAACGGCGAGCCGGTAGAGGGCACGACCGCGAAGCTGTGCGGCGAGGACGGCACCATCATCGACATCAACGTTGATGAGAACGGCAACTTCGTCGTCGAGGACGTGCCGGAGGGCAAGTACACCCTCATCGTCACGCCTGGCGAGGGCCATCGCACCCCGCGTTACAAGACGGTTGAGGTCAACCGTGGTGAAACCACAGACGTCGGGCGCATTACGACCCCGTCGTCGGTGAAGAAGCTCGACGAGAGCGACAAGGGCGAGCCGGGCACGATCAACGGCTGGCTTGTCGACGAGAAGAACGAGCCGATCCCGGGCGCTACCGTGATCGTTCGCGGCAAGGGTACGGACACGGATCCGGACGGTAACCCGATCGATACCCTGCCTGCCGTGACCGTGGACGAGAACGGCCGCTTTACCACCGATGTGCTGCCGGAGGGCGACTACGAGATTGATCTCGAGCTGCCCGAGGGCTGGGACAAGCCGGAGGGCTGGCCGAAGAACGTCAACGTGACGAAGGACAAGCCGGAACACCAGGGCGTGATTAACGTCGTGGCTCCGCGCTCGGAGATCAAGGGTGCCGTCGTTGATGGCAACGGCAATCCGATCGATGGCGTGGTTGTGACGGTCACCGACTCCCACGGTGATACCAAGGAAGTTCCGGTGGACGAGAACGGCAACTACAAGCTCGATGTCATTCCGGGCGACGCTGTCGTCGAGGTCTTCACCCCGGAGGGCGTCCAAGAGGTGGATCCGATGTACATTCCGGTCCGCCCGAAGAACGACGTCGCACTGCCGACGGTGAACCTGACGGAGAAGACCCTGGACCTGAAGAAGCGCGTGCTGGGTTGGGACGCGGATACGCCGGAGGATGCTCCGGGTCTGCCGACGAACGAGGACCTGATCTACGGCTTCGTGGTGACCAACGACTCCGATGAGCCGGTGCACAACGTGAAGATTGAGGACCCCTTTGCAGGTCCTGCGATCAAGGCACCGGAGAACTGGGACGGCACGCTGCAGCCGGGCGAGACCAAGGTCTTTACCGCGGTGATGAAGCCGCCGTACGGCAGTGGCGCGTTCGCAAACATCGCAGTTGCCCGCGGCTTCCTCAAGAACGAGGACGGCTCCGAAGGTGCCATGGTCGCCTCCACCCCGGACGAGGCATACCTCACCTTTATGGACATGTCGCTGATGAAGAAGGTCAACGCGCAGATCGCGAACGACCCGAAGAAGGCAGTCCGCATGGCGGCTGAACGCGACCTCTACTTCACCTACGAGGTGGTCAACACCGGCTCCACCCGCATGGAGAACGTGAAGGTCACCGACATGATCTACGAGGGTGACAAGGATGACTTTGACCCGGACAACCCGGGCAAGGGCCGTCCGATGAAGATCATCCCGCCGAAGGGCTTCACCGGCACCCTGCTGCCGGGCGAGCGCGCCGTGTTCAAGGGTGTGCTGCCCCCGCTGAAGCCGGGCACCCGCCACCACAACGCGGCGGAGGCCTCCGGTGAGGCACCGCCGGCACCGAAGCGCTCCCGGATCTTCGAGGAGGAGCCGGACTACGGCGACGATCCTTCCGGCCTGCTGGTGATCTCCCCGAAGGAGAACATCGACGGCAACGCTCACATCGTGGTCGAGGAGGGCGCGGCTCTGCCTGCGGTCTCCGATCTCCTGGGCAAGCTGTACATCGACTCCAACAAGAACGGCAAGCTCGATGACGGCGACGCACCGTACGGCGGCATGGATATCACCCTGCAGTCGCGCGACGGCCAGCCATCGGTTGGCACCACGAGCCTGAGCGATGGCAGCTTCGAGTTCAAGGGCGTGCGCGAGGGTGCCTACATCCTGCAGATGCGCAACCCGGGTGGCGTGATTCTTGCGGAACCGCTGGATCCGGAGAAGAACGACAACAGCATCGGCGCGCTGCTGGAGACGAAGGAACTCAAGATCAGCGGCGACAACGATACGGAGAACGTCGAGTACCTCCTGCTCGATCGCCCGCTTGAGTTCCCGGAGGAGTCGCCGGCCGACGGCAGCTCGCTAGGCAAGTGCATCAGCGAGACCTCCTCGGTGTCCAACCCGGCGACCTGGTTGATCCCGATCGGCATCCTGATCGCGGCGATGGGCGGCGCGGCAGTGCTGTTCGAGGACCAGTTCAACGCTGCGGCAGCCGAGTTCAACAAGGCGATGCCGAGCCTGAACATCCAGCGTCCGGCGTGGATGAACCAGATCTCCCGCCAGCTGGCGGAGATCGACCCGGCCGTCCCGGCCGCAGTGCTGGCAGTCGGCATCATCGGCCTCGGTGCCCTGGCGCTCGGCCTGACCTACGCCGCCTGCGAGTCCGGCAAGGACCTGAGCAGCAGCAAGGGTGGCGGCAGCTCGGACAAGGACAGCAAGGACAAGGCCAGCAAGGACGAGGATAAGGACGGCGAGAAGAGCCAGGAGCTGACGACAGCGGCTGAGCCTTCCCCGGCCAACGCCTAGTTCTGTCCAGCCAGGGAGCACGTCTGAAAGCCCGTCGCTAAGCGGCGGGCTTTTAGCGTTTGTACAGCTTGAAAATTGGCGGCGTTGTGTATTGAGAACAGCTGCCAACACGGATACATTAGTAATGGTTTGGGCTGGATGCGCCCGATTGAGCCGTGCAAGAAAATTGCAGATCGTTGAGAGGTACCACATGACATTGAGCAAGCACACCGGCAAGCTGAGTTGCGTCGCGCTCGCGGCGGCGGTCGCTGGCACGTTCGCCATCACCCCCGTCGCTACCGCGCAGCAGCCGTCGTTGCTCTCTCAACTGGCGGACCTCGCGCCGAAGTCCGCGCCGCAGGACCCGGCCGGTTCTGGCTCGTACGCCGCGCACTTCGCCTCGGCGGGCTGGGCGTACACTGCACTCGCGCTCAACCCGGTCAACGACCGCGTCTACGCCCTGTCCAAGGGCGGTGCCGGTAAGCCCGCCGGCCACCTGCTGCGCATCCACCCGATCACGGGTGAGCTGCGTGATTTGGGCAAGGTGCTTGTCGACGGGGCGCTGGACCCCTCCACCACCTCCGCCGCCTTCACCCGCACCGGCACCCTCGTGCTGGACGCTGGCGATACGCTGCACACGCTCGATCTGTCGAGGGACGCATCCGGTACCCCCTTCGACGGCCCACTGAAGTTCGACTCCCAGGAGCTTGCGGTCAACGGCAAGACCGATGCGGAGTTGCCGCGCGCATGGGGCTCGATTAGCGACGGCGACGCGGACACCCTCTACGCGGTCAGCTCCGACGAGGCTAAGGGCGAGCCTTACCTGTGGACCCTGGACGTCGATTCCGGCCGCATGAGTGCCGCCCCGCTGAAGGTGGCGCGCGGCGTGGACGCCTCCAAGCTGGGCGAGCTGCACTACGCCTACACCAACCGCGCAGGCAACCTCGTCTTCGCGGACGATCAGGCTGGCACCGTCGAGGTCAAGGACGTAGACACCAACCCGCTGCTCGTGGCTACGGCCAAGGGAAAGAGCATTACGGAGAACTACCTCAACCTCGCGGGTCTGCGCGCGGGTGCCTGGTACCGCCCGTCCTCGCAGCCGCAGACCACGACCGCGGAGGCGAAGACGCCTGCCGCAGAGCCGTCCAAGGCCGCTGAGCCGAAGTCTCCGAGCGTGCAGACCAAGCCCGCAGAGGCCACCGAGCCGAGCGTGCAGCAGGCACCTGCTGCGCCGGCCGCTCCCGTTGCGCCGGTTGAGACCACTGAGGCCACCGAGGATACAGAGACGACTGCGGCCGCAGCCCCGCGCGACGTGCTCGTCACCGTTGCCGACGAGGAAGGCCGCGCCGTGCGCGACTACGACGTCATCGTGGACGAGGATCCGTCCATCTACGCCAAGACGGACCGCGAGGGCCAGGCGCGCCTGTCCCTGCCTGCAGAGCTCGGCGACGTGCAGGTTGCCGCCGGCGGCGAGCTGCACCCGGTCAGCGCGGGCGAGACCACGCTGCGCGTGCAGTTCCACGCGGACGAGGAGGGGACGTCGACGGAGACGCCGACGGATTCCACCGAGACCACTGATCCAACTGAGCCCACTGAGCCGACCGAGCCGACTGGGGCAACGACCACCACCACAACGCCATCCGGGACAACCCCGCCCACCGCAACCGATCTCGCGGCCGTGAAAGTCAAGATCAAGCTGGTGGACGCGGACTTCAAGGACCTGCGTGGCATCGCCGTGATGGACCAGAACAACGACAAGATCGGCGAGACCAACAGCAAGGGCGAAGTGCGCCTGACTATTCCGGAGGGCGAAGAGTCCATCCGCGTGAAGGCGAATGAGAAGGACTTGCCGTCTGGTTACGAGGCCGCTTACTTCACCGTGGATCGCTCCATGGACGGTGAAGAGATCCGCCTGCGCAAGGAGACCTCCAACGCCACCGAGTACCCGCGGAAGGACGTGCGCATCACCGTCGTGACCGAAGGCGGTAGCCCGGTCGGAGGTGCGGTGCTGATGGCGGACAAGAAGATCATCGGCATCACGGATGCGGACGGTGTCGCCACCGCGGAGCTGCCGCAGAGCACGGACCGTTACGTCTCCATCACCCTGGAGGAGGCACCGGATGGCTACAACAACGGTCGCCTGGTGTTTGACCGTTCGAACAACTCCGGCGAGCTCGTGTTGGGCCGCTCCAATTCCAACAAGGAGAAGACGAAGCCGCAGCAGATCCTCGAGGTGATGAAGGAGGTCGAGCCGATGCTGAAGACGTTCCTCGGCCCGGTTGCCGCCCTCGCAGGTGCTGGTGGCGCGCTCGGCGGCGCAGCGAAACCGGGCGGTGCGAAGAGCACGGGCACCAGCACCAGCGCCACGTCCAGCACGCCTGGCCCGAGCTACAGCCGCGCCAACATGACCGGCGGCGTGTCCACCGGCCGTTCCACCAGCGCTGCGGCGAAGAAGTCTTCCGTGGTTAAGCGGACGGTGAGCAACGAGTCGGGCGGCTCGGACTCCACGTCCGAGTCCAGCCGCGATGGTGATCTCGCCGAGACCGGTACGCCGATGACCACGGTAATCACCCTGGGCATCCTGCTGCTGCTCGCCGGCGGCGCCTACATCTTCCTCGGCCGCCGCCGCGAGAACGAGTAGGTTAGAACACCTCGACGCGGCCGCCGAGCGACTCAATCTGCTTGAGCTGCTGCACCCACCCCGGTGCGCCGGGGTGCAGGCGCATTACCGGGCGCGAGGAGATCTTGATGGGGGAGACCGACTCGCGTCGCGCGCCCGAGCGGGCATTCATACGCGTGAAGGCGCGGTGCCCGTTCTCGGAAAGCTGCTTCATTGAAGGTGCTGGGCCGGAAAGGTCCTGGCGCGCGGCTTCGAGTAGCTCGATGTACTCGTCAAGCACACGGACCAGGGATTCGGCGTTGGTCTCGCACATGTTGCGCACCAGGGCCGGGTCGGTGCCCGCGACGCGGGTGGCGCTCTTGAAAGAACCCGCCGCCAACGACTGGGCGAGCGTGCCGCCCTTATCGCCAACTAACGCCAGCGACTCGGCGAGCACGTGCGGCAGGTGGGAAACCCGGGCAACGGCCTCGTCGTGGGGGGTGACACGCACCGGGACGGCCTCCGCGCCGGTGGCGGCGGCGAGCTTGCACACCTGGGCGAACAGCGCGGACCAGCAGTCGGGCACGCGGTCGACGTCCAGGGCGTAGTCGTAGGTGACTACCCACGCGGCGTGAGAAAACAGGCCCTCCTTGGAGGCGACCCAGCCAGAGTGCTCGGTGCCTGCCATCGGGTGGCCGCCCACGTAGCGCTCGCCCATGCCGCGGGCAAGCACGAGCTCGTAGACAGGCTTCTTCACCGAGACCACGTCGGTGATGCCGCAGTCAGGCGCGTGGAGCTGGATCGCGTCGAGGATCTCGGCGACTGCGTCGAAGGGGACGGCGATGACGATCAGGGCGTCGTCGGTTTGGGCGCGCGTAAGGACGTCGACAAGCGAATTGCTCGCGTCGAAGCCATCACGCTGCGCGGCGCGGGTGCCGTTGCGCGAGTGGGTGTAGCCGTAGGCGGTGTGCCCCTGGGCGACGAGATCGCGCAGCATGGAGCCGCCGATCAGCCCGAGGCCGATGATGCAGACTGGTTTGAGGCGGGTGCTTTGGTTCACACGCTTCATTCTAATGACATTGTCTCCGCGTGCCGACTACTGTGGGCGAGCATGAGCGAGGATTACGCGGGCGGCTGGGCCGTCACAGTGGCGCGGCGCGAGGGCGCGTGGCAGGTCCGGGAGTATGAGGACAGGTTTGGGGACGTGGGGGCGTCGATAAGCGCGGTGCGCGCCCTGCGCAACGAGGGGCCCGCGTTCGCGATGCTCAACGTGGAGGACGACTATCTGGTGGTGGTGCGGCCCGGGCCTGCGCGGGCGCTGGTGCTGCTTTCCGACGCCACGATGGCCGTCGACGACGACTTCGCCGAAGAAGTGCTCGCCGAGGCGGGCCTGGACGTGCCGGACATCGACCCGGACGAGCTGGACATGGTGGACGCGTGGGCCGACGGCGACTTCGACCTCTTTGAGGACCTCGGCCTGTCCAGCGAGCGCCTCAGCGTGCTGCTCGACGAGGACGCGGACCCGGAGGATCTCGCCTTCATGCTGGCCGATGAGCTGGGCTTCGGCGACGAGCTGGCCGACGCGCTCGGCGATGACGACTAGCGCGCCGCAGCGTCGGGCCGAGGCGCGCATGCGTGCCGCGCTCGAGCTGGCCGCCGAGACCTCGCCGGGCGATGTGCCGGTCGCCGCGCTCGTCTACGCCCCCGACGGCCGGGTGGTGGGCCGCGGCGTGAACCGGCGCGACGCAGACGGCGACCCCACCGCCCACGCGGAGGTCGAGGCGATCCGGGCGGCGGCGCGCGAGCTCGGCACGTGGCGCCTCGACGGCTGCGAGCTGGTGGTCACGCTCGAGCCGTGCACGATGTGCGCCGGGGCGATCCTCGGGGCGCGCGTGAAATCGCTGGTCTTCGGCGCGTGGGAGCCGAAAACGGGTGCCGTCGGCTCGCTTTTCGACGCCCTGCGCACCCCCCGCCACCTCCACACCGTCGAAGTCCGCGGCGGGGTGTTGGCAGATGAGGCTGCCACACTGCTCGGCGACTTCTTCGCCGAGCTGCGGTAATTACGGATGCCAAATCGTTACACACGGCGAGCGTTGGCGTAGGTAGGGTGGGGCAAAGAACGAACTTTCTAATGCAAAGGAGCATTGACATGGGTTTTGATGAGAAGGCAGACCAGCTCAAGGGCAAGGCCAAGGAGGCCGCAGGCGAGGTAACCGATAACGAGAAGCTCTCCAACGAGGGCAAGGCTGACCAGCTCTCCGGCGATGTCCGCGAGAAGCTCGAGGACGCAGGCGAGGCGGTCAAGGACAAGTTCAACGAGGTCGCTGGCAAGGTCCAGGACAAGCTGGACGAGGACAAGTAAACCGGCCAAGGATTTGGTGCCGGGCGCGCCTAACCGTTATTCTGTTTGGCGGTAGCGTGTCCGAGCGGCCGAAGGTACTCGCCTCGAAAGCGAGTGAGGGTAAAACCTCCGCGGGTTCAAATCCCGCCGCTACCGCCAAATGCAGTGGCGCACCCCGGATGCCCGGGGTGCGCCACTTTTTCTTTAGCCTGCGTGCGCCGCCCACTATGATGGGCCGAGTACCTGCACGTGTTTTTAAACCTCAACACTCGAAGGGCCGTGTGATCTGTGGCGAAGCTTCTCTTCCGTCTGGGACGATGGTCGTTCCTGCACAAGTGGCGGGTCATTGTGGCCTGGCTGCTCATCCTCGGTGCCACCGCGGGCGGAGCGCTCTCGCTCATGCGCCCCTTTACCTCCGAGTTTGCGATCTCCGGCACCCCGGCGATCTCCGCGCTCGACACCCTGGAGGAGAACTTCCCCGGTGAGGGCAACGTCGCGACCGCGCCGGGCGTGAACCTTGTGTTTGCCGCCCCGGACGGCCGCACGCTGGATGAGCCGGAGTACATGGAGGCGATGGATCACACCGTCGGCTACATCCGCGACCACCTCGAAGGCCTGACCGGCACAGACCGCTTCGGCAACCCGGTGGAGGTCAACAAAGAGCTGCAGGACATGATCGTCGGCCAGAAGACGGAGATGGGCCTGCCGGAGGAAACCGCGCAGGTGGACGCGTACAACCTGCGCATGGTCTCGGACGACGGTCGGATCGGCTACACCACCTTCGAGTTCGGCGCGGAGTCCTCCATGTCGGTGGACCAGGCGGACCGCGACGTGGTCAATGAGGCGATGGAGCTCGGCCGCGAGGCGGGCCTCCAGGTCGAGGCGGGTGGCGCCGGCTTCGGCGACCCGATTGAGATCAACACGACCTCAGAGCTCATCGGCATCGGCGTGGCGTTCTTGGTCCTGCTGGTCACGTTCGGGTCGTTTGCAGCGTCGACAATGCCGATCGTCACCGCGATTGTGGGCGTGGGCATCGGCGCGCTGACGATCGTGCTGACCACCCACTGGGTGGAGCTCAACGACGTCACCCCGGTGCTGGCCGTGATGATCGGGCTGGCAGTTGGGATCGACTACGCCCTGTTCATCCTGTCGCGCTACCGGCAGGAACGACATACACTCCCAGGTCCGGAGGCCGCCGGCATGGCGGTCGGTACCGCGGGCTCCTCCGTGGTCTTCGCCGGCACGACCGTCTTCGTCGCACTCGTGGCACTCGTGCTCGCCGGGATCGAGTTCTTGTCCTGGATGGGCCTGGCTGCAGCCTTTACCGTTTTGGTTTCCGTGCTGGTGGCGCTTACGCTGCTGCCCGCGCTGCTCGGCCTGTGGGGCGATCGTGCCTTCGCCGGGCGCATCCCCGGTATCGCGGGGCACGCGGGCCCGGGCACACGCCCCGCCAAGGATTTGGACGCCAAATCCATGGGCCGCAGCTGGGTCAACCTCGTGCGCCGCTTCCCGGCCGCTGTCATGGCGCTCGTCGTGCTCGGCCTCGGTGCGCTTTCCGCCCCGGTGCTCAACCTGGAGATGGCGCTGCCGTCGGATAGCACCTCCAACGTGGACACCACGCAGCGCAAATCCGCCGACCTCATGGCGGAGGGTTTCGGCCCGGGCGTGAACGCCCCGTTTTTGATTGTGGTGGACGCGCATGCGGCCGACCCGGCGTCGGAAAGCTTGCAGCCCTACATGGACGCGATCCCCGACGACACGGGCGGCGCGGAGAAAGCGGCGCTGGCCTCGTTCATGTACGCGGTTGGGCAGGCGAATACGGTCAACGGGATCGAGCACGCGCAGCTCATCGGCGCCAACGAGGACATGACTGCCGCGCAGATCGTCGCCCACCCGCAGGGCGGCCCGGAGGAGGAGTACACCCTGGATGTGGCCCACGGCCTGCGGCAGACGCTGCACGAGGTCGAGGACGCCACCGGCGTGACGATCGGGCTGACCGGCCTGACCGCAGTGCAGATGGACATCACCGAGGAGCTCAGCGGGGCCATGCCGCTCTACCTGGCGATCGTGGTGGGCCTGGCGATCCTGCTACTGATGATCGTGTTCCGCTCGATCATGGTGCCGCTGGTCGCAGGCCTAGGCTTCTTGCTCTCGGTCGGCGCGGCCTTCGGCGTGACCGTCCTGTTCTGGCAGGAAGGGCTGTTCGGCCTGGTGAACACGCCAGGCCCCATCCTGTCGTTCCTGCCCATCTTCCTCATCGGCGTGACCTTCGGCCTGGCCATGGACTACCAGGTCTTCCTGGTCACCCGCATGCGCGAGCACTACCTTAAGCTGCGTCGCGCCGGCGACCCGGAAGCAGAAATCCGGGCCGTCCACGAGTCCGCCGTCGAGGGCTTCGCGCAGGGCGCGCGCGTGGTCACCGCCGCCGCAATCATCATGATCGCGGTGTTCGTCGCCTTTATTAACCAGCCGTTGCCGTTCATTCAGATCTTCGGCTTCGCGCTCGGAGCCGCCGTGCTTTTCGACGCCTTCTTCATACGCATGTCCCTCGTCCCCGCCACCATGTTCCTCTTGGGCCGCTCCACCTGGTGGATGCCGCGCTGGCTCGACCGGATCCTGCCGCACGTGGACGTGGAGGGCACCGGCCTGGAGCGCGAGTTCGAAGACAAAAGAGACACCCCCGAGACCGAAGTATTGGAGCCCGCCCGATGAGTACAGACCTTTCCTTTGACGTCGGCACCGAGCTGGGCCGCGCCCGCACCGGCACGATTCACACCCCGCACGGCGACATCCAGACGCCCGCGTTCATCCCGGTAGCCACGAAGGCGACGGTGAAGACGCTCACCCCGGAGCAGATCCGCGGCACCGGCGCCCAGGCCATCCTGTCCAACGCCTACCACCTGTACCTGCAGCCGGGGCCGGAGATCGTCGACGAGGCAGGCGGGGTCGCTGCCTTCGAAAACTGGCACGGCCCCACCTACACCGACTCCGGTGGCTTCCAGGTGATGAGCCTGGGCGTGGGATTCAAGAAGGTGCTCGCGATGGACGTCGCCGACCTGCACGAGAGCGACATCCGCGCCGCGAACAAGGACCGCATGGCCCGCGTCGACGACGACGGGGTCGACTTCAAGTCTTTCATCGACGGCTCCCTGCACCGCTTCACCCCGGAGGTGAGCATGCAGATCCAGCACCAGCTCGGCGCCGACATCATGTTCGCCTTCGACGAGCTGACCACCCTGGTGGACACCCGCGAGTACCAGGAGCACTCAGTGGAGCGCACCCGCCGCTGGGCGAAGCGCTGCCTGGACGAACACGACCGGCTCACCCGCGCCCGCACCGGCAAACCGCTGCAGTCGCTGTGGGGCGTGGTCCAGGGCGCGCAATACGAGGACTTGCGCCGCCAGGCGACCCGCGGCCTGCTCGAGCTGGACCGCGTCGCGCGCGAGGAGGGCAAGCGCGGCTTCGGCGGCTTCGGCATCGGCGGGGCGCTGGAGAAGGAAAACCTAGGCACCATCGTCGGCTGGGTCACCGACGAGCTGCCTGCGGACAAGCCCCGCCATCTGCTTGGCATCTCTGAGCCGGACGACATCTTCACTGCCGTCGAGGCCGGCGCCGACACCTTCGACTGCGTGGCCCCGACCCGGCTCGGGCGCCGCGGCGGCGTCTACACCCTCGACGGGCGCATGAACCTCGCCGGGGCCCGCTTCAAGCGCGACTTCTCCGGCGTGGACGAGGAGTTTGGCGGCTACGTCTCCGAGAACTACTCCCGCGCCTACATCCACCACCTGCTCAAGGCGAAGGAGTTTTTGGCAGGCACGCTGTGCACGATCCACAACCTGGAGTTCATGATCCGGCTCGTGGACAACATCCGTGCGGCCATCGACGCCGGCGACTATGAGGCGTACCGCGACGAGTTCATGGGGCGGTACTACGCTAACCAGCGTTAATAAACTTTTCGCCGAAAAGTTAGTCGGCGATTGCCTCCAGCGGCCCGGTGGCAGCGGCGCGCCGGGCCGGCCAGAGCGCGGCGAGCACGCCCACGACCAATGAGCCGAAAAGCACGATGCCGATCATGCGCGTCGGCACGATGATTGCGGACATGCCCTGACTCTCCAGCACGGTGAGGAACGCCCAGCCGAGTCCCAGCCCGAGGAGCACGCCGAGGACCGCGCCGAAGACGGACATCTGCACCGACTCGAGCGTGATCATGGTGCGCACCTGCCTGCGCTGCGTGCCGACTGCGCGCAGCATGCCGATCTCCTGGCGGCGCTCGATGACAGAGAGCGTGAGCGTGTTGATGATGCCCAGCACCGCGATGATTACGGCAAGTGAGAGCAGTGCGTAGAGGATGAACAGCATTTGGTCGATGAGCGCTCCGACTTCGCCGGCCGCATCCTCGGCGGAGCGGACCTGCACCACGATGTCGTGGCGCACTGCGTCCTCGAGGTTCGCGCGCAGCTTCTCAACGTCCACAGTGCCGTCACCGCCGACACCCACCATCAGGATCGTCTCCGCTCGCCACGTCGCCACCTTGGCGGCGGCCTGCGCGGACACGACGAAGGTCTGCAGCACGTTGGAGTCCTCGGAGATGCCGCCCACGGTCACCGTCGTCGTTTCGGTAGAGACGCCGGGCGCGGCGATCTCAACAGTGTCGCCGACGTGCCAACCGCGCTCGGCGGCGATGCGGGAAGGCGCGATCAGCGTGTCGCCGGTGAGATCCGCAGAGCCTTCCACCATGTTGAGCTGGAGCAGGTCGGCGGCGTCGCCGTGGATCAGGTCGGTGGCACCGACCTGTCCGAGCTGGTGGCCGTACTCACCATCCACCGTCACCGGTGCTTGGCTGTAGCTGGTGATGGTGCCGACTCCGTGGACGTCGGCAAGCCGCTCCGGCAGATCGCTGGGCACGGGGAAGGAGCCGAGGTCGGGGCCGTAGAGGACGTAGTCGGCGCTGAACTCGCTTTTCGCCATGTCGTCGAGCGAGTGCTTCATGCTCGCGCCCAGCATGCCGATCACCGTGACCAGCGCGATGCCCAGCATGAGCGCGAAGGCGGTGGTCGCGGTGCGGCGCGGGTTGCGGCTGGTGTTTGTCGACGCCAGCTTGCCGACGGCTCCGAAAGGCAGCCCGATCGCCCGCCCGAACGGCGGCACCACCGGCAGGCTGAGCGCGGGCCCAGCGAGGAACAGGCCGCTAATCGCGCCGAGCGCGGCCACCCCGACGAGCGCGGCGCGGCGCCCGGCGGAGCCGTCCTCCCAGCTCATGCCGACGGCCGCCGCGGCCACCCCGAGGACGACGAGGATGAGGCCGGCGATCGTGCGTGCCTTGAGCGGCTGCGGGGTGGCGGACTCGCTGGCGCGCATCGCCTCGACCGGGCGGACCTTGCCTGCGCGGCGGGCGGGCGTGAGCGCGGAGACGATGGTGACCGCGGTGCCGACGACCAGGGGCACAAGCACTGCTTGCCAGGAAAGGCCGAGGCCGGTATCGGGAAGCTCCATGCCGTGGGCGCGCATCGCCACCTTGATCGCGGCGACGAGCCCCACGCCGCCGGCCACACCGAGGGCGGAGCCGAGCACGCCGACGAGCGCGGACTCCAGCGCCACCGAGCGTGTGATCTGGCCGCGGGTCGCGCCGATCGCGCGCAGCAGCGCGAACTCCTTGGTGCGCTGCGCCACGATCATGGAGAAGGTATTGGCAATCAGGAAGGTGCCCACCAAAAGCCCCACCAGCGCGAAAGCGATGAGGAAGTAGCTGACAAAGCTCAACGCGTCGCGGATCTGCTTGCTGGTCTCCTCCGCGACCGATTCGCCGGTGTTGATATCTAAGTCGGGGTGCGCCGCACGCAGCTTCTCGACGAGCGCTTCCGGCTCAGTATCTCGCCCCGCGACCGTCAGCGCGGGCACCGTGTCGCCCTGCGTGTAGTACTCCGTATACGTCTCCGGGCTGACCCGGAACAGCAGGGAGGACTGCTGGGCGAGTTCGTGGTCGTAAAAGCCGGTGACGGTGATGTCCTGGCGGCCGTCCCTGTCGACGACGATGAGGCGCTCGCCGAGTTCGATGCCGTAGTTCTCCGCGCCGTTGCGGTTGACTACAGCCTCGCCGACCTGCTCCGGCGCGTTGCCGTCGACAAGCTCGGTAGGCGCGCCGACAGCCTCGTCTGGGCCGTAGTAGAGGCCCAGGCGGGAGGCACCCATCTTCATTTGGATGGCGGTTTCGTCCTCGTGAGCTGCGACAATGGACTTTTCGGCGAAAAGATTGGTCCGCGCCACCGCCGGGTCGTCGGCAATGGCTTCGGCTTCCTCTCGCGACATGGGGCCCTTGACTACCGCGTCAGTGCCGTCGAGGACCGTGCCCACCGCCGAGTCGAAGGTGGAGGAGAGCATGGAGGTAAACATCAGCGCTCCGGACAGGAACGCGGTGCCGAGCACGACCGAGAGGACGGTCAGGGCGAGCCGGAGTTTGTGGGCCGCAACGTTGCGCAGCGACACTTTCGTCATCGGGCGCATGCGTTAAACCTCAATCCCGGCCATGACCTGCAGGATGGTGTCCATGGTGGGGTGCGTGAGTTCGTCGATAATCGCGCCGTCGCGCAGGAAGATTACGCGGTCGGCGAAGGAGGCGGCGCGCGCGTCGTGGGTGACGATGACGACGGTCTGGTCATCGCTGTCCACCGCGGTGCGCAGGATGCGCAGGACCTCGGTAGAGGAGTTGGAGTCGAGGTTGCCGGTTGGCTCGTCGCCGAAGATGATCTCCGGGCGCGAGACTAATGCGCGGGCGCAGGCCACGCGCTGCTGCTGGCCGCCGGAGAGCTCGGCGGGGCGGTGCGTGAGCCGCTCGTCCAGGCCGAGTCGGCGCGTGATCTGCGCGAACCACTCCTGGTCGATGGTGCCACCGGCGATATCCGTGGGCAGCGTGATGTTTTCCGCCGCGGTCAGGGTGGGGACCAGGTTGAAGGACTGGAAGATGAAGCCGAGGCGGTCGCGGCGCAGGGTGGTCAACGCCCCGTCGTGAAGCGAGGAGAGCTCCGTGTCGCCGAGGAAGACCTCGCCGGAGGTGGCCGAGTCGAGCCCGGCCATCACGTGCATCAGTGTGGACTTGCCGGAGCCGGAAGGGCCCATGATGGCGGTGAACTCACCGCGGCGAAACTCCACGTTGACCCCGTCGAGCGCGCGCACCTGCGTGTCGCCCTCGCCGTAGGTTTTGACCAAGTCGACCGCCCGGGCGGCGGGCACTGCTGCACGATCCATGCTGCCCATTGTGTCATGGCGCAGTTAGTTCGGGCGCAACTCCAGCACGTTGATCATGCCGCGCAGGCCGATGTCCATGATGCGGGAGCTGACCTGGAAGCAGAACTCAGGGGTGTGATAGCGCAGCGCGCCGACCGTGACGAGCTGGGCGATGCCGTGCACGGCGGCCCACAGCGCCATCATCTGGGTGTAGAGGACCCAGGTGGAGCGCGGGCCCTCGGACTCGGAGATCGCGTCGCGCACGATGTTCATCAGGAAGGTGAAGGCCTTGCCCATGTCGAAAGGCTGGGACATCCCGCCCTCGTCGTCGAAGGAGACGGGGACGATCGAGCGGCTCGAGATCTCGATCAGCGCGACAAAGCCGACCGGGTCACTCAGCGCATACTCGACGTAGCCGAAGCCAGCGGCCTTGATGTAGGTCAGGCTCGGCGAGCCGTCGGGGACGCACGCCGCCTGGCGCATGATGGCCTGGGTGTTCGCCTCGTCGAGGTAGATCTCCAGTTCGCGGAGGAGGGCCTGGTCGCCGTCGAAAAGCTGGGTGGCAGTTTTCAGCGGAATGTCCGCGCGCTGTGCTGCGTCCTTCAGAGAGAAGTTGGTCAGGCCATCCGCCACAACCTCTTCGGCGGCACCGCGCAGGATGGCCTCGCGGATCTCGTCCTTGGTGCCGCGTGGCATGTCCTTGGCCAGGGTGGTCCAGGTTTCGGAGGCCGGGCCGGGGATGGTGCCCGGGTCGAAGCGGAGAATGTTGCCCTCGCTCATGGTGTTGCACATGCCGGAGAGCATGGAGTTCATGGCGGCCTGGAAGGTCTGGCGCTTCGCGGTCGGGGAGAGGTGGCGCATGATGCCGAAGGTGGCCAGGTGCGCCAGGCCGTGTGCCTCGGAAAGCAGGGCGAGCGTGCCGGTGATCAGGAGTTCTTCCTGGATCGGGTGGCCCAGCTCGTTGATCGCCTCGACGAGGAGGTTGAGCACGCGCGCGCTGACCTCGGGGAACGCGTCCGGCTTGAGGGGGCGTGTAATCTCGTCCTCGATGTTGGGGAAGTCCTCGGTGACCTTCGAGTGGCTGTAGGCCGCAAAGTAAGTCGGGTTGTCCAGCGCGGCGTTGAAGTAGCCGGTGGCGTTTGCCAGTACGCGCTTGATGATCGGCGTATCCTCCGGGAGCTTCGCCAGCTCGCGGTCGGCGTAGTCGCGCAGGCGGTCGTTGAGGAACTCGGTGACCCCGGCGAAGAGGGCGGCATCATCTGCGTAGAGCGCGCGGGCCTCGTCCAGCGGGATGTCGGCCTGGTTAGCGGCGCGCTCTAGCGTGAGCGCCTCTTTGTCGCCGCGGCCCAGAATCTGTGCGGCCGTGTCCAGGAGCCTGTGCTCGACTGAACCGGCGGCGGGCGCGGAAGTATCTTGTGCAGTCACGTCTATAAGTCTAGCTGCACTGAGAGTGATCTCCCAGCGCAGCGGGCATGTCTTGGGTCGTTCTGAAGCGGCGCTCAGCGCCGATTTATTGGGGGCTCAGCTCCGGGGCGAAAATCGTAAAAATCCCATAAATGCGCCGAACGGGTCCCACACTGTGGAAAGCGTGAGACCCGTTCGGGGGGAGAAGTTGGACGAGTGCTTACTCGTTCCCCAGCTTCTTATCCGCAGCTTCGCGGACCTGGTCAACCTTGTCGTGCTTGTCCTCGCCCAGCTTGTCCTTTGCGGCGTCAGCGGCCTTGTCCAGGCCCTGGTCCGTAACCTGCTCGGCCTTGTCGGAGTTCAGTGCATCCTTTGCCTTATCAAAAACGCCCATTGTGCTAATCCTTTCGTTGCGTATCTACTAATCGTTCGCCCCCTCGCGGGAACCAACGTGCCCCAACATAACGACGCATCGCGGCCGTGTCGACCAATCGCAGTGAGTTGTAAGGGAATCGTTATTTTGCCAGCTGGGCATTTCGCTTCTCGACGCCACGCACCCACGCAATCGTCGGATAGGTAACAGGCAACAAGATGACCTCCATTAGCGTCTTCCACACAAAGCCGACCAGGACATAGTTGATGAAGTCGCCCGGGGTGGCGATCCCGATCACGCTAGCGGCGATGGCGCAGAACAGCAGCGTGTCCAAGAATTCGCCGACCACGGTCGAGCCGATCAGCCGCGCCCACAGGTGCCCTGTGCCGAAGCGATCCTTCATCTTCTGCAGCACCCACGCATTCGACAGCTGCCCCACCACGTAACCGGCAAGCGAAGCCAGCACGATCTGCGGTACCAGGCCAAGTACGGCGGCGAAGGTGTCCTGCATATCGTAGAAACCGGCCGGAGGCAGCCAGATCGCAATGTAGAAGGAGACCACCGCCAGCACGGCGATGCCGAAGCCGGTGAAGATGGCGCGGCGGGCCGCCTTGAAGCCGTAGACTTCCGCGATCACGTCGCCGATGATGTAGGAGATGGGGAAGAGGAAGAACGCGCCGTCGGTAATCAAAGGCCCCAACTCCACGCCCTTCTGGGCCGTGATGTTGGAGATGAGAAAGACGGCGCAGAACACCGCGAGCAGCACCGAATACGGCGAGCGGGTGGCGGGCGGTGGGGTGGAAGGAAGTGTCACGAGTGAGTATTCAACCACAGGGGAAGTAGTCTCGGGGCATGCCTGCTGGAAGATACGCGCCCTCGCCGAGCGGCGACCTGCACTTTGGCAACCTGCGCACCGCGGTGCTCGCGTGGCTGTTCGCCCGCCAGACCGATCGGGCGTGCTACCTGCGCGTCGAGGACATCGACTCGGAGCGCTCCAGCATGGAATCCGCCGCGCGCCAGATCGCAGACCTGGAGGCGCTGGGCCTGGCTTTCGATCCGCCGGTGACCTACCAGTCCGACAACGACGAGCGCTACCGCGCCGCGCTGGCCACGCTCGACGTCTACGAGTGCTACTGCACCCGCCGCGACATCCGCGAAGCCGCCAGCGCCCCGCACGCCCAGCCCGGCATGTACCCCGGGACCTGCCGCGATCTTTCCGAGGCGCAACGGGAGGCCAAACGCGCGGAACTTGCCGAGCAGGGGCGCATGCCCGCCCTGCGGCTGCGCGCCGAATCTGCGGAGTGGAGCGTGCGCGACTTCTACGCCGGTGAGGTGGTCGGGGCGATTGACGACGTCATCCTCCGACGCGGCGGCAACCTCAACCAAGCGCAGGCCGGCGACTGGGCGTACAACCTCGCCGTGGTTGTCGACGACGGCGAGCAAGGCATCGACCAAGTCGTTCGCGGCGACGACCTGATGTTCTCCGCCCCCGCGCAGGCGTACCTGGCGCACTTGCTGGGATATGCACAGCCCGAGTATGTGCACGTCCCGCTCGTGGTCAATGCGGAAGGCCGCAGGCTGGCCAAGCGCGACGGGGCCGTCACGCTGCGGGAGATGCTGCGCGAGCAGGAGATCGGGGAGGTCGTCGGCCAGCTTGCTGCCTCCATTGGTTGCCCTGGTGTGGAGACCGTGGACGCGCTGCTGGCAGACTTCGACCCAGGGGCGCTGCCGCGCGAACCCTGGGTCTGGTCTGGCTAGTTGTGTCTGGCTAGTTGCTCGAGTCGCGAGCGCCGAGAGCGGAGTCGATGCGCAGGATGCCGGAGCCGTCCGTGCCGACGAGCTCGAGCTGGTCGATGATCTCGCTGACCGAGGACTCCTCGCTGATCTGCTCATCGAGGAACCAGGTCAGCAGGCTGCGGGACTCCAGGTCGCCCACCTCGTCGGCGACGCGGGTGAGCTGGCGAATCGACTCAGAGACCTTCTTCTCGTGCTCCAGCGCCGCCTTGAACGCCTCGACTGGCGAGGAGATCCGCAGTGCCTCGATCTCGATGCTCTTCAGCTCGACGCGCTCGCCGCGGTCCAGGAGGTGCTGGGTGAACTTCATAGCGTGGTCGCACTCCTCCCGTGCCTGCTCAGCGAACCAGGCGCTCATGCCCGGGAATGACAGAGCGTCCATCTCGTTGGCCAGGTGGCGGTAGAGGTACGCGGCCAGGTACTCGTCGGTGACCTGGTTGTTCATGACGTCACGAAGTTTTGCGTCCATGGTGGTTGTGCCTTTCGTTCGATGTAGTTGGGCGTTGGGACGTTGGGAACTAAGCCTACTCTAAGTCTAGTCCGCGAAGATTCGGAGTGCATGTGAGGTTGGCGTGAAAAATTTTACGTCTACACCTTTAGTGACCTGGGGGAATGGCTGCGGTTCGTCATTTGCATGTTGGATTTCTCACGGCTTTGGGGTTAAGCGACAAAATGTGTGCTTTTGTGCCGGGGTTCCCGGTGGCTTGCCGTGCGGTTGGTCGGTCTAGATGGAGCTAGCTCCATTTGGCTCTGGCGCGGTTGGAAAACGCCAGGTCGCGTGTCGGCGGTTCCTCTAAATGGAGCTAGCTCCATTTGGGTCGCGGCGTGGGCAACGGCCAGCAACGGCCAGAACATGCATCTTGGTTCGCCAAAAGAGGCGCGGAAATTACACACATCTAAACCCCGATCCCGATAAACCCCCACAAAAACTAAGGGGACCCCACGCACCTGCCAGAGCTCGCTGACCCTTGCTGCGTTCCCGCCCTGGGGGAGTTCACAAGATAAGCACCGCGTGGGATCCTGCCCAACACTGTAGCGAACGGGCCGCGCAAGCTCCAAACCTCTCAGGCGCGCACGCCTATGTGCTGCGGTTTTGGTGCGGTAGGGTGCATGCGCTAAAGTATTGCACCGACGCTGTGAGCGTTACTCATTGGAGGATTCGACTAGCGGCCTATGTCACACGCCTGGAACGCGTGCGGGTAGCAATACCCTCGTGGGTTCAAATCCCACATCCTCCGCCAAATCACCGGCACTCCGCAATCCTGCGGGGTGCCGGTTTTTGCGTCGTCCACGGTATGATCGCGGTCAAAACGTTATCGCCGACCCATGATTGGATGCGTGAATCGCACATGGCACACACGCCGCTGACCGAGCTTACCCAGGAACAACTTGCTGAACTGGCAAAAGACGTCCGCGAGCAGTACGCCGAGCTGCAGGCGAAGGGGCTGAAGCTGGATCTGACGCGCGGTAAGCCGTCGTCCGAGCAGCTCGATTTTGCCAACGAGCTCCTCGACCTGCCGGGGAAGGACAACTACACGGACAGCGCTGGCACCGATGTGCGCAACTACGGCGGGGCAGTGGGGATTCCGGACATCCGCAACCTGTGGGCGGAGGTGCTCGGCGTGGATCCGTCGCTGGTGATCGCGGGCGATGCGTCCTCGCTGAACATCATGTTTGACCTGGTGTCCTTCTCCTACATGTTCGGCAACAATGATTCGCCGCGCCCGTGGAAGGACGAGGAGAAGCTGAAGTGGATCTGCCCGGTGCCGGGCTACGACCGCCACTTCGCCATCACCGAGCTCTTCGGCTTCGAGATGCTCACTGTGCCCATGGGCGAGCACGGTCCGGACATGGACGCAGTCGAGGAACTGGCGAAGGACCCGCAGGTCAAGGGTATGTGGACTGTGCCGGTTTTCAGTAACCCCACCGGCTCTGTCTACTCGCGCGAGACCATCGAGCGCCTCGCGAAGATGGAAACTGCTGCGCCGGACTTCCGCATCGTGTGGGATAACGCCTACGCCGTCCACACGCTGACCGACGAGTTCCCGGAGAACCCGAACGTGCTGGAAATCGCCGCGGCGGCGGGCAACCCGAACCGTTTCTGGTACATGAGCTCGACCTCCAAGATCACCCACGCGGGCTCGGGCGTCGCCTTCTTCGCCTCCTCGGCTGAGAACCTTAACTGGTACAAGAAATTCGCCGGTGTGCGCGGGATCGGCCCGAACAAGGTCAACCAGCTCGCCCACGCCCGCTACTTCCACGACGCGGAGGGCGTGCGCCTGGTGATGCGCAAGCACGCCGGCTCGCTCGCCCCGAAGTTTGAGGCGGTCAACAAGGCACTTGAGGAGCGTCTGGGTGGCTACGACATCGCGACTTGGACCAGGCCCGAGGGCGGCTACTTCGTCTCCCTCGATGTGCCGGAGGGTACCGCGACCCGCGTGTGGGAGCTGGCCAAGGAGGCGGGCATCAACCTCACGCAGGCCGGCTCGCCCTTCCCGCTGCACAAGGATCCGCAGGATCGCACCCTGCGCCTGGCTCCCTCGATGCCGCCGCTGGACGAGGTCGCTGAGGCCATGGACGGTGTCGCACTCTGCGTCCTGCTCGCCGCGATCGAGCAGCGTGAGGCCTAACCAGGCCGCCGAGTGGCTCGGCTCGTTCTTTCCCGCCGAGCCCTCGCTTATCGACGCCCCACCAGCCCCCTTCCCAGCCCTCACCGCGCAAGGTATCGCCGCCACCTGTGGGTTCTCCGAGGTGGATACCGGCCTGGCTCTCGAGGGGGACACAGGCATGGATGTGCGGTGCGAGCTGGTGGTGCGTGGTGGCGTCGAGAAGCAACTGCTCGGCGCCACTTTGGGCGCGGCGGCGACGATGCTGCTTGAGCTCGGCGTGCCTGCACAGCCTGGGGTGGGGCTGGAGCACCTGCTCGACCGGGTGGAACTACCGGAGGGGGTGAGCGTGCGGCACGGGTTTCTGCGTGAGCCACGCCTGTTTGACCAGGGCACGCCGCTTGTGCGCGAGCCCGGACGGCTGACTTTGTTGCTGGAGCTGGCGCTGCTTACCGACGACGAGTTCGACATCGTCTCCGAACAAGGCGGGGACGTCCTCGAGCGGCGGATGCGCCGGCGAGGAGCCGCAATGGCCGACTGGCACCGCGATGCCTAGACTTAGACGGCGTGGCTCTATACCGGAAATATCGTCCCGCGACCTTTGGTGAAGTGATCGGCCAAGAACAGGTCACCGTCCCGCTGTCCACCGCCCTGGACAACGGGCGCATCAACCACGCCTACCTGTTTTCCGGGCCGCGCGGCTGCGGCAAGACCTCGTCCGCGCGCATCCTTGCGCGCTCGCTGAACTGCGTGGAGGGGCCGACCTCGACCCCGTGCGGGGTGTGCGAGTCCTGCCGCTCGCTCGCGCCGGGCGGCTCCGGAAACTTGGATGTGATGGAGCTGGACGCGGCCTCACATGGCGGCGTCGACGATATGCGTGACCTGCGCGAGCGCGCCATGTTCGCACCCGCGGAGTCGCGCTACCGCGTCTTCATCATCGATGAGGCGCACATGATCTCCCAGTCCGGTAACAACGCGCTGCTGAAGATTGTGGAGGAGCCGCCGGAGCACCTCATCTTCATCTTCGCCACCACCGAGCCGGAAAAGATGCTCGGCACGATCCGCTCGCGCACCCACAACTACCCGTTCCGCCTGCTCACCCCGCAGGCGATGCGCGAGTTACTCGAGGGCGTGGTGGCCGAAGAAGGCGCGAAGGTGGAAGACACCGTCTACCCGCTGATCATTCGCGCGGGCGGCGGCTCCCCGCGCGACACGCTGTCCGTGTTGGACCAGCTGCTCGCCGGCGCGGGCCCCGACGGGCTGACCTACGACTTGGCGCTGCCGCTTCTGGGCGTCACCGACCTCTCGCTTCTCGACGGCGCCATCGACGCCCTCGCCGCACGCGACGCCTCCGCGATCTTCCACACCATCGACAACGTCATCGAGTCCGGCCACGAGCCGCGCCGCTTCGCCCTCGACCTGCTCGACCGGCTCCGCGACCTGCTCGTGGTGCGTACCGTGCCCGACGCCTTTGGGCAAGGGCTTGTCGACGCCCCCGTGGACCGCGCCGACGTCCTCCGCGCCGAAGCCGAACAGTTCAGCCCCGCGCAGCTGTCCGCCCTGGCCACGGAGGTCAACGACCGCATCGCGGACCTGCGCGGTGCGACCTCCCCGCGCCTGCTGCTCGAGGTGATGATGGCGCACCTGCTTACCCTGGGCGAGAGCGTCGCAGCGCAGTCGAGTGCTGGCGCTGCTGGAGCTGCGTCGGGTGGAACTTCTGGCGGGGGCGCTGCAGCAGCTGCTGCGGCGGCCGCTGCAGCAGCCGCGGCTTCGGGCCAGGTACGCAGCAAGTCGACCCCGCCGCCGCAGCCGGCACCGCCGGTACGGAAGCCGGAGCCAGCTCAACCTGCTCAGCCAGCTCAACCTGCTCAGCCAGCTCAACCTGCGCAACCTGCACAGCCTGAGCCCGAGCAGCCGAAGCCAGCTGAACCGCAGCCGGAGCCAGTGCAGCCTGAATCTGAACGCGCACAGCCCGAGCCCGCTGCAAGTCAAGAGAGCACAGAAGGTACAGACCTGGACGCGCTCTACGACCGTGTGGTGCGCGACTGGACCACCCTGCGGCAGTCGGTGGGCGAGCGCAACAAGGTCGCCGAGATCATGCTCACCGAGGCGAAACCCCTTGGGATGGACGGCGAGACGCTCGTGATCGGCCACAACACCGGCGCGCTTGCCGAGCGCATCAACTCCGAGCGCAACAACGTCGACATCGTGGCGGTGTTTGAAGAAAAGCTAGGCCACCGGGTCGCGGTGCGCTGCGTAGTGGGCACCAGCCCGGAGGCGGCGAACGTGCAGCCTCGGCAGCAACCGCGCGCGGAGCAGGTGTGGAACCCGAACAAGGGCGCGGGATCGAACGAGCCCACGCCCGAGGAGCCTGCGGGGGCCAAACCTGAGGCACCTGCTCCACCTACAACGCCGCGGCCCAACCCCGGTGCGCAAGCCCGTGCCGAGGCCAACGATTGGAAGGCTGCGGCGCAGGCCGCAAGCCGAAAGGCTGCGGAGAAGGCGCAGCGCGAACGCGACGAGATTCCGCTGCCGCCCGAGCCGATGGACGACGAGCCCGACTACGACCCCTATGCCTCCGGGGCCGCACCCCTGCCGCAGGACCCGGCGGCTGCGCCGTACACGCGGGAGGAAGAGGAGCGCGATATGGCGGAGCAGGCCATCTCGGAGGAGGGCACGCTCGACCACCGCGACGCCACCGAGGTCGCCATGGAACTGCTGAGTAAAGAGCTTGGCGCGAAGCCGCTGTAACGCGGCGTTCGCTGTCAGCAAGCAGGGGCTTAATGGCGCGGAGATGCGGGTACACTAGTGCCTAAACATCGCCCGCGAGGAAAAACAAACGTAGAAAGGTTGCTCAACATGACTGAGCCGAACATGCCGACCGATATGCAGGACCTCATCCGCCAGGCAGCGGAGGTCCAGGCACAGCTGCAGCAGGCACAGCAGGAGCTGCTGGCCGCTGAGGTCACCGGTACCGCCGGTGGCGAGCTGGTGAAGGTCACCATGACCGGTGGCGCGGAGATCACCAACCTGGAGATCAAGCCGGAGGCCGTGGACCCGGAGGACGTGGAGTCCCTGCAGGACCTCATCCTCGCCGCGTACCGCGATGCGCACAACAAGGCTGGCCAGCTCGCGCAGGAGAAGATCGGCCCGCTGACCGGCGGCTCCGGCCTGGGCCAGCAGGGCGGCCCGACCGGCGGCCAGCCCGCAGGTGAGGGCGAGATCCCCTTCGGCGGCATTTTCTAAACCCGCGTAAAGCTCGTATAAGCGCCTGGCCGTGGGCCGGGCGCTTTGGCGTGTAAAGAGTCAAGGAGGCACCCGCCATGTTTGAAGGCCCGCTGCAGGACCTTATCGACGAGTTCTCGCGCCTACCCGGCGTCGGGCCCAAATCAGCCCAGCGCATTGCCTTCCACCTGCTCAAAACCGAGCCGGAGGATATCGACCGGCTGCGCGCAGCGCTGGCCGCGGTGCGCGACGGAGTGACGTTCTGCCGGATCTGTAACAACGTCTCCCGCGAGGAGGTCTGCCGCATCTGCGCCGACTCCGGCCGCGATGCCACGACCGTGTGTGTGGTGGAGGACGCCAAGGATATCCAGGTCATCGAGCGCACCGGCGAGTACTCCGGGCACTATCACGTGCTCGGTGGGGCGCTTGACCCGCTGGCGAACGTCGGCCCGAAGGACCTGGCGATCGCGCCGCTCCTCAAGCGCATTGGCGGCGTTCTGCCGGACCTCGAGGGGGAGGAGTCCCCGCAGGTCAACGAAGTGATCCTGGCGACCGACCCAGACACCGAGGGCGAGGCGACTGCCTCCTACCTGGTGCGCCTGCTCAAGGACTTCCCGGAGCTGACGATCTCTCGCCTGGCCTCCGGCATGCCGCTGGGCGGGGACTTGGAGTTCGTCGACGAGCTCACGCTCTCGCGCGCACTCAGCGGCCGGTTGAAGCTCTAAGCTACTTCAGCCGCTCGGCGCGCAGCCTGTCCACCACGTCCAGCTCGAGCGGTGCGAGCTCGGCCGGGTCCACGTCGAGAGCGCGGGCGAGCAGCAGGTCCGCCAGCTCCGGGTTGCGGGCCAGCACGGGACCGTGCATGTAGGTGGCGATCACGCTGCCCTGGACCACGCCTTCTGCCGTGCCGTCCAGGTTGCCGATGCCGCGGGTGACACGCCCGAGGGGCTGGGCGTCGAGGCCGAGCACGGTGCCGCCCATGTGGTTTTCAAACCCGGTCAGGGCGGCGGTAAGCGGTCCTTGTGGGGTGGTTGTGACTTCGCCGATGGCGCGGGAGGAAAGGGGGGTGGTGGTGGCGTCGAGAAGCGAGATGCCCTTGACCTCGCGGCCGCCGGCGTTGAAGGAGTGGCCGAGCACCTGCAGGCCCGCGCAGATTGCCAGGATCGGGGTGCCTTTGTCGGCGGCGCGCTGCAGGCCGGGGGAGGACGAAAGGCGCTCAGCGGCGAGGATCTGGGCGGAGTCCTCGCCGCCGCCGAGAGTGTAGACGTCGCAGTCGTCGGTGATCTCGTCGGTGAGCAGGAATGGGCGGATTTCGGCGTCGATGTCGCGCATGCGGGCGCGCTGGCGCAGCACGAGCGCGTTGCCGTCGTCGCCGTAGGTGCCCAAAACGTCCGGCAGAATCAGGCCGATTGTCAGTTGCTTAGCCACGGTAGTCCTCCTGCTTCGCCATATCCCGTTTCAGATCGCGGAACGCGGTGTAGTTCGCCAGCACCTCCACACGGCCCGGCGGGCAGGCGCGGATGGCCTTGACCACGTCGTGGACCAGCTCGTGCTCGATGCCCGCATATAACAGGCGGACCGCCAGGTCCGTGCCGCGCTCGCCGGCGGCCTTGACCGCGATGCCGTCGAAGTCCTCGAATTTTACGTCCCACAGCCAGGACACGTCTGCGCCGTCGCCCTGCTGGGCGTTGACGGCGATGACCACGCCGTCGGCGTCGCGGTCCAGCATGGTCAGGGCCTCCTGCCAGCCGGCAGGATTCTTGGCCAAAAGCAGGCGCACTTCGTGCTCGCCGAGGCCGACGGTGGCGTAGCGGCCGGCGACGTTGTCCACGCCCTCCACGGCGCGCACCGCCTTGTCCAGGGGCACGTCGTAGGCCTCGACCGCGGCGGCCACGGCCTGGGCGGCGTTGCCACGGTTGGCGCGCCCGGGCAGCGTCAGGTTCAAGGCCACCTCGCCGTGCGGGGTGGACAGGCTGTACTTATCGACGGTGTACGTCGGCTCAGGGCGGCGGAACTCAGTACCGTCGGCGAGCTTCTCAGTGGCGTACCAGTCGCCGTCCGGCGTGCGCACCACCGAGCCCGCGCCGCGCGGGTTGGTCACCGAATCGTTGACCCAACCGGCACCGGCGGCAACCCACACCACGTTCGGGTGGCCCCAGGCCACCGAGGTCATGAGCACGTCGTCGCAGTTGGCAATCACCGTCATCTCCGGGTGGGCCTCGACGCAGGCGCGCAGGGCGCGCTCGATCTTGTTGATCTCGCCCACGCGGTCGAGCTGGTCGCGCGAGAGGTTGAGCAGTACGAGTGCGTTCGGGTGGAGACTGTCGGCCACGTGCGGGACGTGTAGCTCGTCGACCTCTAAGGCGATGAGGTTGGCGTCTTGGCCCGCCATGAGCGCGGAGATGATGCCGGCGTCCATATTGTCGCCGCCCTCGTTCGTGGCCACGGTGTGGGTGGTGCGCAGCGCCTGCACAAGCATGCGGGTCGTGGTGGACTTGCCGTTCGTGCCGGTGACCAGCACTGCAGGGCGGCCACGGCCCAGCCCGTCCATGATGTTGGGGTCGATGGCACCTGCGACCAGGCCGCCGATCATGCCGCCGGCACCACGGCCGGTGGCGCGCGAGGCGGAAGTTGCAAGCTGTGCTGCTGCGAGCGCGGTTTTCGTGCGGATGCGGCTGAAGCGTCCTCTCGGATTCATGCGCTCTACGTTAGTCCACGCTTATTGCAGAACCCATCTCCTCCACGGCCTGCAAAAACTCCTCGCCGGTCAGGATCGGGATGTCCTTGCGGTGCCCGTGCATCGCCTTGCCCCGCAGCTCGGCACCCTTCGCCAGGGCATCCGAGACCACCAGGGAGCTTTCGCGGCTGAGCTTTTCGGTGTAGGTCAGGCCGGCGCGCACGGCGGCGTCGATAAGCGTGTCCGGCTCGAGCGCCACATCGTCGGTGACCACGACAACCATGCCCTTTTCCAGGCCGGATTGCTTGGTGTACTTGCCGGGGTTGTCTGCGGCCGCGCCGGCGTTCTCCGCGTCCACACGCACCGTGGAGCGCTGCAGGCCGAAACGATCCGGCGCGAGCTCGTCGGGAGCCCGGCCGGTGACCCCGCCGCGCTCGCGTAGCTGCAAGAACATCGCCACCAGCTTCAGCGTCTGCTCGCGGGAGAGCTCCGCCTCCGGGCGGCCAGCGCGCTCCACGGAGGCGACCGGGGACTCGGAGGCCACGCCGATCAGGTCCGCGACCGCGTTGATACGCAGGTCGATGGGGATCTCGCCTTGGCGACGCGCCACGGCGAGCAGGTCTACGATCTCCGTGGGGCGCGGCACGTGCCCCACGCGCTGGCGGCGGCGCCCGTTGCGCTTCTTCCGGGAGCGATTCGCGCGTGCGGCGGCGCTCATCGCGCGTCGCGCCTCGCTGACGATGAATCCCCAGGTGGTGGGGGCGTCGAAGGTGATGAGCGTGCGGTCGTCGAGAAGCTTATCCAGCGTTTTCAAAAACCGGCTGAAGCGCGTCGACTGCGCTACCTCGTGCGCGCTCAAACCGTGCGTGTGGCGGGGGCCCGGGTCGCAGCCGGGGTTGATCACGGTGTGGAATTCCTCGCCCACGCGCCCGCCATCATCAAAGGTCACGGCATCGATGGTGAGAATCCGCCCGGTCGACGGGTGGATACCCGTCGTCTGCGCGTAGAGCGCAACATAGGGGTAGGGATCATTCGATGTCATTGTTCAGAGTCTAGCGGGGCCGGGGAGCGGCGAAGCTACTCGGCCGGGGAAGACTTCGCAGGCACCTCTGCCTGAGCCTCCGCGACTGGGGACTCGTACGCGCTGTTGTCGCCGACCCACTGCGAGGAAATCGCGATCACGCCAGCGATGATCAGCAGGATCAGGATGGCACCCGCAGTCAGGCAGATCGGGTGCAGTGCATGCTTCAACTGCGCTCTCCGTTCTGCTTCGTCCTGCTCGGCCTGGGACGGGGGCTCAGGCGTCGACTCGGCGGCGAGCGCGGCCTGCGCGGCGTCCTGATCCGTCTTGAACTGCGCGTCCGGAGCAGTCACCGGCGGTGCCGCAGGAACCTCCGGGGCTTGCGCCTCGTGGTGCTCGGCACCGCCGACACTGGCAGCGGTGCTCGCACCGACGGACACCAGCTCCGGCAGGCGCTCGGCCTCCGCGAGCGGCAGGTAGGGCACAGGGGAGAGCGCCTGCGGGGCACCGAGCTCCTGGACGCCGTTGAGGTTGACCGTCAGCTCCGCGCCGCCCGCAGCGGGGGCGTGGTAGCCACGCACCACCATGGCCAGGCCGCGGCGCTCGAGGTTACGCAGCGTCGGGGTGATCTCCGAGGCGGTGCGGCTATCCAGACGTCCGACCGCGCCGTTGCCCAGGGAGGCGACGACGTCCCCGGCTTTGTCGAACTCGATGCACACGAGCAGGCTCATGCTGTCATCGACGTCGCGCTCGGCGGCGTCCTGGTAGTAGAGCACCGTCCGCGGGCCGTTGCCATCCAGCAGGGCCCAGGGCTCCAGCGGCGGCTCGTTCGCCGGGATGCACAGGCCAGGGAGGGGGAGGCGGAGGCTCAAGGCGATGCCGCCCTCGTCGAAACGCTCGGCGCGTGCGGTGACCTCCGGCGTGAGATTCGCCGCCGCGATGTGCGCGAGCTCCGGGTACTCCAGGGCCTCTTCCTCGGGGAAGGTGCTGAGGATGCTGCCGTTGTGCTCGACGTAGAAGCCGAGATCCTCGCCGCGCTGCAGGAGCGTGACCTGCACATCGGCGGTGTCTGCGCCAGCGTTATCCAACAACCGGGTCACCAGTGCAGTATCCACGTCAATAGTGGGAATGCTGTGCACTGCGCCGATTCCGTGGTCGGGGACCACGTAGTTGGGGGTCCGCATAGTTGGATGCCACCTTACTTCTCGCGGTTGGAACACTCGTGGGTGAAAATCTGCAGCTAAAAGTTGCCTTTTCCTGCAACTTCTGTGCTGTGCTTATGTTCAAGTATAGGTGTCGACGTTCTTCCTGCGAAGGGCGCGACGCAAGGAGATGTTGAACAGTCGATCAATGTTCTCGTTGTACCTGCGTTAATTGGCAAAACCATAAAAGTTCCCTGAGTGAGGTAGGTCACTTATGTGGTTTCGCCTGCGTCGACAAGCTAAGAGCTGTGCTTGGAGTCTGAGGAGAGCGAAACTGCCCCAACCACCCCCTAAAAGGGGTAGTTGGTGGCGGCTGTGTGCGGTCCGGCTAGCTTACACGCCGCCGGTCTTGCCCTCGGTCAGGCCGCGGTTGACCGCCGAGGTGATCGCCTTGAGCGAGGCGCGCGTGGTCGAACCGGCGATGCCCACGCCCCAGGCGGAGGTGCCGTCCACATCGGCGTAGATGTAGCAGGCGGCATCCGCATCGTCGCCAGCAGAGCGGGAGCGCTGCGAGTAGTCCTGCACCTCGAAGTCGATGCCCAGGGACTCCAGCGCGTTGGCAAACGCCGCGATTGGGCCGTTGCCGGTGCCGTGGATCTCGTGGCGCTCGCCGCGGTACTCCACGGTCACCTTCACTGCAGAGTCATCGTCCTCGGCCACCGCGCCGGTGACCTCGTAGTCCACCAGCTCCAGCGGGGTATCCAGGTCAAGGTAGGTGCCCGCGAAGATGTCCCACATGTTCTTCGAGTTGACCTCGCCGCCCTCGGAGTCTGTGATGGACTGCACGATGGCGGAGAACTCCGGCTGCATGGCCTTCGGCATGTTGATGCCGTGGTCGGTCTTCATGATGTAGGCCACGCCGCCCTTGCCGGACTGTGAGTTCACGCGGATGACCGCCTCGTAGGTACGGCCCACGTCCTTCGGGTCGATCGGCAGGTAGGGCACCTCCCACGTCGTCTCGCGGAGCTCCTCCCAGGACACATCGTTGGAAGAAGCGTTGGGGCGCACACGCTGCGCCAGTGCGTCCAGACCCTTGTTGATCGCGTCCTGGTGCGAGCCGGAGAACGCGGTAAAGACCAGGTCGCCGCCGTAGGGGTGGCGTTCCGGTACGCGCAGCTGGTTGCAGTACTCCACGGTCTGGCGGATCTTGTTGATATCCGAGAAGTCGATCTGCGGGTCCACACCCTGCGTCAGCATGTTCAGGCCCAGGGTGACCAGGTCGACGTTGCCGGTGCGCTCGCCGTTGCCGAACAGGCAGCCCTCGATGCGGTCAGCGCCAGCCATGTAGCCCAGCTCGGCCGCGGCGACACCCTCGCCACGGTCGTTGTGTGGGTGCAGGGACAGGATGATCGACTCGCGGTGTGCCAGGTTGCGGTGCATCCACTCGATGGAGTCCGCGTAGACGTTGGGGCTGATCATCTCCACCGTGGAGGGCAGGTTGATGATGATCGGGTCGGCCGGGGTCGGCTCCATGACGTCTACGACCGCGTCGCAGACTTCCTTGGCAAACTCCAGCTCGGTGCCCGTGTAGGACTCCGGAGAGTACTGCCAGCGCCAGTTGGTGTCCGGGTAGTCCTCCGCGATGGTCTTGATCAGCTCGGCCGCGTCGGTGGCCAGCTTCTTAATCGCCGGGCGATTCTTGCGGAAGACCACCTCACGCTGCAGCTTGGAGGTGGAGTTGTAGAAGTGCACGATCACGTTCTTCGCGCCCGCGCAGGCCTCGAAGGTGCGGCGGATCAGGTGCTCGCGCGCCTGCACCAGCACCTGGATGGTCACGTCATCGGGGATCATGTCCTGCTCGATGATCTCGCGCACAAAGTCAAAGTCCGTCTGGCTGGCGGAGGGGAAGCCGACCTCGATCTCCTTGTAGCCCATCTCCACCAGCAGGTTGAACATGCGGCGCTTGCGCTCCGGGCTCATCGGGTCAATCAACGCCTGGTTGCCGTCGCGCAGGTCCACGGCGCACCACTGCGGGGCGACCGTAATCTTCTTGTCCGGCCAGGTGCGGTCCGGCAGGGTAATGTCCTCGACCTCTTCGGCGAAGCTTAAGTAGCGGTCTACCGGCATCTGCGAGCCGCGCTGCTTATTCCATGCGGGCTGACCCTCGTTCTTCGGGCCGTCCGGGGTGCGGATTTCGCGGGGGACAAAAAATTCGTTTGGGTTGGTCATTAGGCTTCCTTCCACGTAGCGGGTGTATTCGGTGTGTGATCCACGGCCGGCAAGCACAAACTCCGCGACGGGGTGCCGGCCGTGTTAGTAGGTGGCCTGATTCCCGCCGCGGCGTAGAAGGAGTAGCTGCCGATGTGACATGCCAGACATCTTACACACCAGCGCGCGCGTGTCACGCGCATCACACATTTATATGCACTTCTGATCTATCTGCCGACTACTTGATACTGACTCGGGTGACCATCGCGGCGCTGAAAAGCATGCCCGCGATGGTCACCACCATGGCCGTCCAGCCGAGGAAACCGGTGAGTGCGAACTTTTCGCCCAAAAGTACAAGACCCAAGCTCAGGGCCACGAGCGGCTCGACCACCTTCATGGCGGGCAGGGTGGTGGCCAGCTTCCCGGCCCCGAACGCGTATTGCTGGACGACGGTGCCTAGCACTGCGGAGGCGAGCATCGCCCAGAACTGCCAGGCGCTGAGGATGCCGGTGATGCCGCCGTGTACGTAGGCGTCGACAGCCACTTTGGAAAAGACGGCGAGGTAGCCGAAAATCGCCCCGCACAGGATGCCAAAAGAGAGGCTTTGGAAGGCGGCGGAGCGGGAGCGGGAAAACGCGAACGTCGCAAAGAGCCCGGCGAGACCGAGCCCGACGGCGAGCAGCCACTCCCAGGTAGGTGGCGTGCGCTCGCCGGGGATGGGGCGGCCGACGACCACCACGATGCCCACGAAGGCGGTGAGCAGCACAGACCAGAAGGACGTGGTGGTGGAGAGGCGGCGGCGCTCGACCCGCGCGGACAGCAGCAGCGTGAGCATGAGCGAGAGCACGAGCACCGGCTGCACCACGAGTAGAGAGCCGAAGGCGAGCGCGACGGCCTGAAATCCGTAGGCGGCCAGCGCGAGCGAAAGGGAAAACCACCAGGCGGGGCGCTTGAGCGCGCGCAGCGGGGACTCGTTGACCTCACCTTGTTCGCGGCCGGCCCGCAGGATCTGGTGCCGCCACACGGTGCCCACCGCGATCAGCAGGGCGGAGGTGAACGCAAAGCCGATCGCGAGGAAGTTGTTGTGCACACAGAATGATATTAGTGCGATACCTCGTATCGTGGTTTTCTGCCCGCTATTGTTGGTACACGGACCTGGATCCACTTTTCTTAGAGCAAGAAGCACTATGGGCCGATACGGTTTCGGCCGAAATGGAAGGCGTAGACAGCAATGGCATTGATCGTGCAGAAGTACGGAGGCTCCTCCCTCGAAAGCGCGGAGCGAATTCGCGCCGTCGCTGAGCGCATCGTTGCCACGAAGAAGGCCGGCAACGACGTGGTGGTGGTCTGCTCCGCGATGGGCGATACCACCGACGAGCTGCTGGACCTGGCCGCCCAGGTCAACCCCACTCCGCCCGCGCGCGAGATGGACATGCTGCTGACTGCTGGCGAACGCATCTCAAACTCGCTGGTGGCGATGGCGGTGGCCTCCTACGGCGTGGACGTGCAGTCCTTCACCGGCTCGCAGGCGGGCGTGATTACCACCGAGCGCCACGGCAACGCGCGCATTATTGACGTCACGCCGGGCCGCGTCCAGGAGGCTGTGGATGCGGGCAAGATCGCCATCGTCGCGGGCTTTCAGGGTGTGAACCGCGATACGCGCGACATCACCACGCTGGGCCGCGGTGGCTCGGACACCACGGCGGTGGCGCTCGCGGCGGCGATGGGCGCCGACGAGTGCGAGATCTACTCGGACGTGGACGGTGTCTACACCGCAGATCCGCGCATTGTATCCGATGCGCGGAAGCTGGACAAGCTCTGCTTCGAGGAGATGCTGGAGCTGGCCGCATCGGGGTCGAAGATCCTGGTGCTGCGCAGTGTGGAATACGCTCGCGCGTTCAACGTACCTATGCGAGTTCGCTCGTCTTACAGTAACGACATCGGCACGCTGGTTGCCGGAGCATTGGAGGATATCCCCATGGAAGAAGCAGTCCTGTCCGGAGTAGCTACCGACGCTACGGAGGCGAAGATCACCGTCCTGGGTATCCCGGACACCCCGGGTGAGGCGGCGAAGCTCTTCCGTGCGCTGGCGGACGCAGAGATCAACATCGACATGGTGCTGCAGAACATCTCCACCCTGGAGGAGAAGAAGACGGACATCACCTTCACGCTGCCCATCCCGGACCGCCCGCGCTGCATGGACCTGCTGACCAAGCTGAAGGAGAGCGAGGGCTGGGGCGACGTGATCTACAACGATGACGTGGGCAAGGTCTCCCTGGTCGGCGCTGGTATGAAGTCGCACCCGGGCGTGACCGCAGACTTTACCGAGGCCCTGCGCGACGCGGGCGTGAACATCGAGATGATCACCACCTCGGAGATCCGCATCACCGCTGTCGTGCGTGACGCAGACCTGGCGGAGGCTACCCGCGCTATCCACGACCGCTTTGACCTGGGCGGCGACGAGCCCGCCGTCGTCTACGCAGGCACCGGGCGCTAGCGCCTTTTCGTCGGACACCAACTTTTTGCAGTAAAGGAGCTTTTGCAACATGACCACCATCGCTATCGTCGGAGCCACCGGTCAGGTTGGGCGCGTGATGCGCTCCATCCTGGCGGAGCGGGACTTCCCGGCGGACACCGTCCGTTTCTTCGCTTCCCCGCGCTCGGCGGGCACGAAGCTGGACTACCGCGGTACTGAGGTAGAGGTGGAGGATCTGACCAAGGTCACCGAAGACAGCGTCAAGGACGTTGACATCGCCCTGTTCTCCGCGGGTGGTTCCACCTCGAAGCAGTGGGCCCCGGTCTTCGCGGCCGCTGGTGCGACCGTGGTAGACAACTCCTCTGCGTGGCGCAAGGATCCGGAGGTGCCGCTGATCGTCTCCGAGGTCAACCCGGATGCCGCGAAGGAGCTGCCGAAGGGCATCATCGCAAACCCCAACTGCACCACCATGGCGATCATGCCGGTGGTCAAGGCGCTGCACGACGCGGCCGGTCTCGACACGATGCGCGTGGCCTCCTACCAGGCGGTTTCCGGCTCAGGTCTCGCGGGCGTCGATGCGCTCGCAGGCCAGGTCGCGGAGCTTGGCGAGCGCAACAAGGAGCTGACTACCGACGGCTCCGTGCTCGCCCCGGAGGACTTCGGCCCGTACGTCGCGCCGATCGCCTACAACGCGCTGCCGATGGCGGGCAACCTGGTCGATGACGGCACGGAGGAGACCGACGAGGAGCAGAAGCTGCGCAACGAGTCCCGCAAGATCCTCAGCATCCCGGAGCTGAAAGTCTCGGGCACCTGCGTGCGCGTCCCCGTGTTCACCGGCCACACCATGGTGGTGCACGCGGAGTTCGCCAAGCCGATCACGCCCGATGAGGCCAGGGCAGTGCTTGCCGACGCGCCGGGCGTCGCCGTCGTCGACGTGCCCACCCCACTCGCCGCGACCGGCAAGGACGATTCGCTCGTGGGCCGTATCCGCCAGGATCAGGCGGTCGAGGGCAACCGCGGGCTGGTGTTCGTCGTTTCCGGCGATAACCTGCGCAAGGGCGCGGCGCTCAACACGATTCAGATCGCCGAGCTACTGGTGTAGGTCACAGGTGGGGCGCCGAAAGGTTACGGTTTGGTAAAAGAACTTGCCCTTCCCTGAGGTTTAGCCAAGGATGGAAGACATGAGTTTTTCACGTCGACATTCGCCTGCCCAATTGGTGGCACGCAGCACCGTCGGCGCTCTACTCGCGGGGGTATGCGTGGCAGCGCCGGGGGCGATGGCTGCCGCAGATGCTGGGGATTGGGCAGATGCCACAATCTCGCCCGGCCAAACGCTGATCCTGGTGACAGCGGAAGGCAGTGGAGCGTCGCTAAGCATGAGCCCCTCCGATGCATCAACCCTGCCTGCGGGCTGGAGCGTAATCTCCCGCCCGGACGGGTTGCGCATGACCGCGCCGACGCGGGCGAAGGAGGGGGAGTTCGCCACCGTCCAGTTCACCGAGCGCGGAGAGGTGATTGATGAAATCCGGGTCTCGCTCGTGGAGCGCAGCGAGGCACCGCGAAAGAAGTCGACGGCGACCTCCACGGTCGCGCGCGTGGTCGAGTCTGTCGCGGAGCCCACCGTGCGCACCGCCGAGGAACAGCCGGTCGTGCACACCCCGGCCCCGCAGCCCAGCAGCAGCGCACCGACGCCGACGCCGACTGCGGAAGCTCCGCAGCCGAGCGCGGAGCAGGCCTCTGCGGATACCGGGTCCGGCTGGTTCAGCGGCCTGGTCGATAAGGTCAATACCTTCTTCGGCCGCGGCTAGCGCGCAAGTTACGTACAAAAAATGGCCCGCCTTGGTACAGGCGGGCCATTCTTCTGTTTCCGGAAAGACTACAGGCGGGTGCTGCCGCCCTCTTCTGCCTCCGGTTCTTCGCCCGAGGCGGCCTCCTCGGCTTCCTCTGCGGCGATCATGTCGTCGACTGTGGTGTCGTTCCACGGCTCATCCGGGTTCTTTTCGTACTCCTCCTTGGACTGCGGCTCCGTGTAGGAGACGTAGACGAGCTCGCCTTCGGGGTCCTCGGGGTCGTACTCGATCTCATCGTCGTCCATGAGCTCCTCGTTGACCTCTTCCTCGAGGGCTTCGACGAACTCGTCTTCATCGATGACGGACTTGGAGATCAGGTAGTCCAGCTCCTTTTCGTCGTTCTTGGTAAAGCGCTCGCGCGGATCCAGCTTCAGGTGCATGAGTTCAAGCGCGCGGCGGCGACGCTTGCCCTCCTTGCGCAGCTTCTGCGCGCCGCGCAGCCATGCGGCAGAGACCACGACGATCAGCAGGATGCCCAGGTAGCCCAGCACCGGGTAGACGTAGGCGACCAGGTTCTTGAAGCCCACAAACGACAGGACGAAGCCGACAAGGCAGGTCGAGATGAAGATGACGCGGTACTTGTCCTCGCGGCCGCGCGACAGGCGCTTGCCGAGGGCGTAGAACATGCCGAGCGCGGTGGCGAAGATCATGCCAAAGACCACGACCGCCATGATGAGGCCGAGCGTCGGGTTGATCTCGTTGATCAAGGTGAGCATCGGCATATCCTCGCCAGCGACCACGTCGATCTTGACCATGAGCGAGGTGGCCAGCAGCATCAGCATCACGAGGTAGCCAATGCCGCCCATCAGCCCGCCGAGCCCGGCGGCGCGGGTGTCCAGGTAGTTGCCGCCGATGACCAGCGCCATGGAGACCACGCACATCACGTTCAGGCCCGTGTAGTTCAGCGCCGCGATCCACCAGTTAGGCAGGGTGGAGTCCACCTGCTCGGTAGCCAGGTTGACGCTCTGCCAGTCAAAATCTGTGGTGACCAGGGTGTAGGTACAGCCGAAGATGACAAACGCGAGCAGGAACGGGGTCAGCGAGCCGATTGCGGCGGTCACCTTGTCCACGTCGAGCATGCCGAAGCCTATGACCAGCGCCAGCATGAGCACCGCGCCAATCCAGATGGGGATGCCGAACTGCTGGTTCAAGTTCGAGCCCGCACCGGCGAACATGACAAAGCCGATGGAGAACAGGGTAGTGATCGTGGCGATGTCGAGCACCCACGACACGATCTTGCCGGAGATGTTGCCCAGCACCTCCATGTGCTCCTCGGCCTGGAAGTAGGAGCCGAGCTGGAGGATGGACACACCGGCGATGATCATCAGCACGGAGCCCAGAATCGCTCCGTAGATTCCTTCGGTGCCGAAGGAAGCGAAGTATTGCAGCGCCTCCTGGCCGGACGCGAAGCCCGCGCCCACCACAACGCCGATGAAGGCGAAGGAGATACCTATTGCGTTTTTAAGCATGAAATCTTTCCATAAGAAATCAAAATGTTCAGAGAAACCTTTGCAATAGTATCGTCATTTCCTCTTAATGCCAGTTTGGCCGCTTGCTCTTGCATAGAGCAAACGGCCATGTGCTGGGAAAACGTGCGTTCTTAGGATTTGGTCACAATCGTGCTGCCGCCACCGTTTTCCGCGCCAGGCTCCTCGTCCTCAGCGTCCCCCGTCTCCCTCTCACCGAAGGCGGTAGAGACCTCGCGGTCGTCCTCTTCGTCGGCCCACTGCTCGGCGAAGTCCTCGTCGGTGGGGTTGTCCTTCCACGGTTCGTCCGGGTTCTTGGCGTAGTCCTCGCTGGACTGCGGGTCGGTGTAGGAGACGTAGACTACGTCGCCGTCGCGGTCTTCGGGGTCGTATTCGACCTCGTCGTCGTCGACAAGCTCTTGCCCGACCTCTTCCTCGAGGGAGGCTTCGAGCTCCTCGCTGTCCACGACGGAGGCGTCGATGATGTAGTCCAGCTCGCGCTGGTCGTTCTTGCTGAAGCGCTCGCGCGGGTCCAGCTTCAGGCGCATCAGGTCGCGGGCGCGGCGGCGGCGATTGCCTTCCCGGCGCAGCTTCTGCGAGCCGCGCAGCCAGGCCACGGCGAGCACGAAGATGAGCAGGATGCCCATGTAACCCAGGATTGGGTAGACCACGGAAACCAGCTGCTTGAAGCCGACAAACGAGAGGGCGAAGCCGATCAGGCAGGTGGAGATGAAGATCACGCGGAAGCGGCCCTCGTGGCCGCGGGAAAGGCGCTTGCCCAGGGCGAAGAACATGCCGAGCGCGGTGGCGAAGATCATG
>NZ_KV825598.1:237905-284467 GCF_001831515.1 Corynebacterium sp. HMSC074A01
AACATGCCGAGCGCGGTGGCGAAGATCATGCCGAAGATGACCAGCGACATGATGAGGCCGAGCGTCGGGTTGATGTTGGTGATCAGGGTGAGCATGGGCATGTCGTCGCCAGCGATGTCGCCGACGGCGGCGAGCAGGCCGCAGGACAACAGGAGCAGCATGACCAGGTAGCCCATCCCGCCGAAGAAGCCGCCGAGGCCGGCCGAGCGGGTATCGAGCTGGTTGCCGCCGATCACCAGGGCCATGGAGGCCACGCAGATGGCGTTGAGGCCGGTGTAATTGAGCGAGGAGATCCACCAGTTCGGCAGCGTGGTGGAGACCTCCTGGGCCTGGATGTTGAACTGGGCCCAGTCGAGATCGGTGTTCACCAGGGTGTAGACGCAGCCGAAGATGACAAAGAAGAGTAGCAGCGGGGTAATCGCGCCCACAGCGGCGGTGACCTTGTCCACGTCCATCATGCCGACAACCAGCACGAGGACCAGCATGAGCGTTGCGCCGATCCACACAGGCAGACCGAATTGCTGGTTCAGGTTCGCCCCGGCACCGGCGTACATGACGAAGCCGATAGAGAACAGGGTGGTGATCGTGGCGATGTCCAGGATCCAGGACATGATCTTGCTGGAGACGTTGCCCAGCACCTCCATGTGCTCCCGGGCCTGGTAGTAGGAACCGAGCTGGAGGATCGACACCCCGGCGATGAGCATGAGCGCGGAGCTTAACGCTGCGCCCCAGATGCCCTGGGTGCCGAAGGCGGTGAAGTACTGCATGGTTTCTTGGCCCGAGGCGAAACCGGCACCGACCAGGACACCAATAAACGCAAGGGAGATGCTAATGGCATTTTTGAGCATGATGTGCCCACTGCTTTCCGTCTGTGTGGGGTGTTTCTGCACTTTCCGGGGGATAAGTTTAGTCGGTCACCTATTAATTAGTGTGATTGGCCATCGCTGTCGGGGGAGGCGTGAATGAGATCACGCCGGGCGCGGGCGACGCGGGAGCGGATGGTGCCCACGCGCACCCCGGCGATCGCGGCGGCTTCCTCGTAGGTGTAGCCCAGTACTTGGGTGAGGACTAAGGCTTCGCGGCGTTCGGGCCGGAGGGCGTCGAGAAGCATGCGGGCGTCGATGACGTCTGACCAGGCGTTCGGGTCGTCGGGACTGGGTTCCTGCGCGGCGACGTCGTCGTACTCGGCGGCCGACTTCCGCGGGCGCGCCATGTCGTGGCGCACCGAATCGATCCAGGCGCGGCGCGCGAGCGAGAGCAGCCAGGTGCGCGCCGAGGAGCGGGCCTTGAAACGCGGCAGCGCGCCGAGGACCCGCAGGTAGGTTTCCTGGGTGAGATCATCGGCGTGCTCGGCGCCGGCGAGGTGTGCGAGAAGACGCCACACGTCGTCTTGCGTGGCGGCAATAAATTGGGTCAGTGCAGCCTTGTTGCCGCGCCCGGCTTTGAGCGCGAGTTCGGTGACGTAGTCGTCGTCAGGGCTGCTCACGAATGTTTAGGCTACCAGCGCGCGCGAAAATCCCTAGGCTGGGCGGTGTACATGTCACCCATAGCGATGCAAGGAGTTAGCGATGGCTGAGAAGAGCAAGGCAGAAGAGATCGTCGCGCGCGGCGAGCGCCCCGCAGGCAAGGGCCGCACCACGCAGCTGAGTGGTCAGCCGGTCGCCTCGGAGAATATTTCGGTTACGCAGGGGCGCCAGGGTGCGAACGTCCTGAACGACGTCCATCTGATTGAGAAGCTTGCCCACTTCAACAGGGAAAACGTCCCGGAGCGTATCCCGCACGCGAAGGGCCACGGTGCCTTCGGCGAGCTGCACATTACGGAGGACGTATCCAAGTACACCAAGGCGAAGCTGTTCCAGCCGGGGACTGTGACCCCGATGGCGGCGCGCTTTTCCACCGTTGCCGGCGAGGCCGGCTCGCCGGACACCTGGCGCGATGTCCACGGCTTCGCGCTGCGCTTTTACACCGAGGACGGCAACTACGACATCGTGGGCAATAACACCCCGACGTTCTTTTTGCGCGACGGGATTAAGTTCGCCGACTTCATCCACTCCCAGAAGCGTCAGCCCAACTCGGGCCTGCGCGACGACGAGATGCAGTGGGACTTCTGGACCCGCACGCCGGAGTCCGCGCACCAGGTGACCTACCTGCTGGGCGACCGTGGCACCCCGAAGACCTCGCGCCACCAGGACGGCTTCGGCTCCCACACCTTCCAGTGGATCAACGAAGAAGGCACCCCGGTGTGGGTGAAGTACCACTTCAAGACCCGCCAGGGCTGGGAGTGCTTCACCGACGAGGAGGCCACCGAGAAGGCCGGCACCGACCCGGACTTCCAGCGCGCGGACCTCTTCAACGCGATCGCCGAGGGCGACTACCCGGTCTGGGACGTCAAGGTGCAGATCATGCCGTTCGAGGAGGCGAAGGACTACCGCTTTAACCCCTTCGACCTGACCAAGACCTGGTCGCAGAAGGACTACCCGCTGATCGACGTCGGCTACTTCGTGCTCAACCGCAACCCGAAGAACTTCCACGCCCAGATCGAGCAGCTCGCACTCGACCCGGCCAACCTGGTCCCGGGCGTCGGCCTGTCGCCGGACCGCATGCTGCAAGCCCGCGTGTTCGCCTACTCGGACCAGCAGCGCTACCGCATCGGCGCGAACTACAAGGACCTGCCGGTCAACCGCCCGATCAATGAGGTGAACACCTACTCCGAGCGTGGCAGCATGGCGTACTTCTTCAACGAGGAGAACGAGCCGAACTACACGCCGAACCGCACCGACAAGGGCGCGGGCTACCTGGACAATGGCGAGGACTCCTCGTCCAACTTCACCGACTACGGCCAGGCTGCAAACCTCTACGTCAACCCGGACCCGCACGGCACCGACCTGGTGCGCGAGGCCTACGTCAAGCACGCCGAGGACGATGACTTCGGCCAGGCCGGCACGCTCTACCGCGACGTCTTCGATGACGGGGAGAAGGAGCGTTTCGTCCACAACATCACCAACAAGATGCTGGCGATTAAGGACAAGGACGTCGAAGAGCGCGTCTACGCCTACTGGGGCAAGGTCGACGCGGACCTGGAGACCAAGGTTCGCGAGTCCCTGGCGAAGAAGCGCGCTGAGCAGGGGAAGTAGTTTCTCTCTCGCTGTGTAAGCGAGTGTGAGCCAGAGCCCGTCACAGTCTGCGGCCGCGGACTGTGGCGGGCATGACTTTTGTCATGCGCAATTGGTGACAAACGCTTCTACCAGCCGGGATGCGTCTTCGGCAGGGTAGAAATCATGGAAAACGTCATCGAAGTACAAAATTTGCAACGGCGGTACGGCGAGTTCACCGCGGTCGACGGCATCAGCTTGCACGTCGCCCGCGGCGAGGCCTACGGGCTGCTCGGCACCAACGGTGCGGGTAAAACGTCCACGCTGGAGATCCTGGAGGGGCTTGCGGCACCCACCGCGGGCGAAGTGCGCGTCCTGGGGATGGACCCCGTGGCGGACCGCGCAAGCGTACGCCCGCACACCGGCATCATGCTGCAGTCTGGCGGACTGCCGCGCGCCCTGTCCGTGGAAGAAACGCTGACCATGTGGGCAGGCACGTGCACCGCGCCGCTGCCTATCGACGATGTCCTGGCGGACGTGCAGCTCACGCATAGGCGCGACGTGAAGGTTGGCGCGCTGTCCGGCGGCGAGCAACGCCGCCTCGACCTTGCCTGCGCGCTGCTGGGAAGCCCGGATGTGATCTTCCTGGACGAGCCGACGACCGGGCTGGACCCGGAATCCCGACGCCGCGTGTGGGAGCTTTTGCGCGAGCTGAAAAGCCGCGGCGTGACCATCGTGTTGACCACGCACTACCTGGAGGAGGCCGAGTTCCTCTGCGACCGCATTGCGATCATGCACGGTGGCCGCATCGAGGTCGAGGGCACGACCACGGAGTTGGCGCGCACGGTGCCCTCATCCATCGAGTTCGTACTGCCCAGCGCCCAGGTACCTGAATTGCCAACCCTGCCCGGCTCGCTGGTGCACAGCAACGAAACCGCCGAGGGCATGCAGGTTGCGGTCCACACCTCCCGGCTGCAGGACGACGCCTTCGCGATCCTTGCGTGGGCGCGCGAGCACAACCTCGAACTGACCCAGTTCGCGGCGCAGCCTGCGAGCCTTGAGCGCGTCTTCCACGACATCGCAGAAGCGCAGAATACCCACACCACCCGAAAGGACGAAGCAGCATGAGCACCACCACCACGATGAAACCCACCAACCACGCCACGCGCAGGCTGCGGTCGCTCGGCCGCGCCGAATGGCTGCAGTTCACTCGCAACCGGCTGCTCGTGTTCACCGGCCTTGTCTTCCCGCTGCTCTTGCCCCTCTTCCTGTGGCTGGTCGGGGACCAGTCGGTCGGCTCGACCGCGGCGGCGTCTGAGGTGTTCGTGTTGTTCGCGCTCAGCTTTGGCGTGTTCTACCCTGCGCTGTCCATGGCGGTGACCAGGCGCGACGAGGGCGTGCTGAAGCGCTTGCGTACAGGGGAGTCCCGCGACTGGGAGCTTTTGACCGCCATCTGCCTCCCGCTTGCTGCGCTCACGCTCGCACTGATGGTCATCGTGGTGGTGGCATTTTCGACCATGTCCATGGTGCTTCCGGTTGATCCGCCGGTACCGCATGTGTGGCCGAAGAACCCGCTCACCATGGTGCTTGCGATGCTGCTCGGCATTGCGGTCTCCCACGGGTTGGCCATGTTGACCAGTCGCTTTACCGAGAACGCGGAGGGCGCACAGATCACCTCGATGCCGGTGTTGATGCTCGTGATCTTCTCACAGTCCGGGATCCGAGAGCACCTTCCCGAGGGGCTCACCAACATCATCGATCGCACACCCTTCGCGCTGACAAGCGACGTCTTCCGCGACGGGTGGGTCGGCGAGGGCTCCTTCGGCTCGCTGCTGGCAGATGCTGCAACGCCGCTGCTGCTGCTCGCGGTGTGGACCGCGGTACTGCTCGCAGTGGGGTATCAGCGTATGCGCTGGGAAACGCACCGCTAGTGCAGCGGCCGCTGCTAGTCTCGGAGCACATTATGACGCAAGCACCACCCCTTCCCGCGGCGAGGAATTCGGATTCGGATTGCTCGTCGCGGTTCCTCAAGCTCAACCGTTGGTCGCTCATCGGGATGCTGTGGCTGTTCGTCCTGGCATTTTCCTCCATTATTTTGAACCGCTCGGAGGACATCGGCGCGGAGACATTTATGGGCATCGGCGTCGCGGTCGTGGCGTGCCTCACCGGAGCGATGGTGCTGGAAACCAGGCCGGAGCTGCGCCTTGAGGAAAGCGCCCACGGCGGCCGCTGGCTGCGGTGGGGGTTGTACGCCCACCTGATTGCGTTGGCGGTGTGCGTGGCTGCGTTCCTGTTCGCCCCGGCGCAGTGGAGGGCAGCGTCGGCAATCGCGCTCGGGGCCGTGTTCTTCAGCGTGCTGATTGCCTTCCTCCCGTTCCTGGCCAAAAAATGGGTGTGGACGGCGCTTGCGCTCGCGGGCGCATTCGCGCTCGTGAGTGCCTTCGGTTCGGTAGATACCGCCGCGATTGTGCTGGCCTACAGTATTGCGTGCGTGGTGACGGTTCCTTTTACCAAGTGGTTTTCCCGCGCGATGATTGAAACGGAGCGCGCCCGCCGCCTCGAGTCGCAGCTCGCCGCCGCGCAGGAGCGTTTGCGCATGTCGCAGGACCTCCACGACACGATGGGGCAGCACCTCGCGGCGCTGACGATCAAGTCGCAGCTGGCACTCGCGCTCGCCGAGCGCGATGATCCGCGGGTGCCCAAGGAGCTGCGCGAGCTGCATGAGCTCACGCAGCGCGCTGCCTCCGACATGCGCAGCGTGGTAAATAACTACCGGACCCCCGACCTGGCCACCGAGCTTGAGAGCGCAAAGCAGGTGCTCGCAGGCGCTGGTGCCCAGGTCACGGTGACGGGCACCAGCGAGGATGTGCGTTCGGAGCTGCGCGAGACTGCGGCCTGGTTCGTGCGCGAGACCACGACGAATATCTTGCGCCATTCCCAGGCCACGGCCGTGTCGTACGCCTTGCAGCCGCACGCGATTACGGTGGCCAACGACAAGCCGAAGCCCGGAGAAGGCGGCGGCACGGGGCTGGAGGGGCTGCGGCGTCGGGCGGCGGAGCACGGGGCGTCGATAAGCGTGGAGCGCAGCGCAGAACGCTTCCGCGTGCAGCTTAAGGTGGACGCATGATTCGGGTCGTGTTGGTTGATGACGAAACGCTGGTTGCCGATTCCCTCGCCACGCTCATCGGCCTGGAGGAGGACATCGACGTGGTACACGTCGCCTACTCGGGCACGGACTTTCTTCAGTGGTGGGAGGCGTTGCCAGCGGCTTCGCGCCCGGATGTTGTGGTGACCGACCTGCAGCTTGGGGCGGGTCAGTTGGATGGCATTGCGCTCGCCTCGCTTATCGACGCCCGCGTGGTCGTCGTCACCAGCCACGCAAGGCCCAACGTGGTCCGGCGGGCCCTGGATTCCGAGGTGCTCGGGATGCTGCCTAAGACGGCTGCGGCCGGTGAGCTCGCGGCGGCGGTGCGGGCGGCGCATGCAGGCAAACGCTACGTCGACCCCGAGCTGGCGGCCGCCACGATCGCCGCCGGCCAGTCGCCGCTGACCGCGCGGGAGGCCGAGGTGCTGGAGCTTGTGGGCAAGGGCGGCTCGATCGAAGCGATCGCGAGTGCTGCGCACCTTGCTCCCGGCACGACGCGGAACTACATCTCTTCCGCGATCACGAAAACCGGGGCGGAAAATCGCTTCGAGGCCTACACCATTGCTCGCGAGCGTGGCTGGCTGTAGCGCCTACTGCGGCACGTTGCGCGAGGTCTTGTCCTTGGCGTCCACCACGGTCACGCCGTGGATGGAGCGGCCGATGACGAAGGAGCCGACGGAGCCGATGATCCACACGCCCGCGATCGCGAGGATGGCGCGGATGAAGTCGTTGATGACAAAGCCGTCGGTGGACCAGCTCATCAGCAGGTTCGCGACGATCAGCAGCGGGAACGCTAGGCAGACCAGCGGGCCGAGCAGGTTCGCCCGAGTCAGCGCGTCGGGGGCGCGCAGCTGCAGCGAGGCGGTCGCCACCACGAAGACGGTGGCGATGACCACTAGGACAGCGACGATGATTTCGATGATGCTCATTAGCGGCGTCCTCTCGAGATGATGCGGGCCATGGAAATGGTGGGGATCGCGCCACAGACGAGCGCGGCCAAAATGGCGATCTCGTAGGTGATCATGCTGGGGGTAAACAGCGTCCACACCAGGTAGATCGCGGCCATGGAGTAGAAGATGAGGTCTGCGAGCACCGAACGCGACAGCTCATCTTTGGTAAAGACGAGTTTGGCCAAACCCGCGAGCAGGCTCAGCGCCATGACGATGATGCAGACGGTCATGATGGTCTGGAACATGGGCTAGTCCATCCTTTCGGCGGCAGGCAGGTTCTCCGCGTGCGCGTGGTCCAGGTCAGGGCCTAAGTGCTTATAGGGCTTCCACAGGACCTGGGAGGCGTCGATAGGCGTGTCCTTGAGCTCCGGCTTCAGGCGCTCCTCCATGTCGGCGAGGTCCTCGATCACCGCGAGCGGGTCGTCGCCGAAGGCGGCCTGCACGATGAGGAGGTCGCTGCCGTTTTCCGACGCCGCGTGGCGGAAGCCCAGCGACAGAGTGCCGGGGGTGGCGGTAATGGAGGTGGAAAACCAGAATCGGTCCCAGTCGGTGTGCACCCGCAGCGGGTAGAAGATCACGCAGGGCCGCAGGCCGGAGTCCGGCTTGAACGCGGCGATGGTGGCGTCGATGCCCGCGGCGTAGATTTCCTTGATCAGCCAGGCGCTGTAGCCGATGGCGTGGCCGAAGCTTTTGAGTGCAGATTGCTTTGCCATGTTAGTTGCGGCCTCCCTGCAGCGAGTCGAGGTCGGGGATGCCGATTGGGTCGGTGCCCAAAACGGCGGTGGTGTAGGCGTCGACATCCAGCAGGCTGTCGACGGCCGAGGTGGAAACGCCCCACATCTGGCCCGCGAAGATGAACATCAGCAGCGAGCACACCATCAGCGAGAGTGAGGGCAGCAGGAACTTCCAGCGCACGTTCAGCGCCTCCGGGTACTGCTGCATCGGACGGCCCCAGAAGACTTCCCGCCACACGCGCATCATGGACAGCAGCGCACCGAAGGACGCGACGATGATGGTGGCGATGACCACCCAGGCGCGCCAGTCGTCGGCACTTGCGGCCGCCATGACGATGGTGACCTTGCCGAAGAGGCCGGAAAAGGGCGGGAAGCCGACGATGGAGAACGCGCCGGCGGCGAACACGGTCGCCGTGAGCGGGTCGCGCCGGGCCAACCCGGACAGCTTCCCGATGGTGCCCGTGCCGTAGGTTTCCTCGATCGCGCCGGAGTTGAGCACGAGCGCGCCGACGGTGATCATGTGGTGCAGCGTGTAGATCAGGCCAGCGGCCAGGGCGTAGCGTGCGTCCGCGCCCGCGTTGGTAAACGCGAGCATGATGAGGATGAACGGCATGCCGTTGACCATCTGGTAGGCCAGCACGCGGCGGATCGTGTACTCGCCCAGGCCGGCGAAGCCACCGATGAGCATGGAGAGCACCATGATCACGATGATGAGCGTGTTCCAGCGCGGGTCCATGTCGAAGATGACCACCCAGATGCGGAAGAGCATGTAGACGGCCACCTTGGTGTGCAGGCCGGAGAACAGGCCCATCACGGCGGCGCTGGAGGCCGGGTAGGTTCGCGGCAGCCAGGTGTGTACCGGGAAAACACCGGCCTTGGCGGCAATCGCGATAATCACCAGGCCCATGGCCACGGTGATCGGGCCGTTGCCGGCGGCGGCGCCGCGCAGGGCGGCGATGTTCACCGCGCCCGCGATACCGTAGAGGTAGCCCACGCCCATCACCAGCAGCGTGGACGCCGCAAGGTTGACCAGGACGAAGGAACGCGCAGAGCGCAGGCGGTTGCGGGTACCCGTCATGGCGATCAGGCCGTAGGAAGGCAGCAGCATGACCTCGATCATGACGAAGAAGTTGAACAGGTCGGCGGTCAAAAGTGCGCCCGAGACACCGGTGATGAGCACCAAGGTCAGTGGCGTGTAGAACCGGGCCTGCGTCTCACCCGCGGCGATGGCGAACCAGTTGGCGGTCAGTGCGACGATCATGGTGGTCACGATCATCACCGCCGAGAACTGGTCAGCGGCAAAGGAGATGCCCACCCCGCCCTGGTACAAGCCAATAACATGGGCGATCGTGCCGTGGGAGGCGGTGTAGGTGTAGAGCCACACGCCGAGGCCCAGGTTGATGGCTGGGATGAGCAGCGCCAGGGCGTCGTTAAGCTTCTTAACCGGGTTCAGCGCGGTCACTGCCGCGACGATGAGTGGGAGGGCGACAAAAACGGGAAGGATCGCATCAACTGTCATCGGTTCTTCGCCTCCAACTTCTTCGGGTTCAGGCGGGAATTACGGCCCGCGGTGGACAGGGCAGAAGGCGAGAGGTGGTTGGGGTCGAACTTCTCGCCCTTGTGGTCCTTGCCCACCTTGCTCGGCACGTCGAAGGTGTCGTCGTTCTTGCCCAGCGAAGCCAGCATGAGCAGGATCGTGGTGGTGGCCATCGCGATCACGATGGCGGTCAGCACGAACGCCTGCGGCAGCGGGTCCGACAGGTCCTCGAACGGGGTGCGCGAGGGGAAGGCCTCGCCGCGCCACGCGCCGACACCTGCTGCCAGCAGTGTGAGGTTCGAGGCGTGGCCGAACAGCGACATCCCGAAGACCACGCGGACCATGCCGCGCTGCATCACCAGGTAGACGGCGCCGGCCATCAGTACTGCGATAGTAAGTGCCATGACCATGGGTTACAGCTCCTTTTCCAGCATGTGCTGCGGGTTGTCCGCCGGGTTGAGCGGCGCCGGGTGCGCGTCCACCGCGTCCTCCGGCTCCTCTGGGGCGGGCACGTTTGGCAGCGGGTTCTCCGGCTCGCTGCGCGTGTAGTCCAGGTTGTCCAACTCCGTGCCCGGGCGGAGGTAGCCGCCGAGCGCGTTGATGGCCTGGGTGACCATGCCGAGCACGGCGAGGTAGATGCCGAAGTCGAAGATCAGCGAGGTGGTCATGTGCTCGCCGGCGATCTCACCGTGGATGGCGTACATGAAGCCGCCCTCGAGAAAGCCGAGGAAGCCCGAGCTGATCGCGATGATGATGCCCCAGCCCGTCAGGGCGATCGGGGTGAACGGCTTGACCACCTCGGTATCCGCGCCGCGGGAGAGGTAGTTCAGACCGAAGGCCGTGGCCATCACCAGGGCTGCGACGAAGCCGCCACCCGGTGCGGTGTGGCCGCGGAAGAAGATGAGCACGGAAAGCACGACCAAAATCGGCACGACCAGGGCCGCACCCTTGCGTAGCGGCAGCGAGTTGAACTGCGACTGGCCGAAGGGGCGGGGGCGGGTGCCAGCCTCGAACATGTGGCGCGGCATGGACTGGGTCACCGCGGCGATGACCACGGCGGCCATGCCCAAAACGGAGAGCTCGCCGAGGGTATCAAAGCCACGGAATTCCACGATGATCACGGCGACGATGTTGTCCGCGCTGGTCACCTCGCCGCCCTCGGTGAGGTACCACAGGGCCAGGTCGGAGCGGTCGTGGCGGCCTAGCAAGCCGTAGACGCCGAAGAAGGTGACGATACCTGCGATGACCGCGAAGATGCCGGCGAGCACCTTGCGGCGCGTCGAGGTCTTGGGGAACATGCGCGGCTGGTAGCGCAGCACTACCATGATCACGATCACGGTGAGTGCTTCCACCAGGAACTGGGTCAGCGCCACATCCGGCGCGCCGAGCATGAGCATCTGCAGCGTCATGCCCACGCCCACGGTGCCCAGCAGGATCGCAGAGGCCAGGCGGGAGCGGGTGAACACCAGGCCCACCACGGAGATGGCGATGATGGCGAACGGGATGAGGTCCCACCAGACGTCGAGACCCTCGGCGCGCGGTGCGAGCGGCACACCGTCGACGCCCTCGGTCCCCAAAAGCGTGGTCAGGCCAAGCAGCACCACCAGGACCAGCACCGGCAGGAGGTGGCGCGACGGGTTGAAGGAGTTGGCCATCTGGCCCATGCCCTTGCCTGCAGCACCCAGGCCGGTGACCATGCCCGCGAGCAGGTCGTTCCCGTTAGTAGGCAGCAGCTGCTTGTTCTCTACGGACGCAAAGAGGTTGCGGCGCGCCATCGTGACGATGATGACGCCGAGCACCAGCACGCTCAACGAGACGATGAGCGGCGCGTTGACGCCGTGCCACAGCGCGAGGTGCGAGTGGTAGGAATCGTCGCCGGTAATCGTGTGCACCGCGGCGTCGAGCGGGCCGTCGACCCAGCCGAGCAGGAAGGGCACGACCAGCGACATGAGCCCCGGAAGCGCGGCCGGCAGCCAGAGGCTGACGGGGGCTTCGTGGACGTCGCTCATGTCCTTCGGGCCGTCGACAAACGCGCCGAAGACGATCTTGGCGGAGTAGAGGAAGGTCAACAGCGCCGCGAAACCTGCGACGAGCAGCAGTACAGTGCTGTATTGCGTCTCCGCGAAGGCACCCAGGATGGACTCCTTAGAGACGAAGCCGAACAGCGGCGGGATCGCCGCCATGGACGCCGCCGCGATCACGGTGGAAGCAAAGGTGTAGGGCATCTTGTCCCACAGCTTGCCCAGGCGGCGAATATCGCGCGAACCAGCCTCGTGGTCGACCACGCCGATCAGCATGAACAGCGAAGACTTAAACAGCGCGTGCGCAAGCGTGTGCGTCAGCGCCGCGGCCAGCGCGAGCGGGGTACCGATACCGATCGCGGCCACGATCCAGCCCAGGTGCGAGACCGTGGAGTAGGCGGTCAGGTGCTTCAGATCCGTCTTGGTGATGGCGAACAGCGCACTCATAATCGCCGTGCCCAGGCCCACGACGACGAGCAGCCAGTTCCACGCCGCGACGTCGGCAAAGATCGTGGAGAAGCGCAGCAGAAGGTACACACCGGCCTTCACCACGGCGGCGGCGTGCAGGAAGGCGGAGACCGGGGTCGCCGCGGCCATCGCCTCGGGCAGCCAGAAGTGGAAGGGGAACTGCGCGGCCTTGGTAAAGCCGGAGATCGCCACCAGGATGGCAACGGTGGTGGTCAGGCTGGGGTTTGCCTGCCAGATGTCGGCCGCCAGCACGTCGGTCAAGCGCGTGGAGCCTGTGCTTATCGACGCCACCGCCAACGCCGCCAACAGCGTCAACCCACCAAAGAACGTAAGGATGAGCGTGCGGTAGGACCCCGCCTCGCCGCCCGAGCCGGAACGCGCGATGAGCAGGAAGGAGGCGATGGAGACCAGCTCCCAGCCGATGAACAACAGGACCGTATCGTTTGCCAGCACGAGCAGCAGCACCGACAGCGTAAACGCCGTCATGATGGTGTAGAAACTCGTGTTGCCCTGCTTCTCAGGCAGGTAGGCCGCCGAGTACGTCATCACCACCGCGCCGATGACCAGGGCAAGCAGCGCGAAGAAGATGCTCAGCCCGTCGGCGCGCAGCGCGAATGCGACGGCGCTGCCCTCTCCAAGAATGTCGCGTGCCCAGGTCACCTCCCATTCCAAGGGAGTGCCGCCGGCAATGCCTGGGAATTCCTTGCCCAGGATGACGGCGGCAGCGGCGAGGATGAGCGCGATCGGCAGACCTGCTTTGCGGTCCATGACTCGCACGAGAATGGGCGACAAGATCACTGTCGCCGCAACGAGTGCGAGCACGACAGGGAGTGTCATGGTAAACCCTCTCCAAATATGTAGGTAGCCAAGTAATCAGTAACGCACCTGCCGTGAAAGGCCGCCACAATCCGGCGCGTGTCGGCGCGCCGCTGCCCGCACTTGGTGCGCGCATGCGGTATAGCCCCACAAGACAGCAACAGGTAAAACGGTACCAGGGCTTTTTGATCAACCTGCAACGTGGCGTAAAGCCCCTGGGCTTGCGGTGCGCCTACAACAGTCACACCAGTTACTTCAGTTACATTGTGTTGCATGAATTGGCGATTGACCCGACTGTGCTGTGCCGCCCTCGTACTCATTTGTGGCGTTTTCTTGCCCCTTGCCCCCGCGAGTACCTGGACCCGCACCGGCGAGGACGCCACGGGCGCGCCTGCCGTCGCGCCCAGCCCCGACGGGTTAGTCCAGGCGCGCAAGGCCGCGGGCGAGGCCGGCGCGCAGGCAGGCTTTCTGACCCAGGGCACCGGGCAGCTTGTCGACGGCGTCGCCGACCTCGACTCCGCCTCACAGGAACTCATCAACGCCATCGCCGCCGCCCAGGCCGGCTCGCAGGAGTTGTCCAACGGGATGGTCGAGCTGCAGGCGGGCACCGGCCAGCTGGCCAACGGCGCGACGCAGGTCGCCGACGCGATCGGCAGCGTGGCCGACCAGGTCACCGGCTTCGACGCGGTCCGCGGCCAGGTGGTCTCCACCATCGACCGCACCCTGGAATCCACCAAGGACTCGAAAGACCCGGACGTGAAAGAGGCCCGCGAGGCGCTGCAAGGGCTCCGCGGCCAGGCGGAGGCCGCGCAGCTGCCGCCGGAGATGCTCGGCCAGCTCGAGGAGCTGCGCAAGGGCTCGCGCGACGTGGCCAACCAGCTCGCGGTGCCCGGCTACGCCTACCACGACGGCATCTACTCGGCCACCAACGGCGCAGCCGAACTGGCCAACGGCCTGACCACCTTGAACGAGCAGGCCTCCGGCGCGACCGACGGGGTCACGCAGCTCCAGGAGGGCGCGGCCAAGATCGACGGCATGGCCAACAAGACCTCCGACCAGATCGCCGCCATCCGCAAGGCGCTCCCGGCCGCGACCAATACCGGGACGGCGCAGCAGGCAGGAGAGCAGGTGCAGGAGCGCTCCACGCTCGCCCCGGTCGCGGCCATGCTGATCGCGGCGCTGCTGATGCTCGGCGGCACCGCAACGGGCGCGGCTGCGCGCCTGAGCCCCAGCCGCCGCTGGTGGATCCTGGGCGTCGGCGGGCTCTTCGTCGTCGCCGTCGGTGGCGCGCTTATCGCGGTGCTGGGCACCGGGCTGACCGCGTCCACTTACGGGCTGCTCGCCCTCGCGCTGGTGGCGGGCGTGGCCGCCAGCGCCGGGCTTGCCGACATCCTCGGCAGCGCCCTCGGCCCGAAGATCGGCCTGCCGATCGCAGGCGTGCTCGCGGTAGCGCAGGTCGGCCTGGTGGGGTGGCTGTGGCGCACCGCCTCCACCGCGCCGGTGGGCAAGGCGTGGGAGTACGCCGCAGGCGCTACGCCGATGCACTGGGCAACCGCGAGCCTGTCCGCAGCCGGTAACGGCGGGGCCACCGCCGCGCTCTGGGCTGGTATCGGTGCAGGTATCGCGCTTGCGCTGGTCTGCCTCGCGGGCTCGAAGGGGCGCAGCTAAACACTTTCGTACAACGTGTGTTAGGCTTTCACTCGCTCATTCCAAGTAATAGGGGCTTGGAAATGAGTGGTCTCCTTTCGCCCCACTGGGGTGAAATGGGTTAGGGATGGGATGGGCCCCGCCAGCGCCGCTTCACGCGGACGGCGGGGTCCTCTTTTTCTTGGGGCTGGGCTAAATAGCGCAAGTTGGAGCTCGATTATCGCCGAAAATCCGGGATAAACGACGTCCAACTTGCGCTATTTAGCCGGTGCTCTGCCCAATTGACGAACTCTGGTTGTCGAACAACCTCGAATCTTTGAGCTTGTTCGACAAGGCGGTTTCGCCAAACAGCCCGTCCCCGGGACCCGTAGGCAAAAGTAAAACCCCGCCCTGCTGGGCGGGGTTTTACGTAGAGTGGTCGGGATAACAGGATTTGAACCTGCGACCTCCTCGTCCCGAACGAGGCGCGCTACCAAGCTGCGCCATATCCCGGTTGTATCTGCTCTGCTGAGCGGTACCTGGGATACTTTAGCCTAGCGCCCCGGTTTGGCCAAAACGCCTGGTCACGCCTAGCGGGAGCGCCCAGAGCGCTCGGTCACGCGCAGCAGCGCAGCCGAGGGCGGGCAGAACAGGCGCACCGGCGCGTACTTGGAGGTGCCCAGCCCGTTGGACACTTCCATCCACATCTTGCCGTAGCGGTGCAGGCCGGAGGCGCGCTTCCTGTCGATGTCCGCGTTGGTCACGATGGCGCGCTCGCCGGGCAGGCAGATCTGCCCGCCGTGGGTGTGGCCGGCGAGCGCCAGGTCGTATCCGTCTGCTTCGAAGCGGTCGAGGACGCGTCGATAAGGCGCGTGCAGCAGGCCGATAGAAAGGTCCGCGTCCGGGTTGGGGGCGCCCGCGATGTCCTCGTAGCGGTCGAGGTCGTGGTGGGGGTCGTCCACCCCGGCCAGGGCGAGGCGCACGTCGCCGACCTTGAACTCGAGGCGCTGGTGGGTGGCGTCGTGCCAGCCGCGCTCGACAAACGCGGCCCGCATGCCCTGCCACGGCAGATCCACGTAGGAGGGCTCGCGCTTTTGGTCCAGCAGGTACTTGAAGGGGTTGACTGGCTTCGGTGCCCAGTAGTCGTTGGTGCCAAAGACGAAGGCACCGGGGCGGTTGAGCAGCGGGCCGAGCGCGTCGAGGACCCAGGGCACACCGCGCAGGTCGGAGAGGTTGTCGCCGGTGTTGATCACTAGGTCCGGCTCGAGCGCGTCGAGGGAGGAGACGAACTCCACCTTGCGCTTCGCGCCCGGAATCATGTGCAGGTCCGCGATGTGCAGGATGTCAAAGGAATCCTTCCCGCGCAGCGTGCCGGGCGCGAGCAGGGGTAGCTCGTACTCCTTGAGCTGGAAGTTGGTGGTCTGGGTCGCGCCGTAGGCCAGGGTGCCCAGGCCTGCGGTGCCGAGGCCACCGATGGTCGAGGCGAGTTTCTTCAACGTAGTCACCCGCCTCACCTTAGTGCGCGACCGCAGGGAGATGGGTGTTTCGCGTATCGTTTGAAGGCATGAGTGCATTGAAAGAACAGATTCGCGCAGACCTGAAAGAAGCCATGAAGGCGAAGGAGAAGGAGCGCACCGGCACGATCCGGATGCTGCTCGCCGCGATCCAGACCGCGGAGACCGAGGGCACCAAGCACGAGGTCACCGACGAGGACATCCAGAAGATCATCGCTCGCGAGGTGAAGAAGCGCCGCGAGTCGGCGGAGATCTACTCGCAGAACGGCCGCGAGGACCTCGCGGAAAGTGAGCTCGCGGAGGCGGAGATCCTGGCCGGGTACCAGCCGAAGCAGCTTGACGACGCGGAGCTGGACGCCCTCGTCGAGGCCGCGGTTGAAGCCACCGGGGCGACCTCCATGGCGCAGATGGGGCAGGTGATGAAGGAGGCCACGGCGAAGGCCGCGGGCCGCGTCGACGGCAAGCGCCTCTCCGGCGCGGTCAAGGCTCGCTTGAGCCAGTAGCCAGTAGCTAGTTGCCGCCGAGCATGTTGGTGAGGCTGTCGGCGGCATCACTGAGCTGGCGCTCGATGTCGCCTAAGTCAACCGGAGCCTGGTCGGCCTGCGGCGCGGGGGCAGAGGAGGGCGCGCTGGGGGCAGGGGAAGCCGACGCGGTAGAGGCAGACGCGCTGGGGGCACCGGCTCCGTCGGAGACGTTGAGCGTGATCAGGCTGCCCGGGGGCAGGTTCGGATCCGCGGGGACGGCGGAGACCACGCTGTTGAAGGGGGCGCCGCCGCCGGAGACCATCGTCACCGTCACGGTGTAGCCCTGCCCCTGGAGGCGGGAGCGGGCGGCGGTGGCGTCCATGCCCACGACGTCGTCAATCGCGCCGCGCTTGGTGCCGCGGTCGAAGTTGCGCGAGGGGCTCGGGATGCCTGCTGCGGCCGCGCCGGGGACGCCGTGGGCGGTCTGGAACCAGGTGTTCGCGGCCTCGTTGCCGCCGAAGAGGTCGCCGTAGCTGCACTGGCGCACGGGCGCGCTGCACAGCGGCGTGGTCTGCGTGCCGTCGTTGAAGATGTAGCTGGCCGCGGCCATCCCGTTGGTAAAGCCGAGGAAGGCCGAGGACTGGTGCGACTCGGTCGTACCCGTCTTGGCTGCCACCGGCGCGGTCCAGCCGTTGGCGGCAGCGGCGTCCTTGGCCGTGCCGCTCTTCGTATCGTGCGACATGCCCTGGGCGAGCGCGCCGGCGACCTCGGGGTCGATAGCCTGCTCGCAGTCGGGGCGCTCGATGTAGACCTCCTGGCCGTGCTTGTCGCGCACGGACTTAATCGGGTTCGGCTCGCACCAGCGCCCGTTGGACGCCAGGGAGGCACCCACGTTGGACAGCTCGAGGGCGTTGACGGCAGTAGGCCCGAGGACGAAGGCACCCATGTTGTCGTCCTTGGCAGCCTGCGCCACCGAGCGGCCGTCTCCGAAGGAGTTCTCGTCGAGGTAGGAGCGCAGGCCTAGGCGGACTGCGATGTCGACGGTGCGGGGCACCCCCACCTGCTGCACGAGTTCGATGAAGGTGGTGTTGGGGGACTGCGCCAAAGCGTCGCGAAGCGAGAGGCGCGGCTTGTACGTACCGGCGGTTTCCACGCAGTAGGCGTCCGGTGGGCAGTTCGCGGCGCCGCCCTTGCCCATGCCGTAGACCACGGAGCGGGTCGGGGTCTCGAGCATCGTGTCGAGTCCGTAGCCCTGCTCGAGCGCGGCCGCGGCGGTGAAGATCTTGAACACGGAACCGGCACCGTTGCCCACCATGGAGGTCGGCTGCGGCATGATCGTCTGGCTCTGCTCCAGCTTCAGGCCGTAGTAGCGCGAGGACGCCATGGCGAGGATGTCGCGCGAGTCGGTGCCGGGCTTGATCACGTTGATCACCTCGGCAACCCCGTGGGTGTACGGGCTGACGTTGTTGCGGGCGGCGCGCACCGTCGCCGCCTGGATCTCCGGGTCGAGGGTGGTGGTGATGGTGTAGGAGCCGCGCTCGAGCTCCTCCTGGGGTAGGCCCTTGTCCGCCAGGTAGCGCAGAACGTAGTCGCACATGAAGCCGCTGTCCTCGGCGGTGAGGCAGCCGTCGGGAAGCATGCGCGGCTTGTCCACGATGCCCAGGGGCTTGCCGGCGAGCCGGTCGGCCTCGGCCTGCTCGAGGTAGCCCTCGACCGCCATGTTGTTCAGCACGGTGTTGCGGCGTGCGGTGGCCCCCTCCGGGTTGGTGTAGGGGTTCAAGTACTCCACCGACTGCAGCAGGCCGATGAGCAGCGCCGCCTGGTCGGGCGTGAGCTTTGCCGCCGAAGTGTCGAAGTAGGTGCGGGCCGCCGCCTCGATGCCGTAGGCGTGGTTACCAAAGGAGACCAGGTTGAGGTAGCGGGTGAGGATCTCGTCCTTCTCCAGCGTCTTGTCTAAATCCGAGGCCATGCGCATCTCGCGCAGCTTGCGGGGGATCGACTGCTCGGTGGCGGCGCGCGCGGCGTCCTCGTCTTGGGCCTCGACGAGCCACAGATAGTTCTTCACGTACTGCTGGTCGATGGTGGAGGCACCCTGCTCCACGCCGCCGGCGAGCACGTTCGTCACCATGGCGCGGGCAAAGCCCTGCATGTCGACGCCTTCGTGCTGGTAGAAGCGGCGGTCCTCGGTAGAAACTAGGGCGTCCTTGGCGTACTGCGAGATCTTTTCGCTGGGCACCTCGTAGCGGCGCTGGTTGTAGATCCAGGCGATGGGGGTGCCGTGCGTGTCCGTAATAGTGGTGACGCCGGGGACGTCGCCGCCGGACATGTCGGACAGGTTTGACTGCATTGTCTCATCGGTGCGGGCGATGGCCATGCCGCCGAGGCCGGCGAGCGGGGCCAGGCACAGCGCGATTGCCACCCCGGCCGCGACGAGCGCGGCAAGCAGTTTTCCGAAGGAACTCAATGCAGACACGCCTTTACCTTAAATGATCGTTTTGGTTCAGGGGAATGGGTCACTCCCCCCGTATATGTGATGCATTCGACAGGGTTGGGGGTGTGTGAATACACTTACAGATGCAAAATGCATACAGGGTTTGCAAAGCTTGCTCGGCTGTATGTGCGTTTCCTTTCTGGAAATTGCTGCATATAAAGGGTGACGCGATGTGGCTCTGCGTGGCGCGCGCGGTATTATAACTTGCGCGTCGATGAGAATTATGCACGAACGCTCTCCCGAAAGGAGCCCGATAATGACGACGACACTTGGACGCACCGGCCTGCGCAGCGGACTCAATGGAATCCGTACGGCCTCTACGACCTCGCGAAAGAGTGACGCTGCGGGCAACCTTGAGTTTGACCGCGGGGAGTGGGTCACCCAGGCGCACTGCCGCAACGGGGACCCGGACGCGCTGTTCGTGCGCGGTGCGGAGCAGCGCAAGGCCGCGGCGATCTGCCGCCGCTGCCCGGTGCAGATGGAGTGCTGCGCGGACGCGCTGGACAATAAGGTCGAGTTCGGCGTGTGGGGCGGGCTCACCGAGCGCCAGCGCCGCGCGGTGCTGCGCAAGAACCCGCACGTGACTGACTGGGCGGAGTACCTGTCCTCCGGAAAGGAAATTGAGGGGCTCTAACGCCCGTACGCGGTGCGGCCTGGCACGGTAGGGTGGTCGCCATGAAGAAATGGGAATACGCCACTGTGCCGCTACTTACTCACGCCACGAAGCAGATCTTGGATACTTGGGGCGAGGACGGGTGGGAGCTCGTTTCCGTCACCCCGGGTCCGAATCCGGAGAATGTTGTCGCATACCTGAAGCGAGAGGTGGAGTAACACAATGACTGCTACGTGGACCGCAAAACTTTCCGAGCTCGGCATCGAGCTGCCAAATGTCGCCGCCCCGGTGGCCGCCTACGTGCCCGCCACCAAGGTGGGCAACCAGGTGTGGACGTCGGGCCAGCTCCCGCTTATCGACGGGGCGTTGCCCGCCACCGGCAAAGTCGGTGCCGAAGTCAGCGCGGAAGATGCCTACGGCTACGCGCGCCAGGCGGCCCTGAACGCGATTGCCGCGGTGGACGCGCTCGTGGGCGTGGACAACATCGCGCGCGTGCTGAAGATCGTCGGCTTCGTTGCCTCTGAGCCGTCGTTTACCGGCCAGCCCGCCGTGATCAACGGTGCCTCTGACCTGATGAAGGAGGTCTTCGGGGACGCCGGGGAGCACGCCCGCTCCGCCGTGGGCGTTGCCGTGCTGCCGATGGACACCCCGGTTGAGGTGGAACTCGTCGTGGAGCTGAAGGAAGACGCCTAAACGGGGTAGGGTTGGAACCATGAAGCACCCTGCTTACAGTCAGTTGCGCCCTGTCACGACTTCCGCCGCTGTCGTTTTGGCGCCGAACCCCAGTTATGCGGCGCTTGAAGGTACGAACTCCTGGGTCATCCGCGACCCGGAGGATGAGTACAGCATTGTGGTGGATCCGGGCCCGGCGGATGAGGGGCACCTGAACGTGCTGCAGGCGAAGGCCGACAAGGTTGCGCTGATCCTGCTGACCCACCGCCACCACGACCACGCCGATGGCGCGGAGCGTTTCCGTCAGCTCACCGGCGCGCCGGTCCGCGCATTTGACCCGCAGTACTGCAACGGGGCGGAGCCGCTGGAGGACGGCGAGGTCATCTCGGTCGACGGCGTGACCCCGAAGGTGCAGGTTGTGCACACCCCGGGCCACACGAAGGACTCCGTGTGCTTCTTCGTCTACACCCACGAGGTGGAGGACGGGGAGCTCGAGGGCATCATCACCGGCGACACGATTGCGGGCCGCCACACCACCATGATTTCTGAGACTGACGGTGACGTGGGCGAGTACCTGGACACCCTCGAGATGCTGGAGTCGCGCGGCAAGGACGTCATGCTGCTGCCGGGTCACGGCCCGGAGAACGAGGACCTGTCGCAGTTCGCGCGCAAGTACATTGACCGCCGCAACCAGCGCCTCGAGCAGATCGAGCAGGCGTTGAAGGAGCACGGTGCGGACGCGGACATCAACACCCTGGTTGACGCGATCTACGACGATGTTGACCCGGTGCTGCGCGGCGCTGCCGAGCAGTCCACCCGCGTGGGGCTGCGTTACCTGCAGAACCAGAAGTAAACGCCCCTTTTCCAAGGCAAAGAAAACTGCCCCGGTTCCGTTTGGAGCCGGGGCAGTTTTTGTGCGTCTCGACAGCCGCTAGCGTGCGCGGCGTGCGAGGTGCTCGGTGTTGACGATGAGCACCGACTTGCCCTCCAGCTTGATCCAGTCGCGGTGGGCGAAGGTGGCGAGTGCCTTGTTCACCGTCTCGCGGGAAGCGCCGACCAGCTGCGCGATCTCTTCCTGGGTGAGGTCGTGGTTGACGCGCAGCGCGCCGCCCTCCTGCACGCCGAAACGGTTGGCCAGCTGCAGCAGGGTCTTGGCCACGCGGCCCGGCACGTCCGTAAAGATGAGGTCTGCCAGCGAGGCATTCGTGCGGCGCAGGCGGCGGGCGAGCACGCGGAGCAGCTGCTGGGAGATCTCCGGGTGCTGGGCGATCCAGTCCTTGAGCATCTCGGAGTCCATCGTTGCCGCGGTGACATCGGTGACGCAGACCGCGGAGGAGGTGCGCGGGCCCGGGTCGAAGATGGACAGCTCACCGAACATGTCGGAAGGACCCATCACGGACAGGAGGTTCTCGCGGCCGTCCGGCGCGTGGCGGGCGAGTTTCACTTTGCCGTCGACGATGATGTAGAGCCTGTCGCCTGGCTCTCCCTCATCAAAAATGGTGGTGCCGCGCGCGAACGTGACGGTTTCCATCTCGTTGATCAGGGTGTCGACCGCCTCAGCGTCGACGCCCTGAAAGATGCCGGCCTTGGCTAGCGTGTCCTGAATGCCTTCCATAGATCCTCCTCAAAAACGGCGGTGAGGCCCTCGCCCTCGTGGTTTGAGTCACCAAAGTCAGTTTTTTAGGGCGTGGTCACAACTTCACAAGGCAGACTCTACCAGTCGCGGCCGCTCGCGGGGGCATAAGGGAAGACTTTTTCGGGGCGCTTGCGGCGAGGACGCCGATTTTCTGCTACACGCTGGGGGCTTCCGGGTTCACCGCGACGGCTTCGAGGCGTTCCATGCCCATGGTGAACATGCCGAGGGCGAGCGGCAAGGCTGCGACGAGGATTACGGTCATAAGCCCATCGTACGTGTGCGATAGCATGGCGTGCATGTCACACACCCCTGCACCTGAGCCTCGCACGCCCCTGCCCACCCCGCAGCGGCGGCGTCGGCCGGGCACGCACCTGGCGGCGAAGGGGACAGAAACGCCGCTGGGGCGCACGCGCCGCGCGCGCCGGATCAACCGCACCCTCGCGCTGACGTTCCCGGAGGCCCGCGCGGAACTGGACTTTTCCAACCCGCTGGAGCTGCTCGTGGCGACGGTGCTCTCCGCGCAGACTACCGACGTGCGCGTCAACCAGGTCACCCCGGCGCTGTTCGCGGCCTACCCCACCGCCGCGGCCTACGCCACGGCAAACGTCGCCGAGGTCGAGGAGCTGATCCGCCCGACTGGCTTCTACCGCGCGAAGGCCGCCAACCTGGTCAACCTGGGAAAGAAGCTGGTCACCGACTTCGGCGGCGAGGTTCCGGAGGCGCTCGAGGATCTGGTCAGCTTGCCCGGGGTGGGGCGCAAGACTGCGCACGTGGTGCGCGGCAACGCCTTTGGCAAGCCGGGGCTGACCGTGGATACGCACTTCCAGCGCCTGGTGGGGCGGCTGAAGCTGAGCGAGCAGCAGGACCCGGTCAAGATTGAGCGGGAGATCGCCGAGCTGATCCCGGCTAAGGAGTGGACCATGTTTTCGCACCGGCTGATCTTCCACGGTCGGCGCATCTGCCACGCGCGCACGCCCGCGTGCGGGGCGTGCCCCATCGCCTTCGACTGCCCCTCCTTCGGCGCGGGTCCAACTGAGCCGGAGGAGGCCGAGGCGCGCGTGACCGGCCCGGAGCGCGAGCACATCCTCGCGCTTGTGCACGGGGAGGAGGACTAAGCGTTGAAGAAGACAGTGTGGGCCAGCGTCATCGGCGCGATTGTGGTGGCGTGCGCGCTTGTCGCCGGTGCCCTGTTCCTGTTGCGCCCGGCGGAGACGGGGGGCGGGGATAGCGTGGCGTCGAGAAGCGAAGAAGCCCCTGTCGCCGAGCGGCCTGACTGTGTTGCGGGCGGCGTGGGCGGCGTCGACCTGCCCTGCCTCGGCGGCGCGGAGGTGCCCGGCGAGCACGCCCCTGTGACGGTGGTCAACGTGTGGGCCTGGTGGTGCGAGCCGTGCCGGGCGGAGCTGCCCGTGCTGGAGCGCTACGCCGCCAGCCACCCGGATTACGACGTCGTCGGTGTGCACGCGGATGCGAACGCGGCCAACGGCGCGGCCTTCCTCAACGATGTCGGCGTGGAGCTTTCCAGCTACCAGGACGATTCGAACGCGTTCGCCGGCACGCTCGGCCTGCCGGGCGTTGTGCCGATCACGGTGGTCTTCCGCGACGGGCAAAAGGTCGGCGCGCTGGCGCAGGCTTTCGAGACAGAAGAGGAGCTGGCGCGCGCCGTCGAGGAGGTGCTCGCGGGCAGTGCTTAACGACGTCACGCTCCAACCCGAGCACGCACCACAGTGGCTCAAACCGCTCGTGGAAAAACTCCAGCACGACACGCACCGCTCGCGAGCCCGCCGCCTGCTGGGCGAGCGCGTGCCACAGGGCGCGCCGGAAGGGGGCGACGAGGCGGCCGTGCTCATCCTCTTTACCGGCGATGCGGACGCAGTCACCGTGCCGGACGACGCGCACGTGCTGATCACGCACCGCACCCCGCGCATGCGCAGCCACTCCGGCCAGATGGCGTTTCCCGGCGGGCACATCGACGTCGGCGATCGCGGGCCGGTGGACGCCGCGCTGCGCGAGGCCCGGGAGGAAACCGGCCTGGACCGCAGCCGCGTCGTGCCCCTGGCCACGCTGTCCACGGTGACCACCGGCGGGAGTGGACGGCGCGTGCGACCCGTCGTTGCGTACGCCGCGCGCCCCGGCGAGACGTATGTGGCCAGCCCCTTTGAAACCGACGACGTGTTCTTCATGGCCGTGCGCGATCTCGTCGACCCCGCCAACCGCCTGCAGGTGGGCCGCGGCCGCTACGCCGGACCCGCGTTCCGCACCGGCTGCTACGTGGTGTGGGGCTTTACCGCAGCGCTTTTGTCCGTGCTGCTGGAGCAGGCGGGCTGGGCGCGCGCCTGGGACCGCACGCTCCACGATTTGGATGCCGTGCTTGCGCGTTCCTGTAATGGTGAGCCGCGCTACGCGCGCTAGACTGCAACGAGCTACGCGGCCCTTGCGCGGGCGCATTCGTAATGGAGAAGGAGTACGCAGCAGGTGACAGGACACGTAATCGTAGACCTGGTGGCTGTGGTACTCATCCTCGCTGCGGTGATCAGCGGCTGGCGGCAGGGCCTGATCGCGGCGATCTTTACCGCGCTCGGCAGCGTGGCCGGGCTCGTCGCGGGCTACTTCGCCGCGCTGCTGGCGGTCAACTACGTCGACGGCCAGGGCATGCGGACCATCGTGTTTCTGTCGGTGGTCGTGGTGTTCGTGGGCCTGGGCAATCTCGCCGGCTCCTACGTCGGCGACACGCTGCGCCCGTCGGCGCGCTGGGCACCCGCCCGCGCTCTGGATTCGATCGCGGGGGCCGCGCTGCAGGCGATCGCGACGGCGCTCGCACTGTGGATCGTCACGGTCCCCCTGATCAGCGGCTTGCCCGAGCAGCCGAGTGAGGCACTGCGTCAATCGCGCGTGCTTTCGCTTATCGACGCCACCATCCCCGAATCTTTCGTCCAACTCCCCGCAAAAATGTCCTCCCTGCTGCACGAGACGGGCATGCCACCGCTGGTCTCCCCGTTCCGGACAGACGCGGCAAATGAGGTCGACGCCCCGAACCCGGCGGCGGTCACCCCGGAGCTGGTCGAAGCCAGCCGCCCGAGCGTGGTGCACGTGGTGGGCGACTCGCAGACCTGCCACCACCGGCTCATGGGCAGCGGCTTCGTCATCGCCGAAGACTACGTACTGACCAACGCGCACGTGGTGGCGGGCACGCAGTCGGTGTCGCTGGATACCGTGGTGGGGGCCAAGCCCGCCGACGTGGTGTTCTACGACCCGGAGGTAGACATCGCCGTCCTCCGCGCCACCCAGCTCGGACTCCCCGAACTGCACTGGGCCGAGCGCGAGCTGCGCCACGGCAGCGACGCGGTGGTGATGGGCTTCCCGGACTCCGGCCCCTTCGCCGCCACCGCCGCACGCGTGCGCAGCAAACTGGAGATCAGCGGCCCCGACATCTACACCGCCGGCCGCATCGAGCGGAGCGCCTACACCATCCGCGGCGACGTCCGCCAGGGCAACTCCGGAGGACCGCTTCTGAACACGGAAGGCCAGGTCGCCGGCATGATCTTCGGCACCGCAACCGACGTCGATGAGACCGGCTACGCCCTCACCAGCGCGCAGGTCCGCGAGCGGGTCGGCGAGGTGGAGAAACTCACGACGCCCGTGGACACCCGCTCCTGTGTGGTGGGGTAGTTCCGTTTCTTGGGGGTTTGGTTGGGGGGTCTGGTTGGGGGGTCTGGTTGGGGGTCTGGTTGGGGGTTCTAAATGGAGCTAGCTCCATTTGGGCCTGGGGCGTCCGGAAAACGCCTGGTCGCGGGAATCCGTTTGTCCTAAATGGAGCTAGCTCCATTTGAATTTGGTCCGCCCAGATTTGGTCCGCCGAGCGCAAGCGCTTAGGCGTCCAGGCGCTGGCCGACGGCGGCCACGAAGTTCTGCGGGGCAACTACGTGCGCCAGCGGTCCGAGGTCAAGTGCCTGGCCGCGGGCGTCCCCGCCGTGTCCGCGGAGGCGGTGGGTGGCCAGGATATGGGGCAGTGCGTTGTCGATGCGGCGTGCGCGCAGCCGTAACGCGAGCGCTTCTTCGGTATCAGCGCTGATGTCATCTGTCGCGGCCAAACCACGTGCAAAACCGTTCCGCCACGCGCGGTCGAGCACGTCGCGGCCTCGCGGCAGCCGCTGCAGTACACGGGCGGGCGCGTGGCGCAGGAGCAACGGTAGCGGGGGCTCGGCGGGCAGCGTGAGAGTGCGGCGGACGAGATGCGGGGCGGCTTCCGCGAGCGCGGAGGCGATGACCGCGCCGGTGTCTGCGGCAATGATCGTGGCCTCGGTGTGGCCGAGGGTTGCGATCGCGCCTTTGAGATCGCCGCGCAGGAGGTGGAGTGTGTCGCCGCTGCGCGGGGCGGGCTTGTCGGACAGGCCAAAGCCCCGCTGGTCCAGGGCGGCTACGTGGTAGCCCAGGCTGGCGAGCGGGGCGATCGTGTGGCGGAAGTCGAACCAACCGCCGTAGGCACCGTGCAGGAGCACGATCAGCGGGTCGGTAGGCGCACCCGCGACCGCGGCGTGCAGGCGCACGCCGCGGGTGTGCAGCATCCGGTGCCGGAAATCCCCCGGCAGGTCAACGACCGAGGGCGGCGTGGGGCGGGGGCGCTGCAGGGGAAGGCTACTTTTCTACGGAGGTGTACAGGCCGCTGGAGTCCTTGGTCAGGTTCTTCTGCGCCTGACCCGGGCGGAGGTGCTTCAGCTCGTTGACGGACTCGATGGTCTTCTCCGGCGCCTTGATCTTCTTCACCTTCTTGAAGCCGATGAAGGCGAGCAGGCCAGCCAGGGCGATCATGATGAGGAAGACGATCAGGAAGGCCCAGCCGCGGTGCATCCAGGAGGCCAGCATCTCGGCCAGCGCGAAGAAAGCGAAGAAGGAGGAGTACAGGGCGATCACGCCCGCGACGGCGAACAGGCCACCGCCGACGGCACCCTTCTTTACCTCGCCGACGATCTCGGTCTTCGCCAGCTCGATCTCGCCGCGCACGAGCGTGGAAACCTGCTCGGTGGCGTTGGAGACCAGGGTGCCAATGGAATCGCGGCCCGGCTGGGTCGTATCGGTATCGCGCAGCGGAATGGAATTCACCTTGCCGGAAACCGCTGTGGATCCGCTGGTGTACAGACCGTCGTTGCTCACTGTTGTGTCACCTTCCTGCATGTCGCGCCGGGAGCGGGGCAGTTACGTGCCCGCGCTCGGCGCGCGTGAAGCATTCTGTTTCAAGTATTGTCCACAACGACTTTAGCTATAGTCACTCGTTTGTGCCCGTATTGGGGCCGGACGAATGCGTAGCCGATTGCGGTGAGCCGGGTGCCACAAGGCCGGTTTTGGTAGGGTGGCGCGCAATGAAAGCGCTGAAAGTCCTTGGCAAAATCTTCCTCGCGCTGGTGGCAGCGCTGCTTATCCTTGCGCTCGTGGTGGTGGGGCTGCGCGCGTACAACCACCACACCTATCCGGTGCTGTCGCAGGGTTTTGGTGGGGAAGGAAAGGCGCGCGAGGAGGCGTCGATAAGCACTGCCCCAATCGAGGGCGAGCAGGTCAGCGGTGTGCACCTGAGGCCTGCGGAGAAGACGCATCCTGGTGTGGTGGTCGTGTACGGCGGCTCCGAGGGCGGGCGCGATGCACCGCGCGCGCAGTGGCTGGCCAGCGAGGGTTTTGAGGTGCTGAGCATGCACTTTTTCGGCCAAGCGCAGCAGGAGCCGTTGCTGGCGAACGTGCCGCTGGAGCAGTTCGACGAGGTGAGCGACTACATTGCGGAGCACACGGGCGGCGGGCCGGTGACGGTGATTGGTACGTCGAAGGGCGCGGAGTTTGCGGAACTTCTGGCGGCGAAGGGCTTTGCAGTGGACAATCTGGTGGCGTTCGTGCCCTCGCATTACAGTTACTCGGGGCTCGGTGAGCAGGGGAGATACGAGGACCCCAGCTTTACCTACCAGGGCGAGCCGGTGCCCTTTGCGTCCTTCCGCACTGGGTCGATCGCGGTCGGCCTGAAGCTGGCGTGGGACATGGCCACTGGCTACCCGCCGTCGTACCGTGCGACATACGAGAACGCCGCCGAACACGCGGAGGAGGCGGCAAAGATCGACCTTGCCGGGTTCGGCGGCAACGTGTTGCTGTTCGCGGGCGAGGACGATCAGATGTGGCAGTCCGACGTGGCCGCCCGCGAGCTGGAGCAGCAGAGCGAGCGCATTGAGGCGCACGTGTACCCGGACGCGGGGCACATCTTCTTTGAGGATTCGGACAAGGTGCCGCACGGCTGGCAAATCATGTTCGGCGGCACCCCGGCGGGCAATACGGCGGCGTACGAGGACTCGCGCGCGGTGCTGCTCGAGCGCCTCGCGCAGTGGCACGGGGCGCAGTAGGGGGCAGTATTTACGCGGAGCGGTTTTCGCGGATGACGGCGCGGGTGACCAGCGTGCCGACGACGGCGAGGGCTGTCAGGCCCGCGATCACGCCTGCGCCGATGCCCACCTCGCGGGCGTTCGGCATCTGGATCAGCGGCTCCGGGTTCTTGAAGGTGCGCAGCTCCCAGCCCTTAGACATCGCGTGTTTGCGCAGCGCGCGGTCCGGGTTCACGGCCACCGGGTTGCCCACCGCAGCGAGCATCGGGATGTCGGTGGCGGAGTCGGAGTACGCGTAGCTGCGCGCCAGGTCGTAGTCGTGCTTGCGGGCGAACTGCTCGATAGCCTCGGCCTTCGCGTCGCCTTTGAGGTAGCGCAGGATGGTGCCGGTGAGCTTGCCGTCGACAACCTCGAGCGTGGTGGCCACCACGGTGTCCACACCCAGCTCGGCGGCGATCGGTTCGACCAGGATGTCGGCGGAGGCGGAGATGATGATTACCTCGTGGCCGGCGGCGCGGTGCTCGTCGATAAGCTCGCGCGCCTCGCTGTAGATCGCGGGCGCGACGACGTGATGCATCGTGTCGGTGGTGATGCGGGTGACCTCGTCGACGTTCCAGCCCTTGATCAGCTGGCTGAGGTGGTCGCGCGAGGCGTCCATCTGGTCGCTGGAGTGCCCGACGAGCATGTAGCTTGCCTTGGAAAGGTAGAGGTCAAGCGCATCCTGGCGGGTGATCAGCCCGTTGTTGAAGAACTCTTTGCCGAAGGCATAGGCAGACGACGTCGCGATGATCGTCTTGTCTAGGTCGAAAAATGCCGCCACCGGCCTACGAGTTGCCATGGGGGTAAGTCTAACCCCGAATCCTCTGTAGAGCCTCAGCATGCCTCGTGCAAATGCTGAGACGCATGTGCATGGTGTGCCGAAGTTATCCACAACACGCGCATTTTGGATGGGCGAAATGGGCAAGTTATCCACAGATTTCCTGGGGGCCTTGCGGGTGCGGGTTTCGCGTGTCATCCTTTTGGCATGAATCAAACACAAGAAACGAATCGCAATTGGGGGCGGACGATCGTCGTGGCGGTCGACGACCCGCTCCTCCATCCCGAAGCTACCCACCTCGCCGCCGCTGCCGGCCATTCTGTCGTGGACGTGACCGACCCCGGCATGCTTGCCGCGTATGCGGAGAAAGCGTTCGCCCTGCTTATCGACGCCACGTGGGCGCCCCACCTCGCGCAGCGGCGCCACCGCAACGTCTTCGTCGTTGCCGGCAGTTTGGATGCGGCCGAAGCGTACCCAGGAGCTTTCGTCCTGCCCGCCCAGGCCGGCGACCTGCTTGTCGCACTCGGCGAGCTCTACCGCGCCCCGGAACGTGCAACCGAAACCGGCACCATCGTCGCCGTACTCGGCGCAGGCGGCGGGGTCGGCGCATCCGTGCTTGCCTGCGCGCTTGCCCGTAGCCGCGCGGATACGGCCACGCTTATCGACGGCCACCGCCTCTCCGGCGGACTCGACCTCCTTTTAGGCATCGAGGAACACCCGGGCGCGCGCTGGGGCGAGATTGCCCTCGGCGAGGGGGCGGTGGAGCGTGCGGATGTGCGCCGCGCCCTGCCCGCCACCAAGGACGGGTGCGCGGTGCTGACCTTTGCGCGCAGCACGGTCGCTGATCCGTTTCGGCTCACGCCCGGCGAGCTCGACCGGGTTTGTGCCGCGGTGGGGACCTCTGGGCTGACCGTGTTGGACATCCCCGTCGACCTGCTGCCTGCGCGCTGCGACCTCGCCGTCATCGTGGTCACCCCGACGGTGCGCTCTGTGTGCGCGGCCTCCCAGCTGGTACTCGAGTGCAACGCGGCGGGCGTGCCGCACACGCTGGTGCTGCGGGAGGGCACGTGGCAGGGCGTCGATGAGCATGGCGTGGCGCGCGCGACGGGTTCGCGCATCTGCCAGCGCGTCCCCACTCTGCGCCGCCTGCCGCGCGCGGTGGATACCGCGGGCCTGCCCGCGCGCCTGCCCGCCCCGCTGCGTCGCGCTGCCGACGCCGTGCTCGCGGAGGTGGCCTGATGGAAACGAGTGAGATCCTCGCGCGCGTCCAGCGCCGGCTTGCCGACGAGCACACGCACCCCAGCCCCGACCGCCTCGCCGCCCTGATCCGCGAAGAAGCCGTGGTGATCAGCGACCTCGACGTGCTCGCCCTGATGCGCAAGCTACGCGACGACACCACCGGCGCGGGCCCACTCGAGCCGCTGCTGGCTGCGGGCGACGTCACCGACATCTGCGTCAACGGCCCCGACCAGGTCTTCGCCGACCGCGGGCACGGCCTGGAGCGCTGCGAGATCACTTTCGAAACCGAGGAAGCGGTGCGCGCGCTGGCCACCCGCCTCGCGCTGAGCTGTGGGCGCAGGCTTGACGACGCCCAACCGTTCTGCGACGGCCACCTCACCCGCGACGACGGCACCCTGCTGCGCTTCCACGCCATCTTAAGCCCCACCGCGAAGGTGGGCACCTGCCTCTCCCTGCGCGTACTGCGCACCGCCACCGCCTCCCTCGACGAGCTGGAGGCGCGCGGCTCCATCGACGGGGCGGTGGCCGGGGTACTGCGCGAAATGGTTGCGCGCCGCCGCGCCTTCCTCGTCGTCGGCGGTACCGGCTCCGGCAAAACCACCCTGCTGTCCGCACTGCTCGCCGAGGCCGACCCATCCGAGCGCATCATCGCCATCGAGGACACTCTCGAACTGACCCCGCATCACCCACACGTGCTCAACCTCACTACGCGTGCGGCCAACGCCGAGGGGGCCGGCGCCATCTCGATTGCAGACCTGGTGCGCCAGGCACTGCGCATGCGGCCGGACCGGATCGTCGTCGGCGAGATCCGCGGTGCCGAGGTCGTGGACCTGCTCGCCGCGCTCAACACCGGCCACGACGGGGGAGCGGGCACCCTGCACGCCAACTCCATCCACGAGGTCCCCGCCCGGCTGGAGGCGCTCGCCGCCTTGGGTGGTCTCGACCGCGCCGGGCTGCACTCCCAGCTCGCCGCCGCTGTCGACGCCGTCGTGGTGGTCAAGCGCGGCCCCGACGGCAGGCGCTTCGTCCACCAGCTCGGCGTACTCGAGGGTCAACCCGTCACCGCGCGCGTGGTGTGGGACAGCGAGACTGGCGCGGCCGCAGGATTCGAGGAGCTGATCCGATGAACCCCCTCGTCTTCCTTGCCGCCGCCGCGGTGCTGCACGCCCCCGCGCCTGCGGGCCGCCTCGGCGCTGATGCTGACCAGCCGCGCCAGCGCGGGTGGCGCTCGGCGCGAGTGCAAGCCTGGGCCTGGAGCGGGGTCAGCGTGGTCGCGTTCGGGCTCATCGTCGCCGAGCGCATTACGGTGGTGATCGCCGTGGCGCTCGCCGGGGCCACCGCCATAGACACGGTGCTGCGCCGCCGACAGCAGCGCATGAAAGCACGCGGGGCCCGCGTGACCGCGGACTTTCTGGGGCACGTGGTCTCCAACTTGGACGCCGGCGCACCCCTAGAGCGTGCTTGCGTCACCGCTGCAGAGAGGCTTCCCGACGATGCGCCGCCGCAGCTTCAACGCGACATCCACCGAATCAACCGGCGCTTGCGCGCAGGCCAGTCCGTCGGCACCGCGGTGGAGAGTGAGCAGCCGGAACTGCAGCGCCTGGTCGCCCTGTGGCAGCTGGCGCAGCGCCGCGGCGTGCCGGTGGCTAACCTGCTGCGCACCGCGCGCGACGAGCTCGACCGGGCCCAGCGTCACCGCGCCGCCACCACCGCCGCACTCGCCGGACCGCGCACGACCGCGACTGTGCTCGCCGCGCTGCCCCTGGCAGGCATCGGCATGGGCGCGGCGATGGGGGCCAACCCGATCGGCTTGCTCACCTCCGGCGGGCTTGGTGGGATTCTGCTCGTTGTCGGCACCGCGCTGGTGTGCGCCGGGGTCTGGCTTTCCCGACTCATCATCGAAAGGGCGGCGCAATGATCTCCCTGACCACAGCACTTTTCCTCGCGGCCGCGCTTGCGATGCCGCCGGTGTGTCCCGACGTACGCGTGAAGTACCTGCGCGGCGACGGCCCGAAGACCCCGCGAGACGGCCCTCGCGGGGCCGCACCGCCCGTAAACGCGCACCGCGCGGTGGCAGACATCACCCTGTTTGCCGCCTGCTGCGAAGCGGGGCTCCCGCTGGCCACCGCCGCCGCAGCCGTCGCCGACACGTACGAAGAGGCAGACGGCGAATCCGGCAGCGCCTGGCACACGGTCGCCGCGCTGACGGCGCTCGGAGTCAACCCCGAGCGCGCCTGGAACGAGCTCCACCCACTCCCGGGCGGTGCGGAGCTCGCCGGGCTTGTGGCCTTATCCAACGCTTCCGGTTCCGCCATCGTCGCAGGCTGTTCGCGCATCGTCGAACGCCTGCAGGCAGAGGCGGCGGACGAAGCAAAGGAGAAGGCAGAACGCGCCGGGGTGCTCATTGCCATCCCGCTGACCGCCTGCTTTCTCCCGGCGTTCTTCGTCCTCGGGCTCGCGCCCGCCGTGATCAGCTTGGGCAGCGCCTTGTTGCACTAGACCACCTATCCACCACGATTTCGACACCAACACTCGACCTCAGAATCGACACAGAAAAGGAACAGACGTACCATGAACACCATCACCATTGAAGCCCTGAAGATGTCCTACTCGTTGCGCGGCTACGCTGCGAAAAAGGCAGAAAAGCTACGAGACGATAGCGGGATGTCGACCATTGAATATGCATTCGGCTCCCTGGCGGCTGCGGCGCTGGCTGGCGTGCTGTACCTGGTGGTCAACGGCAGTGGCGTCTCCTCCGCCATCGAGGACGTGATCACCGACGCACTGACGAACACCCCGACGTAGATGACCAGCATTGAGACCGCGCTCTCGCTCTCCGCCCTGGTGACCGTCGCTGCGGCAATCGTCGCCGGGATCGCCACCGTGGCCACCTACATCGCCGCCGTCGACACCGCCGGGGCCGCCGCTCGTGCCCACGCCATCGGCGTGGACTACGAGCCGGTACGCGGGCATGTCGACATTAGCGAATCCGGTGGGATCGTCACCGTCACCGCGAACGTGCCCGCAGCGCTCGGGCACATGCGGGCGACGGCGCGCTACCCGGTCGAATACGCCACCGGGGGTGCCAAGTGAAGTTCTCGCGCAGCTTGGGCGATGAGTCCGGCTCGGCGACGGTGGTTGCTGTCGGCATCATCACCGCAGTGGTGGCGCTGGCGCTTTCCGTCATCGCCATCGGAGCCCGGGCCGCCGACCAGCACCGGGTGCGCATGGCGGCTGATCTGGCTGCGGTGGCCGGAGCGACGGCGCTGTACACCGGCGGCGCGGCCTGTGCGGTTGCGGAAGAAACCGCACGGCTTAACGACGCCGCCGCGCAGGCCTGCGACATCGACGGCGGCGACGTCACCGTGGAGGTCAGCATCGCCGGTGCGCGCGCGACCGCCAAAGCCGGACCGGTAGAGGAAGGGAGGTGAAAGGAGGGCGTTACGCGTTTGGCGTCGTGAAGCTGGCCTCGGCAGTCATCGACGCCAGCGCGCCCAGCAGCTTCAGCGCAGCGTGCTTGTTCAGCGGCTGGTTGCCGTTGCCGCACTTCGGCGACTGCACGCACGACGGGCAGCCGTCCTCGCACTGGCAGGAGCGCACCGCCTCGAAGGTGGCTGTGATCCACTCGCCAAAGCGCGCGTAGCCCTCATCGGCAAACCCCGCTCCGCCGGGGTGGCCGTCGTAGACAAACACCGTCGGCAGCATCGTGTCCGGGTGCAGCGCCGTCGACACCCCGCCAATATCCCAGCGGTCGCACGTGGCGAGCAGCGGCAGCAAGCCAATGGCCGCGTGCTCGGCCGCGTGCAGCGCGCCTGGGATCTCCCCGGCAGCAATGCCCATCGCCTCCAAGGCGAGCGGGTCGATGGTGTAGGCCACCGCGCGGGTGATCAGAGTCTGCTCGGGCAGGTCGAGCGGGATGTGCTCGGAGACGGTGCCGTCGGCAAGCCGCACAACGTAGCCGGTGACCCGGTCAGTGACCTCCACGTCCACGCTGGCAACCCACAGCCCCGGAGACGGGTTACAGCGGGCGGTGGCTTCGCCCAGGATCGCGATGTCGGTTGTCGAGCGCGCCTGCGTCGAGTAGTCGGGCGAATCCGGCACCACCAGCGCCACGTAGTTCTCAAGGTCCAGCTGCTGGACCACGAAGGACTCGCCCTGATGCAGGTAGACCGCGCCGTCGTGGACTTGGGTCGCGGCGCGCGCCGCATCCACAGTGCCTAGCAGCCGCCCGTCGGTGGCATCGACGATCATCACCTCTTCGCCCGTGCCGCCGCGCAGCGACACAGAGGCGTGGGCGGTCTCCGGGGTGAGCTCGCCCTCGATGAGCGGGGTGGCGAACCAGCCGCGGGGGCGGCGTCGCAAAAAGCCCTCCTGGGTGAGTTTTTCCACCACCTCGCGGGCACCGAAGGCCTCAACGTCGGCCTCGGTGAGCGGGCGCTCCACTGCGGCGCAATAGACGTGCCCGCGCAGAATGTAGGGGTTGTGCGGGTTAAACACCGAGGTCTCCACCGGTTTGCCCAGCAAAGCCTCCGGGTGGTGGACCAGGTAGGTGTCCATCGGCTCGTCGCGCGCCACCATGACCACTACCGACGCCTGCCCGCGCCTCCCCGCGCGTCCCGCCTGCTGCCGGAAAGACGCGACCGTGCCCGGGAACCCGGCCATTACCACCGCGTCGAGCCCGCCGACGTCGATGCCCAGCTCCAGGGCGTTCGTCGTGGCCAGCCCCAGCAGGTCGCCATCATCGAGCGCGCGCTCTAGCTTCCGACGGTCCTCCGCCAGGTAGCCCGCTCGGTAGGACGCCACCCGGTTTGCCATATCGGCGCGGCCCGCCACCACCAGGTCCTCCTGGGCGCGCAACGCCACCGTCTCCGCGGCGCGCCGGGAGCGCACAAACGTCAGAGTGCGGGCGCCCTCCTTGACCAGCGTGGCCATGATCGCCGCAGCCTCCGTCGAAGCGGCATAGCGCACCGGTGCACCGTGCTCGCCCTCGGCACCCTCGATGAACCCGGGCTCCCACAGAGCGATGGTTCGCGTGCCGGTCGGGGCGGTGTCGTGGGTGATTGCCGTGACCTCGCGGCCGCACAGGCGGGAAGCGTGCGCGGCTGGATCGGCCGCCGTCGCGGAAGCGAAGACCACTACCGGGTGCGCGCCGTACGCGGCGGCGATCCGCAGCAGGCGACGCAACACGAGAGAGACGTTCGCGCCGAAAACGCCGCGGTAGGTGTGGCACTCGTCAACAACGATAAAGCGCAGGTGGCGCAGGAAACGCGCCCACCGCGGGTGCGCGGCAAGGATGCCGGCGTGCAGCATGTCCGGGTTGGAAAAGACGAAGCGGGAAGCCTCGCGGATACCGGCGCGTGCCTCGGTCGGCGTGTCCCCGTCGTAGGGGGCGGGGTGAACCCCGGAAAGCTCGTCGATCTGTGAGGTCATCCGCGCCGTGGCCTGCAGCTGATCCGAGCCGAGCGCCTTCGTAGGGGTGAGGTAGAGCGCACACGCCGTCGGGTCCTGCGCCAGCGCAGTGAGGATGGGCAGCTGGTAGCCCAGCGACTTGCCCGAAGAAGTACCGGTGGCAAGCACCGTGTCGTGGCCCTCCCACACCGACTGCGCACATTGTGCTTGGTGGGCGTAGGGGGAGGTGATGGTGGCGCCGATAAGCAACTGCTTGAGCGACGGAAGAACCCACTCGGGCCAGTCGGCGAACTGCGCGGGGGTAGCCTCGCACTCCTCGACGTGCGTGATGGTCGAGGTGCCAAAACGCCCGCGGAGCTGGGCAATGAGCTCCTGGCCGAGCGAACTGGGCGGGGGAGTGGGGCGGTGATCAGTCATGACACCGAAAAGTATGCCATCTTGCTATGCCAAACCCTCGAAGTCATGGCAGACTGGTGCGTGGTCAGAAGATTTTGTGTGCGCCCTTGAAAAGGTGCTCGCGAGGTTAGTTGACGCGGGCACCAGGCACTTAGAGATGGTCCTGGTGGACGACCAAACACATCTCACCCAAGTTTTTTAGTGAAAGGTTTCACCATGGCTACCGGAACTGTGAAGTGGTTCAACGCAGAAAAGGGCTTCGGCTTCATCGCACCGGACGACGGGTCCTCCGACGTCTTCGTGCACTACTCCGAGATCCAGGGTTCGGGCTTCCGCACCCTGGAGGAGAACCAGCAGGTCGAGTTCGAGGTGGGCGAGGGTGCCAAGGGCCCGCAGGCCCAGCAGGTGCGCGCGCTGTAAGCTTCGCGCTTTTTGAGTAGGGCCTCGTTGCCGGTTTTGTCCGGTGGCGGGGTCTTTTTGTGGTTCTGGCGGAAAAGCGTGAAAGATTCGACCGTTTTTTGGGGCGGTTTTGCGTTTCCCCAGGTCAGCGAATGGTAGTATGTGGAATCTCTCACGGGCTCACTCGCCAAGCCCCCAGACCCCCTACAACGACGACTGCCCCCGGCGCTCGTCGCGCCAGTCGAAGAATTTGGCCTGCAGCTTCTGTATGCCGAAGCCGACGAGCGAGCCGAGTAGGACGCCGACCACCATGCCGAGCAGTGGGATGTCGGAAAACAGTGCGCCGCCGGCGTAGCCGATGCCCACGGAGAGGATCGCCCAGATGATCACGCCGATGGTGTCGTAAAAGAAGAAGGCGAACCAGTTGTAGCGCACCGAGCCCAGCACGATCGTGGCCACCCAGCGCGCCCAAGGCAAAAAGCGGCCGACGATGATGGTGGGCCCGGCACCGCGGTGCATGTTGCGCCGCACCCACAGGATGGCTTGGCCTGCCTTGGACTCGGGGTCGAGGCGTTCGACGAATCCGATGAGGCGGGCGCCGAGGGCGAAGCAGAGGTTGTCGCCGATAATCGCGCCGATGATCGCGGCGGCGATGACGGCTTTCACACTCGGCACGCCTTGGGAGGCGGCGAAGGCACCGGCGAGGTTGAGCACGGTCTCCGAGGGCACGATGGGGGCGAGCGCGTCTGCGATGATGAGCAGGGTGACCAGGGGGTAGAACAATGGGGTGCCCATGAGCATGTGGAGGAAGTCGATGAACGGGTCGAACATTTCCATGGGAACCTCCTCTCAAATGCCTGCTCACGGCGTTGCACCGTGCGGTGCGTCGAGTCTACGATACGCCCTCGGTGGGGGAGTGTGCAGCGTCGCGTCTGCTACAAATATTGGTGTTTGAGATCCGGCTTTCATTCGCGCCAGCCGGAGGTGTGCATATACTGCGTGGAAGCGAATGTATCGCAGCGGTACATATATATAGGTGCGAATCGAGTTTAGAGCGAGGTGTCACGCAGGGTGACGGGAAACGGCAAGACGCTGGTCATCGTGGAGTCGGCGACGAAGGCGAAGAAGATCCAGAAGTACCTGGGCGAGGATTACATCGTCGAGGCTTCTGTCGGCCACATTCGCGACCTGCCTGGCCGCGCTGCGGATATTCCCGCGAAGTACAAGAAGGAGCCGTGGGCGAAGCTGGGTGTGAACCCGGACGCCGGTTTCGCGCCGATCTACGTGGTCAGCCCCGACAAGAAGAAAAAGGTGTCTGACCTGCGCGCCAAGCTCAAGGAGTGCGACAAGCTCCTGCTCGCCACAGACCCGGACCGCGAGGGCGAGGCGATCGCGTGGCACCTGTTGGAGACGCTGAAGCCGAAGGTGCCGGTGGAGCGCATGGTGTTCAACGAGATCACCGAGTCCGCGATCCGCGAGGCCGCCGAAAACACCCGCGAGCTGGACATGGACCTCGTCGAGGCGCAGGAGACCCGCCGCATCCTGGACCGCCTGTACGGCTACGAGGTCTCGCCTGTGCTGTGGAAGAAGGTCATGCCGCGCCTGTCCGCGGGCCGCGTGCAGTCCGTTGCTACCCGCGTGATCGTGGAGCGGGAGCGCGAGCGCATGGCGTTCATCGCCGCCGAGTACTGGGACATCACCGCCTCGCTTATCCCGCAGCAGGGAGAGAAGACGGAGTTCGACGCGAAGCTGGCCACGCTCGATGGGCAGCGCGTGGCGCAGGGGCGCGACTTTGATGACCGGGGAAGGCTGAAGGGGGAGGCGGTGGTCGTCGATAAGCAAAGGGCCCAATCGCTTGCCGACGGCCTGCAGGGCCGCCCCATGCACGTCACCGCCGTCGAGGAGAAGCCGTACACGCGGCGTCCGCACGCGCCGTTTATGACGTCGACCCTGCAGCAGGAGGCGGGACGCAAGCTGCACTTCACCTCCGCGCGCACGATGCGCATTGCGCAGCGACTGTACGAGAACGGCCACATCACGTACATGCGTACGGACTCGACCTCGCTGTCCAAGCAGGGTTTGCAGGCCGCGCGCTCGGCGGCGACCGAGCTCTACGGTGACAGCTTCGTGTCGAAGTCGCCGCGCACCTACGACCGGAAGGTGAAGAACTCGCAGGAGGCGCACGAGGCGATCCGTCCTGCGGGTGAGCGCTTCGCCACCCCGGGTCAGCTCGGCAACGCGCTGGATGCGGAGGAGTTCAAGCTCTACGAGCTGATCTGGCAGCGCACCGTGGCCTCGCAGATGGCGGACGCGCGCGGCAACTCCACCAAGGTCACCGTGGCAGGCGAGGCGGAAAGCGGCGAGCGTGCCGAGTTCACCGCCACCGGCCGCACCATTACTTTCCCGGGCTGGCTGCGCGCGTACTCCGATACGAACGACAAGGAGACGCACCTGCCGCAGCTCGCGGAGGGCGACGCGCTGGACGCGACGAAGCTCAGCGCCGATGAGCACACCACCAATCCGCCTGCGCGCTACAACGAGGCCAGCCTGGTCAAGAAGATGGAAGACCTGGGTATTGGCCGCCCGTCGACGTACGCCAGCATCATCAAGACGATCCAGGACCGCGGCTACGTGGTCACCCGCGGCAACGCGCTGGTGCCCAGCTGGGTCGCCTTCTCCGTGATCGGCCTGTTGGAGAACAACTTCGACGCGCTGGTGGACTACGACTTCACCTCGTCCATGGAGGACGAGCTGGATGAGATCGCGCACGGCAACGAGGACCGCACCGAGTGGCTCACCGGCTTTTACTTCGGCGACGCAGGCGCGGACGAGAACATGGCCGAGGCCGTGGCGCGCCGCGGCGGGCTCAAGCACATCATCGAGGCCAACCTGGAGAGCATCGACGCCCGCCAGGTCAACTCGCTCAAGCTCTTCGAGGACGCCGAGGGCCGCGACATCAACGTGCGCGTCGGCCGCTACGGCCCCTACATCGAGCGCCAGGTGGGCGTGACCGAAGACGGCGAGCCGGAGTACCAGCGCGCCAACCTGCCGGAGTCCTCCACCCCGGACGGCATCACCCTGGAGCTGGCGGAGAAGCTCTTCGCCACCCCGCAGTCCGGCCGCGAGCTGGGCGAGAACCCGGCCAATGGCCGCATGGTGGTGGCTAAGGAGGGCCGCTACGGCCCGTACGTCACCGAGCTCGTGCGCGACGACGAGCGCGAGACCGCCGAGGCGCACGCCGAGGAGGTCATCGCCGCCGAGCGCGCCGAGGAGGACAAGCAGCGCGCCGAGGAAGGCAAGCGCAAGAAGAACTGGGAGACGAAGACCGCGGCGAAGCAGAAGGAGAAGCGCCTCGGCGAGCTGGTCAACGAGCAGCTCAAGCCCGCGACTGCCTCCCTGTTCAAGACGATGGAGCCGTCCTCGGTCACCCTCGAGGAAGCACTGCAGCTGTTGAGCCTGCCGCGCGAGGTGGGCACCGACCCGGCCGACGGCGAAGTCATCACCGCGCAGAACGGCCGCTACGGCCCGTACCTGAAGAAGGGCACGGACTCGCGCTCCCTGGCCAGCGAGGACCAGATCTTCAGCATCACGCTGGAGGAGGCCCGCCGCATCTACGCCGAACCGAAGCGCCGCGGCCGCGCCGCCGCCAAGCCGCCGCTGAAGATGCTGGGCGACAACGACGTCTCCGGCAAGCCGATGAGCATCAAGGACGGCCGCTTCGGTCCGTACGTCACCGACGGCGAAACCAATGCCTCCCTGCAGCGCGGTGACACCCCGGAGACCGTCACCGACGCGCGTGCGAACGAGCTGCTCTCCGCCCGCCGCGCCCGCGAGGCCGAGGAAGGCCCGAAGAAGGCGACCAAGAAGAAGGCCACCAAGAAGAAGGCGACCAAGCGCGCGAAGAAGACGGTGAAGAAACCCACGCAGACCACCAAGCGCGTGATCAAGGCCGGCTCGAGGAGGAAGTAAATGCTCGCCCGCACGCGCCGGGGCATCGCCGCGCTTATCGACGCCCTGTTGCCCCACTCCTCCCTCACCCCAGAACGCGCAGCGTGGGCGGTCGGCGCAGACGCGGCCGGCATCGCCCAGTGCGCCGGGTGGAACAAAGCCGCGCTGGTGGCCGAGCCGCTTTCGCGCGTCGCCCTCGCCGCCGTCCCGCTGCGCGTGAGCCGGGACCCGGTCCTGACCTGCGCAGTGCTCGCCTCCGCGGTGACCGTCTTCGAGCAGGAGCGTGTGCCGCACGCGCCGTCTGCACTCGGCGTCAGCACGCTAGCGAGCGCGCAGGCCGGCTACCTCACGCGCCTTGTGCAGCGGGGCGCCGCGGTGGGCCGAGTTGGACTTGCTACTGCGGTAGGCGCAGTTGCCGCCGGTGGCGCGATCGCCGCGTGGGCGGATCGCCGCCTGCTGCCCGCCACCCTCATCGGTGGCGTGGCGGTGGCCGCGACGGCGGCAGCGGCAAACGATCCGGCCTTCCGCGCCAACACGAACGATCCGGCGCGCGAGGGCCTAAGCCACGGTGCGAACCTCATACTCAGTGCCGAGGGGCTGCGCCTGCTCACGAATGCGGGCCTGGTCGGCAAGGCCTGCGATGCGGTCGGCCTGCCCGCCGGTTTGGGGGAGCGCGGCGCGCGTGCGGCGGTGTCCTGGGCCGGCTCGATTGGCCAGCTCCTGCTCGTTCACGGGCTCAGCGCCCGCGACTAAGACGCGGAACTAGTAACGGTCCGCCAAGGTGGAGCGCACCGGGCGGGCCAGCTGCGTCATCTTGTTGCGCCCGCGCAGTTCCACGGACTTCATCAGCGTCCAGCGCTGCTGCTCGACCTCGTTCGCGGCGCGTAGCGTGGCGGCGTTGGTCAGCACGCGGCCGGGCACGCCCTTAGCCAGTTCGGTCAGGCGTGCCGCGGCGTTGACGGCGTCGCCGATGACGGTGTACTCGAAGCGGTCGTGCCCGCCGATATGGCCCGCAACGACGTGGCCGGAGGCCACGCCCACCCCGGCTTCGAGCTGAAGGCCGTTGAGTTCTTGGCGGAGTTCGCGGGCGGCTTGGAGGGCGTGCGAGGCCGCGTCGTGAAGCGAGACTGGGGCCCCAAAGACGGCGAGCGCGGCGTCGCCCTGGAACTTATTGATCACGCCCTTGTTGCGGTGCACAACCTCGACGACAACCTCGAAGAAGTCGTTGAGTGCGGCCACGACCTCCTCGGGCGTGTGGTTGACGGCAAAGGTGGTGGAGCCGACGACGTCGACAAACACGACGGCGACTTTGCGGTCCTCGCCGCCCAGTTCCGGCTTTTCTTCGAGCGCTTTCTGCGCGACCTCGCTGCCCACGTAGCGGCCAAAAATGTCGCGGACGCGCTGACGTTCGCGCAGGCCCCGCATCATCTCGTTGAAACCGGCCTGGAGCACGCCGATCTCGGAGCCGTCGTAGATGTCCACCTGCGTGTTGGTCTCGCCGCGGCGTACGCGGTTGATGGCGTCCTGCAGCTCCTTGATCGGGTCGACGACGCTCATAATCACAAAGGCGGTGCCAAACGCGCCGGTGGCCATGGCGGACAAGGCCAGCACGAACACGGCCGGTTGCAGCTCGCCCGGGGTGTTGGTGAAGTAGCCGCGGGACTGGGCGAGGAACAGCAGGAGGATCCCCAGCATCGGCACGGCCGAGGTGGTGAACCACGTCATGTAGAGACGCTGCTTAATCGGCGGTTCCAGCGTCGCGTCCTCGAAGCGGCGCGCCAGGGCCTCGGCCGCGATGGGGCGCACCAGCCGCTCGGCCTGCAGGTAGGTCAGCACGGCGGTGACGAAGCAGGCCATGGAGGTGGCCACGAAGATGACCACCGCAAAGCGCCCGCTCGTGCGCGCGGTGAGCACGGTGAGGATCGTGATACCGATCAGCCATACCCCCACCACGATCAGGGTTTGCAGCACCGGCAAGCGCAGCACCAGCCGTCGCACCATGTTCGGGTCGTGGTCTTGCGGCCGATGCTGCCACTCCAGCACCGGCCGGAAGAGGAAGAAGGTGACAACCATCCCCAGCACCACGGCACACGCGACGTAGACCAGCCCGATCAGCCCGAGCGTGGAGTTGTGCAGCGCCAGCTGCTCGGTCTCCGGCATGGGGATGAAGAAGCGGATGAACGCCATGATGGCGGCGGCACCAAGCAGGTTGGTTCCCAGCACGGTTGCGGCGTAGAGGGGCCAGGAGGTCCCCCACACCCAACGCAAGCCGTGCCAGAATCTGTTCATGGTGTATTACCTTAGCGAACGAGTACGCTAGGGCGCTGTGAACCTGCCCCAGTTTCGAAGTGTTGCCGAGCGCCTCGCGGATGCGCCGAATGTCCGCGAGGTCATCCTTGCCGCGGCCAGCGCTGCGCGGGAGCAATCGCTTATCGACGCCCCCCGCCAGGACTACGCCATGACCCACTCCTGGCTCTTTACCGGCCCACCCGGATCGGGCCGGTCGCAGGCCGCGCTGGCCTTCGCCGCAGCCCTGGTCTGCACGGATCCGAACGAGGTCGGGTGCGGGCGGTGCAAGGGCTGCCTTGACGCGCTGGCGGGCCAGCACACCGACATCGTGCACGTGGTGCCGAAGGAACTGATCATCAAGACGGAATACATCCGTGAGATCGTCGCCCAGGCTGCACGGATGCCGACGGTCGCGCCCTACCGGGTACTCATCATCGAAAACGCGGATCGCCTCCACCCCGCTGCCGCGGACGCGCTGCTGAAAACGGTGGAGGAGCCGCCGGAGCGCACCGTGATTATCCTGCTCGCGCCGTCGACAGACCCGGAGGACTTCTCACAGACGCTGCGCTCGCGCTGCCGCCACCTTTATATCCCCTCGCCGTCCGAGGCGGAGCTGGTGAACATCCTCATGCAGGAAGAAGGTGCCACCGAGCACGACGCCCGCCTCGCTGCGGCGACCTCGCTGCGCCACGTCGGGCGTGCCCGCCTCTTGGTCCGCAGCCCCGAGATCCAAAAGCGCCGAGCGCAGGCCATCAACATGGCGGAGCTGATCTTCCAGGGTGCGTACGCCTTCCAGGCTGTTGGCTCGCTGATCAAGGCGACGGAGAAGGAAGCAGTCGACTCCTACGCGGACGAAGACGCCGCGGAGCGCGCCAAACTCGAGCAGGCCCTCGGCATGGGCGCAAAGGGCAAGGGCGCGGCCAAGGCGCTGCGCGGGGCCGCGAGCTCGCTGAAGGAACTCGAAGCCCGGCAGAAGGCGCGCAGCACTCGCCGCAAGCGTGACGTCTTCGACCTGGTCCTGGTGGATCTCGCCGGCGTGTACCGCGATGCGCTGGTGGTGCAGGCCGGTGCCGACGTCCCGCTGACCCACCCCGATTTCGAACCGCTCGCCCGCGAACTCGCCGAACGCGTCCCTGCCTCCGGCCTGGTCGCCTGCCTGGACGCGATCGCCCAGTGCCGCGCGCGTCTGCACCAGTCGGTGACCCCAGCCGTGGCGTTCAACGGCATGATCGGGCATCTGCGCGTCGCTTGCGGCGTACGCTGACCTGCTGGTTTATCGTTTAGTGGTTTCTGCACTACAATCGTTTTCCGGTACAGCGTCGCTATGCGTGTTGTCCGGCCGCCTTAGCTCAGTCGGCAGAGCGTTTCACTCGTAATGAAAAGGTCGCGAGTTCGATTCTCGCAGGCGGCTCCACCAAAACCCCAGCTAGAACACCGTTTTAGCTGGGGTTTTGTCGTCGTTTCGCGCGTCCAGTTGCCGATTAGCCCGATCAGCGACATCACGCAAAGTGGGGAGCAGCGGGCCTGGTCCTAGATGCACAAAAGCCCCGCACGTAGCGGGGCCTCTGGCAATGTGGAGTTGCACACGACATGCAATCTCTACGCCTCAAATGGTAATGCAAAGCCACCAGTAGACATAAGGAGCAGATCGAACGGCACGGAGCATCAGATAAATATCGATTCCATAACTAAACGCAACTCTGGTTGATGATTACTTGTGCTTCTTCTTTACTGGGGAGGTACCTGAATTGAGTACGAGAGGAGTTGATCCGCAATGCATTACACCAGGAAGTTTGCCCCATCGTTTTGATTTCTGCGTTAGTGGTTGGGGGGGCCGGCTAAGGCGCAAATTGATGGCCCTTCGCTAGTTCCGTGCTCGCCGTCGACTGGGTGCGTAACTGACGGAACTTACCAGTGGCAGGCCCCTATGCCTCCCAAGCTTACGGACGAAGAGCTGCGGCTATGTGATCAATGCAAAGTGCAAACGGTTGCTGCAGGACTAACCGCTGTGGCTGGAGGGTGGTGCTGTTGGGCAACTCGGTGCCGCAGTTATTGGTCCGTGTAAAGAAGTTCACGACAAATACCAAGAACGCGTCGGGCGAGGAGAATAGGAGACAGGTCATATGAGTGGACGATTCATTCTTTTGATTTTGGCGACAGCGTTGGCCTCCCTTTTGTTCATCTGGATGGTGCAAAGTTCGGAAACCCAGTTTTCCGGTTTCATCAGCGGAGCGGTAGCGCTATTCCTTGCTGCTCTTGCGGTGCGTGAGTGGAAGTCCAGGAACTCTCATCCGCATTAAAGCGTTCATCTAGATGCCCCAGGCATCGTTCTGGGCGTAGAAGTGGAGCTACCCTGCTTCAGTGTGACCTACACCGTGTACGAGGACAACTACATCATTCTCGAGGCCTCTGCCCCAGCCGCCGTGGAAGTAGACGTAGACCTACTTTTTGATCGTTTTAGGTGGGCAGAGTTATCGCTTGGCTTCGCCAGCACCGGGGGTTCCTTGAACGAGGAAGTCTCTTCGGGTCTCTGGGAACTCAATGACGTCACACGCAACATGATCAAAGAGCTACAAGCTATCCAAGTACATGTGAATGTCCGCTCTGCGGAGGGCCGATTGCCCCTTCGGCAGCTCTTCGCTGTGTGGGACTTGGCGCTCCCTGTAGCTATCTTTTCGGACCTTCGGTCGGTCGCCATGAAGAGAATTTCGCGTCCTGGAATCTCTCCAGTGCAGCGGAATCCCTTTCCTGACTTCTATTCGCGGGATTGCCTTGAAGATGTGGGCAAGGAATCATGGGCAAGTGCTGTAGCGCTCGTCGATCATGTTGTAGTTCGGCACCACCCACCTGAGCAAGGGAAAATCGCGTTGAGTGTTGGAGGAAAGAAGACCAAAGAAGCAACGTTCTATGCAGAAGGATTCCGCCCCGTGATCATCTCCCGTGATTTTGAATCGATCTTGGGTGATCTTCCCCTAGAAGAAGAATGGTCTGTCGCAGCTATCCGGATATGAGCAGGGCATTGATTGCAGGCCTCAGCGACGAGATCAACGCACTCGAACCCGCGAGGCTGCATTGTCCAAACGGGGCTAGCTCCATTTGGATCAAGGCCGGGCAGAAAACCCCAGTTCGAACCGTTTTAGCTGGGGTTTCTTCGTTAGCTGAGGTTCATCATGAGACCACGATATCCCGTTCTGGTTCACACCCCGAGAACTTAACCTAATGTTCACAGCTTTTTCATCCCCCATTCCCATCCCCCACGATCAGCATCAGGAGAGGGGGGAGCGTAGCAATGGGAAATCTTTGAAGCGTGAAAGTAGTCCGTGAACGGCTTTTGCTCAAGATGCACACATTCCTCAGAGTCCCATTCGAACGATGCCAATTCATGCCAGACCTCAAATTGTAGCCGCAAACAATGCAGATCCTTAAGGCCAAAAAAGCTGCATAGCTCTGAAATCGTAAACTCCGCAACGACTTCATCTTTGTACAGCTTAATCCGAACAACATGATGGTCAACGTCTACCGGTTCGCCACCCTCTAGGTTCCAGAGTGGGGTTTTTAACACTTTCATTAGAGCCTCCTTAATTAGACTCCCCTGTAAAGTCTCCCTGGCACCGTTCCAAGTTAAAGGAATGGGGGTGGTGGTGCCACGTTATATCCAGCGCAACCTCTTGTGGCCAACACACTTCACTCACGTTCCCTTTCAATTAGGGTACGCCCCAGAGTTACATGTGATGTGCTGGCATTAATGAAACACGGCGAGTAGGAAGTCTAATTCAACCCCAACTTCTGCGGCCCGAGAATTTGGCTATCTCTCTGTTCGCACTATTTATTCCTCATTTTCCACGACCTTTCTCCGGCCCAACACGGCCGGGCCCGACCCCGCACGACTGAAGTTCATTCAGCACCTCCACGACGTCGACGTCCTGGTCCTCGATG
>NZ_KV825599.1:0-112831 GCF_001831515.1 Corynebacterium sp. HMSC074A01
CCGACGTGTCTACTTTCCGGGGGTCAGGCCCAACCAGAAGATCAGCTTCCTCCCACTTTTCGACGCCTCATTCTCCCACCATCACGCCAGTTCCCGGAGATGACGCTCGTATCCACTACAAAAGAAAAGGGCCTGCCGTAGCGGCAGACCCTCTCAGAATCGAGTTAGCGCGGAAGTGGGATCTTCACGCCTGGGATAGCGCCTGCCAGTGCGGCGACACCCACGCCTACACCGACAAGGACCAGAAGGCCGATGATGATATCGACGACCGAGTCATTCGAGGATTCGTCACCCTGAGGAGCTGGGGTGCTAGTGTTCGTAGGCGTTGGCTCCGCCGTTGCCGTTGGCTTCGCGGTGTCGGTAGGGGCAGGCTTCGTGCTCGTCGTAGATTCCTTTGGCTTTGGACGAGCAAACAAAGAGACCAACTTGGGATCAACCGGCACCGAAATTTTTCCAGGGAACGGTCCACTGGAACCGTCAGTGAATGTCACTTCAGCTTCAAAATCAATTTCGAAGCGAGATGGGTACCGCGTGCCTTCAACCGGCTCTACCCAGAGCTTTTCAGTACTTAGATCGAAGAAGGTATATTCCCCGGTAGTCACTTTTACATCGTACGGAGAATCCCACTTCTTCAGTTTGATGGAGCGCACGTACTTGGAGTCATCCGCCATATCCACATTGATGAACGTGCTGTTCAGATCCGTCCCCAGCCAAGCAACGCCTCCCTTCAGGCGTGGATTCAGCCTCTCAGCCATCGATGCCGAAACAGTTTCTTCCTCACCAAAAGCAGACGGTCCCGCAACAACAGTCAACGGCGCCACAAGCCCTACAGCAAGCGCGCCCGCCATGAGTTTAGCCTTCATGGAAGCTCCTTCTCCCTAGTATTTCCAACTAAACACACATATTAACCCAAGCCAATCACAAAGTCATCAGTGCTTCCTTTTGGATTTTGGAGACGAGTCGGCGTTTGCGGCCGTAGTTGATGATGAGTCCGTGGTCGTCGAAGAGCACACCGCGGGCGTTGGCGTTGGCGGCGACGTTGGCGAGGTTGAAGGCGGGTACGGCATTGTTGTTGGGGAGATACCCGTTGCCGTTGGTGCTCATCATGATGTTGACTTGTGCTGCTGGTGCGAGGCGGGTGCTTTTGGCCATGGCGGTGCGTACGAGTTGCACCATGCCTATCAGGGCGTGGAGCAGGAAGCGTTGGGGTGGTAGCCCGCAGCCGGTGTTGAGGATGTCTGCCCCGCTTGTATCGGGACGGGTGGTGGCTTCCTCGAGTGCGGTGGTGAGTTTGGTTTCGTCGAACTCGCCGTGTTCGTTGACGTGGTCGCTCATGGTGTTAAGGCCTGCGTGTTAGGCGAGTGCGGTCTAACATGCCCGGTGGACGTTTCTAATATGCCTGGTGAGGGCATGTTTCTTACGGAGTTCGAAGTGGCTTTATGCGGTTCGAACATGGGGCATTGTTTTCCGCCTGTGCGGAATTAGTCTGGGAGCTCGCTGAACGTGGGACAATGGCGAGACGCCTGGGACAGCGCCGCGACGGCCGAGCGTCGGCAAGCAATAACTTCCGCCCCTGCGGAATTAGTCTGGCAGCTCGCTGAATGAAGGCCCGTCGCTCCTTCATTGCACCCAGTGCCCCAAAAGGCCAGGTCGTGGCCCGGGTCCGGTGTGTGGCCAAGCATTCTGATAGGCAACATTGCGCATTTAGACCGCTTGGTCTATTGTTGTTGAAGTTCCCGCCGCAACGCGTGCGCGCAGCACCCCGGTGCCTGCCCGTGATTCCGTGTGAGACCAGCGTTGTTGTCTGGTGGTTCCCAGTTGGCGCGGGTGCGTAATACACGTTATTGCTGCATCGAAAGAGGAGACCGTTTTGTCTACTGATCCCTACTACCGCTTGTTCACTAGTGAGTCTGTTACGGAAGGCCACCCGGACAAGATCTGTGACGCGATCTCGGACGCCATTTTGGACGACATGCTTCAGCAGGATCCGGCCTCCCGCGTTGCCGTCGAGACGCTCGTGACCACCGGTCAGGTGCACGTGGTCGGTGAGGTCAAGACGAGTGCGTACTCCAACATCGCCAAGATTGTCCGCGACAAACTTGTGGGCATTGGTTTTACTTCTTCCGAGGTTGGCTTCGACGGTCGTACGTGTGGCGTCAACATCGCGATCGGGGACCAGTCGGCGGAGATCGCAGACGGCGTGACCACCTCGCAGGAGGTGCGCGAGCACGCCTCGGCGGAGGAAAATGACCAGGCTGGCGCCGGCGACCAGGGTCTGATGTTCGGCTACGCCACGAACGAGACCCCGGAGTACATGCCACTGCCGATCGCCACCGCGCACCGCCTGGCCCGCCGCCTGACCGAGGTGCGCAAGATGGGCACGGTCGTGGGCCTGCGCCCGGACGGCAAGACCCAGGTCACCTTCGCGTACGACGGCGACCGTCCGGTTGCCCTCGACACCGTGGTCATTTCCACCCAGCACGACCCGGACTTCCACGGCGAGGCACTGCGGGAGGCGCTGCGCACGCAGGTGCTGGAGTGGGTGATCAAGGACGCGGGCCTCGAGCGTTTCTACACCGACGACACCAAGTTGCTGGTCAACCCCTCCGGGTCTTTCGTTCTCGGCGGCCCGATGGGGGACGCGGGGCTGACCGGTCGCAAGATCATCGTCGATACCTACGGCGGCATGGCGCGCCACGGCGGCGGCGCGTTCTCCGGCAAGGACCCCTCAAAGGTGGACCGCTCCGCCGCATACGCCATGCGCTGGGTAGCGAAGAATATCGTCGCCGCGGGCCTTGCTGAGCGCGTCGAGGTGCAGGTCGCCTACGCGATCGGCCGCGCGAACCCGGTGGGCCTCTACGTGGAGACCTTCGGCACTGCCGCTGAGGGGCACACCGACGCGTCGATCCAGCAGGCGGTGGACAAGGTCTTTGACCTGCGTCCGGCCGCAATCATCCGTGACCTCGACCTGCTTCGCCCCATTTACGGGCAGACCGCCGCCTACGGCCACTTCGGCCGCACCGACGTGGAGCTGCCGTGGGAGCAGCTCAACAAGGTCGAGGAGCTCAAGGCCGCGACCCAGTAGCCACAACCGACGGGGCAAGCCAAGGAGCAGCGCTGCGCTAGAATCTGGCACCATGTCCCAGCCTGCCGCTCGCTTTCCCGTCGCTCGGGTACTGCCGCTGCTTGGCTTGCCGCAGCTCGATCGCCCCTTTGACTACCTGGTCACCGAAGGGGAATCCGACGCGGCGCAACCGGGAGTGCGGGTGCGGATCCGCTTCGCCGGGCGGCTGGTGGACGCAATCGTCCTGGAGCGCACGGCCGCCTCCACACACGAGGGCAGCCTTCGCTTCATCGAGCGGGTGATCTCGCCCGAGCAGGTCGCTCCAGAGCAGCTTCGCTCGCTTATCGACGCCTTAGCGCAGCGGTACGCCGGCGTCCGCTCAGACATCTACCGCGCCGCCATCCCGGCGCGCCACGCCAAGGCCGAGGAGACGGACACCTCGACGCCGTGGGCGCAGCTCGGCGAGGTGGCGGAGCCCGACCTGTCTGCCTGGAGCAGTTACGAATTCGGCGAGAGCTTCGTCGACGCGGTACTGGAAGGCAAGATGGCGCGCGCCGCCTGGCAGGTGGCTCCCGGCGACGATTGGGCGGGCGCGCTCGCGGCCCTGGGCGTCAAGCTTGCGCGTGACGGGGGAGGGGTGTTGATTGTGGTGCCGGATCAGCGTGACGTCGATAATTGCGAGCGAGCCTTTCGTGAGCTGGTCAGCGCGAAGCAGGTGACCACCTTGACGGCGAGCCAGGGGCCGCAGGCCCGCTACTCGCGCTACCTGTCGATTCTGCACGGCCAGGGCCGCATCGTGGTGGGCACGCGCTCGGCGGCTTTCGCGCCGGTACGCGACTTGCGGCTGATGGTGCTCATGCACGACGGCGACGCGAACCTAGTGGATCCGCGCGCACCGTACGTGCACGCGCGCGAAGTACTCACCACGCGCTCCGCGATGGAGCGAGTTCCGCTCGTGCTCGGTGGATGGGCCCGCACGGCGGAGGCGCAGCTGTTTGTCGAGTCCGGCTGGATGCACGAGCTGGTCGCGCCGCGTCCGGTCCTGCGCCAGCTCAGCCCGTATATCCATGCGGCGGGCGATTCCGACATCGCGCTCGAAAGAGACCCGCGGGCGCGGCACGCGCGCCTTCCCTCCGAGGCCTTCATGGCCGCCCGGCGCGCGCTCAAGCGTGGTGCACCGGTGCTCTTCCAGGTGCCGCGTACGGGCTACATCCAGTCTTTAGCCTGCGGGCAGTGCCGGACTCCTGCCCGCTGCCGATGGTGTAACGGGCCGCTCGGCCTGCCGTCTGGTGAAGAGGCGGCGGCCCCGACCTGCCGGTGGTGTGGTCGAATGGATCCCGCGCACGTGTGCCCTGCGTGCGGTTCGCGGCGGGTGCGCGCCACAGTGCTGGGCACTGAGCGGACGGCAGAGGAGCTCGGCCGGGCGTTCGCGCAGTTTCGTGTGCGCACCTCGTGGGGTGACAAGGTGCTCGATGCCGTGCCGAGTGAGCCTGCCATTATCGTCGCCACGCCGGGTGCGGAGCCGCCCGCAGAAGGCGGGTACGGCGCGGCGATCTTGCTGGACGTGTGGGCACTGCTACACCGCCCGGACTTACGCGCAACCGAGGACACCTTTGCCAAGTGGCTGCAGGCGGCCACGCTCGTGCAACCGCACAGCGCGGGCGGCGAGGTCGTGGTCGTGGCTGATCCCGCGCTGCCGGTCGTGCAGCACCTCATCCGCTGGGACGCGGCGGGCCATGCGGCGTTAGAGCTGGCGCACCGCAGGGACGCGCGCTTTCCACCCGCGGTGCACATTGCCGTCGTGGATGCGCCCCGGCACGCGCTTGAGGACTTCTTCGCGCACGTGGAGCTGCCTGAGCACGCGGAAGTGCTGGGCCCTGTCGACCTGCCCGCCGGGGTCACGCTGCCGGGCGAGTGGGACGTGCCCCGTTATGGCGAGGCGCAGCGGATGCTCGTGCGCTCCCCGCTGCGCGGACGTACCGAGCTCGGCCGGGCGTTGCGGGCGGGCGCGGTGCACCGGGCTGCGCGCAAGCAGACGCTGCCGCTGCGCATCCAGGTCAACCCGATTGACGTGGGGTAGTCCTTGCAGTGTGCTCGCGGGGTGGGTCAGTACACTTGGCAGACATGACTGCGCTGAGTTTGCGCCTTTTCGGCGATCCCATTCTCAAGACTGCCGCGCGCCCTGTCGCGGAGTTCGGCGAGGGGCTGCGACGCACCGCCGCGGAGATGCTGGACATCATGGACGCCTCCGGCGGGGTGGGGCTTGCGGCCAACCAGGTTGGCCCAGGCATCCGGTTGTTCGTCTTCGACTGCAACGGCATGCGTGGCCACCTGGTTAACCCTGGGTGGCACCAGGTGGGCGAAGATACGCAGACTGGCGTCGAGGGTTGCCTGTCTGTCCCGGGTGTGCGCGGCACGATCACGCGCGCAGCGAATGTCCTGGCAACCGGGAATGACGTCCAGGGCCGGCCGGTGACAATCGCTGCCTCGGGGCTGTTGGCGCGCTGCATCCAGCACGAGACAGATCACCTGGACGGAGTCATGTTCATGCAGCGGATGGAACGCGAGGAGCGGAAAGCGGCGATGGCGGCGATTCACGCTTCCGAATGGTGGAAGGAGAACTAGATGCGAGTTGTATTTGCCGGAACCCCGGAGCCCGCAGTGGTGGCGCTTCAGCGGCTCATTGATTCCGAGCACGAGGTGGTCGCGGTGCTTACCCGGCCCGACGCCCGTCGTGGGCGGGGCAGGACGCTGCACCCCTCGCCGGTAAAGGCGCTAGCGCAAGAGCACGGCATCGAGGTGCTCACACCTGAGTCGCTGCGCGAGAACGACGAGGTGCGCGCGCGGCTGGCAGAGCTCGCCCCGGAGGCGATCCCAGTTGTGGCCTACGGCAACTTGATCCCCAAGGACATGCTGGGCATCGCCCCGCACGGGTGGGTCAACCTGCACTTCTCGCTGCTGCCCAAGTGGCGCGGCGCGGCCCCCGTGCAGGCAGCGATCCGGGAGGGCGATGCGACAACCGGCGCGACGACCTTCCGGATCGACGAGGGCCTGGATACCGGCGAGGTGCTCGCCACGCTCACCGAGGACATCACCGCCGATGACACTGCAGACTCACTGCTGACCCGCCTTGCCTACGCGGGCGCGGACCTGCTGGTAGAGACGATGACGGGGCTGGAAAAGGGCACGATCGCCCCAACCTCGCAGGAGGGCGAGGCGAGCTATGCGCCGAAGCTCACCACCGACAACGCGCGCATTGACTGGCACGCGGCGGCAAATCAGATCGACCGCGCGGTGCGCTCCCACACCCCCGGCCCGGGCGCGTGGACGACCTGGGACGGCCAGCGCGTCAAGGTGGGCCCGGTCAAGGTCGGCGAGACGGACTCGCTCGAGCCCGGGCACGTGAGCGTCGAAAAGAGCGAGGTGCGCGTGGGTACTGCGACAAACGACGTGGTGCTGACCACGGTGCAGCCGCCAGGCAAAAAGATGATGGCAGCGGCCGACTGGGGCCGTGGCCTGCAGCAGGACGTCGTTGCGCAAGGAGTGGTGTTTGAGTGAGTGGCGGATTTCGTTCCAGGGCCGCAGGTCGGCGCGAGCCGAAGAAGGATGCGCCCGCAGCACGTAGGCGCGCGCCGAAACAGCAACAGAAGCAGCAACTAGCCATCAACGACCCGGCTCGCGAGGCGGCGCTTGAGGTGCTGCACCGCGTGGCGACGGACGGGGCGTACGCGAACCTCGTGCTGCCCGGCCTTTTGCGCGAGCGGCGCATCACCGGCCGCGACGCGGCCTTTGCCACCGAGCTGACCTATGGCGCGCTGCGCACCCAGGGCGTGCTCGACGCAGTGATCTCGGCGAATTCCTCCCGCGAGCTGGACAAGATCGATCCGTGGGTGCTCGCCGCCCTGCGCCTCGGCACCTACCAGTTGCTCTACACGCGGGTCTCCCCGCACGCAGCAGTGGATACCACTGTGCGCCTCGTGGAGGCCGCGGGCCAGGGCAAGGCGAAAGGCTTTGCCAACGGCATCTTGCGCACCATTGGGCGCTCGACCCGGCAGCAGTGGTTCGATCGGCTCATGCCCTCGGACGCACTCGACGCGCTCGCCTTCAAGCACGCGCACCCGGCGTGGATCGCGCGATCCTTCCACACCGCGCTGGGTGCCCAGGTGGAAGAGCTGGGTGCCGCGCTCGAGGCGGATTCGGCTCGTCCCGGCGTTCACCTGGTTGCGCGCCCTGGCGAGCTCAGCGCGGAGGAGCTCGCCCTGGCCGTCGGCGGCGAGCAGGGCCGCTACTCGCCCTACGCCGTCTACCTCGAGGAGGGTGACCCAGGTGAGCTTGCGCCGGTGCGCGAAGGGCTCGCCGCGGTGCAGGACGAGGGCTCGCAGCTCATCGCGCGCGCCGTCGCCGAAGTGCCAGTCGACGACGATCAAGGTCGTTGGCTTGACCTGTGTGCCGGTCCAGGCGGCAAGGCCGCGCTCATCGGTGCACTCGCGCGTATCGACGGCGCCACCGTCGACGCCGTCGAGCCCAGCAACCACCGCGCGGACCTGGTGCGCAAGGCGGTCAAGGGCCTGCCGGTGAACGTCCACACGGTGGACGGGCGCGACCCCGGCCTTGCGCCCGGCTACGACCGCGTGCTGGTCGACGCCCCGTGCTCGGGGCTCGGCGCTTTGCGACGCCGCCCGGAAGCCCGCTGGACCAAGCAGGAACACGACATCGACGAGCTGGTTCCGCTGCAGGAGGCACTGCTTGCCTCCGCGATTTCGCTCACCCGCCCAGGCGGTGTCGTGATCTACTCGACCTGCTCGCCCGATGTGCGCGAGACACGCGGAGTGGTCGACGACGCGCTTGGGCGCGGCGAGGTCGAAGAGCTCGATGCGAGCCCGTACGCCTGCGGCATGACCGAAACCGGCGAGGCGCGCAGCGTGCAGATGTGGCCGCACCGCCACGGCACCGACGCAATGTTCTTCGCGGTGCTGCGGAAGAAGTAGGCTTAGCACCATGATCTACATCGCCCCATCAATTCTCGCCGCAGACTACGCAAACCTGGGCAACGACGTGCGCAAAGTGCCCAACGCGGACTTGATCCACGTGGACATCATGGATGGTCACTTCGTGCCCAACCTCTCCTTCGGCCCCGACGTGACTAAGGCCGTCGACGGTGTCACGGACCAGTTTCTGGACATGCACCTGATGATCGAAGACCCGGAGCGCTGGTTTCCCACCTACGTTCAGGCGGGCGGGGACCGCATGATCTTCCACGTGGAGGCAACCAGGGACCACGTGGCGGCTGGCCGGCAGTGCCGCGAGCTCGGCGTCCAGTCGGGCTTTGCGGTCAAGCCGGGCACTCCGATCGAGCCCTACCTGGACTCGGTGGGCGAGTTTGACCAGGTCATGGTGATGAGCGTGGAGCCCGGCTTCGGTGGGCAGAAGTTCATGCCGGAGGTGCTTGGCAAGGTCATGGCGTTGCGTGACCACATCAAAGCCGAGGGGCTCGACACGATCATCGGTATCGACGGCGGCATCGCGAACGCGACGATCGCGCAGGCGGCGGAGGCCGGCGTCGACGCCTTCGTGGCGGGCTCCGCGGTCTTCGGTGCGGACAACCCGGCCGAGGCGGTTGAGCGCCTGCGCGAGCTCGCCCAAGAGGCGCGCGGCGGTGCCAACTGAGTAACGTACGGCCGCATCCAGCCGCGGTAGAGGCGGGCATCGCCGCGGCGATTTCCGCAGGTGAGAGCGTGCGAGGCACGACGTCGCCGAATCCGCCAGTCGGCTGCGCGATTATCGACGCCGCAGGTCACCTCATTGCCGTAGGTGCCACCTCGCCCGTCGGCGGCGCGCACGCTGAGGTCAACGCCTTGGCAGCAGCCGGCGACCGGGCACAGGGTGCGACCGCGATCGTAACCCTCGAGCCCTGCGCGCACACAGGGCGCACCGGTCCGTGCACGCACGCGCTGACGCAGGCGGGCGTAGCGCAGGTCATCTACCTCACCAAAGACCCAAACCCCGAAGCAGCTGGGGGCGCGGAAGTGCTCCGGCGCGCGGGGGTGCAGGTGGCGTACGAGTCGCGGGAGGTGGTAGCGCTGGGGGCGTGGTGGGCGTCGATAAGCATGCAGCGGCCCGCGGTGACCTGGAAGTATGCGGCGACCCTCGATGGGTTTACCGCTGCGGCCGATGGGACGAGCAAGTGGATTACTGGCGAGGCGGCGCGTGCGCACGTACATCTTGATCGGGCGCGGCGCGACGCGATCATCGTGGGTACCGGCACCGCACTCGCGGACGACCCGCAGCTCACCGCGCGCCGCCCGGACGGCGAGCTGTACCCAACCCAGCCGGAGCGCGTGGTGGTGGGCACCCGCGAGATCACCGGCAACCTCGCGCGCCTCGGCTTTACGCAGTACCCGGACCCGGAGAGCGCGCTGGCGGCGCTGTGGGAGCGCGGGGCGCGCGACGTGCTCGTTGAAGGCGGCGCGTCTCTTGCGCTCAGCTTCGTGAACGCGGGACTCGTCGACCGCATCCAGGCGTACGTTGCCCCGGCGCTGCTCGGTGCCGGCCGCGGGGTGCTTCACGGGCCGCTAGCCACGACGATCAACGAGGCGCAGCGCTTCCGCGTCGAGCGCGTGATACAGCTGGGTGAAGACGTGCTCATCGAGATGGCACGAAAAGATTTGCTGAGACAGGAAAAGTAGGCAGGATACGCAGTGTTTACCGGACTGATTGAAGAAGTCGGCACGATCGAGGCCGTGGAACTGGGCGAAACAGATGCACGCGTGTGTATCCGCGCGCCGAAGGTGACCGAGGATGCGCGCAACGGCGACTCCATTGCTGTCGACGGGGTGTGCCTGACTGTGACCGGGCTGCCGGAGGCACTCGAAGACGGGCAGCCGCGGCCCGAGCGCTTTTGGGCCGACGTGATGCCGGAGACGATGCGGCGGACCCGGCTCGGGCTGGCGAACCAGGAAGGGACGCGGGTGAACCTGGAGCGAGCACTGAAGGTGGGCGACCGGTTAGGTGGGCACATCGTGCAGGGCCACGTGGACGGCGTGGCCAAGCTGCTTTCGCGCACGCTGGGGCCGCGCTGGGACGTGCTGCGGTTTAGCCTGCCAGAGGGCCTGCGCCGCTACGTGGTGGAGAAGGGCTCGATCGCGGTCAACGGCACCTCGCTGACCGTGTCCGCGGTGGGAGACGACTTCTTCGAGGTTTCGCTGATTCCCACCACGCTTGCAGAAACCACCGCGGGCGAGCTGCGCGTCGGCGAGCCGGTGAACCTGGAGGTCGACCAGGTAGCCAAGTACGTAGAAAATATGGTGCGGGCTAAGGTAAACGACTATGAGTAACGGTTCCCGCTTGGATGCTGTCGAGGACGCCATCGCCGCCATTGCCCGCGGCGAAGCGGTGGTTGTGGTGGATAATGAGGATCGGGAAAACGAGGGCGATCTCATCTTCGCGGCCGAAGCCGCCACCCCTGAACTCGTGGCGTTTATGGTGCGCTACACCTCCGGCTACATCTGCGTCGCCCTGGAGAACGAGGACGCCGATCGGCTCAACCTGCCGCCAATGGTGGCGCGCAACCAGGACGCCCGCGGCACCGCCTACACCGTGACCGTGGACGCGGCGACCGGCACGACCGGCATCTCCGCGACCTCGCGTGCCGAGACGCTGCGCCGACTCGCCAGCGCCGAGACCACCGTGAGCGACTTCACCCGACCGGGGCACGTGGTGCCGCTGCGTGCGCGGCCCGGCGGCGTGCTCGCCCGCGATGGGCACACCGAGGCGAGCGTGGATCTCGCCCGGATAGCGGGGCTGCGTCCGGCCGGTGCGCTCTGCGAGATCGTCTCCGAGCAGGACCCGACAGATATGGCCCGCTTCGACGAACTGCGCGAATTCGCCGACACCCACGGCCTGGTGATGATCTCGATTGACCAGCTCATTGCGTATCGACGCCGCCACGAACGCTTCGTCTCTCGCGTCACCGAGACGCGCCTGCCCACCGAGTTCGGCGAGTTCCACGCCGTGGGCTACCGCAACGACATCGACGGCACCGAGCACGTCGCGCTCATCGCTGGCGACCCCGCACAGCTTGCCGGCGCCGACGACGTGCTCGTGCGCGTACACTCCGAGTGCCTGACCGGCGACGCCTTTGCTTCCGCCCGCTGCGACTGCGGCCCGCAGCTGCACGAGTCCATGCGCCGCATCCACGAGGCTGGTCGTGGCGTGGTGGTCTACGTCCGCGGCCACGAAGGCCGCGGCATCGGCCTGCTGGCCAAGCTGCAGGCCTATGCGCTGCAGGACCAGGGCCTTGACACGGTGGATGCAAACTTAGAGCAGGGGCTGCCTATCGACGCCCGCGAGTACTCAGTCGCCGGCCAAATTCTCGCCGACCTGGGCATCGAATCCATGCAGCTGCTGTCCAACAACCCGGACAAGGTCCACGCACTCAGCGGGTTCGGCCCACAGGTTGCCGGCCGCACCCGGATTGAGATCGTGCCCTCGCACGACAACATCGGCTACCTTCGCACCAAGCGTGACCGGATGGGCCATGACCTGCCGGGCGTTGCGCAGTGGTTGGATGCACACACGCCGGCTGCCGATGGCGGTGCGCCTTCGGCAGGCTGATTGCACGTATTCTAGAAAGACGCCTGTCTCTAGAAGCGACGACTCGAATGGAGTGGAAAACTTATGGCTTCCTCTGGTGAGCCGGAACCGTATTCGCCGCAGGCTGAAGGCCTGACGGTGGCAATTGTGTCCACGCGCTGGAATGCGCGGATCGTCGATACCCTGCGCGAGCGTGCGCTGGCCACGGCACGCGAGCTCGGCGCGAAGGCCGACGAGTACTTGGTGGATGGCGCGATGGAGCTGCCCGTGGTGGTGCAGGCCTGCGCCCGCCGCTACGACGCTGTGGTGGCGCTCGGCTGTGTGATCCGCGGCAAGACGCCACACTTCGAAGTCGTCTGTGACTCGGTGACCAGCGGGCTTACCCGCGTTGCCCTCGACGAGGGCACGCCCGTGGGCAACGGTGTGCTCACCGTAGAAGATGAAGACCAGGCCTACGAACGGTCCGGTGGTGAGGACGCCAAGGAGGACAAGGGCGAGGCCGCCGTTCGCGCGGCGCTCGGTGCGGCGGTAGAGCTGGGAAAGGTGCGCGCGCTGCGCACCCGTGACTAGGATCCCAAGGTAACTGACGGTAGGGCAGGCTCGACGTGCGGGCCGCGGGAAGGAAAGGACGTTCGCGTGACAGGGGAGACAGGGTCCACTGGCGGTTCCAGGGCAACGGGGGAGGCAAACGACGCGCAGCATGCGACACAGACGCGCAAGCTGAGCGACGAGGAGCTCGTCTACCTCAACGCCCTCGACCCCCACGCGCTGACCTCGACTAAGCCTTGGGAGCTCACCGTCAAGTCGCGCTTCTTGCGCCGCGTGGCCGTTGCGTGGATCGTGCTGGTTATGGCGGTGCACTTCTTCATGGCCTCGGTCGTGGACGTGGAGTTTACCGGCGTTGCCATTACCGGGATCGATAAGTTCGCCTTCGTGGGCGTCGGCATTGTCATCTCGATCGTGTCCTGGATCTGCCTGACTCGGCCGCGCGTGCGCGTCAACGAGGACGGGGTGGAAGTAGCCAACATCATCGGCACGCGCTTCTATCCCTGGCTGGTGATCTACGGGCTGTCCTTCCCCAAGGGCTCGCGCATGGCACGCCTGGAGCTGCCGGAGTTTGAGTACGTGCCGCTGTGGGCGATCCAGGCGGGCGACAAGGAGCACGCGCTTGAGGCCGTCGCAAAGTTCCGCGACCTCGAGGCAAAGTACATGCCGGAGGACCCCGCGGAATAAGCAGCGCACAACGGAAAGGGACGAGCTGATTGGCAAACCCGCAGGACTACCGCCCGGCGACGGGCACGATTCCCACCGACCCGGGCGTGTATAAATTCCGAGACGCGAACGGGCGCGTCGTGTACGTGGGCAAGGCAAAGAACCTGCGCTCGCGGCTGAACAACTACTTCCAGCCCCCGGAGCACCTGCACCCGCGGACCAGGCAGATGGTCTTTACCGCCGCATCCGTGGAGTGGACGGTGGTCTCCAGCGAGGTGGAAGCACTCCAGCTCGAGTACACCTGGATTAAGAAGTTCGACCCCTGGTTCAACGTGATGTACCGGGACGACAAGACGTACCCGATGCTCGCGGTGAGCGTGCGCGAGCGCTTCCCCCGCGCCTTCTTCTACCGCGGGCCGAAGCGCAAGGGGGTGCGCTATTTTGGCCCGTACTCGCATGCGTGGGCCGTGCGCGAAACGCTCGACCTGCTCACCCGCGTCTTTCCCATCCGCACCTGCAGCAATGGTGTGTACAACCGTCACGAGTCGCTGGGCAGACCATGCTTGCTCGGCTACATCGATAAGTGCGCCGCGCCTTGCGTCGGGCGCGTCGACGAGGAAGAGTACGCAGCGATCGTCGCCGGCTTCCTCGGCTTCATGTCGGGCAACACGGACGCGCTCGTGCGCGGGATGACGCGCCAGATGGAAGAGGCCGCGGAAAACCTCGAGTTTGAGAAGGCGGCGCGACTGCGCGACGACCTGGGCGCAGTCAACAAGGTCATGGAGCGCCAGACCGTGGTGCTGAGCCAGGATACGGACGCCGACATCATCGCCTTTGATACCGACGAGCTCGAAGCCGCCGTCCAAATCTTCAATGTACGCGGCGGGCGCATCCGCGCGCAGCGTGGCTGGGTGGTGGAGAAGACCGGCGACGAACCTGGCTCCACCGAGCGTCTCGAGGAGGGCGACAAGGACCCGGCGCTGCCCGTGCTCATGCAGAATTTCCTGGTGCAGTACTACTCGGATGCCGTTGAGCGGCAGCGTCAGGAACAGGAGGAAGACCGCAAGCGCGAGGAAGAGAAGATCCAGCGGCGCGGGGTAGACCAGGAATCGTGGGCGTCGATACGCACCCCGCAGCCCGTGCCCCGCGAGATCCTCGTCGCCGAGATACCGGACGAGCTGGCCGAGGTCACAGAGCTGCTCGAGGGCCTGCGCGGCGCGCAGGTGGACATCCGCGTGCCGCAGCGTGGCGACAAGGCCGCGTTGATGGAAACGGTGCGCAAAAACGCGGTCGAGGCCCTGCACCAGCACAAGCTCAAGCGTGTCGGCGACCTCACCGCGCGCTCGCAGGCCCTGCAGGACATCCAGGATGCGCTGGGGATGCAAGAAGCCCCGTTGCGCATGGAGTGCACCGATATCTCGCACATCCAGGGCACCGACGTGGTCGCCTCGCTTGTCGTCTTCGAGGATGGCCTGCCGAAGAAGCAAGATTATCGACGCTACCGCATCAAGGAAGCCGCCGGCGACGGCCGCTCCAACGACGTCGGCTCGATCGCCGAGGTCACCCGCCGCAGGTTCAAGCGCTACAACGAGGACAAGCTGGCCAACCCTGACGAAGAAAGCGCGGCGCTGATGTTCGCCGAGGAGGCCGCCGAGGTCGAGACCACGGACAACAAGCGCTTTGCCTACCCACCGCAGCTCTACATTGTCGACGGCGGCAAGCCACAGGTCGACGCCGCGCAGGTTGTCTTCGACGAGCTCGGTATCGTCGACGTCCAGCTCATCGGGCTAGCGAAGCGGCTGGAAGAGGTCTGGGTGCCCGACGACGACGAGCCGGTGATCCTGCCGCGCAACTCCGAGGGTATGTACCTGCTCCAGCAGATCCGCGATGAGGCGCACCGCTTCGCCATCACCTACCACCGTCAGCAGCGCTCCAAGCGGATGCGCGCCTCTGCGCTTGACGCGATCCCCGGACTCGGGCCCGCGCGGCGCACGGAGCTGGTGAAGCACTTCGGGTCCGTGAAGAAGATCAAGGCGGCTTCCGTGGAGGAGATTCAAGAGGTCGACGGCGTGGGTCCGAAGCTCGCCGCGACGATCTACGAGCACCTGCACCAGGGCAACTAAGGGGCAACTTAGGGCCGAAAGCCGCCCGCGTGCGTGCGTCGGCTCGGTTAGGATGTGGTGTATGACGCAGTCGCACCAGCATCAGACCCAACCTGCGGGCCAATCGGGCAACGCAGCGCAAGTTTTGCACCCCGTCATCATCACCGGGCTGTCCGGCGGTGGCCTGTCCACGGCGGCGAAGATCTTCGAGGACAAGGGCTACTTCGTCTCCCAGAACCTGCCGCCGCAGCTCATCCTGGAGCTGGTGGAGATGTCCACCGGTGAGCAATCGCCTGTGGCGAAGGTGGCGGTGGTCACCGACGTGCGTGCGCGCATGTTCAATGGCTCGTTGATGGAGACGATCTCCAAGATCAAGGAGGGCGGCTACAACCCCTTCGTGCTCTACCTCGAAGCGCGCGACGGGGTGCTCATCCAGCGCTTCGACTCGGTGCGCCGCACGCACCCCCTGCAGGGCAAGGACACGCTCAAGCACGGCATAGAGCGGGAACGCAAAGAGCTGGAACCGGTGCGCGAGATCGCCGATGTGATCATCGATACCACCAATCAGTCGGTGCATGACCTGCGGCGTTCGATCGAGGCGTCGATAGGCGAGCTGGCCTCCGGACGCCAGCACGTCACCGTGGAATCCTTCGGGTTTAAGCACGGCTCGCCGCGCGATGCGGACCTGATCGTGGATGTCCGCTTCCTGCCGAACCCGTACTGGGTGGAAGAGCTGCGCGAGTTCCGCGGGGTGGACAAGCCGGTCTCCGACTACGTGCTTGGCCAAGCCGATGCGGAGCCGTTTATTGAAAACTTCGTGCGCCTGCTCGGCAGCACGCTCGACGGCTACCGCCACGAGGGGAAAGACTTCATCACCGTCGGTATCGGCTGCACGGGTGGGCACCACCGCTCGGTGGCAGTGGCCGAAGAGGTCGGGCGGCGGCTGCGGAAGAAGCCGCAACTGGATGTCAGCGTGTTGCACAGAGACTTGAAGAGGCACTAGGTGCCGCGGTTCTTTAACTTCCCAGCGTGAAAGGAGAAAGCGATGAGCTCGTCTACTGAGCGTCTTGCTTTGACCTGCCTGGGTGGTGGTCACGGCCTGTACCAGACCCTGCTCGCCGCCCGCGAAGCCGAGGCCACGGAGATTAACGCCGTGGTCACTGTTGCCGACGATGGGGGATCCTCCGGGCGGCTGCGCCGGGAGTTTCCCATCATCCCGCCGGGGGATCTGCGTATGGCGCTCGCCGCGCTGACCGCTGACGACGAGGAGGGCACGCTGTGGCAAGAGGCGCTGCAGCACCGCTTTGGCGGCAACGGCGTGATGGCCGGGCACCCGCTGGGCAACCTCATGCTGGTAAGCCTGGCTGAGAAGTTCGGCGGGATGCAGAACGCCCTCGACATTGTGGCGCGGTGGACTCGCTCGGTCGGTCGCGTGATCCCGATGAGCCCGCGGCCGCTGGATATCGAGGCGGATGTCTCCGGGCTGGACGATGATCCGCGGGTGCTGCGCTCGGTGCGCGGACAGGCCGCCGTGGCGTCGACCTCGGGCGAGGTGCGCCGCGTGCGCCTGTTGCCGGACCGGCCGGAGGCCTCGCCTGAGGCGATTGAGGCGATCCGTTCCGCCGACATCGTCACCATTGGTCCGGGTTCCTGGTTCTCCTCGGTGCTGCCGCACCTTTTGGTGCCGGGCATCGTGGAGGCGCTGAACTCTACCGACGCGATGGTGGTCGTCATGCTCAACCTCTTGCCCCAGGCGGGCGAGACCTTAGGGTTTAGTACCGAGCGCCACATCCAGGTGTTTAACCAGCACGCGCCGGAGCTGCGCGTCGACTACTTCCTGGCCGACAACCATATCTCGCCCTCAGAAGGTGAGCGTCGGCACCTGCAGCGTGCCGCGCAGCAGGTGAGCGCCGGAATCGCGTTTCGCGACGTCCACATTCCCGCCCCGGAGGGCGAGCAGGTGGACAAGCACGACCCTGCCAAGTTGGCGGAGGCGATTTTGGAGTTGTACCGGGCGCGCTAGAATCAAGCGTCGATACGCGCGCCCTCGCTGAGTACAGCTGAGGTAGGTGCGCGCGCCTGTGTGTGCTCATACAGGCCAACGAGAGATGAACAGAAAGGGGACGGCAACGGTGGCGCTGACCGCGAAAGTCAAAGACGAGCTGCTCAACGTTCGCCTCACGCATGCGAGTGCGCAGATTGCGGAGGCCACCGCCATGATCCGCTACGCGGGCAGCTACCAGGACACACCGCAGGGCATTGCGCTGGTCGTGGAGTTCGCGGAGGAGCAGGTTGCGCGCCGGCTGGTGACGTTGCTGCACGCCACCACCGGGATCGAGGCGGAGATGGACATCATTGCCCCGGGGTCCGCGACCAAGGAGCGCAAGTGCGTCGTCACTGTGCGCCGCGGGATGCGCGACGTGGTGCGGAAGCTGCGCCTGGTCACCGCATCAGGCCACCCAGTCGTCGGCATGCCGCACACGATCGTCTCCGGCCCAGTCGCGGACGTCGAGGCCGCGTGGCGCGGTGCGTTTTTGGCGCGCGGCTCGCTGACGGAGCCGGGCAGGACTTCGGCGCTCGAGGTCGCGTGCCCGTCGGAGGAGTCCGCGCTCGCGCTCGTGGGCTTGGCGCGCCGGCTGGATATTCCGACGCGGACCAAGGAGACGCGGGGAGTGGAGCGCGTCTACATCCGTGACGGGGAGACCATCGGTATTTTGCTTAGCCGGATGGGCGCGCCGCTTTCGCGCCTGGAGTGGGACGAGAAGCGCCGCCGCAAGCAGCTGCGTGCGCGCTCGGGGCAGCGCCTCGCTACCTTTGATGACGCCAATACCCGTCGCTCCGCGCAGGCGGCTGCGACCGCGGCGCGCCGTGTGGAGCGCGCGATGGACATTCTCGGCGACGATGTGCCTGAGCACCTCGCGGAGGCGGGGTACCTGCGGGCCGAGCACCGGCACGCCTCCCTGGAGGAGCTGGGCAAGCTGGCGGACCCGCAGATGACTAAGGATGCGGTGGCGGGGCGCATCCGGAGGCTGTTGTCGCTTGCGGATAAGCGTGCGAAAGAGCTGGGAATTCCGCCAACGACGGCAGGGATCGACGAGGAAAAGTCGCACGAATCCGAAATGTGACATATTGCACACGGAAATAATGTAGTTACGTCAACTATTAAAGGTGTGCTCATTGTCGGTGTGGTGCCCGAACGACGGGGGAGGATGTCGGCAAAGCGTGTGGTGACGCGAAGAATCGGGCACCGATGATCGGGGAGAAACGGCATTTGTACCCCCGGTTTTGCGTACCTTTCTGGTTCGCTCAAATCGCGCGTGCGGAGCCGTCCAGGAGCCATGCAGGGTTGAGGGTGCATCGCTACACTGGGCACCGACAGGCGAAAAGGAAGCCGAATCGCCCGGTAACCCTGCAGGTAGCAACGGGTTTGAACCGCAGGCGGGTAGGCGCCAGGAGCCTGAACCTAGGGGCGCAGCGTGTGCCCCGTAGAACTCGACTCAGCAGAGGAGTATTAGACAGTGACTACTCGTATTGGCATCAATGGCTTCGGTCGTATCGGTCGCGCAGCGTTCCGCATCATCCAGGATGAGTACCAGGGCGAGCTCGAGGTTGTGAAGATCAACGACCTCACCGACAACGAGACCCTTGCACACCTGATGAAGTACGACACCGCGTACGGCCAGTTCGGCCACGAGGTGGAGTTCGACGATAGCTCCATCAGCGTTGACGGCCGCCGCATCGAGGTCTCCGAGGAGAAGGACCCGTCCAAGCTGGCTTGGGGCGACGCAAACGTTGACATCGTGCTCGAGTGCACCGGCGTGTTCCGCTCCGGCGACACCGCAAAGGCACACCTGGATGCTGGTGCGAAGAAGGTCATCATCTCTGCTCCTGGCAAGGATGTTGATGGCACCTACGTGTGGGGCGTCAACCACACCGACTACACCAACGACAAGAACATCATCTCCGCCGCATCCTGCACCACCAACTCGCTCGCACCGCTGGCAAAGGTGCTGGACGAGGAGTTTGGCATCAAGTCCGGTCTGATGACCACCATCCACGCTTACACCGGCGACCAGCGCATCCAGGATGCACCGCACAAGGACCTGCGCCGCGCCCGTGCCGCTGCTCAGAACATCGTGCCGACCACCACGGGTGCTGCAAAGGCAGTGGCGCTGGTTCTGCCTGAGCTGGAGGGCAAGCTGGATGGTTTCGCTATGCGCGTGCCCACCATCACCGGCTCCGCAACCGACCTGACCGTGCAGCTGAACAAGGACGCCACGGCAGAGGAGATCAACGCTGCGGTGAAGAAGGCCACCGAGGACGAGGTGCTCGGTACCGCCATGCTCTACACCGAGGATCCGATCGTTTCCTCCGACATCATCGGCAACAGCCACGGTGCAATCTTTGATGCTGGCATGACCCGCGTCATCGACAACAACCTGGTCAAGGTCATCTCCTGGTACGACAACGAGTGGTCCTACACCTCCCAGTACGTCCGTATGACCAAGCACGTCGCTGACAACCTCTAAACCCCGCGCGGTTCAGCTGATGGGCCCGGTGCGTGCACATCGCATGCACCGGGCCTTCGGCGTAAAACTGCGTATCATGTCCCCCGTAGACACACTTATCAAGGAGCATTCACCGATGACTACGCAAACACTGCAGCAGCTTCTCGACGAGGGCGTGGACGGCCGCCACGTCATCGTCCGATCCGACTTCAACGTCCCGCTCGACGAGGACGGCAACATCACCGACGCCGGTCGCATCGACGCCTCCCTGCCCACCCTGCGCGCCCTGCTTGACGGCGGCGCAAAGGTGATCGCGATGGCGCACCTGGGCCGCCCGAAGGGCGAGGTCAACCCGGCCTTCTCGCTCCAGCCGGTGGCAGAGGCGCTGTCCGAGCGCCTGGGTCAGTTCGTCGCGCTCGCAGGCGACGTCTCTGGCGAGGACGCGCACGAGCGCGCCAACGGCCTGACCGAAGGCGAGATCCTGCTGCTGGAGAACGTCCGCTTCGACCCGCGCGAGACCTCCAAGGATGAGGCGGAGCGCGAGGAGTTCGCAGCTGAGCTGGCCGACTTGGCCGCAGACAACGGTGCTTTTGTCTCCGATGGCTTTGGCGTGGTCCACCGCGCACAGGCCTCGGTGTACGACATTTCGAAGAAGCTCCCGGCCTACGCCGGCTACCTGGTGGAGAAGGAGGTCTCCACGCTGTCGGCAGTCAAGGATGCCCCGGAGCACCCCTACGTTGTCGTCCTCGGCGGGTCCAAGGTTTCGGACAAGCTCGGCGTGATTGAGGCGCTGGCGGCAAAGGCCGACAAGGTCGTCATCGGTGGCGGCATGTGCTACACCTTCCTCGCGGCACAGGGGCACAACGTGCAGAACTCCCTGCTGCAGGAAGACATGATTGCCACCTGCAAGGAGCTCATCGAGCGCTACGGGGACAAGCTGGTCCTCCCGGTCGACCTCGCCGTTGCGGAGAAGTTTGACAAGGACGCGGCCAAGGAGACCGTCGATCTGGACAGCATCCCGGAGGGCTGGCTGTCGCTGGACATCGGCCCGGAGACCGCGAAGCTCTACGCTTCCGCCATCGAGGATTCCAAGACCGTGTTCTGGAACGGCCCGATGGGCGTGTTCGAGTTCCCGCAGTTCGCTGACGGCACCAAGGCTGTCGCCGAGGCCATGATTGCTGCAACCAAGAACAACGACTCCTTCACCGTCGTCGGCGGTGGCGACTCCGCAGCGTCTGTGCGCACCCTCGGCCTGGATGAGGATGGGTTCTCCCACATCTCCACCGGCGGCGGTGCCTCCCTCGAGCTCATCGAGGGCAAGGAGCTGCCAGGCGTCGTCGTTCTGTCCAAGTAGTCCCGGACCCCGGTACCTAGAAGAGAGGAACACAGACTTATGGCACGCAAGCCACTTATTGCCGGCAACTGGAAGATGAACCTTGACCACCTTGAGGCCATCTCCAGCGCCCAGAAGCTCGCTTTTGCCTTCCCGAAGGATGGCTACGAGCTTGTCGACGTTGCGCTGACCGTCCCGTTCACGGACCTGCGCTCGATCCAGACGCTCGTGGAGGGCGACAAGCTGCAGATCACCTATGGCGCGCAGGATGTCTCCCAGCACGATAACGGTGCGTACACCGGCGAGATTTCCGCCGCCATGCTGGAGAAGCTCGGCTGCACTTGGGTGGTTGTCGGCCACTCCGAGCGCCGCCAGTACCACAACGAGAGCGACGAGCTGGTCGCTGCGAAGGCGAAGAAGGCGCTTGCACACGGCATCTCGCCGATCGTGTGCGTGGGCGAGCCGCTGGAGGTCCGCGAGGAAGGCAAGCACGTCAGCTTCGTGGAGGAGCAGACCCGCGCCTCTCTGGCTGGCCTGAGCACCGAGGAGCTCAACCGCACCGTCATCGCTTACGAGCCGGTGTGGGCCATCGGCACCGGTAAGGTCGCTTCCGCAGAGGACGCGCAGGAAGTTTGCCACGCGATCCGTGAGCTCGTCCGCGAGCTTGCCGACGATGCGACGGCCGACGGCATCCGCATCCTCTACGGCGGCTCCGTCAAGACCGAGACCGTCGCCGAGATCGTCGGGCAGCCGGACGTCGACGGTGGCTTGGTCGGCGGTGCCTCGCTGAAGGGCGAGGACTTTGCCAAGCTGGCGGCCGCAGCCGCAAACGCCGTCGCCTAACGCCGGGCGGACACGCGCGCGTCGTGTGTCCGCCGTAAGGCTTTGCGTGGTGATGGTGTAGGCTAATGCAGGTTGAACAATTATTCCCCAAAGTGAAAGTGGAGGATCGCCCCACATGACGTTGGCTCTGGAGATCGTGCTCGTAATCGCATCGGTGCTTGCGACCGTGTTCGTCCTGCTCCACAAGGGTAAAGGCGGCGGCCTGTCGAGCCTCTTCGGCGGCGGCGTGCAGTCCAACCTGTCCGGCTCCACCATCGTGGAGAAGAACCTGGACCGCTACACCATCGTGATCTGCCTGATCTGGATCGCGTGCATCGTCGCGCTGAACCTGATGCAGACCTACTCCGCGTAGAGACCTCTACTGCGTAGAGCCCCTCCCAGTTCGCTGGGAGGGGCTCACTGCGTTTTGTGGCTAGCGCTACAACTCGCCTGCCGCATCCTCTGAGACGAAGAGCACCGTCTCGTGGCTGCCGCGCGCGCCAGCTGCGGGCCAGTCCTCGGGCGACGCCCCGCGGGCAACGTGGCCTGCGGCTTCGGCCTTCTCCGCACCGGAGACGAGTAGCCACACGCGCTCGGCGCTGCGGACCGCGGGCAGGGTGAGCGTGGCGCGCTCTGCGGGTGGCTTCGGGGAGTCGGTCACCGCCAAGGCCCGTGCGCGGGACTCGCGCACTGCGTCTGTGTCCGGGAACAGGGAGTTGATGTGTCCCTCGCCGCCCATACCCAGCAGGTGGAGGTCGAAGCCGCGCGGCGCGTACTCGTCGAGCGCGCGCTCGTACGCGACAACTGCCTCGTCCATCTCGTCGCCGTCGAGGCCCCAACCGTGGATGCGCTCGGCGGGCACGCCGAGCGGGTCGAGCAGCGCGTCGCGCGCCTGGCCCTCGTTGGAGTCTGGGTGTGTTGCGGGCACGTTGCGCTCGTCGCCGAAGAAGAACTCGATGCGCGCGAAGTCCACATCGCTGCTGCCTGCGCGCTCGCCAAGTTTCGCGAGCAGCTCGATGCCGGCGGTGCCACCGGTGAGCACGACGCGGGGGATACCGTCGCCGTGCAGCCCGCCGGCGGCATCGGCCTGGATTGCTGCGAGCAGTGTGAGCAGCCGCTCAGCCGTGGCGTCGACGAGCGCGGGACGATCCGCAACGCGCGCCACGTCAACCACGTGCGCGGGCGCGGAGTCTGCCTCGCGCACCAGCGTGGTGGCCTTGAGGGCGCGGGCGTAGGTGACGTCGTCGTCCAAATGGCGCAGCTCCTCGGTCAGGCAGGACGCGTCCGAGCGCGCGCCGAGTGCGACATGCGAGGCGGGGCTGCCGGGGACCGCCACGCGTGCGGTGTGCGCGTCGAGGACGTCGACGGTGATATCGCCTTTCTCGCAGTGCAGCGCCAGGTGCTCGACGGGCACGCCCTTGCGCGGCTGCGCAACGGGGGAGCAGGTGACCTCCACGTCGAGGCAGGCCGCGAGCCACCCGGCTGCCAGCAGGACGGCGGGGTCGGCAGGGGCGCCGGCGATGGAGACCGACTGCACCGGATCATCCGCGTAGCGGTCCAAGGCCGAGGCGACGACCCCGCGCCAGGGCGTGATGCGAGACCAGGCCATGTCCGAGTCACCAGGGTGGTAGCCCTCGACGAGTGTGCGCAGCGGTTCCGCGGAGTCGTCGGCACGCGCGTTGGTGATGCGGCGCTGTGCGATCGCGCCGAGCTGCGAGGCCACTGGCTTCGCAGGTGCCTGCCCGGGCCACCACGCCACGATCGGGGTATCGGGAAGGAGCAGGGGAGTGACCACCGCGTCGAGGTGGCCGGTGAGCTCGCCGAAGAGCCGCATGACCACCATTTCGGAGGCACCGGAGTGCGCGGCGATGATGAGGTCGGCGTTCATGCTGGTGGGCGCCGAGGCGTCGCCAAGCAGCAGCACGATCACGCGGGCCGGGTTCTCCCTGGTAGCGGCGCGGACCGTCTCGAGGATTGCCTCCGAATCCTCGGTCTCAGGCGCGGCGACGAGCAGCGTGAGCACGCGGCCCGTGGCCATGGAGAAGTTCTCCTGCGCCTTGAGCAGCGCGCCTGCGATCTGGCGGGTAGTGGTGTCCGGCAGCGAAATAATCACGAAGCAACCTTCTTTCTGCGTTTAGGGGCGACGCCAGGTGCGGCCGTCTTTTTCCAGCATGCGGTCGGCGGACGCCGGACCCCAGGTACCGGCCTCGTACTCGTCGGGCTCGCCGTGCTCGTCCCAATACTCCAGGATTGGGTCGAGGATCTCCCAGCTGCGCTCGACCTCGGAGTTGGTGGGGAAAAGGCTAGACTCGTCCAACAGTGCGTCGAGGATGAGACGTTCGTAGGCCTCGGGCGACTGCTCGGTGAAGGCCTCGGAGTAGGAGAAGTCCATGTTCACGTCGCGCACCTCCAGGCCCACGCCCGGCACCTTGGAACCGAAGCGCATGAGCACGCCCTCGTCCGGCTGCACGCGGATGACCACGGCGTTGTTGGTCAGCAGGTTCGTCTGATCCGGGTAGAAGGGCTGGTACGGCGGGCGCTTGAACACCAGCGCAATCTCTGTCACGCGGCGTCCGAGCCGCTTGCCGGTGCGCAGGTAGAAGGGCACACCGGCCCAGCGCCGCGAGTTGATCTCCAACGTGCAGGCGGCAAAGGTCTCCGTCTTCGAGTCCGGATCGAAGCCTTCTTCCTCGCGCAGTCCCACCACCGGCACAGACCCCTGCAGGCCTGCGGTGTACTGGCCGCGGGCCGTCGTCTCGGAAAAGGGGCCGGTGGGGGAGGTCGCGCGCAGGACCTTGAGTTTCTCAGCGCGCAGCTGGCGCGGGGAAAACGAGGTCGGCTCCTCCATCGCCACGAGCGCGAGCAGCTGGATGAGGTGGTTCTGGATCACATCGCGAGCAGCGCCGATGCCGTCGTAGTAGCCGGCGCGGCCGCCAAGCCCGATGTCCTCGGCCATGGTGATCTGCACGTGGTCGATGAAGTTCGCGTTCCAAATGGGCTCGAAGAGCTGGTTAGAAAAGCGCAGCGCCATGATGTTCTGCACGGTCTCTTTGCCCAGGTAGTGGTCGATGCGGAACACCGCGTGCTCCGGAAAGACCGTGTTGACCACCTTATTCAGTTCCATTGCCGAAGCCAGGTCGTGCCCAAAGGGCTTCTCGATGATCACGCGGCGCCACTGATCTTCAGCAGGCTTGGCCATCCCGCAGCGGTCGAGCTGGTGCACCACACCCGCGAAGTGCTCAGGGGGCACCGAGAGGTAGAAAGCCCAGTTCCCGTCAACGCCCTGCCGGCGGTCCGCCTCGGCCAGGGTCGAGGCAAGGGCATCGAAGGCGGCATCGTCGTCGAATGCGCCGGAGACGAAATGCATCCCGTCGGCAAGCCGGTCCCAGACGTTTTGGTCAAACTCGGTGCGGGCGCGCGCCTGCACAGCCTCGCGCACGTAGTCCTGGAATTCCTGCTTCGACCAGTCGCGCCTGCCGAACCCCACGAGCGCAAAGCCTGCGGGCAGCAGGCCGCGGCTTGCCAGGTCGTAGACCGCCGGCAGCAGCTTCTTGCGCGCCAAATCGCCGGTCACCCCGAAAATCACCAGGCCGGAGGGGCCAGCAATACGGGGCAATCGCTTATCGACGGCCGAGCGCAGCGGATTGCCCCGCTGCACCTGTGCTTCCCTGTCTTCGTTCACCTTCGACGCGTCTCCTTTACTTCGCCGCGTTGAGCTTTTCCTCGGTGGAGTCAAGCAGCTCCTGCCACGCCGTGACAAACTTCTCCACGCCCTCGCGCTCGAGGACTGCCACGACATCGTCCAAATCGATGCCGACCTTCTCCAGCCCGGCAAAGACTTCGCGGGCGTTCTCGTCGGCGTAAGTCAAGGTGTCACCCTTGAGCTGGTCCATCTCGTTGACCACGTTGATGGTATCCATCGGCATTGTGTTGACCGTGTCTGGGCCTGCGAGCTCGACAACATACATGTTCTGCGGGTACTCGGGGTTCTTCACACCGGTCGAGGCCCACAGCGGGCGCTGCTTGTTTGCGCGCGGCGGCAGCTCGTCGACGTCGTTGAAGGAGTCCAGGAACAGGTGGTAGGCCAGGCGCGCGTTAGCGATACCTGCCTTGCCGCGTAGCGCGAGCGCCTCCGGCGTACCGATGGTCTCAAGCCGCTTATCCACCTCGACGTCCATGCGCGAGACGAAGAAGGAGGCGACGGAGTGGATCTCCTCGAGGTCGCGCCCCTGCTGGGCGGCGAGCTCCAGGCCCTTCTTGTAGGCGTCGATGACCTGCTTGTAGCGCTCCACAGAGAAGATCAGGGTGACGTTCACGCTGATGCCCTCTGACAGCGCGGTGGTGATCGCGGGCAGCGACTCGTCGGTGGCCGGGATCTTGATCATCGCGTTCGGGCGGGCCACCTGCTTCCACAGTTCGCGCGCCTGGTTGATCGTCTTCTCCTCATCGTGCGCGTAGCGGGGATCTACCTCGATGGAAACGCGCCCGTCGCGGCCGTGCGTGTCCTGGTAGACCCCGGCGAGCACGTCGCAGGCTTCCTGCACATCAAGGATGCTCATGCGGTAGACGGCTTCCTCCGCGGTGACGTTCTCTGCGCGCAGCTCCTCGAGCTGGCGGTCGTAGTCGCCGCCGGCGCTAATCGCCGCGGAGAAGATCGCCGGGTTGGTGGTAATGCCTAAGATGTTGCGCTCCAGCAGGAACAGGTCGAAGTTCTCGGTGCCGTGGAGCAGGTCGCGGGAGAGGTCATCGAGCCACACGGAGGTCCCGATGTCGTAAATACGGTTGGTCGCGACCATCGCGTGCTTGCCGTTGTGGTTCTCGTGTGCCATATGGTGTGCCTTTCGTAGTTGGGGCGACAAAAGGGGCTGGTGTTCCAGCCCCTTTCTACCTGCCGTGGTTAGTTTTGCGCTGCAACAGATTCAAGTGAGGCGCGTGCCGCCTCGACAACGTGCTCGGTGGTAAAGCCGAAGCGCTCGAAGAGCTCCGCGCCCGGGGCGGAAGCACCGAAGTGCTCCAGGGAAACATTGCGGCCGTGATCGCCGGTGAAGCGGTGCCACGGCATCGCAGTGCCTGCCTCGACGGACACGCGCGCCTTGACCGCGCGTGGGAGGATCTCCTCCTGGTACTCCTCAGACTGCTCCAGGAACCAGTCAATCGACGGCATGGAGACCACGCGGGCCGACACGTTGTCCTCGGCCAGGAGCTTCGCTGCCTCGACGGCGTACTGGACCTCGGAGCCGGAGGCGATGAGGATGACGTCGGGGGTGGACTTCGCCCCGTCGACAAGCACATAGCCGCCCTTGGCCACTCCCTCGAAGGCCTTCTCCTTGGTGCCCTCGAGCACCGGCAGGTTCTGGCGCGACAGGGCGAGTGCCTTCGGCTGTTCGCGGCCCTCGAGTGCGGCGATCCAAGCCGCGGAGGTCTCGTTCGCATCGGCCGGGCGAATCACTGCTAGGTCCGGGATGGCGCGCAGCGCGGTGAGCGTCTCGACCGGCTGGTGGGTCGGGCCGTCCTCGCCGAGCCCGATGGAGTCGTGGGTGAACACGTAGTAGCCGTCGATCCCGGACAGGGCCGCGACGCGGATGGCGGGGTAGAGGTACTCGGAGAAGATGAGGAAGGTGCCGCCGTAGACGCGGGTGCCGCCGTGGAGGGCGATGCCGTTCATGATCGCGCCCATCGCGTGCTCGCGGATACCGAAGTGCAGGTTGCGGCCGTAAGGCTCTGCGGTGAACATCTCCGTGGTGATCGACTCCGGGCCAAAGGACGGAGCGCCGTTGATCAGTGTGTTGTTGGAGCCAGCGAGGTCGGCGGAACCGCCCCACAGCTCCGGCAGGGCAGCCGCCGCGGCCTGGATCGCCGCTGCAGAAGCCTTGCGGGTAGCCACGCCCTTGGCGTCGGGCTCCCAGGTGGGGAACTCGTCCTTCCAGCCGTCCGGCAGCTCGCGCGCCGTCAGACGGTCGAACAGTGCCTTGTTTTCGGGGTACTTTTCCGCCCACGCGTCGAAGCGCTGCTGCCACTCGCTGCGGACGGCTGCTGCGCGCTCACCAAGCTTGCGGGTGTGCGCGATGACCTCGTCTTCCTCCGGGAAGTCCACGTCGGTGTCAAAGCCGAGCGCTTCCTTGACCAGCTTGATCTCCTCAGCGCCGAGTGCAGCGCCGTGTGCTGCGCCCGTGTTCTGCAGGTTGGGGGCCGGGAAGCCAATGACGGTCTTCACGCGCACGATCGTCGGCTTGGTCGTCTCCGCCTTGGCCTTTTCCACGGCCTCTTCAATCGCCGCGACGTCCTCACCGGACTCCACCGTCAACGTCTGCCAGCCGTAGGCCTCGTAGCGGGCCATAACGTCCTCGGTAAACGCGATCTGCGTGTTGTCTTCGATGGAAATCCGGTTGTCGTCCCAGAACAGGATCAGGTTGCCCAGCTGCTGGGTACCCGCCAGGGAGCAGGCCTCGGAGGTCACGCCCTCCTGCAGGCAGCCGTCGCCCGCAACCACGTAGATGTAGTGGTCAAAGGGGCTCTCGCCCGCCGGGGTATCCGGGTCGAACAGGCCGCGCTCGCGGCGCGCCGCCATTGCCATACCGACGGCAGAGGCCAGGCCCTGGCCGAGCGGGCCAGTGGTGATCTCGACGTGGTCGGTGTGGTTGTACTCGGGGTGACCCGGCGTCTTTGCTCCCCAGGTGCGCAGCTGCTTCAGGTCTTCCATCTCAAGCCCGAAGCCGCCCAGGTAGAGCTGGACGTACTGGGTAAGCGAGGAGTGCCCGTTGGAAAGCACGAAGCGGTCACGGCCCGCCCACTTCGGATCGGTGGGGTCCAGGCGCATGACGCGCTGGTACAGCGTGTAAGCCAAAGGAGCCAGCGACATCGCGGTACCGGGGTGGCCGGAGCCGCAGTGCTCGACCGCATCGGCGGCGAGGATACGGGCGGTGTCTACCGCGCGGGTGTCGGTCTCCGTCCAATCGTCCGGGTAATTGCGGACGGTCATGGCTTGAAGTTCCGGGGGCAGGGTCGACTGTGTCACAGTATCCTCACTCAATCGGTTGCGATGTTTATATACAAAACGCGCGCTCACGCGGGCAAACCCGCCCGGTTGTGCGCTTGCCTGTCACAGTGTAGTCGGCCGAGCGTCACCGGTGTTCCACTCATCACCTTTTCCGGCGCGTGTCCGATTGGGAGGTGGACAGGTCAAGGGCTAACATCAACCAAAGGAATGATGCCGGGCGGAGCAGATCCAGCCCGCGCTCCCAGATGCGGTAGCGCCGACGGGAACTTTCCGGCCCCGCGATCCGACTAGTATCGCAGGCCCTATGGCACCTCAAGGACGCGACCGCGTGCGCACCCCGCGCACGATCGCGTCAACGTGGAAGTAAGTCACGATCGCGTCAACGTGGAAGTAAGTAAGGCCGCCGCGAGGGCGGTACGTGTTGTTTGGAGGAGAAGTTTTTGGAGACCGTGAAGGCGTATTTCGCATTGACGAAGCCGAGGGTCATTGAACTTCTCTTGGTCGCGGCAATCCCGGCGATGCTGCAAGCCGACCGAGGCAGCGTCAACGTGTGGCTCATCCTGGCCACGCTGCTCGGCGGCTGGATGGGTGCCGGTGCAGCTAACACCTTCAACATGGTGGCCGACTACGACATTGACCAGAAGATGGGCCGCACCCGCGCCCGCCCGCTGGTCCGCGCGAAGATCACCAAGACCCGCGCCGCCGTGTTCGCCTGGGTGCTACTCATCGCCAGCGTGCTCTGGCTCGGCATCCTGTGCAACTCGTGGCTCGCCGCCGCCTTCATCATCTTTACCAACTTCTTCTACATCTTCGTCTACACCAAGTGGCTGAAGCGGAGGACGTGGCAGAACGTGATCTGGGGCGGCGCGGCCGGCTGCATGCCGGTGCTCGTCGGCTGGGCAGTCATCCGTGACAACGTGACCGACGGCTCGCCCGATCGCTGGTGGCAGGCGATCGTGATGTTCCTCATCATCTTCTTCTGGACGCCGCCGCACACCTGGGCCCTGGCGATGAAGTACCGCGAGGACTACGCCCGCGCCGAGGTTCCGATGCTGCCGGTGGTGGCCTCTCAGGAGGAAACTACCCGCCAGATCGTGCTCTACTCCTGGTGGACGGTTATCGTCTCGCTCGCGCTCGTGCCAGCGACCTCGTGGATCTACCTCATCGTCGCGCTGGTTTCCGGTATTGCCTTCCTGGTCATGGCGACCCGCCTCCACCAGGGTGTCCGCCGCGGTGCGCAGGTCAAGCCGCTGAAGCTGTTTATCCTGTCCAACAACTACCTCGCAGCGCTCTTCTTGGGCCTGTCGGTCGACGCGGTGCTGGGGCTGCCCACCATCGCCAGCTACTTCTAAATACGCACCACGACGCTGCCAGGCTCGGTTACTTGTGCAGTTTCAAAGGCTGCGGCGGCCTCGGTGAGGGGGAAGACCTTGCGCACGTGGAAACGCAGCGTGCCGTCTTCAACGGAGCGGGTTACCGCTTGTGAGTGGTACCGGAACTCGTCTGCCGTTTGCGTGTACCACGGCAGCGAAGCGTGCGTGAGGTACAGGCCTCCGTGGCGCTCGAGCTCCGCGATTTCGACGCGAGCGTTCTGCTCGCCCGCGTTCACCTGCCCGTAGGCGCAGATGAGGCCGCGCGGCGCGCAGGCCTCCAGCGCGAGTTGCAGCGGGTGGATTGCCTCTGGGAGTGCGCCGGTATTCGCCTCGTAGACGACGTCGACGCCGCGGCCGCTGTTGGCTTCGCAAATCCGCTGCGCGGCATCGGCGTAGTAGCGGAACACGCCCGTCGCGCCCGCGTCGTACGCCGCTTCCTCGCCGGAACCATCACGCACGACGGAAAAGACGGTAGCGCCCGCAGCTGCTGCCAGCTGCGTGAGTGCCAGCCCCACCGCGCTTGCTCCGTCGGTGATCACCATCGTGTCGCCGTCTTTCGTCTCGCGCACGCTGTAGAGCATCGCGTGCGCGGCCATGCCCGGGGCGAGCATGCAGGCGGCCACCGCCTCATCAATCCCCTCGGGCACGGCGGCGACGCGCTCGCGGGTGACGACGACCTGCTCCGCGCACGCACCTTGTGCGTCCGCAAACGCGACGAGCGTACCGGGGGCGATTTCGCCCTCCGGGTCCTCTGCCACGCGGCCGCACCCGGCGGAACCCACGACTGTGTCGGCGTCGGCTTTGGGGAGGGGAGGCTGGATGTGGGCATACGTGACGTCGATAAGCAGCTGGCCCACGGTGGGGGTGGGGGCAGCGATGTCGGTGAAAAGCAACGGCCCGCCGGGGGAATCGGTGACTATGGCGTGCATAGCCACAGGTTACCCCGGCGGGCAGGAAGCATGCTGCAGGTTAGACCAGCGTGGGGAGGCGGCGCTCGCCGTGGGCCCACAGGAAGGTGGTGAAGGCCACCACCATCGAGGACATGCCGATGTGAGCGGGGATGGTCCAGCGGGGCACGCCCAGCTGGAATTGGATCACGCCGATCGCCCACTGGACGAGGATGAGCACGATGAGCACGATCGCGGTGCGCATCACGTCCTTCGGCACCTGCGCCTTACGCAGCAGCCAGACAGCGACCGCAGTAGCGCCGAGGTAGAGGTAAAGGCAGAACGCGTGCACAAAGGCCAGCATGCGGGTGTCCATCTCCAGGCGGCCGTGCATGCCCGCGTCTGCGTCGCCCGAGTGCGGGCCAGAGCCGGTGACCATCGTGCCGGTAATCAGCACCACGGCGAGCGCGATCGCGGCGATGATCGCCCACGTGCTCGCAGCCTTAGGGAACACACGAGTCGGCTCGACCCCGTCCGGCTCCGCGATGCGCATGTACAGCGCAGCGGCCACGGCGACCAGGACCATCGAGGGCAGGAAGTGCACGGCCACGGCCCACCAGCGCAGGTCCAGGTGGACGGAGATGCCGCCAATGATGGCCTGGAGCACCACGCCTGCGAGGGATACGGCAGCGAGTGCCTTGATCGCGTTGCGACGCTGCGCCTTGTAGACGGCGACGAGTACCGCGATCGCGACGGCCGCGACAATGATGGCGAGCAGGCGGTTGCCAAACTCGATGGCCTGGTGAATCCAAGGGGCCGCGCCAGCGACCGGTACAAGGGAGCCCTCGTGGCACAGCGGCCAGGTGTCGCATCCCAGACCGGAGCCGGTGACGCGCACCAGCGAGCCGGTCACGGTAATCCCGCCCTGGCACAGCAGCAGAATCATGGCCAGCACTCGCTGGACCTTGAGCGAGGGTCCGACAGATGGCCCAGCGGCGTGAGGACCATCAGGCTGGCTTGTGAGCGCCTGGGACTGAGTGTGTGTGGAATCCACCTGCGTCGACTTCACGAGACGCGCTCCCTTTCGAAATCTTGGAGAGAATGCATGCAACTTTCGGATGAGGAAAGTGTCGTCCACAGCTTAACGCATAGTGTGGAAAACACGGGGATCCGCACAGCAACGTGGGTGCCGCGGCTATCCGTCGAAGCGGAACCAGCGCGCGGCGGCCGCCATTGCTACAACCGTCCAGCACAGCAGCGAAAGCCAGGCCTGCCAGTTGAAAGCGACCGCGAGCGCCTTGGTCAGCGCACCCGCCAGCGCGACCGTGGGAACGAGGTTCCAGGCACCTGCCTGCCCAATGTCGCCGCTGTACTGGACCCAGCCGACAATCCCCATGAGCACGAGCCAGAAAAGGTTGGCTAGGGCTAGTACCAGCTCGGAGCTTAAGGTGCCGCCCATCAACAGACCCATCGCGCTAAACGCTGCCACGCCGACGACCAGGGTAAAAAGCCCGCACACGATGCCGAGCGCGCTCGCGCGCCACCCTAGGTAGAAGGCCAGGGCACCGAGGACGACGATCTGCACTGCGACTGTGGCGAGCACGCCGATAATCTTGCCGGTAATGATCGTCCACGGCGGTACCCCGGAGGCACCGGTGCGTTTCAGTGCCCCGTAGCGCCGGTCGAAGGCGAGCGCGATCGCCTGGCCGGTAAACCCGGCGCTCGTGGCGGCAACAGCGAACACCATGGGGACAATCTGGTTGAAGTCCGTATCGGCGAAGATGGGCACGATCGCCGCCACCACCAGGAGTGCCCCGGGGATCAGGATGTTGACCAGCAGTTGCTCGCCGTGGCGGAGCATGAGTTTCGACTCGATCTTGCCTTGGGCAAGCGCCATGTCCAGCACAGATGCGCGCTGCGGGTTGGGGGTAAATGTTCCCGGCGGGAGCGTACTCGCGGGGCGCGGGGTGTCCGGTGACGCAGTGCTCACGGTGATCTACTCCTTTTCTGGTGAAGGCTTGTGGAGGCGCTAGCTGCGCAGCTCGCGGCCGGTGATGTCGAGGAAGACGGCTTCTAAGTTGCGGTGCGAGATTCCCAGCTCGCGGATGAGCACGTCCTGGTGCTCCGCGGCCTGGGCGAGCGCGGTGACCAGCGCGGGGCTGCCGCTGCCGCGCACCCGGTAGGAAAGCGGGCGCAGCGCTTCGGCGGACACACCAAGTGGCTTGAGCTGGGTGTTGAACGCGGGCACATCGAGCTCAGTGGCGGTGGTGAAAGAGACGAGCGGGTAGTCATCGTGTGAGGTGAGCTCGGCCATTGTTCCGTCGGCGACGACGCGGCCGCGGTCCATAATCACGATGTGGTCGGCCAACGTCTCCGCCTCGTCCATCAGGTGGGTGGTCAGCACAATGGTGGTGCCATCGCGTTTTAAGGCGTTGACCAGGTCCCAGACGGCGAGCCTGGACTGGGCGTCCATGCCGGCGGTCGGCTCGTCGAGAAACAGCAGCTCCGGGCGACCGATGATCGCGAGCGCAAGCGAGAGTCGCTGCTGCTGGCCGCCCGAAAGCCTCCGGTAGGTGGTGTTGGCCACGCCCTCAAGCCCGAGTAGCTCGATGAGCCAGTCCGGATCGTGCGGGTCCTTGTTGTAGGAGGCCGCCAGGCGCAGCATCTCACGCAGCTTCACTCCCGAGTAGGAGCCGCCGCCCTGCAACATGATGCCGATCCGGTCGCGGACTTTCTGGGGTTCGGTGGCAGGGTCGAAGCCGAGCACGCGAATGCTGCCAGCGGTGGGGGTGGTAAAGCCCTCGCACATCTCGATCGTCGTGGTCTTGCCCGCTCCGTTCGGGCCGAGCAGGGCGAGCAGCTGGCCCGTTCGCGCGCGGAAGGACACGCCGTCGACGGCGCGGGTGTGACCAAAAGTTTTCACCACATTGCTCACTACCAGGGCATCATTTTCCATGAGCGCTAGTGTAGCCCGCGCCCGGCGCGCCACCGGTACCACAGCCATGCGCCGCCGCACATGAGGGCGAAATAGCAGGCGGCGGCCAGGTAGATGGTCGCTACCGTGCCCGGCGGCAGCGCGAGCCCGCGGGGCAGGACCAGGAAGCTGAACACGGCGCAATAAGTGGCGACGCTCGCGCGGAAGAAGAAGCGGTTCGCCCACGCCGCCAGCGGCAGAATGCCCCAGAGCGGGTACCAGGGGTGGACGACCGGAAACAGCAGGACGAGCACGAGGGTGGCTACGCCGAGCCCGCCGACGGGGTGGATTGAGCCTTTGAAGGTTGCCCAGAGCATGCGCACCAGGAATGCCCCGGCGATAAGCAGACCGACGCCGCGGGTGATGCTCAGGATGGCATCGGTGTGGTCGCCGAGGTTGAGCAGCATGGCGAGGCGCCCGCTGAGCACGCCGATATCAGTGGTGACCGAGAGCCAGCTGCGTATCGACGCCGCGCCGCCCTGCCCAGTGACCCAGCCGAGTCCGATGCCCGTTGCTAGGGACACGGCCGCCACGGTGAGGACAAGGACGCAGGTCTGGATGAGTGCGGCAAGCCCGATGGCGCGTATCGACGCCCGCTTACTCCCGTTTCCTGCCCAGAGCCGTGCCAGCGCCATGCCTGTAAACCCGAGGGCGACGAACCCTGTAACCTTGACCATGCCGCCGCAGGTCAGTAGCGCGCTCGAGCCGAGGAACAGCGCCCAGCCCCGCAGATTGCGTGAGCGCTGTGCGATCTCGTCGACGCCGCGCAGGCCCAGCTCCATGCCGACGAGGAGAAAGCCGAGCATGACCGCTTCGTTGTGGATCCCGCCGATCAGATGCAGGATGGTCAGCGGGTTGAGCACGCCGAGCCACAGGGCGGTGGCACCGTGGACGCCGCAGCGCGCGGCGAGCGCGCGGATGCCCCAGGCCGCTGCGATAACGCCGACGAAAGAGACTGCGCGGTGGGCGAGCACGCCGAAGTAGATGGAGTCTTGGGTGATCCACGAGATCGCCGAGGCGATGCCGAGCGCGACCGGGCCGTAGGGGCTCGGTGAGTGCGCCCAGATGAAGGGGACGGAGCGCGCGAGGTGGTTGTCCGTGCCGAGGATCTCCACGGGGCCTGCGGCGTAGGGGTCGAGGCCTTGGCGCACGATGGAGCCGTGCGCCAAGTAAGAATAAATGTCCTGGGTAAACAGGGGAGCGGTGAGGAACAGCGGCGCGGCCCAGACGAGAAAGGTGCGGAAGATCACCCGCGCGCTGATGCGCGAGTGTTTGGTGCCCGCACCCACAAAGGGGCCCATGAGCAGCCACGCCACAACGAGGCAGCCGACACCGATCAGCACCACGGAGGAAGACGTCTGCATCATCCTGCCCATGAGCTGGCCGCCAGGCAGATCGAACCAGGGGTTGTCCACCACCGGTAGGGCTCCGCCGCCGAGCCCACCCAGGCCCATCAGTAGCGTGCCGAGTGCACCGAGCCACCGCAACAGTGCGAAGCGGTTGAGCTCGATGGTGGAGGCCGCAACACCAGCGTCGGAAAGGTCAGCGCGGTGCAGCAGCGCTGAGCGCGAACCGGCCGTGCCCAGGCGGGGTAGCGCCTCGACCAGGCCTGGCGAAAAGGCGGACCGTGCTGCTTCGTGTGCGCCCCGGTCCTTGGCGGTGTGGTGCGGTGGGGTCACACCTTCAGCATTCTAGGGGCCACCAGGGGCGGGTGAAAGCAGGCGGTGACACGCCGGGGGGACCCCGCGCGGCAGGAATAATTTGGAAACACTACTGTTGTGTAAAGGCGAAAGGAACGTCCTTTTGCGCGCGAGCAATGTGGAAATCAAAGGAAGCTGAGGTGAAGCAATGGCCGAGCAGCATCGAGCAGTAGGGGCAGACACCCGCGGCGACGTGATGCGTGCGCTGTTAACGCTTGGCCCGGTGACCGCCACCGACATCGCCGAGCAACTAGGCCTTTCTGCCGCAGGTGTGCGCCGCCACCTCGACAAACTTCTCGGGGACGACCTGGCAGAGACGTGCGATCCGCGCGTCGTTGCTGGGGAGGAAGCGACGCGGGGACGTCCCGCGAAGTACTTCCGGCTGACCGAAAGTGGGCGGCGTTCATTTGGCACGCATTACGACGGCCTGGCCGTCGACGCCGTGGAGATGATTAAGCAGCTCGGGGGAGAGCGCGCAGTGCGCGACTTTGCCCGGGCACGGATTGAGAAAGTCCTCGCAGAGGCAAACGCTGCGGAAAACGGAGATTCCGATGCCGCTTCCGGTGAGGAGGCAACCAAGGCGACCGTGGAGGCGATCGCCGAGGTGTTGGATCGTCACGGTTACGCAGCCACGGTGACCTCTGCTGGCAACGGCATCCAGCTCTGCCAGCACCACTGCCCGGTCTCTGACGTCGCCTCGGCGCACCCGGAGATCTGCGAGGCAGAACACGAAGCCATCTCGGCGCTCGTGGGCACGCATGTGCAGCCCCTGGCGCTGATCGCTGACGGCGATGGCATCTGCACGACGAATATTCCTCTTGCCGCTACCGCTACGGCGGCGGGAACCCATACTGAAAGGAGCGGAGATAATGACGAAAGCTAACCCCGCACCCGGTCTCGAAACACCGATGAACGATGAGCAGATCATCGACTCTATCGGCGCGTACAGCTACGGCTGGCACGACTCCGATGTCGCTGGTGCCTCCGCGCGCCGCGGCCTGAACCAGGACGTGGTGCGCGACATCTCGGGTATTAAGAACGAGCCGGAGTGGATGCTGAACCAGCGTCTGAAGGCGCACGAGATCTTTGAAAAGAAGCCGATGCCCACCTGGGGCGCGGACCTGTCGGATATTGACTTCGACAACATTAAGTACTACGTCCGCTCAACCGAGGAACAGGCGACCTCCTGGGACGACCTTCCCGAAGACATTAAGGACACCTACGACAAGCTCGGTATCCCCGAAGCGGAGAAGCAGCGCTTGGTCGCGGGTGTGGCCGCTCAGTACGAATCTGAGGTGGTTTACCACCAGATCCGCGAGGACCTGGAGGAAAAGGGCGTCATCTTCGTCGACACCGATACCGCGCTGCGCGAGCACGAGGAGCTGTTTAAGGAGCACTTCGGCACCGTGATTCCCGCGGGCGATAATAAGTTCTCCGCGCTGAACTCGGCTGTGTGGTCCGGTGGTTCCTTCATTTACGTGCCGCCGGGGGTCCACGTGGACATCCCGCTCCAGGCCTACTTCCGCATTAACACCGAGAACATGGGCCAGTTCGAGCGCACCCTCATCATCGTGGACGAGGACGCGTACGTGCACTACGTCGAGGGTTGCACCGCGCCGATCTACAAGTCCGACTCGCTGCACTCCGCAGTGGTGGAGATCATCGTGAAGAAGGGCGGCCGCTGCCGCTACACCACCATCCAGAACTGGTCGAACAACGTCTACAACCTCGTGACCAAGCGCGCGAAGGCTGAAGAAGGCGCGACCATGGAGTGGGTCGACGGCAATATTGGCTCCAAGGTGACCATGAAGTACCCGGCTGTCTGGATGACCGGCGAGCACGCTCGCGGCGAGGTCCTTTCTGTCGCTTTTGCCGGCGAGGGCCAGTTCCAGGACACCGGTGCCAAGATGACTCACATGGCCCCGCACACCTCCTCCTCGGTGGTGTCGAAGTCTGTGGCTCGCGGTGGCGGCCGTTCCGCATACCGCGGGTTGATCCAGGTCAACGCGAATGCGCACAACTCCCAGTCCAACGTAGAGTGTGACGCGCTGCTGGTGGACGACATCTCGCGCTCTGACACCTACCCGTACAACGACATCCGTAATGACCGCGTCACTCTCGGACACGAGGCGAAGGTGTCCAAGGTCTCCGAGGAGCAGTTGTTCTACCTCATGAGCCGAGGCATCGCAGAGGAGGAAGCGATGGCCATGATCGTGCGCGGCTTCGTCGAGCCCATCGCGAAGGAGCTGCCGATGGAGTACGCCCTGGAACTGAACCGTCTCATCGAGCTGCAAATGGAAGGATCGGTGGGCTAAACCCAATGACCGTTTCTGTAGACCCCGTACACAACGCCACCCCGCACAACAACAAGGGTGACCTCTTCCAGTCGTTTAGCGTCGAGGATTTCCCGGTGCCCGGCGGCCGCGACGAGGTGTGGCGCTTCATCTCCCTGCGCCGCATCCGCGGCCTGCACAACGGCAAGTTTGCCCCGGCTGCGAAGGCGCAGATCACCGTGGATGCGCCGGAAAGCGTGCGCGTTGAAGAGGTGCCGATTAGCGACGAGCGCTTGAAGGTCGCTGGCGGTGCCGTCGACCGCGTCTCCGCCCAGGCTTGGAGCTCCGCCGAGACCGGTGTCATCGTGCACCTGCCTGCCGACACCGAGCTTGAGCAGGACATCACGATCACCGTCACCGGTGCTGGTGCGGATGTGACCACCTTCGGCAACATCCTGATCGAGTCCGGCACGCACGCGAAGGGCAACGTCATCCTGCGCTACGCAGGCTCCGGCACCCACGCCGATAACGTGAACTGGCACCTCGGCGAGGGCTCGACCGTGCGCGCCATCGTCGACGCCGAGTGGAATGAGGACACCGTCCACATCGGCCAGCAGTCGATCCTGTTGGAGCGCGACTCGACGCTGCGACACTACGTGGCAGCCTTCGGCGGCGAGGTCGTTCGCATCACCCCGCGCGTGAAGTTCGCTGCCCCCGGCGGCGATGCCGAGCTCAACGGCGTGTACTTCGCCGACCCCGGCCAGTACATCGAGAACCGCATGCTGGTGGATCACTCCGTACCGAACTGCCGCTCCAACGTGCTCTACAAGGGTGCGCTGCAGGGCGATAAGCAGTCCTCGCTGCCCGAGGCGCGCACCTGCTGGGTCGGCGACGTGCTGATCCGCGCCGAGGCGAAGGGCACCGACACGTACGAGACGAACCGCAACCTCGTGCTGACCGACGGCGCGCGTGCGGACGCGATCCCGAACCTGGAGATTGAGACGGGCGAGATCGCCGGCGCGGGCCACGCTGCCACGGTCGGCCGTTTCGACGATGAGCAGCTCTTCTACCTGCGTTCCCGCGGTATCCCCGAGGACGAGGCCACCCGCCTGATCATTCGCGGGTTCTTCAACGAAGTGCTCAACCAGATCCCGGTCGAGCAAGTCCGCGAAGAGCTCATCGCCCGCGTCGTGGGCGAGCTGGAGCGCACCAACAACTAGTCAACGCTGCTCAATAAAGTACTGAAAGAAAGAAAGCGGATACGCGAATATGTCGAAGCTTGAAATTAAGAACCTGCACGCCAACGTTCTGCCGACGGAGGAAGGTCAGGAGCCGAAGCCGATTCTCAAGGGCGTGAACCTGACGATTAACGCTGGCGAGACCCACGCGATCATGGGTCCGAACGGCTCGGGTAAGTCCACGCTGGCCTACACGTTGGCTGGCCACCCCAAGTACGAGGTAACCGAGGGCGAGGTGCTGCTCGACGGCGAGAACATCCTCGATATGGAGATCGACGAGCGCGCTCGCGCGGGCCTGTTCCTGGCCATGCAGTACCCGGTCGAGGTTCCGGGCGTGTCTTCTTCCAACTTCATGCGCTCCGCGGTGACCGCGGTGCGCGGTGAGGCCCCGAAGCTGCGTGAGTGGGTCGCTGAGCTCAACGAGGCCCGCAACTCGCTGCAGATGGACGAGTCCTTCTCCGAGCGCTCCGTCAACGAGGGCTTCTCCGGTGGCGAGAAGAAGCGCCACGAGGTCATGCAGTTGGCGCTGATGAAGCCGAAGTTCGCCGTGATGGACGAGACTGACTCCGGCCTGGACGTCGACGCACTGCGCGTGGTTTCCGACGGCATTAACAAGTACCAGGAGGAGACTAACGGTGGCGTGCTGATGATCACCCACTACAAGCGCATCCTCAACTACGTGCAGCCGGAGTTCGTCCACGTCTTTGCCAATGGCAAGATTGTGAAGACGGGCGACGCCTCGCTGGCAGACCAGCTCGAGGCAGAGGGCTACGAGAAGTTCATCTAATGGCCTACGTCAACGACAACGGAACACTCAACGTGGAGGCGATCCGCGCAGAGTTTCCGATCCTGTCGCGCACCGTCAGGGATGACAAGCCGCTTGTCTACCTCGACTCTGGTGCGACGTCACAGCGACCGGAACGCGTGTGGAACGCCGAGCGCGACTTCGTGCTGAACACCTTCGCGCCCGTCCACCGCGGCTCCTACCAACTCGCCGAGGAAGCGACCGACGCCTACGAAAAGGCCCGCGAAGCCATCGCGCGTTTCGTCGGCGCGGAAGGCCACGAGATCGCGTTTACGAAGAACGCGACCGAGGGCTTGAACCTCGTCGCCTACGTACTTGGGGACGATCGCGCTGGCGAGTATCAGGTAGGCGAGGGTGACACCATCGTCGTCACCGAGCTGGAGCACCACGCCAACCTCGTGCCGTGGCAGGAGCTCGCCCGACGCACGGGTGCCACGCTCAAGTGGTACGCGATGACGCCGGACGGGCGGATCGACCTCGATTCGCTCGAGCTGGACGACACCGTCAAGGTCGTGGCGTTTACCCACCAGTCGAACGTGACTGGCGCGGTGGCTGACGTCGAGGAGATGGTCCGACGCGCGAAGGCGGTCGGGGCACTCACGGTGCTCGACGCGTGCCAGTCGGTGCCGCACATGCCGGTCGACTTCCACGCCCTCGACGTGGACTTCGCCGCGTTTTCGGGCCACAAGATGTGCGGGCCTTCCGGCGTCGGCGCCGTTTACGGCAAGGGCGACATCCTGGACAAGCTGCCGCCGTTTTTGACCGGTGGTTCCATGATCGAGATCGTGAAGATGGAAGGCTCGACCTACGCACCTGCCCCGCAGCGGTTTGAGGCGGGCACGCAGATGACCAGCCAGGTCGTCGGCCTCGGCGCGGCGGTGGAGTTCTTGAGCGAAGTGGGCATGGACCGCATCCACGCCCACGAGCAGGAGCTGACCGCGTATGCGCTCGAGCAGATGCAGAAAATCGAGGGCTTGGAGATCGCCGGTCCGCTGACTGCGGACAACCGCGGCGGCGCGATTGCCTTCACCGTCGATGGCGTGCACCCGCACGATCTGGGTCAGGTCCTCGATGCCGAGGGCGTCGCTATCCGCACCGGCCACCACTGCGCGTGGCCGGCCCACCGCGGCCTTGCCGTGCAGGCGACCTCGCGCGCGAGCTTCTACCTCTACAACACCAAGGACGAGGTAGATACGCTGGTGGCAGCTATTGCAAAGGCGAAGGAGTTTTTCGCACGATGAACCTTGAATCGATGTACCAGGAAGTCATCCTGGACCACTACAAGAACCCGCAGTACGCAGGGCTTCGCGATCCTTACGAGGCGGAAGTCCACCACGTCAACCCCTCCTGCGGCGACGAGCTGACGCTGCGCGTGCACCTGTCTGAGGACGGCGAAACCGTAGAGGATGTCTCCTACGAGGCGCAGGGGTGCTCGATCTCGCAGGCGTCGACAAGCGTGATGGCCGAAGAGATCAAGGGGCTCCCGCTTGACCAAGCGATGAAGAAGCTTGGGGCCTTCGAGGAAATGATCACCTCGCGCGGCACCGTGGAAGGCGACCCGGAAGTCATCGGCGATGGCGTGGCCTTTGGCGGGGTGGCGAAGTTCCCGGCTCGCGTCAAGTGCGCGCTGCTCGGGTGGAAGGCCTTCGAGGCCGCAACCCAGGAAGCCCTGGAGAAGAAGGAGAACTAAACCATGTCTGAAGACAACGTCAACGAGACCGCTGGCGCTGCCGCAGGTGGTGCCCAGGAGCGCGAAAGTGTCTCCAATTTTGAGGGTGGTGGCGAGCGCCCGCCGCAGACCGAGGAGCAGATTAAGCTCGCTGCCGATGCGGAAGAGTTCCTGCACGACGTCATTGACCCCGAGCTGGGGATCAACGTCGTCGACCTCGGCTTGGTCTACGATCTGTGGATCGAGGAGCGGGAGGGCAAGACGCTCGCGATTGTGAACATGACGCTGACCTCGCCTGCGTGCCCGCTGACTGACGTCATTGAGGCGCAAGCGCACGAGGCGATCGTCAACAACACCTCGGTGGACGACATCGTGCTCAACTGGGTATGGATGCCGCCGTGGGGCCCGCATATGATTACCGAGGAAGGTCGCGAGCAGCTGCGCGCGCTCGGTTTCGCGGTCTAAGAATCCCCGCTTTTCGTCCCCCTGATGGAAACATCTGTCAGGGGGACGCAGCGTTTTATGCGGTAGTAGGCGGTTTGGGGGTGCTTGCTACAGTGTTTGCGTGATTGTCACCAATGATCTTGAAGTCCGCGTCGGAGCGCGCACGCTGCTTAACGCTCCCGGCCAACACCTCCGTGTCCAGCCGGGGGATCGTATCGGTCTGGTGGGCCGCAACGGTGCAGGCAAGACGACGACGATGCGCATCCTGGCGGGGGAGACCGAACCCTACGGCGGCTCTGTGACCCGCTCGGGCGAGGTGGGCTACCTGCCGCAGGACTCCAAGGAAGGCGACATCGAGCAGACTGCTCGGGCCCGCGTGTTGTCGGCCCGCGGGCTCGACCAGATCCAGCGCTCGATGGCCAAGCAGCAGGCCATCATGGAGGAAACCGACGGCGCGGAGCGCGACAAGGCGATCGCGAAGTTCTCCCGCTTGGAGGAGCGCTACCAGGCGCTCGGCGGATATGAGGCGAACGCGGAGGCCGCCCAGATCTGCGACAATCTCGGCCTGCCGGGCCGGGTGCTCGACCAGCCGCTCAAGACGCTGTCCGGCGGCCAGCGGCGCCGCGTGGAGCTCGCCCAGATCCTGTTCGCTTCCCGGCAGGGCTCAGGGAAGTCGCAGACCACGCTGCTTCTCGACGAGCCCACGAACCACCTCGACGCCGATTCCATCAGCTGGCTGCGCGGCTTCTTGTCCAAGCACGAGGGCGGGCTGATCATGATCTCGCACGACGTGGAACTCTTGGACGCGGTGTGCAACAAGATCTGGTTCCTCGACGCCGTGCGCGCCGAGGCTGACGTCTACAACATGGGCTTTGCCAAGTACAAGGACGCCCGCGCCCTCGACGAAGCCCGGCGCCGCCGCGAGCGCGCCAACGCGGAGAAGAAGGCGTCTGCGCTGAAGAAGCAAGCCGCAAAGCTCGGTGCGAAGGCGACCAAGGCCGCCGCGGCGAAGCAGATGCTGGCACGCGCGGACCGGATGATGGGGGAGCTGGACGAAGTCCGCGTGGCAGACAAGTTCGCCTCGATCAAGTTCCCGGAACCCGCCCCCTGCGGTAAGACCCCGCTTTACGGCAAGGGGCTGACCAAGATGTACGGCTCCCTCGAGGTGTTCGCGGGTGTCGACTTGGCTATCGACAAGGGGGCGCGCGTCGTCGTGCTCGGGACCAACGGTGCCGGTAAGACGACGCTGCTTAAACTGCTCGCGGGCGTCGAGCGCACCGACGGCGAAGGCGGCCTGGTCACCGGCCACGGGCTGCGCATCGGCTACTTCGCGCAGGAGCACGACACCATTGACGGGGACAAAACCGTGTGGGAGAACACCATCGAGGCGTGTCCGGACGCCGGCCAGCAGGACCTGCGCGGACTGCTCGGTGCCTTCATGTTCTCCGGCGACAAACTCGAGCAGCCAGCAGGCACGCTCTCCGGCGGTGAGAAGACCAGGCTCGCACTGGCCACGCTCGTCTCATCCCGTGCCAATGTGCTGCTTCTCGACGAGCCCACGAACAATCTCGACCCCCAGTCCCGTGAGCAGGTCCTCGACGCGCTCAAGACCTACACGGGTGCCGTCGTCCTGGTCACCCACGACCCGGGCGCGGTGCGCGCGCTTGAGCCGGAGCGGGTGATTATCATGCCCGAAGGCGATGAGGATTTGTGGAGCGACGAATATATGGAGATCGTTGAATTGGCTTAAAGGGGCTGCAAATTAGCATGGAAGTATGTCTTCCTATGCACGTCGCCTCTGCGCTTCAGTCCTCGCCGCCGGAGGCGTAGCCGATCTGGCCATCGGGGGCATGATCAATAGCGTGTTGTACTAACGCGGCCGCGTAGACTGGCGTCTATGAGCAACAACGAACTTGTGAAGATCCTGCGCGACGCATGGAACGGCATGTCTACAGACCAAAAGACTATCGTCGGAATTCTTACGGCCTTGGACACGGTCGGCAAAGCGCTAGCACTACGTGACCTTGCGCGTGCGAAGGACAGCAAGGTCCGCGGCCCGAAGTGGCTGTGGACGCCGATCATCGGCGCGGTCAACACCTTCGGCTGGGTGGGCTACTTCCTCATCGGGAAGAAGCGCTAGTTTCACTCTCAACCCCGGCGTAGTAGCGGATCTGCGTCACCGGTTGCATCCGCGGCCGCTGCCAGGGGTAGCGATCGCCGGCGACGTCGATCGCCTCGGTGAGTTCTAAGAGCGTGTCGGTGCCACCGGCCCCGCCTACAGTGAGCGTCTCGGCGTCAATGGACACCTCGGACGCAAACGTTCGCTGGTGGTGTTTTTGCTTGATGCGCGAGGACGGGATTTCGGCAAACACGAGCTTGCCGCGGCGCAGCACAGTCACGTCGTCGGCAACGTAGCTCGGGCGGATGCGCTCGCTGCCGATCAGCGAGGCAACGTACACAACGCCCCAGATGGACAGCAGCAGCGCAACCAACCGCACTGTCCCCGCGGGGAGGAGCAGGTGGACTACCACCATCTCGATGCATAGGACCGAAATCACGCTCACGAGCATCTGCAATCGCCCTGGCGGGTGGGGGAGTACCTCTGCATCCTCTGGCACGAGCCGGTGGCCGCGAATCCACCGCAGTAGATCGAGGTACAGTTCGAGCTCGTAGCGGGCAAGACGGAAGCCTGGATGCTGCTTCCACAACGAGAGGACCTTATCCATCGAACCCCTCCGCCAACGCCTGCAGCACGACTCGTTGCGCACCCCGCGTCGGCACATCGTGCACGCTGAGTGGCACGTCGCCTGCCTGCAGGGTAGAGAGAACCCCGCGCAGCAGCCCGTGGGGGAGGAGCTCGCGAAAGCGCGAAGCGGTTTCGGCCACTTGGCAGTTTCGCGGCCGCATCTCCCCGAGGTCCTCCCAGAGCTGACCGGCCGCACGCGCTGCTGTGATGCACTCCGGATCGTTGAGGTTTGCACGCAGCTGGTCCCACGTGGCGGCAGTGGCAACCCCGGTCAGCGCCATGAGGTCCCACGCGTCCAGCTCGCGCTGGAGTGCCTGCGGGTCGGTGAATACTCCACGCAGTGCTTGGCGGATATCCTCCGGCGCACCAGAAGGATTAGCCGCAAGCATGGCCAGCCTCTTCCGCTGCTGCTGCAGGTGGGCAATGCGGCCATCCAGTTGCGCTAGGGCACGCTCGACCACAGCCGCGGTGTCTTCGGTGGCGACGTCGGCGATGGGCACGCCGGCGTCGATAAGCGCACGAGCGCGAACGACAGCGGCGAGGTCGTTGATCGAATACTCCCGGTAGTTTCCACTCGTGCGAGCAGGCTCGGCCACGGCTCCGCTTTCGTGCAGGTGGCGCACTGAACGTACGGAGCAACCTGCGGCCGCAGCGACTTCAGAAATCTTCACGCCTTTAAACCTAAACCCTCACACAATGTGAGGGCCAAGGGAAGCGCGCCTAGTTCCTAAACCCGTGCACAGGTGCCGGGATGAAGCCGCCGCGCCGGATCATTTCCGCAGTGCTCTTCGTATTGACCGGGATGACCGGCGCGTAGCCGAGCAGGCCACCGAAGTTCACCTCATCGCCCGGCTTGGTGCCCGGGACGGGGATGAGGCGTGCCGCGGTGGTCTTATGGTTCATGATGCCGATCGCGGCTTCGTCGGCAATCATGCCCGCGATTGTTTCCGCCGAGGTGTCGCCGGGGATGGCGATCATGTCGAAGCCGACGGAGCAGATCGAGGTCATGGCCTCGAGCTTGTCCATGGAGATCGAACCGGAGCGGACCGCGTCGATCATGCCCTGGTCCTCGGAGACCGGGATGAAGGAGCCAGACAGACCACCGACGCGGGAGCAGGCCATCATGCCGCCCTTCTTCACCGCGTCGTTGAGCAGGGCGAGTGCAGCGGTCGTGCCGTGGGTGCCGACCTGCTCGAGCCCGATGCGCTCCAGGATGTGGGCTACCGAGTCGCCGACCTCCGCGGTCGGGGCGAGGGAGAGATCGACGATGCCGAAGGGCACGCCGAGGCGCTCCGCCGCCATGTTGCCGACCAGCTGGCCGGCGCGGGTGATCTTGAAGGCGGCCTTCTTGATCTCCTCGGCGATCTCGTTCAGCGAGGCACCCGCCAGCGGGCTGATCGCGTTGTCCACCACGCCGGGGCCGGAAACACCGACGGAGACCACCGTGTCGGGCTCCTCGATGCCGTGGAAGGCACCGGCCATGAATGGGTTGTCGCCGACCGCGTTCGCAAAGACCACGAGCTTCGCGCAAGCGATGGAGGACTCGTCCTTCGTCAGCTCGGCGGCCTCCTTGACCACCTGACCCATACGCGCGACAGCGTCCATGTTGATGCCTGCGCGCGAGGTGCCCACGTTGACGGAGCCGCACACCGCCTGGGTGACGCTGAGCGCCTCGGGGATCGAATCGATCAGGCGGCGATCTGAGGTCGTCTCGCCCTTTTCCACCAGCGCGGAGTAGCCGCCCACGAAGTTGACGCCCAACTCGGACGCGGCCTTGTCCAAAGCGCGCGCGATGTCGACGGGGTTGCCGTCCACACCCGCTGCAACGAGCGAAACAGGGGAGACCGAGATGCGCTTGTTCACGATCGGAATGCCGAGCTCGCGCTCAATGCCCTCGCACACCTCCACCAGGCGGGCGGCGCGGGTGGTCACCCGGTCGTAGACGGCCTGGCAGGTGGCCTCCATGGAGGAGCGGGTGCAGCCGATCAGCGAGATGCCCATGGTGACAGTGCGGATATCCAGGCGGTAGTCCTCGATCATCCGGATGACGTCGAGGATGTGGCCGGACTTAAAATCGAAATCTGTAGCCATCGTCGTGTGTTACCCCTAGACCTCGTTCATCGCGGTGAAGAGGTCCTCGGACTGGATGCGCACGATGACGCCGAGCTTGTCGCCCACGGCCGCAAGGTGCTCCTGCAGCTCGCCCATGTCCGGGGTGTTGTCGGGGAGGGCGACGCGCATGACCATAGTGAAGTAGTTATCCATCAGGGTCTGGGAGACGTCGAGAATGTTCAGGTCGCGTTCCGCGGCAGCACCGGCCACGGCGGCAATGATGCCGACGCGGTCCGGGCCCGTGGTGGTAATGATTGCGTGCATAGCGCTCATCTTAGTGCGGGGGTGGTGTACGGCGCGCAGCTGGGAGGTTACGGTGGGCCCATGACTGCTTTTACCAACAACAAACACACAACATTTAGCGCACAGCCGGAACGCACGAGGCGTGTGCTCGTCATCGGCGCGGGCGGCAATGTCAGCCGCCACTCGGTGCCGTGGCTAGCCCAGCAGGGCCACGAAGTTACCGGGCTGGTGCGCAACCCTGCGCACGTCGAGCGCATCGAGCAGGCGGGCGCGCACGCTTTGGTTCGCGACATTACGGAGCTTTCCGTCGCGCAGTGGGCTGACCTGCTTGCGCAGTTCGACGTGGTGGTGTGGTCCGCTGGCGCGGGCGGCGGTTCTGCGGAGCGGACCTGGGCGGTCGATCGGGATGCGGCACTGCGAGTCATCGAAGCGCTCGAGCAGCTCTCGGAGCCTCCACGGTTCCTCATGGTCTCCTACGTCGGCGCGCGTTTCGCCACCACAGAAGACGATGGTGGCTCCTGGTACGCCTACGTCGAGGCGAAGAAGGCGGTGGATCTACGCCTGATGGACAGCGACCTGCCGCAGGTCATCCTGGGCCCCGCCCTGCTTGTCGACGGCCCCGTGCCCGGCTTCGCCCCAATCACGGCCGCAGGCGACGACGGTGCCGACTCGGCGCACCCGGAGACCTCGCGCGAGCTGGTCGCGGAGGTCATCGTTGAGCTCGTCGGACGCGAAGACGTCTCTGGAGTGCCCAACCCCTTCGAGTTTGAAAATGGCAGCGTGCCGGTGCGCGAGCTCGGCCGCTAAGGCGGGCTAGGCGCGCGGAGCGTGCGCCGGGCTGCGCTCGAAGCAGTACTGGGCGAAGTTGCGCAGGATCGCGTTCGCCCAAGCCACATCGTGGTTCGGCAGGTCCGCCACGATCCGGGCGTACTCTTCGGCAGGGAAGTACCCGTAGTCGTAGAAGAAGTCCATGCGCGTGTGCATCGCTTCCGCGTCCATCTCCGCGTGGAACTGAGTAGCCCACACCTTCTCGCCGTAGCGCACGATTTGGACCGGGCAGCTCGGACCGGTGGCCAGCACGGTCAGCGTGGCGGGCAGCGTGTCTGCGTCGGGATTCTCGGTGTGGCCGGTCAGCGCGGTGAAGCGGGCGGCGGTGCCGCGGAGGAGGGGATCGTCGTGCGCGGCGTCGCTAAGCACGACCTCGGTTGGGCCGGAGTCTTCCGGGTGGGAATGGCCGACAGTGCCACCGAGGTGATCCACCAACCAGGAAAAGCCGAAGCAGACGAAGAAGACCGGGAGCCCGGAATCCACCACCCCGGCGAGCACCTCGTGGACGTGACGCTGCCACGGCGAGTACTCATCGTTGGTGATGTTGAGCGAGCTGCCGCCGACGATGATGCCGCTGATGGTCTCAAGCGAGCCAACCTCCTCGTCGAGCCGGTCGAGGATCTGCAGCTCAACGTCTACCTCGCTTAACCCCGTGGCCTTGAGTACGTCGTGGTATTCGGCACGTGCGACCTGTTGGGCAAGTTCGCCCTGGCGCAAGGAGAGGAAAAGCAGCTTGGACATAGCGGCAAGTCTATACCGCTTGGTCTACTTTGTACTAAACGGGCTCCGTACGGACTGCTCCACCAAAGAAAGCATGGCCTCTAGACGCTCCACGGGCTCGCCCGCAGCCAGCTTAACCACGAATCCTTCGAAGACCGTCTCCAGGTAGGTCTGCACCACGTCGGTGGTCACGTCCTCGCGCGTTGCGCGGTTGGACACGATGCGTTCATGAACAGCTTTGTCTAGCACCTCCTGGTGCTCGCGCCAGCGCTTCTCAAACTCGGGATCGGTGCGCAGCTTGCGGACGATCTCGGCCCGGGTGACAAACCAATCGTTCTTTTCCCGGTGGTGCAGCATGTCGCGCATCACCTCAACCAGACCCTGGTTGCTCACCACCTCGGCCTGGCGCTTCGCGTCCTCGCTTGCGATCGCGAGGAAGAGCGCCTCCTTGTCTGCAAAGTGGTGGAAGATCGCACCGCGTGTTTTCCCGGTCGCCTGCTCAAGCTTGGCTACGGTGGCGCCTTCGAACCCGTAGTGGGCGAAGCAGAGGCGGGCAGAGTCGATGATTTCCTGCCGACGGCGAGTGAGTTCGCTTTCGCTGACGATGGGCATGCGCGGTGCGATCCTTCCTTTGTTCGGGGTGGGCTGGGTGCAGACAAAGAAGAGGGGCACCCGGGTGCGAAACCCGAGTTACCCCTCTTGCTGGGTCAAGGCATTAGTTCTTGACCATCTGGCGCAGCACGTACTGCAGAATGCCTCCGTGGCGGAAGTACTCTGCCTCACCAGGGGTGTCAACGCGGACCACTGCGTCGAACTCGACCTTCTCGCCGCCGTCCTTCGTCGCTGCGACGTGGATCGTCTTCGGGATCGTGTCGCCGTCGTTGAAGGCGGTGATGCCGGTCAGCTCGAAGGTTTCGGTGCCGTCCAGGCCGAGGGAGCCGTGGGACTCACCCTCCGGGAACTGCAGCGGCAGCACGCCCATGCCGATGAGGTTCGAGCGGTGGATACGCTCGAAGGACTCAGCGATGACGGACTTGACGCCGAGCAGGTTGGTACCCTTTGCAGCCCAGTCACGGGAGGAGCCGGTGCCGTACTCCTTACCAGCGATGACCACGAGCGGGATGTTCTTCTCTGCGTAGTTCATCGCCGCGTCGTAGATGTAGGCCTGCGGTGCGCCCTCCTGGGTGAAGTCGCGGGTGTAGCCACCCTGCTCGTCCACCAGCTCGTTGCGCAGACGGATGTTGGCGAAGGTACCGCGAACCATGACCTCGTGGTTACCACGACGGGAACCGAAGGAGTTGTAGTCGTGGCGTGCCACACCGTGCTCGTCCAGGTAGTTCGCCGCCGGGGTGCCCGGCTTGATGGAGGAAGCAGGGGAGATGTGGTCGGTGGTCACGGAGTCGCCGAGCTTGGCCAGCACGCGTGCACCGGCGATGTCCTCGACTGCCTCCGGCTCCTCCGGCATGCCGTCGAAGTACGGAGCCTTGCGGATGTAGGTGGAGTCCTCGTTCCAGTCGAAGGTCTTGCCCTTCGGGATGTCCAGGTTCTGCCACTGCTCGTCGCCCTTGAAGACGTCAGCGTAGTCGGCCTCGTACATCTCGCGGGAGATGATGCCGGAGATGGTGCTCTCGATCTCCTCGGTGGACGGCCAAACGTCCTTCAGGAAGACGTCGTTGCCATCGGCGTCCTGGCCGAGCGGCTGGGTCTCGAAGTCGAAGTCCATGGTGCCGGCGATGGAGTACGCGATAACCAGCAGCGGGGAGGCCAGGTAGTTCATCTTCACATCGGGGGAGATGCGGCCTTCGAAGTTGCGGTTACCGGACAGGACTGCGGTTGCGGTCAAGTCGTACTCGTTGATTGCATCCGAGACCTCGTTCGGCAGCGGGCCGGAGTTACCGATGCAGGATGCGCAGCCGAAGCCGGTGAGGTAGAAGCCGACAGCCTCGAGGTCCTTCCACAGGTCGCCGCGCTCGTAGTAGCCGTCGACGACCTGGGAGCCCGGAGCCATGATGGTCTTGACCCACGGCTTGGCGTGCAGGCCCTTCTCAGCAGCCTTACGAGCCAGCAGTGCGGCACCGACCATGACGGACGGGTTGGAGGTGTTGGTGCAGGAGGTGATTGCGGCAATCGCGACCATGCCGTGGTCGAGGGTGTACTCGCCGCCCTGCGGGGACTCGACGATGACCGGCTTGGATGCGCGGCCCTCAGCGCCTGCTGCTGCAGACTCGCCGTTGCCCGGCCAGGACTGGTTGTAGTCCACGGACTCGGTCTTCTCTGCGCGCACCGGCTCGGAGGTCTCGTTGCCAGCGGTGTTGTAGTCCGGCAGCTGCTTGCGGAAGGTTTCCTTCGCCTCGGCGAGCAGAATGCGGTCCTGCGGGCGCTTCGGGCCAGCGATAGACGGTACGACGGTGGAAAGGTCGAGCTCGAGGTACTCGGAGTACTCGGCCTCCTCTGCGTCCTGCTCCAGCCACATGCCCTGTGCCTTGGCGTATGCCTCGACGCGGTCGATGTCCTCCTGGTTGCGGCCGGTCAGGTGCAGGTAGTTGATAGTCTCCTCGTCGATCGGGAAGATCGCACAGGTGGAGCCGAACTCCGGGCTCATGTTGCCGATGGTGGCGCGGTTTGCCAGCGGAATCTGCTTGACGCCGTTGCCGTAGAACTCGACGAACTTCTGCACCACGCCGTGCTCGCGCAGCATCTCGGTGATGGTGAGCACCACGTCGGTTGCGGTCACGCCTACCGGGATCTCACCGGTGAGCTTGAAGCCGACGACGCGCGGGATGAGCATGGAGACCGGCTGGCCGAGCATTGCAGCCTCGGCCTCGATGCCGCCGACGCCCCAGCCCAGGATGCCCAGGCCGTTTTCCATGGTGGTGTGGGAGTCGGTACCGATGCAGGTGTCCGGGTATGCCAGGCCCTCGTTGTCAAAGACAACGCGGGAGAGGTACTCGATGTTGACCTGGTGGACAATGCCGGTTCCCGGCGGGACGACGCGGAAGTTGGAGAAGTTCTCCGCACCCCAACGCAGGAACTGGTAGCGCTCCTCGTTGCGCTGGTACTCAATCTCGACGTTCTTATCCAGCGCGGTGGTGGAACCAAACGCCTCGATGATCACGGAGTGGTCAATGACCATCTCTGCCGGGTTCAGCGGGTTGACCTGGTCGGGGCTGCCGCCGAGGTCGCTGACTGCCTCACGCATCGTGGCAAGGTCGACCACACAGGGCACGCCGGTGAAGTCCTGCATGAGGACGCGGGCCGGGGTGAACTGGATCTCGATCGACGGCTCGGCCGACGGATCCCAGTTGGCAATTGCCTTGATGTGGTCTTCGGTGACGTTCTTGCCGTCTTCGGTGCGCAGCAGGTTCTCGCCCAGCACCTTGAGGGAGTAGGGCAGCTTCTTCATGCCGTCAACAGCATCGAGTGCGAAGTAGTCGTAGGACTTCCCGCCGACCTCCAGCGTCTTCTTAGCGTTGAAGGAGTTCTTGCTTTCAGCCACAGTGAGCTCCATTTCTCGTCGTAATCCAAATCTGGGAACTATGACACGTGATGGTCAACCATCAATGATATGCGACCAACCACGGTTCCGTCGCCATAATAACAGTACGCACGTTATGTTTAGGTAAGGCGCGGAGGTTTTAGGGAAAGAACTGGCCGAGGAGTGCGCAATCTCACCCCCATTTGCGTGCAGTACAACCGCGTGGGGCACGCAGTCGCGATGGAGCTGCCAGATACACTGCACAATCGCCGCGCCGATCGTGGTGGCGGCGCGCCCCTCGCACAACACCTCAAGGAGTGTCCGAATGATTCCACCCGAGATCGACATGGCTGACTTGGAAGGCCAGCTCGCGGCGGACGGCATCGCCTTCGGGACGGAGAACCCAGTCAATGCACCGCTCGAAGCGGCCATGCGCGACGCCCTTGACGCCGCGCCGAGTGTAGACCAGGGTCACACAGGGCTCGTCGTTCTCGAGCACACACCCGCACATGTGCCGGACCTGCGCGACGTGGCCCAGGACCTGTTGCTCGCGGGGGACTTCGACACCGTGATCGTGCGCACCCCCCAGGTGGCGCTGGCCGTCAGTGACACGCTCGACCGCGCATCTATCGACGCCGGGCAGCGCGCGATGGTCGCCGAACCCGATTACCTCCAGGGCGTGATCGCTTTTGCGGAGGCCGCCGACAGCTTCCATATGCCCTGGCTGCCGCTCGCGCTCGCCGCGGCAATCGTCTTCGGTGTAGTAACCGGCGCGACTGTGTGGGCGGTTCGCGGACGGATGTAGCCAACCCTGTCGAAAGCGCTACCGCGCCGTCCCGCCTTGACTTGAGGTGGGGCGGCGTCTTCTTTTTGCTCGCGTTACATGATGTGTCCAAAATCACACTAAGTATGCAGGGGGATGAATGTGCAGCGTGTGGTCATTTTGGGTCATGGGAAAAACCTTGACTCATGTGAAATTAGGTAAAGATTGTGCAACGGGATGATCACGTGTCGTATGGTCTCCATGTCGGCTCGTGAGTCGGCATTGCACTCAATCGTCTCGCGCTCAACAGCAACAACGCGCTAGTCACGCGAGGTTGCGTCGGAAAATTCGGGCATGTGGGGAAGCACGCCAAGGATGAACCGGGCACAGACGGCGGGGTCAGTGTTGCTTACGGGCTTGCATCAGTAGTCAATTTTCTACAGCTGCGAGTCAAGGCTATGGGCTAGTCACCCATGGGCGGCAGCCGTCGAGAGGTGGCAAGCCCCTCGATGATTTCCGCATGCTTTGACACGCGGCGTGAGGAGCCCTTTTCGTGGTAGAACCATCGCGGTTCACGCCATCGTCTGTGGGTGGAGCCTCGGCTGCTGCGCGCCCCACGCGCGCTGGCCGCCGATTCCGCGCCACCCTCGGCGTCGTTGCGTGCACAACATCCCTGTCCTTTGCGGCACCCCTGGTCAGCCCCGTGGCCGTTGCCGCTCCGGCGTCGATGACGGAGCTTGCGGCAAACATTTCGCAAGCCCAAGCCAACATCGACCGGCTGAACCTCAACATCGGCGACCTGCAGGAAAAGGTCAACCAGGCGCTGGTAGACCTGCAGGACTCCCGCGCACGTGCCGAGCAGGCTCGCCGCGGTGCAGAGGAGGCAAAGAAGCGTCTCGCAGCCTCCGAAGAAGCTGTCGTGGAGGCGCGTAAGGCGCTCGATGAGGTCACTCGTTCTCAGTACCGCGGCGCGGGTCAATCGAAAAGCCTTGACTTTGCCATAAGTGGCGATGATCAGAAGGACGTGCTTGATCGCTCGCTCTTCCTCCGTCAGCGGACTGAGGAGCGTCGCGCGAAGCTCGCCGAAGTTGAGCGCGCCCGCACTGAGGCAGCGAACGACGAGGCGACACAGCGCGAGGCAAGCGAGCACGCTGCGTCTACCGCCGCAGAGGCCGAGGCCGCTGAGGCAGAGGTGCGTGCACTGCTCGACTCGGCCAACTCAGAGCTCGCGCAGGAGCAGTCCCAGCGCGATGCCGCTCAGTTGGAGCTCGACGCGGCCCAGTCCGAGCTCGACCAGCAGCGTGCCGACGCCAACGGGGACGCCGACACTACTGAGTCTTCAGAGTCCGCTGAGGGCACGGAGGGCGCTGCGGGCACTGAAACCGATGCCCCTGCACAGCAGCAGGTCGAGCAGACGGACGGCAGCGCGCTCGCTGCTGCGCCAGAGCAGCAGGTCACTGCAGACGAGGTGCCGGACGACGTGGTTGTGCGCGTCGAGCAGCACGCGGCGCAGATCGACCCGGCCGTGGCGTCGCTGAGCTCGGAGACCGTGGCCCAGGCGTTGACCACCGCGGCAACTGCTAATGGGGAGAACCTGCAGACGGCACCGGCGGAAAACGCCGAAAGCGGGGCCAACGCCGCGGCGATGTCGAGCAACCTGGAGATCTCCGACGAGATGATTACTGCTGCGGCAGGCATCATTGCCGCCGCTGCGATGGTCGGGTCGAGCCAGGCGAACCACACCAGCCTGGACAACCCCTACGGCGGGTCGAGCAACAGCGAGGTCATCGCGGCCTTCGCCGGCGGCTTGAGCAACGCGCTCGGCGGCGGGGCGGCGAACGTGAGCCCAACGTCCGATGACTACGCTAGCCCGGAGGTCAGTGATGGTCTTGCCTCGCTGCTGCCGGAGGTCGGTACCGCAGAGTCTGTCTCCGACGCGGTTTCCAATGCAGTCTCCGGCTCGAATTCGGGCTCGATCGAGACCGTCATCTCCCGCGCGCAGGCCATGATCGGCACGCCGTACGTGTGGGGCGGCGGTGACGCGAACGGTCCGACAACCGGTGTCAACGGCGGCAGTGTTTCCGGGTTCGACTGCTCCGGCCTGGTGCTCTACGCCTTCGCTGGCGTTGGCATTTCGCTGCCGCACTACACCGGCTACCAGTACCAGCGCGGCACCCAGGTGCCCGCGAGCGAGGCGCAGCGCGGCGACTTGCTCTTCTGGGGTCCGGGCGGCAGCCAGCACGTGGCGATCTACCTCGGCGACGGCACGATGATCGAGGCCCCGCAGGCGGGCCAGAACGTGCAGATCTCCCCGGTCCGCTACTCCGGTATGGCGCCGATGGCGGTGCGACTCCTCTAGGTACTGGCTCCGCGTCATGTCACGCTCATTACGATGGTGGCATGAAGCTTTCTGACTACGATGCACTCCTCGTCCTTTCCTTCGGCGGCCCCGAGGGTAAGGACGAGGTGCTTCCATTTTTGGAGAATGTGACCCGCGGTCGTGGCATCCCCAAGGAGCGCTTGGCCAAGGTTGGCGAGCACTACTACCACTTCGACGGCGTCAGCCCGATCAACCAGCAGAACCGCACGCTGATCGCCAACGTCGAGGCAGAGCTGAAAAGGCGCGGCATTGACCTTCCTGTCTACTTTGGCAACCGGAACTGGCACCCGCTGGCCGAGGACACGGCGAAGCAGCTCGCTGCGGACGGTAAGCACAAGGTACTCGTCTTTGCCACCAGCGCCTGGGGTGGCTACTCCGCCTGCCGCCAGTACGACGAAGATATCCAGCGGATGCGCGAGGTCGCGCCGAGCGTGAACTTCACCAAGCTGTGGCAGTTTTTCGGCAACGAACGCTTCGTTGCACTGATCGCGGCTGAGCTGAAGGGCGCGATCGAGCGGGCCACGGGTAAAAACTTCCGCGTCCTCTTTACTGCGCACAGCGTCCCCGATGCCGCGGACCTCGTCTCGGGTGGGCCCGACAACTCGCACCTCTATTCCCGGCAAGTGGCAGAGGCGTCCCGCCTCGTGGCCGAGCGGGCTGGCGTAAGCGACTACGAGCTTGTTTGGCAGTCCCGCTCTGGCAACCCTGCAACCCCGTGGCTCGAACCCGACGTCGTTGACCGCGCTGAGGAGCTCGCAGACACCGGGATGGAGCACCTCATCTGCGTACCGATCGGGTTTATCACCGACCACATGGAGGTGGTCTGGGACCTCGACACCGAGCTCAAGCAGGCCTGCGAGGCCAAGGGCGTCAGCCTTGATCGCTTGGCAACCGTGGGGTTGACCCCGCAGTTCGCCGCGATGGTGGTCGATCTCGCCGAGGCAGTTGCGCGGGGCGAGGAGCCGGCTAGCTTATCGACGGTCACCGTCCAGGGCTGCACCGAAAACGGTGCCCCGTGCCGCCCAGGCTGCTGCGCGCCGCAGCAGCGGCCCACCGGGGCGCGGCCCCAGTAGCGCTTAGGCGTTTCCCATGTATTCGCGCTGGTAGTCCAGTACGGCGTCGGCCACCCCCGCCATCCGCGCGGTCCGGATGTGGCGCCACAGGGCGAAAAGCTGCGGGTCGAAGGAGTGGTCGTTGAGCCGGTCGGTCACCGTCTCGATGATGGCCGCGACCTGGTCAGCGCGCGCGAAAAGCTTGGCTGCCCGCGCGGTGACGCCGGCGGGTAGGCCCGGCGTGTCGTAGAAGTCGGCGAGTGTGCCGACGGTAAGGCGGGGGTTGGGGAGATCGTGGCGGGTGGGACCTGTGGCGTCGATAAGCAGTGCAGCCTGGTTGGTGGCCTGGGCGAGCAGCGCATCGGCCTCCCCGGGGCTGAGCCACGCGGGCTCGGGCAGGCGGCGGGTTTCTTCGAACCAGCGCCACTGCACCGTGGCACCGGTGTAGCGGGGCACGAGGATGTGGGAGGCGTCGTGGCCGCGTACGACGATCGCGCCGGCGGGAGTGAGCGCCTCCATCGCGGGGCTGCCGGCGAGAAGTCCCGGGGCTTGCCCCGGACCCCAGAGGATGAGCCTGACTGCGGGGCCGGGGGTTTCCAGATCGGCGGCGGCGCGGATGTCGCGAAGCAGCGGCAGAAGCGGGCCGCCGAGGTAGGAGTGCCTGCCGCCGAGGTCGCGTAGGGCGTCGAGGGTTTCATCGCTGGACTCGACGTTGTAGAGCCACGCCGCGATCCAAACGGCGGTGTTTTGCAGGGGCGAATAGACTTCGGCGCGCGAATGCATTCGACGAATCCTAGCAGGGCTTTTTGCACAGGAGTAAAGCGGTGAGTGCGCCCCGGTTAGACTTTGGTCACTATGAGCTTTGATGACCGCTACGGAGGAGACATTTTTCAGGGCCACGCGCGCAAAAAGCGGCCGGTGTACCCGGAGGTGCCGGCAGAGCCTGGCATCGTCGTGGAGATCGTGGGCAACGACTTCGTTGGTGCCGTGGTCGGTTTCGAGCGCACCTACGACGGTGACTTCGTCCGGCTCGAGGACCGGTACGGCACCGAGCGGCTGTTCAAGATGCTGCCGGGCGCGTTCCTGGTGGAGGGCCAGCGCGTCACCCTGACCAGGTACGTGCCCCCGCAGGAAACTGGCCCGAAGCGTTCCAACTCGGGCTCGCGCAAGGTGGAAAACGTGCGCGCGAAGGTCGCCATGCCCAGCAGGATCTGGGTCGAAGGCATCCACGACGCGGCGATTGTGGAAAAGGTGTGGGGCCACGACCTGCGCGTCGAAGGCGTCGTGGTGGAGTACCTCGAGGGCCTGGACAACTTACCGGAGAGGCTCGCGGAGTTTCAGCCAGGCCCTGGTCGCCGCATCGGCGTGCTCGCGGACCACCTCATCGAAGGCACCAAGGAGTCGCGGCTGGTTGAGCACGTCGGCGAGCACGTCCTGGTCACTGGGCACCCCTACATCGACATCTGGGCTGCGGTGAAGCCGGAGAAGCTGCGCATTCCGGCCTGGCCGGACGTGCCCTACGGCGAGGACTGGAAAACCGGTGTGTGCGAGCGCCTCGGGTGGTCGGATCCGAAGGAAGGCTGGCACCGCGTGTACAACGCTGTGGAGACGTTCCGTGATTTGGACTCCACACTGATTGGTGCGGTCGAGCGGTTGGTCGATTTTGTGACGAATCCTGATCTGTCCAAGCAAGACCTTGTACCCTAGGGCGCGTGGGTGCTTTAGTTTGGTTTGTCGCAGCAGCAGTCCTCGCGCTTTTAGAGCTTGCGGTGGGGGAGTTTACCCTGCTTATGCTCGCTGCCGGCGCGTTGACCACTGCAGGAGTCGCGCTCGGCGGAGTGCCGTTGTGGGCCGAGATCGTCACATTCGTGGTTTCCTCGGCAGCGTTCTGGCTCTTTTTGCGGCCGTACCTGAACAAGCGTTTCCGTCAACCGCAGGTCTATGACGACTCACCTCGCGCGCTGGTTGGCCAGCGCGTGACGGTGATCGAGGAGATCGGGCCGGATGGCGGTCAGGTGCGGATGGATGGTTCCATCTGGTCAGCGAGGTGCCTCGACCCTGCCGAGCGCATCGCCGCCGGCGACACTGTCACAGTAGCGGATATCGACGGCCCTGTTGCGGTCGTCTGGAAGGAACACTAAATGGGCGCAACCATTGTTTTGGTCGTCATCATCGCCCTCGTGGCGGCCTTGCTCTTCGCCTCCGTGAAACTGATCCCGCAGGGGGAGTCCGCCGTGATTGAGCGGCTAGGACGCTACACCCGCACGGTTTCCGGTGGCCTGACTTTACTCATCCCGTACATTGACTCGGTGCGTGCGCGCGTGGATACGCGTGAGCGCGTTGTGTCTTTCCCGCCCCAGGCGGTGATCACGCAGGACAACCTCACCGTGGCGATTGACACGGTGGTGACGTTCCAGATCAACGACCCCGCCAAGGCCATCTACGGGGTGGACAACTACCTCGTCGGCGTGGAGCAGATCTCCACAGCAACGCTGCGCGACGTGGTCGGCGGCATGACGCTGGAGGAGACCCTGACCTCGCGCGAGACCATCAACCGTCGCCTGCGTGGCGAGTTGGATGCCGCGACGGGTAAGTGGGGCCTGCGCATTAGCCGAGTGGAGCTCAAGGCAATTGATCCGCCGCCGAGCATCCAGCAGTCCATGGAGATGCAGATGAAGGCGGACCGCGAGAAGCGCGCCATGATCCTTACCGCAGAAGGTAAGCGTGAGTCTGACATCAAGACTGCAGAGGGTGAGAAGCAAGCACGCATCTTGTCCGCCGAGGGCGAGAAGCACGCCGCGATTTTGAGCGCGGAGGCTGAGCGCCAGGCGATGATCCTGCGCGCCGAGGGTGAGCGCGCCGCGAAGTACCTGGCCGCCCAGGGTGAGGCTCGGGCGATCCAGAAGGTCAACGCCGCGGTGAAGTCCTCCGGCGTGACCCCGGAGCTTTTGGCGTACCAGTACTTGGAGAAGCTGCCGCAGATTGCGGACAACGAGGCGGCCACGATGTGGATGATCCCCTCGCAGTTCGGCGACTCGCTGCAGCAGTTCGCGCAGGCCTTCGCGGGCAAGGGCGAGGACGGCGTGTTCCGCTACGAGCCCGCCCGCGTGGACGAGGAAACCAAGGAGATGGCGGAGTCGGAGGACACCGACTCATGGTTCGACACCTCAACGGATCCAGAGCTGGCGAAGGCGCTTGCCGAGGCACGGGCCGTGGCCAACAAGCACGTCGACGATCCGGACCCGACGCAGGACAGCCCCAGCAGTGTTGCTCGTTCGAGCGCACCGGAGGCCGCCCATCAGCCCCGCGAGATTGCTGCGCCGGAGCAGTCCTCGTCCGTCTACGCCCCGTACCCAGCCCAGGAAGAACTTAAGAATCCAGAGCAGGAGGCGCGGAAGCCTGAGTAATCAGGTTGAGCGCGAGCTTCCACCCGGCCTGCTCGGCTTGCCAGCCGGCAGCCTGGAGCCGCTGGCTCATCGCCTGCTTGGAGATGCCGAGCTCGGCCGCCGCTTCATTCTGATTGAGGCCACTTCGCACCAGCGAGGTGGCCTCTCGGCCTTCCAAGGTGCGCTTGTGTAGCACGTGGCCTACGAGCGCGAACGTCGCCGCGATATCGGTGGCGAAGGTCTTTGGCTCAGGCGTATCCACAACGACACTGACCTTGGCGGGGCGGGTACCCACCGCGTCGCTCGCCGCGTAGACGGCCCGGCCGTGGCCGGTGATGCCGAGCCCGATTGCCCAGTTGCCGTCGGAAAGCAGCGCCATGACCAGGTTGAGCGCGGCCTCGGGCGAATCCACGTCGGCGCGGATGTCCTCGACGCCGCAGACCTCGAACTCGCCAACCCCCGACAGCGTTGCCAGCGCCTCGGCCGAGCGCTGCACGAGCTGCGCGCGGTTCTTCTCCCTACCCCTGTACTTCGCGTGGACGGCAATCATAGGGCCTACTTTACGCCCCGGTCTGGGTTCAGGCCTTTACTTTTGGGGTGCGCGGCGTGTCGGTAGCGCGGCGTCGAGAAGCAGGCCCCCGACGCCGAGGATTGCCAGCGCCACGAGCGCCGCGATCGCCCAGGGATTGGCCTGGCCGGTGAGCGTATCGCCGAAGATCACCCCGAGCACCGTCGTTGGCGCAGAGCCGATGAAGGTCGCGATGGCGAAGGGGAGCACGCGCACGCGGGTGAGCGCTGCGGCGTAGTTCATGATGGAAAAGGGCACGCCGGCGATCATGCGAAGGCTGGCTACCGCCAACCACCCGCGCTGCTCGAGGCGGCGGTTGATCTGCTCGACCGCCGGGTGTGTCAGCTTCGGCGCGATCCAATCGCGCAGCAGGCCCCGCACGATGCACAGGGACAGCACCGCTGCGGCCGTCGTCGCCGTCAGCGACAGCGCAATACCCGCCCCGGTGCCGAACAGGATGCCCGCGGACAGGGTCAACACGGTGCGGGGGATGGGGAACTGCGTGATCAGCACGTAGAAGAGCCAGAAGACGACCGGGAACCAAGCGCCAGTGGAGTCGGACCAGGCGCGCAGCGTGGCAAGCGAGGGCACGTCCAGCCACCACCACGCCGCGCAGAACGCGAGCGCGGCAAGGGCAACTAAGGTAATGCGCTGCGGAGTCGCGGTTGGCACAGCACGCCGGGGCCTTTTGCTTGCCGACGGCTGCGTGCCCGTAGATTCCGCAGACTCCATAAGGTCCAGCTCTCCTTGTGCGAAAAGAAAAACCGGCTCCTTCTCAGAAGCCGGTCGTTGTGCCCGAGGGGGGACTTGAACCCCCACGTCCGTTAATAGGACACTAGCACCTCAAGCTAGCGCGTCTGCCATTCCGCCACCCGGGCTGGGTGTTTGTGTTTTCAGCCTCTCGGCTGGGCACTTGCACTACTATAGGGCGACACCACCAAAGAGTACAAATCGCCAGCGTGTTGGTGGTTTCCGGTGCTGTCAGACCGCGTGTGTCGGGCCCGTTACGACACTGCTGTGATTCGCGTGGCCCTCGTGTTGGGACGAGCACCGTGAGGTTTCGGCGAATTGGGCAAAAACATGGCGGAGTTCACAACATTTCAGGTACAAATAGGAAGCATGACTACTTCATACGTATCTGATCGTTTCCCCGGCCCCGACCCGTACGCGCCGTTGAAGGACCTGCCATCCTTTCCGCTAAGCTCCGAGGACTTCGTCGAAGGCGAGAAGCTCCCGCTTGCGTTGACCGGCGACAATGCGACCTCGCCGCAGCTGTCTTGGTCCGATCTGCCGAAGGGCACGAAGTCGCTCGCCATTACCTGCTTTGACCCGGACGCCCCGACTGGCTCCGGCTTCTGGCACTGGGCCGCGTTTAACATCCCGGTCTCGGTGACGAGCCTGGCTTCCGGCGATGCCGCAAAGGAAGACCTGGGCGTGGGTGCCACCCAGCTGGTTGGCGATTCGGGTGTCTCCGGCTTCTACGGTGCGAACCCGCCGGCAGGTCACGGCCCGCACCGCTACCTGTTTGCGGTGCATGCGGTGGACGTCGAGGAGCTGCCAGCGGAGATCGCCAACCCGACGCAGCTTGGCTTTAACCTGTACTTCCACTCGCTGGGTCGCGCCGTGGCGTGGGGTTGGTTCGAGAACAACTAACTCGACGTTTACCTATGGTCCCAATTCAGCTTCGCGCAGGCGGCGCGTTTATCACGCTGGCCGCCGCGCTGTTCTTGTTTACCGTGTTAACCCTGCTCCGTGGCGAGGAGCTCTTCGCTATGACGTTGCAGACCGTCACCGTGCTTATCGCCGCGGTGATCATCGGCGCGTTCGCCACCGTGAGCACCTCCCAGGAGGGCTCGCGCACGCAGGTCGGCGCGCTCATTGTCGCGCTCGTGCTCATCGGGCTCGGCGTGGCGCTGCCGACATACACGCTGTTCTACACGCAGGCCTACTGGCCCGCGCTGTGGGGCGTTGGCGCGCTGCTGTGCGCGATCGTGCTGCGCCGGACCACGCCGCAGCGTCGCTAGCGAGCCGCTAGCCCTTGTAGGGTAGCCCGCAGCCCACGGCCTGGGTAATATCCTTCAGGTCGTGGGCTTTAATCTGTGCGGCAATGCCGGTGTGGATCCGGCGGATCCAGGCCGGACCGCCGTAGATGAAGCCCGTGTAGCCCTGGAGCAGGCTTGCGCCCGCGGCGATGCGCTCCCACGCCTGCTCGGGCGTGCTGATCCCGCCGACGCTGACCAGCGTGAGCGATTCGCCAACGCGCGCGTGGAGGCGGCGCAGCACCTCGAGCGAGCGGTCATTGAGCGGGGCACCGGAGATACCGCCGGCGCCCATCGCCTCGACCTCATCGGCAGGCGTGGCAAGGCCCTCGCGGGAAATCGTGGTGTTCGTCGCCACGATGCCCGCCAGGCCGAGCTCTACCGCCAGGTCGGCGACCGCGTCGATGTCCTCGTCGGAAAGGTCCGGGGCGATCTTCACCAGCACTGGGGTGTCGGTCGACTCCGCGACTACCTGCAGGATCGGGCGGAGCTCTTCAACCGCCTGCAGGTCGCGCAGCCCGGGCGTGTTCGGGGAAGAGACGTTGACCACCAGGTAGTCGGCCAGGGGACCGAGCACGGTTGCGCCGGCGCGGTAGTCGGCGACGGCGTCTTCGGCGGTCTTGTTCTTGCCGATGTTGATGCCCACGATGTCGGTCGACTTGCGCGAATCGAGGTTAATCGCCGCCGCGAGCGCGCCGCGGTTGTTAAAGCCCATGCGGTTCAAGATCGCCTTGTCGGCGGGCAGGCGGAACAGGCGGGGCGCGGGGTTGCCGGGCTGCGTCTTCGGTGTGACGGTGCCGACCTCGGCGTAGCCGAACCCGAGCGCGCCCCAGGCGTCGAGCGCGTCGGCGTTCTTATCAAACCCGGCAGCCAGGCCGAGCGGGGCGGGGAATTCGACGCCGAAGCAGACCTGCTTGAGCGCCGGGTCGTGCACGCGCACGACCTTCTCTGCGAATCGGTTCACCGGGCCGAGTGCGTGGAGTGCGCGCAGCCCGACGTTGATGATGCCGTGGATGCGCTCCGGCGGCAGGAGGAACATTGCCTTAAGCGCGGCGGCGTAGGCCGTGTCGTACACGCCGGCGGCTTTGCTGGGGGAGGATGGCTTCTCGGTCACGTCTCTTACTTCCTTTTGCGTCGCCGGTGTTAGTTTTGCGGTACTTGGGTTGCGGGGGCGGTTGCGGCCGGCAGATCGGCAAGTTCCCGGTCGGTGGGCTCGACGATCTGGAGGCCTTCGCCGGAGGCGGACGCGATGAGCAACGTGGCGTCGTCAAGCGTGATGATGCTCTGCGCGTCCGCAACTGTTGCGAACTCGCTGCGTTTGAGCGGGACGCCGCGGGAGATGTCGTAGCCGGTGGCGGTGTTGGTGGCGGTGGAGGTGATCCACGCGAGCTGCGTGTTCTCGTCCCAGGCCACATCCCACGGGCTTTCCGGCACCGGTGCCATCTGGTGGAGGCGGATGATGTCGTCGGTGGTGTAGACCAAAAGCTGGTTGCCCGTCGCGTCGGCGGCGAGCACCAGCCCGTGTGTGCCACCGGCGACCTTGCCTACGCCCAGGCCGACGCGGAGCGTGCCGCCCTGGCGGCCCGTGCCCCAGTCAATGTCCTGGATGGTGGTGTCGAAGTGGTTGACGCGCACCACGCTGTCCGCCTGGCCGTCCACGGGGACCGCCTGGAGCTGGTCGGTTTCGCGCGCGACCGAGAAGGTGTCGGCGAGCTGACCGTCGCGGTAGAGCCAGACCTTGCGCTCGCTGTCGCTACCCGCGAGCACCTCGCCGCCGGTGGTGACCGTGGCAGAAGTAACCGGCTCCTCGACCTCTAGGGTCTCCGCCTGCGCGGAATCCGCGGCGCGCACAAGCATGATTGTGCTCCCACAACCCAGTGCGAAAACCCCGGCGTTGGCGGAAACATCTCCGCACGCCTCGTCGAGCGCAAGCGTGTCAGCGGTACCCTCGCGCAGCTTCTCGACGGTACCCACGTGCAGCTCGTTGGCGGTGCGCACCGCGATCACGCCCTCGGTAGTGTCGAGGTCTTCGATTGCGTCGAAAGGCAGGACGGTGCCTGCGGGATCAGACGATGCGGGGGATGGAGCCGGAGTGGCGTTGCCCATCTGCTCTGGCAGGTCGTCGCCAGTGACGTCCGAGCCGCACGCGCTCAGCGCGGTAGCGGCCACCAGAAGACAGGCAGCAGCACGAAATCTTGAGTGTTTCACAACCCCTAACCCTAGCAACCTGGCGTAAGCACCTTGAGCCGTGTGCGTTGGGTGGCAGCGGTATGGCGCGGGTAGTGTTTCTTGCCATGACTGATCCCACGCAACTCACCGAGTCCATGACCTGGATCCAGGTCATCGTCTTGTCGATCGTGCAGGGGCTGACCGAGTTCCTGCCGGTCTCGTCCTCCGGGCACCTGCGCATCGTCTCCGAGCTGTTTTGGGGTCAAGACGCCGGTGCCAGTTTCACCGCCGTCGTCCAGCTCGGCACGGAGCTCGCGGTGCTGGTCTACTTCGCCAAAGACATCTGGCGCTATCTCTCGGGCTGGTTTGTCGGCCTGGCCAACAAGGACAAGCGCGGCTTTGACTACCGCATGGGCTGGATGGTCATCGTGGGCACCATCCCGGTCGCGGTAATGGGCGTGCTGTTCAAGGACCTGATTAGGGAAAACCTGCGCAATCTGTGGATCACCGCGGCGGTGCTCATCCTGTTCTCCCTCGTGTTCATCCTCGCCGAGCGCAAGGGCAGAAAGACCCGCAGCTTCGAGGAACTGAACATGAAGGACGCAATCGTGATGGGCCTGTGGCAGTGCCTCGCGCTCATCCCGGGTGTGTCGCGCTCCGGCGGCACGGTCTCCGGTGGCCTCTTTCTCAACCTGGACCGCGAGGTGGCCACCCGCTTCAGCTTCCTGCTCGCCATCCCGGCCGTGCTCGCCTCGGGGCTCTTTTCGCTTCCCGACGCCTTCGACCCCCAAGCCGGACAAGCCGCTAGCGGCATCCAGCTTTTGGTCGGCTCCGGCGTGGCCTTCGTGCTCGGCTACATTTCCATTGCCTGGCTTTTGAAGTTCGTGTCCAACCACTCCTTTGCCTGGTTCGCGGCCTACCGCATCCCGCTGGGCATCATCGTGATGATCCTGTTGGCCACGGGTGTGATGCAGCCGGTCTAGTCTGCGGCTGTTATCCGGACTGCGCTGAAACCGGCGCAGATGGGTTAGGGTGGTTGCCATGCAATCCTGGCCTTACCCGAATGTGAAGCACGTCGCCGGTTTCCCCCGGCCGTTGCACTTGTACGACACCGCCGACCAGAAAGTGCGTCCGGTTAACGTGACACCGGATGCACGCGGCGAGGTCGGCCTCTACGTCTGCGGGATCACCCCGTACGACTCCACCCACTTGGGCCACGCCGCGACCTACCTCACCTTCGACCTGGTGCAGCGCCAGCTGCTGGCTAACGGCCACAAGGTCCATTACGTGCAAAACGTCACCGACGTGGACGACCCGCTGTTCGAGCGCGCCGAGCGCGACGGCGTTGACTGGCGCGAGCTGGGCCGCAGCCAGATCAACCTCTTCCGCAGCGACATGGAGATCCTCTCGGTGATCCCGCCGCGCGAGTTCGTCGGCGCGATGGAAGCGATCGATGAGGTCGCTGAAATGGTGCAGAAGCTTCTCGACGTTGGCGCGGCCTACCGCCTCGACAAGGGCGATATCTACGCCGACATCACGGCCACCGAGCAGTTCGGCTACGAGTCCAACTTGGATCGGACCACCATGGAGGCCTTCTTCGCTGAGCGCGGCGGCGACCCGCAGCGTGAGGGCAAGCGCGACACGCTCGACGCCCTGGTGTGGCGCGGGGCGCGCGAGGGTGAGCCGTCCTGGCAGACACCGCTGGGGGCGGGCCGACCCGGCTGGCACGTGGAGTGCTCCGCGATTGCCACCAACCGCCTCGGCTCCTCTTTCGCCATCCAGGGCGGGGGCTCCGACCTGGCGTTCCCGCACCACGAGTTCTCGGCAGCACACGCGGAGGCGGCCCTCGGCACCCCGCGCATGGCCGGCCACTACGTCCACTCCGGCATGATCGCGCTCAACGGTGTGAAGATGTCGAAGTCGTTGGGCAACCTCGTTTTCGTGCACAAGCTCACCGAACAGGGCCACAGCGCCGACGCCATCCGCGTGGCGGTCTTTGCCGACCACTACCGGGCCGACCGCGACTTCAGCGACCGCGGGCTCAAAGCCGCCGAGCAGCGCCTTGCTCGCTGGCAGGAGCGCTTAAGCAACGAGGTATCCGAGGCAGAGGCGCTGGCTAACACCAACGAGCTGCGCGCCGCGCTTGCCGACGACCTGGACACGCCCCGGGCGCTACGCCTCATTAACCAAGCACGCGGCGACCACGAGGGCCTGTTCGCGGATGCGATTGACGGCCTGCTCGGCGTGCGCGTTTTCGCCGAGTCGTAAAGAATAGAGACCATGACAACGCCAACACCAGCAGAATCCTCCGTCCGCACCGAGCTGCAGCCGGAGGTCGACGAGTTCATCGATGACTTGCGTACCTTCGCCACTGGCTCCTACCTCAACGACAGCGATAAGGAGCTGTGGGAGCAGCCCTTCGACCCGGATGCGCTGCCCGAGCTGAAGAAGCTGCTCGAGATGTTTCTCGACGCGGTCGACCTGCTTGAGCCTGCGCCCGACGCCGCGCGCCTGACATCGCTGGTCACGCCCTTCTACGACAACCTGGAGGCCTTCAACGCTAAGTACGAGTACGCCGTGCTCGAACCCGAGGAGAAGGCTGAGCTGGAAGACCTCGTACGTCGCGCCGCAGTAGCGGTTGGCGCGGAGGACGAAGCAGTGGGGGAGCTGCCGGAATTTGAGTAAGCACGAGCTTCCCGCAGCGATCTTCTGGGACATGGACGGCACGCTCATTAACACAGAGCCGGTGTGGGCGGAGACCACCTTCGAGCTTTCCGAGAAACTCGGGCGCAGGCTCACCCCGGAGGAACGCAAGAAGACCGAGGGCGCAAGCTTCGCCGAGTCGCTGCGCATCTGTGCGCGGTGGGCCGACTACGAACTCGTTCCGGGTGAGGAGGACACGCTGCGGGAGTGGATGTACGCGCGGATGGCGGAGAAGCTCGCACACGGCATTGAGCTCACTCCGGGGATCCGCCCCCTGCTCAGCCTCTTAGAGGCCACGGGCGTGCCGATGTTTGTCACCACGAACACCGAGCGCTCCCTGGCGGATCGCTGCATCGACGCGATCGGGCGTGAGTTCTTCACCGACTCGATCACCGGCGATGAGGTCACCGCCCCGAAACCAGCCCCGGACATGTATGCCGAGGCCGCCCGCCGCGTCGGGGCAGACCCCGCGTCGTGTCTGGTCGCGGAGGATTCCTTCACCGGCATGACGGCCGCAGCCACTGCTGGTTGCCGCGTGCTCGGCCTTGCACAAGAGGTGCCGCGCGGGGTGTACAAGTTTGACCCAGCGCGCTTTGTGGGGGCGACGGTGGCGGATGTTTCCGCATGGTTTGCCGCGGCGGCAAGGCCACTGGGCTAAGGTTTGAAGGCGTGAAAACTTTCGATGCACTGTTTGCTGAGCTGACCCAAAAATCCGCCGACCGCCCCGCGGGCTCCGGCACCGTCGAAGCGCTGGACAAGGGCGAGCACTTCATCGGCAAGAAGATCATCGAGGAGGCCGGCGAAGTCTGGATCGCGTCCGAGTACCAGTCGGACGCAGAGCTCGCCGAGGAGATGAGCCAACTCATCTACTGGACGCAGGTCATGATGATCAAGCGCGGGCTGACCCCGGAAGACATTTACAAGTACCTCTAGGAAGTAGCAGCAATGGACAAACCGCTGATCAAAATTGCCGTGCCCAATAAGGGCTCGCTGTCGGAAAAGGCGCTGCAGGTACTCAAGGAGGCCGGCTACAAGGGCCGTGGGCTGAACAAGGCGCTGAACATCGTGGATGAGCCGAACGGGGTGGAGTTCTTCTTCCTCCGCCCTAAGGACATCGCGATCTACGTCGCCCAGGGCCACCTCGACTTAGGCATTACCGGCCGCGACTTGGCGGAGGACTCCCGCGCCAACGTCGAAGAGGTCATGGAGCTTGGCTTTGGTGCCTCCACATTCCGTTTTGCCGCCCCGCAGGGCGAGACCTGGGCAGTCGAGGATCTGCAGGGCAAGCGCATTGCCACCTCGTACCCGCATTTGGTGGAGGACTACCTCGGCGCGCGCGGTATCACTCCGGGCCAGGTTATCCGCCTCGACGGCGCGGTGGAGATCTCCATCAAGCTCGGCGTGGCTGACGTGATCGCCGATGTGGTCTCCACCGGCGCGACGTTGCGCCAGCAGGGCCTGGCCCCGTTCGGCGAGCCGATCATCGCCAGCGAGGCGGGGGTGGTCAAGCGGAAGGACATGGTGCTTGGCGACGGGCACGTGAAGGTCCTCAAGCGCATCGAGGGCATCCTCAACGCCCACAACTACCTGATGATCGACTACAACGTCTCGCGCGATTCCCTCGACGAGGTGCTGGCGCTCACCCCGGGCATTACCGGCCCGACGGTTTCGCCGCTGTCGCGCGAGAACTGGGTCGCGGTCCGTGCGATGGTGCCGCGCAAGGAGGCAAACCGCATCATGGACGCGCTCACGGATCTTGGTGCCGAGGGCACGATTGCCACCGAGCTGCGTATCGCCCGGCTCTAAGGGGGGCTTGCGGGGGCGCGTCACGCAGGTAGCTACGTAGGCGTCGAGAAGCATGCCCCGCGCATTCACCCCCAAACCGGGCGAGGCATGTGGCGGGGGCGCGTTGCTTGGTAGTTTGGGCGGCATGAGCACTCGTAAAGAAGAAGACCTGCTTGGCACCCTCGACGTCCCGGCCGATGTGTACTACGGCATCCACACGCTGCGCGCGGTGGACAACTTCCAGATCTCGCGCGAGACCATCAATGATTTCCCGGACTTTGTCCGCGGCATGGTGCAGGTGAAGAAGGCGGCGGCGCTGGCCAACCGGCGCCTCCACGCACTGCCGAAGGCCAAAGCGGAGGCCATTGTCTGGGCCTGCGATCAGATCCTTGAAGATGGGCGCTGCATGGATCAGTTCCCCATCGACGCCTTCCAGGGCGGGGCAGGTACCTCGCTGAACATGAACACGAACGAGGTTGTGACCAACCTCGCGCTCGAGTACATGGGCAAGGAGAAGGGCGACTACGCAGCGCTCAACCCGAACGACGATGTGAACATGTCGCAGTCCACCAACGACGCGTACCCGACCGGTTTGCGGCTCGGCCTGTACCACGCGGTGCAGAATCTCATCGAGGAGTTCGACCAGCTGCAGCAGGCGTTCCGTGCGAAAGGCGACGAGTTCGCGGACATCATCAAGATGGGGCGCACCCAGCTCCAGGACGCTGTACCGATGACGCTGGGGGAGGAGTTCACCGCGTTTGGTGAGAACCTGGGGGAGGAGAACCGCACGCTGGTCAACGCGGCGGAGTCGCTGCTGGAGATCAACCTGGGCGCCACCGCGATCGGCACCGGGATCAACACGCCGAAGGGCTACCGCGACCAGGCGGTCGCTGCGCTGCGTGAGGTGACTGGCCTGGATATCCAGGCCTCGCCGAACCTGATCGAGGCGACCTCGGATACCGGCGGGTATGTCATGATGCACGGCGCGATCAAGCGCGCCGCGATGAAGATGTCCAAGATCAGCAACGACCTGCGCTTGCTGTCCTCCGGGCCGCGCGCGGGCCTCAACGAGATCAACCTGCCGGAGCGCCAGGCGGGCTCGTCGATCATGCCGGCGAAGGTCAACCCGGTCATCCCCGAGGTGGTCAACCAGGCGTGCTTCAAGGTCTTCGGCAACGACCTGACGGTGTCCATGGCTGCCGAGGCCGGCCAGCTGCAGCTCAACGTGATGGAGCCGGTGATCGCGCAGTCGCTGTTCAACTCCATCTCGCTGCTTGCTAACGCGGCGCGCACCCTGCGCGAGAAGTGCGTCACCGGGATTACCGCCAACAAGGAGGTCTGCGAGGCGTACGTGCAGAATTCCATCGGCATCATCACCTACCTCAACCCGGTCATCGGCCACCACAACGGCGACCTCATCGGTAAGGAGGCAGCAGCGACCGGCCGCGGGGTGCGCGAGCTGGTCCTGGAGAAGGGGCTGCTCACCGAGGAGGAGCTCGATGCCGTGCTGAGCAAGGAAAACCTCATGCACCCTGAGTACCGGGGCAAGCTGTACGTAGACGAGGACTAATCCGGCTGTAGCCGAGGCCGGGCGTGGGAGCGTAACGCATCTCACGCTCGGCCAAATTGTATTGGTAACACCATCGGGGCGATAATGGAACTCGCATCAGAACACCTCAAGGATTGAACAGAGGAGTCGCCCCGTGTCCTTGCTCTTGCTCGTCCACCTCATCATCCTGTTCGGCGCCATCGTACTGGGCGCCCGAATGGGATCAATCGCTATCGGCTTCGCCGGTGGGCTCGGCGTGCTGTTGCTCGGCGCGACCGGCGTGACCGTCACCGCCGAGGACATTCCCTTTGATGTCATCGGCATCATCATGTGCGTCATCGCCGCGATCTCCGCGATGCAGCTCGCGGGCGGCATGGACTACCTGGTGTATCTGGCCGAGAAGTTCCTGCGCTCTAACCCGAAGCGCGTGACCATTTACGCGCCGATCGTCACCTGGCTGATGACGGTGCTCGCGGGTACCGGCCACACCGCGTTTTCCACCCTCCCGGTGATCGTGGAGGTGGCCAAGGAAGGCAAGGTACGCCCCTCACGCCCGCTCTCAGTCGCCGTGATTGCCTCCCAGATGGCCATCGTGGCCTCGCCAATTTCGGCCGCCGTGGTGTTTATGGCAGCACTGCTTGAGCCGCACGGTGTGGGCTACCTGCAGCTGCTCGCGGTAATGCTGCCGGCGACCTTCCTCGCCATTTTCCCCACCGCCTGGCTGGCCAACCGGCTCGGGCGCGACTTAGAAGATGATCCGGTCTACCAGCAGCGCTTGGCCGACGGCCTGGTGTCGACCTCGCACACCTCAGCCGGGTTCTCCCCGAAGCCCGGAGCCAAGGCCTCCGTCGGCATCTTCCTCGCCGCCATCCTCATCGTCATGGCCTACGCCACGCTGATCTCCCAGCAGATCGGTCTGATCCCCGACCCGACAGTGCCGCGCAACGAGGCGATTATGGCAATCATGCTCTCGGCTGCGGCAGTGATCTGCTGGGTGACCAAGAGCAAGTCCGCCGAGGTACTCACCACCCAGGTCTTCCGCTCCGGCATGTCTGCCAGCGTGTGCGTCCTCGGCGTCGCCTGGCTCGGCACGACCTTTATCAACCACTACATCGATGACATCCAGGTCATCGCCGGCGACGTGTTGCAAGCGCAGCCCTGGCTGCTCGCAGTCGTGCTTTTCTTCGCTGCCTGCCTGCTCTACTCGCAGGCAGCAACAGCGAAGGCGCTCATGCCCGCCGCATTGGCCATCGGTGTCAGCCCGCTGACCGCGGTGGCTGCCTTCCCGGCAGTCTCGGCGCTGTTCGTCCTGCCGACCTATCCCACGTTGCTCGCCGCGGTGGAGATGGACGACACCGGCTCGACCCGGATCGGCAAATACGTCTTTGACCACCCGTTTATCATCCCCGGCATCGCGTGCATCACCATCTCTATCCTGCTGGGATACGGGATTGGTGCCGTCGTTCTCTAGCGTCCTTCATCTCCGTTCCTGCGGTACTGTGGGGGCATGTCTGAGACCAAAGCACCAACAGCAGCTCCGAAAACTGACGTCGATATTGCCCAGGCCCACACGCTCGAGCCGATCGCGGACATTGCCGCGAAGGCCGGCGTGGACCAGGACGCGCTGATCCCGTACGGCGCGCACATGGCCAAGGTCGATGTTGCCCGCAACCCCGGGGAGGCCGACGCGAAGCTGGTGCTGGTCACCGGTGTGTCGCCCACGCCTGCGGGCGAGGGCAAATCCACCGTCCTGATCGGGCTGACCGACGCGCTCGCGCAGCTCGGTCATAACGCCATGGTGGCCCTGCGCGAGCCTTCGCTTGGCCCTGTCATGGGCATCAAGGGTGGCGCGGCTGGCGGTGGCTACTCTCAGGTCGTCCCGATGGAGGACATCAACCTGCACTTCACCGGCGACTTCCACGCGATCACCTCGGCGAACAACACCCTGGCCGCGATGATTGATAACCACATCCACCAGGGCAACGAGCTCAACATCGACCCGCGCCGCGTGACCTGGCAGCGCTGCTTGGACGTCAACGACCGCAGCCTGCGCAACGTCGTCACCGGCCTGGGTGGACCCACCAACGGCGTGCCCGCACAGACCGGTTTTACCATCACTGCCGCCTCGGAGATCATGGCGATCCTCGGGTTGGCAACGGATCTGGACGATCTGAAGGAGCGCCTGGCCAGGATCACCATCGGGCTGACCTACGACCAGGAGCCTGTCACCGCCGGCCAGCTCGGCGCGGAAGGTGCCATGGCCGCGCTGCTCAAGCAGGCGATTAACCCGAACCTGGTGCAAACCCTCGGCGGCACCCCGGCGTTTATCCACGGTGGCCCTTTTGCCAACATCGCTCACGGCTGCAACACGCTGCTGGCCACCCGCACCGCTATGCAGTACGCGGACATCGTGCTTACCGAGGCCGGCTTCGGCTCCGATCTGGGCGCGGAGAAATTCTTCGACATCAAGGCACGCTACGGCGACCTGGATGTTGCCGGTGCCGTCGTCGTGGCCACGGTCCGCTCTATCAAGTACAACGCGGGGATTGCGCGCGAGGACCTGGAGCAGGAAAACCTCGATGCACTCGAGCAGGGCATCAGCAACCTCGCGCGCCACGTGGAAAACATCCGCAAGTTCGGTGTGACCCCGGTCGTCGCGCTCAACCGCTTTACCTCTGACACGGAAGCCGAGCTCGAGTGGGTACGCGACTGGGCGGAGCGTACCGGCGTGGCCATCGCCGAGGCAGACGTGTGGGCCAAGGGTGGGGAGGGTGCCACGCAGCTTGCGACCACGCTGCTGGACAACCTCTCCGAGGGTACGTCCACGCAGCTCTACGACCCGGCCGACGGGATTGAGGCCTCGATCGAGACCATCGCGCGCGAGATCTACCGCGCCGACAACGTGCAATACTCCGTCAATGCGATGCGCGATTTGAAGATGTTGAAAGCAAACGGCTTCGACACCCTGCCGGTGTGCATCTCCAAGACGCAGTACTCCTTCTCGGACGAGCCCTCGCAGCTCGGCGCACCAACAGGCCACACGCTGCACGTGCGCAAGCTCATCCCACGCACCGGGGCGGGCTTCGTCGTCGCGCTCACCGGCGATGTGATGACCATGCCGGGCCTGCCGAAGACCCCGGCGGCCAACAACATCGACGTCGCCGAGGACGGCCACATCACCGGCCTGTTCTAAAGCGACTCGACGAGTTAGTCCGCGGTATCCGCCGCCGAGCCCGGCCATCCCGGGTACTCCGGCGGCGTACCGCCAAACTCCGGGCACAGGTCCTGGAAGGCGCACCAGCCACACAGCTTCGACTTCTTCGGCCGGAAGTGCCCCTCCTTGCCATCTGCCTCGATCTTCGCCCACAGCTCGCCTAAGTCGCGCTCGAAGTACTCCAGCTCTTCGCGCGAGGGTGAAAGGAACATCGAGTCCATCACCTTCAAATACATCAGCCGCAGCTGAGTGGGGATGGTTGCAAACAACCGCCAGTACACCAGCGCATAGAAACGCATCTGGAACTGCGCATCCTGTGAGTAGCGGGGCAGTGGCTTCTTGCCGGTCTTATAGTCCACCACGCGGACCTCGCCGGTGGGGGCGATGTCGACCCGGTCGATGAAGCCGCGCACCGGCACGCCGTTGGGCAGCACGGTGTTGACGTACATCTCCTGCTCGTGGGCGTCAAAGCCGAGCGGGTTCTCCATGTGGAAGTAGCCGCGCAGCAGGTCGCGCGCATCCCGGAAAAGCGCCATTTCGTCGTCAATCGGCTCGGCGCTGCTCGGATCCTTCTCACACAGCGCGGCCCACGCCGGCTTGATGCGCTTCACCGCCGCCGGGAAGGTGCGCTCCTCGCGCGGCCAGCTGAACATATCCTCCAAGACCGCGTGCACGAGTGTGCCTTTGACCTGCGCTTCCGTCGTCGGCTCGGGGATTTTGTCGATGGTGCGCAGCCGGTACTTCAACGGGCAGCTTTGGTAGTCGGAGGCGCGGGACGGGGAAAGTGCAAGCGGTCGTGGTGTCATGGTGCCCCACATCTTAGAGTGGAGGCATGCTCGCTCGCTTTATTGACTTCACCCACGCAAGCCCCAGCGCCTTCCACGCGGCCGATCGCGTCGCCTCCACCCTCGTGGAGCAGGGCTTTTCGCTTCTCGACGCCACCTCATCCACCCCCGACTCCCCAGCAGCCCCCGGCGGCCACGTACTCGTCGACGGCGGGGCGGTCATCGCGTGGTGGGTGCCGGAAACCGCCCGCCCTCGCTTCCGCATTGTTGGCTCCCACACTGATTCGCCCGGCCTGATGGCCAAGCCGGAGCCGGATTTTGAGCGCGAGGGGCTGCGCCAGGTCGCGGTGGAGGTCTACGGCGGCCCGATCCTGCAAAGCTGGCTGGATCGGGACCTGCGCTTTGCTGGTCGCATCGTCACCGATGACGGGGCGCAGCACCTCGTCGACATTGGCGCGATCGCCCGCATCCCCAACCTGGCCATCCACCTCTACCGCGCGGACGGCCCGACGGTGAACCGCCAGGCGCACACGCCTCCGGTGCTCGGCGGCGACCGCCCGCTGATGGAGCTGGTCGGCGAGGCCGCGGGCGTGGACCCGCAGCGCATTTTCGCGCACGAGCTGATCACCGCCGACGCGCAGCGCGGCGAGTTGCTCGGCGATCTGCTCGCCGCAGGCCGCCTGGATAACCTCACCAGCGTGTGGGCCTCGCTCGAGGCACTGCTGGCTGCGAAGGAGGATTCCCGCGACATCCTGGTGCTCGCGGCCTTCAACCACGAAGAGATCGGCTCGTCGACCACCACTGGTGCCGGCGGCCCGCTGCTCGAGCGGGTGCTGCACCGCATCGCCCGCGAGATCGGCGATCCCTTCGAGGTGTTTGCGCAGTCCTTCCAGGTCTCCGCCGACGCCGCGCACGCGGTGCACCCGAACTACCCGGAGAAGCACGACCCCACGCACCGCCCGCGCCTCAACGCCGGCCCGGTGTTGAAGATCAACGCGAACCAGCGCTACGCCTCGGACGCCGTAACGGAAGCAGAGTGGCTGCGCGCCTGCCAAGCGGCCGGGGTGCCAAACCAGAAGTTCGTGGGCAACAACGACGTGCCGTGCGGCACCACGATCGGCCCGATCTCTGCGACCCGCATGGGCATCCGCACCGTGGACGCTGGCGTGCCGCTTTTGTCCATGCACTCGGCGCGCGAGCTGTGCGGCGCACGCGACATGGAGTACTTCGTCAAGGCACTGACTGCGTTTTACGCGGCGGCAGGGGAGTAGGGCATACTTAGGCCCATGTATTCAGGTCCTTTCCAAGCAGGAGACAAAGTCCAGCTCACCGACGCGAAACGCCGCCACTTCACCATCGAATTGGTCGAAGGCGGGCAGTTCCACACCCACAAGGGCATCGTCATGCACGATGACATCATCGGTGCGGACGAGGGCTCGGTGGTCAAGTCCACCCTGGGCTCGGACTACCTGTGCTTCCGCCACCTCTTGGTCGACCACGTGCTGTCCATGCCGCGCGGTGCCGCGGTGATCTACCCCAAGGACGCGGCGCAGATCCTGGTAGAGGGCGACATCTTCATGGGTGCCCGCGTCCTCGAGGCCGGAGCCGGCTCGGGTGCGCTGACCATGTCGCTGCTGCGCGCCGTCGGCCCGGAAGGCCGGGTGTTCTCCTACGAGATCCGCGACGACCACCTGGCCTTCGCACGGGACAACGTGGCGGACTACTTCAACGGCACGCCCGAGTGGTGGACCCCGCGCCTGGGGGACTTCGGCGAGATCACTCCGGAGGAGCTCGACGGCCCGGTCGACCGCGTGATCCTGGACATGGTGGAGCCCTGGCACTTCATCGACACGGTGAAAAGCGTGCTGATCCCCGGCGGGGTGTTCATGACGTACGTGGCCACGGTGCCGCAGTTGATGAACATCATGGAGGCAATCCGCGAGGCGAAGTGCTTCACCGAGCCCCGCGCCTGGGAGACGCTCCTGCGCGAATGGAAGGTCGAGGGCCTGGCCACCCGCCCGGAGCACCGCATGAACGCGCACACCGCATTCTTGGTGTGGACCCGCAGGCTTGCCGACGGCGTCACGCCCCCGCGCCCGCAGCGCCGCGCACGCAAGTAGCGCGTTTGACCCGCTAGGGTGGTGTCTATGGCATCCAACGCAATCAACGACGACGCATTTGGCCCCGAGCTGCGCGAGCTCAAGCGCGAGAACCAGGCGATGAGCTCCCGCAACAAGAAGCTTGCGGAGCTGCTTAAGGCGAGCCGTGACAAGCTCAACGACCTCTACGCCCAGGTCGAGGCACTGGGAGAGCCGGCGTCGACCTACGGCATCTTCCTCGAGGCTGCTTCCCGCCGCGGCCTTGAGGCCGAGGTGTTTACCTCCGGCCGGCGGATGCGCGTCAAGGTCGCGCCCAACGTAGCGCCAGAAGCCCTGCGCCCGGGCACCCTGGTGCGCTTGGGCGACGGTGCGATCGTGGTGGAGGCCTGCGGGTACGAGAACGTCGGCCAGCTTGCCACTCTGTCCGAAAAGATTGACACCAAGCGCGCGATCGTCGCCGACCAGCAGGGCACAGAGCACCTGGTCCACCTTGCGCAGCCGCTGGTAGAAACCGCCCGCGCAGGCGATACCGTGCTGGTGGATACCCGTGCCGGTTACGCCTTTGAGCGCGTGCCGAAGACCGAGGTCAACCAGCTCTCGCTCGACGAAGTCCCGGACGTCACCTACGCCGACATCGGGGGCTTAAGCTCGCAGATCGAGATGATCCAAGATTCGGTGGAGCTGCCCTTTACCTACCCGGAGCTCTACCGGGACTACGACCTCACCCCGCCGAAGGGCCTGCTGCTCTACGGCCCGCCCGGCTGTGGCAAAACGCTCATCGCCAAGGCCGTGGCCAACTCGCTCTCCCAGCGGATCGGGGACGGCGGCCAGGCACACTTCATTAACGTCAAAGGCCCGGAGCTTTTGAACAAGTTCGTCGGCGAAACCGAGCGCCGCATCCGCCTGATCTTCGAGCGCGCCCGGGAACTCGCCGCAAACGGTCGCCCCGTCATCATCTTCTTCGACGAGATGGAGTCCATCTTCCGCACCCGCGGCTCCGGCGTGAGCTCCGATATGGAGACCACCGTGGTCCCACAGTTGCTCACGGAGATCGACGGCGTCGAGGACATCGCAAACGTCATCGTCATCGGTGCCACGAACCGCGAGGAGCTCATCGACCCGGCGATCCTGCGCCCGGGCCGGCTCGACATCAAGGTGCGCGTCTCGCGCCCGAACCGCGCGGAAGCCGAGGACATCCTGGCGCGCTACATCACGCCGCAGATCCCGCTCGCCGCCGAGCCCTCTGAGCTTATCGACGCCGCCGCCGAGGCAATGTTCGCCCCGCGCCCCTTCGTGCGCCTCGAGCTTGTCGACGGCTCCTCCGAGCTCCTCCACTACGCCGACTTCATCTCCGGTGCCATGATCGCCAACGTTGTGGACCGAGCGAAGAAGCTTGCGATTAAAGACCACATCGCCGCAATGGGCACCGGAGATGAGACGGCACCGCACGGCGTCACCGCCGACCACCTCCGAGCCGCAGTGCGCGCAGAGCAGGACGAGAGCGAAGACATGCCGAACACCGCGAACCCGGACGAGTGGGCACGGATCACCGGCCGCCAGGGCAAGCGCGTGGTCAGCGCGGAGGTTGTTGGCTAAGCCGAACGTGAATACAAACGCGACAGTGTGGGCGTGATCACTTACACTCCCCCTATCCCATACCGTGGAATACCATTCCACACAGTGAATAGGAGAGAGTCCATGACCACCCCGCACACACCGCAACCAACTTCTACCGCGCAGGAGGATCGCTCCGCCGCGATCGCGGTCGCTGCGTTTCCAGCGTTCATCCTTGCCGGTTCGGTGCTCGCATTCTTCATACCTGGGCCGTTCTTGCCTCTGACGAGCTACATCACCTACTTCCTGATGATCATCATGTTCGGCATGGGGCTCACGCTGACCATCCCGGACTTCAAAGAAGTGGTGAAAAGGCCAGTGCCCATCGCCATCGGCGTGGTGGCTCAGTTCGTCATCATGCCTCTCGCCGCAGTTGGGGTAGCAAAGCTCTTTGGCATGCACCCAGCACTGGCCGTCGGCCTGCTCATGCTCGGTTCTGTACCGGGTGGCACCTCATCGAACGTCATCGCCTACTTGGCCAAGGGTGATGTCGCACTTTCCGTTGCCATGACCAGTGTGTCCACGCTGTTAGCCCCGATAGTCACGCCGATCATCATGCTGCTGCTCGCTGGCGCGGACGTGCAGGTGGACGGCGCCGGTATGGCATGGTCGCTCGCGCAGACGGTCCTCATCCCAGTCATTGGTGGCGTTGTGTTGCGCTACGTCCTGGACGCGTGGATGGAACATATCTCACCGGTGCTGCCGTGGATCTCGATCGCGGGTATCGGCGGCGTGGTGTTTCCTACCGTGGCGAAGAACCGTGAGGCACTGGTTGAGGTCGGCCTTCTCGTCTTCGCCGCAGTGCTGCTTCACAACGTGCTCGGCTACGTACTCGGTTACTACACGGCCAAACTCACCCGGCTTCCTGAGAGCTACCGCCGTACCGTGGCTATTGAGGTCGGTACGCAGTCGGCCGGGCTCGCCAGCGGCATGGCGGGCAAGTTCTTTTCCCCTGAGGCAGCGCTGCCAGGTGCCGTCGCAGCCGTCCTGCACAACATTACGGGTGCCGTCTACGCCTGGGCAGTCCGGAGAAGTACACGCAGTCACGACGTTAACCCGCCAGCAGGCGCGCAAGCGTCGACTATTGCTTCGGAGCCTGCGCAGACAGGCGCGACGCAGCCGCAGTAACTGCGTCGACCGCGATGTGGAAGTCCGCGTCAGTGAGGTGGGAAAAGCTCAGCACGAGCCCATCCTTGCCGTCTGACCAGAGACTAGATTCGTGGCCACATTCAATGCCTTGTCCGGCGAGGTCCTTCTCGAAGTAGTCGCGTACCACCGGCGTGGAAAACGCGACGCTGACGTCGGCACCACCAGCATCCGGGACTGTCACGCTGACGCCGTCTTGCTTGAGCGCGGGGAGTAAAGACTCTGCAAGGACGGCACGTCGCTTCGCAAGGCGGGTATGCGCTGCGCGCGTACTGCGGCGGAGGTACCCACCGGCGAGCAGGTTGGCGATAGCACGCTGTGTCACGGTCGCGACCGGCATTCCAAGGACTTCGCGGGTATGGCGCAGCGCGGGCGCGAGCGCCGGCGGGGCGATGACATACCCGGCGGACAACTCCCGCGACAGCAGGGTGGAGAAGGTTCCCAGGGTCAGCACGTCCGCACCGGGCGCGAGCGTGGCCAGCGTCGGTTGTGGGGAGATCAGGTAGCGCAGCTCAGTATTGAAGTCGTCCTCGATGAGCACGGCGCCTGTCGTCGATGCCCAGTTCAACAAAGCAGAGCGGCGGGCTGCGCTCATCGCTCCTCCGAAGGGGGAGAGGGGCGAGGGGGTAACCAGCAGTGCGTCGAGGTCTCCAGGCAACTCGTCGACCTCTACGCCGCCAGCATTGGTTGTGCAGGGGACTGCTTCGTGTCCGCCGAGCGGAATCACGCGGCGCAGCCCAGGGTGCCCGGGATCCTCCACGCCGACGCGCAGCTGCGGGCCGAGTGCGTGCAGGATCAACAGCAGACCCTCGCGCGAGCCGCCGGTGATGACAACGTGGTCCGGATCTACCGTGACGCCGCGGGCGAGGCGCAGGTGCTCGGCGATCGCGGCTTTGAGCTCCGGCTCGCCGGTCTTGTCCACGCTCGTGCCGGTGACGTTGATGGACTCTCGCCACGCCTTGCGCCACGCGGCAGGACGCACAGCACCGCTACTCCCGGCAGACGGCCGCAAAGAGATACGAGCGCGGGGGAGCTTTCGCGAGACTCCGACTAGGCGCGGCGGCTGCGCCGCAGGAGATCGCGTCAGCTCCGGATGGACGCGGGTCGGTGCGCCCTGCGCGGAGAGGAAGAACCCCTCGCTGATGAGCTGGTCGTAGGCGGAGACAACGGTGCCCCGGGAGACTCCGAGTTGCCGCGCTAGCGAGCGCGTGCTCGGCACCCTGTCGCCTGGTTGCAGGGTGCCCTCGGCTACGGTGAGTCGGATCTGCTGCGCAATCTGTGTTGGCAGTGGCACGGGCAGCGAAGGGGAGATGTCGAGGAGCACGCACACCACCTAACTGGTACAAAGAATGAAAATAAAACTGGACCTTGGAATCTACCAGTTGGCGGCCAAAGATTGGTCACTATGACTGATTTCACCAAATTTGCAGAGCTGACCAACTCCTTCAAGGGCGGCGTGATCATGGACGTGGTCACCCCGGAGCAGGCGAAGATCGCCGAGGATTCCGGCGCCGTTGCCGTCATGGCGCTGGAGCGCGTGCCGGCCGACATCCGCGCCCAGGGTGGCGTGGCCCGCATGTCGGACCCGGACCTGATCGAGGGCATCCTCAACGCCGTGGACATCCCGGTCATGGCCAAGGCACGTATCGGCCACAGCGTGGAGGCGAAGATCCTCGAGCACCTCGGCGTCCACTACATCGACGAGTCCGAGGTGCTCAGCCCGGCGGACTACGTCAACCACGTGGACAAGCGTGACTTCAACGTGCCCTTCGTGTGCGGTGCGACGAACCTTGGCGAGGCACTGCGCCGCATCAACGAGGGCGCGGCCATGATTCGCTCGAAGGGCGAAGCCGGTACCGGCGACGTCTCGGAGGCGACCAAGCACATCCGCACGATCCGCAGCGAGATCGCTGCCCTGCAAGCCACCTTTGCCGCCAACCGCGACGAGCTCTACGTCGCGGCGAAGGAGTTGCAGGCCCCTTACGAGCTCGTCTGCTACGTCGCCGAGCACGGCAAGCTGCCGGTACCGCTGTTTACCGCCGGTGGTGTCGCCACCCCGGCAGACGCAGCGCTGATGATGGAGCTCGGCGCGGACGGTGTGTTCGTCGGGTCCGGCATCTTCAAGTCAGGCAACCCCGAAGCCCGCGCGAAGGCCGTGGTCAAGGCAACCAAGCACTACGACGACATCGCGGTTGTCACCGAAGCGTCCCGCGGCCTCGGCGAGGCGATGGTGGGCATCAACGTCGCCGACCTGCCGGCGCCGCACCGCCTCGCAGAACGCGGCTGGTAATCCCATTACGTTGGCAGCAGTTCCACCTCAGGTCGCCGAAGATTCATAGCCTGTCCACCCGATTGTGGGCGGGCTATGTGTATTTCCGTTCCCTCCATCTGAAAGGACAGTGACATACTCAAACTGCTAAAGGAACCTGTGCCACGTCACCATCATCCGCACCAGCACAGCGCCCACACTCCAACCCGACACCATCAAATGTGAACCACACATCGTTCACAACCCTTGACGTAAAGCGCCTATTGGGCAGGCGAGAAAGTCCAAGGTCGTGAGGTGAGGGCAAGAGCCCCCAAAACTAGTGGGCGACGGTGTGGCCGGCCTCGCGCTCGTTGGAGGAGCTGGTCATGGAGGCGAGGACTTCGCTGATGTGGAGGTCGCCGATGGGGGCTTGCTCGGGGTCGTCGAAGAGTTGGTCGCCGAGGATGTTGTAGACGTAGTCGAGGTCCTTGTCGCCGCGGCCGGACAGGTTGACCAGCAGGTTGAGCTCGTGGCCGTCGGCGTCGGCGACTTCGGCGAGTTTCAGGGCGTAGGCCAGGGCGTGGGAGGACTCGAGAGCGGGGATGATGCCTTCGTAGCGGGAGAGCAGACGGAAGGCCTGGAGGGCGTCCTCGTCGGTGACGGCGACGTATTGGGCGCGGCCGATCTCGCGGAGGTATGCGTGCTCGGGGCCGACGCCCGGGTAGTCCAGTCCGGCGGAGACAGAGAAGGACTCGGGGAGGACTTCGCCGTCCTGACCAGTGACAATAAAGGAGCGGGAGCCGTGCAGGATGCCCAGCTTGCCATGGTTGAGCGGTGCGCCGTGGCGGTCGGTGTTTAGGCCTTCGCCGGCGGGTTCGACGCCGATGAGTTCGACATCGGCGTTGCCGGGCTCATCCTTGAGGTATTCGGCGAAGGCGCCGATGGCGTTGGAGCCGCCGCCGACTGCGGCGATGACGGCGTCGGGAAGTCTGCCGGTGTCCTCCAGCATCTGCTGGCGGGACTCGCGCGAAATAACAGCCTGGAACTCCTTGACCAGGGTGGGGAAGGGGTGGGGACCGCAGGCGGAGCCGAGGACGTAGTGGGTGGAGTCAATATTTTCAACCCAGTCCTGCAGAGCGATGTCGATGGCGTTGGACATGGAGCCGCCGGCGTCGTTGGTGACGGGGACGACTGTGGCGCCCATCAGGCGCATGCGGCGCACGTTCGGCTGCTGGCGGGCAACGTCTTGCGCACCCATGTAAATTGTGCACTCCATGCCCATCAGCGCGGCAACCATGGCGGTGGCGGTGCCGTGCTGGCCGGCGCCGGTTTCGGCGATGAGGCGATTCTTGCCCAACCGCTTCGCGAGCAACGCCTGCGCCAACACCTGGTTGCCCTTGTGCGCGCCACCGTGCGCAAGATCCTCACGCTTCAAGAAAATTTTCGACGCACCAACCCTCGGCAGGTTGGCACATTCGTAAACCGGAGTCGGACGGCCGAGGAACTTCGCTTGGAGGCGCGAGAGCTCGTCGAGAAACTCGTTGTCCTCGCGGGCGTCCACGAAAGCGCGCTCGAGCTGATCGAGCACCGGGTAGAGCGGCTCGGGCACGTACTGGCCACCGAACTGCCCGAAATATGCAGGTAGAAGCGTATCGCGCTCAATCTTGTCGACATCAGACATGGGTTCACCTCTCGTTTGCATCGTTGCCGGGTAGCCTACCCCGCAAGCCCAGCCCGCGGGGCTGATTCGGCGTATTCGTCGAAACGTGTAAAGCCGCTAGCGTACGTCTCCGAACTTTTGCAGCACCCAGCGTCGAATAGCGATGAGCACCACGCCAAGCACAATCGTGGCTGCGGACAGGGAGAGGAAGAAGGTGCGCTCCGCGGTTGCATCATCCGGGTTGTACAGCGAGCCGAGGACACCAGACAGTGCGGTACCCATCGAAACAGTCATCAACCAGGCGGCAAACAGGCGCGACTTGAAAGCCTCGGGGGCAACCTTGGTGGCAAGGGAATTGCCAACTGGCGAGAGCAAGAGCTCACCCATCGTGAAGAGGAAGAGGATCAACACGAGCACGAAGAGCGGGGTGGACTGCTCACCGCCGCCAACGTACGGCAGGAACAGGAAGAGCGAGAGACCAATCACGATGTTGGCCACGCCGAACTTCACCGAAGAAGACCACTGGCGATCGCCGAGTTTCGTCCACAAAGCTGCGAAGATCGGGGAGAAGATGATGATGAACGCCGGGTTGAAGGACTGCACCTGCGCCGGCGTGAGCTCCCACAGGAGGAAGTCCAAGTTCACGCGCTGATCCGAGTAGACCGCGACCACAGTGAACTGCGACTGGAAGATGGCGAAGAACGCCACCGAGCCAACGAGCAGGGGAATGTAGCCGGTCAGGCGGGACTTCTCCACGGCAGTGACCTCTTCGGATTGGAACATCTCCCAGAGCAGAAACACAGTAGCGACCAGCGCAACCGCAAACACGATCCAGGACAGCGAGCTGAGCGGAACAACGCCTGTGACCAGCAACATGGCGACGACGCCAACGACGATGACGGTGCCGGTGATCCACTTGCCGTACTCGGAGTGCGGCAGCGGGTTGGGGATCTCCGAGCCTGCAGCACCGATGCTGGAACCACGCATGAGGATGTACTGGACAAGCCCCAGCGCCATGCCGATCGCCGCGAGGCCAAAGCCCCAATGGAAGCCAGCCATGCCCCAGATCGCGCCGGTGAGGGCCGGGCCCAGCAGGGCGCCAATGTTGACTGACATATAGAAGATGGAGAAGCCCGCGTCGCGTCGTGGGTCCTCGCGGGTGTACAGCTCGCCCAGAACAACCTGAGAAGACGTCTTCACACCGCCAGAGCCGATACCGATACAGATGAGGCCGATGGCAAGACCGACGCCGCCAGGCACCAGAGCCAGAACAACGTGTCCAATCATGACCAGGATGGCCGAGTAGAGCAGCGTGCGCTCGGAGCCAAGGAGGCGATCGCCGACAAAGGAAGCGACCAGCGCCATCATGTAGACAAAGCCACCGTAGGCACCGACCAGGTTCAACGCAGTGGTCTGGTCCATCCCGAGGCCGCCCTCGGTGGTGGAGTAGTACATATAGAAGGCCAACAGGGCCTGCATGCCGTAGAAGCTGAAGCGCTCCCAGAGCTCGATGCCGAAAAGGTTGGCCAACCCCCAAGGCTGCCCAAAGAACTTCCGTTCCTTCGGCGCTACCTCGGGGTTGCTTGCGTGGGTGACAGAACTCATGTAAATAAAATACGCTCAATCGTATTTTTCACACAAATACCCGCCGCGCCGGGTACGGTAGTGCGGTATGACACGTTACATGGGCACTGAGACTGAGTACGGGATCACAACCCCGGACGACCCGTCGATAAGCCAACTGCTCACCTCTACCCACGCGGTGGTGGCGTACGCGGCGATGAACACTGCCGCCCGCTCCCGCTGGAGCTACGAGGAAGAGGCCCCGCTCAAAGACACGCGCGGCTTCGACCTGCAGCGTTATCGCACCGTCCCGGTGGTGGACGCGAACGCGATGGGGGTGGCCAACGTGGTCACCACCAATGGCGCGCGCTACTACGTCGACCATGGGCACCCGGAGTACTCCTCGCCGGAGGTTTCCAATGCGTGGGACGCCATGATTTATGACGCGGCGGGAGACTACGTGCTCAACAAGGCCGCGGCCGATATCCGCGAGCTGTGGGACCAGCAGATTAGCGTGCTGGACAAGATCGACCCGTGCCCGCCGCTGAAGTTTTATAAGAATAATGTCGACGGCAAGGGCCAGTCCTACGGCAGCCACGAGAACTACCAGTACTCGCGTAAGACCGACTTCGCGCGGCTGACCCAGGCGCTCATTCCTTTCTTCGTTACCCGCCAGGTGATCATTGGTGCGGGCCGCATGGGCATCGGTCAGGAATCGGAGCGTGAGGGCTTCCAGATCTCGCAGCGCGCCGACTACTTTGAGCAGGAGGTCTCGCTGGAGACCACGCTCAACCGCGGCATCGTGAACACGCGCGACGAGCCGCACGCGCTGGCCGCCAAGTTCCGCCGCCTGCACGTCATCGTGGGCGATGCGAACATGAGCCAGTACTCCAACTTCCTCAAGATGGGTATGACCAAGCTCGTGCTCGACTGCATCGAATCCGACGTCGACTTTTCCGACCTGCGGCTTGCAAACCCCGTCGACGAGATCAAGCAGGTCTCCCACGACCCGACGTGCACGCACGAGCTCTTGCTTGCCGACGGGCGCAGGCTCACCGCCATCGAGATCCTACGGATCTACCGTGAGCGCGCTGCCGCGCTGCCGGAGCTCGACGAGGTAGACACCAAGGTCCTTGCCCTGTGGGGTGAGATCCTGGACGATCTCGAGCGCGACCCGCTGAGCACCGCGGACCGGCTGGACTGGACCGCGAAGTGGTCGCTGATCAAGCGCTACTTAGATCGCGGGGGGGATATCGCGGACCCGAAGCTCAAGCTCATCGACATTCAGTACGCGGATATCGACCCGGCGAAGTCGCTCTACCACGCGCTGGTGCGCAAGGGGCAAATGCGCACACTGGTCGACGAGGCAACGATCGAGCGGGCGGTCACAGAGCCGCCGACCGATTCGCGCGCCTACTTCCGCGGCCGCGTGAGCGAGAAGTTCGGCGAGGACATCGTGGCATCGAGCTGGCAGTCGGTGATTTTCTCGGTGAACAACCAGCCGCACCGTCTGCCGATGGACAAGGTCGATGGCTTTACCAAGGAAGAGATCGGCGAGCTCGTTGAGCGCGCCGAGGACATCACAGCATTGTTGAAGGGATTAGGATTCAAGCATGTCTAAGCAGCAGTACGTACAAGGCGGCAACAGCGGCGACGATGGGGCACAGGAGGAGGCCTTCGACGCCGGGCAGGCGCAGCTGAACACCACGGGCACCGACGACATCCTCGACGAGATCGATTCCCTGCTGGACAACAACGCGGAGGAGTTCGTGCGCTCGTTCGTACAAAAGGGCGGGCAGTAACCCCATGACCACTGTCTACCCCCGCCGCGTGATGGGAGTGGAGACCGAGTTCGGAGTCACTGCGGTCCTCGACGGTAAAGCGGTTCTCACCCCCGAGGAGATCTCGCGCTACCTGTTTCGCCCCGTCGTGGCGGAGCACCGCAGCTCGAACATCTTCACCGAAAACGCCTCGCGCCTGTACCTGGACGTAGGCTCGCACCCCGAGTACGCCACGGCCGAATGTGACTCGGTCACGCAATTGCTCAACTACGACAAGGCCGGTGAGCTGCTGTACAACCAGCTCGCCACCGAAGCTGAGCAAGCGCTTGCTGACGACCGCGTCGGCGGCAACGTCTTCCTGTTCAAAAACAACGTGGACTCGAAGGGCAACTCTTACGGCACCCACGAGAACTACCTGATCAGCCGCGAGCTCGCGCTGAAATCCTTCGGCACGCAGTTGTTGCCGTTCATGATCACCCGCCAGCTCATCTGTGGTGCGGGCATGGTGAAGAAGGGCCGCTTCGTCATCTCGCAACGCGCCGACCAAGTATGGGAGGGTGTCTCATCGGCGACAACGCGCACCCGCCCGATCATTAACACTCGCGACGAGCCCCACGGCGACTCGCACCGTTTCCGACGCATGCACGTCATCGTGGGCGACTCCAACATGTCCGAACCATCCTTCGCGCTGAAGGTCGGCTCCACACTGTTGGTCATCGAGATGCTCGAAGCGGGCTTCGACCTGCCGGACTTCACCCTGGACAACGCCATCGAGCACATCCGCGAGATCGCCACGGACCCCACGGGCCAGACCCCGCTGCGCTTGAAGGAGGGCGGCACTATGACCGCGCTCGAGGTGCAGCAGGCAACGCTTGCGGCCGCCGAGCGTTGGCTGGAGTCCCGCCCCGACGAGGGCACGCCGAACGAGGAGATGGCGCGTGTGGTGGACCTGTGGTCGCGCACGCTCGACGCAATTGCCTCGCAGGACTTCTCAGGTGTGGACACGGAGATCGACTGGGTGATCAAGCGCAAGCTGCTCACCCAGTTCAAGGACAAGCTCGGCGCGGATTGGGACCACCCCAAACTCGCACAGATCGATCTGACCTACCACGACATCAACCCCAACCGGGGACTGTTCTACCTGCTGCAGCGCAAGGGGCTGGCCAAGCGCTGGACCGACGATGAGTCCATCGCCAAGGCAGCCGCCCAACCGCCGCAGACCACGCGCGCCGCACTGCGGGGGCGTTTCCTCACCGCCGCGCGGGCCGCGGGCGTGGACTACAACGTGGACTGGGTACACCTGAAGACGAACCGGCCCGAGCCGCGCACGCTCGAGCTGCTCGACCCGTTTGCGTCCACCGACCCGCGCGTCGACGAGTTCATTGACTACATTGACTCGCTCGACGCGGAAGCGTAGCGCAGACAGACAAGCACGGGAGGTGACGTGGCGGAGCTAGAACCAGAGGTGCGCCAGGCGAACCTTGCGTTCGCGTTGCTCGGCTCGCCACGCAGGCGGGAGACCGCGTGGGTGGGCCAGCACGTCGACGGCTACCAGCACCGCAGCCAAGAGGCCCTCAACCTGCAGATCCGCCGCGACGTCGCAGCACTACGCCTCGCCGGAGTTCCCGTGCGCTATCGCGACGGACAGCTGAGCCTCGACCGGGAACGCTACGAGCTCGCGCCAGTCGACCTGACCGAAGAAGAGGCGAGCGTCGTGGGTCTCGCCGTCGATCTGAGCCAGCGCGGCTCACTCGGTGCCTTTGCGCGCTCCGGCTGGACCAAGCTGGCCGCGTCGGGTGCCACCCGCACCTTTGACAGCGCCCCGCTCGCCTCCGCCGCACACGACGCAACCCAGCTGGATCCGGATGCCTTCCACCAGCTGCTCGGCGCGATCCGCCATAATCTGCGCGCCCATTTCGACTTCCACGTGCCGGGTAGCGGCCGCGTGCAGCGGCGCACGGTCGACCCGTGGTCCATTGTTTCCCTCAACACCAGGGCGTACCTGGTGGGCTGGGACGTGGACCGTGACGCCGAGCGCGTCTTCCGGGCCACCCGCATCTCGGATGTGACGCTGGTGCGAGACACCACAGATTTCCACTCGCCGACCGGGGACCCGGGCGAGATCGTGCGCGAGCTGCTGCGCGGCCCGGTGACGGATGCCCGCATTACCGTCGGCGCGGGCACCGCCGAGGAACTCGCCGCAAAGGGCGCCCGCGAGCCCGGGTCAACCGGCGAGACAGACACCATCGTCCTGGGGGAGGTAGAGCGCGACTGGGTCGTGCGCACGACCGCCGCCCATGCGCTCGACGTGCGAGCGATCGAACCGGAAGACATTAGGCGCGATGTGCTTGCGCTGCTGACGCAGGCAGGGGGAGGAGATCATGGCGAATGAGCAATCGGGGCGGCTGGTGCGCCTGCTCAACCTTTTACCGTATGTCTCCCGGCACCAGGGCAAGACGCTGATGGAGATCGCCCGCGACCTGAACATGGATGTGGCGGAAGTCCGCGACGATTTGGACCGGCTGCACCTGTCCGGAGTGGGGCGTGGGCCGGGGGAGATGTTCGACCTTGCGCACACCTGGCGCGGGGTCACAGTGCTGGATGACCAGGGACTCAACGCGCCGCTGCGGCTCAAACCCACAGAAGCGCACGCTCTGCTGCTCCTGCTGGAGTCTTTGGAGACCTTGCCCGGCCTAGTCAACGTCGATGCGGTGCGCTCGGCCGCGGACAAGATCCGTGCAGTCACCAACACTGCCGGGGTGACCGATGTGGACCAGATCACGGCAAACACCCCGGTCGCGGCCACGATTGCAGAGGCGATCGCCGAAGGTAGAAAGCTCCAGCTGCGCTACTACTCCGCGACCTCCGACCAGCTCACCCAACGCACGGTGTCGCCAATTGCTGTGCTGCAGCGCGACGAGCAGACCTACCTGCGCGCGCTCGAGGGCGACACGCAGAAGACCTTCCGCTTCGACCGCATCCGCGAGATCAACGTCAGCGAAGAGGCGGTCGACGAGCGCGCCGTGCGCGCCGCCGCAGACGCCGACGAGCCCTTCGCCTTTGACGACGGCAACGTGGCGCACTTCAAGGTGCGCGGTGATGCCCTGTGGATGGCGGAGTACTGGGAGCTTGAACTCGAGCTCACGCCAGCTGCGGCCGACCAGCCTCCCGAGTGGGTCGATGCAACCCTGCGTTACGGCTCGGACGATTGGCTGGCCCGTTTCTGCCTCGCGCACGCGGACCGTTTGCGTCTCGTCGCGCCAGAAGACTTGGCCGCGAAGGTGCGTGAGCGTGCATGTCGCGCGGCCGACGCGTTAAGATAGCGCTTTAGGTTTAACGTCTGTCGGAATCGTAGGAAAGAGACTTGATCCACTATGGCTAGCATTGGCTGGACCGAAATCCTCATCATCCTCGTCATCGTGCTACTCCTGTTCGGCGCGAATAAGCTGCCTGACCTCGCCCGCTCCATGGGCCGCTCGGCGCGCATCTTCAAGTCCGAGGTCAAGGAGATGAAGAACGATGACGCGGCAGGCCAGCCGGAGCAGGCCCAGCCGCAGCGCGAGCTGGACGCTACCCCTGGCGGCAGCAACGGCATCACCAATAGCGACGCGCAGCAGGCGGCGCGCCCAGAGTCGTTCTGGGACAAGCCGGAAAACCAGCGCAACCAGTAAGCGCTACTGCACGTTGAGAGGGGAGTGGCGTTGTCGCTAAAGCTGAAGCGCAGCAGGAGGGCGAAGAACCCAACCGGTGAGATGAGCCTGGTTGAGCACCTCCAGGAGCTGCGTCGGCGCGTCATGATCTCTTTGGCCGCGGTATTTGTCGGCACGATTATCGGGTTCATTTGGTACCAAACCTCGCCTCCTGGCGTGATGCCGCTCGGCGAGATCATCCGCGGACCCTACTGCAACCTCCCGGACGAGCTCCGTGCCGACTTTTCCGGCGATGGGCAGTGCAGGCTGCTGGCTACCAGCCCGTTTGAGATGTTCATGCTGCGCCTCAAAGTCGGCGCGCTCGCCGGACTCGTCTTAGCCTCACCGGTGTGGCTGACCCAGATCTGGAACTTCATCACACCCGGTCTGCATAAGAACGAGCGCCGCTACACCTTCAGCTTCGTTGCTGTGGCAGTCTTCCTCTTCGTTGCAGGCGCGGTGCTGGCCTACTTCGTGCTCGACCAGGGCTTGCTCGTGCTCATGTCCATCGGCTCGGAGTTCCAGGTCGCGGCGCTCACAGGCGGTGAGTACTACAACTTCCTGCTCGCGCTCATTATCATCTTCGGCGTGAGCTTCGAGGTGCCGCTGATCCTGATCATGCTCAACCTCGTCGGCATCCTGCGCTACGAACACGTCAAGGACAAGCGGCGCATGATCGTCGTGCTGATCTTCTGCTTCGCCGCGGTGATGACCCCGGGCCAGGATCCTTTCTCCATGCTCGCCCTCGGCATCTCGATCTGTCTGCTGGTGGAGATGGCCTTCCAGTTCTGCCGCATTCACGACAAGCGCACGGGCGCGAACCGCCCGGATTGGATGGACTTGGACGACGAGCAGGCCTCCGGTCCAGTGACCTCCTCGGGTGCGATCGGGGCCGCCACGCCAGTTGGACCGAGCACCCCGGTTCGCGCTTCCAACATCGGCAACGCGCCGCAAGCGACGCACCAGTCAAAGACACAGTCACACTCCTTTGCGGACAAGGATCCCTTCGAGGACGTACTCTAAGGGGCATGGTTTCCCGCGCTTCTTCTTCGCAGTCTCTGCCCGATGACGAGTACACCCCGGAAGCGTGTGGTGCCGAGGGGGAACAGCCGGAGCAAACGCCAATTGAACAGCTCGAGTTTCTCGCGGAGTTTCGCGCCGCGCGTCCTTTCCCCCTCGACGACTTCCAGGTACAAGCGTGCGCCGACATCGAGCGCGGCCACGGCGTGCTGGTGTGCGCGCCGACCGGCTCCGGCAAGACCATCGTGGGCGAGTTCGCCGTCGCGCTCGCGCTGGAGCAGGGCACCAAGTGCTTTTACACCACGCCGATTAAGGCGCTGAGTAACCAGAAGTACCACGACCTCGTCGCCGAGCACGGCGAAGACGCGGTCGGCCTGCTCACGGGCGACACCTCGATTAACGGCAGCGCGGAGATCGTCGTGATGACCACCGAGGTGCTCCGCAACATGATCTACGCCAATTCGGGGCAGCTGCACCGGCTCTCACACGTGGTGATGGACGAAATCCACTACCTCGCCGACCGCGACCGCGGCGCGGTGTGGGAGGAGATCATCCTCAACCTCGACGAATCCGTCAGCATCATCGGCCTTTCGGCCACGGTGTCCAACTCGGAGGAGTTCGGCGAATGGCTCGACGCGGTGCGCGGCGACACCACCATCGTCGTCTCGGAGCACCGCCCGGTGCCGCTGAGCCAGTACATGATGGTGGGCCGCAAGGTCTTCCCGCTCTTCGAGCCCGGCACCGGCGATGCAGACAGCGGGGGCGCCGGCGGCAAGGTCAACACCTCACTGTTGCGCGCCATCGAACGCATCGAGGCCGGCACTCACGACGAGGGCCGCGCAGACTTCGAGTCGGGCCGCGGCTTCCGCTCGCGCGCCAAGGGCAGCCGCAGCGGGCGCATGCGCGGCCAGGACAAAATCAAGCCGGTCGGGCGCCCCCAGGTCGTGGCGGCGCTCGGCGGGCGCGACATGCTGCCCGCGATCGTGTTCATCTTCTCCCGTGCCGGCTGCGACGGGGCACTCTTCCAGTGCCTGCGCTCGCGCAAGGAGCTCACCACACCCGAGGAGCAAGATGAGGCCAGGGCGATTATCGACGCCGGCGTCGACGGCATCCCCGACGAGGACCTCGACGTGCTCAACTACCGCCAGCTGCGCACCGCTTGGCTGCGCGGCTACGCTGCCCACCACGCTGGCCTGCTCCCGGCGTTTAAGCACATCGTGGAGCAACTGTTCGTCCGGGGCCTGGTCAAAGTGGTCTTCGCCACCGAGACGCTGGCTCTCGGCATCAACATGCCAGCTCGCACCGTCGTGTTGGAGAAGCTGGTGAAGTTCAACGGCGAGGCACACGTGGATCTCACCCCAGGCCAGTACACGCAGCTCACGGGCCGGGCCGGACGCCGCGGCATCGACCACATCGGCAACGCCGTGGTGCAGTGGGCACCCGCGATGGATCCCCGCGAGGTCGCGGGCCTAGCCTCGACGCGGACCTACCCGCTGATCTCCCAGTTCCAGCCCGGCTACAACATGGCCATCAACATGCTGGGCATGAACGGCTACGAGGACTCCATCCGCTTGATCGAGCAGTCCTTCGCGCAGTTCCAAACCAACCGCTCGGTCGTTGGCGAGGTGCGCGATATCGACCGTCTGCGCACGAAGGTGCGCCGCCAGCGCGAACAGCTGCACGCGGATGTGGCCAAATTCGCCCCGCCCGGCGACGACCCGGCGGCAGACCTGGTGGAATACTTGGGCCTGCGCCGTGATCTCAGCGAGGCGGAAAAGGAAGCCCGCCGGCACGCGATAGAAAACCGGCAGCAGGAAACCGAGACGATCCTGGGGCGGTTGCGCGTGGGCGAGGTCATCGCCCTGCCGGGGAAGAAGAAGCCGGAGTTGGCCGCCGTCGTCCAGGTCGCAGGCAAGCGTCGCGATCCGCGCCCGTGGGTGACCACTGAGCGCGGCTGGTCGGGCCGCATCGACGCGGCCTCCTTCCGCAACCCGCCCGTGGTCGTGGGCCAGATCAAGGTCCCGCGGCACGTGCAGGATCAGCCGCGTAAGCACACTCGCAAGGTGGTCAGCCAGCTTCACAGCGGCAACCTGCACGCGCCACGCAAGCTCCGGGAGAAGGCGCGGGTACGCCCGACGAAGAAGGTCACCGCACTGCGCGAGGCCGTGCGCAACCACCCCGTGCACGCCTGGCCCGCGCACGACCGCGAGTTACTCGCCCGGGTGGGCGAGGAGCTCGTGCGCGACGAACGCAAACTCGCGGCGCTTACCCGCAGTGTCGATCGCTCCACCGATTCCCTCGGCCGCACCTTCGAGCGCATCATCGGCCTGCTCACCGAACTCGACTACGTCGAGCTACGCGAGGGCGAGCCTGCCGTGAGCGAGGAGGGCGAGCGCCTCGCCCGCCTCCACAACGTGTCCGACCTGCTCGTCGCGCAGTGCCTCGAGCGCGGGATCTGGGACGAGCTCGACCCCGCCGAGCTCGCCGGTGTGGCGTCCATGGTCGTTTTTGAAAACCGCAAGACCACCCACGGCGCGCCGGAGGCTGCGACCGAGGCGATGGCGGAGGCAATGGGGGAGACCATGCGCATCTACGGCGAGCTCACCTCCGACGAGCAACGCCACCAGCTGCCCGTCACCCGCCTGCCCGATCCCGCGTTCGCGCTCTCGCTGCACCAGTGGACCGCAGGTGCCCCGCTTGGCTACGCGCTCGCGGCCGCCGCAGAGTGCGGCGCGGAGCTGACCCCGGGCGACTTCGTGCGCTGGTGCCGCCAGGTCATCGACCTGCTCGAACAAGTGAAAAAGACCGGTTATAGCGACGAGATCCGCGACTCGGCGAATAAGGCGATCGACGCGATCCGACGCGGCGTTGTCGCGCTGGGCAACTAGCTGAGTGCTTCCCGTACTTCCTCAGTAAGCAGGGAGATGGTGGCCAGCCGCAGGTTGGTGCGGAAGGGGTCGAGGATAAGGGACTGGGTGCCGACCAGGTGGGCGTCGACAAGCACTGGGCCCCCGGAGTCCCCCTTGACTGCGGGCTGGGCATTGGCGACGACACCGGCCGGGCGCACGAACGTCCGCAGGTTGCGCGAAAACGCCAGCGGAAGCGTGAACAGGAACCGCCCGCTCCGCGCAGCTGGAACCTTCGCCCCGCCGCCGAAGCCGAAGGTGACGGTACGCGCAAGCGGGCGCGGGGGAGGACCGAGCTTTGGGAAGGGGCCGACCCGCGCCGCGTCGACGCGCAGCAGCGCAATATCCGTGCGGGCGAACCGGCGCACCCCGCGGGCCCGGTAGCGGGCTCCGGCCACCCGGACCGTGATTGTGCCGGGATTTGCCTCGTCTTCTGGGCGCAAAAAGTGCGCGCAGGTAAGCACCGTGTCCGAGGCGACGAAAATGCCGGAGCAGTAGCGCGCGCCAACGGAGCAGCGGGCGAGCAGCTCGGGGAACGTAGGCGAAGTCACGCTCAAAAGTGTAGCGGCCTAGGATTGCCTGCATGACGCGAATAGATCAGACCACGTTTGCACACCGTCGGCAGCGCGCGGCAGAGCTCGTTACTACACACTCGCTTGGCGGACTGGTTGTCGGAACCGGGGCGGAGTTCGCGTATCTCACCGGCAGCTGGGCGTCCTCACACGAGCGGCTCACCGCACTGGCAATCGGCCCGGACGGGCGCACTGTGCTCGTTGCGCCGCTCACAGACATCGCGAGCCTGGGCATCCCTGCCGACAGCGGGGTAGAGGTGCGCGGCTGGCGGGACGGGCAAGATCCCTACGCGCTGGCCGTCGAAGCGCTCGACGCGACCAAGCCGGTGGCACTCGGCAGCTCGCTGACCGCGGATCACGTCTTTGCGCTGCAGGCGCTTGTGCCGGATACCCGCCTGGCCACGGACACGCTCGCGGAGCTGTTCATGGCGAAAGAGGAAACGGAGTTGGCCGAGCTGGCGCGCGCCGGTGCCGCGATCGACCGTGTGCACGCACGGGTGCCTGAGCTGCTCGTTGCCGGGCGCACCGAAGCACAGGTGGCCGAGGAGCTCGACCGCCTGATTATGGACGAGCATGAGGCAGTCGACTTCGTCATCGTGGGCTCCGGCAAAAACGGTGCCAACCCGCACCACGACTTCTCCGAGCGCGTCCTGTCCCGCGGCGATGTCGTGGTCGTCGACTTGGGCGGCACGCTGTACAGCGGCTACCACTCGGACTGCACCCGCACCTACATCGTCGGCGGAAACACCGAGGACGCGGACCCCGAGGTCGTGCGCGCCTACGACGTGCTTGCGCAAGCCCATCAGGCGGCGGTCACGGCGGCGCGCCCAGGGATCACCGCGGGCGAGCTCGATGCCGTCGCGCGCGGCATGATCGAGCAGGCCGGTTACGGCGAGTACTTCACCCACCGACTCGGCCACGGCATCGGGCTGGCTGGCCACGAGGCCCCCTTCATCATCGCGGGCAACGACACCGAGCTCAAGGCTGGGATGGCGTTTTCCATCGAGCCGGGCATCTACCTGCCCGGCAAGTGGGGGATGCGCCTGGAGGACATCGTCTACTTGGATGACGATGGCGCAGTCTCGCTGAACAACGTCCACCGTGGACTACGCTAGGCCCATGCGTACGCGAGACAGTGAGTCCGAAGGCACCCTGCTGGTCCTCGGCGGCACGAGCGATATCGGTACCGCGATTGCGCAGCGCATCTGCGACGGGCGCCGCGTGGTGTTGGCGATGCGGGAACCGGATCGCGCAGACGCCGCCGAGATCCGTGCGCGCCTGCTCGCGGCCGGCGCAGCTGAAGTCGAGACGCGGCGCTTCGAAGCCACCGACTTGGAGTCGCACCGCGCACTCGTAGAAGAGGTCCACTCGGGCGGCGAGATCACCACCGCGGTTGTCGCCTTCGGCATCCTGGGCGATCACGACCGCGCGCTGCGGGACGAGACGGAGGCAGTGCGCATCGGCAGTGTCGACTACCTCGCGCAGATCAACGCGCTCACGGTGCTCACCAACGTCATGACGCGCGGGGAGATCTTCGCGTTTTCTTCCATCGCCGGGTGGCGCGCCCGCCGCGCCAACTACGTCTACGGCTCCACCAAAGCAGGCCTCGACGCCTTCTGCCAGGGCCTTGCAGACCAGCTCCACGGCTCCCAGCTGCGACTGATCACCGCACGGCCCGGCTTCGTCATCGGCTCCATGACAGAGGGCATGAAGCCCGCAGTGATGTCTGTCACCCCGGACGAAGTCGCCGACGCCGTGGTCGACGCGGCCCGTGCTGGGCGCAGCCGAACGGTGTGGGTGCCGCGTCGATTAGCGCTGCTCGCCGCAGTGATGCGGGCGGTGCCTCGGCCGATCTGGCGTCGGATGCCGCGCTAGCGAAGGTGGGGAAGCATTCGGCGGCGCTGCGTGCCGCGCTCGGGCTCGCGGTGGATGCGGTGCGCGGCGCGCGCCTCACAGAGCCGGAGCACACAGATGCGGCCTGGGTGATCGGCCGCAGCCCGGGCACCCTCCTGAAAGCGCGCGAGATCAAGGCCGTGGGGTTGACGCGCAGGCTGAATCCCACGCAGGCGCTCAGCATCGACTACGTCACCACTGATGCTGCGGGCCGCACGCTGACCGCCACCGGCGCGGTCTTTCTCTCCCGCACGCCCTGGGGCGGGGCAGGCCCGCGCCCGACCATCGCGTTCGCGCCGTCGACCCAGGGCGTGGCGGCGCGTTGCGACCCGTCGTATTCCTGCACCGTCGGCCTCGCGCCGCGGATCGCCCCGCTCGATCTCATCGCCGCCTACGAGCAGCCCGCCATCGCGCTCATGCTCGCTCGCGGCGCAAACGTCGTACTCACCGACTATCCGCGCGATCCGGCCGACCGCGTGCAGCTGTACTGCGACCACACCGCCGCCGCGCAATCGCTTATCGACGCCACCCGCGCCGCCTCCCACCTCCCACTGCACACCAACGCCCTTGGCCTATGGGGCTTTTCCCAGGGCGGCGGGGCAGTAGGGGCGTGGCTCGAACGACCCGAGTACGCGCCCGAACTCCAGCCGCTCGCGGCAGTATGCGGGGCACCGCCCGCGGCACTGATTCCGATGCTTGACCATGTCGATGGTGCGCTGCCGTCGATAGTGATCCTCTACGCGGTCGCCGGGCTGGTGGCGCACCACCCGCGCGTCGCCGAGGAGCTCATCCCACACTTGAGCCCGGCCGGGGCCGCGGCGATCGTTGACAACGCGCAGGTCTGTGCCGTCGGTGCTGCACTGCGTCGGCCCTGGGCACACACGACCGCCTGGACGCGGGAGGGCATCGGCATGGCCGAGCTTCTCGACGCCCTGCCGCACACCGCCGAGGTGCTCGAACGCCAGGCACTCGGGTCCCGCCGCCCTTTGCGCATCCCACTACGGCTGTGGGCCTCGCTTCACGACGACATCGTGCCGTACTCCTTAGTCCGCGACCTCGCCGAGCAGTGGGGCGTGGGCCTTCAGACCCGGCGTTTACCGCGGCTGCCAGGCAGGACGGGCCTGAACCACTACGGGCCGTATTTCCAGCACCTCACCCGCGATGTTGACTGGCTGCTGCGCCAACTCGACAGGTAGTCTGGCCGCATGCCGCTGTTTATTTTCGCCTACTTTTTCATGGAGGCCCTCGCTTTTTACGGAGTGGCCAAGCTCATCAGCGTCGGCTGGGCAATCTTCGCCATCTTCGCGCTGATGTTTCTTGGCGCCGTGCTGGCAAGCCTGAGCCTGCGTGGTGCCCTCGCGCAGGCCTCGCAGGGACGCAGCTCGCTCGGCCGCCTCGCCGGGGACTCCGCGCTGCTGATGACGGGCTGGCTGCTCAGCATCATCCCAGGCTTCGTTACCTCTGCGGTGGGGCTTTTGCTGGTGTTTGGGCCGACCCGGGCGCTGCTGCGCCGCGTGATCACGAACCGGGCGATGCGCAGCATGGAAGAGTTCAGCGTGCGCGTCTACAACTCCTCGCCGCTGTCGCAATTCCAGACCAGCTACGGTAACTTCGGCGGCCCCGCGGCGCCTGAGCAGAGCCATGAGGTGATTGACGCCGACGAGCTCGAGGAGATGTTCCGCAAGGAAGCGAATCCCGGCGACGATACTGGCGGAGACGCGGACGGGGAGCGCAAGTAGGTGAGTAGCGTATGGACGACAGCGCTGCGCTGCCTGCTCGCCGCAGGTTCCGGTGCGCTGCTGTTCTTCTCCTATGAGCCTTTTGGCTACTGGGTGCTGGCGCTTGTGGCGATGGCACTGTTCTACGCCGCGCTCGCGCCCTGGCCGAAGGGGGCACGCCCAAGCGCGCGTTTGGGTGCCGGGCTCGGCATGCTGCAGGCGCTGGCCTGCTACCTGCTGCTGCTGCCATGGATTGGCGAGTTCGTCGGACCGATGCCCTACCTGGCCCTGGCGTTCTTCCTCTCCCTGTACGGACTGGTCACGGGTATCGCAGGGGTGTGGGTCGCACGCAGGCGGTGGGGATTCGCCGCCTTCCCGTTGGTCTACCTCGCCGCGGAGTTCGCCCGTTCTTCCTTCCCCTTTGGCGGTTTTGCCTGGGTGCGCCTGGCCTGGGGGCAGATCAACGGCCCGCTAGCCAACCTGGCGGCCTACGGTGGGCCCGCGCTCGTCACCGTTGCGGCTGTGCTGACCGGTGCGAGCCTGGCTGCCTGCGTCGCACGTCGCGGGAAGGCCCGGGCGGTAGCAGGGCTGACCGCGCTTGCGCCGCTCGTGCTCGGAGCGCTTGCAGGCCTGGGTGTGTCCGCCGACGGGGGAGCCACCGGTACGGTGCGCGCCGCCGCGGTGCAAGGCAACGTGCCGCGGATGGGGCTCGACTTCAACGCGCAGCGCCGCGCCGTACTGCAGAACCACGTGGACGAGACCGAGCGGCTGGCAGAGGAAGGCCCCGTCGACCTGGTGATCTGGCCGGAAAACGCCTCGGATGTCAACCCCTTCGTCGACCCGGAGGCCGGCACCTTAGTCACGCAGGCCGCCCGCGCAGTCGATGCGCCGCTGCTGGTGGGCACACTGACCCGCGACGAGGTCGGGGCACGCAACACCATGGTGGTGATCAACCCTGACGGCAGCGTCGGCGAGCGGCACAACAAGCGCTTCCTGCAGCCCTTTGGCGAGTACATGCCGATGCGCGATTTCTTCCGCAACTTCTCCGACCTGGTCGACCTCGCAGGCGACTTTAAGCCCGGCGACGGCCCGGGTGTGGTGCGGATGGGCGAGACGATCGTGGGCATCGCCACCTGCTACGAGGTCGCCGAGGACCCCGCCTACCGCATGGCGGTGAAGAACGGGGCACAGCTGCTCGCAACACCTACCAACAACGCCACCTTTGGTTTTACCGACATGACCTACCAGCAGCTGGCCATGAGCCGTATGCGCGCCATCGAGACCGACCGCGCCGTCGTGGTGGCTGCAACCTCCGGCGTGTCCGCCATTGTGCGCGCCGACGGGACGGTGGAGCAGCAGACCGAGATCTTCACCCCGGCGCACCTGACCTCCACGCTGCCGCTGAAGTCCGGCCAGACCCTCGCAGTCCGCATCGGCGAGTGGCTGGAGTGGCTCATGGTGCTTGGCGGCGTGCTTGCCGCCATCGGTGCGTCGTTGGCCACGCGCCGGGAGTATGCTGCAATGAGTGCATCGCGCGCCCTGGATGCGCCCACCGAGAGCTAACAACCGTTCATACAAGGAGTAACCGTTCATGGCGAACTCGACGTTGGTCATCATCCCTACCTACAACGAGCTGGAGAACCTTCCGCTGATCACGGATCGGGTGCTCAAGGCAAACCCGAATGTTGACCTGTTGATCGTGGACGATAATTCGCCCGACGGCACCGGCGAGAAGGCCGACGAGCTCGCCGCCGCGCACCCGGAGCTCAACGTGCTCCACCGCACCGGCAAGGAGGGCCTGCTCGCGGCCTACCGCGCGGGCTTCCGCTGGGGCCTGGAGAAGGACTACGAGGTGCTGTGCCAAATGGATGCCGACGGCTCCCACGCGCCCGAGGAGCTCGAGCGTCTGCTCGGGGCGATTGACGACGGCGCAGACCTGGTCATCGGCTCCCGCTACGTCGAAGGCGGCGAGGTAAAGAACTGGCCGCAAAACCGCTACCTGCTGTCCAAGCTGGGCAACCAATACATCTCGGTGGCGCTTGGTTGCGACATTGCCGATATGACCGCCGGCTACCGCGCTTTCCGCCGCGAGGTGCTCGAGGCTATCGACTTGGACGCGCTGTCGAACAAGGGCTACATCTTCCAGGTGGACCTGGCGCACAAGGTCATCGACGCGGGCTTCGACGTCCGCGAGGTTCCGATCACCTTCGAGGACCGCACGCTGGGCGAGTCGAAGCTGGACGCGAGCTTCGCCGGTGCCTCGCTCGTAGAGGTCACCAAGTGGGGTGCCGAGAAGCGCAGCTGGCAGGCGACCGAAATGGCGAAGGAGGCGGGCAAGCTCCTCCAGTACGAGTACAACAACTCGAAGCTTTCCCGCGTCGGTGCCAAGATCGATCAGGCACCGGAAGAACTCGCGAACATGATCGCGGAAGGCTTCAAGCTGGCCAAGTTCGAGCTGAGCAACACCTCGCTGCCCAAGCTTCCCGCCAAGCTTGCCGACGCTGCGAGCCAGGCGAATGAGATGGTGCGCGAGGGGATTGGCCTCGCCCGCTACGAGCTGCGCAGGTTCCGTCGCTAAGCATGCACAAAAGGCCCGGACCCTTCAAGTAACGGTCCGGGCCTTTCGCGTTTTCTAGGAGTTTTCCTGCTGCTCCTTGGCCAGGCGGGCTGCGGCGCGGCGGCGCTTGCGCAGGTGCTCCAGGCGCTCCTCCAGCAGCACGTCGAGCTCCTCGAGGCTGCGGCGCTCACGCAGCATGTCCCAGTGGGTGCGCGGCGGCTTCGTCGGCTTGGACTCTACGCCCTCGCCCTCCATGAGGGTGCCGAGCTGGCCGTTCTTGCACATCCACTCTTCGGGGATTTCCGCATCGTCGGCGAAGGGGACCTCGAAGACCGACCCGTCCGGGGTCCGGTACTTTGCCATCTGGCGCGGGGCCAGGTCGTGGTCCCGGTCAGTCTCGTAGCTTACGGCACCCATACGGCTTCCTCGGAGCACGCGATCAGCCATGCTGCATCCCATCCCTTCAATATCTTCAAGTCAACGCCTTAGTATAACGTCTTCGCTTGAGCTTTTGTTCCCGGCGTCGCGTGTGATCTGGAATTTGCCCAATGTACTAGGCTTGCCGTGTGGCAAGCATTGATGACGTCGCAGAATCGGATCCTGACCAATTGCCCCAATCCGCGCGAATTGGTCGCACGCCGCCGGTGTGCGCCTGGTGCGGTGGCCCGCTGCCGGAGCAGAAGGGGAGAGGTCGGCGTCGCAAATTCTGCAGCCCGTCGTGCAAGCAGCGCGCCTACGAGCAGCGAAACTCCGTCTCGGGGACGAAGATTCCGGACAACGCCGTGATCCTCAGTCCGGAAAAGGTCTCTGACCTGCGGGATCGACTGTATCAACTGCGGTGCGCGGCCGAGGACATCCACACGGCAGCCGCCGAGGGTGCAACGCCAGAGGAATTACGTCACTTGTGTGACGAAATGGTGAGCTTGGCTCAACACATCGAGAGGTTAAGGTAGCAATCATGACATCCAAGAATCTGCCCACGGCCGAGGACATTGCCGCAACAAAGCGCAAGCGGACGATCCTGATCGTCGTTGTTTCCATCATCCTGGTCATCCTGCTCGCCATCGCGCTGATCCCGCTGGCACTGAGCGGACTGTTTAGCAACGGCGTGAAGACCGAGGGTATCGACGACTCGCGCCTCAAGGCCGCCGAGACGGATATCGACGGCGAGTGGTCCGTGACCAAGCGCCCGGGGCCAAACAGCTCCTCGGCGGGCTTTACCTTCTCGGAGGTGCTGCCGGGCCAGAGGAAGGTCACCTCGGCGTCGACGGAGGGTGTCTCCGGCAACGTCACCATCGAGGCCGGCACGCTCACCGCAGGCGAGATCACTGTCGACATGAACAACCTCACCAGCGATAGCGACGTGCGCGATTCCAACGTACGCCGCAAGATCCTGCACACCGATACCTTCCCGGAGGCGACCTTCCGCGTGACCGAGCCCGCGGACGTCTCGCAGCTGCCGGAAGACGGCACCGTCGGCACCGTCGAGCTCACCGGCGAGATGACCATCCACGGTAAGACCAACCCGGTCACGCACGAGTTCACTGCGGCGCGTTCCGGCTCCTCGCTGTACGTCGCGGGCGACGTGCCGATCAATCGCCTGGACTACGGCGTCGAGTCGCCGGAGTTCGTCGCGGCCACAATCAACGAGGAAGGCGAAGTTAACGTCCGCCTGCACCTGACCAAGGACTAGGCCCATATTGCGTCACGTGACGCAATATCTCACCATATATGTCCGATAATGTACATTATGTCAACTTAACTTCGCGCCCTTGCTTCTCGACGCCCACACGCACCACCCCTACCGACGCCCCCGCCTATTCCGGGCCGTGAGCGTCACTTGCGCAAGATCGATCAGCTCGAGCTCCGCGAGCGCCTGCCGCAGCGCCAGCTGCCAGACCCACAACCGGCGGAACACCGGATCGAAGCCGTCGGCCGCCGCGTCCCGCAGGTGCGTCTCAAACGTCGACCGCTGCAGCGCCAAGGAACGTGCCAGGTGGTCCGGCGCGTGCGACTCGCCAATCACGCGCAGCGGCGTGCGCCGATCCACCAGCTTCGCCAGTTCCTCGGGCGTGACATAACTTAGGCCCGGCCATACGTACGCGCGCAGCGACGCCAACGCCGCCGTCGCGGCCTTGCCCGCACCCTTACCCAGAAGGCTGTCCGTGCCAAGGATCGTCTGCAACGCGATGCGCCCACCTGGCGCGACCGCCTTGCCCAGCCGGGTCAGGTACTCCGCTTTATCGTCCGCGGACAGCGTCTCGAGGTGCTCCAGCGACACCGCGGCGTCGAAATCCCGGCCCAGCAATGTCACGTTGGGCCCCACCGCGCGAACATGCCCGCTGACACCTGCAAACGTGAGCTGCTCCCGCAGCGCCGCGGCCATGTCCTCGCTCAGCGTTACGCACTCCGTTTCTGCACCGCGTGCCGCGGCTGCAATCGTGGCCGCAGGTCCCGCCGCCGGATACTCCAGAATCCGCCAACGGTCGCGAGCGCCAACCTCGCTGACCAGCCTATTTACCGAGCGTTCCTGCGCATCCGCAAGGTCAGCGCGCGTGGTCGCCGCGTCCAGCGGAGCCCCGATCTCCGTGTTGTCCACGAAGTGCGTCGCCGGTTCCGCCCCGCGGCCGGCGCGCGGCACCCAGGACTTCACCCGCACGCGCTCGCGCGTCGGTACGCCGGTGGCAAAGTGCCCCTGAAATGGGCTTACGCCGTCACCCGCATAGTGCTGGACCAGCGAGGGCGGAATCTGGCCACCGCCGCCGTGCTGCGGGGGTGCAACGCGCAGCGTCGGCGGCCTATACCCCGCCTCGACCAGCCCGCGCAGGACCGCCACCAGCCGATCCGAGTCCGGTGTACGCCACTCTCCTGCCATATAGCCTTCTGCCAACCCGACCCAGCCGCTTGCCGCGATCCGGTCGAAGACCTCGACGTAATCCACACTCAAGTCCGGCGCGTCGCCCTCCAGGCGGAGCTCAGCTTTTGCACACACCGCGGCAAAATGCGCCTCCGCGCGCGAGGCCCTCCACCGCAGAAGGCGGCTGGTGGGCACGCCTGCCACGCTCGGCCACGTGCGTGCGTCGATAGGCGCGAGGTGCTCCGGAAATTGCTGTGAGTTCGCCACCCGGCCAATGCTAGTCGCCATATTTTCGTAGCGGTTGACGCCACGACGGGACCCATCAATGGTGATTTTTTGCAATCAGCGTAGGATATGCAAGGTAAAAATTTCCCCAGCAATTTGTACTTTGTGTGCAAGGAGTAGGTTCTTATGGCAGAAACGCCGTTTCGCCCCGCCGGCAACCGTCACCACGTCGTCATCATCGGTGCTGGTTTCGGTGGCCTGTTCGCAGCCCGCGAGCTCGCTGACGCTGATGTCGACGTCACGCTGATCAACCGCACGAACTACCACCTGTTTGCGCCCCTGCTATACCAGGTGGCAACCGGTCTGCTTTCCAGCGGCGAGATCGCTACGTCGGTGCGCCAGATCCTGGCAAACCAGGACAATGTCGCCGTCGTGCGCGCCGATGTCACCGACGTTGACGTCGAGGGCCAGACCGTCACCGCGAACGAGGGCGCGTTCACCCGCACCTACGAGTACGACTCGCTCATCGTTGCCGCTGGTGCGGGCCAGTCGTACTTTGGCAACGACCACTTCGCCGAGTTCGCCCCGGGTCTGAAGACGGTGGACAACGCCCTCGAGATCCGCGCCCGGCTGGTCAGCGCGTTCGAGCGCGCCGAGCTGGCCGAGACCGAGCAGGAGCGCGAGGAACTGCTCACCTTCGTCATCGTCGGTGCCGGCCCGACTGGCGTCGAGCTCGCCGGCCAGGTCGCCGAGATGGCCCACCGTTCGTTCAAGGGCCAGTTCAAGAACTTCGTGCCTTCCCAGGCCAAGGTCGTGCTTATCGACGGCATGCCGCAGGTCCTCCCGCCCTTCGGCAAGCGCCTGGGCAAGCGCGCCCAGCGCGAGCTCGAGCGCAAGGGCGTGACCGTGGTGCTCAACGCCCTGGTTTCCAACGTCGACGCGAACACGGTGACCTACAAGGACACCAAGACCGATAAGGAGACCACCCTCCGCGCGGCCACCAAGATCTGGTCCGCTGGCGTGCAGGCTTCCCCGCTGGGCAAGCAGATCGCCGACCAGGTCGGCGTCAAGGCCGAGCGCAACGGCAAGGTCCCGGTCAACGCGGACCTGACCGTGGGCGAGACCGACAACGTGTTCATCATCGGCGACATGATGAGCCGCGACCGCCTACCGGGCGTTGCCCAGGTGGCAATCCAGTCCGGCGAGTACGTCGGCCGCATCATCAAGGAGCAGGTCGAGCATGACGTTGCGCAGGCTGACCGCGATGCCTTTGAGTACTTTGACAAGGGCTCGATGGCGATCGTGTCCCGCTTCAACGCCGTGGTGAAGATGGGCAAGGTCGAGGTCACGGGCTTCATCGGCTGGCTGATGTGGCTGCTCGTGCACGTCTCCTTCCTGGTGGCTGGGCGTAACCGCCTCGTCTCGATTTACACCTGGACGCTCAACGCGCTGACGCCGAAGCGCTACAACCTCTCCACCACCCTGCAGCAGCTGCACGGCCGCAACGCCTTGACCAAGCTGCGCGAGAAGGCTGGCGACGAGAACCTCGAAGAGGTCCGCGACACCAACGGCGAGAACTAGCCCCTAGTTTTTGGCCCGGTCACCTGCGTGACCGGGCCTTTTCGCGTCTTTTTCAACGTGGTCGATATCACAGCGCGTTGAGAGTGCAGATTCCAATGGTCTTACCTTATGATGGGAACTAACGATGGCGCGCTTCAAATCATCGGCCGGAGCCTTCGAGCCCGGTGGCGGATGTTGAACGGGAACCTGGGAGAGAGCGAGCGCGACCATCTTGGATCAGATCCTCGAGACATAAAGGATAGATTTTCAACGTGACTGCTACTACCGCTGCACCGCAGACCAACGCTTGGGATGGGTTCGAAGAAGGCCCGTGGACCGAGCACATCGACGTCCGCGACTTCGTCCAGCGCAACTACACCCCCTACGACGGCGACGCTTCCTTCCTCGCCGGTCCGACTGAGAAGACGCTGCGCGTCTGGGACACGCTGGACAAGAACTACCTCGCCGTCGAGCGTGAGCGCCGCGTCTACGACGTCGACACCGACACCCCGGCTGACATCGACGCCTTCCCCGCCGGCTACATCTGCGAGGACGACAACGTCATCGTCGGCCTGCAGACCGACGTCCCGACCAAGCGCGCGATGATGCCCAACGGCGGCTGGCGTATGGTCGAGCAGGCCATCAAGGAGGCCGGCAAGGAAGTCAACGAAGATGTAAAGAAGATCTTCACCAGGTACCGCAAAACGCACAACGACGCGGTCTTTGACATCTACACCCCGCGCATCCGCGCAGCCCGCTCTTCCCACATCGTCACCGGCCTGCCCGATGCCTACGGCCGCGGTCGCATCATCGGTGACTACCGCCGCGTCGCCCTTTACGGTGTGGACAAGCTCATCGAAGACAAGGTGGCCGCCAAGGACGCCTCCCTGGACAAGGGCTTCTCCGAGCACTGGGCACGCTACCGCGAGGAGCACTCCGAGCAGATTAAGGCGCTGAAGAAGCTCAAGGCGATGGCCTCCGATTACGGCTTCGATATCTCCGGCCCCGCCACGAACGCACTCGAAGCTGTCCAGTGGACTTACTTCGGCTACCTGGCCTCGGTGAAGAGCCAGGATGGCGCCGCGATGTCCATTGGCCGCCTCTCCCCCTTCTTCGACATCTACTTCGAGCGTGACCTGGCAAACGGCACGCTCACCGAGGAAGAGGCTCAGGAGATCATCGACGCACTGGTAATCAAGCTGCGCATCGTTCGCTTCCTGCGCACCGAGGACTACGACCAGATCTTTTCCGGCGACCCCTACTGGGCAACCTGGTCTGACGCGGGCTTCTCTACCGACGGCCGCCACCAGGTCACCAAGACCGCCTTCCGTCTCCTGCAGACGCTGCGCAACCTGGGCCCGGCCCCGGAGCCGAACATCACAATCTTCTGGGACCCGGCACTTCCGGAAGGCTACAAGGAGTTCTGCGCCGCCATCTCGATCGAGACCTCCTCGATCCAGTACGAGTCCGACAAGCAGATCCGCGACCAGTGGGGCGACGACGCCGCGATTGCCTGCTGCGTGTCCCCGATGCCCGTCGGTAAGCAGATGCAGTTCTTCGGCGCCCGCGTCAACGCGGCGAAGGCCCTGCTGTACGCCTTGAACGGCGGCCGCGACGAGGTCACGGGCAAGCAGGTCACCGAGGGCCACACCCCGATCACCGGCGACGGCCCGCTCGACTTCGATGAGGTCTGGGCAAAGTACGAGGAGATGCTCGACTGGGTCATCGGCACCTACGTCGAAGCGCTGAACATCATTCACTACTGCCACGACAAGTACGCCTACGAGTCTGTCGAGATGGCGCTGCACGACTCCGACATCGTGCGCACCATGGGCTGCGGCATCGCTGGTCTGTCGATCGTCGCCGACTCCCTGTCCGCAATCAAGTACGCCACCGTCACCCCGGTGCGCGATGACAGCGGCCTGATCGTCGACTACATCACCGAGGGCGACTTCCCCTTCTACGGCAACGACGACGACCGTGCCGACGACATCGCCGCCACCGTCGTCCACACCGTGATGCAGAAGATCAAGGCGATCCCGATGTACCGCGACGCCATCCCGACCCAGTCGGTGCTCACCATCACCTCGAACGTGGTCTACGGCAAGGCGACCGGCTCCTTCCCCTCCGGGCACCAGGCCGGCACACCGTTCGCGCCGGGCGCGAACCCCGAGAACGGTGCCGACAACCACGGTATGGTGGCGTCGATGCTCTCCGTCGGCAAGCTCGACTACAACGACGCGCTTGACGGCATCTCGCTGACCAACACCATCACCCCCTCCGGCCTCGGCCGCAACAAGGAGGAGCAGGTACAAAACCTGGTCGGCGTGCTGGACGCGGGCTTCATCATGGAGCACGCGGACTCGGAAATCCACCCCGCATAACTTCCACTTCTCAGAAAGGAATCCCCAAATGGCTATCCACACTTTTGAAGAGCGCCTCGAATCCATGAAGGCCAACCGCTCCGCTAACAACATGGACTCTGGTCTCTACCACGCCAACATCAACGTCCTCGACCAGAACACTCTGGAGGACGCAATGGAGCACCCGGAGAACTACCCGAACCTCACCGTTCGCGTCTCCGGCTACGCCGTGAACTTTGTCAAGCTCACTAAGGAGCAGCAGCGCGACGTCATTTCGCGCACCTTCCACCACGGCGCATAACACAGTAATTCCGCAACGCCCCGCTGTTCGTCTCTGTCAGAGGCGGGCGGTGGGGCGCTCGCAAAGAAACAGGAGGGCGCCAATGGCGCAGGATGGAACAACCGGCATCGTCACGCTCGAGCCGCAGCAAGGCGAGCGCGTCAGGGGTGTTGCCGCAGGGCTTGGCGGCACCGCGGACGCCGACTTGGAGATCACCCGCCCCGAGCTGCTCGAAGCTCGCCGCACTGGCGACGTGGGGCTCGTGCACTCGTGGGAGCTCGTCACCGCTGTCGACGGCCCCGGCACCCGCATGACCATCTTTCTTTCCGGCTGCCCGCTGCGCTGCGTGTACTGCCACAACCCGGACACGATGGAGATGAAGGAGGGCACGCTCGAATCCGTCGAGTCGGTGGCCAAGCGAGTCACGCGCTACCGCAGCGTCTTCAACGCCTCCGGCGGCGGTCTCACGCTCTCCGGCGGCGAGCCGCTGTTCCAGATCGCGTTCACGCGCCGCCTGCTCAAGCTCGTCCACGACGCGGGCATCCACACCTGCATCGATACCTCCGGCTACCTCGGCGCGCGGCTCAGCGACGAGGACCTCGCCAACATCGATCTCGTGCTTCTCGACGTCAAATCCGGCGACGAGGCCACCTACAACGCCGTAACGAAGCGGGAGCTCGCCCCCACGATTGCTTTCGGCGACCGACTCAATACGCTCGGCAAACCGGTGTGGGTGCGCTTCGTGGTCGTGCCAGGCCACACGGACTCCGAGGAGAACGTGAATAACGTCGCCGACATCGTCGCCCGCTGGTCCGACAACGTCGAGCGCGTGGAGGTACTCCCCTTCCACAACATGGGCGCGGACAAGTGGAAGCGCATCGGTTTGCCCTACGAGCTCGAGGACGTCACACCACCGACGCCCGAGAGCGTCGAGCAGGTCCGCGAGGTCTTCCGCTCGCGGGGGCTCACCGTCTTCTAGCGGCCGCAGCGTAGTATTTTCTAAGGGCTCCGCTCCCAGGGCGGGGCCCGTTCATTTTCGCGTCACATGAAGGGAGGCATGCATGCCGCCTCGGATTCCTATGCCACGTCCACGGCCGAAGAAGAAGTTCGCCCCCGTTGCTCCCCACGTCCCGGTGCCCATCGAGCGATCGATCGACTTCTGCCGCATCTTCGTAGACGGCAAGCGTCTGCCCGGCAACGCGCGCGTCGCTCAGGCGCTTGAGCGCGTCGAGGAGCACGACAACGCCTTCGTGTGGCTTTCGCTCAAAGAGCCGACGAACACCCAGATGGAGCGCATCGCGGAGCTGTTCAACCTGCACGACCTCATCGTCGACGACGTCATCGACGCTCACCAGCGCCCCAAGGTCGAGCGCTACGACGACCAGCTCTTCCTGGTCATCCGCACCGTCTACTACCGCGACGACGAGGAAGTCGACGACTCCCGCGAGATCATTTCCACCGGCGAGATCCAGATCGTCGTCGGCCCGAATTTCGCGATCACCATTCGCCACCACGCTCCCCTGCCAGATCTCACCGCGCAGCTGGAGGAGGACGAGGAGCTCGCAATCTTGGGCCCCGCGGCGGTGGCGTGGAAGATCGCGGATTACGCGGTGGACAACCACCTGCGCGTCGCCAGCGAGCTCGCCACCGACGTCGACGAGCTGGAAAACGAGGTCTTCACCCCGCGCCGCGACATCAACATCGACAAGATCTACATGTACAAGCGCGAGGTGCTCGAGATGCGCCACGCCATCGATCCGCTCGTGCCAGCGCTGAAGAACGCCCTGGTCGCGCACAAGGACCTGCTGCGCAAAACGCTGCGCTCCTACTTCCGCGATGTGATGGATAACGCCACGATCGCCAGCGACCATCTCTTCGGCTTCGACGAGCGCCTCTCCTCGCTTCTCGACGCCTCCGTAGCCAAAGTCAGCATGCAGCAGAACTCCGACATGCGCACCATCTCGGCCGTCGTGGGCATGGCGGCCGCCCCGACAATGATCGCGGGCATTTACGGCATGAACTTCGAGAACATGCCGGAGCTTTCCTGGTCATTTAGTTACCCGGTCGTGCTCTGTGTCATGTTCGGCTCGATGGCGCTGATGTACTGGTGGTTCCGGCGTAACCACTGGCTCTAGGTGGCGTCGATAAGCATGAGCTTGAGGTTCGTCACCGCGACGAGCCGCCCGCCCGCGCGCTGTTCCACGCGCCACAGGTGCGTGCGCTTGCCGGTGTGTACCGGGAGCGCCTCCGCCTCGATGCGGCCTTCCGCGACGCTGCCGAGCAGGTCGGTGTAGTTGCTCATGCCCACGGCCGGGCGGCCGGCCGCCGCGATCGCCGCGATCGAGCCGAGCGTCTCGCCTATCGACGCATACACACCCCCATTGACCACACCCGTGACCTGCAGCAACTGCGGCTCTACCTCCACGTACCCGGTCGCGCCCTCCGCCGAGCAGGACGTGGTGACGAGCCCGATGTGGGCGCCGAAGCCGCCGCGCTGCTCGTTGATGGCGCGCAGCTCATCGCTGTCGAGCGGTGTGTGCAGTACTTCCCTGGCAAAACGGCTGGGCAGCCCAGCCTGTCTCTCTTGGTGTGCGCTCATGGACACACTCTAGCGCGCCACCACGGTGTCGGCGCGTAGAATCGGCGGCATGACTGAAGCATCCTCTGCGTACGGAACCGCCGACATCGGCGTGGTTGGCATGGCCGTGATGGGCTCCAACCTCGCCCGCAACTTCGCCTCGAAGGGCCACACCGTGGCCATTTTCAACCGCTCCCCGGAGAAGACCCGCCAGGTCATGGCCGAGCACGGCGATGAGGGCAACTTCGTCCCCGCGGAAACGATCGAGGACTTCGTTGCCTCGCTCAAGCGCCCGCGTAAGGCCATCATCATGGTGCAGGCGGGTGCGGCGACGGACGCGGTGATCGACCAGCTCGCGACCGCGATGGACGACGGCGACATCATCATCGACGGCGGCAACGCCCTGTTCACCGACACGATCCGCCGCGAGAAGGAGGTCGCCGCCCGCGGCCGCCACTTCGTCGGCGCCGGCATCTCCGGCGGCGAGGAGGGCGCGCTGCGCGGCCCGTCGATTATGCCGGGCGGGCCGAAGGAATCCTGGGACACGCTCGGGCCGCTGCTCGAGGACATCTCCGCGAAGGTCGACGGCACCCCGTGCGTCACCCACATCGGCCCCGACGGTGCCGGCCACTTCGTCAAGATGGTGCACAACGGCATTGAGTACGCCGACATGCAGGTCATCGGCGAGGCCTACCACCTGCTGCGCTACGGCGCGGGAATCGAACCCGCTGAACTCGCCGAGATTTTCAGCACCTGGAACGAGGGCGACCTGGACTCCTACCTCATCGAGATCACCGCCGAGGTCCTGCGCCAGACCGACGCCAAGACGGGCAAGCCGTTCATCGACGTCATCCTCGACGCCGCCGGCCAGAAAGGCACCGGCCGCTGGACGGTCAAGGAGGCGCTCGACCTGGGCGTGCCCGTCACCGGTATCGGCGAGGCGGTGTTTGCGCGCGCGTTGTCGTCGGCAATCGCCCAGCGCGAGGCCGCGCAGCGCATCGGCCTGCCGGCCGGCAAGGTGAAAACGCTCGACGAGCTCGGCATCGACCGCGACGCGTTCGTCGAGGACGTGCGCCGCGCACTCTACGCCTCGAAGCTCGTCGCCTACGCGCAGGGCTTCGACGAGATCAACGCGGGCTCGCAGGAGTACGGCTGGGACCTCGAGCCGGGCGCGCTCGCGCGCATCTGGCGCGGCGGCTGCATCATCCGCGCGAAATTCCTCAACCGTATCACCGAGGCCTACGAAAACGACCCCGAGCTGCCGTCGCTGCTCCTCGATCCGTACTTCAAGCAGGAGCTTGAGGGCGGGCTTATCGACGCCTGGCGCCGCGTCGTCATCACCGCCACCCAACTCGGCCTGCCAGTCCCGGTCTTCGCGTCCTCGCTCTCCTACTACGACTCGCTGCGCTCCACACGCCTGCCCGCAGCGCTGATTCAGGGGCAGCGCGACTTCTTCGGCGCGCACACGTATAAGCGCGTCGACATGGACGGCACCTTCCACACCACGTGGTCCGGGTCTCGCGAGGAGATCGACGCTTAAGGCGGTCCTGTTGCTGGGACGTTCGCGGCCCGGGCGTGTCTTCGTGCCGGGTCGGTGTGCTTTATGCCGCGGGGTGTGAGATAACCCTTGGGGCTTTGCCACATGATCTGCCCGCCGATCCGCTGCATCCTGCCCCGGTCCGGTCTGCCGTTTTGCCGGTTGTGGTAGGTGCACAACCAGCACAGGTTCTCGATCTCGGTGGTACCGCCTTTGGACCACTCCTGGATGTGGTGCGCCTCGGAAAAATCCGCCGGCTGGTTGCAGCCAGCCCACGCGCAGGTGGCACCATCCGCACTCATTAGCGCGCGCAGCTCGCGGGTGGCGTGGCGCTCAAGCTTTACCGGGTAGAGGTTGACCGGCCCGTCCGTGGCCGAGATCAGGGCGATGTACCCGGCCGTGTGCAGCTTCCGGTTGATCAGTTCGGCTCCGCGCAGCCACTCGCCGTTGGTCAG
>NZ_KV825599.1:112931-113154 GCF_001831515.1 Corynebacterium sp. HMSC074A01
TCGTCTTTCGCCGCCCGGTAGACCGGCAGGATATCCGTGGTGCGCCCGGTGATGTGCACGGTCGACCAGCCCTTATCGTGGAAGGTCACCGACGCTTTCGGCGCACGCGGCGCGGGCGGTTTCAGCTCTTTCTTCAGCGCCTTCGCCCGGTTCATCACCGTGCGCAGATCGCCTTCAGTCTCGCACAAACGCTGGCGGTAGTGCCACCGGTCTTTATCCGAGT
>NZ_KV825599.1:113254-129669 GCF_001831515.1 Corynebacterium sp. HMSC074A01
TGTCCAGGCGGTGCCCGTTTTCCCGCGCCGCGCCAACACACGCCGCCTGCGCCTTCGTGTTACGCACCGACCCGTAGAACACTTCGGCGGCAACCGAGAGTTGTTCGGCGCGGTCGCGGTCCATGCCGCGGGCGACGAGCTCGGAGACGCTCGCCGAAGCCGCGTCGGCAACGATGGCGATGCCGGCGCGGTCCTGGGCGATGAGTGCGTCTACGAGATTCATGCCACCCACAATAAACACCCGAGACCTGCGCAAACAAGCAATTGTGAGAAGTATTCCACTTTCGGCCCAAAAGGGAACCGAAGCCCCGAAACGTGCGTCTAATAGGGATCGGAGTTTTTCGCGCGGTAGACTCGTGGCAATGACACTGTCAACCACGTTTGCTGACCTCGGACTGCCAAAGCCTGTGGTCACCGTCCTGTCCAAGCAAGGTATCGAGCATCCCTTCCCCATCCAGGAGGCAGCGATCCCCGATGCGCTCGCCGGGCGCGACGTCCTCGGCCGCGGCCCCACCGGCTCCGGCAAGACCTTCACCTTCGGCCTGCCGATGCTCGTGCGTCTCAGCGGTGCGCCAAGCCGCCCCGGCCGTCCGCGCGGCCTCGTTTTGGCACCGACCCGCGAGCTTGCGGCGCAGATCCGCGAGCGTCTGGCCGATCCTGCGGCGGCGCTTGGTCTGCGGGTGCTCGATGTCGTCGGCGGGGTGAACATCAACACCCAAATCCGCGCGCTCGCCGCCCCCGTCGACCTGCTCGTCGCCACCCCGGGCCGCGCCCAGGACCTGATCAACCAGGGCAAACTCTCGCTCGATGCGGTAGAAGTCACCGCGCTCGACGAAGCCGACCAGATGGCCGACATGGGTTTTCTTCCACAGGTCCGCAAGCTTCTCGACGCCACGCCTCCCAACACTCAGCGCCTCCTTTTCTCCGCCACGCTCGACGGGGATGTGCAAAAACTCATCGACCGCTACATGCACGACCCGGTCACGCACTCGACTGCGCCCGTGGAGGCGGCGGTGGACACGATGGAGCACGTGCGTTTGCTCGTCGGTAGCCGCGAGCAGCGCAATGCGATCGTGCTGCAGATCGCTGCGCGCGAGGGCAAGACCATCATGTTCATGCGCACGAAGCACGGCGTAGACCGCCAGGTCAAGAAGTTGCGGCGCGTGGGCATCAACGCCCAGGGTCTCCACGGCGATAAGGGCCAGGGCGCGCGGACTCGCGCTATCGAGGGTTTTGCGGACGGCTCGACGCCGGTGCTCGTGGCCACCGACATCGCCGCTCGCGGAATCGACATCAACGACGTCTCGCTCGTCGTGCACGTCGACCCACCCGCCGAGCACAAGGCCTACCTGCATCGCGCCGGCCGCACCGCGCGCGCAGGCACCTCGGGCACGGTGGTGACGCTGGTCATGGATGAGCAGCGCAAGGAAGTGGACAAACTTTTGCGCAAGGCGGGTGTCGACGCCCGCGAGGTCGAAGTCGAGCCCATGTCCGAAAGCCTCATTACAATCACCGGTGCACGCGAGCCCAAGGGCGCGCCGCTGCCGCCGCCGGGGCAGCCGGCGGGGGCGCGTGGGCGTCGAAAAGCACCGCACACACGAAGGAGACATAGGCGCTAACTGCAATGGACATATTCATATCCATCCTCTCGCTGCTGGGCTTCATCCTGCTCACCGCCTCAACGGGCCTGTTCGTGGCGATCGAGTTCGCCATGACAGGGCTCGAGCGGTCCACTATCGACGCCCACGTGCGAGAGAAGGGCGACAAACGCGCCCACGCGGTGGCGCGCGACCACGCAAACCTTTCCTTCGCGCTTTCCGGCGCGCAGCTCGGCATCACGCTGACGACGCTGGCCGCGGGCTTCCTCGCCGAGCCGGTGCTCGGCCAGTACTTCGCTCCCCTGCTCCGGCTGGTGGGTTTGAGCGATCAGGCCTCTACCGCAGTCGCGCTTGTGCTCGCCCTCGCGGTGGCGACTTTTCTCTCCATGGTGTTCGGCGAGCTGGTGCCGAAGAACGTGGCGATTACGGACCCGCTCGCCACTGCGCGCTTCGTGGTGCCGCCGGTCAACGCCTTCAACACTGTGTTCAAGGGCTTCATTTCCTCGCTGAACCGCTCGGCGAACTTTATCGTGCGCAAGCTCGGCATGGAGCCGGCCGATGAGCTCGCCTCCGCCCGCTCTGGCCAGGAGCTCACCGCGATGGTGCGCAGCTCCGCGCAGGCCGGCGGGCTGGATGCGGATACCGCGGCGGTGATCGACCGCTCGCTGCAGTTCGGCGACACCACCGCCGAGGAAGTGATGACGCCGCGCTCGACGATCAACGCCCTCGACGCCAAGGACACCGTCGCCGACCTCATCGCGCTTGCCCGCGAGACCGGCCACTCCCGCTTCCCCGTGCGCCGCGGCGACCTCGACGACACGATTGGCGTGGTGCACATCAAGGACGCGTTCTCGGTGGATAAAGCCGAGCGCGCCACGACGAAGCTGGAGGGCCTGGCGAAGGCGGTGCCGTTCGTTCCGGGCACGCTCGACGGCGACTCGGTGCTCAACCGGGTGCGCTCCGCCGGCTCGCAGGTCGTGCTGGTGGCCGACGAGTTTGGCGGCACGCAGGGCCTGGTCACCATCGAGGACGTCGTTGAGGAAATCCTGGGCGAGGTCTACGACGAGTACGACGACGCGGAGCAGGAGCGCGACTTCCAGCGCTTCGGCACCTCGTGGGAGGTCTCGGGGCTCGTGCGGCTTGACGACGTCGCGTCGATGACCGGCTACACCGCCCCCGAAGGCCCCTACGAAACCCTGGGCGGACTAGTCATGGCCACACTCGGCCGGATCCCGCAGGCGGGCGACACGGTGGTGCTGCCACAGGCCGCTGCGAACTTCCAGGAGGAGTTCGAGGCGGGCGGTGCTGGCAACTGGATCGGTCGCGTGTCTGTGATGGACGATCGCCGCGTGGATCGCGTGGTGCTCAGCCCGGTCTCGCCCGCGGAAGCGGAGCGTATCGCCGAGCGCCAGGGTGGTGAGCAGGAGTGAGTATCTGGCTTGCCATTGTTTTAATCGTCGTACTGCTGGCGCTGAACGCGTTCTTCGTCGCCGCCGAGTTCGCGCTCGTCTCCTCGCGGCGCGACCGCCTGGAGAACATGCTCGCGCAGGGCAAGAAGGACGCGAAGGGCGTCCTCGAGGCCACCGAGCACCTGTCCATCTACCTTGCGGGCGCGCAGTTCGGCATTACGATCGCCTCGCTGGTGCTGGGTAAGGTCGCAGAGCCCGCGATCGCGCACTACATCGAGGTGCCCTTCAAGGGCCTCGGGCTGCCGGAGAACCTGCTGCACCCGGTCTCCTTTGTCATCGCGCTGTGCATCATCTCCTACCTGCACATCCTGCTGGGTGAAATGGTGCCGAAGAACATCGCGATCGCCGGTCCGGAGTCGACCGCGATGTGGCTCACGGGTCCGATGACGGTGTGGATGAAGCTCACTCGCCCGGTGATCGAGTTCTTGAACTGGGTGGCGCGCAAGACGCTGGCGGCGTTCGGCATCGTGCAGCGCGACGAGCTGGAGTCCACGGTGGACCAGGAGCAGCTGGCCAGCATGATCCAGGAGTCCCGCGAGGAGGGCCTGCTGGACGCCGAGGAGACGGCACGGCTGGCCAAGGCGCTGCGCTCCGAGTCGCGCAACCTGAAGGAGGTCATGATCCGCTTGCCGGACGTGAAGACCATCGCGCTGCCGCCTTCGGGCATTCGGCTCTCCGCAGTCGAACGCGCGGTACGGGAGACGGGCTACTCCCGCTTCCCGGTGGAGACAGCACCTGGGGTGTTCGTCGGCTACCTGCACGTCAAGGACATCCTGGACCTCATGGAGTCCGCCGAGGAGGATCCGCTGGTGCCGCGCGCGAAGATTCGCCCGCTCAGCAGCGTCGACGGGGCGCAAACGCTTGACGACGCCCTCACGTCCCTCCACCGCCGCTCCGCCCACATGGCACAGGTCCGCGACAACGGCGTCGTCGTCGGTGTGCTGGCGCTGGAGGATGTCATCGAGGAGTACGTGGGCACGGTCGCCGACTGGACCCACGAGGACGACTAGATGCCCGTACACCTCTCCCCCGCCGAGTACAGAGAAGCGATGGCGGCGCACGAGGCGCGCGCCGACGCCTGGGTGACGCCCCACTTGGAGCGCCGTGCGCGCGGACAGCACCACCCGGTGTGGGACTTCCTCTTCGATTACTACTGGCTGCGCCCGACCCACCTGCGTCGCTGGCACCCGGGGCTCGGGCGCGTGCTTGACGACGCTGCCACCACGCCCCACGCCACCTGGCGCGATTACCGGGTCGAAGCCGCCGTCGACGGCAGCGCGACGGTCGGGTTCGACGCGGAGTCGTTTATGGCCCGGCACGGGGTGGCGATGGAGGAGATTCGGGGGCTGCTGCGTGGCGTCGATAAGCGGGAGCCCCACTTCGATTGCTTTGGGCTGCACGAGTGGGCGATGGTCTACCGCACGGATCGGCCCCGGCATAATTTGCCGCTACGGCTGGGGCGAGCCGGGACCGACGCGGTGGTGGAATCGCACCAGCTCAAGTGCACGCACTACGACGCGTTTCGCTTCTTCACCAAGCCCGCGCGGCCGCTGAACCTCACCGTGCTCACGCGCGAGGGGCAGGCGGACAACGATCGGGCGGGCTGCGTGCACGTGGCGATGGACTTGTACAAGTGGGCGACCAAGCTCGGGCCTGCGGTGCCCGGCGAGCTGCTGCTGGACACGTTCGCGCTCGCGCGGCAGGCGCGAAAGCTGGACATGGAGGCCTCCCCCTACGACTGCCGCGAGCTGGGTTTTGGCGTCGTGCCGATAGAGACGGCCGAGGGCAAGGCCGAGTACGTGCGTCGGCAGCGGGAGCTCGCGGCGGCCGCGGAGCCGCTGCGGCTTCGGCTTGTCGCGCTCCTGGATCAGCTTATCGACGGATAAGATGGCGGCAGAAGTTTTTTGGTCCTGTGGCGTTTAAGGCGGTTGACATGGCACGACACTCCAATGGGAAGAACAATTACGCGCTGTCGGGAGGTGCCATCGCGGTACTCGTGGCATTGCTGCTCATTGTTGCGCTCGTGCTGTGGCTGATCTTCGGCCGCGGCGAGAGCTCTGAGGAGGTGGCCGGCGGCGAATGCGTCTCCGGCAACCTGGAACTGCCCGTTGCGGCCTCGGATACAGGCGTGGGCCAAGCGGTTGTCGACGCCTACGCGGAGACCAAGCCGGTCGTCCGCGACTACTGCGTGCAGCCCGTGCTGGTGGACAACGTGGCGGACGCCGCCGTCTACGTCGCCCCGGACACACCGCTGACACACAAGACTATCGAGGACGCGGGCCGCACCGCCGCCGTGTCTGATCCGGAGGTCGTTGCCGAGCAGCCGGTGGGCATCGCCGGCGAGAAGGCCGCCGAGCTCGGCGAAGTCGACCTTTCCGCGGTGCGCTTCCCTACCGGTGAGCAGCCGTCGGCCTCCGCGGTTGTCGCCTCGAAGCTTGCGGGCGAAGACGCGGGCCGCGCCGCCTCAGCGCTTAAGGAGCAGCGTCTGGACCCGTTCGCCGACTATGAGCAAACGCCGGACACCTTCGTCGCCACGGCTGAAGACGCCACCCCGGAGGGGCTTGTGTTCACACCCGTCGACGCGGCGGTGCAGTACGCGGCGATCCCGCTCAATGCGGGCGAGCACACCGACGAGAACCAATCGCGCGCCGGGCAGGATTTCGCCCGGTCGCAGGCGAAGGAAGACGTCGGTGAGCCAGCGGGCGTCGATGACTCGGTCTGGGCCGCCGCCTTTGATACCGCCCCGGCAAAGCAGGCTCCGGAGAAGAAGACTGAAAAGGAGACGGCACAGGCGGCCGGCGAGGTTGCGCACACGCTGTTCCTGCTCGACACCTCGGATGCGATGGCACCGTTTATCCAGCCCGCGAAGGACGCCATCGGCGAGGCGGCGGGCAACGTCGCCGCGCAGGAGAAGATGGTCGGCCTGTGGAACTACTCCTCCCCGCTCAACGAGGGTGTGACCCGCGGCTACCGAGTCAACGTGGGCCTGACCCCAGCGGCGGAGGAAGTTGACGTGGCGGTGCACCGCTTCCTCACTGGCGGGGTGCCGCAGACTCGAGAGGCGCTCACCGCTGCCGCCGCTGCCTCCGCCGGTGGCGCAGAGCCTGTCCGAATCGTGCTGGTGACCACTGGCACCGCCGACGCGGGCGAAGATGGGGAAGGCACCGCCTTTGCCGAGTCCCTGCAGCAATACTTGGATCAGAACGTAGAGATTGCGGTTGTGCACGTCGGCGACGGCGCGCCGGACGCGGGCGTAGAGCGCGTTGCCGCAACGCAGGCGCAGGCGTCCACGCCCGAGGAGCTGCCCGCGGCGCTGGCTACCGCGGTCGGCACCAAGTAGGTACGCAAAAAGGAACGCCCCCCTTGGCTGGGGGCGTTCCTTCTTCTATGGGAGTGTCGGCGTAAGGCCTAGGAGGTCTTGCGGCGACGGCGGGCGGCGAGTTCGTCGATACCGGTGATTTCGGCGGTTGGCGCGTCGTCGTGAAGCACGCGCTCCGACGGGAAGGCCGAGATGGTGCCGGTGAGCTCCTTCATGATCTGCGGGACGGCGATGCCGAATACGCCCTGGCCGCCGCCGAGGAGGTCGATGATCTCTTCGTTGCTGCGGCACTCGTAGACGGTGGTGCCATCGGAGACGAGGGTGATTTCCGCGATGTCGTTCACGCCGCGGTCGCGCAGCTTGTCCACCGCGAGGCGGATGTTCTGCAGGGAGATGCCGGTGTCCAGCAGGCGCTTGACGATCTTCAGGACCAGGATGTCCTTGAAGGAGTACAGACGCTGGGAGCCGGAGCCCTTCGCGCCGCGGATGGACGGACGGACGAGTTCGGTACGTGCCCAGTAGTCCAGCTGGCGGTAGGTGATGCCGGCGACCTGGCAGGCGATCGGGACGCGGTAGCCCACTTCGTCGCTGGGGCCGAGGTCGAAGAGCGATTCCTGTACGGCGGCGTCGAGCGTGGGCTGTGCGCCGAGGTCCGGGGTGTTCGTAGTCACGTAATTACTCCCATGGTGTTTGGCTGAATGCCGATGTCTTTATTAAATGTCAAGCATAGGCATCTGGTCAACCTTTGCACGCGCAACACGCCGAACATTAACCCTCAACTTCACGTTGAGAGTTCTTCTACCCCGGCTTTCACTTGCGTCACTTTAGAAACTTCATTCACGCGAAAGCACCCCCAAACGTGGGAAAGCGCCGCCCACCCCGTGTATGGGGTTGGCGGCGCGTCGATAAGCGAGCTGGCCTAGTTGCCCAGTCTGCGGCGCAGTTCGTTCTTCACCAGCGAGGCGTGCAGGGAGACGATCAGCGCCGACATCTGCTGGCCGGTCTCCTCCGCCAGCTGGTGCGCGGTGTCCTTGCCGGATTTCGCGATGGGCTCGGCGACCTGCGTGATGAGGTCGACCTGGCGATCGGCGGTGGTGCGCAGCGTCTTCAGGTGGCGGATGTCCACGCCGAAGTCGCCGAGAGCGAGCGCGGTGGTCACCACGCTGACGTCGTCGGCGGTGAAGTAGCCAGCCCGGTCAGGGCTGATCAGCCCAGCCTTGATCAGCTGTGCCACCGTCGCCTGGTCCGTGTTGGCCTGCTCGGCGACATCCTCGTCGCTGAGCTTGGTGTCCGCGGGCGCGCGGAAGTTGTCCGCAGAGACCATCGGCTCCGCGTCGGCCCCGCTCATGATCGCGGTGACCTGGCCGGAATCCATCGCCTCGAGCTGCTCGCGGATGACCTTCAGCGGCAGGTAGTTGTCGCGCTGGGTGACCAGGATGTAGCGGAGACGCTCCACGTCATCGTCGGTGAAGCGGCGGTAGCCGGACGCGGTGCGCTGCGGGGTGATCAGCCCCTCGGACTCGAGGAAGCGGATCTTGGACAGGCTCACGTCCGGGAATTCCTCGCGGAGACGTTCAAGGACCACGCCGATGGACATGGTCTTGGCTTTCCCCTTCGGGGACTGGCCAGCCGCTTTCAGCGGCGAGGTGCTACGGAGTGCGCTCACTGGTGGTGGATCTTTCGTTGCTACGTCTCGTGTCCCCCGCACAAGGCGAGGGACAGGTAAAGGATGATGCCCGGGACGCGGGCGTGTAGGAGAACCTTACTTCTCGTCGGCGATGAAGACCAGACGGAACTTACCGATCTGGATCTCGTCACCGGTGGACAGCGTCTGCGAGTTGCGCGGCTCGCGGTTGACATAGGTGCCGTTGAGCGAGCCCACGTCGACGACCTCGAAGGAGTCCTCCGTGCGGCGGAACTCGGCGTGGCGGCGGGACACGGTCACATCGTCCAGGAAGATGTCGGCCTCCGGGTGGCGGCCGGCCGTGGTGGAATCCTGGTCCAGCAGGAAGCGTGCGCCAGCGTTCGGGCCGCGCTTGACTACCAGCAGGGCCGCGCCCTCGGGGAGGTTCTCTGCACCGGTGATGCCGTCCTTGGATGCGGAGGCGCCGTTTTCCATCTCCTTCAGCAGGTCCGCACGGAACACCGAAGTGGTTTCCACCTGGTGCTGCGGGTTACCGGTGTTTTCGCTCATCACTTACTCCTGACTTTGTGTGATACCGACGCTTCCCGGCGAGAAAAGCCACCGCGTCGATGTCGAGGTTTTCAGTTAGCTGTTTGTCATACTACCGACTCGCGTCGGTTCTGTGGGCCTTTGCCACCACTCACCCACCAAGTTCGCAGATAACGCTTCTGTAGCGCCCCAGCCCTTTAACGAAAGATATTCCCGATGCCGGAGATGACACTGTTGCCCGAGCCCGCGAGGGGGTTGTCGGAGACCATGTAGGTCCACGTGGCGCTTGGTCGTTTCCAGCCGGCGTCGGCGAGGTGGGCACCGTTGGCGTCGATAAGCACCTGCTCAAAGGTGTCGACAGCCTGGTCGACGGCACGATTGGCCAGCTCCTTGAACTCGCGGACGGCGATGCGGTGGTACTCGGTAATCGGGGTCTCGCGGGCGATGGCGCGCAGGTGGATGGATTCGCGCACGTCGTCCATAAGCGCGAGGTATTCGGACCACTCGGCGTCGAGGTGGAAGAGCATGATCTCGCGGGCAGCCTGCTCGCGCACGGCCTGGTCGAGGCCGGAAAGCTCGGCCGCTCGTTGCGGGCTGCGCTCGACCAGCTCGCGCCAGGCGGCGTCGGTATCGAGCAGCGCCGCGCGGCGGGTGTCCAGGATTTCGCGGTGGTCTGCGAGCAGCTTGTTGTACTTCCAGGTCTGGGAGTGGATCTCCAACAGCTGGCCCTCGGTGACGCGCTGGCAGTGTTCGACGAACTGCTGGATGCGGTTCGACTCGATCCGGCCGTCCGCGCCCGGGTGCGCCGTGACCTGTTCGTCGGCACCGCCGGTGGTGACGATGTCATCTTCCAGCGAGACGAAGAACAGGCTTAAGCCCGGATCCCCTTGGCGGCCAGCGCGGCCGCGCAGCTGGTTGTCCAGGCGAGCGGAGCGGTGCCGGGCGGTACCGATGACTGCGAGCCCGCCGAGGGCGGCGACCTCGTCGTGGTCGGCCTCGTCCGCGCCACCGAGGCGGATATCGGTGCCGCGGCCCGCCATCTGAGTGGACACGGTCACGCGCCCCAAGTCGCCCGCCTCCGCGATGATGCGGGCCTCCTCGGCGTCGTTCTTCGCGTTGAGCACGTTAACCGCGATGCCGCGCGCCTCGAGTGCGTCGGCGAGCGCCTCGGATTCCGCGACGTCGTGCGTGCCCACCAGCACTGGCTGGCGGTTGGAGTGCAGCAGCGCGACCTCTTCGACGATCGCGCGGTTCTTCTCCTCCATCGTGGCGTAGATGCGGTCGGCTTCATCGAAGCGCTTGAGCTCGTTGGCCCGGTCGATCACCGCAACGTGCAGGTCGTAGAAGGAGCGCAGCTGGTCGGTGGCCTCGACGGCGGTGCCGGTCATGCCGCACACCGTCGGGTAGCGGCGCATGAGCGCTTGCAATGTGATCGAGTCGAGGATGCGGCCGCCCTCGGAAACCTTCAGCCCCTCCTTCGCCTCCACCGCAGCCTGCAGCCCGTCGGGCCAGCGCTGCAGCTCGGCCACGCGCCCGCGGGAGGCGTCGACGAGCGCGACCTTGCCGTCGTCGACGATGTAGTGCACATCCCTGATCAGCAGCGCCTTCGCGTGCAGGGCGAGGTTCACGCGCACAAGCGTGGTGCCGATGTGGCCGTCGCCGTAGAGCGAGTCGATGCCCAGCAGCTTCTCCACGCGGCTCGCGCCCTCGTCGGTGAGGAAGACGTTTCGGCCCTCGGCGTCGATGGTGTAGTCCTTGTCCTCGACTAGGTGGGAGACGGCCTCGGTGATCTGCCCGGTGGCCTGCTCGCTGCCTTCGGAGCCGGCGAGGACTAAGGGGACGAGTGCTTCGTCGACAAGCACACTGTCCGCCTCATCCACCAGAGCAACGTCGGCGGGCAGCTGAACGGTTTGCTCGCGCGCGGTGATCTGGTTATCGCGCAGGTGGTCAAAGCCGATTTCGGTGACCGGCGCGTAGATAATGTCGGCGCGGTACGCCGCCACGCGCTCCTCGCGGCTGCTGGCCTCGGTGACCGCGGCGACGCTCAGCCCGAAGAACTCCACGAGCGGACGCATCCACTCCGCGTCGCGCCCGGCCAGATAATTATTCACCGTAATGACGTGGACGCGCTTGCCCGTGAGCGCAAAGCCGGTGGCGGCCATCGCACCCACGAGCGTCTTGCCCTCGCCGGTGGCCATCTGGATCACGTCGCCCTCGAGCAGGCGCAGCACTGCCTGGTTCTGCACGTCGAAAGGCCGCATGCCCAGCGTGCGCTGCGAGGCGACCGTGAGCACAGCCAAGAAGCGCGACTTGTCCTTGATCTCGCCGTCGGCGACGGTGGTGCGGATGGTGTCTACCAACGCGGCGTCGTCAAGCTGCTCGAGCTCCGGCAGCAACTCGTAGGCAGCGGCGACGATGCCCTTGGACTTCTTGTTGTTGCGCTCGGATGTCGAGCCCATCGCCTTCCAGAACCAGTCGAATGCGCCCATGCGCAGGGCCGTCCTTCCTCATCGCGGCACCACGGGCGCGTGAGGTGCGCCCGTGGCAAAGGTCAATGCCCCCAAGTCTAAGCGCTGCGCGCACTCGCCCCATGGACGGGACTGTTGTTGGGAGATTCTTTGTGCCTTAGATTGTATGGCAGCCCGCGCGCACGTTTGGCGCGCAGCACTTGAGAAATCGCGAACAAACAAGAGAAAGCCCACGCCATGAAGTCTCTGAATCTCAAGGTCCCCTCTTCGACGGGGCTCCAGCTTGCCGCCACTATGGATCGCCCCGATGGGCCGGCAAAAGCCTACGCAATCTTCGCGCACTGCTTCGCCGGTTCGCGCCACACTCCTGGCGCATCGCGAATTTCGAAGCGGCTGACCGAGCACGGGATCGCTACCTTGCGATTCGACTTCCCAGGCCTGGGCCAGTCCGAGGGCGAGTTCGCCGAGACCTCGTTTAGCCAGAATGTTGACGATATCGTCGCGGTCGCACAGTGGATGGAGGAGCACTTTACGGCCCCGCAGCTGATCATGGGCCACTCGCTCGGCGGCGCGGCGGTGCTCAAGGCGGCGACCCGCCCGGAGCTAAAGAAGATGCTGAAGATGGTGGCCACCGTCGGCGCACCCTTCGACCCCGCACACTCCGTGCTGCACTACGCGGACAAGATCGGCGAGGCGGACGCGAACGGCTCCGTCCACGTCACGCTCGGCGGGCGCGAGCTGGTCATTTCGCGCCATTTCTTGGAGGATCTCGCGGAGACCAACCCGGAGGAATACCTGGGCAAGGTGCGCAAGCCGCTGCTGGTGGTGCACTCGCCTATCGACGTCACCGTAGGCATCGATAACGCCCAGACCATCTTCCAGCTCACCCGCTACCCCAAGTCGCTCATGGCACTGGACAAGGCCGACCACCTGCTCACCCGCCAGGGCACCGCCCAGCGCGCCGCCGACATCATCGGCTCCTGGGCCCAGCAGTACATCGTGCCCGAGTTCACTCCGGAGCCCACCGGCGATTCCAACGCCATTTCCTACTCGGCGCGCGGCACGAAGTACGGGGATGTCGTGCGCACCTCGGGGCGCGAAATCACCACCGACCGCGCGAAGAACGCCGGCGGCAAGGGCCAGGGCGTGACCTCGACAGGGCTGTTCATGTCAGCGCTCGCCGTGTCCTGCTCGCAGGCGATCAGGATCGCGGCGAAGGGCATGCCGCTTGACGACGTCCGCGTGGAAGTCACCCACGACGCAGACACCACCTTCACCCGCCACATCACCCTCTACGGAGACCTGACGGACGAACAGGTGGAGACCCTGCGCGCCGCCGGCGCCGCCTCCACCGTGGACGGCTACGTCGCTGCTAACGACATCACCACCACGGTGGACACCGCCACCGTCGAGCAGCGCCGCGAGCGCGACAAGCAGCGCTAACTATGGCCGCCCGCTCTCTTTCTGCCTGTGCGTGCGGATCTGGCAAGCCGTACGCCGCCTGCTGCGGTTCCTACCATCGCGGCGCGAAGCCGCTGACCGCCGAGGCGTTGATGCGCTCGCGCTACACCGCTTTTGTCCACGGCCTGCCCGAGTACCTGCACATCACTTGGGCAGCGCGGACCCGACCAAAGGTGTCAGAGCTGCCTGCGACCGGTATGCCCTTTACCCGGCTCGAGATCCTGCGCACGCAGGGTGGCGGCCCCTTTGACACGGAAGGCGTGGTGGAGTTTGCCGCCTACTCCCCCACCGGCGTGCAGCATGAGGTCTCCCGCTTCATCCGCGAAGACGGCGCGTGGGTCTACCTCGACGGCGACCTACGATAGGACGCTTAGACTGACTGACCTGCCGGTTTCCTTTTCTCCTCACAGTGTTGTAATCTGGCCGAGTTACCGCAGACGCGGTAGCGGACGGGCTGTGGCGCAGTTTGGTAGCGCACCACACTGGGGGTGTGGGGGTCGCAGGTTCAAATCCTGTCAGTCCGACAAAATCCGCGAGGGTACCGACAAAACGGCCGGTACCCTCGCTTTTTGCGTAGTCCCCCTAGCGAGACCTCACCCACTCGGGGTAGATTGCGTTTCAACCATTGGTAAGCCTGCCTACGTAAGGCAGACTACTCTGCATGGAATTGCTGTTGACCTACCTTGCTGTGGTGTTTGGCTGCGGGCTTATCGCATGGGCAGTCCGTCTCCCACCACTGATCGGGTTTCTGGCCGCGGGGTTTATCCTCAACGCCAACGGCGTCGCGCACGTCGAGGCCCTCGATCTCTTCGCCGACATCGGCGTCACCCTCATGCTCTTCGCCATTGGCCTGCGCCTGGATCTGCGGGCGCTGACGGATAAAGCCGTGTGGCTGACCGCCAGCGCCCACGTCTTGGTCATGACGCTTGTTGGCGCGGGATTCATCTCCGCACTTGGCGCGCTCGGCGCTTTCGGCCCCACGTCCTTCTCGGTCGCCGTCAACATCGCTCTGGTCTTGAGCTTTTCGAGCACCATCGTGGTAATCAAGATCCTCCAAGACCGCGGCGACGAGCAAGCGCTCTACGGCAATATCTGCGTCGGCGTGCTGATTATGCAGGACATCCTCGCCGTTGCTTTCATGAGCGTCCTCCGCGGCGAGCCCCCGCGCCTGTCCGCCTTCCTACTCGTCCTCATCGTCCCACTGCTCGCCCTGACCACCCGCCGCTGGTACAAACTCGGCCACGGCGAGCTGGGCGCGCTCTTCGGCATCGTCATGGCACTGCTTCCGGGCTACGCCCTTTTCGAGTGGGTGGGCCTTTCCGGCAGCCTCGGCGCCCTGGTCATGGGCGTGGTACTCTCTCGCTCCCCCGGTGCCGAGCAGCTCAGCCACTCGCTGTTTACCCTCAAAGAGCTGCTTCTCGTCGGTTTCTTCGTCAACATCGGCTTCCTCGGACTCCCGAGCTGGCAGAATCTTCTCGACGCCGGCCTGCTACTCCTCCTACTCCCACTCCAAGCTGTGGCCTACTGGGCGATCCTCTGGACACTGGGCCTGCGCAACCGCACCTCGGTGCTCGCAGCGCTGTTGCTTTCGAATTACTCCGAGTTCGCGCTGATCATCGCAGCCGTCGGCGTCGCAGACGGCTGGCTCAACCAGCGCTGGCTACTTTCTCTTGTGCTCGCGGTTTCGCTCAGCTTCGTTGTCTCGGCGATCTGCAACCCACAAAGCGTCTCGCGCGCCACCCACCTGGCGAAGCGCCTGCCCACGCGTCCGCCGCACAAGATTCACCCAGAGGATCGCCCCATCGAGCTTGGCGACGCCCACGCACTCGTCCTCGGCGTCGGCCGCCTCGGACTCGCCTGCTACAAGGAGCTCGCCGAGGTCTACGGCGCCCGGGTCCTGGGCGTGGAACACGACCCCGCCCGCGTCCGCCACCTGCAAGAACGCGGCTACAACGTGGTTGAAGGCGACGCCACTGATGTGGACTTCTGGGAGCGCGTCAAGGACAGCCACCAGATCGACATGATCATGCTCGCCATGCCCGCCCAACACGCAAACGTGGACACAGTCAAAGAGATCTACGCCTCCCGCATCAACCCCGAAGAGTGCACGATCAGCTCGGTGGCCATGTACCGCGAAGACGTCGAAGACCTCGAGGCCCTCGGCCTGGATGTGGTGGTACACCTGCTAGACGGTGCCGGTGAGTCCCTCGCCGAGCGCACCTTCACAAAGAACGAGCAGCGCCGCCTGCATGTCGCGGGAGATGCTACGGAATAGGCTGCACGTCACCGCACAAGGCCCTGAGCATTGTCGTTGTAGACGATTAGCGGGCGAAAAGCTTGGTAATCTCGGGACTCCATCCCCCAATATGCATGGAAGTAGTGATACCCATGACCACACCAAACAACGGAAAGAAGAACACTACCTGCAGTAATCACTTGGCGACCGGCGTCGGCGTCGGTGTCGCCCTGGGCGTCGTACTCGGCCTCACCGTTTCGCAGGTGGGCATCGCCCTCGGCGTCGCGCTCGGCATCATCCTCGGCGCCGTTGTCGGTTGGTACTACGACGAGCGGGAAAAGAAGAAGGGCAGCGCTGCGTAAACGCGTTTAGTCCACATCGAACGGAGCTCCCCTCTCAGCGGCAATGGGCCGGGGGGAGCTTCGTTGTTTTGTTTCTACGGCTGGCGTGCCTGTTTCACGGAGACTGGGAGTCTGCGGCCGCGGACTGGGAGCACGGCTGCAGTTGGAGTCTGCGGCAGCGGACTGGGAGCATATCGTGCGTTAAGCCAATTGGAGCTAGCTCCGTTTAACCGTATCGTGTCGTGGCGACCTGGGGTTTTCCAGGCGGAGATGGTCCGAATGGAGCTAGCTCCAAATAGAGAGACCGGGTTCACGCGACCAGGGCTTTTCTCATCCCTCTTCGTCCAAATGGAGCTAGCTCCGTTTGGCCATTTCGTGCAACGCCGACCTGGGCTTTTACCGGAGGGACTGACCCAGATGGAGCTAGCTCCATTTGGGAGGCCGATAGGTTTTTGGACACGGAGTCCGAAGACTTTTTGGACAGCACAGCCGCGGGTGCAAAGACGCCAAGGAGTCTGCGACCGCGGACTCTCAGGATGCACAGTCTGCGGCCGCAGACTGGAAAACCCGCAGCAGCGGACCCCTCGGCCGGGTGTGTTAGCCGCGGACGTTGTTACCGATCACCGTCGGCAACACCAACGGGGACTGCCCCAGCAGCGCCTCCAGGTTCCCATCACGCTCCACCGCACTGGTGACCGCTTTGACCTTCGCCTGTGCCTTGCCTTGTCCCTGACCACGACCACCAGCAGCACCCATCGGACCAGCAGCCATCACACCGCCACGACCACCGGTCGCACCCGCACCGGTACCAGCGGCTGCTGTCGCACCTGGTATCTGGCCTGCAGCACCTGGCATACCCGCGCCAAAACCTGCAACACCACGACCAGCGCCCATACCAGCACCAGCCCCGGCACCGGCAAGGCCCGCGCCAGCACCCAACGCACCACCAACAGCAGCACCAGCCGCCGCACCCGCTTGCGCATCACGCGGCATGCGACCACGCGCACCGTGTGCACCAGATCCACGCCCACCACCAGCACCAGCACCGGCACCGGCGCCGACTGGGCCCGCCACCCCACCAGCACCACCAGCGGAAGCACCACCAGTACCACCGGTACCGGCAGCCACCGTGGGAGAGACACCACCCACGCCCGAGCCACCCGGACCACCAGGGCCTGCCAGACCAGAAGCACCCGGCTGGCTAAGCGTGCCTGCACCACCAGCACCAGCCGTAGGTGCCAACCCAGCACCCGAACCGACACCGGCACCGGCCGGTGTGAGCTGGCCCAGGCCCACAGATGCGGCCTGGGTACCCGCTACACCAGCAGGCGTTTTCGCAGCCACCTGCTC
>NZ_KV825599.1:129769-130102 GCF_001831515.1 Corynebacterium sp. HMSC074A01
CTGGCTAAGCGTGCCTGCACCACCAGCACCAGTAGTCGGCACCAGCCCAGCACCCGCACCAGCGGGAGCGAGCTGACCCAAACCAACCGACGCGGCCTCGGTACCCGCCACACCAGCAGGCGTTTTCGCAGCCACCTGCTCCAACACCTCAGGGGTGGGCAACCCATACTCACCAACCACCTGGGACGGAGTCACCGCCTGCCCCAACGCACCAAGACCTGCAGCAGTAAACGCATCACGCAACGTCCGCGGCAACGGTGACTCACCAAACCCCGGCACCTGCGGGGAAGGCATATCCCCAACCGCAAACCCATCACCAGGAATAGAACCCAA
>NZ_KV825599.1:130202-156280 GCF_001831515.1 Corynebacterium sp. HMSC074A01
CGACGGACCTGGCAAGCCAGCCCACACCGCCACAGCACCATGGGCCATCAGCTGCTCCGCACCCGCAACCTGCGCCAGACCAGCCGCATGCCCCTGCATCAACACCGACCTAGCTACGTACTCCTGGCCCACACGAGACACCTCACCAAGCTTGTTGATCGCACGCGCGACAAACTCCGTCTCAGAGGAGTCAGCAAGCATGCCGGCGACTGCCGGCAACTGGGCGACCACCGACTGCACCAACGCCGCATTCTTCGCCCAGAATGCTGCAGCCGCTGTTGCTTGTGCGACCTGGGTGGCCATCAACTGCTGATGCAACACCGGAAGCGATCCTTGCGCACCCGCAGCAGGGCGTGGGTTGGCAAAGGAGTTCGCGTTTTCATACTGCGACAACGTCCGCCCCATCAGACCGGCTACCGCGCCAGCACCACCAGTACGTTCCACCACACCGATCGAGCCCAACAAGCCTGCAACCGACCCGTCGGCACGCGAGGTGTTCTCCGCACTGACACGCAGCACATCAGCCACTGTTTGCAGCCACTCCCCCAACACCCGATTCGCCTCCGGCGCAGACGCCGACGACACACGCGAATGCGTCCGCCCCACACCATCCAAACCAGACACAGTCGAAAAACCGGCCATTTTCGTTGCCGATCCGAGGCCTAAATCACCGGCAACTTCCGCTGCTAAATGTGAAAGACGTCCGGATGCACCATGGACAGCATCGACATCCAAATTAATTCGGTTCCCCATTATTCCCCCTTATATTTGGTAACTGGCACCCCACCAGTCCATTCCAAGATACGAAAACTTCTCGTCCTCCGCTACTGGTTCTTTCTTGAACTCTTAATTAACAGATTGATACAGCACATCGAGAGAGTCCACGGCAAGCGCGCACGGATCATCGTTCGTCTGCCTCCGCGAGTTAATCGACACCCACATAGCCAACCCGCCACGGACGGTGTCTACCTGCGCAAAACAGGATTTCCCAGCGTCGCTCTCAACCCAGTGCACGAACAGACCCGGAGCTACTGAGTCATAGTCCGAGGAAACACGACGGCCCTCCTCTGCTGAGAGAACTTGTTCATTTGCCGGGTTAGCAATTACCGTCAGGAACGTTCCTGGAAGCGACGGACTGGTCATGCACCCTTTCGCTCCGTTCTCCGCCGCGCTGCCATCTTTCAAAGCCTCCACCCCCGTCATCCCCGCTGCCGCGTACTCCTCTGCGGAGATCTCGGTGCAGGGGTCGAAGAGATCGTCGCCAAGCGTGGCCGGGTCAAAGTCCCCAAGCTCTAACGTCCCACTGGCAAAGTGAAATGCCGGCGCTTCAGGCTGAACCACTTCCACGACCGGCTCAGCCGCTTCACCCATGCACCCCGATAGCACCGCAGCGGCAAGGCCGAGACTAACCGGCAACATCTTCTTCCCCATTGCTTCCCCCCGTTCACTGCAGACTATTCCGTGCAGTGACCATTATGGCGGCCCGGTGCAGGCAGCGCCATCGGAGAACATAACACCGCTCCGCTAGCCGACTGTCCAAGTCTGGTGCTACATTCAGCAAGTGAAACTCCTGTTACGCATGTGACAGTCTTCTCCTTCTCTCCTGAAAGGTCCGACAGTGCTGAACCGTCGTCGTTTCCTCCAAGCCGCTGCCCTTTCTGCCGCGGCCGCCACCACTACCGGTGCTTTCAACCCGGCGTACGCGCAGCGCCGCATCCTGGGCACCGTGGTCGATTACTCGGCCGGAGTGCCGTCTGGCGCTGCGGTGAAGGCCGCCGGCCACATGGGTGCGGTGCGCTACGTCTCGCAGCGACGTCCTGGCGCGACCTGGATGCTGGGCAAGCCTGTCACGATCGAAGAGACGCGGGACTTTGCCGCGAGTGGTCTCGCGACTGCCTCGGTCTACCAGTTCGGGCGCGCAGAGACCGCCGACTGGCTCGCCGGTGCCGCGGGTGCGGCGAAGCACGCCCCGCAGGCGATTCAGCTGCACCGCGCAGCAGGTGGGCCGAACGGTCGCCCGATCTACGTCGCAATTGACGACAACCCCACCCGCGACCAGTACGTCAACCAAATCCGCCCGTACCTGCAGGCTTTCCAGCTCGCGCTGAGCGCTGCAGGCCTGAAGACGGGTGTGTACGGCAACTACAACGTGATTCAGTGGTGCATCGAGGATCGCATCGGCACGTTCTTCTGGCAGCACGACTGGGGTTCACAAGGCCGCCTCCACCCGCGCGCCAATATTCACCAGAAGGCCAAGTACGTCGGCACGATCCAGGGTGTGCAGGTGGACATCAACAATGTCTACACCGCGGATTGGGGCCAGTGGACCCCAGGTCGCGCGGGCGGGCTGCCGCTTCCCGACGTCAACGCGCTCGTGCAAGGCTCAAGCCAGCTGTCGTCGTCTGTTGATTGGCGTCGTTACTTGCCGTAGGGGCGGCGTCGAGAAGCGAAAAAGCGCTAGGGTGATTCCCTAGAAACAGCCGCAACCCCCGGGAGAAGCATGACGGTGCTCAACGAAGGACAGATTCAACGCTCCTACATCATGGCGGACCGCGGCGAGCGCCCGCTGATTCGCGGCTGGTTCCACTTCTTCGCGGCGGCGCTGTCCGCGCTGTCTTCGGCGGTGCTGATCACCTTCGCGTGGATGACGATCGCCTGGTACGAGGCACTCGGGGTAACGCTCTACGGCGCAGGCGTGGTGCTGCTGTTCGGGGTGTCCGCCGCTTATCACCTCTGGCCGTGGCAACGCGCCGAGACTGTGCAATGGTGGCGGCGCGCGGATCACGCGACCATCTCGATTTTCATCGCTGCGACGTACACACCCCTCTGCCTAATAGTCTTCGAACCGAAAACCGCAGCGCTCATGCTGACAGTGGCGTGGGCAGGCGGCATCGGCGGGGCGATCCTCAACCTTGTGTGGATTAACCACCCGCGGTGGCTCGACGTCGTGGTGTACGTAGGGCTCGGCTGGATCATCGTGCCGCTACTTCCGACGCTTTGGCACGAGGCTGGTGCCGCGGTGGTTTGGTTGCTGTTTACCGGCGGCGTGATTTACACGCTCGGCGCGCTGGTGTATGGCTTCAAGTGGCCCGGGCGCAGCGCCCGCTACTACGGCTACCACGAGCACTTCCACACCGCGACCGTCGCCGCGGCGATCTGCCATCTGGTGGCCATCTGGATGGTCGTGGTGCAGGCCGGGTAGCTCTGCGAGCAGAGGGCGACGAAAGTGGTGCAAGTCTGCCCTGCCGGTCAAAGCGTGCCGCCCTCAATGGAGCTAGCTCCATTTGCGGTTACGGCGGACGCAAAACCCCAGGTCGTCTACCAACGGTTGCTCCAAACGGAGCTAGCTCCATGTACAGCGCCACAAACACCCAGTCCATGGGCCGCAGCAGCAGACACACTCCCCCAACCCACACACAGAACCTCCCCCGTGCTCACCAACGCAAAGCGCCGCCCCGACCGGATAGTCGGGGCGGCGCTTACACAGAGTCAGGGGCTCTGACCGGTTTAGTGGTCGACCGGAGCCTCCACGCCCACACCGGTGAGGGAGCGGACTTCCATCTCTGCCTGCTTCTCCTCGAAGTTGTCCGGCTTGCCCAGGAAGGTGCCGATGATGCCGCCGAGGAAGCCGAGCGGGATGGAGACGATGCCCGGGCTGGACAGCGGGAAGATGGACCAGTCAGCGTTCGGGAACATCGAGGTCTCCGTACCGGATACTGCCGGGGACAGGAAGATCAACAGCAGCGCCGAGATCAGGCCAGTGTAGATGGACACAACCGCGCCTGTGGTGTTGAAGCGCTTCCAGTACAGGGAGTACAGGATGGTCGGCAGGTTGGCGGACGCCGCGATGGCGAATGCCAGGGACACCAGGAAGGCCACGTTCTGGGACATCGCCAGGATGCCCAGGATGATGGACACAATGCCCAGGATCACCACGGTGATGCGGGAGACACGGACCTGCTCGTCCTCGGAGGCTTCGCCGTCGCGGATCACAGAGGCGTAGACGTCGTGGGCGATGGACGCGGAGGCCGTAATGGCCAGACCGGAGACCACCGCGAGCACCGTCGCAAAGGCGACAGCGGAGATCAGCGCCATGAAGAAGGAGCCGCCGAGCTCGAAGGCGAGCAGCGGTGCCGCGGCGTTCGCGCCACCCGGCGCAGCGAGGATTCGGTCCGGGCCGACCAGGGCTGCGGCAGCGTAGCCGAGCACCAGGGTGAACAGGTAGAAGACACCGATGAGCACGATGGCCCAAGTCACAGACTTACGGGCTTCCTTCGCCGTCGGCACGGTGTAGAAGCGCATGAGCACGTGCGGCAGGCCTGCGGTACCCAGAACGAGGGTCACCCCCAGGGAGATGAAGTCGATCTGGCTGGTCAGTGTCGCGCCGTACTTCAGGCCGGGCTTCATAATTTCAGAGGCTTCGTAGCCCTGCGAGGCCATGTAGTCGGATGCGGCGTGGGCGCTAATCGCATCGTCGAACAGCGTGTTCATGCCGCCGCGGATGTTGACGAACACCAGGACGGTCATGACGGCCACACCGGCAACCAGGAGCACCGCCTTAATCATCTGCACGTAGGTGGTGCCCTTCATGCCACCAACCAGCACGTAAATAATCATGACCACACCAACAACCGCGACACAGATCGCCTGCGCGGTAAAGCCGTGCAGGTCAAGCAGCACGGAGACTAGCGAGCCAGCGCCGGCCATCTGCGCGATGAGGTAGAACAGCGACACGAACAGGGTGCCGAAGGCTGCGGCCACGCGGACCGGCTTCTGGCGGAGGCGGAACGAGAGCACGTCCGCCATGGTGAAGCGGCCGACGTTACGCAGCGGCTCCGCCACCAGCAGCAGTGCTACCAGCCAGGCGACGAAGAAACCGATGGAGTACAGGAAGCCGTCGTAGCCGCTCAGCGCGATCGATCCCACAATACCCAGGAAGGACGCAGCAGAGAGGTAGTCGCCGGCGATGGCGAGACCGTTCTGCGTACCGCTAAAGGAGGAACCGCCGGTGTAGAAGTCGGCCGATTCACTCGTAGTTTTGCCCGCGCGAGTCACCACGTAGAGGGTGACAACGATAAAGATCGCGAACACCGCGATGTTCAGGAGCGGGTTACCGGCACCAGCTGATTCTGGCGCCGCGAGGATAAAGTCCTGCATCGTTTAGCCCTCCATTTCTTCTCGGATACGAGCCGCGCGCGGCTCGAGGTTCTTATTCGCCCACTTCACGTAAACCCACGTAATTAAGAACGTGGTGAAGAACTGGGCCAGCCCCAGCCAGAGCCCCACGTTGAGGCCCAGGAACGGGGCCGCCATCGCATCAGGCATCAGCGTGGCGACGACCACGAAGACCAGGAACCACAGGAAAAACGCGACCGACACGGGGAAGGTGAACCCACGGAAGGTTTTGCGGAGTTCCTGAAACTCCGGACTGCGCTGCATGGCCACAAACTCTTCCGGGGTTGGCTCCCGGCGTTGTGGGATAGAAGTCGATCCAGACACGGCTTCGATCCTTTCTTGTCATGTACAAGTTCTCTCATGCTTCGCTGCGAGCTCACACCGAAGACTCTCAATGTGATCTGCAACTCAACACCTGGCATGTTACCTATCCCACACCACGCTCGTGAATGATTGTTTTAGGCAAAGCACAACAAAGAGTGACGCCCACCCCCAAAATATGCTTTTAGCAGGAAAAACTAATGATCGTACGACCACCCCCGCCAGGAGGTAGGGTGATGAAAAACCGCAGTAAAAAAGGGCCTATCTTCATCAGATAGGCCCTCGTGTGCACCTGGCGCACACGCGGTGTTTAGTCCACGTCGCCGGGGAAAGTTAGCGGGTCGCCCGACATCCGCTCACCCTGCACCGCATCAAGCGCAGCGATATCCTCCGCGTCCAGTGAGACCTCAAGCGCACCAAGGTTTTCCTCCAGTCGCTTCAGATTCGCCGTCTTCGGCACCACCGACACGCCCATCTGCAGCAAGTAAGCAAGCACCACCTGCGCAGGCGTCGCATCGTGCTTGGTAGCCACGCCGACGATCGCCGGGTTATCAAAGTTCTTGCCGCGCGCCAGCGGAGCCCACGCCTCGGTGAGGATGTTGTGCTTTGCGTGGTAGTCGCGCAGCTCCTGCTGCGTAAACCCGGCGTGCAGCTCAACCTGGTTGAGCACCGGCGCGACGCCGGTAGCCTGGATGATCTCGTCCAGCACCTCGGGGTAGAAGTTAGCCACGCCGACCGACTGCAGCTGCCCCATCCCCTGCAGCTGCACCAGTTCCTCAAAGGCGGAGACGTACAGGCCGCGCTGCGGCCATGGCCAGTGCACCAGGTACAGGTCGATGAACTCTAGGTTCAGCCGCTTGAGCGACTCCTGGTACGCAGCTGCGGGTCGGTCCTGGTCGTCGTTCCACAGCTTGGTGGTCACGAACAGGTCCTCGCGGGTGACGTCGCCGGCAGCGATAGCGTCACCGATTGCCTTGCCGACGGCCTCCTCATTGCCGTAGAACGCCGCCGTGTCGATGTGGCGGTAGCCCAGCTCGATGGCACGCCGCAGGACAGCCTCAACGTCTTCCGGGGCGAGCTTGTAGGTGCCTAAGCCCAGCAGCGGGAAATCGTAGCCGTCGTTGAGAGTAGTAACGGGAATGCGCATTGTGTCTGCCTTAGTTCGCGTCAATCAGGTCGATAACAAATACAAGCGTGCGCCCGGAGAGTGCGCTCACCCCACCGGCCGGGCCGTAGGCCTTCTCCGGCGGCACGATCAGCTCGCGGCGCCCGCCGACCTTCATGCCGGGAATGCCTTCCTGCCACCCCTCGATCAGGCCAGCAAGCGGAAACTCCGCAACCTCGCCGCGATCCCAGGAGGAGTCGAATTCTTCGCCGGTTGCGTAATCCACGCCGAGGTAGTGCACCTTAATGTAGCCGCCTGCCACCGCCTCAGCGCCTTCGCCGACCACAAGATCCTTCACAACCAAGTCGGTCGGTGCGGGCGCGTCGGGGATAGTGATGGTGGGCTTTTCCATGTGTGTTGATACTCCTTAAGTACAAACTCTTCAGGACAAACTCGCGTGAAAATGCGAAACCGCCAAGCACGGTTTCCCCAAAGTATAAGGGAAATGCCGTCCTTGGCGGGTATCCGGCGCAGCTACCTGCGGGTTGTCCTAGCGCTGATCGCGCGGGATGAAGTCACGCTGCTGGTAGCCGGTGTAGATCTGACGCGGGCGGTTGATCTTGGTGTTCATCTCCAGCTGCTCGCGGTACTGTGCGATCCAGCCCGGGAGACGGCCAATGGCGAACAGGACCGTGAAGAAGTCGGTCGGGAAGCCCATGGCGCGGTAGATCAGGCCCGTGTAGAAGTCCACGTTCGGGTACAGCTTGCGGGAGACGAAGTAGTCGTCCTTCAGCGCGATCTCCTCGAGCTCCATCGCCAGGTCGAGCAGCTCGTCGCCGCCCAGGTGCTCGAGCACGTCGTGTGCGGTCTGCTTGACGATGGCTGCGCGCGGGTCGTAGTTCTTGTACACGCGGTGGCCGAAGCCCATGAGGCGGACGCCCTTTTCCTTGTTCTTCACGCGGTTCATGAAGTCGGTGGCGTCGCCGTCGTGGTTGTTCTTGATGTCCTCGAGCATCTCGAGCACAGCCTGGTTTGCGCCGCCGTGGAGCGGGCCAGCCAGGGCGTTGATGCCGCCGGCGATGGAGACAAACATGTTCGCCTGCGCGGAACCAATCATGCGGACGGTGGAGGTGGAGCAGTTCTGCTCGTGGTCCGCGTGCAGGATGAGCAGCTTGTCCAGCGCGTCAACCAGCACCGGATCAACCTCGTACGGCTCGGTCGGGTAGCCGAACATCATGCGCAGGAAGTTCTCACGCGCGTTCAGCGCGTTGTCCGGGTACATGTACGGCTTACCCTGGGATGCGCGGTAAGCGTACGCCGCCAGCATCGGCACCTTCGCCATGAGACGCACGGTGGCCTTGTCCAGCTGCTCCTCATCCAGCGGGTTGAGCTGGTCCTGGTAGTACGCGGAGAGAATGTTCACCGAGGAAGCCAGCACGGCCATCGGGTGCGCGTTGCGCGGGAAGACGTTAAACGCCGCCTTAAAGTCCTCATCCAGGAGGGTGTGGTGACGGATCTCGGTGTTGAACTTTTCCAGCTCGTCAGTGGTCGGCAGCTCGCCACGGATGAGCAGGTAAGAGACCTCGTTGAAGGACGCGTTTTCCGCCAGGTCAGCGATGTCGTAACCGCGGTAGCGCAGAATGCCCGCATCACCGTCAATGTAGGTGATCTTCGACTCAGTCGAGCCGGTAGATACGTACCCCGGGTCGAAGGTCACCAGGCCGGTCTCGCCCAGCATCTTGCCGAGGACAACACCGTCGTTGCCCTCGGAAGCCTTCATGATGTCCATTTCGTACTCGCCACCGGGGTAGTGAAGTACCGCCTTTTCATTGTTCTCAGAAGCCACAGTGTGCCTTTCCACGATTGCTCACATTGAATCCGGCCATCGCCGAAGAATTACCTAAGCCATCGTAGCAAAGTTTGTGACGCGCATGACAAGCCCCAGGCCGTGCCCAGAACACCACATCTGAAAGAAAGTGACCACATAACAGGCATGCGGAAGGCATAATATTATGCACTGCATATGCGAACGCAGTCTTTTTTCGAATTTTGAGGATGTAGGTTTTCATGAGCTCTTTCCCCACTCTCCCCTCCGATCTCCTGCCGGCAGACGGCCGTTTCGGCTGTGGCCCCTCCAAGGTCCGCCCGGCGCAGCTCGACGCCATTGCGCGCGGCGCGAGCATTATCGGCACCTCGCACCGCCAGCCGGCAGTGAAGAACCTCGTCGGCGAAGTTCGCGAGGGTCTGTCCGCGCTGTTTAACCTGCCCGAGGGCTACGAGATTGTGCTCTCGCTGGGCGGGGCGACCGCGTTTTGGGATGCGGCGACGTTCGGTGTCGTCGAGAAGCAATCGGCCCACCTCACTTTCGGCGAGTTCTCCTCGAAGTTTGCGAAGGCCTCGGAGAAGGCCCCGTGGCTCGATCAGCCGCAGCGCGTCGAGGCCGAGCCCGGCACTGCCCCCTCCCCTGCCGCGCTCGACGGCACGGCGGCCGATGTCGTGGCGTGGGCGCACAACGAGACCTCGACGGGTGCGATGGTGCCGGTGAAGCGCCCGGACACCGACGCGCTCGTGCTTGTCGACGCCACCTCCGGCGCCGGTGGGCTCCCCGTGGATATGCAGGAAGCTGACATCTACTACTTCTCCCCGCAGAAGTGCTTCGCTTCCGACGGCGGCCTGTGGCTGGCCGCAATGAGCCCGGCTGCGATCGAGCGCATTGCCAAGGTGAAGGACTCCGGCCGTTTCATCCCGGCCTTCCTGGACCTGCAGACCGCGGTGGATAACTCGCGCAAGAACCAGACCTACAACACCCCGGCCGTGGCGACCCTGCTCATGCTCGCCGACCAGGTCAAGTGGATGAACGACAACGGCGGGCTCGACGGCATGGTGGCGCGCACCTCCGCCAACGCCGAGGCCCTGTACGGCTGGGCGGACGCGCACGAGCTGGCGACCCCGTTCGTGCAGGAACCGGCGCAGCGCTCGCTGGTGGTTGGCACCATCGACTTCGACGAGCGCGTGGACGCCGCGCAGCTGGCGAAGGCGCTGCGGGAGAACGGCATCCTGGACACGGAGCCGTACCGTAAGCTGGGCCGCAACCAGCTGCGCATCGGCATGTTCCCGGCGATTGACTCCCAGGACGTCACCACGCTGACCAAGGCGATCGACTGGCTGCTTGCCCAGGGCGTGGGCCAGCAGTAAACACCTGCGAGTGCGCTAGGCTGGGGTGAACTGTGAGGTCGAAGGGAGAAGCATGCGCGAGCTGTATTTGATGGCAGACGAGTCTACGGAGAAGTTTTTCGTTCTCCGAGATTCCGAAGGCGTGAGCTTCCAGATCGCCCGCTCGGAGTTCGCCCCGCTCTTCTCCCCCGCCGCAGAGCAGGCGGAAGACGGCGAAGAGTCGGCTGAGTCCGCGCCGCTTGTTGCGGTGGAAGAGGGTGTGGTGGACGTCGAGAAGCAGGAGCCCGAGGCCCCCGCTGAGCACGACGACACGCCCGAGTACAGCGCACTGAGCAAGCAGCGGGGCCTGCCGGAGCCGGACCCGCTGCTGACCAACCCGCTGACCATGCCGCCGCGCGAGATCCAGGCGCGGATTCGCGCTGGTGCCACCTCGCAGGAGCTGGCGGACGAGATGGGGGTGGCCGTCAGCCGCGTCGATACCTACTCGCACCCTGTCGTGCTGGAGCGCATGCAGATCGCGGAGGCGGCGAAGCAGTCGCACCCGGTGCGCGACGACGGGCCGGCGAAGCTGACCTTGTTTGAGATCCTGGCGACCGCGTTCGCGGCCCGCGGGCATGCGCTTTCCGACGCGGAGTGGGACGCCACCCGCGAGCCGGGCGAGCCGTGGGTCGTCCACCTCCGCTGGCGGGCCGGACTGACCGAGAACGAGGCGCAGTGGACACTGAAGCGCTCCATGGGCTCGCCCGCGTCTACCGAGGCCCGCAACTCCGTTGCCGCCGACCTGACCGATCCGGACTTTGTCCAGCCTGTGCGCAGCCTCACTGCGGTTGACGCGCACGGGGAGGACGACTGGGACGGCAGCGCGAGCCCCGCTCGCGAAGAGTCGGCCGAGGCAGACGGTGCCGAGGACGCACAGGGCACTGAAGGAACCGTGACCGAGGGGGACTTCCTGCGCCATCCGGACGGCGAGCAGCCGCAGAAGCGCCGACGCAAGGCCGTCACCCCGCACTGGGAGGACGTGCTGCTCGGTGTTCGCACGAACACGAAGCGGCCTCGCAAGTAGCTGCCGGAAGGAATGCGCCCTATGTCCTACCCCGCCATCGTGACCATGTGGTTTGTCAGCACGCCTGATCCCGCAGGCGTGCTCAATTCCGAGCCGAAGGCCGACCGCGGCTTCGGCCGCAAGCTGCTCGCGCAGATCAATCCGGCGTGGCCGATCACGCCGATCGGCGAGTTCCCGCTCAACCGCTCCTCCACCCCGGGTGCCGACGAGTTCTACATCGCTGGCTACCCCGGCGTCGCCGTGGTGCAGACCTTCGTGGAGAAGATGGACAAGATCTCTGAGGTCACCGAGTATCTGCGCGAGGCGCTCCCCGCGACCGATACCTACGTCTTCGCCCACGGCACAGACTCAGACTTCGCGGGGTTTGCCCACTACCAGGGCACCACGGTGCGCCGGGCGCTCACGGCCACGCGCGAGGTGGTGCTGGAGGACATCGGCCTGCCCGATCCCTTCGAGGCCCCCTACTGGGCTGGCGAGAAGGCCGAGCAGCTCGGCGGCATCTCACTGCCCTTCGAGCCGGCGGATCTGGCCATAGCTGCGCAGGAGGCCTGGCTGGGCGTGCCGGTGAACCCGCAGGGCCCGGATGTACACGTGGTTGGCTACGCCATCGACGGCAGACCTGAGCCGAAGATCCATGCGCAGAAGCCACGGACGAAGACCGTGAACGAGGTCGCCGCGCGCTTCGCTGATTCGGAGAAGGACTACGACGACTACGAGTTGCCGGACCCGGACGAGGGCGGCCACGAGTTCGCCGATCTTGCCGACGCCTCCATCGCCGCGACCAAGCGCGTCGGGCGGGGCGTCGCGCGCCGTGTGCGCAGCCTCGCCGCCACGGTGCGCGAGAAGATCCGGCACTCGGACCGCTAGCGCTGCGCCTCGTAGAAGGCGATCGCGGCCGAAGTCGCCACGTTGAGCGAGTCGGTGCCCGGTGCCATGGGGATTTTCGCCCGCACGTGTGTCGCCGCCATCGCGTGCCGCGTGAGCCCCGGGCCCTCCCCACCAACGAGGAAGGCGATCTTGTCATGCCCTGCCACGGCCTCGTGCAGCAGCACTGCGTCGTCGGCCGGGGTGAGCGAAACCAACCACCAGCCGGCGTCTTTCAGCTCGTCGAGGGAGCGCTGCCACGTGGTCGTGGTGCCGTCTAGATGCGCGAACGGGGTGCGCAGCACGTGCCCCATGGACACGCGCACGCTGCGCCGGTACAGCGGGTCGGCGGTCGCAGCGCCAAAGAGCACGCCGTCGACGCCCATGCCGGCGGCGTTTCTGAAGATGGAGCCGATGTTCTCGTGGTCGCCCACGCCCTCGAGAATGACCAGGGTGCGCGCGCCGTCAATCACCTCGGCGACGCTGCGCTCCGGAGCCTTATCTGCGGACGCGAGCAGGCCGCGGTGCATGTCGTAGCCTGCGACCTCGCCCATCAGCTGGCGGGTGATCTCGTAGACCGGGACCCCGCGGCGGGACAGCTCCTCGCCGTACTCTTCGAGGAAGGACTCCAGCCTGCCGCCGAAGCCGTAGACGGCCCGGACCGGGAAGCGAGACTCCACGAGCCTGCCAGCCACGAGCGGGCCCTCAGCGAAGACCAAGCCCTTCTCCTTGTCCGAGTGCTTCAGGTCACGGATGTCGTCTAGGCGCGGGTCCTGGGGATCCTCGATACGCGTGCGCATTTAGCTCAGCGCCGCCAGGATCGGGCCCTGCGCAAAGTAGACCACGAACAGCAGGGAGATCAGCCACATGATCCAGTGGATGTGCTTCGTCTTGCCGGTAAACAGCGCCATGGCCGTGAACGCGATGAAGCCGACACCGATGCCGTTGGCAATGGAGTAGGTCAGCGGCATGACCACGATGGTGAGGAAGGCGGGGAACGCGACGTCGAAACGCGACCACTCGATGTTGCCCACCTGCATCATCATGAGCGCACCCACGACAACCAGCACGGGGGCCGCGGCCTCGATGGGCACCATCTCGTAGAGCGGGGTGAAGAACATGGCGACGAGGAACAGGATGCCCGTGACCACGTTGGCCAGGCCGGTACGCGCGCCGTCGGCAATGCCGGCCGAGGAGTCGACGAACACCGTGTTCGAGGAAGACGATGCTGCGCCGCCGACGACCGCGCCGAAGCCTTCGACGACCAGGGCGCGCTTCATGTCGGGCAGGTTGCCGTGCTCATCGGTGACCTCGGCCTGGCGGCCGAGTGCGGTCATGGTGCCCATGGCGTCAAAGAAGTTCGCCAGCACCAGGGTAAAGACCAGCAGGGAGGCGGCGACCACGCCGAGGTGGATGAAGGCACCGACAAGGTCCACGTTGCCCACCAGGGACAGATCCGGCACACCGCCGAAGGAGTCCGGCAGCTCCGGCACAGCCAAAGACCAGCCGTGCGGGTCGTCCGCGGAAGAACCGGCGCCGGCGAAGTGCTCGACGATCAGCGAGATGATCGTGGTGACCACGATGCCGATGAACAGGCCGCCGGGGATGTTGCGGGCCACCAGGAAGCCGCAGATGAGCAGACCAACGATGAAGACGAAGGTGGGCCAAGACGCGATCGAGCCGCCGAAGCCGAGCTGCACCGGCACCGTGGTCATCGCCTCGTCCGGCACACGGCGGACGAAACCTGCGTCCACCAGGCCAATCATGGCGATGAACATACCGATGCCCACGCTCATGGCCACCTTCATCGAGTCCGGAATAGCGTTAAACACCGCGGTGCGGAACCCGGAGATGGCGAGCAAGACGATGATGATGCCGTCGATCACCACGAGCCCCATGGCCTCCGGCCAGGTCAGGCCCTGCTGGCCTACAAGCGTGACGGCCACGAGCGTGTTCAGCCCCAGGCCGGTGGCGATGCCGAAGGGGTACTTGGCCACCACGCCGAAGAGGATGCTCATCACGCCCGCAGCCAGCGCGGTCACGGCCGCGACCTGCGGGATGCCCAGCACTACGCCTTCGCGGTCCGGGCTCGTGCCCAGAATCAGCGGGTTGAGCAGGACGATGTAGGCCATGGCGAAGAAGGTGACCACTCCGCCGCGGATCTCCGTGCCAACGGTGGAGCCCCGCTCGCTGATATGAAAGAATCGGTCAAGCCCGCCTTGTGGCGCGGCATTAGAGGTGACGGTACTCACGTCAGTTCTTCTCCTCTATCCCTTTTCCGGGTGATTGAATTATGCGGTGGCGCAGCGCAGTGCCGCTGCCATTTTACGTGTCATAGCCTGTCACTTCACTGCCAGTTTGTAAAAATACGTCCGTTGACGTCGTTGCGCCGAAAGGAACCTCATGCACGCTTTCAGCTTTGTCGTGGAAGAGGGCCGCGTCATTGACGCCGAGCGTTACGCCGCCGCCGCCCGCGAGTTGGGGGTCTCCTCGGCGGAGCTCAACCGACTGCGGGTACGCCTGAGCATGGTCGCAGGCACCCGCCGCGCGGTGCTGGAAGTCCACGGCGGCACCGCCTCGCTCGAGCTGCGCCCGCTGCCGCCCGCCCCGGCAGAGATCACGGTAGCGGCGCGCCCCGTCCGCGACGAGCGCACGGTGCCCGCCTGCTCCGGGCCGGACTTGGGGTGGCAGCGTTTCGCGTTGGCGCAGACTCCGGCGCATGAGGGCCTGCTTGTCGACGCCACGGGGAGGGTCGTCTCCGCCATCATGGCTCCACTCGTCATGCTCCAACACGGCCGCGCCTACATTTCCAGCCACGAGCGCACCTCCGCGTCAATCGCACTGGACGGCGTGGTGGAAATCCTCGCTGGGCAGGGCGTGGAGCTCGCCCACCTGCCGGGCGGCTTCATCCGCTCGGACCTGCTGAAAAGCGAGGTCTGGGTCATCGACCCAGTCTACGGGGCCCGCCTTGTCACCACCTGGCTGGAGTACGGCACGTCTCGCCCGGCGCGGCAGTGGGTGGAGCGCGGGCGTTTGCCCACGCACCGCGAGGTCAACGAGCTGCGTGAACGGCGCGCGGTAGCCGTTTAGATCAGATCCACGGTGGTGTCGGCGTGCGCGCCGCAGCCGTAGGAGGAGGCCACCACGCGCCCGTCGGCGGAGTACTCGTTGGTGCACACGCCGAAGTTCTCTCCAATCGGCTCCCCCATGGGTACGTAGAAGGCGCAGGTGCGGCAGTGCAGGGTGGCCTTTTCCGCGAACTCGCTGTTGGGCCCGAATTCGCCGGTGCGCCAGCGCTTCTCCGCTTCCGACAGGCCCTGCTCGGTGAGGTAGTGCTTCGTCTCGCGGCCGGAGAAGACAATGGCGTGGCGGGAGAAGGAGTCCGCGGTGATGCGATTGTCATCCGGAGCAGGCTCGAGGATGTCGCCGGGGCCAAGATCGCCGGGGCGCAGCCGCTCCGAGTAGGGCACCCAATCGGGGGCTTCGAGCGCGCCGGCCGCAGGCATCAGCGCCACCTCGTTGACGGTCACCCAGGTCGAGCCGGTGGCGCAGGCGATCACGGCGTTCCACTCCCAGCCGTCGTAGCCGGGAACGCTGGCTTCAAAGCGGTGGGTGGCCACGTTCTGGCTCAGTCCCCCGACTCCGATGTGCTCCCCGATCTCCTCGGGCGCGGCAATCTCCTCGAGTGCGGCGCGCGCCGTGGCGATGGCAACATCGCTCAGCAGTGGGGAACGCTTCTTGGACCGGTTGCGGGATCGTTTTCTGGATTGAGACACGCCCCCATTATGCGCGAGAGTCTCACGACGGTGCGACGGTGGTGCATCATAGGTGCCATGCATCAGTTCTCCTTCCCCGTTTCTGTCACCGGCGCGCTTGCGGTCTGCGCCCTCGCGCTTGGCGGCTGCGAGAGTGTCGAGCCAGGAGCGTCGGCAGGTGGCGTCGAGAAGCTGCGCGCCGTGGTGCAGGAGCGCTACCCCTTCGACGCCGACAGCTTTACCCAGGGGCTCGAGGTGGCTCCGGACGGCACGCTGCTGGTGGGCACCGGCCAGGAGGGGCAATCGCGCATTTACCGACGCACGCTTGAAAACGCTGAGCCCGAGCTGGCCTCCGTGGACTTGGATCCGCAGTTCTTCGGCGAGGGCATTACCCAGGTCGGCGACAGTGTGTGGCAGCTGACCTGGCAGGACGGCGTCGCAATGCGGCGGGATGCAGACACGCTGGAAGAGACTGACCGCGCGACCTACGACGGCGAGGGCTGGGGGCTGTGCGCACGCCAGGACGAGCTGCTCTTCTCCGACGGCTCGGCCGAGCTGCGTCGCCTCGACCCGGAGACTTTTGCGGAGCGCGAGCGCTTTACCGTCACCGCCGATGGCGCGCCGGTGGCGGGGCTCAACGAGCTGGAGTGCGTGGGTGATGCGGTCTACGCCAACATCTTCACCACCACCGATATCGTGCGCATCGACGCCGCCACGGGCGAGGTCACCGCGCTTATCGACGCCTCCGCGCTCCCCAACAACGCCGAAGACGATCCCAACAACGTCCTCAACGGCATCGCGCACCTGCCGGAGAGCGACGAGTTTCTCCTCACTGGCAAGCGCTGGCCGGACATGTACCGTGTCACCTTCGAGCCCGCCGAGTAGCGGCGCTGGTTTACACTAACCACTATGGCTAAACCGGGTGCGAGTTCATGGGGAAAGCAGATCGCCGTCATTGCGGTGGGGGTGATCGTGCTGGTTGCAGGCATTTACGCCTTCTTGGAGTGGCAGCGAACCAGCCCCTCAACCCCGGTGCGCGACATCCGCGTTGCAGTGGCCGCGGGCGAGACCACAGAGGAGCTCGCGCCGTACACCGTCTGCCCGCTCGACGAGCAGTGCGACGGCGGCGACCCGCCGACGATCGACGCGGGCGACGCGAAGGAGCTGACTATTACGGTGCCGGAGGAGATCTCCAGCTCCGGGTGGCGCCTGCTCGCTATTTACGACGACCCCGCGGCCAACGACGAGCGCGTCTTCCAGTCCCACGAGACCACCGAGCACACCATCGACGCTGTGACCGACTCGGGCGCGCGCCTGGTCGTCGCCGAGGTCTCCGCCCTAGAGATAGATAAAGGCGAGGACGGGGAAGAGATCCCCGTCCTCGCCACGTGGTCTGTCGCGCTTAACGGCGCTTAACGGTTAAGCATCAAGCTCGCGGGCGACAGCGCGCAGAATTTCTGCGACCTGGCGCGCTTCCTTGCGCTCCGGGTAGCGGCCCTGCGTGAGCGCCGGCTGCACCTGCGTCTCGATCATCGTCATGACGTCGGCGAGCATGCTGCCCAGCTGCTCCGGCTTGCGACGGTGCACCGGGCGGCGCTTCGGGCTGTCGAGCACCTTGACGCGCAGCGCTTGCGGGCCCTTGCGGCCGGCCGCGAAGTCAAATTCGACGCGCTGGCCTGGGACGAGCTCCTCTACGCCGTCGGGGAGGACGGACTTGCCGATGAAGACGTCCTCTTCACCCGGGTTGGATGCGAAGCCGAAGCCCTTCTCGGCGTCGAACCACTTCACCTTTCCAATAGGCATATTGCATCTTCCTTTACTTTTCTCGTGCCCACCTCGGGGCATTACCTTCACAATAACGAAAGAGGTGATGGTACCTTCCCTCCTCCCCTCCGCCACAGCCACACCTAACGTGATGTAGATCACTTTATCTTTTTGTAACGCGCTGACCAGCATCGTTAAGCGGCTGCTCCCCCACAGCTCACCCCGGACGGTCACAAACCGTGCCCATAACGTGACTCAATCGTTATAAACCGCTAGGCTGACCCGCAACGTAAACCGACAGCACTGCAAAGGCAGTACCGAGAGAGGATTTTTCGATCATGGGACGCCACTCCAAGCAGACCACTTCCCCGGCCAAGAAGGCCCTTGCGGGCACCGCAGCAGCGGCCGCCCTCACCGGCGTCGGCGCGCTGGCCCCGCACGCATCTGCCGCCCCGGACTCCGACTGGGACCGTCTCGCAGGCTGCGAAGCCGGCGGCGACTGGCACATCAACACCGGCAACGGCTACTACGGCGGCCTGCAGTTCAGCTACGGCACCTGGCAGGCATACGGCGGCACTGAGTTCGCCCCGACCGCCGACCAGGCTACCCGCGAGCAGCAGATCATCGTGGCAGAGCGCACCCTGGCACAGCAGGGCTGGGGCGCATGGCCGGCCTGCTCCGCAAGCCTCGGCCTGAACTCCGCGCCGACCAACCGCGACGCGCAGGCTGCGCAGGCAGCCCCGGCTCCGGCACCCGCACCGGCACCGGCAGCTGCTGAGGCGGCCGCCCCGGCCGCACAGCAGGACACCACGCTCGCCGTGGACCAGCTGTACAAGCAGATCGTGGCCAACCTGAACAACGCCGGCATCGGCGTCCCGGCACAGGTGCACACCACCTACGCCGCGAACCGCCACGACTACAACGCCTTCTACAAGGCGAACCAGCCGCTGATCGACGCTGTCCTCAACGGCAACGTCAACGGCATCATCGCCCAGGTCCAGGCACAGGCACTGCGCTAAACCAAAGGCTGTATTTAAGCGCCGCGGCGCACGCGAGTTCTACGCGTGGCCGCGGCGCTTTTCGCTGCGCGCATGAAAAAGTGCCTCCCCTTTACCCGGGGAGGCACTTTTTAAGGAATGCGAAACCCGCCTGCCAGCGCGCAATCACGCCGCAGGCGGTACGAGCAGCCCTTTTTAGCGGTTGATGCGCGTGGTCGTGTGCACGTAGCCGGTTTCCTCAGCCGGCATCGGCAGGACCAGGTCGTCGCCGAAGGGGCTGGAAGCGCCCGCCAGCTTCGAAGAAAGCTCCGTCACAGGGTGACCATTACCGTGGGTGTGCTCGGGCCACGCCGGGTTTGCGCGGCCGATCTTCTGTACATCTTTAGCCATGCCACTCATTCTTGCACGTCCGCGTACAAAACGCACGTAAACTACAAATTTGCACCATGACTGACTTCGCCAACGCACTTGCACAGCTCACCCCCGACTCCCTGCGCCGCCTCATCGCCGCGCGCCCAGACGCGTTCTTCCCGCCTCCGCCCTCGCTGGCGTCGCTCGCCACCAGGCTGACGCAGTCCGCCTCCACCGCGCGGGCGCTGCGCACGCTGAACGCCGCAGAGCTCGCCGCGCTGCAATCGCTTGTCGACGCCGGCGCGGAACTCACCCCCGCTACCCCCGAAAGCGACATCACCGCCCTCCGCGACGCCGCGCTCGTCTACCCCGCAGGCAACGAGGGTGACGTACGCGTCGCCCCCGGCGCGGTCGCCCCACTGCCTCCAGCCTGGCGCGTGGCCGACCGCATCCCTGCCGATTTAGACGAGAAGCTCGCCGCCCTCGACGAGCGCCAGCGCAAAGTCCTCGAATCCCTGGCCGCGGGCGGCGGCATCGGCGTCTCCAAGGCCGCGGCACCGGACGCGGATCCTACAACCCCGGCCGCGCGCCTTCTAGCTTCAGGCCTTATCGAGCGCTACAACGAGCACTCCGTGCGCCTGCCCGAGCCCGTGCTTCTGGCCCTCCGTGGCCGCACCCCGCGCGAGCACCCGCTCACCCCGCCCCCGGCACCGGAAGTGGACCAGGCGAAGGTCGACGCCGACGCCACCGCTGCTGGGCTCGAAGCGGTGCGCCAGATGCGCCAGTTGCTCACTTCCCTCATGCGCACCCCCGTCCCCTTAAATAAGGACGGCTCCGTGGGCGTGCGCGCGCTCGCAACGTTGGAGAAAGCCCTCGGCTTCGACACCCGTCTGCTCATCACGGTAGGCCACGCGGCAGGACTTCTCGGCTGCGGCCCGGTCGACGAGCAGGACTGCCTCGCCGCCACCAAGGACGCGCTCTCCTGGTGCGACGCCACGATCGCCGACCAGTGGGCGATCCTGCTCGCGGGCTGGCTCGCCTCCCCCTGGCGACTCGACACCGCCAAACTGCTGCATTCCGAATCCCGCGAACCCGACCTACGCCGCGCTAAAGAGATGGTGGTCCGCCACAGCGGCGACCCGCAGCAGCTCCTCTTCTACGCCCCACTCGACGCCGCGGGCCTGCGCCCAGAGCGCGTCACCGCCCTCTGCGGTGAGGCCCGCACGTTCGGTGCGCTCGCGCCCACCCCGTCCACGCCCCTGCGCGCCCTGCTTGAGCGCGAAGACGTCGCCGCCGCGACCCGCGAGCTCGTCCCCGCCGAGATCGACACCGTCATCGCCCAGGCGGACCTGACCATCCTCGCGCCCGGCCCCCTCCCGCCCGCGATGGCAGCGGTCCTCGAGTCCTTCGCCGAGCTCGAATCCCCCGGCCTGGCCAGCGTGTGGCGCGTCAGCGACGCCTCGGTGCGCCGCGCCTTCGACACCGGCCGCACCGCCGAGGAGCTCAAGACCTGGCTCGAGGCGCACACTCTGGGCGAGGTGCCCCAATCTTTGAGCTTTTTGCTTGACGACGTCGCGCGCACCCACGGTGCCATCCGCGCCGGCCACGCGATGAGCTACCTGCGCAGCGCCGACCCGGCACTCATCGCCACCGCTGCCCAGCACACCCCACTGCGGGTACTCGCCCCAACCGTGGCCGTCTCCGATCTGCCCCTGCCCAAACTGTTAAGAGCACTGCGCGAGGCAGGCCTGCAGCCAGCCGCCGAAGACGCAGACGGAGCCACGCTCGACATCGCCCCCGAGCCCGCACTCGTCCGCCCAACACCTGCAGCGCTACCGAAAACGCAGCGCGTGGGCGAAGAGCTGACCGAGCAATTAGTCGCCCGGCTCCTCGCACACGAAGAGGGCGCGTCAAACGCTACTGCGGCCCAGTCCCCCACCGAGACCCTCCAGGCCGCGGCAAGGGCCCGCAGGCACGTCCGCGTCACCTACTTCGACAGCGCAGGCGAGAAACAAACGCTCACCGCGCTGCCGCTCTCGGTCCGCGCGGGCCGAGCCGATCTCCTCAACGAGTCAACGGATGCGGTCGTGCGCCTGCCCATCCCCCGCGTTGCCGAGGTTGAGCTGGCTTAGCGGCTCACCTGCTCCAACAGCTCAAGCACGTGCTGGTACGGTTCGCCGGTCGCGCTGGTCAGCCCCAGCTCGCAGGTGCGGTTGGACGACGCGTGGTACTTCGCCCCCAGCCGCTTGGCCTCCGCAGCTTCTCGCTTTGTTGCCGACGCCGTGAGCTCCGGGTGCAGCATGCCGCGGTCGCCCGCATACCCGCAGCAGTTCCAGTCCTTCGGTACGTTGACCTGCTCCACCGCGGCCTCGGCCACCTTGACCAGCTGCGGGAAGATCCCCAGGTGGGTCGAGGAGCACGTGGGGTGCAGCGTCACCGACTCCAGCTTGCGGTCCACCGCCAGCTTGTCCAGGACGTGTGCTTCCACGAACGCGATCGCGTCGATGACCGTGATGCCAACTTTCTCCGCCATCTCCGCAAAACCCTGGGTACACGATGAGGCGTCGACGATGACGGGGAGGCGGCCGCCGTCCGTAGCCTCCATGAGCAGCGCTTGGGCGCGTTGCTCCATTACCTCGTGGCCCTGCGTCATGCCTTTCGACGTCCACGGGGTGCCACAGCACAGCGAGTCAATCCCCTCCGGCACGAGCAGCGCCAGCCCGGCGCGCTCCACCAGGCGCGCGAACGCCTCGGAGGCACCGACTCCGTCTGCCTGCGGGCCGAACATGGAGTTCACGCACGCCGGGACGAACACGCCGACCGGGGCGGCGAACTTGCTGCCCACGCGCTCGCCGAAGGCCTTCGAGCGCGTGCGCCCACCCTTGGATAGTTCGGGGCGGTACTGCGGTACGGTGTCCTCGCCCACCAGCGCACGCGCGACGTCGGTGACCTTCTGCACCAGGCCGGTCGGCAGGTAGTGTGCGCCGGTCAGCGCGACGGACGCCACCTTGTTCGCCGGTGCCCACGCCTTCGCGGCTGCGGCCCAGCCCGCGTTTTCCACCTTCGTGGCTTCCTCGCGGCGCAGCGACTTTACAAACTTGCCGGTATCAATCCCGACCGGGCACGCGGTCACGCACATGGAGTCCGCCGCGCACGTGTCGATGCCCTGGTACTCGTAGGCTTTGTCCAGTTCGCGGACGGTGTCCATGTCGCCGTCGAGAAGCGCCTGAGCGCGGGCGCGGCGCACCACGATGCGCTGGCGCGGCGTCATGGTGAGATCGCGCGAGGGGCACACCGGCTCGCAGTAGCCGCACTCCACACAACTGTCGATCGCGTCCTCTACCGTGGCCGACAGCTTCATGTTGTGCAGGTGCTCCTCTGGATCATCAGTGATGATCACGCCCGGGTTCATCGTGTTGTGCGGGTCGCACGCGCGCTTGAGCTCAACCATCACGTCGTACAGCTCGTCGCCGTACTGGCGGCGCACGAACGGCGCCATGACGCGGCCCGTGCCGTGCTCCGCCTTCAGGTTGCCGTCGGCGGCCAAGATCAGGTCCACCAGCGCGTCGTTGAAACCGTTGTAGCGGGTGAGATTCTCCTCGCCCTCGAAGCGGTCGGTGATGAGGAAGTGGATGTTGCCGTCCTTGGCGTGACCGAAAATCACCGCGTCGTCATACCCGTACTGCGCGAACATGTCCTGCAGGCCGGAGCAGGTATCGGCCAGGTCGCCGACGGGCACCACCACGTCCTCCAGCAGCGCGGTCGTGCCGGAAGGGCGGGCCTCCGCCACCTGGGCGTAGAGTCCCTTGCGGAAGGCCCAGGCCTTTGCCGCCGCGGAGGCGTCGGTGGAGAACTGGGCCGGGTTCTGCAGGTCCAGACTCCGCAGGATCTCCGCGCCCGCTTGCTCGCGGGCGTAGAGCTCCTCCTCGTTGTCCGCGTGGTACTCAATCAGCAGCGCGGCCTGGCCATCCACCTCAAAGCCGGTGATCTCCTCCGGCACGGATGCGAAGCTGCGGCCGACCTCGATCGAGTGCGAGTCCATCAGCTCCAGCGTCGCCGCCTTGGAAGCAAACAGGTCTGGCAGGCTGCGGGTCGCCGCGTCGATGCTCTTGAACACCGCGACCGAGGTGGTCTTCACCTTCGGCACCGGCACGGTGCGCAGCACTGCCTCGGCGATGAACGCCAGCGTGCCCTCCGAGCCGATGAGCAGGTGCTCGAAGACCTTTACCGGCTCATCAAAGTCCAAGAACGCGTTGACGCCGTAGCCCATGGTGTTTTTCAGCGCGAAGTGGCGCTCGATCTTCGCCACCGACTCCGGGTTTTCCCGCACGCGCTTCTGCAGCCGGATCAGGGTCTCAAACAGCTCCGGCTCCTGCGCCTTGAACTGCTGGTTCGCGTCCGCGTCCGCCGTGTTGATCACGGTGCCGCTCGGCAGCACAAAGGTCATCGACTCCAGCGTGCGATAGGTGTTCAGCTCCGTGCCGCAGGCCATGCCGGCCGAATTGTTCGCGATCACGCCACCCATGGTCGCCGCGCTTTCCGACGCCGGATCCGGCCCCAGCTTCTTCCCGTAAAGTGCCAGACGCGCGTTGATGGAACGCACCGTCGCCCCGGGCTGCACCCGGACACGGTTGCCGCGGTCGAGGACTTCGACGTCGCGGAAGTGCTTGCGCACGTCGACAAGCAAGCCACTGCCCCCGCCCTGACCCGACAGGGAGGTCCCGCCCGAGCGCAGCACCACCGGCGTGCCGGAGGCGCGGCCGGCGCGGAAAACGGCGGCGACGTCATGCGCGTTGCGCGCCTCGATCACCGCATCCGGGGTGTAGAGGAAGTGCGAGGCGTCGTGGGCGTACTTGATGCGGTCCACCAGCGAGGTGTGAACGGTCGAATCGGTACCAAGTTCGCGGTGGAGGGTGTCGGTGACGCGCGCGTCGGGCGCGGAGATCGTGACAGTCATAGGTACCACTTTAGGGCTAGACTACTTCCAGCACACGAATTCTGGGAAAGAAAGGACCCCATGCCAATCGGAGAGGGCCCCTTAATCGTCCAGTCGGACAACACCGTACTTCTCGAGGTCGCGCACCCGGACGCCCCGAAGGCCCGCGCCGCGCTCGCCCCTTTCGCGGAGCTCGAGCGCGCGCCTGAGCACATCCACGCCTACCGCATCACCCCGCTCGCGCTGTGGAACGCGCGCGCCGCGGGCTTCGACGCCGAGCAAGCCGTGGACACGCTCGAGCGCTACTCCCGCTTCCCCGTCCCGCAGCCGCTGCTCATCAGCGTCGCAGAAACCATGGCGCGCTACGGCCGCCTCAAGCTCGTGCAGCACCCCGCCCACGGACTCATCCTGGAAGCGGATGAGCCCGCACTGCTCACCGAGGTCACCCGCAGCAAGAAGATTCGCCCGCTCATTGGCTCGCTTATCGACGCCACCTCCATCCCCGTCCACCCCTCCGCCCGCGGCCAAATCAAACAGGAGCTCACCAAACTCGGGTGGCCCGTCGAAGATCTCGCGGGTTACGTCGACGGCGAGCACCACCCGATCCAGCTCGACCAGGACGGCTGGCAGCTCCGCGACTACCAGCAGTACGCCACCGAGTCCTTCTGGGAGGGCGGCTCCGGTGTGGTCGTGCTGCCCTGCGGCGCAGGCAAGACGATCGTGGGCGCGGCGTCCATGGCACAAGCGCAGACCACCACGCTCATCCTGGTGACCAACACCGTCGCCGGCCGCCAGTGGCGCGACGAGCTACTGCGCCGCACCACGCTCACCCCAAACGAAATCGGCGAGTACTCCGGCGAGAAGAAGGAGATCCGCCCCGTCACCATCGCGACCTACCAGGTGGTCACCCGCAAGACGAAGGGCGAATACCGCGCCCTCGAACTTTTCGACTCCCGCGACTGGGGCCTCATCATCTACGACGAGGTGCACCTTTTGCCCGCCCCCGTCTTCCGCATGGCCGCCGACCTACAATCTCGCCGCCGCCTCGGGCTGACCGCAACGCTTGTGCGCGAGGACGGCCGCGAGGACGACGTCTTCTCGCTCATCGGCCCCAAGCGTTACGACGCCCCGTGGAAAGAACTCGAAATGGCCGGCTACATCGCCACCGCCGAGTGCGTCGAGGTCCGCACCACCCTGAGCGAGGAAGAACGCCTCACCTACGCCACCGCCGAGACCCGAGAGCGCTACCGGCTCGCCGCCTGCTCACGCGGCAAACTCCGGGCCGTCGAGACGCTGCTCGCACAGCACGCAGGCCAGCAGACGCTCATCATCGGCGCCTACGTGGACCAACTCGAGGAGATCGCAGCACACACCGGTGCACCGCTCATCCACGGCAAGACGAGCACGAAGAAGCGTGAAGAGGCCTTCCAGGCCTTCCGCGAGGGCGAAATCGCTACGCTCGTGGTGTCCAAGGTGGCGAACTTCTCCATCGACCTGCCCGAAGCCGCCGTAGCCATCCAGGTCTCCGGCACCTTCGGCTCCCGCCAAGAAGAAGCGCAGCGATTGGGCCGCCTTCTCCGTCCGAAGCATGACGGGGCCGAGGCGGTCTTCTACACCATCGTCGCCCGCGACACGCTCGACGCCGAATATGCAGTCCACCGCCAGCGCTTCCTCGCCGAGCAGGGTTACGCCTACCGACTCGTCGACGCCGCCGACCTATAGACTTGTCAGCCATGAACACGTTTCATTTCGAGGTTGATGAAGACTACGCCAAGCAGCACAACGAGCTACTCCAAGACACAAAGAGCATGGTGATCTCCGGCATCGCCATCTTCGTCCTCTGCGTGTTAGGCGGCATCGCCTCTTGGATCTTCATCAGCCCCACCTCGCCGTGGCGTCTCCTCGCCTCCGTGGGCTTGATCCTCTTCGGCGTGATGATGCTCATCGTGGCGCTCCTCTTGCCCAAGTCGGTGGGCAAGACCCAAGCGCTTTACGACGCCCACCCCCTCGCCCCCGCAATCATCACTGAAAACGCCGGCACGACCCTCACACTCACCGCTCTGGTGGACAAGAACGCCGCTGAGCAGGGTCCGGCCCGCTGGGCGATTACCTCCCGCGTGGTCAAGCGCATCCCGAACACCCACGACACCGTCGGCACCAAGGTCCCCGTCGTTGCCGTAGGAGGACAGCGCACCTCCCGCGACAAGAACACGTGGCAAGTCATCACACCGATGCCAATCGCCTGGGCCACCCCGGACACCCAGGTCATCTCCCGCGCCCGCGCCGAGATCCCCCAGGATCAGTGGCAGCGCCTGGAGAAGGCGCGCAAGGATGCCGAGCTTGTGGCTTCGGCTAAGAACTCTCTAGTTGCCTTGTAAACGCGTTTTCTATCTCACGCCCGGTTCCTTTCTATCTATTGGAACCGGGCGCTTGTGTATCTAAGGATCCGAAAAAGGTACGTATGCTGTGCTGTTGCTGCGGATGAATAGAGATCCGTGAATCCTTTTACGTGGTGTTTTTGGCGACCTGGGACAACAGGGTGTTCAGAAGACTGAAATGGTAGCGGTGTGGT
>NZ_KV825600.1 GCF_001831515.1 Corynebacterium sp. HMSC074A01
ATCAGGTGTCTACCTAACGGGGGTCAGGTCCATCGACGAAGTCACGCTCGGCACGACCAAAGCCGAAAAGCAACACATCGATGCCCACGCGATCCTTGAAGAACTCGACCTTGCCGACCATGAGTCCGACCATCCGCAAGCGCTGTCTGGTGGGCAGCGCCAACGCCTGGTTATTGCTACAGCGCTTGCTGCGAACAAGAAAGTTTACATCTTCGACGAACCCACGTCCGGTGTTGGCTACAAGCACCTTGTCGCGATTTCCCGAGTAATGCGTAAACTCGCTGACACTGGTGCCGTCGTCATTGTCATCACCCACGACGCTGAACTCGTTACCGAGGTCGCCGACCATAGCGTCCGCCTTGACCAGATCAACGCCTGCTAACGCAAACGCTCGCTCAGCCGAAAGAGAGGAAAGCGTTTCCGCAGGTCAGAGCTAATGCGCTATACACTCGCTAACGCAAGCGATTTTCTTGACCCCCTTGGGGCGTACGCGCTAACGCAAACGCCTACTTATCATTTTCGACGTCATAGTGGAGCCGGCGACGAGAATCGAACTCGCACTCTCAGCTTGGGAAGCTGATGTTCTACCACTAAACTACGCCGGCATCTGCCGCACAATGATACGCGCGACAATGGGGATACTGTAGCACCGTCCCTCCCTGAATCGGAAAACGAGCCTGCCGTATGCTTGTGGCGTGCTTCTTTCAGATCATGACATCCGTGACGCTATTGATTCCGGCCGCCTCGGCATCGACCCGTACGACGCTTCGCTGGTGCAGCCGAGCTCAATTGACGTGCGCATGGACAAGTTCTTCCGCGTCTTCAATAACTCGAAGTACACGCACATCGATCCGAAGCTGGAAATGCCGGATCTGACCACGGCAGTGGAGGTACCCGAGGGCGAGGCCTTCGTGCTGCACCCGGGCGAGTTCGTCCTCGCGTCCACGTTGGAGCACTTCACACTGCCCGCGGACCTGGCTGGCCGCCTGGAGGGCAAGAGTTCGCTGGGCCGACTTGGCCTGCTCACGCACTCCACCGCGGGCTTCATTGACCCGGGTTTTTCCGGCCACATCACCCTCGAGCTGTCGAACGTGGCGAACCTGCCGATCACGCTGTGGCCCGGCATGAAGGTCGGCCAGCTCGCCATCTTCAACATGTCCTCGCCCGCGGAAGTCCCGTACGGCTCTGGTGCGCTCGGCTCGAAGTACCAGGGCCAGCGCGGGCCCACGCCGTCGCGCGCGTACTTGAACTTCCGGTAGCCCTATTTTTCAAAAACAGCGGTTTTTGCAAAATAGGATCGCGTCTCGCGCTGCTTGTTTGCAACTTTGAAAAATACAGCGCCCAAGCCGCCCTACGCCCCTCACCCTGCCGTGTCCGACCCGACCGGGCATAATAGGCAGTTATGCGGATGACAGTAATTGGCACCGGATATCTCGGTGCAACCCACGCGGCATGCATGGCTGAACTTGGCCATGAGGTGCTGGGCGTGGACGTAGACCAAGAAAAGATCGATCAGCTCAAGGCCGGAAAGGTCCCGTTCTACGAGCCGGGCCTGCCGGAGGTACTTGAGCGCAACATGGCCGCTGGTCGCCTGGATTTCACCACCTCATACGAGGAGGCAGCGGCCTTCGGCAATGTCCACTTCATCGGCGTTGGGACCCCGCAGCAGCGCGGCTCTTACGCGGCGGATACTCGCTACGTGGAGGCCGTGATCGATTCGTTGGTGCCGCACCTGGAGGGTGCGCACGTCATCTTTGGTAAGTCGACGGTGCCGGTGGGTACCGCCGCGGCGCTGCAGGAGCGCGCAAATAACCTCGCCGCTCCGGGAACCACTGTGGAGATCGCGTGGAACCCGGAGTTTCTGCGCGAAGGCTACGCGGTCAAGGACACGATTGAGCCGGACCGCATTGTGCTGGGCACTCGCCCGGAAGATTCGCAGGCAGAGGCCATTGCGCGCGAGGTCTACGCGACCCCGCTATCCAATGACACCCCGTTCATCCTCACCGATCTGCAGACTGCGGAGCTGGTGAAGGTGTCCGCCAACGCCTTTTTGGCCACGAAGATCTCGTTCATCAACGCGGTCAGTGAGGTCTGCGAGATTGTGGGCGCGGACGTGACCAAGCTGGCCGACGCCATTGGCTACGACGACCGGATTGGCCGCAAGTTCCTGGGCGCGGGCCTGGGCTTCGGCGGCGGCTGCCTGCCGAAGGACATTCGCGCGTTCATGGCTCGCGCGGGCGAGCTGGGCGCGGACCAGGCACTGACCTTCCTGCGCGAGGTGGACGCGGTGAACATGCGTCGCCGCGAGCGCGTGGTGGACATAGCGCGCGCGGAGCTGGGCAGCCTGATCGGCCGCCGCATCACGGTCCTCGGCGCGGCGTTTAAGCCGAACTCGGACGATGTGCGCGATTCGCCGGCGCTCGCGGTCGCGGGCCAGCTCTCGCTCGCGGGTGCCGCGGTGCGCGTCTTTGACCCGGAGGCGATGGACAACGCCCGCCGCGTGTTCCCCACGCTGGACTACGCGGACACGCTCGAGGACGCGCTCGCTGGCGCTGAGCTGGTCATTCTCGCCACCGAGTGGAAGCAGTTCAAGGAGATGGATCCTGTCGCTTCGGCGAAGCTCGTGGAGCAGCCGCTGCTTATCGACGGCCGCAACGTCCTCGACGTCCCCACCTGGCAGCAGGCGGGCTGGACCATGCGGGCCCTGGGGCGGAACCTGTAGAACTCGCCGCTTCCGGGGTGCATGATGGAGGTATGGCTGAAGAAAAATCTGCACCCCTTGTCAAAGGCGCCCTCGGTGCCGCTGCGGCGGCGCTCGGCGGGGTTGCCGTCCACGATCTGACGCAGCAGAAGTACCCAGTGCTGCGGAACTACCCGGTGCTGGGGCACATGCGTTACCTGCTCACGGATCTTGGCCCAGAGCTGCGCCAATACTTCATTGAGCGGGACTGGGACGGCCGCCCCTTCAACCGGGACCAGCGCAACGCCATCTACGAGCGCGCCAAGGGGATACAGAGCGAGACTGCTTTCGGCACGGTGCAAAACGTGCGCGAACCTGGCCACGAGTACCTGGTGCACTCGGTCGCGCCGGTCGCGCAGCCGGATGAGCCGCCGCGCACGCTCATCGGGGGCAAGGACTGCGCGAAGCCTTATTCGATGTCGCTGATGAACGTTTCGGCGATGAGTTTCGGTTCGCTGTCGCGCAACGCGATCCGGGCGCTGAACAAGGGCGCGGAACTCGGCGGGTTCGCCCACGATACTGGCGAGGGCGGGCTGAGTCCGTACCACATGGAAAACAACGGCGACCTGATCTGGGAGCTGGGTACCGGCTACTTCTGCGCGCGCACTCCGGACGGCGACTTCGATCCCGCACAATTCCGCGAGAAGGCCGCGAATGACCAGGTTAAGATGGTGGAGCTGAAGCTGAGCCAGGGCGCGAAGCCCGGCATTGGCGGCGTGCTGCCGGCGGACAAGATCACCGAAGAAGTTTCGCAGATTCGCGGGGTTCCGCGCGGGCAGGACTGCATTAGCCCGGCCCGCCACCGCGTCTTTTCCACGCCGACCGAGCTGATCGAATTCATTGCGCAGATGCGCGAGCTCTCTGGCGGCAAGCCCGCGGGCTTCAAGTTATGCGTGGGTAGTCGTCGAGAAGTGCTCGCGATCTGCAAGGCGATGCGCGAGGTGGGCACCGCCCCGGACTTCATCGTGGTCGACGGCTCCGAGGGCGGCACGGGTGCGGCCCCGATCGACTTCGAGGACCACGTGGGCATGCCGCTGACGCACGGGCTGATGACGGTGCACAATGCGCTCGTCGGCACTGGCCTGCGCGACCAGGTCAAGATCGGCGCGTCGGGCAAGGTCGCGGGCGGTTCGGACATCGTGATGCGCCTGATTCAGGGTGCCGACTTCACCAACGCCGCGCGCGCCATGATGATGGCGCTCGGCTGCATCCAGGCGCAGCGCTGCCACACCGGCAAGTGCCCCTCGGGCGTGGCCACGCAGGACCCGCGCCGCAACCGCGCGATCGTGGTGGAGGAGAAGTCGCGCGCCGTCTACAACTTCCAGAAGGCGACGGTTGCGCAGGCCGTTCGGCTGATGGCGTCGATGGGGGTCAGCGACCCGGCGGAGCTTACCCCGGCGATGCTGCGCCGCAACGTCTCGCCCACCGAGGCCCGCTCGTATGCGGAACTCTACGAGTGGCTCGCTCAGGGGCAGCTGCTTGATAGCGCCCCGGCGTCCTGGGCCGACGACTGGCAGGCAGCCTCCGCGGACACCTTCCGCCCGGTGTAGGGCCGCAACGCCCGTGGTAGGCGGGCGTGCAAAAAGTTCCCGGGTTCGCCTTGAAACCGGGAACTATTTTCGGGAAAAGGCCCATAACATCAGGTCAAATCATCGATGGAAACTTCCCTGTCAAGGTTCATACGCTCACAGAAGTCTTCGTCGTGGCTGACGAGAAGAAGCGCACCTGCATAACTCTCAAGAGCGGAGACAAGCCAGTTCACGGTTGAGATATCGATGTTGTTGGTGGGCTCGTCGAGAAGCAATAGCTGCGGAGCAGGCGACGAAAGAAGAACACGGGCAAACTCGACGCGGAAACGCTCACCACCCGAAAGCGTTCCGATAGGCGCGTGGACAGTCTCATTCTGAAACAACAATTGCGCGAGTTGGTCCCGAATATACTGCGGATCAGCAGAGGCGTTAGCCTCCGAGACCAACTCCAAGACTGACCGGTTGGGGTCAAGAACAATGCGCTGCCGGAGGTACCCCACATTTTCAATCACGTACCCCGCGCCTCCGTCTGCAACAGAGTTGAGCAGGGTCGTCTTTCCGCTGCCGTTCGGTCCAGTGATCCGGACACGCTCGGGGCCCACAACAGTGAGTCCTGGGAATTCCATAACGCGGGTTCCGTTCGGAAGCGCCGTTCCGGGAAGCTCAATGTACACATGTTGATCGTCGCGAACCTTGTCTTGCGCGTGACGATACTCAGCGAGAGACGACTCCACAGACTCGGCATGAGCCGCACCACGCCGAGCAGCAGTCTTCTCAGACCGATCCTTGTCCAGCCCCATCGCCATGCCAGGTTTACGATTGTTAGCAGCGAACTTCTTTCCGCGACGAGCGTCCCGAGCAATGCGAGTTTGCATCGCCTCACGCTCTCGAACCTGCCTACTGTGAATCGTCTTCTTTTCCCGAACCTCCCGCATCGCTGCATCTTGTTCATTGGCCAGAGCTTCACGGTAGGCGGAGTAGTTACCGGGGAAAAGACGAAGCTTCCCGTCGTGAAGTTCTGCAATTTCGTCCACGGAATCCAACAAGTCGCGATCGTGGCTCACCACAATCGCAGGAACAGTGGATTTGGAAAGAGCGCGGATTAGCTGGGCTTTCGCTTCCGCATCGAGGTTGTTCGTGGGCTCGTCCATGACAATGAAATCGGGGTTGTCAGCCATGAGCGCAGCTAGTGCAACACGAACAGCCTCTCCACCGGACAGTGTAGACAGCGGCCTATCCAGGTTGAGCTCGAGTTCATGCGCTGACAACACAGCCCGAGTCTCTTCGGCAGCATCCCACCGGTCACCGATGAGCTCGAACAATTCGGGATTGAACTGGCCACCTTCGATGGCGCTGATTGCCTCGATGATTTCGGTGATCCCAAAGACGTCTGAAACCGTAGTGTCCAGTTGCAGTCCAAGATCCTGAGGTAGGTAAGCGATTTTCGACGGGCGCTCGACCGAACCAGTGCTCGGTTGCAGCTCGCCGAGGATGACCCTGATCAGACTCGTTTTTCCGGAACCGTTATCGCCGATCAGGCCGGTCAGGTGACTTAAAAAAATGGCTTTTAAGTCCGAGAAGCAGGGGGATCCGTTAGGCCACTCGAGGGAGACGTTATTCAGGGAAATAGGCATGCTCATTCAACTTTCTGTTTCGTGTTAGGCGGAAACACGGAACTTGAGCACGGCCTATTCCTTCCTTCGGGGACAGTTCCTCGTCGATACTATGACAGTGTCCGTCGGGGGTCAAGGGGTTTGCGCTGCTGTAAGTCGGGATAGGTGATGGTTTGAAGGTGGACCGCGGCTGACAGATTGCGGCGGAATCTGTCAGCGACCGGCAGCGGCACCCAACCGCCAACAAACGACCCCTAGTGCTGGTGGTAATCGGCCAGGAAGTTGCCTAGGCGCTCGAGGGCGTTTTCCAACTGGGACGCCCAGGGCAGCGTCACTACGCGGGAGTGATCTGGTGTGGGGTAGTTAAACCCGCGGCCCTGCACCATCAAGATCTTCTCTGATTTGAGCAGGTCCAGCATGAAGCGCTCGTCGTCGTGGATGTTGTACATCTCCGTGTCGATCTTCGGGAAGCAATAGAGCGCGCCTTTCGGCTCCACCACGGAGATACCCGGGATCTCGCGCAGCTTGCGCACCGCCACGTCGCGCTGCTTGCGCAGGCGGCCGCCCTCGCCGGTGAGCTCGAAGATGGACTGGCGCCCGCCGAGCGCGACCTGGATCGCGTGCTGGCCCGGCACGTTCGCGCACAGGCGCGTGCCGGAGAGCAGGTCGAGGCCCTCGATGAAGCCCTTGGCGCGGCGGCGCGGGCCCGTAATCACCATCCAGCCTGCGCGGTAGCCGCATACGCGGTAGGCCTTGGACAGGCCGTTAAACGTCAGGGTGATGACGTCGGGGGCGACTTCGGCCATGGAGATGTGCTGCGCATCGTCGTAAAGCACGCGGTCGTAGATCTCGTCGGAAAAGATCATCAGCTCGTGCTCGCGCGCGATGTCGGCGATGCCCTCGAGCACCTCGCGGGAGTAGACGGCACCGGTCGGGTTGTTCGGGTTGATCACCACGATCGCCTTCGTCTTGGAAGTCACCTTGGAGCGGATGTCCTCCAGCGAGGGGTTCCAATTGTCCTCCTCATCGCAGGTGTAGTGGACGACCTTGCCGCCGGCCAGGGTGGAGGCGGCGGTCCACAGCGGGTAGTCGGGGGCGGGGATGAGGATCTCGTCGCCGTCGTTCAGCGCGGCCTGGGTGACCATGCTGATCAGCTCGGACACGCCGTTGCCCAGGTAGACGTCGTCGATGTCGAGGGGCGGGAAGTCGTCGATAAGCTCGTAGCGCGTGACCACGGCACGGCGGGCCGAGGGGATGCCCTTGGAGGTGGTGTAGCCCTGTGAGGTGGGCAGGTTGGCGATCATGTCGCGCATGATCACGTCCGGGGCCTCGAAGCCGAAGACGGCAGGGTTGCCTGTGTTGAGCTTGAGGATGGTGTGGCCGTCGCGCTCCATCTCCTCAGCGGTGGCGGACACCGGGCCGCGAATGTCGTAGAAGACGTTCTTCAGCTTCTCCGCCTGATCGAAGTGGCGGTGCGGGCGCGGCTTCTTAGCCTTCGCCGGTTTGGGTTGCGGGGCGGATTCATCCTTTTTTGTGGCCATAGGGCCATGCTAGTCACGGCGGCGGAACTTGTTCAGAGATTCCTGCGCAAAATTCAGAGTGTCGCCCGTGAGCCGGTCGATCTGCTCGCGGCGCTCGATCTTGCGCTGCGCCGCGTCGTAAGCACGGTCGGCCTCCAGCTCCAGCTGCTTCGCGCGCACTAAACGACGCTGCGAGCGCTCCATCTCGCGCAACGAAGGGCTGTACCAGCTGTCTGGGCCGACCTTCATGACGTAGAGCAGGATGAATAGTACCGGGATCACGGCGAGCAAGACAGGAGCGTTAATTGCGACGGCGGCGGTGAAGCTGCCGATCGCGCCGAGCCAGAAGATGCCGGCGCGCATGCGTCGGCCGGAACGGCGTGCCTCCACGATCTCGCGGGCGCTGAAGACGGGCACGTCCTGCTGCACCTGGGCGACGTCCGTTGAGCCGAAAGAGGGGCGCTGCGGCAGGTCGGCGAACAGGGGAGCGAGGTCCGTGCGTGTGACCGCGGTGGTGCAGGCCTGGCAGCGCTCGTCGTACTCCTGCATGCTCAGTCGGCCCTCGCCCAGCGCGTTGCCGAGCGCGGTCATGGCCGCGGTGCGGTCGGCGTCAGAAAGGCGCACGTGATCTGGCTGGCGGGCACTGGTCATGAGGGAAACGAGCTCCTTTGGTTCAAACGCATAAAGAAAAGGGCCGGAGGCGTCTCCGACCCTTCAAAGTTTAACACTTGCCTATGCGGCCCAGCGGGAATCCGGGCCGGTCACGCGGTCGTTAAAGCGGGTGCGGGCCGTGTCGTACTCGTCTTCCGGCAGCTGGTAGAAGTACACGCGCGGCAGGACGCCCTCGACGCGGTTGAGGTAGGAGTTCATGAACTCCTCCAGCGCGGCGTTGTCCTCTATCGATTCGGCGTTGACGTAGACAAACAGCGGGCGTGCCAGGGGATATTCGCCTTCCTGGGTGGCGTCGCGCGCGGGGGCGACGCCGTCGACGGTGACGTTGTCGATCCGGTCACGTACCTCGCCCTCGGTGGCCAGGTAGTTACCGATACCCATGAAGCCGATGGCGTTCGTGTCCTCGGCGATCCAGGAGGAGAGCTCGTCGATATCGTCGGTGGACTCGTAGTCCTCGCGGATGGTGTCGCCGCCGAGCACCTTGTCCTTGAACACCTCAAGGGTGCCGGAGCCGTCCGGGCGGCCGTACAGGGAGATTTCCTCGTCAGGCCAGGACGGGTCGATGTCCGACCAGGTGGTCACCGAGGAGTCCTTCGCCCACACATCGTGCAGCTGCTCGACGGTGAGGTCCTGTGCCCACGTGTTCTCGGCGTTCTTCACAATGGTCACCGCATCCAGCGCGATGGGCAGCTCGATGTATTCCACCCCGTTGTCGCTGCACTGCTTCTGGAATTCCTCCGGGATGGGCAGGGAGGAGTCGTTGATGTCCGACTTGCCGTCGCAAAACGCGGCGAAGCCATCGGTGGAGCCGTCGGCGGTGATGCGCACATCCTGCTGGGAGCGCTCGGCGATGAACGCGGTGATCGGCTCGACGGTGGCGGAACCGGTGACGTGGATCGGGGCGTCTGCGCCCGACTTCGCGTCCGTGCCGGATTCGGTGGAGCAGGCGGCGAGCCCGCCAGCGCCGATGAGCAGGGCGGTGGTGAGTGCGAACAGCTGCTTCTTCATGTGCGTTCCCTTACTTCTTCTTCGAGGCTTCGTCGCGCAGCTCGCGGAAGAGGTTGAGCACATCGCGCCAGCGCGGGCGGGTCATTTCCAGGTACTGCGGGATGCGGTTGAGCTCTTCGAGCTGCTCCGGGGTGAGCCGCTCGTGGTCCGTCTTCTTGCGCACCTCGAGCTCGTTGCGCAGGACGTGGGTGGTCTCTTCGAGTTCGTTGATCAGCTCTTGCAGTTCGGCGTTCGGCGCGTCCGCGTCAATCAGCTTCTGCGCTCGCTTGCCCGAGGTGGACTGTTCGGGTTCGGGGTGAGTCATGGCAGTTCCTTAAGGGTGCTTAGAAGAAGACGTTGGTGATCAGGACAGCGAGCAGCGGGAGGGCGAAGAAGATGCCGCCGACCCAGATGAAGACGTACCACTTGTTCTTGTCCGCCAAGGTGGCCAGCCAGTTCGCGCCCTTCGGAGGCAGTACTCGCAGGAAGGGCAGCGTCATGATGACGAGCGCGCCGAAGACGTTGAACATGGTGTGCACGAGCGCACCCTGCATCGCGGCCTCTGCTTCCACGCCGGAGGCGGAGAAGGCGGCGATCAGGCCGGTGATGGTGGTACCGATGTTGGCGCCCACCACGAAGGGGAACAGCTCCTTGACCTTGAACTTGCCGGAAGCCGCCAGCGGGACGGTCAGCGAGGTCGTGGTGGAGGAGGACTGGACCGCGGTGGTGATGATGGCACCGGAGAGGATGCCCGTGATCGGGCCGCGGCCGAGTGCTGCGTGCAGCATCTCCTGGGCGCGGCCCACGAGCAGGGCGGAAAGCATCTTGCCGATGTAGCCGATGACTACCAGGATGAGCACGACACCGGCGACGGACAGCACGATGCCGCCCCACACGTCGCCCAGCGGGCTGACGATGAGCGTGGCCAGGTTGACCAGCGGCTCCGTGATTGCGTCGACACCGTTGCCAACCACCTCGAAGATGCCGGCGAGCACGCCGTCGCCCTCGCCCGCGAGCGAGCCGGCGAAGACGCCGGAGACCTTGGAGAGGAAGCCGGTGAAGATCTCGAGCGGGAAGAAGATGGCCAGCGCGAGCAGGTTATAGAAGTCGTGCACCGTGGCCATGGAGAACGCGCGGTGGAACTGCTGCTTGTTGCCGGACAGGCCAAGCGCCACCAGGGTGGAGGTCACCGTGGTACCGATGTTGGCACCGAAGAGCATGGGTACCGCCACCTCGAGCGGGAGGCCACCGGCGATCATGCCGACGGTAATAGAGGTGGTGGTGGAAGACGACTGCATGATGGCGGTGGCGAGGATGCCGACCGCCAGGCCGACGAAGGGGTTCTCGGCAAAGGCGAAGAGCTCCTTGGCCTGGTCGCCCGCCGCCATCTTGAAGCCGGCACCGATCATGCCGACGGCGTTGAGCAGCAGCCAGATAGCCAGGACGACCGAGATCCACTCGGCCGCCTTCTTCGCGCCGCCGCTCAACGGGAGCCAGCCGAGCGGGTCGGCCGGGGCGTCCTCGCTGTTCTCGTTCTGTGCTTCCTGCGGCTTCGTGTCCGGGTGAGGCTTGGTGGCGACGGTGCTACCCCCCGCGTCGCGTGTGACGTCTCTGCTCATCTGCGCTCTCGATCAACGTGTGTACAAAAAGTAGGTCATGGCGCACTCTAGGCGCTCGAAGCAGATTCCCCGTGTCTTTTCGGTTAACTTACAGCAAATTAAATACAGGCTGCCTAAGTATTTGCGAACTGGCTCTGGTGTAGCGCGTAGTACGCGCCCCGGCGTTCGAGCAGCTCATCGTGTGTGCCTTGCTCCACGATCCGGCCGGACTCCATGACCAGGATCACGTCCGCGTCCCGGATGGTGGAAAGCCGGTGCGCGATGACAAAGGAGGTTCGCTGCGCCCGCAGCGCGTGCATCGCCTGCTGCACGAGCACCTCGGTGCGCGTGTCCACCGCCGAGGTCGCCTCATCGAGCACCAGGATGGTGGGCTGCGAGAGGAACGCGCGGGCAATCGTGATCAGCTGCCGCTCACCTGCCGAAAGCGCCCCGCCGTCCTGGTCCACCACCGTGTCGTAGCCCTCCGGCAGCGCGTGCACGAAGCGATCCACGTACGTGGCCTTCGCCGCAGCGATGACCTCTTCGTCCGTTGCGTCGAGTCGCCCGTAGCGAATGTTTTCCATGATCGTGCCCTCGAAAAGCACCGCGTCCTGCAGCACCATGCCGATCTGCTCGCGCAGCGTCGCGCGCGTCAAGGTACGGATGTCGCGGCCGTCGAGCACAATCGCACCGGCGTCCACGTCGTAGAAGCGCATGAGCAGGTTGACCAGCGTGGTCTTGCCAGCGCCGGTCGGCCCCACAATCGCGGCGGTCTGCCCGGGCGCAACGCGCAGGCTCAAGTCCTGGATCAGCGGCTCGTCGGTGTAGGAGAAGGAGACGTCGCGGAACTCCACCAGGCCTTCCGGGCTCTCGCTTATCGACGCCGCGTCGTCCCCAGCGTCCGGCACCTCCTCTTCCGCATCGAGCAACTCGAAGATGCGCTCGGCGGAGGCAACGCCGGACTGGATCATCTGCATCATGCCAGCGAGCTCGCCGAGTGGCTGGTTGAACTGGCGGGAGTACTGGATGAACGCGGTGGCGTCGCCAAGCGTCATCTGCCCGCTGGCGACGCGCAGGCCGCCGAGGACGGCGATGGCCACGTACGAAAGGTAGGAGATGAACTGCATGAGCGGGTGCATCGAGTTGGCGAGGAACTGCGCCTTGCCTGCAGCAACGGCGAGACGTTCGTTGCGCTCGTCGAACTCGCGGTGCAGCTCATCGGTGCGGCCGAAGATGAGCGCGACCTCGTGGCCGGAAAAGGCCTCCTCGACCTGGCCGTTGACCTCGCCGGTGGCCTTCCACTGCGCGGCGAACTGCTTCTGCGAGCGGGTGCCCACCACGCCCATGGCGAGCGCGGTGAGGGGGATGGACAGCAGCGCGACCAACGCGAGCTGCCAGGAGATCACGAACATCATCGCGATAATGCCCACCACTGTGAGGACCGCGTTGAAGATCTGCGACAGTGCCTGCTGGAGCGCCTGTTGCACGTTGTCCACGTCGTTGGTGGTGCGGCTCATCACGTCGCCGCGCTGGCGCGAGTCGAAGTAGCTCAGCGGCAGGCGGTGCAGTTTTGCTTCCACGCGCTCGCGCAGTTGGTAGACAGTGCGCATGGTCAGCCGGTTCAGGATCGCACCCTGGGCCCACATCATTACCGATGAAAAGACGTACAGCGCCAGGATCACCAGGATCAGCTCGCGCAGGTGAGCAAAGTCGATGCCTTCGCCCGGTCGCAGGTCCATGGCCTCCGCCATGTCGGCAAACTTGTCCTGCCCTGCGGCGCGCAGGCCCTCGATAGCTTGCTCTTTGCTGACTCCGGCCGGCATGCGGCCTGAGATCGCGCCACTAAAGATCACGTCCATCGCCTGGCCCATTACCTTCGGTGCCCAGACGGCGAGCACGACGGCTGCGATGTTCATTACGAACACTGCCGTCAGCGCCAGCTTGTACGGCGCGAGCAGGCCCACCAGCCGTTTCGCCGAGGGCCAGAACTGTTTCGCCTGCCGTGGTTCCTGCTCACTCATGCCTGTACCGCCTTCTGGCTCTGCTCGATTTCCCGGTATGTCTGGCTGGTCTTCAAAAGCTCCTCGTGGGTACCGCGTGCGACGATCTCGCCGGCCTCCAACACCAGAATTTGGTCAGCCCCGCGGAGCGAGGCGATACGCTGGCCGACAATGATGACGACCTTGCCCGCGGTGTACTCGGTCATCGCGGCGCGCACACGCGCGTCCGTGGAGGCATCCAGCGCGGAAAAGGCGTCGTCAAAGAGGTACACGTCCGGCTGCGCGACCAGCATCCGTGCGATGGAAAGGCGCTGGCGCTGCCCACCGGAGACGTTGGTGCCGCCCTGGGAGATCTCCATGTCCAGGTCGTCGACGAAGTCGGCCTGCGCCACGCGCAGCGCCTTCCACAGCTCCTCGTCCGTGGCGTCAGGGTTGCCCATCCGCAGGTTGGAGACGACGGTGCCGCTGAACAGCCAGGGCTTCTGCGGCACCATGGAGACGCGCTCGACGAGGTCGGTGCGGGCGAAGTGGGGGATGGGCGTGGCGTCGAGAAGCACTTGGCCCTCGGTTGGGTTGTGCAGGCGTGGGATGAGATTGAGCAGCGTCGACTTGCCGGAGCCGGTCGCGCCGATGATCGCCGTGGTGGTGCCAGGACGTGCGGTGAAACTGATGTTCTTCAGTACGGGGGCGTCGGCCCCGGGGTAGCTGAAGGTGACATCGCGGAACTCGATTTCGCCGCGGCGCTTCGCCGGGGTGGTGGGGGAGGCAGGCTCGATGATCTGCGGGTCGTGGCCGAGCACTTCGGCGACGCGGCGGGCGCAGACGATGGCGCGCGGCAGCATCATGAGCATGAACGTGGCCATCATGACCGCCATGAGGATCTGCATGAGGTACTGCATGAATGCGGTGAGTGCGCCGACCTCGACCAGGCCGTCATCGACGCGGTGGCCGCCGAACCACAGGACCGCCGCGGTGGCGAGGTTGAGGATGAGCATGATGACCGGGAACATCGTGACGAAGACGCGGCCGATGTTCAGCGAAACCCGCGTGATGCGCTCGTTGGCGTCGGTGAAGCGCTGCGTCTCAAACTCCTCGCGCCCGAACGCGCGGACGACGCGGATGCCCGCGATCTGCTCGCGTAGCACCCCGTTGATCGCGTCGAGGCGCTCCTGCATCGTGCGGAACATGGGCATGAGCAGGGCCGCGATGATGCCCACGACGACGGCGAGGGTCAGTACCGCCGTGACCACCAGCCAGGACAGCCCCGCGTCCTGGCGCAGCGCCATGACGATGCCGCCCACGGCCATGATCGGGGCGGTAACCATGAAGTTGAGGAAGAGCAGAAACGTCATTTGGATCTGCTGCACGTCGTTGGTGCCGCGGGTGATCAGCGAGGGGGTGCCGAAGTGGGACATGTCCTCCGGGGAGAAATCGCTTACGTGGCCAAACACGGCCTCTCGGATGTCGCGGCCGGTGCGCATGGCGGTGCGCGAGGCGAACCAGATCGCCGCCACCGCCGTACTCACCTGCATGAGCGCGGCGGCGAGCATGACGCCACCCGTGCGCCAGATATAGGGCACATCGCCTTGGGCAATCCCCTGATCGATGATCGCGGCGTTGAGATCCGGCAGGTACAGCGTGGCCAGAGTCGTGAGCAGCTGGAGGATGACCACTGCGAGGATCGCGGGCCAGTACGCCGAGGCGTGCCTGGCGAGTAGGCGGGTGAGATGCATGGGCGCATGCTAGCACCGGTGGGCGTCGACAAGCAGCTCGCTGCCTGTTTAAACTTGCAGCATGGAAACCACAGGACGGGCGGCATTTGATCCGAACGTGCCGTACAACGAGCTGCCGCCGCTGCCACCGCCGGAGGTACTCGAGACGACGCGCGTGCTCAAAGCTGTCATTGACGCGCGGACGGAGCTGGCCGCGCTGAATACTGCCTGCCGCCTGATTCCGAACCCGGAGATCATCACCGCTACGATCCCCTTGCGCGAGGCGCAGGCGTCGACCGAGATCGAGAACATCGTGACCACCAACGACGAGCTTTTCCGCGCCGAGTGGAGCGTGGACCTTTCTCCGTCGCCCGCGACGAAAGAGGCGCTGCGGTACCGCGATGCGCTCCGTCGCGGCATCGCGCTGTTGGAAGAGCGGCCGGTGTCTGAAAAGGTCGCGCTCGAAGTGTGCTCCACGCTGCAGGGATCGCCAGCGTTGGTGCGTTCACAGCCCGGAACCTTCATTGGCGACCCGGTTGCGGGGACCCGCCGCTACACTCCGCCCGAGGGCCTTGAGGTGATCCAGCGGCACCTCTCCGCCTGGGAGCGTTTCCTCTATTCCGATCACGGGCTCGACCCGCTGGTGCTGATGGCGGTGGCGCACTACCAGTTCGAGGCGATTCACCCGTTTTACGACGGCAACGGGCGGACGGGCCGCATCCTGAATATCCTGCTCCTCCTCCAGGAAAAGGTGCTTGACCTGCCGGTGCTTTACCTATCCGGGCCGATCGTCGATGCCAAGTCCGAGTATTACCGCCTGCTCAATGCGGTGACCGCGGACGGCAGTTGGGAGGAATGGATCCTCTTTATGGTGCGGGCGGTGGAGCAGTCGGCGCGCAGCACGAGCATGCTTATCGACGCCCTGTCGTCCCTGAAGTCCCGCACCACCGAAACCATCCGCGACCTCGGCATTGCGCCCGCTGCGGAGCTTGCCGAGCTGCTCTTCATCCAGCCGTACATCCGCATCAAGGACGTGGTGGACAAAGGCCTGGCGCAGCGGCAGACCGCGTCCGGCTGGTTGAGCGCGCTGGTCGAGGCTGGCGTCCTCGACGAGCTGAAAGCCGGCAGATCGAAGGTATTTCTCAACGTTGCGGCCATCGAGGCGCTCACTCAGCGCTAGCCCTTGACCTGCACCTTCACAAGTGTGACAGGTCAACATGTCGATTTTGGGCCAAAAAATCGACACGTCGCGCGGACGTGTCGATTCGGTGTACATGACGGATTTAGTCGTCAGCGCGGGAGTGGCTGAGCATGTCGGCCCACTCCACGATCTTCTTGCGCTCGCGCGGGAACTTCTCGTCCGCCTCGCCCAGGGCGCGCTCGGCCTCGTCGAGCTTGTACCAGCCCGCCCAGGTGGCGTACTCGATGCCGCGCTCGCGCAGCAGGCCGAGGATGTCGTCGATGCCGGTGTGCGACGGGGCGGCCAGCTTGCCTGCGTCCGCGTCGGCGATCAGCATGTCGGTGGTTTCCTTCGCATCCGACTTGGTGTTACCGATCAGGCCGACCGGGCCACGCTTGATCCAGCCGGTCACGTACAGCTTCTCCTCGGGGGCAGCGCCCTCTTCGGCGGAGGCAAGCACACGGCCACCGTCGTTCGGGATGACGTGGCGCTCAAGGTCGAAGGGCACGCCCTCGACGGGCTCGGAGCGGTAGCCGACGGCGTGGTAGACCTGCTGGGCGGGCCAGTCGGTGAACTTGCCGGTGCCCTTAATACCACCGTTGCCGTCGAGCTCCTGGCGCTCGGTGCGGATACCGGTGGTGTTGCCGTCCTCGTCCACGAGGATCTCCACCGGCTCTTCGAAGAAGTGGATGTGGATCTTGTGCGGCGCATCATCCGGCTCGCGCATGGCGTACTGCTCAAGCACCTGGCAGTTGAGGTCGATGGACTTGTCCGCGCGGCGGACTTCCTCGCTAGCGGCGTCGTAGTCGATGTCCTCCGGGTCGACGAGCACCTGGATGGTGTCCGACAGGTCCATCTCGCGCAGTTCCTTCGGCGTGAACTTGGCCTGGGCGGGACCGCGGCGGCCGAACATGTGCACCGTCTCCGCCTGGTTCTTCTTCAGGGACTCGTAGACGTTATCCGGGATCTCGGTCACGGCGAGCTCGTCGCCGGTCTTGGCCAGGATGCGGGAGATGTCGAGTGCGACGTTGCCCACGCCGACCACGGCGACTTCCTTCGCTTCCAGGTTCCAGTCGCGCTCGAAGCGGGGGTTGCCGTCGTAGAAGCCGACGAACTCGCCCGCGCCGATGGACTTATCGCCGTTGGGGATGAGCAGTTCGCGGTCGCGCACGGCACCGGTGGACAGGACCACGGCGTCGTAGTAGTCACGCAGCTCATCGATGGTGACGTCGCGGCCGACCGTGACGTTAGCGATCAGGCGCAGATTGTCCTTATCCAGCACCTTGTGCAGGGACTTGACAATGCCCTTGATGCGCGGGTGGTCCGGGGCGACGCCGTAGCGGATCAGCCCGAAGGGGGCGGGCATCTGCTCGAAGAGGTCGACGTGGATGTCGTGCTCCGCGTTGCGGAGGAGGAGGTCGGATGCGTAAATGCCGGCCGGGCCGGCGCCGACGACGGCGACGCGCAGACTCATGTAAGGGGTGTCCTTTCGAGATAGGGGTCCGTTTAATATTCAACCAATATAGCGTATAGACAGCTTGGTCTGAAAGTTGGGGCGTGTCAAGGCCAGTGCTTCTCGACGCCCCTCCGTCCGCCCATTCGTGCAGCGCAGGAGGGGTATCTGCCAGTGAAAAAATGACAGACCGGGTGGTCTGATTTTGCGTAAGGGGGTTTACGCGACGTCGATAAGCGCACTGCTCGGTCTGAACCGGAATACATTCACGCAAAAAGACGAGGTCAAAGCGCATGATTTCCCAAACGCTTGCCACAGACTGCTTGGTACGGCACACTCGACCGCACAACAAAAACGTGCCGCACACCATAGACCACCCTGTCTGTGCCGCTAGGAGGAAAAATGACCGTATCGACCGCTACCCGCGAGGTGAAGGCCCGCGCCAAGAAGCCCGAGGGGCAGTGGCGCATCGACGGGACCGACCCGCTCAACCACGACGAAGAGGTTAAGCAGCGCGAGCCCGTCATGGAGGTCAAGCAGCGCGTCATTGACACCTACTCCAAGGGTGGGTTCGACTCGATCGACCGCGAGGACCTCTACCCGCGCTTCAAGTGGCTGGGGCTGTACACCCAGCGCAAGCAGAACCTCGGCGGCGAGCACACCGGCGAGGACAACTCGGTGCTGGAGGACAAGTACTTCATGATGCGGATCCGCTTCGACGGCGGTATCTGCTCCACCGAGCAGGCGCGCGTGGTCGGAGAGATCTCTCGCGACTATGCGCGCTCCACCGTGGATCTCACCGACCGGCAGAACATCCAGCTGCACTGGGTGCGCATCGAGGACGTGCCGACCATCTGGGAGAAGCTCGAAGCTGTCGGCCTGAATACCTGGGATGCCTGCGGCGATGTGCCGCGCGTGGTGCTCGGCTCGCCGGTCGCGGGCATTGCGAAGGACGAGATTATCGACGCGACCCCGGCGATCCGCAAGATCCAGGAGATCGTCACCGACGAGGAATTCCAGAACCTGCCGCGCAAGTTCAAGTCCGCCATCTCCGGCAACGCGCGCCAGGACGTTGTCCACGAGATCAACGACCTCGCCTTCATCGGCGTCGAGCACCCGGAGCTCGGCCTCGGTTTTGAGTGCTACGTCGGCGGCGGCCTGTCCACCAACCCGATGCTCGCGCAGTCGCTCGGCGCCTTCATCACGCTCGAGCAGGTACCCGAGGTGTGGGCCGCGGTCGTGCGCATCTTCCGCGACTACGGTTACCGCCGCCTGCGCAACCGCGCCCGCCTGAAGTTCCTGGTGGCCAAGTGGGGCGCGGCCAAGTTCCGCGAGGTGCTCGAGACCGAGTACTTGGGCTATGCGCTTCCCGACGGCCCGAAGGCCCCGAACAACCTGATCGACCGCGACCACATCGGCGTGCACGAGCAGAAGGACGGCAACGTCTACGTCGGTGTGAAACCCACCCTGGGCCACATGTCTGGCGAGCAGCTCATCGAGGTTGCTGATGTGGTGGAACGCTACGGTTCGACCTCCCTGCGCTTTACCCCGTTTAAGGAGCTGCTGGTACTCGACATCGCCCCGGAGCGCGTCGACTCCCTGCAGGCGGACCTGGAAGCACTCGGCCTGTACGCCAAGCCCAGCGAGTTCCGTCGCGGCCTGCTTTCCTGCACCGGCCTGGAGTACTGCAAGCTCGCGCACGTGACCACCAAGTCGCGCGCCATTGAGCTGGCCGACGAGCTGGAGGAGCGCTTCGGCGACCTGGACAGCCCGATCACTATCTCGCTCAACGGCTGCCCGAACGCCTGCGCTCGCCACCACGTCTCGGACATCGGGCTGAAGGGCCAGACGGTGACTAACGCCGATGGCGAGCGCGTCGAGGGGTTCCAGGTGCACCTCGGCGGCACGGTGGGCGAGGGCGCGAACTTCGGCCGCAAGCTGCGCGGCCACAAGGTCGCCTCGACCGAGCTGACGGACTACGTCACCCGCGTGGTGCAGAACTACGTAGACAACCGCGAAGAGGGCGAACTCTTCCGCGATTACCTGCTGCGCGCCGACGAGGAGCAGCTGCGATGAGCTTTCGCCGCGAACCGAATCCGAACCGCAACCACCCCACCTTTTGCCCGTACTGCTCGGGCGAGGGGCTGTGGCCGGATGAGCAGACCGATTTCGCGTGGAAGTGTGACGCATGCCTGCGTATTTTTGAGGTCAAGTTCTATGGACAGGACGACCCAGAACATGCGCCCGCACCGGCTCGGTCCACCCCGCAGGCGCTGCAAGACTCACTCGCCCGCCACGGTCACACCGCGGTGGTGCGAGACAATGGAGGCAGGAAATGATCAACCTTTTGCAGGGCGATAGCTCGCAGTACAAGGACCCGGACATCAGCCCGGAAGGCCCCACCAGCACAGCACCGCTGGATGAGGCAACCGCCGCGCGCAACGCGCAGCTTGTCGACGAGTACGCCGATGCGCTCTACGACGCCACCGCGGCCGAGATCTTGAGCTGGGCCCACGAACACGCGCCGGGCCCACTTGTGGTCACGCTCTCGATGGAAAACACGGTGCTCGCCGAGCTATCCGAGCAGTACCTGCCGGGCGCGGACTTCCTTTTCTTAGACACCGAGTACCACTTCCCGGAGACCATTGACGTCGCTGACCAGGTAGAACAGCGCTACGCCGAGCACCGACTGGTGCGCGCTACCGCACAGCTGAGCCGTGCAGAGCAGGACAAGGTCTACGGGCCGAACCTGTACCGCCGCAACCCGACCGCCTGCTGCCGAATGCGCAAGGTTGAGCCGCTGGCGGTGCACATGAGTCCGTACGCGGGCTGGGTCACCGGCGTGCGCCGCGCCGACGGCCCCACCCGCGCCGAGGCACCCGCGCTGAGCCTGGACCGCACGGGCAGGCTCAAGATTTCGCCGCTAGTGACCTGGTCGTTGGAGGATACGGACGCCTACATCGCCGACCACGACTTGATCGTCCACCCGCTGACCACCCAGGGCTACCCCTCCATCGGCTGCGCAACCTGCACGTTGCCGGTGGCGGAAGGACAAGACCCGCGCGCCGGGCGTTGGGCGTTCGCGCAAAAGGCCGAGTGCGGCCTGCACACCGACTAGATCGAAAGTAGAAGGACCACATGACTGTTGCAACGAATGAGGCGCGCACCGCAGCCGGTACGCTCTCGCCGCACCTGAAAGACCTAGAAGACGAATCCATCCACATCCTGCGCGAGGTCGCGGGCCAGTTCGACAAGATTGGCCTGCTGTTCTCCGGCGGGAAGGACTCCTGCGTGGTGCTCGAACTCGCACTGCGCGCGTTCGCCCCGGCCGCCATGCCGATTGAGCTTTTGCACGTGGACACCGGCCACAACTTCCCGGAGGTCCTCGAATTCCGCGACCGCATCGTGGACAAGTACGGGCTGCGTCTGCGCGTGGCCAAGGTGCAGGACTGGATCGACCGCGGCGACCTCACCGAGCGCCCCGACGGCACGCGTAACCCGCTGCAGACGGTGCCGCTGGTGGAGACCATTGCCGAGGTGGGCTACAACGCCGTGCTCGGCGGCGCGCGCCGCGACGAGGAGCGCGCCCGCGCCAAGGAGCGCGTCTTCTCCGTGCGCGATTCCTTCGGCGGCTGGGATCCGCGCCGCCAGCGCCCCGAACTGTGGGACCTGTACAACGGTGCAACCCTGCCGGGGGAGAACGTGCGCGTGTTCCCCATCTCCAACTGGACCGAGGCAGATGTGTGGGAGTACATCGGTGCCCGCGGGATCGAGCTGCCCAGCATCTACTTCGCGCACGACCGCGAGGTGTTCAACCGCGACGGCATGTGGCTCACCGCAGGCGAGTGGGGCGGCCCGCGCGAGGGCGAGACGCTTGAGACCCGCCGCGTGCGCTACCGCACCGTGGGCGACATGAGCTGCACCGGCGCTGTTGAGTCCGACGCAGCGTCGATTGACGCAGTGCTCGCCGAGATCGCCAATTCCACCCTCACCGAGCGCGGCGCCACGCGCGCCGACGACCGCCTGTCCGAGTCCGCCATGGAGGACCGCAAGAAGGAAGGTTACTTCTGATGACTGTCGCCCAAGCTACTTCCGCAACAGACCTGCTCGCCGCGCGCCAGACGCTGCGCCTGTGCACCGCCGGCTCCGTCGATGATGGCAAGTCCACCTTCGTCGGCCGCCTGCTGCACGACACGAAGTCGGTGCTCGCCGACCAGCTCGCCTCTGTTGAGCGCAGCTCAGCCGACCGCGGCTTCGAGGGCCTTGACCTGAGCTTGCTTGTCGACGGGCTACGTGCCGAACGCGAACAGGGCATCACTATCGACGTGGCCTACCGCTACTTCGCCACCGACAAGCGCACGTTCATCCTCGCCGACACCCCGGGGCACGTGCAGTACACCCGCAACACGGTCACCGGCATGTCCACCTCCCAAGTGGTCGTCCTGCTTGTCGACGCCCGTAACGGCGTCGTCGAGCAAACCATCCGCCACCTCACCGTGGCGAAGCTGCTCGGAGTGCGCACCGTGATCCTCGCGGTGAACAAGATCGACCTGGTCGACTACTCCGAGGACACCTTCACCCAGATCAAGGACACCTTCGAGGCGAAGGCCCACGAACTGGGCATCGAGCAGCCGATCGTGGTGCCGATCTCCGCGCTCAAGGGCGACAACGTGGTCGAGCGCTCGACCAACATGGACTGGTACACCGGCCCGACTGTCCTCGACGTGCTGGAGGAGATCCCGGTGAACTCCGGCCGCGCGCTCGACCTGGACTTCCGCTTCAACATCCAGTACGTCCTGCGCGAGCACGCCAGCGACTACCGCGCGTACGCGGGCCGGATCAACGCCGGCACGATCAACGTCGGCGACACGGTCACCGCCCCGCACGGCCGCACCACCACCATCGTGGGCATCGACACCTCCGACGGCGAGGTGGAGTCTGCCCGCGCAGGTCAGTCCGTCGCACTGCGGCTTGCCGACGATATCGACCTTGTCCGCGGCGACCTGCTCGCCGCGGGGACGTGCCCGGAGCCGGTGCGCGAGTTCGAGGCAACCGTGGTTGGCCTGTCGGAAAAGGAGCTCACCGCGGGCAAGGCCGTGAAGCTGCGCTACGGCACCGGCCTCGAGCGCGCCCGCGTGGTGGCGATCGAGCGCACCCTGGACATCGACTCCGCTGACAACGACGTCCTCGACCCGGCAGCCGTGGGCCTCAACGACATCGCGCACGTGACCATCCAGACCGCCGGCGAGCTGCCGGTGGAGGACTACGCCGCCCGCGGCGCGGTGGGCAACTTCCTGCTCATCGACCAGTCTTCCGGCAACACGCTGGCCGCGGGCCTGGTTGGTAAGCGTCTGCGCTAGGTGTGCTGCCATGGTTGCCCTGATTACGCTCTCGCACGGATCCCGCCACCCGCGGGCCCGCGCCGGAGTGCGCGCACTGACCGAAGTCGCCGCGCAGCGAATCGGGGCACCGTGGGTTGATGCCCACCTCGAGTTCGACCGTCCCGACCTGGAGGGCGCTGCATGCGAGCTCGCCTCGCGCGGCGCGGACCGGGCAGTCGTGGTCCCGCTGCTGTTTACCCACGCCTTCCACGCCAAAAACGATGTGCCCGCGCACATGCGGGCAGCAGGCGAGTTCCTCCCGCTCACCCAAGCCCCAAGCCTCGGGCTTGGCGAGGAGCTCGTCGACCTGCTCGCCGCGCAGGCGCTTGCCGACGCCCCACCGCACGCCCACCTCGTTGTCTACCCCGTCGGGACGTCCGATGCGGGGCAGGCGGCGCGGTACGAAGAGGTGCGTGTGGGCGTCGAGAAGCGAACCGGGCGCCCAACAGAAGTGATTGCCGCGACGCGCGGCGGGGCCCAAGCCCTCGCCGAGCGGGCGCGGGCCACCCCGATCCATCTTTTGCCGCTTTTTGTCTCCGACGGCCTGCTGCTCGATAAGGCGCTGGCCGCCCTGGCACCATTTCCCGAGGCCACGGCCTCGGGCCCCCTCACTACCGCGCTCGCGGACATCGTGGTCAACCGCTACCGCGCAGCGCTTGAAGGAGCACCTCATGTATAAACTCAGCACTCTCACGCTCATCGCGTTCGCGGGCCTTGCCGCCCAGCTTGTCGACGGTGGTCTCGGCATGGGGTTCGGTGCCACTTCCACCACCATCCTGGTCATGCTCGCTGGCCTGGGGCCCGCCGCCGCGTCTGCGGTCGTGCACACCGCCGAGCTGGGCACGACCCTGGCCTCGGGCGTGGCGCACTGGCGCTTCGGCAACGTGGACTGGAAGGTCGTGGCCGCGATCGGCGTGCCGGGCGCGGTTGGCTCGTTCGTGGGCGCGACGGTGCTGGCGCGGCTGTCGACGGAGGCGGCGCAGCCGGTGATGTCGCTGATCCTGGCCCTGATCGGCCTGAATCTGATGATCCGGTTTTCCCGGGGGCTCACGCAGCGCAAGCTCGCGGCGAAGCCGCACTCGAAGCAGTTTTTGGGCGGACTTGGCCTCTTCGGCGGCTTTGTCGACGCCACCGGGGGCGGCGGCTGGGGGCCGGTGACCACCTCGACGCTTTTGGCCGCGGGGCGCAGTGAGCCGCGCCGCATTGTCGGCACAGTCAACACCGCGGAGTTCTTGGTTACTGCTGCGGCGACCTTGGGCTTTGCCATCGGGATGTGGCACGACCTGGTGGCCAACCTCGCCGCCGTGGCAGCGCTGCTGGTTGGCGGCGTGATCGCCGCCCCGATCGGCGCGTGGCTGGTCTCCCGCCTCAACCCGGTCCTGCTGGGCGGGGTCGTGGGCACCCTGATTGTGTTCTTGAACCTGCCGAAGGTACTCGACGCGCTCGGGGTGCCGGGCGACGGGCTGTGGGCCGCGCGCGTCGCAGTGCTTGTGGTGGGTGTGCTGCTGTCCTGGCGCGGCGTGCAGCGGGCGCGCACCTCGCAGGCGAAAACGCCGGGTCCGGTGTCCGAGGACCCGCAGCGCCGCACAACGAAGGTGCACGCAGCCTAGCTACTTGGCAAACTCCTCGACGAGCGCTGCGTTGAAGGCCTCCAGGTCAGCCGGGGTGCGCGAGGAGATGAAGCCGGAGTCCACGACGACTTCCTCGTCGACCCAGTTGGCACCGGCGTTGACCAGGTCGGTCTTCACGTTGGCTACCGAGGTGAGCTTGACGCCCTTGAGCACGTCGGCGTCGGTAAGAATCCAGCCGCCGTGGCAGATCACGCCGATCGGCTTGCCTGCGGCCTTGAACTCCTTGACCAGTGCTACTGCCGGGGCGTCGACGCGGATCGCGTCCGCGTTCAAGGTGCCGCCAGGCAGGATGAGCGCATCAAAATCGGCGGCGTTTGCCTCGGCGGTGGTGGTGTCCACCTTCACCGCCGCGCCCTTCTTACCCTCAATCTCGCCGGTCTCGGGCGCGATGACGGCGGTGGTAGCGCCGGCGGCCTCGACGGCCTCCTTCGGCGAGGTCAGCTCAGAATCCTCGAAACCGTCGGTAGCAATAATTGCAATTGTCTTGCCGTTCAGGTCAGCCATGATGCTCCTTTGTCAGTGGGGTTTTCGCTTACCGGCCCCAGGGTAGGAGCGAACCCGCCCGGCGTGCCACCTATTCTTCGTCGGGGGTTGTGTCGCGCGGCACCTTCGTCGAGCCGAGCTCGGTGTCCTGCACGGGTTTCTTCTCCCGCTTGGCAATGCGGACCATGTGGTCGCGCACCGCGAAGAAGGCCTCCTTGGAGTCCAGCGTCTCACTCTGCGAGGTGGAGATCTGTATGTCGTCGGCGGTGATTTCGCCGGTGCGCAGCGAGATCATCTCGGCCCAGTAGCGGAGCCAGACGGCCACCACCGCGGCCACGGGCACCGCCAGGAAGGCACCGACGATGCCGAAGAGGGTGCCGCCGAGAGCGACCGCGAGCAGCACGATCGCCGCGTGCAGGCCCATCGCCTGGGACTGCAGGATCGGCTGGAGGATGTTGCCCTCGATCTGCTGCACGGCGATGATGAGAATGAGCACGAACACGGCGTTCATGAAGCCGTTCGACACCAGCGCAATGATCACGGCGAGCGCGCCGGCGGTAAAGGCACCGACGATCGGCACGAAGCCAGCGAAGAAGGTGGTCACCGCCAGGACCGGCCACAGCGGCACGCCGAGGACGAGCAGGCCGATACCGATGAAGATGGCGTCGACCGCGGACACGATCGCCTGGGTGCGGATGAAGCCGGACAGCGTGTTCCAGGAGCGCATGCACACCTCGGTGAGGTGCCAGCCCGCCTTCACGCCGACGTATTTGCGTAGCCACGGCAGGAAGCGGTCGCCGTCTTTGAGGAAGAAGAAGGTGAGAATCAGCGTGAGCACGAGCGTAGTGCCGACCGAGGCGATCGCGCCGATGCCGGAGAACACACCGGAGGCGATATTCGACGCCTGCCCGCGCAGCGCGTCGGTGGCCTGCGCAAACTTCTCGCGGATCTCATTCGGGTCAAGCACGGACGGATCAACCTGCTCGTTGACCCACGCGAAGATCTGGTCAATGCCCTGGCCCGCCTGCTCGTAGAGCTGCGTGCCCTGCTTCTTTACCGTCGGCCCCATCGCGGCGAAGATGCCGATAATGATGCCGAAGAAGCCGATCATCACAGTGAAGGTGGCCAGCGCCGCCGGGAACTTCTTGGAGCGCAGCCAATGCACCGGCGGCCACAGGACGGTGCACACGATCAGCGCGAGGAAGATCGGGAGCAGGCCCATCCACACGAACTTGAGCAGGTAGAGCACAATCGCGGTGGCAGCGACGATGATGATGAAGCGCAGTGCCCACGCGGCAGCGGTGCGCCCATCAGCAGCAATGACTTCGCCGCGGTCAATGGGCTCTTCGGAGAGCTCCTGAGCGGCGTCGGCCGGGGTGGGCATCATGTCGACTTCTTCGACGGTGGTATCGAGCGCGCCGACGAAGTCGTTAGGTTTCTTCTCAGTCACCTTGCTTATTGTGCCAGACAGGCGGTAAATCGCAGAGGTCGGTGGGAGGTGGGTGCTGGATTCGGGGCGCTTGAATCATCCACGTTTCGGCCGATTGACGATTCATTGACAGATTAAGGGGGTGCCTAATCTAACAATGCCCTTCTTTCTGCTGGTCAGGTGGCCGTATGGCGTTTGCCGGGGCGACGTGACGTCGATAAGCGCTATGCCCTAGCTCTCGTTCCAGAATGCGTGTAGTGTGGGTCACACTGCGCCCCTAAGTAACGAAAGGAAACAGCGAAGTGACTGTCTACCCTAACCCCGGCACCGCCGGTTCGACCGTGAAGTTCCGCGAGCAGTACGACAACTACATCGGTGGCGACTGGGTCGCGCCGGTGGACGGCGAGTACTTCGACAACATCACCCCGGTGACCGGCGAGACCTTCTGCCGCGTGGCGCGCGGCAAGGAGGCGGACATCAACCTGGCGCTGGACGCGGCGCATAAGGCGGCACCCGCGTTTGGCAAGACTTCGCCGGCGGAGCGTGCGCTGATGCTGCACCGCATCGCGGACCGGATGGAGGAGCACCTCGAGGACATCGCGGTGGCTGAGACCTGGGAGAACGGCAAGGCCGTGCGCGAGACGCTCGCCGCCGACATCCCGCTGGCTATTGATCACTTCCGCTACTTCGCGGGCGCGATCCGCGCACAGGAAGGCCGTCTGAGCCAGATCGACGACAATATGGTGGCCTACCACTTCAACGAGCCGCTCGGCGTTGTCGGTCAGATCATTCCGTGGAACTTCCCGCTGCTCATGGCGGTGTGGAAGCTTGCTCCGGCACTGGCTGCGGGCAACGCCGTGGTGCTTAAACCCGCGGAGCAGACCCCGGCCTCCATCCTGTACCTGCTTGACCTGATCGGGGATCTGATCCCGGACGGCGTGGTCAACGTGGTCAACGGCTTCGGCGATGAGGCGGGTGCGGCGCTGAGTGGTTCCGACCGTATCGCCAAGATCGCGTTTACCGGCTCGACGCAGGTGGGCAAGATCATCAACAAGGCGGCCGCGGACAAGGTCATCCCGGTCACGCTCGAGCTGGGCGGCAAGTCGCCGTCGCTGTACTTCGAGGACATCTTCGCTCGCGACGATAACTTCAAGCAGAAGGCCATCGAGGGCTTTGCGATGTTCGCGCTGAATCAGGGCGAGGTCTGCACCTGCCCGTCTCGTGCCCTGGTCCACGAGTCGATCGCCGATGAGTTTCTTGAGCTCGGCGTGGAACGTGTCAAGCAGATCAAGGTGGGCAACCCCTTGGACTCGGAGGTCCAGATGGGTGCGCAGGCCTCAAAGGAGCAGATGGATAAGATTGTCAGCTACCTGGAGCTCGGCCCGAAGGAGGGCGCGGAGACGCTCACTGGCGGTGGCGTGAACAAGCTTGAGGGCCTGGAGAACGGCTTCTACATTGAGCCGACCGTGTTCAAGGGCACCAACGACATGAAGATCTTCCAGGACGAGATCTTCGGTCCGGTGATGTCGGTGACCACGTTCAAGGACTTCGATGACGCGATCCGCATTGCCAACGACACGATTTACGGCCTGGGCGCGGGTGTGTGGTCGCGCAACCAGAACACGATCTACCGCGCGGGCCGCGCAATCCAGGCGGGCCGCGTGTGGGTGAACCAGTACCACTCGTACCCCGCCCACGCGGCTTTTGGTGGCTACAAGCAGTCCGGTATTGGCCGCGAGAACCACCTGATGATGCTGAACCACTACCAGCAGACCAAGAACCTGCTCGTCTCCTACGACGAGAACGAGACCGGCCTGTTCTAGCGCCGTTCCACTCCAGTGCCCCGCCGCTTTTGCGTACCTCGCGCGCGAATCGGCGGGGCCCGCTGTCTTCCTTCCCGCATAAAAGAAAAGAGTTATACAAGTGAAAAACACGCACGTCGCCGCCGCAGCCCTTACCACCTGCCTTGCCGCCTCCGCGGTTGCTGCTCCAGTCGCCCAGGCCTACGAGACCAGGTACGACGCCGAGAACAACCAGTGCACCATCACCTTTACGGATAAGGACACCGAGCGGGTCAACGGTGCCTACTCGGTGCTGTTTGCCCGGCTGGGTGAGCAGGTCCGTGACAGCTTCGAGGGCGACGAGGCGAAAGCCCAGGCCAAGACGGTGTGGGAGTATGGCCAGCGCAAGGACGTCAAGAGCGCGAGTGACCTGCCGGTGCCCGCGGATCGGAAGGTCTCCGACGCGCAGGCCGCGCTCGCGCTGGGCAAGCAGAAAGATAAGTACTGGCGCATGGTTGGCTTTCTCAACGCGTCGAAGAACGACGTGATCACCGAGCAGAAGATCACGATCACCCCGGAGAAGGCGCACGAGCTCGGCCCGCTGTACGGCGTGGACTTCGGACCCGTGGTCGGCGGCACTGCCGGCGGCGTTCTCTTCGGCACGAGCTTCGTAGAGTTCCGCGACGGGATCATCGACGCGGCCAAGACCCACGCGCCAGAGTTCGCCGGCCCGGTCGTGTCCTACTTCAAGGCGTTCTCCGACTGCGCCGAGGGCAAGACGCGCTCCAGCTCGGTGCTGCCGGCCAGCTCGATGACGTCGAGCCAGGCCACCGGGCTCGGCATTGCGGGCGCCATCGTCGCGCTCTTCGCGCTCGTCGGTTTGGGCTACGCTGCGCGCCCGCTTATCGACGATGCGTTGGCCCAATTCCAGCGCCAACTCAACTAATTTCCTGCCTGTGACCTGCTCGAACAAAGAAAGTTGAGCCGAGTGGGAACAACTTTGGGGCATGTGCCGTTGTAGGGATTGAGTGCGACAGGCTCAACTCCGGTGGATCATCTGTTACAGTGGTTGCCGTGAAGTTGAGTCACAGCACATCAACTTACTGATAAACCCCAGATACACAGGAGGAAAAGAACATGGCACGCGCAGTAGGTATTGACCTCGGTACGACGAACTCGGTTGTCTCCGTCCTTGAGGGCGGCGAGCCGGTTGTTATTGCAAACGCGGAGGGCTCCCGCACGACCCCGTCCGTCGTCGCTTTTGCGAAGAACGGCGAGGTGCTCGTCGGTCAGTCCGCGAAGAACCAGGCGGTGACCAACGTTGACCGCACCATCCGCTCCGTCAAGCGCCACATGGGCGAGGACTGGACCGTCAACATTGATGACAAGGACTACACCCCGCAGGAGATTTCCGCTCGTACGCTGCAGAAGCTGAAGCGCGACGCGGAGGCTTACCTGGGCGACGAGGTGACCGACGCGGTTATTACCGTCCCGGCGTACTTCGAGGACGCGCAGCGCCAGGCCACCAAGGAGGCCGGCCAGATCGCAGGCCTGAACGTCCTGCGTATTGTGAACGAGCCGACCGCGGCCGCACTGGCCTACGGCCTGGAGAAGAACGACTCTGAGCAGACCATCCTGGTCTTCGACCTGGGCGGCGGCACCTTCGACGTCTCCCTGCTGGAGATCGGCGACGGCGTGGTCGAGGTACTGGCTACCGCTGGTGACAACGAGCTGGGCGGCGATGACTGGGATAACCGCATCGTCGAGTGGCTGGTAGACAAGTTCAAGTCCGCACAGGGCGTGGACCTGTCCAAGGACAAGATGGCGATGCAGCGTCTGCGCGAGGCGGCGGAGAAGGCGAAGATTGAGCTGTCGTCTTCCCAGCAGGCCTCCATCAACCTGCCGTACATCACCGTTGACTCCGAGAAGAACCCGCTCTTCCTGGATGAGACCCTGTCGCGCACCGAGTTCCAGAAGATCACCTCCGATCTGCTGGACCGCACCAAGACGCCGTTCAACCAGGTAATCAAGGACGCTGGCCTCTCGCTGGGCGACATCAACCACGTCGTGCTGGTCGGTGGCTCCACCCGTATGCCGGCCGTGACCGACCTGGTCAAGGAGATGACCGGCAAGGAGCCGAACAAGTCCGTCAACCCGGACGAGGTCGTGGCTCTGGGCGCTGCCCTGCAGGCTGGCGTGCTCCGCGGCGACGTCAAGGACGTGCTGCTTCTCGACGTCACCCCGCTTTCCCTCGGCATCGAGACCAAGGGTGGCGTGATGACCAAGCTGATCGAGCGCAACACCACCATCCCGACGAAGCGTTCCGAGACCTTCACCACGGCTGAGGACAACCAGCCGAGCGTGCAGATCCAGGTCTTCCAGGGCGAGCGCGAGATGGCGTCGGCGAACAAGCTGCTCGGCTCCTTCGAGCTGGCAGGCATCGCTCCGGCACCGCGTGGTGTGCCGCAGATCGAGGTCACCTTCGACATCGACGCCAACGGCATCGTGTCCGTGTCCGCGAAGGACAAGGCCACCGGCAAGGAGAACACGATCAAGATCCAGGACGGCTCTGGCCTGTCCCAGGAGGAGATCGACCGCATGATCAAGGATGCGGAGCAGCACGCTGACGAGGACAAGAAGCGCCGCGAGGAGCAGGAGACCCGCAACGGTGCAGAGTCTGCGGCCTACCAGACCCGCAAGTTCATGGAGGACAACGAGGACAAGCTGCCGGAGGACCTGAAGACCCGCGTGACCGAGGCCGCAGACGCGGTGGACGAGGCGCTTAAGGGCGATGACCTCGAGGCTGTGAAGTCCGCCGTGGAGAAGCTGAACACCGAGTCCCAGGAGCTGGGCAAGGTGCTCTACGAGGCACAGGCCAACGAGGGCGCAACCCAGGCCGATGCGCCGACCGACGACGACGTGGTCGACGCTGAGGTTGTTGAGGATGACGCAGAGGAGTCCAAGGACTCCGATAACAAGTAAGTCAGGAAGTGGTGAAGGTTATGACGAACCCGAACCCGGAGATGCCGGAGGATCCAGGCGCGCCGGAGAACACCGACGAGGAAGCCGTCACCCCGCAGGAGGCGGAAGCCGCAGCCAGCATCGATGAAGAGCTTTCCGACATCGAGGCCGCGGTTGCTGAGGACGAGGGTGAGAGCGACGTCGAGAAGCAGCTCGCGGAGCGCACCGAGGACCTGCAGCGCGTGAGCGCGGAGTACGCGAATTACCGTCGCCGTACCGAGCGCGAGCGCGGCCAGATCGCCGAGCACGCGAAGGCAAAGTTCGCAGGCGAGCTGCTGCCGCTTCTCGACGACCTTGACCTGGCCGAACAGCACGGCGACCTGAAGGAGGGCCCGCTGAAGGCCTTCGCGGACAAGCTCCGCGGCGTGTTGGCTGGCCAGAAGGTCGAAGCCTTCGGCGCTGAGGGCGAGGCCTTCAACCCGGAGATCCACGAGGCGGTCCAGGATCTGTCCTCGGGCGGTGAGCAGGTCATCGGCAGCGTGCTCCGCAAGGGGTACGCGGTCGGCGACAAGCTGATCCGCAACGCGATGGTGATCATCGCGGATCCTGCTGAATCCGCTGCGGCGGACGACGAAGCCTAGGGCCCAGCTTTAGGCACCCGGCCGGGGAACGAGGAAGCGAAAGCCACGCGGACTCTTCCCCGGCCATTTTTATAAAACGAAACAAAATTTAGCTACGTACATCGCACTACAGTTGTGTGAAAGGAGGGTGCGAGATGGCTATGCAACAGGAATGGGCAAACAAGGACTACTACGGAGATCTCGGAGTGTCCTCGAGCGCCTCGGCGGCGGACATTAAGAAGGCGTACCGCAAGCTCGCACGCGAAAACCATCCCGACTCCAACCCCGGCAACAAGGCCGCGGAGGAGAAGTTTAAGCGGGTGGCTGAAGCGTACGACGTGCTTGGCAACGAGCAGGAGCGCAAGGAGTACGACCAGTTCAAGTCCATGATGGGCTCCGGCGGCTTCGGCCGCTTCGGGGGAGGTGGTTCCGGGTTTCCGGGTGGGTTTCGCACGACGCAAACAGACTTCTCCGACTTCTCCGACGTCTTCGGACACCCCGGTGCTGGACAAGCTGGAGACGGCGGCCTTGGTGATCTCTTCGGTGGCCTCTTTAACCGCGGCGGCGCTGCTGGCAGGAACGCTCGGCCGTCGCGGGGGGCGGACGTCGAAACGGAAATAACGCTCGACTTCCGCGAGGCGGCCAAGGGCACGACCTTCCCGGTGGAGCTCACCGGCGAGGCCCCGTGTACCACCTGCCACGGCTCTGGCTCCAAGGACGGGAAGACGCACCGGTGCGGCACCTGCTCCGGTTCGGGCTACGTGCGGGAGAACAGCGGTGCCTTCGGCATGGCGCGCCCGTGCAGCGAGTGCCAGGGCACCGGCGAGATTATCGAGGATCCCTGCACCACCTGCCACGGCACCGGCACCGTGCGCCGCACCCGCAGCATCACGGTGCGGATCCCCGCTGGCGTGATCGACGGGCAGAAGGTGCGCCTGGCAGGACAGGGCGAGGCCGGGCCGAACGGCACCCCGGCCGGCGACCTGTTCGTGCACGTCCACGTGCGCGAGGACGCGGTCTTTACCCGCTCCGGCGACGACCTCGAGGTCACCGTCCCGGTCTCCTTCGGCGAGCTCGCCCTGGGCGGCACCGTGACCGTGCCGACGCTGGAGAAACGCGTGCGCGTGAAGATCCCGGCGGGCACCCCGAACGGGCGCACCCTGCGCGTGAAGGGTCGCGGCGTGCCGCGCAAGTCCGGTCAGGCAGGCGACCTGCTCGTCACCGTCGAAGTGGCGGTGCCGAAGGACCTGGATGCGGCCGCCACCAGCGCGTTGCGCGCCTACCACCAGGCCGAGCGGGACTCCGGCTTCGACCCGCGCGCCGGGTGGGCCGGCAACCAGTAGGAGGTGGTGGAAATGGCGAAGGAGACAGAACAGTACTTTGTGATCTCCGTGGCCGCGGAGCTGACCGGCATGCACGCCCAGACGCTGCGCACCTACGACCGGATGGGCCTGGTCACGCCGATGCGCACGAGTGGCGGCGGGCGTCGCTACTCGCGCCGCGACATCTCGCTGCTGCGCCGGATCCAGCAGCTGTCCCAGGAGGACGGCGTGAACCTGGCCGGCATCAAGACGATCATCGAGCTCACCGAACAGATCGATGACCTGCAGGAGGAGCTCGCCGCGAAGCACGAGGAAAACGCCCAGCTGCGCAGGCGCCTCGAGTCGCGGCCCCGCGGCGGCGAGCTGGTCCACGTGCCGCGCTCGACCGCGGTGGCGATGTGGGAGCCCGCCGCTTCTCGACGCCGCCGGCGCTAGCCGCCGAACTCGATCGCCGCAGCGCCGCCGATGTGGCGCAGGTTGGACTTTGCCAAGTTGAAGAGGTGTCCGACGCCGCCTTCCAAAAAGGCGGTGCGGGCGCCCGACTTGGTAAAGCCCTTCATCATGTCCCAGGTGATGCCCGGCGGCAGGGACAGCGCCTCGGGGTCGGTGACGATGTCTACGACCACGGGCCCGTCGTAAGCCAGGGCCTCCTTGAGCTTGGGCTCGAGGTCCTCGGGTTCTTCGATGCGGAAGGACTTGATGCCTGCGCCCTTGGCGATCTCGGCGTAGTTGACCTCTTCGTGGTCGGTGCCGAAGTAGGGCATGCCGGCGACCATCATCTCCAGCTTGACCATGCCGAGCGAGGAGTTGTTGAAGCAGATGACCTTCACCGGCAGCTGGTGCAGCTTGATGGTGAGCAGCTCGCCCATGAGCATGCCGAGCCCGCCGTCGCCCGACCAGGAGATGACCTGGCGATCCGGCTGCGCAGCTTGCACGCCAATGGCCATGGGCAGTGCGTTGGCCATGGTGCCGTGGAGGAAGGAGGCTGCCTCATCGCGCTTGCCGTTAGGGGTGAGGTAGCGCGAGGACCACACGTTGCACATGCCGGTGTCCACGGTGAAGTAGGCGTCATCGTCGGCAAGCTTGTCCAGCACGGAGGCCGCCAGTTCGGGGTGAATCGGCTTCTTCGATTCGAAGGCCTCTTCCGTGTAGCTCTTTACTACGTGCTCCAGCAGCTGGTAGTGGCGCTTGAGCATCTTGTCCAGGAAAGCGCGATCCGTCTTTTCTTCGACGTGGGGGAGGATGTTCTCGATCACGCTCTGCACGTCACCGACGACCGGGTAGTCCACCTTGGTGCGGCGGCCGATGTGGGCGCCGTTGATGTCGATCTGCGCGACGTTCTCATCCGGCAGCCAGTCGGTGTAGGGGAAGTCCGTGCCCACCATGATGAATAGGTCGGATTCTTCCATCGCGTCGAGGCAGGCACCGTAGCCGAGCAGCCCGGACATGCCCACGTCGAAGGGGTTGTCGTACTCGAAGTACATCTTGCCGCGGAAGGAGTGGCCGACCGGCGCCTTGATCTTCTCCGCTAGCGCGAAGACTTCCTCGCGAGCATCGCGCGCGCCATAGCCGCAGAACAGCGTGACCTTGTCGGCCTTGTTGATCGCCTCGACCAGGCGGGCCGCCTCGTGCGGGTCCGGGTAAACGCGCTTGTGCTTGCCCGTGGCGTAGACGGAGTCGGCGCTCAAGGGACCCTCCGGGGCGTCCGCGGCGAAGACATCGCCCGGCACGACCATCACAGAGACGCCGTGACCGGCCAGGGTGTTCTGCACGGCGTTGTGGAACACACGCATGCCCTGCTCCGGGTTGTGGACGACCTCGCAGTAGGAGGAGCACTCCTGGAAGAGCAGCTCCGGATGGGTCTCCTGGAAGAAGGAGGAGCCGATCTCCACGGTGGGGATGTGCGAGGCGATGGCCAAAAGCTTCGAGCCGTTGCGGTGTGCCTCGAACAGGCCTTGGACGAAGTGGGTGTTGCCGGGCCCGCAGGACGCGCCGCAGACGGCGAGCTCATCTTGGGCCAACGCGTCCGCACCGGCGGCGAAGGCGGCCGCCTCCTCGTTGCGCACGTGGACCCATTCGATGTCGCTCTGGCGCACGGCATCAGACAGCGGGTTGAGCGAGTCGCCCACCAGCCCGTAGATGCGCTTAATACCGAGTGTTTCGAGTTTTGAGACTAACGCTTGTGCAAAATTTTCAGCCATAGAACCTTTCCTTTGGTGATAGGTCACTGATGCCCCATAAATGCTACCTATCTTCTGGCGCGTCGTGTGCGCCTTGTGCGAGGGCAGACAGGAACGCAGGGTCTGTGAAGTAGTCGGTATGGCTGCCGGTCACGCCCTCCACGGCGGTGGCACCGTAGCCCGGGTGCGAGGGCGAAGCACCGAGCGCGGCGGTCGGTCCGGAGCGCAGCGCGAGGATGATGTCCTCGGGCGAGTCAACCACGTAGACCTCGGAGTCCGGACCGGCGAGCGTGAGATCGTCCACGCTGGTTCCTGCAACTCCGGCGCTGCCGACCAGCCACAGGTCGTCGACAAGCAAACCGCCCTCGGACGCGGCGCGGGTGGGCACGAGTGTGCCGTAGCTGTGCGCGACGAGGGTCTTCTGCGCGTCGGGGAAGCGTTCGTCGAGTGCGGCCTGAAAGCGCGAGAGGTTGCCCGCGCCGCGCCGGGCCGGCGTCTGGATGCCGGCGTCGGGCAGGTTGGCGGGCGGGCCGTAGCCCTGCCACACGACGACCGCGGCTCCGGTACGGGAGGCAATGCGCTGTGCCTTGTCGAGCTCGCGTCCCAGGTCCTCCGGTTTGCCGGTGTGCGTGCCCGCGACCATGGTGATGATCCGCGTCGGCGAGTGGGTGTCGCCGACCATGGCGGTCGTACTGCCGGGGCCCGCCTCCAGGATGGTCGCGCTGTGCTCGGCGATCGTGCGCTGCGTCGCTGCTGGCACGGTGGCGGCGTGGTGCGCGTGCAGCTCCTCGAGTGTCTGGTCGGGGTGGTGGAAGAGCTCGTCGATCGTGTGATGCGGAATATTCGTGCGCAGCGCGTCGCCCGCCGCCTCATCCAACACAAAAGAAAGCTGGTTGAGCCAGAGGATGATCCGGTAGTGCCCGTACCTCGCGGCGAGTTCGGCGAGCCGGTCAAGCCGTTCGTGCAGCTCGGCAGCGGTGTTCAGGATGGTGCGGATGCGGGTCAGTTTGGCGTGGTGGCTGCGCAGGGAAGTCTGCTGCGTGTGGATCCGGGCGATCGCGGCGTCGGCGGCGGAGCCAGCGAAACCCGTGGCATGCAGCGCCTGTGCTGCATCTTCGGCGTTGCGCAGTTGCTTCTCGACGTCCCCACGCACCCGCCCCAGCTCCCACACCGCTCCCCGAAGCTGCCCCGTAATGAGCGCGGGCTGGTAGGTCGCGCTATGCATGCTCGAGCCTCCCCGCGAGTTCGGCGTCGAGGCGGCAGGCGGTGTCGGCGAAGTCCGCGACTGATTCGAGGTGGGCGGCGAGCGCGCGCACGGTGTGGTGGATGCCCTGTGTAAGTTCCGTGTGCGCGCCTGTTAATGCGGCTGCGGTGTGAGATGGTTGGAGCGGGATTGCAGGATAGTGCTTGGTTTCCGGGATATAGTTGCGAGCTTTGGTTGCGGTTTCTTCTGAAATAACTAAAACGGTCATGTCGCAACCGTAATATATGAAGTATGGTTGCGCAAGGGGCCGCGCGCCGGGCCAAGTTATGGCAGGGTTGGGGCATGAAACTCGCGTGCATCCAGACCACCACCGGCCCTTCCGTGCGTGACAACGTGGCGCTTGTTACCCCGCTGATCCGCGACGCCGCCGCGGAGGGTGCAACGTTGATCGTGCTGCCCGAGGCGACGAGCCAGGCCTTCGGGCAGGGCCGCCTGGACACGCAGGCAGAAGACTTGGATGGGGAGTTCGCAACGCAGCTCGCCGAGCTAGCAACGGAGACCGGCACCACCATCGTCGCCGGGACCTTCCGCCCGGCGGATACCCGCGAGGTGGACGGCAAGACGATCCACCGTGTCTTCAATACCGCGCTGATCACCGGTGGGGGCGTGCATAAAGGCTACGACAAGATCCACACCTACGACGCCTTTAACTACCGCGAGTCCGACACCGTGCGCCCCGGCGAGGAGCTCGTCCTCTTCGAGCACGAGGGGGTGCAGGTGGGCGTGGCCGTCTGCTTTGATATCCGCTTCCCCGAGCAGTTCCGCGAGCTCGCACGCCGCGGGGCCGAAGTCATTGTCGTGCCGACGAGCTGGGCGGACGGCGAAGGTAAGCTCGAGCAGTGGCGACTGCTTGCCCGCGCCCGCGCGCTTGACTCCGGGGTGTTCCTCGCGGCAGCGGGCCAGGCGCGCCCCGACTTCTTGGAAAAGGCAGGGGAGGAATCCGGGCCGACCGGCATCGGCCACTCTGTGGTGACCGCGCCCGACGGCACTGTGGTTGCCGAGGCTGGCTACGGGCCCGAAACGCTCATCGTGGACATCGATCCCGCGCGCGTCGCCAAGGTGCGCAAGGCGCTGCCGGTGGTGGAGATCGAAGCCGCGACGACGATGCGGTAGGGGAGTTTCCTTAAAAAACTGCGCAATGCGCAGTTATTCGCGCACGTTTGTTCGCTCCGTGGTCGACCTTCGAACGCGCCCTGAGAAAACTGCGCAATGCGCAGTTTTTGACCCTCATGTGATGGTGGTGGCAGGGCTGGTTGTGATGTCTAAGAAGCGCTTTTATAACTCGCTATAAAACTCGCATTATCGCAGGTGGGAGCCATGATCGGGTGGCCTGTTACGCTTCCTTTTCAAACGTCCATCACCTAAAGGGAAGACCGCGAACATGACCACTCCCACCGACACTCAAACAGCTAACAAAAGCGCCATTTCTGTGGCCGAGGCTTCGCCCATCACGGACGAAAACATGAGCGAGCAGGAGGCGGTGCAAGCCATTGCCGATCGAATCGAAGCAACTTTCGGCGGCATCACACGCCATAAAGCCCGCCTCCTCTACGACATCGGAATCTTCGACTCTTTGCGCCTTGCCCGAAAATGTGGCGCGAAAACGACCGCAGGTTGGCTCATTCGCCGCCTTGGGATTTCACAAACCACCGCGCACGAGTATGTGCGTATTGCCCGGAAGCTCACGCGCCATCAACTACTCGCCGGTGCCTTTGCTGACGGGGCGGTGAACTACTCCAAGGTCCGGCTCCTGATGCCGTATCTGGCAAAGAATGATGAGCAACTGCTTATCGATATGGCGCGCGACTACACTTACCACCAGCTGGAGGCGGAGCTTGCGCTGCTTGAGCGCGATGATGAGGACTCCGCGAAGGCACAGCCGAAGTCGTACGTACGCATCGCTGAGCGAAAGAACGGCCGCTTCGGTCTGTGGGCCGACCTCAGTCCCATGGAGGGGGCGCAGGTTGCCGCCGCGCTGAAGATCGGTGAGTTGGCCTACCATGACGTCGACTTACAGGGCATCGTCGATCGTGATGTTGTCGATGAGGCGCTGGACGCGATGCCGACCTCATCGGGGTTCGGCATGCCTACCGGCAGAGTGATGCTGGCTGCATTCATGGGCATGATCAACATCGTTCGCTCGCGTCCGAAGAATCCCCTGCGTACGCCAGGTGCGCACGTCAACATCGTCACCACCGTTGATGGTGGGGCGTATCTGCCGGTGGGCGGGAGCGCGGCGTCGGCAAGCGTGGCTCATGCCGTGGCGAATGCAATGGTGCGGATCAACACGGTCGACGAGAACGGGCTGATTCTCAACACTTCGCGAGCATCGCGCCTTGCCACGGATGGGCAGGTCAACGCGCTGATGGCCATGTGGGGTGGGGAATGCGCGACACCCGGGTGTAATCACACAAGGTTCATCGAGGTCCATCACGTCCATGATTGGGCTACTGGCGGGCCCACCGACCTGGATAACCTCATCCCGCTGTGTTCGGCGTGCCATTCGCTTGTTTCCGATGAGTATATTGAGATCAAAGCCGACGGGCGGGACTACCACTTCGTCTTCCCGGATGGGACGAGGCACGTCTCGATGAACTATCAGCGCCCCAAACGCGACGATACCGCGCTCACGCTTGCCGAATACAACGCACTCGATGATCTCTAGAGCTGCCGCTGGCAGAACCAGTCGGGCTCGGCGTCGGGCGCGATGACCAGTGGCGCCGGTGCGCCAGACTCGCGGAGCGCGTCGGACAGCAACGTGCAGCGCGCGGTCGACCCGCAGAGGATGAGGCGGCGGCCCCACCATGTGCCGGTCGCCGCGGCGAGGTGCTCGAGGGGAGCCCAGACGCGGCGCAGTCCCTCGCACCCCGCGGGTGCCTCCGAGCTTTCGGGGTCCATGACCTGCTCGGCCACGCAGGTTACGGTGAGCCAATCGCGGGCGGCGGCGCTGGAGGCGAGTGAGGCGAAGGTCTGCAGGTCGTAGAACTCGTCCTCGTGCTCGACGCCGATCATCAGCTCCACCTGCGGGTGCTCCGGGCGATCCATGAGTTCGAAGACCATCGCTTTGGCGGCGGCGAGGCCGGTGCCGTCGGCAATCAGCAGGACGCGCTCGTTCGGAGAAGTGCTGTCCTTGGGAAACGGCACCGGGCCGTAGGCGGTGCCGAGGGTCACGTGGTCGCCGACCTCGACCTCCAGCTCGTCGCGGACGTGAAACTCCACCTGTCCGAGCTCGTTCGGCGGCAGCGCGGGCGCGAGTGAGTTCCACACGCCCTGGCGATCGGCCTGCATGACGGGGATGACCTGGCCGGCTGCGTACTCGAGCGGGGTGCTCGTTTCCAGGCGCACGATGCGGGTGTCGGCGGCGCTGGGGCTCCCCGAGCTTGCCGACGCCTCCGTCACCGCCATCACCTGCGCCGCCGAAGCCGGGGGAACGCCGTCCAGGTCCGCCTGCTCCATGGCCTCCTTCATGGTGTTGGCGCCGCGGCGGATTGCGTCCGCTGTCTCGTCGCCGAGGGGGCGACCAATCAGCTCATCGATCACGTCGATGTAGATCTCCGCAGCCCGCGGCAGCTCGGTGGCGGGAAAACCAGTGCGGCGCAGCTGCAGCGCCCAGGCTCGGAGGCCAGTAAGCGAGGCCTCGTTGAGCGCCTCCTGGTCGAGCTCCGGGCCGTCCTCAGGAGCTTCCGCCTCTTCTGCCGCCGACGTGTGAGCAGCGTCGAAGACCCACGGCGAGACGTCGCACCCGGAAACATTTCCGGCGGCGCGGCTGAGCGCCTTGGCGGGGACGCACACCATTTCGTGCGGCACCTCCGTCACGCCGACGGGGAACAGGCCGGGCGCTTGGGTGAACTCGGCGACGAAGTGGGTCCAGAGGGTGGAGCGGGACAACGTTTCGTCGTTAAGCAGTGCCTGCGCGGCTGCGTTGGCGTCGGTGCGGAAAGAGCTCATAATTAACAGGGTAATGTGACTGATAAAACAGTGAAGAGAAAGGTGGGTAGCGGTGGAATTTACGCCCTACACAATGTTAACCGACATCGGCTGGATTTCGTTGCTGCTCATCGTGGGCAACGTGCTGCGCAACAGGCTGAAGGTGCTGCAGGCGCTGCTTCTGCCTGCACCGATCACCGCCGGGCTCATCGGGCTCGTGCTGGGCCAAGAGGTGCTTGGCCTGATCAACTGGTCGGAGCACGTTGGCACGTACACGACGCTGCTGATCGCGGTGGTGTTTGCCTCGATGGCGTACTCGATGGAGCTCGGCGGCTCTGTGGCTACGGGCGCGCGCAACATGTGGGCGTATTCCACGTCGATGTTCATGGGGCAGTGGGGGCTGTTCATCCTGCTCGGCCTGTATCTGTTCGCGCCGCTGTTTGGTACCGAGCCCTGGTTCGGCATGATGCTGCCCGTCGGCTTCGTCGGCGGCTTCGGCACTGCGGCGGCGGTCGGTTCTTCGCTGGAGGGCATCGGGGTGGAAAACGCCTCGTCGATTGGCTTTACCTCGGCGACGGTGGGCACGCTCGTTGCCATCGTGGGCGGCGTGATCGTGGCGAACTGGGGCATCCGCAAGGGCAAGGCGGACCAGCTGCAGGGTGACCTTCCGCGGGAGCTGCGCACCGGCTACATCGATAATGAGGATGACCGTCCCTCTATCGGTCGGGCAACTACCAACCCGTCCTCGATTGAGCCGCTTGCGCTGCACGGCGGGTTCGTCGTGTTCACGGTGCTCATCGCCTACACGCTGAACAACCTGATCAAGGCGCAGTGGGAGAACGTGTCCATCCCGCTGTTCGCCATGTCGTTCGTGGTGGGTCTTATCGGTCGCGGGCTGCTGAAGGCGGCGGGCAAGTCGAACTACCTGGACCGCGACACGATCACCACGATCTCCGGCGCGGCGACCGACTACATGATCGCCTTTGGCATCGCCTCGATTGTCCCGGCGGCGCTCGCCGGCTACTGGCAGGCGCTGCTGCTCCTGTTCGTCCTCGGCACCATCTTCTGCGTGGTGTGGATGCTGTGGGCAGGCCCGCTGTTCTTCGGCGAGCACTGGCTGGAGCGCGGCATCTTCGGCTGGGGCTGGGCGACTGCCGCGGTGGCGACCGGTATCGCGCTGCTGAAGATGGTGGACCCGAAGCTGAAATCCGGCACGCTCAACGAGTATGGCGTGGCGTACGTGGGCTTTGCGCCCTTTGAGATCGGCATGACCATTCTCGCGCCGATTGCGGTGATCGCGGGCTTTGTCACCGGCTTCGGCTGGGTCTCCTTCGCCATTGCGGTGGGCGTGGTGATCTTGGCATTTACCTCGAAGTGGGTGCCAGTGAAGGAGCAAGCCGCGAGATCCAGCGGGGCTTGAGTCTACCCCGCGCAACTTTTTTCACGTTGAGTGGAACAGACTCAACTTCGGGTGCGTTATAGGGAGTAGACCGGGTAAACCGGTAGACAAACCATATAAATGAACGCACACGGAAAGGAGGATGCACCATGGCATCCTTTACCCCCACCACCAAGACGCAGGAGGCAATCCAGCAGGCGCTGCAGAAGGCCTCCGCGGCAGGGAACCCGGATATTCGCCCGGCGCACCTGCTCCAGGCAATTCTTACGCAGGAAGACGGCATTGCCGCCCCCGTGCTCAAGGCCACCGGTGTTGATCCGGACACGGTCGCGCGCGAGGCGGGCGAGCTGGTCGCCGGTTACCCCAAGGCGGAGGGCCAGAATATGGCCAACCCCAACTTCAACCGCGATGCGCTCAACGCGCTCAATGCGTCGCAAGAGCTGGCAGGGCAACTTGGCGACGAGTACGTGTCCACCGAAGTCCTCCTCGCCGGTATCGCCCGCGGCAAGGACGAGGCCGCAGAGCTTCTGACCAAGCGCGGCGCCACCTTTGAGGCGATTAAGGCCGCCTTCCAGTCCGTTCGCGGCAACAAGAAGGTCACCACCGAGGCGCCGGAGGATCAGTTCCAGGCGCTGGAGAAGTACTCCACGGACTTAACCGCGCGCGCCCGCGAGGGCAAGATCGACCCGGTGATCGGGCGTGACTCGGAGATCCGCCGCGTGGTCCAGGTGCTCAGCCGCCGCACGAAGAATAACCCGGTCCTTATTGGTGAGCCCGGCGTGGGTAAGACCGCGATCGTGGAGGGCCTGGCCCGCCGCATCGTCGCGGGCGATGTCCCGGAGTCGCTGAAGGGCAAGACGCTGCTCTCTTTGGATCTGGGCTCGATGGTCGCGGGCGCGAAGTACCGCGGCGAGTTCGAGGAGCGGCTGAAGGCCGTGCTGGATGAGATCACCTCGGCCGAGGGCGAGATCATCACCTTTATTGATGAGCTGCACACGATCGTCGGTGCCGGCGCCAGCGGCGAGGGCGCGATGGACGCGGGCAACATGATTAAGCCGATGCTGGCCCGCGGCGAGCTGCGCCTCGTCGGTGCCACCACGCTGAACGAGTACCGCCAGCACATTGAGAAGGACGCCGCACTCGAGCGCCGCTTCCAACAGGTCTACGTGGGGGAGCCGACCGTGGAGGACACGATCGGTATCCTGCGCGGGTTGAAGGAGCGCTACGAGGTGCATCACGGCGTGCGCATCCAGGATTCCGCGCTTGTGTCCGCGGCCGAGCTGTCGAACCGCTACATCACCAACCGCTTCCTGCCGGACAAGGCGATCGACCTGGTCGACGAGGCCGGTTCGCGCCTGCGCATGGAGATCGACTCCTCCCCGCAGGAGATCGACGAGCTCGAGCGCATCGTCCGTCGTCTCGAGATCGAGGAGATCGCCCTGCAGAAGGAATCTGACGCGGCCTCTCAGCAGCGCCTGAAGGATCTGCGCCAGGAGTTGGCCGACCAGCGGGAGAAGCTCGGCGAGCTGAAGACGCGCTGGTCCAACGAGAAGGCCGAGATCGACAAGGTGCAGTCTGCCAAGGAGGAGCTCGAGCGGCTGCGCAACGAGTCCGAGATCGCGGAGCGCGAGGGCGACTACGCCAAGGTCTCTGAGCTGCGCTACGGCCGGATCCCCGAGCTGGAAGCACAGGTCGCGAACGCCGAGGCGAGCGCCAGCGAGTCGCAGAAGACCATGCTCACTGAGGAGGTTACCCCGGACGTGATCGCCGAGGTCGTGTCCTCCTGGACCGGCATCCCGGCGGGCAAGATGATGCAAGGCGAGACCGAGAAGCTCCTGCACATGGAGGAGATCCTGGCCGGCCGCGTCGTCGGGCAGAAGGACGCGGTCAACGCGGTTTCGGACGCGGTTCGCCGCTCCCGCGCCGGTGTCGCCGACCCGAACCGTCCGATCGGATCCTTCCTCTTCCTCGGCCCCACGGGCGTGGGTAAGACGGAGCTGGCGAAGGCACTCTCGGAGTTCCTCTTCGACGATGAGACGGCCATGGTCCGCATCGACATGTCCGAGTACGGCGAGAAGCACTCCGTCTCCCGCCTGGTCGGTGCCCCTCCGGGCTATGTCGGTTACGACGCCGGCGGCCAGCTCACCGAGGCCGTCCGCCGCCGCCCGTACTCGCTCGTGCTTTTCGACGAGGTCGAGAAAGCCCACCAGGACGTTTTCGACATCCTGCTGCAAGTCCTTGATGAGGGACGCCTGACCGACGGCCAGGGCCGCACTGTGGACTTCCGCAACACGGTGGTCATCCTGACCTCTAACCTGGGCGCGGGTGGCAGCCACGAGCAGATCATGGACGCGGTGAAGCACCACTTCAAGCCCGAGTTCATCAACCGCCTCGACGACGTGGTCGTCTTCGACGCCCTCTCGGCCGAGCAGCTCGTGGGCATCGTGGACATCCAGCTCGATTCGCTCGCGGATCGCCTCGCTTCTCGACGCCTTACGCTCCACGTCTCCGACGCAGCGAAAGCATGGCTCGCCGAACGCGGCTACGACCCGGCCTACGGTGCGCGTCCGCTGCGCCGCCTGATCCAGCAGGCCATCGGCGACCGGCTCGCGAAGGCCCTGCTCGCCGGTTACGTCCGCGACGGCGATACCGTCAACGTGGACGTCGCCGAAGGCGGTGAGCACCTCACCGTCGACGCGGCGTAGGGGCGGGGTCCGGGCAGCTTGCCGGTTGGTCGTTTCCGGCCGCCGTCTGGCTGGCTGCCCGGCGTTCATCTACATGGAGCTAGCTCCGTTTGCATGTTGTACCAGTGTAAAACCGCAGGTCGCGGTTCAGCTGGTCGGCCAAATGGAGCTAGCTCCATTTGCGTGCGGTGAGTATGTAAAACTGCAGGTCGCGTTCCGCCCAAAACCCCAAACGGAGCTAGCTCCATTTAGTTCCAGTTCGGACCCCGTGTACGGGCGTCAAAGAAACGTATGATGATGCCTACGTAGTCGAACCGGAAAGTCGGTGGAGGTGAGTGGAATGGTAGTGCGGGTGGATGTTGCTCCAGAGGTTCTTCGTTGGGCCGTTCGACGGAGCGGCTGGGATGAGGACACTACTGTTCGCCGTGCTCCGAAGCTTGACGTATGGCTCTCTCAAGAGGAACGTCCCACACTCAAGCAATTAGAAAAATTTGCAAACGCTACTCATACGCCTTTGGGGCTGCTTTTTCTTCCGGAACCGCCGGTAGAAGCGGTTCCAATCCCGGATATGAGGACGTTGGGCAACGTTGGGGTTCAGCAACCCTCGGCGGATCTCCTTGACACGATCTACCAGTGCCAGCAGCGCCAAGACTGGTATCGCGAACATGCCTTGATGAACGGTTTCGACGAAGTCTCTTTCGTTGGTGCTGCCACAGCGGAGGAGCCAGTTGAAGAAGTCGCGAGCGAGATTCGGGGCGCGTTAGATTTTGGCCTTGATGAACGTGCCACTTTCCCGAATTGGGAGCATGCTTTACGTCAGTTGATTGACCGGATCGAGGCTGTCGGCGTTTTGGTCATGGTGAGTGGTGTCGTTGGTTCCGATCCGCATCGGAAATTAGATCCTAGCGAGTTCCGAGGATTTGCTTTGGCGGACCCTCTTGCCCCGCTGATTTTTGTCAACGGAGCGGACACCAAGGCAGCCCAGATCTTCACACTCATTCACGAGCTGGCACACATTTGGTTAGGCGGCAGCGCACTCTCGGATGCCGCCATGACAGCTAAAGACGGCCCTAAAGCTGAGCTCTGGTGCAATCAGGTCGCTGCAGAGGTCCTTGTTCCGTTGCATGCTTTGGTTGAGGAGTTCCAGGGCCTCGTGAGCGTCGATGAGTTGGAGCTCCTTGCTAGGACCTACCGCGTCAGTACGCTGGTCATTCTCAAACGTCTTTTTGATGCCAAGGCTCTTACTTGGGATGAATACATCGACGCGTATGAAGCAGAGAAGCAGCGTGTCATGTCTTTTTTGGACGGGCGACGCAGCGATGGCGGTGGCAACTATTACTACACCCAGCCACTGCGTCTCAGTCGCAGTTTCTCTCGAGCGGTCATAGCGAGCGCCTTGGAGGGTTCCACCGCGTACCGGGATGCATACCAGTTGCTCGGTACGAAGAAACACGCAACGTTTGAGAATCTTGCAGAGGAATTGGGGGTTGCGTGATGTTCCTGCTCGACGCCAACATCCTCATCGAGGCCAAGAATCGGTATTACGCTTTCGACCTCGCGCCTGGGTTCTGGGATTGGCTCGAGGATGCGTATCGGCAGGACTTAGTGTGCAGCATCGAAGCCGTCCGGGATGAACTCCTACAGGGCAATGATGAGCTCGCTGAGTGGACACGCGCAAATCCTGGTTTCTTTAGGGCGATTGATCAGCCAACGACGAAGCATTTCCAGCCGCTTTCTCAGTGGGCCTATTCAGGGTCATACCGGGCGGAGGCCATCCAAGCTTTTGTAGGTAACCACGCTGATTATCTTCTCGTTGCTTACGCTCGTGAGCATCAACATACGTTGGTAACCCATGAGCGCTCACAACCACACTCACGGAAAAGGATTCTTATCCCGGATGCCTGTTTGGCGATGGGGGTGGATACAGCCGACACATTTGAGATGATGCGCGAGACGGGCGTCACCTTGCACCTGCGCAAATCCTCGTAGGTGCTTGGCACGTTCCATAATCATCTACATGACACACCTCGTTCACACCCCCGAAGCGCTCAAAGACGTTCTCGGTACCGTCCCCGTTTCCCTGGTTCCCACGATGGGAGCGCTCCACGATGGCCATCTCGCCCTGGTCAACCACGCAAAATCCCTAGGCAACCCGGTGGTGGTGAGTATCTTCGTCAACCCGCTGCAGTTCGCGCCAGGCGAGGACTTGGACGCGTACCCGCGCACGCTCGCCGAGGACGTGGAAAAGCTTAAGGCGCAGGGCGTCGAGGCCGTGTTCGCCCCAACCCCGGAGACGATGTACCCGCACGGCCCGCGCACGACGATCCACCCGGGCCCACTCGGCCAGGTGCTGGAGGGCGCGAGCCGCCCGACGCACTTCGCGGGCGTGCTCACGGTGGTGGCAAAACTGTTCGCGCTCACGGGCGCGGCGGACGCGTTCTTCGGCGAGAAGGACTACCAGCAGCTCGCGCTCATCCGGCAGATGGTCGAGGACCTGCACATGCCGGTGCGCATCCATGGCTGCCCGATCGTGCGCGACGCCGACGGCCTCGCCTTGTCGTCGCGCAACCGCTACTTAAGCGCCGCCGAGCGTCGCACCGCGCTCGCACTCCCCAAGGCGCTGCAAACCGGGAGTCTCGCGCAGGCGCGCTCGCTTCTCGACGCCACACCCGCCCTCACCCTCGACTACCTCGTCACCACCACGCCCGACCTGGGCGAACTTCCCGCCGGTTTTACCGGCGAGGCCCGCATGCTGGTGGCTGCCAAGGTTGGCTCGACCCGCCTTTTGGACAACGCGCCGATCCAGATCAGCTGAGGCTAGAAGCTGTGCTCTGAAGCCGGGAACTCGCCGGTGTGTACGGCGCGCTTGTAGGCGGCCGCGGCCGCGGTGAGATCGGCGCCGATGGTGCCGAAGCGGCGGACAAAGCGTGCGCGGTGGTCGCCTTCCGGCAGGTCAGCCATGTCGTGCCAGACCAGAACCTGCGCGTCGGTATCCGGGCCCGCGCCAATGCCCACGGTGGGGATGGGGCAATCGCGCGTGAGCTTCGCAGCGAGTGCGGCGGGCACCATTTCGAAGACGATGAGGTCTGCGCCGGCGTCGGTGACGGCGTTGACGTCGTCAAGCAATTGCGCGGCGGAGTCATCGCGGCCCTGCACCTTGAAGCCGCTCAGGCTGTCCACTGATTGCGGGGTGAAGCCGACGTGCGCGCACACCGCAAGACCTGCGTTTTTGAGCGCGCGGATGCGCGGAGCGATGCGCACGCCGCCCTCGAGCTTGACCATATGCGCGCCCGTGCGGCGCACCATGTCGGTGGAGGTGTGGACGCACTGCTCGTCGCTCGCCTCGTAGCTGCCGAAAGGCAGGTCCAGGATGACCAGGGCGTTGCCCGCGCCGCGGACCACGGCGGCGCCGAGGTAGACCATCTCGTCGATGGAGACCTGGTTGGTGGTCTCGTAGCCGAAGACCACATTCGCCGCGGAGTCGCCGACCAGCATGCACTCGATGCCGGCCTGGGCGAACGCGCGGGCGGTGGAGTAGTCGTAGGCGGTGAGCATGGCCCACTTCTCGCCGGCTGCTTTCTTCTGTACCAGGTCAGCGACCCGGACTTTCTTCGTAGGTGCTAAGTAACTCGTCACGCGGTCATCTTAGCCCGCCGGTGTTAGTAGCGGATCGCCATACGCCCGTCGATCTTGCCCTGGCGCATGCGCTCGAAGACATCGTTGACGTCGTCAAGCTCGCAGGCGGTCACATGCGGCACGACCTTGCCGCGGGCGTAGAAGTCCAGCGCCTCGGCCATGTCCTGGCGGGTGCCCACGAGGGAGCCGCGGATGGTGATGCCGCGCAGCACGATGTCGAAGATCGGCGCCGGGAAGTCCCCCGGCGGCAGACCGTTGAAGACGATGGTGCCGTCGGAGCGGCACATGCCGATGGCCTGGCCGAAGGCGGCCGGGTGGACGGCGGTCACCACGATGCCGTGCGCGCCGCCCTCGGTGTACTCCTGCACCGCTTCGGCCGGGTCTTGGTCCTTGGCGTTGACGGTGAATTCTGCACCCAGCTTCTTGGCCAGCTCGAGCTTTTCGTCGGCAATGTCGACGGCAACCACGCGCATGCCCATGGCGACGGCGTACTGCACCGCCACGTGCCCGAGCCCGCCGATGCCGGAGATCACTACGAACTGGCCGGGCTTGATCTCGGTCACCTTGAGCGCCTTGTAGACGGTCACGCCCGCGCACAGGATCGGCGCGACCTCCACGGGGTCTGCACCCTCGGGGATGCGCGGTGCGTAGCGGGTGTCCACCAGCATGTACTGGCCGAAGGAGCCGTCGACGGTGTAGCCGCCGTACTCCGCCTCGGCGCAGTAGGTTTCACGCCCGGTGCGGCAGAATTCGCACTCGCCGCACGAGGACCACAGCCAGGCATTGCCGACCATGTTGCCGACTTCGACTGGGTGCTCGCCCGGTCCGAGCTCGACTACTTCACCGACGCCCTCGTGGCCGGGAACGAACGGTGGCGCGGGCTTGACAGGCCAGTCACCCTCTGCCGCGTGCAGGTCGGTGTGGCAGATGCCGGAGGCGTGCAGCTTCACCAGTGCCTGGAACGGGCCAGGGGAGGGCAGGTCGATGTCTTCTACGTGCAGCGTGGGGCCAAATTCCTTGACGACGGCGGCGCGCATGGATGTAGGGGCAGTCATTGTGATCTCCTCCAATGGGTTGAATAAAGGTGACGCACGCCATGCTATATCCGTAAGAGTGACGGGGGCAACGACCCTACCCCCGGCGGTCGCCCAACCCAAAACACCCCCACCCATTTGACGCGCGCGGTAGGCTGCGAGGCATGCAGTACCCCACCGCGATTCTCACCCGGGTGGCTATGCCCGGGGTGGAAAATGAGCAGATGGCCGCGCACAACCTGGGCGGGAACCACTTCGTGGTGGCGAGCGTCCCCTTTGTAGACGTCTCGCTGGCCGTCGGCGATATCGTCGAGTGCGTCCGCGTTGGCGGCAATTGGCACGTTGACCGGGTGCTGGTGCGCGGCGGGGCGTCGACAATGCGCATCCTGCCGGAGGAGCAGCAGCCGCACGAGATCGCGGAGACGCTGTTGGCGTTCGGGTGCCGCGTCGAGATCGGCCCCGGCGGGATGCTCGCCGCGAGCATTGGCCCCGACTGCCCGATGGAGGGCATCCGCGAGTGGCTCGATGGGCTCGAGGCGGACGGTGTGATCCAGCAGGCTCCCGGCTACATGGCCTAGCCTGCGTAAAAGCGTTGGCCTGTGGCGGGCGCGCGGGCCGGTTACACTGGCAGCCATGAGCGTATTTGTCTCCGCGGAAGACCTCCGGCTGCGCATCCGCGCCGGGGAGAAGAACACTATCCTCGCGTCCCTGTGGGAGCCGGAGGAGGGTAAGGCCGTCTCCAAGTACCGGTCCGAACATATCCCGACCTCGCAGTTCTGCGACCCGGCCGCGCACCTCGCCGGCCTGCCCGGCTCGCGCAGTGGCCGTAACCCGCTGCCCGCACCGGAGGTTGTCGAGCGGGCCATCCGCATGTGGGGCATCGGCCCCGGCCGCCCGGTGATCGCCTATGACCAGGGCAATTGCCTGTACGCGGCGCGCGCCTGGTGGGTGTTGCGCTGGATGGGTATCGAGGACATCCACATTCTGGATGGCGGTTTCGCCGACTGGGATCGCCGCGGCTTCCACACGCTCGCGGGCCCCGGCTCGCCCGCGGTCAAGCGCCAGGTACCTACCCGTCCAGGCAGCATGCCGACTGCGGAGATGTCGCAGGTGCGCGAGTTCGAGGGCCTGCTTATCGACGCCCGCGGGGCCGACCGCTTCGCCGGCCGCAGAGAAAACCTCGACCTGCGTGCGGGCCACATTCCGGGCGCGCTGAATCTGCCGGTCTACGACCTGTTCGACAAGGAAACGCGCACGCTGCGCTCGGTCGAGGAAATCCGCGGCCGCCTCGCCGAAGTGGGACTCACCCAGAACATCGATCCGGCCGAGGTCATCGTCTACTCCGGTTCCGGCAACCACTCCGCCCTGCTGATCGCGGTGATGGAGCACGTCGGCCTGCCCGTGGTCACGCACTACGTGGGCGGCTGGTCGCAGTGGAGCGCGGAGAAGTCCAACCCGATTGCCACGGACGTGTAACGGCCGCGCCCGGCAAGGCAGTAACATCAGTTCGCGATGGCACCTTTACTCATTGTTGTAGCGCTGCTCGTCATAGCGGCCGGAGTCGCGCTTTGGCTTAGCGACGCCCGCGAGCGCCCCTCCACCGACGCCACCGACACTACAGTCGCCGCCGACTTTGTCGAGCCTGCTGAGCCTGCCGAGCCTGCGCGCGAGGCTGAGCCTGTCGAGCCGGAACCGGAGCCTGAGCCGGAACCTGTCGAGCCGGAGCCGATTCCGGAGCCCGCTCCAGAACCTGAGCCGATTCCGGAGCCTGTCGAGTCGGAAGCCGAGCCTGAACCGGAACCGGAACCGATCCCGGAGCCTGTCGAGCCCGAACCGGAACCAGAGCCCGCACCCGCCCCAACCCCCACCCCCAAACCCGCCCCGCGGGCGCACCGGAAGTCCGGCCTGCAGTTCCCGGGCGCGTCCCGGCGCGAACGCAAGGCCTGGGCGGAGGGCCACGGGTTCTCCTTCGCCAAGCACAGCGATGAGCTGGTCGGGGAGTGGCAGCGCGGCGCTGCGGCTGCGGGCGCGACGCCGAAGGACATCGCCTCCGGATCGATCTACGGCCACTCCACTCACGTGATGGACTTAGGCGGGGTGACCGTCATCGCGATGGACACCGGTCGCATCAGCGACGTGGTCGTGGATATGCGCCGCGAGGGTTTCCACGCGGATTCCTCCGCCGACCTCGTCACCGTGACCGAGGCCGAAGGCTTCACCGTGCTCGGCACGCACGCGGGCGCGGTCGAGCGCTTCCTGGACGTGCGCGTGCGCACCGCGCTCTCCTCGCTGCCGGAGGCCGTGACCGCCGCGTGGTTCGAGTCCGATTGGGTGCTCGCAGAGATGGATCGCTCCTCGGCCGCGGCCGAGTGGGACGCGACCCTCGCGCCGCTCGCCCTGCTTGCCGACGCCGCGCGGACCCTCCCGCCCGAGACCGCCGACCAGATCGAGTTCGGTTTCGCCACCCGCGACATGCCCGAGCAGACGCTCACGCCGGAGGAACACGCGCAGCTGCGACCGGTCACGCGCCCGGAGCCGGAGGAGCCACACGTGCAGCGCCCGGACGAGCCGCTCGAGATGCCGACCCGCGTCACCGGCGCGGTGCGCGGGCAGGTGGACTACAGCGACCTCGGCGGCGACGAGGTCGCCCCCATCGCGGATGGCGCGCCCGAGGAGCGCCCAACTGATTTGACGCGGGTGCGGCGCGAGCAGGCACCGTCGTCGATTTTCGACGACGCGCCGACGAAGGACCCAAAGAAAGAGGAAGAGTAGATGAGCAACACAGCAGACAAAGCACGGCTTGCAGACCTGGTCAAGGAGCTGGCGGTCGTCCACGGCAAGGTCACCCTGTCTTCGGGCAAAGAGGCGGACTACTACGTCGACCTGCGCCGCGCCACGCTGCACCACGAGGCGTCCCGCCTGATCGGCGCGCAGCTGCGCGAGCTGACCAAAGACCTCGAGTTCGACGCCGTCGGCGGCCTGACCTTGGGCGCGGACCCGGTCGCCACCGCGGTGATGCACGCCGAGGGGCGCGACATCGACAGCTTCGTGGTGCGTAAGGAAGCGAAGAAGCACGGGATGCAGCGCCGCATCGAGGGCCCGAGCATTGTGGGCAAGAAGGTCCTGGTGGTGGAGGACACCACTACGACCGGCAACTCTCCGCTGACCGCGGTGGAGGCGTGCCGCGCCGAGGGCGCTGAGGTCGTCGCCGTCGCCACGGTGGTTGACCGCGCCACGGGTGCCGCAAAGGTGATCGAGGGCGCCGGGCTGGAGTACCGCTTCCTGCTCGGCCTCGAGGACCTGGGCCTTGCCTGAGCAACCCGCGAAAGGCCCGACCGAATGGAATGAGGGCCGCCACGGCGTCGGGCCGTGGGAGGGCCCGCTGCCTGACGACGCCCGCCTGGACCCGGAGCTCCTGGCCAATGGCGACCGCCGCAACGTCGTCGACGCCTACCGCTACTGGTCTATGGACGCGATCGTCGCGGAGCTCGATAGCCGCCGCCACCCCTTCCACGTGGCGATCGAGAACTTTGAAAACGACATGAACATCGGCACCGTGGTGCGCACCGCCAACGCGTTCCTCGCCAAAGAGGTGCACATCATCGGGCGCAAGCGATGGAACCGCCGCGGTGCGATGGTCACGGACCGCTACCAGCACATCCGCCATCATGAAAGCGTGGCGGACTTCGCCGCTTGGGCGAAAACAGAGGACATCCCCGTCGTGGCGATCGACAACACCCCCGGGTGCGTCCCGCTGGAGACGGCCGAGCTGCCCGAGCGCTGCGTGCTCGTCTTCGGCCAGGAGGGCCCCGGCATCACGGACGAGACGCAGCACGCGGCGAGCATGACCTGCTCGATCGCCCAGTTCGGCTCGACGCGCTCCATCAACGCGGGCGTGGCTGCGGGCATCGCGATGCACGCGTGGGTGCGCCAGCACGCGGACCTTGGCCAGGCTTGGTAAACCCGGATGGATATTTCTCTGCAATATTCCGGCCTGCTCTGGCAATATAAAGACCGTACGAGCTCGTTGTAGGTGTTGGGAGCAGATGTGTCAGAACCCGCGTCGCCGTGGCCGCGGCGTGCCGATTTAGCTGAGCAGGCCATCCACAAGCGGCATTCGCAGAAGCTGTGGAAGATGCCGCGGACCAATTTGGCGGTGGTCACCTGGCCCCCGGGGGCGAAGGACCGCCTGTTCTGGCACTGGCATTACTGGTGGCAGGCGCACTACCTGGACTGTCAGGTGGATGCGGCGCTGCGTGAGCCGACGAAGGCTCGTCGGAACCGGGTGCAGCACACGCTGCGCGCGATGAGCTACCGCACGGGCGGCAAGCTCACGGCCAACAAGTACTACGACGATAAGGCGTGGTTGGCGCTGGCGTGGAACCGCGCGCTGGCCCTCGATGGGGTGCGCCGGACGAAGGCGCTCAACCAACTCGAGTTCGACCTGCTCGCGGGCATTGACCCAGTCACGGGCGTGCTGCCCTGGCGTCGCGGCGAGACCTTCTACAACATCCCCTCGAACGGCCCGGCGGCCATCCTGTTCGCGCGCACGGGCCGGTTGGACAAGTCGCGGCAGGTGCTGGACTGGATCTTTGACAACCTGGTGCGCGAGAACGGCCTGCTCGAGGACGGAATCCGCATGCGCATGCACGGCCCGGAGGTGGTGGAGAAGATCTACACCTACAACCAGGGCACAGTCCTCGGCGCGAGCTTGGAGATCGCGCTGGCGCTTCGCGACGAGGTGGGGTTGGCCCACGACGAACCGATCGACTCCTTTGCCAACTCCGAGCGCGCCGACGCGTCCGTCTTCTACATCACGCACATCCGCGCGATTGTGCAGGCGATCGCGCTGCACCTGGCTACCCCGCAGGGTGTGATCATCAGCCCGAAGTACGAGTCCGGCGACGGCGACGGCGGCCTGTTCAAGGGCATCCTGGCCCGCTACCTGGCTGAGGTCGCGGTGCGGATGCCGGTGGACAGCCGCGAGAACATTGCGACACGAAGGGTGGCCGCCCGCCTGGTGCGCGCATCCGCGGAGTCCCTGTGGCAGCATCGCCTCGAAGTCGACGGCCTGCCCGTCTTTGCCGCCGAGTGGACAGAGGACGCGAAGCTGCCGCATAACTACGGGCTCGGCCCCGCCAGCATCAGCGAAGCGGTAGGGCTTCTGCGCATTGATGAGCGCGATTTGTCGGTCCAGCTGTCCGGTTGGATGCTGCTTGAGGCAGCGGCAAGAATCTCCAATGCACCGGGGCTATAAAAAGGGCATACTGGAACACGTACTACCTACCCGCAACTTTGGAGGTTTTTCCCCATGCCAATTGCTACTCCTGAGGTCTACAACCAGATGCTGGATAGTGCAAAGAAGGGCGGCTACGCTTTCCCCGCCATCAACTGCACGTCCTCCGAGACCATCAACGCGGCGATTCGGGGCTTCGCCGAGGCTGAGTCTGACGGCATCATTCAGTTCTCCCTTGGTGGCGCTGAGTTCGGTTCCGGTCTGGGCGTGAAGAACAAGGTGGCGGGTGCCCTGGCCCTGGCCGCATTCGCACACGAGATCGCCCAGCACTACGACGTGAACATTGCGCTGCACACGGACCACTGCCAGAAGGAGGTCCTGGACGAGTACGTGCGTCCGCTGATCGCTATCTCCCAGGAGCGCGTGGACCGTGGCGAGCTGCCGCTGTTCCAGTCCCACATGTGGGATGGCTCCGCGGTGCCGATCGATGAGAACCTGGAGATCGCGCAGGAGCTGCTGGAGAAGGCACGCAAGGCCAACATCATCCTCGAGGCAGAGATCGGCGTCGTCGGCGGCGAAGAGGACGGCGTTGAGGCAAAGGCCGGCGCGAACCTCTACACCACCCCGGAGGACTTCGAGAAGACCATCGATGCCCTTGGCACCGGCGAGAAGGGCCGCTACCTGCTGGCAGCTACCTTCGGCAACGTCCACGGCGTGTACAAGCCGGGCAACGTGAAGCTGCGCCCGGAGGTGCTGGACGAGGGCCAGAAGGTCGCCGCGAAGAAGCTCGGCCTGGAAGACGGCGCTCGCCCCTTCGACTTCGTCTTCCACGGTGGCTCGGGCTCCGAGAAGGAGAAGATCGAGGAGTCGCTGCGTTACGGCGTGGTGAAGATGAACGTGGACACCGATACCCAGTACGCGTTCACCCGCCCGGTGGCTTCGCACATGTTTGAGAACTATGACGGTGTGCTGAAGATCGACGGCGAGGTGGGCAACAAGAAGGCCTATGACCCGCGTTCCTACCTGAAGAAGGCGGAGGCCTCCATGACCGAGCGTGTCATTGAGGCGTGCCAGGATCTGCACGCTGTCGGCCGCTCTGTGTCGAAGTAGTCCTCGTGGCCCGCTGAGCGCCAGCGAAGCGCCGCCCCTTAAAGCCCAGGGGCGGCGCTTTCGCGTGTCTGGGCAGCCGGTGAGGGGCTAGGGTATTGGTCATGGCCAAAGAGAGGATGAGTACGCGCGAGCGCCTGAAGCAGGTGGATAAGTCCCTGCAATCGCGGGTGCTGCGGGTGCGCAAGCGGATGCTGCCGATTCTGCAGATCGGTCTCGCGTCCGGCATTGCGTACTGGATTGCGAAGGAAGTTTTTGACCACCAGCGTCCGTTCTTCGCCCCGATCTCAGTCATCATCATGATCGGCATGACCGGCGGCGACAGGCTGACCAAGGCGTGGGATCTGGCTATTGGTTGTATCCTCGGCGTGCTGGTCGGCGATTTGTTGTTCTACCGGCTGGGGGAGGGCGGCTGGCAGATCGCGCTGATTGTTTCAGGCGCGCTGGTCATCGCGTCGTTCTTCTCCAAGTCGCAGCTGGTGAATAACCAGGTGGCGATCGGCTCGGTGCTCATTGCCACGATCATGCCCCCGGGCGCGGAGGTCACCGGCTTAGACCGCACCATCGACGCCATCATCGGCGTGGCGGTCTCCATGGCCACACTTGCGGTGCTGCCCCAGGCCCCGATGCAGGGGGCTCGCGCCGAGATCTCGAAGGTGATGGGCATTTTGAGCTCAGTGCTTGACGACGTCGCGTCGGGCCTGTCCAACGGCGATCCCGAAATCATCGACGAGGCCCTCGAGTCCATTCGCGGCTCGCAGACCGACATCGACCAGATGGCGTCTGCGGTGAAGTCTGGCAAGGAGTCCACGCGGATCTCGCCGTTTTTGTGGGGCGTGCGCCGCTACATTAACTCGCTGTCGCGCGTGATCCCGCCGGTGGATAACGCCGTGCGTACCACCCGCGTGCTGGCGCGCCGCGCGCTCGTGCTGTGCGAGGACAAAGACGAGGTGACCGAGGAGCAGATCGAGCTGCTGGATACGCTCTCGCAGATCTGCTTGGAGTTTTCCGAGGTCTACGAGGTCGAGTCCCGCCGTGCGCAGGCGATCGCGATCCCGCGCATTGTCAACGAGCTGCGCGTGGCGGGCCAGCGCGCCTCCATGGACGCGCTGCCGGAGGACGCCGTGCTCTCGGCCTACGCGATCCTGGCGCAGATCCGCTCGCTCATCGTGGACCTGCTGGAGGCCAGCGGCATGTCGCGCGAGTCGGCGGTGGCGGTGCTCGCCCCGACCTCGCACACGCCAAAGTACCCGCCGGAGCTTTACGACGAGTAAAGCCAGGCGGGTACTGAAAGCGGTAAGTATTTACTTCTTGTCGCCGTCGACAACGCCCTCAACACCATCGGTGTCGAAGCGCTCCTTGCGCAGCTCCTCGGAGACGCGCTCGGTGTCCTTGACGGTGTCCTTCTCCAGGGAAACCTTCTCCACCGGGACGGACTCCTTGGTTACGTTCACGCGCTCCTCGTGCAGGGTGACGGAAGCTTCCTGCTCGCCGATCTTGCCGTCAAAGTTTGCGCGGTCGGCATCGGTGATCGGCTCGCGGACAACGCGAACCTCTTCGCGCTCGACCGGGACCTCGACGGTCTCGGTCTCGTTGACTACGTACTTGCGCAGGCGGACCTGGCCGGACTCAACGCGGTCCTTCTGTACGTTGAGCTGCTCCTCGGAGCGGATGATGGCGTCCTTGTCGGTCGCGGCAGCGCCTGCGGCAGCACCGGTACCTGCGGCACCAGCAGCGGCAGCGTCGGTCTCGACGTCACGGCGCGCGCCTGCAGCGGCACCAGCGCCCGCCGCACCAGCGGCGCCAGCCGCACCCGCAGCGGCGTGGCGACCGGTGTCGTAGGTGGTGACGTCCTTGGTTTCGGTCAGGCCGTAGTGGCGGTAGAACGCGTCCTGGTCGTCGGTGGTGAGGTGACCGTTCTCGTCCAGATCCGGTGCGTCCTTGATGCGGTCCTTCGGGAATGCGAGGTGCAGCTCACCGTCGCGCAGGGTGTGGCCGCGCAGCGGGACGATGGAGGTGCCGGCACCGAACAGGCCGTGGTTGACGGAGACGAAGTCCGGCTGGCCGGAGGTGTCGTTGACGTAGACGTCCTGGACGCCGCCTACCTTGTCGCCATCAACGTCAAAAGCGGTCGCGTTTGCAAGATCTTCAATGCGATTGGTTGCAGCCATGATGTGGAAAAGCTCCTTAGGGCTTCGGATTTATTCTTGGGATCTAACTAATTGCTCCCACCCACCGCTAGCCGCGGGGGCGGTGTCGCTTCTCGCTTTGCGAAGTGCGTGCTCCGCTGCGTTGCGAACAAGACCCAACGTAAGGCGACTGCGGCAAACGTGCAGCGCCGCCGACCGCTCGCTGGTCAAAAATCACTGACCGAACGCATGGACGAGTGACACATCTTCAAACCATCGGTACAATCGCCAGGAAAACCGGCTGACCTGCGAAAACGACTAACTTGAATAACATTCGCTACCCGTGAGTCGCCCGCCCAACATCTCAGCGAGGTAACGTCTCGCTCACAGCTGGCGTAGAGAAACTCCCGTGTGAGTTACCTCACATACCCTCGACGGGCCCCTTTTTCACGCTTTGGATGTCGCGCAGGTGTCGGTAGAAGGTCACCCGCTCGACCGTGCGCGGGCGGCGCACCCCGTCCAGCTCGACCGTGATGGCATCGCCGCCGGACTGCAGCGCGCGCCCGGTGAGTACCCGCGACCCGTCCGTCTGACCCGGTGCCACGCCCGCCCCGCGCGTCAAACCGCGCAGCAGCGCATTCCGGCTCATCCGCTCCAGCTTCTCCGGCGAGCGCTTGGACACCGGCCCCGTAGTCACCAGCGGCGTGACGATCGGCGTGGATGCGATCCCCGGCGCACCAGCAGTCGGCACCAGCCGCGCCCCAAACTGCCCGTAAAAGCGCGCCGACGGTGCCTCGCCACTGCGATACACCAGGCGCTGCGAATCCACGACGATTTCGCCCACGTACTCCTCATCCCCTTCACCCCGGTAGATCGCGGCAGCGCCAGCCACCACATCACCCGTATCGGTCCGCACGCACGGCGACGGCGTCACCGGACCTTCGGCGGCGAGAGCACACAGTTCCTCAATATCCAGCCCGGCCAGCCCCCAGCCCACAGCAGCGGAGGAGTGCGTGTCCACCGGCACGTACGCGACCTCCGCCCACAGGTAGTCCCCGCGCATCATTCGGGTAAGCACAGCGGCAAGCGCCTTGTCCGAGCCGGAAACCACCACCCGCAGACGCTCGCTCGTCTGCTGCGGGGCCGGACCGGGTTCCCCCATGTGCGCCACGTTCGGCGAGGCCTGGATCTCCGCCAAAGACGGCGTGGGGTCCTCCGGCAGTACGTCCTTGGCAGCGGCATCGAGGAAGCGGAGCTCCTTGCGCGAGGGCACCTCGCTTAAGCTGTGGTGCTCGGCACCGGGGATGGAAATTGTGGTTGCGCACGCGCAATGAATCAGCCGCATACGGGTCACGCTACAATAAGCGCGGATTACTGCCTATATAAGGAGTCAACATGTCCGCCATCGTCATTGTGGGCGCCCAGTGGGGCGACGAGGGCAAGGGGAAGGCCACCGACATCCTCGGCGGCAAGGTCGACTATGTGGTTAAGCCCAACGGAGGCAACAATGCCGGGCACACCGTGGTGGTCGGCGGTGAGAAGTACGAGCTGAAGCTTTTGCCGGCCGGCGTGCTGAGTGAGAACGCCACCCCGATTCTGGGCAACGGCGTAGTGGTGAACCTACAGGCGCTGTTCGAGGAGATCGACGGGCTCGAGGCCCGCGGCGCGAACGCCTCCCGCCTGCGTATCTCGGGCAACGCGCACATGGTCGCCCCGTACCACCAGACCCTGGACCGGGTGCAGGAGCGCTTCTTGGGCAAGCGCGCCATCGGTACTACCGGCCGCGGCATCGGCCCCACCTACGCCGACAAGGTCGCGCGCGTGGGCCTGCGCGTGCAGGACATTTTCGACGAGTCGATCCTGCGCCAGAAGATCGAGTCCGCACTCGACGTAAAGAACCAGATGCTGGTCAAGATGTACAACCGCAAGGCCATCGACCCGGACGAGGTGATGGACTACTTCATGTCCTATGCCGACCGCCTTAAGCCGATGGTCATCGACGCCGAGTACACGCTGAACAAGGCGCTCGACGAGGGCAAGCACGTGCTCATGGAGGGCGGCCAGGCCACCATGCTGGACGTGGACCACGGCACCTACCCGTTCGTCACCTCCTCCAACCCCACTGCGGGCGGTGCCTGCGTGGGCGCAGGTATCGGCCCGACGAAGATCACCGCTTCCCTCGGCATCGTGAAGGCCTACACCACGCGCGTGGGCGCGGGGCCTTTCCCCACGGAGCTCTTCGACAAGTGGGGCGACTACCTGCAGGAGGTCGGCGGCGAGGTCGGCGTGAACACCGGCCGTAAGCGCCGCTGCGGCTGGTACGACGCAGTGATCGCCCGCTACGCCGCGCGCGTCAACGGCTTCACTGATTTCTTCCTCACCAAGCTCGACGTACTTACCGGCATCGGCGAGATCCCCATCTGCGTGGCGTACGACGTCGACGGCGAGCGCTTCGACGAGATGCCGCTGACCCAGTCCCAGTTCCACCACGCCGAGCCGATCTTCGAGACCATGCCGGCGTGGGACGAGGACATCACCGGCTGCACCTCCTTCGACGAGCTGCCGCAGAAGGCGAAGGACTACGTGCTCCGCCTCGAGGAGCTCTCGGGTGCCCCGATGAGCTACATCGGTGTCGGTCCGGGCCGCGACCAGACCATCGTGCGCAACGACGTCCTCGCCCGCTAACCCAGCGGCGTTTTCCCAGCGCGCCTGTTTGCCCAGGGCAATGTGGGGGCATAAAGTATGCGCCTATGACTACGGCGAAGCGCTCGAAGGTGCTGATTCTGGGCACGTCTGAGGTGGAGGAGGAGCTCGCAACCTCCTTCCGCCACCTGGGCTACGAGGTGCAGGTGGGCACCTTTGCCGAGGGCGCGCCGGGCGCGATGACCCCAGACATCACCGTGGCGGGGGAGGGCACCGACCTGGCCAAGCTGCGCGAGCTGGTGGAGACTTCCGGCTGCGAGCTGTTCCCTACGGTGGAGGCCTGCCGGATGACCCGGAATCGCGAGGGCGTGCGCCGTACCGCGGCCGAAGAGCTCGGCTTGCCGACGATGGCGTACCAGTTCGCCGACTCCCTCGAAGCCCTCGAGACATGTGCCGAAGAAGTCGGCTACCCACTGGTGGTCAAACCCGGCCGCTCGACCGCGGGCGAGGGCCAGTCCGTTGTGCGCGAGCCACAGGAGCTGCGCGCCGCCTGGGCGAAGGCGCACGCCGCCTCCGAGTCCGAATCCGGCGAGAGCGAGCCGGTGGCGGTGGAGCAGTACATCGATTTTGACTACGAGGTCACCATCCTCACCGTGCGCTCGATCGACCCAGCCACCGGCGAGCTCGCCACGTGGTTCTGCGAGCCCATCGGTACCCGCCACGCAAACGGCAAGCTTGTAGAGGCCTGGCAGCCCGCCGAGCTCTCCCAGGCGGCCGCCGATAACGCCCGCTCGATCGCCGCGCGCATCAGCGGCGCCATCGCGGGCCGCGGCGTCTACTCGATCGAGCTGTTTGTCGACGGCGACGAGGTCTACTTCTCCCAGGCCACCCCACGCCCCGACGCCGACGGCCTGCTTACCCGCAATACCCAGCGCGTGGACCAGTTCGACCTGCATGCCCGAGCCACCGCCGGCCTGCCTATCGACGTCACGCTCACCTCCCCCGGCGCCGCCACCTTCCTCCACGGCGTGAACCCAACAACAAAGCAGATCGCACAAGCAATGGCCGTCGAGGAAGTCACCGTCCAGGTGCACGAAGACACTGTCATGGTGCTGGCAACTGCGGACACTATCGAAGAGGCGCGTGAACGTGCGGCAGGGGCTGCGCGCTACTTAGAGGTGGGGGAGTAGCCCCGTTTCTGGGGTTGTTTGCCCATTGCGTACCCCCTACAGGGGGTAGGAACCGTGTGTGCGGGCTGTTCATAGGAGAAATTAATTTTGATGACCTCCGAAAATATGGACGTTCGTATCAGAATTAATGGAATGGGCTTGTCGGTGACTATGGAACAGTCTGAATGGCGTTTTTAGCTACTTCGGGGCTGGGGACCGGTCGAATATGTGACATGGGACTCTCTGGGACGAATGTCCCGGGTTGGCAGAGTTTTCCTGTTCGAATTCTACATAAGGCTAAGCTGAGTAATATCGTAGCTTATGTTGGGTATTGATTGCCTATGTTTCTAGCTGAGTTTTGCGGGGGTTGGGCGCGACTTCTGTGCGGTGATGGGGTGAAAGTCCAGCTCAGCCGAGGCTGGTTCGATTCTGACGCTGCAGTTTTGTCGGGATTCTGGCGCTTGGGGCCGTAATCGCGGCTGAAAAACTTCTGGACACATGACAGGCGTTCTTAACTATATTTGGAGATGTGAAAGTCGGTGTGGCTGTGTCCGCTGTTGGCTGACCTGGGTGATTGCCCTCCGTGCCTTCGGACTTTCTCTTTGTCCAGAACATCTTCGTGGAAGGAAGATTTCACAGCATGAAGAAGAATCATATTTCTCGCCGTCGCGGCACGACGATTGCAGCTGCGGCGCTCTCGTTTGCCCTGGTGGCTCCCTTTGCCCAGGCAGTGACTCCTGCATCCCCGTTCGCTGCGGTTGCGAACGCACAAGAGGGTCAGCCGGATGCTACGACCAGCGGGGCAATCAATGCTGATGCCATTGAGTTGGGAATTATTGACCGGGGTAGCGAGTTCGGCCGCATCAAATCGGCAACTGGGGCAGACGGCTACATTGGTCACGCATACCTCTCGGGTGGTGCCAACTATCAGGGTGCCCAGAGTAACCTTAAGGCGCACGTGCCAAATGGTACTGAGGTCCTCATGCAGTGGATCGACACTGATGGAGCGGTGAGCCCGATCTACTCTGCAAAGACCCACCTCCTGGAACCAGGTGGTAACCCGGCGGGTGCGGGTCCTGGTACATTTGCTTTTGCGCCAGGAGCCTGGATCGATGCTAACGGTAAGAAGCATAACTACCGATCGGATAGGCAGACTCGCATTTGGCTTGCAGAAGGGCAAACGGGCTACAGTGGTGGGAAGCTGCGCCACCTGTACAACTTCCCGGGTCGTTTCCCTGGGTTTGCTGGACTCGGCAATGACCCGAACGGTACATCGTTTGGTGGTGGTTTCGCAGCTAATGCGTCTTTGTTTATGTACGAAGAGCCAGCCGACTACATGACCGCAGATAAAGACGATTCGGAAAAGTGGATTGACTACTCCACTGAAGAGCAGAAGCAGCGTATCCCGCTGGAGCCTGGCTATACGCCTGGCGCACCCTCCTACCTGCGCTATGTTGAAGGGCGTGTCTGGCTTGAAGCGCAAGAGACCGCAGGGCAAATCCAGTCTCCCGGTTCCGGTGGTGAGCACTTCGTAGAGGGCTATAAGGTTGTTACGACCATTCTGACTCCTGACGGCATCCAGGCAGTTAAAGCCTGGGACGACAAGACGGTTGTCGAACGAGCAGAGTTGACGAAGGAGCTTTTCTCTGTAAAGGGGAACCGAGATAAGTTCATCGCGGCAACGATTGTCGACGAGACGATTGAGGGCGGGTACTACAGGGCTTACATCCCTGAAGATGTGGATATGACCCGCGATACGCTGAACTACATCTATCAGTATGTGGTGGATCCTGATGGCAACGTCCATCCTGCGTACAACCCGTGGGGTGTAAATGTATTCCAGGATCCTCAGCAGTCGATGACGCGCCTCTCCAACAACCCGTCTCAGCAGCGCCCACTGCCTACGAATCCTGAGCGCAACCTCTATTACAACGTTCACCAGCCCTTGGCAGTGAATTTTGTTGATGAGATCAAGATCACCAAGCTGGATGGGGAAGATGCTGCTGAGGTTGCACTTCCTGGCCAGAAGGCAGACATTGATGTGAGCCGCGTCTTCGATCCTCGTAATCCGGTTCGCGTCGTGTGGCGCGATGGTAAGGGCAACGAGCTTAAGTCTTGTGATGATGTAAAGACTGTTGCTGACGCTAATGCTTGCAGCTTCGATATTCCTGCAGATATGGATCCTCAGACGATTCGTGTCGAACTGGAAGTTAACGGCCGCGTGACGGCTGCAGACTCCATTATTGTCCTGGATAAGAAGATTGGCCCGGGCTCTGTTGGAGATGCATACGAAGAAAAGGTTCAGCAGAACCTTCCGGAGGGGGCGACTTCGAAGTTTGCCGCTGAGGATCTTCCTGCCGGTTTGACGATGGCTGAGGATGGCACGTTGTCAGGCACGCCGACAGAGGCTGGTACTTTCCCTGTCAAGGTCACCGAGACTGTCACTATGCCGGCGGCAAGCGAAGGCGAAGATCCGCAGGTAGTTGAGCAAAAGTACATTCTGCCAGTGACGATCACGGATGTGGAACTGGAGCCCGCTGTTGTTAATAAGTTCTACGAGCTGGATGTAGCAAAGGCTATCAAGGGGCTGCCTGAGGGGGTCACTCCGACAAATATCAAGGTCGAAGGCCTGCCGAAGGGTCTGGACTTTAAGGATGGCAAGATCATTGGCACCCCCACTTCTGTAACTGCCGATGATATTAAGGACAACGTAACCGTCACTTATGACTGGCAGAGGCAGAAGGCCAATGACGAAGGCGACCCTGTCTCTGAGACGATCCTTGAGGGCCACGCTGACAAGGTGACCTTGAAGGTAACTCCGGCTCCGTCGATTGAGGCTGG
>NZ_KV825601.1:0-1871 GCF_001831515.1 Corynebacterium sp. HMSC074A01
CAATCGTGGCGCATCCACCGCATGATCGGGCCCTCGGGGTTTTCGTCGTGCAGGGTTCGTCATCTAGCCCGGACGGAATGCTTTGTGCACCTGATGCGCTGCACGAGGTAGCGTTCGAGGGCTAAATGGAGCGGGCCCCGTTGAGGCACACCTCGCTACGCCCTGCACTGCCCGATCACCGTGTACGAGACCACGGCGGTGTCGCCGGATGCGAACTGGAGCACGTGCCATTTCGGGTGGAAGCGCGTCGCCGCTGCCAGCTGACGCGGGTTATGGAACCAGCCTTGGACCACGCCATCATCGTGTGCGAAGGTCACCTTCGTGCCTTCGACCTGCAGGACTTCGATGTCACGCCAGCTGCCCTCCTCGCGGTCGTTCAGCGCCCGCAGGATCGGGATCCAGTGAGGGCGGTGGCCGGAGGCGACGAGCTGGCAGTAAGTGTGGTCGGTAGGCACTCCACCTGCCGATTCTGCTGGGAGAGAAACGAGCTGGCCGTCGTCGTGCGAGCGCAGCTGGTTGCGTTCGGGCGAGAAGTCGAAGGCCGCACCGGCCCGACGGACGGCGTCGAGGGCGTCGAAGGGGGTGGCGAAGGCGCGGACGTGCAGCTCACCGTCCGCGTGGAACGTCAGGGTGGTGTGGTTGATGTTGTCAAGCTTGGCCGGAATCCAGGAAACGGATGCCATGATGGCTCTCCTTGTAAAAGTCGCACTTTCGGCGCGCGGGTGTGCAGACGCCGACAGATCTTCTCCCGGGGGCACCGTGCGCGAACAGCGCGGTTGCCAGCCGACGGGCCGGGAGGCCTTACCTTTAAGCGGGGCGCGTCGGACTTCGTGATCCGTGGCCAAGCATAGCAGCTCCCTTATGCTGGGGGTTATGAAGCTTGCGACCATGATGATTGCTGGTTCGGCCGCGATCGGTGCCGTGCAGGCTGCGCGCAACCGCCCGCCGCTGCCGTTTAATGACCCGGACTTTGCCCCCACCCACGAGTCCCCGGTGCTCTACATCCACGGGGTGACCAGCCGAAGCCGCGCCTTCCGACCGAACGCGGAGCGGCTTCGCGACGAGGGCTTCTGGGTTTGGGGCTACGACTACGGCGACATGTTCGCCCCCGGCTTCTACGGCATGGGCAACTTGGACAGCATTATCGAGGACGTACACGCCAACGTCGACCACGTATTGGAACAGACCGGGGCCAAGCAGTTGGACATTGTCGCCCACTCGCAGGGCGGGCTGATGACCAAGCTCTTCATCGCCAACGGGGGCGCGCCGAAGGTGCGGCGCGTGGTAGCGATGGGCGCGAACTTCCACGGCACAGACGTGCGCGGGCGGGCGACCCGGTTCGCACCGCTGATTTCCCGCTACCCGCGGGCGGCCTCCACGCTCGCCTCGCCGGGCGTGATCCAGCAGTTAGCCGATTCGCCGTGGGTTCGTACCCACCTCAACGTGCCGGATACGTACCCGGAGATCGTCTATACCTCCCTCTACTCGCCTGCGGACGTGCTGGTGACGCCGAACGAGACGTCGATGCTCGCGTCGGTAAGCGGGGCGGATGTGGTCAACATCAACGTCGCCGAGGCCTACGACGGTTACGCCCCGCGGCACGCGCTCATGGAGCGTGACCCACTGTTTATCGAGCTCACCCTGTGGGGACTCACCCGCGAGCGCGGCGAGCATACCCCGCCGCGCATCCCGTGGGCGGAGGAGGGCTAGCCGCACTTCACGATCGGCTCGGGGTCGTAGACCGTGGTTTGGGTTTCCTGGTCGATGAGGTTGCCCGAAAGATCGTAGATGCTGCGGGTATCCGAGGTGGTAAAGCCCGGCGCGCCACCGGACGGGATGCAACCCTCACCGGCCGCGTTGATGGTGTTGGG
>NZ_KV825601.1:1971-110350 GCF_001831515.1 Corynebacterium sp. HMSC074A01
TGGGTCTGCGCCCAGCGCCCGCCGTTGGAGGACTCCACGTTGACGTGTTTGACGCCCATGAGGCGCACGGTGATCTCGCCGTCGGAAACGCCCGTCTGGATGCGTACCGGGGTGGGCGAGTCGTTGCGGAACTGCAGGTCGATTGCGCCCTCGTAGACGGTGGCTTCGCGCCCGGCCGGGTAGCGGGAGATGTAGTAGGAGTGCGGCGTGTGCGCGATGTCGGTCATGCCGCCGAAGTAGGCGGCGTTGTACAAGGTGGTGGCGAACTGGGAGATGCCGCCGCCGACGGCCATGCCGGAGCGTCCGTTGATGATGATGCCGGATTCCACGTACCCCTGTGCTGTGCCGCGTGGGCCGGTGTAGCCGTTGAGGGAGAAGGTCTCGCCGGGGTTCACAATCGCGCCGTTGACGGCCTGGGCCACGAGCGCGATGTTGGTGCCTGAAGCTCCGGAGAAGCCGCCGGTGGAAAAGGAGCTGACCTCCTGGTCAAAGGTGGCGTTCTCGGCTTCCTCAGTGGTGAAGTCCGCTGGCACCGGTTTGTAGTCTGCGTCCCAGGTGCGCTCGCCGTCGCGCAGGAGGCGGTCCTCGAATCCTGTGAAGGTGGCGTCCCAGTCCACGGCGATGCCGTCGGTAGACGGCTCAACGCCGCCGCCTTCGAGCACGCGGGCGTTGCGCATCTCGGCCTGGGTGGCGTCGAGTGTTTCGCCCAGGATAGCGCCCGCGACGTCGCGGTGCACCTTGGGCACGATCGCGCCGTCCACGTTGGGAAATTCTACGACCTCGCCCATGCGCGCGGCTGGGATGACGGCGGTTGCGTCCTCGCGGCCGTTGACGGTCAGCGGTCCGGACAGCGCCGTTTTCACCGGCCCATCCATCGCTTCCTTGATCACTTCGTCGTTGATCGCTGGCTGCACGGGATCCGGTTCGACCTCGACGCCCTCGGGGTCGAGCCAGTTACTGGTCACGGCCTCGCGCAGCGTGCCCGGGTTGACCTCTTGGCCCAACTCCGGGTCCTTCACTTCGGCCTTGCCGCCTTCGATGTGGATGCTGCCGTCTTTCGGGGCGAGGTAGAGCTCGTCCTGCACGCGGACAAGTTCCGGGCGGAGCTTGGCCTCGTCGATGCTGCTTTGGGCCTCTACTTCGTGCGTCCGGAACAGTCCTACCAACCGAGGGATAGGGTTGGCGGACTGGGTACCGGCGGCGTCCACCGTGCCTTGCCAGTCAATGTCCAACCCCGCGTTGGCGGGCACGAGCTGCGCGCGCTTGCCTGCGGCGCTGATCTCTACCGGCGTGCCCGCTACCCCGCCGAGCTCCTCTTTGAGGTGCTCGCGTGCCTCGTCGGGGGACATCCCGCCGATGGCGACGCCGCCCACGGTGGTCCCGCGTGGGACGTTGCCGCGGTTGAGTGCCAAGTCCGCCAGGTAGATGGCCAAGACGACTGCGAGCAGGCCGAGGACGGTGCCGAGCGCGATCGTGCCCGCGCGGCCCCGGGACTTTTGCCGATGGGAAATACTCACCTCACACAGGGTACACAGGCCGCTATAACCCGACGTCGAGTAACTGCTGCTGGGTACGCACCGCAGCCTCGTCGACGCGCGCCTCGGACAGCTCCCCGGACTCCACAGCGGCGACCACCACATCAATCACGTGCGGGATATCCGCACCAGAGGACCACAGCGCCTGGTCGGCACCAGCGGCGATGGCGAGCTTGACAGCTTCCGGGGTCGGCGCGTAGTCCAGGATGCCGCGCATGCCGGACAAATCGTCGGTGACCACCACGCCGTCGAAGGGTGCCCCGCCCGGGTAGTCACCCTCGCGCAGGATGCGGTAGGCCTCAGGATTCAGCGAGCTGGGCACGCCCTCAGGCCCCATCCCGGGCACGATCATGTGCCCCATCATCACGCTGGCGCGCGGAAAGCGGGCAAGCAGCGGGCCGAAGGGGCGCATGTCTAGCTCGCGTACCTGGTCCAGCGGCGGGGTGACGGCAAGTTCGTGGTGCGTGTCGCCCGAGGCGCGGCCGTGGCCGGGGAAGTGTTTGAAGGTGGGGGTGACGTGGGCGTCGATAAGCCCTTGCGCGAAGAGGGTGCCGACCCGCACGACTTCCTCGGGGTGGCCGCTGAAGGCGCGGTCGCCGACGATGGCGAGCCCCGTGACGTCGAGATCCAAAAGCGGGGCGTAATCCACGTTCACGCCGCGGGCGCGCAAGGACCGCCCGATGTCGTAGCCGGTGCCTTGGATCACCTCGGGCGGGCGGGTGGCCAGCTCGCGTGGGGCCATGAACTGGCCGAGCACGTCGGTATGGCGCTGCACGCGCCCGCCCTCAAAGTCGATGGCGACGGAAAACGGGTAGCGGTACTCGGCGCGCAGCGCGTCGATGTTGTGGCCCTCGGCAGTAAGCAGCGCCGGGTCCGCCCAGCTAGGGATGATCAGCCCGCCGACGCCCTGGTCCAAAGCTGCGCGCGCCTGCCGCTCGTTGCTCACGCCCACCACCATCAGCGAGGCGACCTTGGCGCGCAGGTCTTGCGGCACCCGCTGCTGGGCAGGGCTCGGCGGGGGTGGTGCTGGCGGCGCGGGTGGTGCTGGCGGCTCTGGCGCTACAGACGGTGATTGCGGAGCGGGCGCTGCGACCTGGGGCGGTTCCGGCTCGCTGGGCACGCGCGCGCTCAAAGAGAAGGCGAGGACCGCCGCGACGACAACGCCGCCGACGGTGAGCGCCACCGCCCGCCACTGGGCCGGTTGCAGCGCCGGTTGTAGCTCCCGTGCCACGGACACACCCCCTCTACTTGTTCTGCGAAAACGCTACTAGTGTAGTCCTGCTGGTAGGCTTTCGCCCATGTCCCACCGAGTATTCAACCTGCCAGCGTCGTTGCCGCGTCGTGCGGCGAACCCGGTGCTCGCCTCCGCCGTCGTCGGGGTGATCCTGGGCGTGGCCGGGGTACTTGGCGTGGCGGCGGTCTCCGGGCAGAGCACCGTGCCGCAGGGCGGTGCCGTCACGGCAGATGAGGCTGTGCTCGGCGGGCCGGAGTACGGCTCCCGGGAGTAGCCCTTGCGCGCGCACGTCGTCGGCTGGCTGCTGCTGGCCTGCACCGCGTTGTTCCAGCCGCCAGGCGAGGTCGCCGCGGACACCAAGCTCAACCTGTTCGTCGACCCGGCGCGCTTCCTTTCCCGCGCCACCCACGCGTACACCGACGAGTTCCCCCTAGGCCAGGTGCAGAACCAGGCCTACGGTTACCTCTTCCCGCAGGGGCCATTCTTCTTGCTTGCCGACGCCATCGGCGCCCCCGAGTGGCTCGCGCAGCGCACGTGGTGGACGCTGCTTGTCTGCCTGGCGTACTCGGGCGCGCTCATCCTCGCGCGCCGCACGGGCGTGCGCGGGACACTGCCGCAGGCCAGCGCCGCCTTGTTGTACGCGCTCTCGCCGCGCATCCTCACCACGCTCACCGCGATCTCCTCGGAGGCCTGGCCGGTCGCGCTCGTCCCGTGGACGCTGATCCCGCTGACCCGCGCCCGCCCACGCGTGGCCGGTGCCGTGCTCGCGGTGGCGGCGATGGGCGCGGTCAACGCCACCGCCACCATCGCCGCCTGCCTGCCCGCACTCATCGTGTTGCTGTACCGCCGCGCCTACGCCCAGGCCGCGTACTTCACCCTGGGCGCGGCGGCGGTCTCCGCGTGGTGGATCGGCCCACTCCTCGTGCTCGGCCGCTACTCGCCACCGTTTACCGAGTTCATCGAATCCGCCTCCGTCACCACCGCCTGGCTCACCCCCATCGAGGTCCTGCGCGGCACCACCAGCTGGGCCCCGTTCGTCGACACGGAGCGCACCGCCGGCGTCCTGCTCGTCGGCGAACCGGTCTTCGTGCTGGCCACCGCACTCATCGCCGCCTTCGGCCTCGCCGGCCTCGCCCGCCGCAACACCCCGTGGCGCGGGGTCTGGGTGGTCATGCTCGCCTGCGGCTTCGCGCTGCTGTGCTCCGCCCACGCTTTCGCCCCGCTTCTCGACGGCCCACTCGCCCCCTTTCGCAACCTCCACAAATTCGCCCCACTCGTCCGCCTGCCCCTGGCCATGGGCGTGGGCCACTTGCTCGCGCGCGTCGACCGGCCCCGCGCCGCGGGCGTGGTGCTCGCAGGCGCGGTCGCCGTGGCCCCGGCCTGGTCGCTGCGCCTGCTGCCGGAGGGCACGTGGACGGAGATCTCCCCGCAGTGGGTCGCCGCAGGCGAGTGGCTTGACGAGCACGCCGCGGGCACCCGCGCCCTCGTCGTACCGGCGTCCTCCTTCGCCCGCCAGGACTGGGGCTGGACCCGCGACGAGCCGATCCAGGCGCTGACTGATACCCGCTTCGCCTTTCGCGACGCCGTCCCGCTCGTCGACCCGGAGGCCATCCGCGGCCTCGACGGCCAGGTCCGCGCCGTCGACCCGGAAGCGCTGCGCGCGATCGGCGTCGGCGCGGTGGTGGTCCGCCACGACCTCGAGGGTGCCGACCCGCACGCCGCCGACCGCGCCGCGCGCAACCTGGGCGAGCCCGCCGCCAGCTTCCGCGAAGATTCTGGCAGCGGTGTAGACATCTACATGCTCGAGCCAACCCGCGACGCCATGCTCACCGACGCGGAACCCGTGACTGTCGACGGCGGCGGCGAGGTGCTCCCGCTGCTGTGGGCTGAGTACGGGTATTTCCCGGCGCGGCTCGTCGAGAAGCAGGCGCAGCCCGACATCATCACCGACACCCCCGCCTTGGCCGAGCGCAACTACGGCACGCTGCGCGGCGCGCAGTCCGCGCAGCGTGCCGAGGGCGAGGGCGGCAACGTGGGCAACCGGCTCACCGACTACCCCTCGGCGGGTACGCGCGTCGCCGTGGCAGAAGACGGCGGAAAAGCGCGCGCCTCCTCCTCGGCGGCGGACGCGGGCGCGTTCGGGGGTGCTGTGCCCGGCGCGTCTCTGACCAGCGCCTTCGACGGGCTTGCCGAGACCGCGTGGTGGCCCGCGCCGGGTGATCGCGACCCCTGGATCGAGGTCCCGCCCGTGGACGCGCGGCTGACTCTTACTGCGACGCGCGATACCGTCGTCACGCTGTCCGGCGGGCCCGAGCGCCGCGTCACCCTGGTGGCGGGCGAGCCGCGCACGATCCACGCCCCCGGCACCACGCGCATCACGCTGACTGAGCGCACAGGCATCGCCGAGGTGGACGCGGGCCCATCCCGCATCGTGGAGGTCGAAGGCACCGCGGATACCTACTTCTTCCAGCGCCACTTCCCCGACACGCAGGTCATCCAGCGCCGCTTCACCACCGCCACCGACGCCACCTGGCACCTGAGCGCGCCCGCCACCATCGACGGTGTGCGCCACGCGGCCGGCGAGGTAGAACTGCCCGCCGGCACGCACGAGCTGTTCACCCGCCGCGAAACGATCACACTTACCCGCGACCGCGTGCCCACCGCCGCGTGGGAGCCGCTGCCCGCCACGATCGCGCCCGCCGACCACCCGCGCACCATCATCACCACCCGCGCCTTCAACTCCGGGCTGCGCGCCACCGTCGGCGGGAAGGAACTCGAGCCCTCGCTTATCGACGCCGCCACCCAGGCCTTCACCCTCCCCGCCGGAGCCTCCGGCGAGTTCCGCATGCACTTCGCCGGCGAGGCGACGTACCGGAACTCGCTGTTCATCGGCGGTGCGTTTTCCGCGCTGGTGGCGCTGGCCTGCCTGGTTGTCGTGGTGCGCCGGCGTAGTGGCGCGCCCTTTGCGCCGAAGGAGCTGCCCCGTATTGACCGCGCCGCACTACTGCTCGCCGCCTTCGCCGCAGGCCCCGTCACCGGACTGGTCGCCGGGGTGTCCGCGTGGGCGATCCGCCGCTACACGCTCCTGCCCGCCAGTTGGTTATCTTCGGGTGCGCTGGTGGTTGGCGGGCTGGTGCTGGCGCGGGCCCCGTGGCCGTCGGCAAGCTATGCGGGCTCGACGCTGCTCCCGGTCGTCGGCTGCTTCGCGGTGGCGTGCCTGGCGTGGCCGGACCGGGAGGAGTCGCGCCGCGCCAGCACCGCGCGCACCAGCCGCGCGCCGGGCACTTCCACCAACTCGTAGGAGATGTAGCCGACAGCCAGGCTGGCGGCCGCCGTCACCGCCAGGACGAGGACGAAGTTGCCGCCGAAGACGGGTACCCCGAGCACGGGGAAGACCAGGTCGAGCACCGCCATGTGCCACAGGAACACGGAGTAGGACCAGCGCCCGCTCAGAAGCGCGGGCCGCGAGGACAGAAGCGTGTCGTGGTCGCGGGGGCCGAGCGCGTAGGGCGCGACGAACATGGCGGCGAAGCACGCGCCGAGCAGGACGCGCACGTTGAACTCGGCCGGGGTGGGGTGGGTAAGCCCCTCCGGGCCGACAACGCCTGCGACCCACGCCACCGGCATCGCCAACAACGGGAACGGCCAGCGCGGCCCGCGGTAGCGCACCCCGGCGCGCTCGAGTTCCGCGCACACGAGCCCGACGGCAAACCAGGGGGTGTACGACGGCGGCCAGATCTGCAGGTTGACTACCTCGGGGTCGGAAAACGGCTCGATCGCCCACGGCCACACCAGGCCGACGACCACGCTGACGGCCAGCACCAGCCAGCGCGCCCGCCCACGAAACGCCAGGTAGAGCGGTAGCACCAGGTAAAAGGCCACCTCCACGCACAGCGACCACAGCTGAGTCAGTGCGGCGATGAGCCCATCGGGCACGTAGATCTGCACCATGAGCAGGTTCGCCACCGCCTGGCCCGCGCTCACCTCGCTGAGCGCGGGCAGCGCGAGCAGCACGACCGCCACGCACACCACGTACGCGGGCACGATGCGGGCTGCGCGCCGCGCGAAGTACCCGGGCCGCGGCCCGCGCCGGGCGAGCACGAACGCGGAGAGCGCGTAAAAAACAGCGACGAAGTAGTCGAAGCGCGCGAGCAGTGGCGAGTCGTTCGCGGTTTGGAAGGCAACGTGCGTGATGAGGATCCCGAGGGCGGCCACGCCGCGCAGACCCTCGAGTTCTGGCAGTAGGTTAGAGTTTCTGGTGTGGGTTTCGGTGAGCTGTTCGATGTGGACATTGTAAAGAAGCGCAAGCTGGCGTGGGCCGCCGGCATCGTGGTCGTCGCGCTGGCGTGTAACCTCGCTTCCCCCATCGTCATCGCTTACCAGCGCCCGCTTGAAACAGGCACGCAGTCCGTGATTTTTGACGGCCCCGACGGCCAGCAGTTCACGCGCACGACCACGCTGGACAAGTCCACCGAGCCAGACCCCGAGACAGGCAAGGAGAAGGACGTCTACACGCTGAGCACCGAGCAGGACGGCCCCGAGGCGTACACCGACTCCTTCCGGATCAACCCAACCACCGCGTTTCCGGAGAAGGAACGCCACGGCGTCGGCGTGTACCTGCCGTATCGCCCGGAGCGCCGCTCGTACCCGTACTTCGATCCGCGCTCGCAGACCATGGTGCCGCTCGACTACCTCGGCCCGGGCTCGGTCGGCGGGCTGGAGACCTACCAGTACCGCGCCACGCTTCCCGACGATGCCCAGCGCACCGTCGATGTGGAGCGCCGCACCGGCATGCTTCTCGACGAATCGTGGTCCCTCCCCTCCGGCGTCTGGACACTCAGCGAGGACTCCAAGGCCGACGCGGTCGACACCGCGCGCGGGAAGGTCACCTGGCTGCGGGCTTTACAGATCATGGCGTTGGTGACCCGGCTGATCGCGGTGGTTGCCCTTATCTGGGCGTTGGTGCTCCTTGCGCGGCGCAGCTAAATACCTGCTGCCCGCCTACGGCGCCCTGCTGGTACTCGGCCTGACCTGGCCGTTTTTCCTGCCCGGCGAGGCCCTTGCGCTGCGCGACATGATGGTGCTTCCCGACATGGCGCTCACCCGCGCTTCCCTCGGCTTCGGCGACCTGCCCGCGCGCAACGTCCCGCAGGACGCACTGCTAGGGATGGTCCCGTTCCCCGTTTTCTTCGTCCGCGCGCTGGTCATCAGCGCCGCCGCGGCCGCCGCCTTTGCCGGCCACCGACTCGGCACCCACCCGCTAGGCAAGGCCGCGGCGATGACGGTCGCGGTGTGGAACCCCTTCGTCATCGAGCGCCTCCTGCAGGGTCAGTGGTCACTCGCCGTGGCGGCGTGGCTTATTCCCCTGGTAGCGCTCGGCGGGCGGACTAGCCCGCTGGCGCAGTGGGTGGCGTCGCTGACCCCGACTGGCGCGCTCGCCGCGGCGTGCTTCGTCCGCAACCGGGCGGGCGTGGTCATCGCGGTACTGGCCTGCGCCCCGTGGGTGGTCTCGGGCGTGCTCGCCACCGGGGGTGGCACCGCCACTGCGGCAAGCGCCGCCGCCTTCGCCCCGCGCGCGGAGCAGTACGTGGGCACGCTCGGCGCGCTGATGGGCCTGGGTGGTATCTGGAATTCGGCAGCGGTCCCGGCCTCGCGTGCGGCAGGCTTTGCCCTCCTCGGCATTCCCCTGTTCATCCTGCTCGCGCTGGGCTGGCGCGCGGTCCCGCGCCGCTGGCTCGCCCTGGCCGGTGCGGGTTTTGCGGTCGCGCTCGCGTCGTGGGCGGGACTCACCGAGCCGGTCGTCACGCATGTACCCGGCGGCGGGCTTATCCGCGACGCGCAGAAGTCGCTCATCCTGGCCATCCCGGCCTTCGTCGCGGCGGCGGGCGCGCTGACCCCGCGTCGCGCCGCGGCCGCGCTCGCGTGTGCACTGTTGCAGGTGCCGGACGGTGCGGTGAGCGTCGAGAAGCTGCGGCCGACCGCGGTGGAGGCGCCGACCGTCGCGCACGCGGGCCGCGACGTCTTCTTCGCCGAGCGCGCCCCGCTGACGCTCGTGCGCGGCGAGCCGACCGTCGATCCGGCACCAAAGCAGATGAATGTGGTGGAGTCCGGGGCCCTGCTTGTCGACGGCACACTCGTCGACCCGCCCTCTCCCCGATGGGTCGCAGCGCACGAGGCCGTGGAGCAGGAGCCGGTGGATACGACGCGGCTGCGTGAGCTCGAGATCGGACTGGTGGTCTACCCGGACGGGCGCGTGCTGGAAACGGGTGCGGCCGCGCGCGGGCTGCCGCCGGTGGGGCTGGCGCTTTTCGCAGGTTACTTGGCGGCGCTGGGCTACGCCCTCGCTGCATTAAGGCGCTCGCGCAGTGCAGCGGCGAAAGTCGTGGGGTCCGCCACGGAAACGGCGTAGTCGCCATCTAGGGTGTTGATGCGTACTGTCGGGCCGCCGACGGAATAACACTCAGCGCCGTCGACCTCGCGTGGACCACTTACGTGCGGCGGGGAGAACATCCAGGTCCACACGCTCGGCTGCGGCCCCACCTCATCAACACCGGTGATGCGCGCAAGCGGAATTGCGGTTTCGCGGCCTGCCAGGCTCAAGTGCAGCGCTGTGTCATCTACGCGCACGTGCAGGGTGATGCGCGCGTAGAAGAAGGCGTACGCAGCGAAGAGCGCTAAAAGGAGCCAGTCGAACGGATCAGGACGGGGTCCACCTACAAGGGCCAAAACCAGCACCGTAGCCACAATCAGGATGGCTAAGGGAGCACCGTTTACCCTGCGGTTACCTTCGAGATTCGCCATACCACAAGCGTAACAACACTCACTCCTATTTTTATTCACAAAATCGTCCTCCCGCGAAAAACGCCGCTACCTGCACATATTTACACTTTAGTTGGCCGCTACCAATTAATGACAAAGTCCAATCATTGCCACCCTTGCACTATCTGCACGCCACGGCTAAAGTTAACTGCGGATGAACAAAAGGTTACATACCCGGTAGTCCGGGGGAACTACCACGAATAAAGGAGCACATCATGCAGGACATCAACAACATCGACTTTTCCATTATCCGCGAGCGCGCACTGCGCAACATCCGCGAGGACCTGATCACTGAGTGGTCGAGCGAGTTCCCCGCCGATGAGATCGGCGATGCTTTCGACGCGGTCCTCCGGGCCCACCGCCGTAGCGCCACCCTGGACCACTTCATCCCGGTCCTGGTTGAGGCAGAGATGAGCGCCCGTCTGCGCTCCGGCAACCTGTGGCCGGCCACCGCAGCCTAAATTTTCAGCAACCGCGGCCCTTTCTCCCAGCGAGAAGGGCCGCGGTTTTGTTATGCTTGTGCCCATCATGCTGTCGGTAGCGGGCATTCCCGGGACCCGCGGCGTGCGTCTTAGCGAACACTCACCCGCGCCAGTCCGGGCAATGGCTGGCGACTCTGATCAGGCCCTTCGCCGACGGGCTACCCCTGTACAACGCACCCGGCCTGCATCGAGTACACGAGCACTCCCCGCATGGGAACGCACGAATAATTGAGTATCACCGAAGTGTTGGAAGGCGCGCCCGCCCCTGGGGCCCGTGAGGGTTGGGATACGGGGACGCATACCTTTTAGCAGGAGGAAAGGGGCCACCATGTTGCTTGCAGAAGCACTCGCACAACGCGCCGAGGCGCAGCACCGCCTAGAAGAGCTGCGCTCCCGCCTGGTTGAGCAGGCGCGCGTGCAGGAGGGCGACGAGCCCGCCGAGGACCCAGCCGAGCTGCTCAAAGAGGCAGCGCACGTGCTGGAGCAGATCGAGGTGTTGGTGCGCCGCATCAACCACACCAACTCGGTCACACCGTTCGAGGGCGACGCCACGCTGACCGACGCAATCGCGCGCCGCGACGCGCTGGTCCGCGCGGGCCGCTTCTACTCCGCGGTCGCGGACTCGGCGACGGCGCGGATGGACCGCTACTCGCGTTCCGAGGTGCGCTACGTGCCCACCGTGGATGCGGCCGCACTGCGCAAGATGGCAGACGCCGCCTCCAAGGAGTACCGCCAACTGGATACGAAGATCCAGCAGCTGAACTGGTCGACCGAGCTGCGCTAGCGCCCCGCCACGTCACCAACCACGTCATCCAGCACCGCGGCGAACTTCGCCCCGGTCGCCTCCCAGGAGTACTCGCCCGCGCGCGCTTTGGCGGCGGTGCCGAGCCGGTGGCGCAGGGTGGCGTCGGCAAGCAGGCGCTCCACCGCTTTGCTGAACTGCGCCTTGGTGTCCACGAGCACGCCGGTTTCCCCATCGATGATGGAGTCGTTGACGCCGCCGGCGCTGCGGTAGCCGATAGTCGGCACGCCGTGCGCTGCCGCCTCCACGACCGCGATGCCCCACCCCTCCTTCGCGCTCGGCATGAGGTGCAGCGCCGCGCGAGAGAGCAGGGCGTGCTTGTAGGCGTCGTTGACGTGCCCGTGGAAGCAGATCTCGGCCCGGTCCGCCGCGTATTCGCGCAAGCGGTCCTCCCACCAGCCGGAGCCGATGATGTCTAACACCACATCCTTGCGCCCAGCGATCGCATCGATCGCGTGCTCGATGCGCTTGTGCGGCACCAGCCGCGACAGGGTCACCACGTGCACCTTCCCGTCGTTTGGCACCACGGGCAGCGCGTCCGGGATAGGGTCCACGCCGTTTTCCACGATCGCGATGTCGCCCGCGTCCACGCCGAGCGCAACCAGATCGCTTCTCGACGCCTCCCCCACCGTCACGTACCGCGCACCCCGATACACCCGCGGCGCCACCTTGGACTCCAAAAACCAGCCCAACCGCCCGATAATCGGGCCCGCCACCGGCCACTGATCCTTATGGCAGTGGTGCGTAAGCAGCACGACCGGCCGGCGCGTAAACAGGCGCGCGAAAAACGGGATCCCGTTCTGCGTATCCACGATCACGTCCGGCCGGTTGCGCCAAATAGACAGCGGTGCCAGCACGTACACGCCGTACTTACCCCCAGCACGCTCGAAGCGGATGCCGCCGCGCGTGCTGCGCCGTGGCGCGTCAGTGTGGCTGGAGGTGCGAAAAATAACCTCGTGTCCCTGCGCCGCGAGGTACTCGCCGACGCGCTCCAGGTAGCGTTCGCTGCCGCCGCCCTGCGGGTGGGTGGAGTCGCGCCAGCACATCAGCAGTATCTTCATTGCTATGTACCGTACCCGCCGCCTCGCCACGTTGACACGTTCGCTGCGCCTATTGCGCTCGTTCACCTACGAGCAGTTCCGCCCCGCCGTGTTCTACTCCGGCCTGGCGCGCGACACCCGTTCGCTTCTCGACGCCCTGTGGCAGGACACCACCTGTCCCTGCCCATCCGGCCTCACTGGGACTTCGGTGTTGGACGTCGGCGGCGGGCCAGGCTACTTCGCCGACGCCTTCGCGGACACCTTCTACGTCGGCATGGAACCGGATGTCTCCGAGCTTTCCGCAGCAGGACTTTCCGGCTTCGGCGCGGTGCGCGGCGACGGGGCGCACCTGCCCTTTGCCGACGGCTCCTTCGACCTCGTCTACTCCTCCAACGTGGCCGAACACATTCCTGATTGGCGCACCATGGGCGAGGAGATGCTGCGCGTAGCAAAACCCGGCGGGCTCGTCGTGCTGTCGTATACCGTGTGGCTGGGCCCCTTCGGCGGCCACGAGACCGGGCTGTGGGAGCACTACGTCGGCGGCGAGTTCGCCCGGCGTCGGTACGAGCGGAAACACGGAACACCGCCCAAGAACGTGTGGGGCACCTCCCTGTTCGCGGTCTCGGCCCGCGAGGGGCTCGAGTGGGCGGAGTCGACCGGACGGTTGCTCTTCGCCTTCCCGCGCTACCACCCACACTGGGCGTGGTGGCTCACACGCGTACCCGTGCTACGCGAGTTCGCGGTATCGAACCTGGTGCTCGTGCTGCGGGGGTAGGTTCGCCAGACTCCATTGCTCTTACCGGGTACTTGGTGGATAATCACCTTGATACGGCCGACAGTGGCAGCCCGTATCGATGATCCCCCTAAAGAGAAGGACAGCAATGCAACTCCCATCCCAAGTTCAAGCCGCCATGAAGCAATTGCCTTTCACCCTGCAAACTGTAGGAGCGCTTCTGGCCAGCGTGATTGCGCTGGTTTACATTGTGACAGCTATCGAGGTTGGGGGATCTTCCTCGAAGGCACCGACCGTAGAGCCCCGCGGCGAGAAGTCTGTAATCCAGGTCGTCACGGTAGATGGAAAGTCAGCAGGTGTATGCCAACTTGGAGGCCTGCGCCAGGAAAAAGTGCACTACACCGACAAGAATTCCGTCTACTACTGGGAGCTCAAGCCAGGCGAAGAACGCATTGACGCGTCCTGTTCTAACGCCGTTGCCCTTTCCTCCGGTAAGAGGCAGTTGGAAGGCCACGCGATAGTAAAGAGCTTCGAAGCACCACAAGTTGTCACCATCACTGTGCAATAGCGTCGAGCAGTAACGACGTACAAGGAGCATCGTGACACGGCAGTCCGTCTTCACTTCCGAACTTGTGGGATCTGCCAGCACGACGCGGCGATACATCACGATCGCGTGGTTTCTTAGCAGTCGACTCTTTAGGCCGCACACACCGTCTACCAGAGCGATGTTTGATCCTTGGGTAACTTGCGTTGAACCTTTCCATGGGTAAAATGGCGGTAGAGAAAGTGAGGACAAGGTCCCTCGCTATGAGTGAGGAAAGGTCTACAGGACAATTTGCGCCGGTAGGCTTTTCCTTTTTCTCTACTGGGGGCGGGCCGAGTAAATTTTCTTGACGGTGCTCGTGCCCGTGAGCCACTGCTCGAGAACTGGGTCTATGCTCCCAACCAGCGAAAAAGCGTCACCAATCACATCGAGCACGTCAACATTGAGCAAACTATCCATGTGCGACACTCGATTACGCAGCAAATGAAGGTGGGCTACTCTCCAGTACGTCGTGTGCCCGTCAGGATCTAATTCATACGGAAACGCTGCTTCTAGCGCTTCTTCCCACATCCGAACACGATTCCTGTTCTCTCTCTTCTCCGGATCAGCATCAGGGTGATGGTTAGGGAGAATGTCTTTCCACATCCCAAACATGGTGTTCGCCAATGCATCATCATGCGTAATCTCAGCCCCATAGCGAGGATGATCCATCGAACGATTGCCCGCAGACTTCCTCGCTCGTCTCAACGCCTCTCGTCGCTTGCCTTGAGTAAGGCCTCTCAGCGGGGAAGCCGGAGCGTCGAGAAGCCAACTAGGATTACCGGTTTCCCGACGGTTCCACTCCTGCAACTTCTCATTCATCGCGTTGCGAACAAGTACCTCAGTAATGCCCAATGTTACTTGAACCGATGCCCCCAACTCGACACTCCACCGATACAGCGCAAGAGCCCTTTTCTTGTTGCCGTCTGCAGCAGAAAGATATGGGGCCATCCGAGCTGCCCCCAGGGCACCAACTACCGCATCCCTCGTGACTGATTTCATAACTTGAATACTGCCACAGTAATGATGTAGAACAGCCCAAGTGAAGTGCCCAGGGATGTGATCAAAAGTCAACGCCCCGCCGCGAAACTCGCACAACAAAAGGCCCGCCACCTGGCGGGCCTTTTTGTATCAGCAAGTTAGGAGCGTGCTGCCTTCACGCGCTCGGAGAGCTGGTCGAGCTGGTCGAAGAGCTCCTTCGGCACGCGGGAGCCGAGGCCCTCGAGGTACTCGCGGGCGTCTTCCACATCGTGTGCCCACAGCTCCGGATCCGGGTACAGGGCTTCCTTGACGTCCTCGACTGGGGTATCCAGGCCGGTCAGGTCCAGGTCCTCCACCTTGGCGGTGTTGCCCACCGGGGTCTGGTCCGCGTCGACCTTGCCCTCGATACGGTCGACGATCCACTTCAAAACGCGGGAGTTGTCGCCGAAGCCCGGCCACAGGAAGCGGCCGTCCTCACCGCGGCGGAACCAGTTGACCAGGAAGATGGACGGCAGACGGTCGCCGCCGCGCTCGCCCATGTCCAGCCAGTTCTGGAAGTAGTCGCCGACGTTGTAGCCGATGAACGGCAGCATCGCCATCGGGTCGTGACGCAGGGAGCCAACCTTGGCCTCAGCGGAGGCGGCGGTCTGGCCGGAGGCGAGCATCGCGCCGATCAGGGTGCCGTGCTCCCAGCTCAGGGCCTGGGTGACAAGCGGGACGGTGTCCGGGCGGCGACCGCCGAACAGGATCGCGTCGAGCTTGACGCCCTTCCAATCGTCGAACTCGGGGGCTGCAGTCGGGCACTGCTCGATGGCCACGCAGTAACGGGAGTTCGGGTGTGCAGCCTTCTCGCTGGACGCCGGGGTCCAGTCGTTGCCGCGCCAGTCGATGAGGTGCTCCGGCGCCTCGCCGTCCATGTCCTCCCACCACACGTCACCATCATCGGTCAGCGCGACGTTGGTGAACAGGGTGTTGCCCGGTTCCATGGTGCGCATGGCGATCGGGTTGGACTTGTAGTTCGTACCCGGGGCGACGCCGAAGAAGCCGTTCTCCGGGTTGACGGCGTACAGGCCGTCCTCCTTCAGGTGCAGCCACGCAATATCGTCGCCGACGACCTCCGCAGTCCAGCCCTCCAGCGACGGGGTGATCATGGCCAGGTTGGTCTTGCCACATGCAGACGGGAACGCACCCGCGATGTAGTAGTTCTTGCCCTCCGGGCTGGTCAGCTTGAGGATGAGCATGTGCTCAGCCATCCAGCCCTCTTCCTTCCCCATCACGGAAGCAATGCGCAGGGCGTAGCACTTCTTGGCCAGGATGGCGTTGCCGCCGTAGCCGGAGCCGTAGGACCAGATCTCCTTGGTCTCGGGGAACTGGGAGATGTACTTCGTGTCATTGCACGGCCAGGCGACGTCCTCTTCGCCCTCAGCCAGCGGTGCACCGACGGAGTGCAGACAGTGGACGAACTTATCGCCCTGAATCTTGTCCAGAGCTTCCTGGCCCATACGGGTCATCACGCGCATGGACATGACCACGTAAGCGGAGTCTGTCAGCTGCACGCCCAGCTTCGGGTCCGGGTCGCTGATCGGGCCCATGCAGAAGGGCACGACGTACATGGTGCGGCCCTTCATGGAACCGGAGAAGTGCTCCGTCATCTCTTCCTTGAGCGCGGACGGCTTCATCCAGTTGTTGGTGGGGCCAGCGCCCTCTTCCTCCTCGGTGGCAATGAAGGTGCGGGACTCCACGCGGGCAACGTCAGACGGGTTAGAGCGGGCCAGGAAGGAGTTCGGGCGCTTCTCCTCGTTGAGCTTGATCAGGGTGCCCTTCTCCACCAGCTCTGCGGCGAGACGGTCCCATTCCTCCTGGGAACCATCGGCGAAAACCACCTTGTCGGGCTGGAAGAGTTCTACAGCCTCGTTTACCCAAGCAATAAGTTCTTCATTATCGGTCGGAGCCGGGCCTTCCAAGCGTTGTACGGCAGTGGTCATGTGCTCTCCTTCATAGTTTTCGTCCGCGTATGTTCCCGCACATATCCTCGGGATTTCCAGAGTATCTGAAATAGGCTCGCCTCGAGTCCCCTTAGCATTACCCCAGGTGGCAAGCGACGATCTTGCGTGATCCACACCATAAAAATGCGTGCGTTTTTACCCTCCAAACCGCCCCATTCAGGGGTAGATGGGGACACCAAATCGGCAAAAGAATGGCGCTTGGTACTGGGAAAATGGGGGTCAACCGTGGGGTCAAACGGAAATCCCTGCCCGACATGACCGCACGCTACCCCCAAAGGTGGGGGGCAAGGGGGCGTCGATAAGCACTGCCCAAACTTGCATCCGCGCACGTCATGTGGACAATAATGACAATGAATACTCCTGATTTTTCTCAAACTCCCCGCGAGGGGACTGGCGAGCTGCCCGCCGGGCGGCCGCTGCAAACCGATTTTGGCACCGGCCTTGACTACCCGCGCCTCGGCTCGGTGACCTTCCGCCGCGGCACGCTCACCGACAACCAAGAGGCCCTGTTCAACGAGCACTGGCCGCGCCTGGGCAAGGTGCTGACCAACGAGACTGACGAGCATATCGACGTCGACGCGTGGTTCGGCCGCAGCGGCCACCCCACGATCCTGGAGATCGGCTCGGGCACCGGCACCTCCACCGCAGCGATGGCGCCGCTGGAGGCAGACACCAACATCATCGCCGTGGAGCTGTACAAGCCGGGGCTGGCCAAGCTGCTCGGCGCAGTTGTGCGCGGCGGGATCGAGAACGTGCGCATGGTGCGCGGCGACGGTGTGGAGGTGCTGGCCCGCATGTTCGGCGAGGAATCGCTGGACGGCGTGCGCATCTTCTTCCCCGACCCCTGGCCCAAGGCCCGCCACCACAAGCGCCGCATCATCCAGTCCGGCACGCTTAACCTCATCGCTACCCGCCTCAAGCCGGGTGGGGTGCTGCACGTGGCTACGGACCACGCGGACTACGCCGAGTGGATCGACGAGCTGGTCGATGTCGAGCCCATGCTGGAGTTCAAGGGCTGGCCGTGGGCGGAGGCCCCGCTCCTGACGGACCGCCAGGTCATTACTAAGTTTGAGGGCAAGGGCCTCAACAAGGATCACGTGATCCGCGAATACCTCTGGGAGAAGAAGTAAGGCATGGTTTTGCAGGACAAGTCGCACCCGTACACCCCCGGCGCACCCGCCGGCCCCGAGTCTTACCTCCTCGTGTGGGACGCGCCCAACCTGGACATGGGCCTTGGTGCCATCCTGGGTAGCCGCCCCACCGCCGCTTACCGGCCGCGCTTCGACGCCATCGGCCGTTGGCTGATCGAGCTGGCGCAGGAGCGCTCCGCCGCCGTCGGCTCCGAAGTCGAGCCGGAGGCCACCGTCTTCACTAACGTCTCCCCCGCCAGCGCGGACGCCGTGCGCCCCTGGGTTGAGGCGCTGCGCAACGTCGGTTTCGCAGTCTTTGCCAAGCCGAAGGTGGACGAGGACTCGGATGTGGACCAGGACATGCTGGATCACATCCGCCGCCGCCAAGAGGAAGGCGTGCTGCGCGGTGTGGTCGTCGCCTCCGCGGACGGGCAGAACTTCCAGGAGCCGATCGAGCAGCTTGCCGACGCCGGCATCCCGGTCACAGTCCTCGGCTTCCACGAACACGCGGCCTGGGCGGTGCAGTCCGAGACCATCGATTTTGTGGACCTCGAGGACATCCCGGGTGTGTTCCGCGAGCCGCTGCCGCGCATCAACCTGGACCAGCTGCCCGAGGGCGGTGCCTGGATGCAGCCCTTCCGTCCGCTGTCCGCGCTGCTGCAGAACAAGGACTAGGGAGCCAACACAGTGTTTTACAAGTGGGGCCACGCGGCATACCGCTACCGCCGGATCATCCCGCTGGTGGTCATTGCGATCATCCTGGTCATGCAGGTGCTCTTCGGCTCGAAGCTGGGCGAGCGCCTCTCGCAGGAGGGCTGGGAGGATCCCGGCGCAGACTCCACGGCCGCGGCCACAATTGAGCAGGACACCTTCGGCCGCGATAATGCGGGTGATGTGATCGTGCTGGTCACTGCGCCGAACGGGGTGCAGGACGAGGAAGTGATGCGCGCCGCGAACGAGCAGATCGGTGCGCTGCAGGAGAAGTATCCTTCGCAGATCGATCACGTGACCAGCTACTTTGCCAAGCCGAACCAGCAGCAGATCAGCCCGGATGGCACCCAGGCCTTCGCCGCAATCGGGCTCAAAGGCGACGGCGAGCAGACGCTGAAGGATTTCCGCACGATCGAGGCGGACCTGCGCGCCATGGAGCTGCCAGGCGACGCGAAGGTGCAGATCGCGGGCGCGACCGCCGTCGCCGATGCGCTTGACGACGGCATGGCTGACGACATCGCCCGCGCCGAAAAAGTCGGCCTCATCTTCGTTGCCTTGATCTTGTTGTTCGTCTTCGGCGGCGTGATCGCCGCGGCGATGCCGCTGATCGTGGGCATCCTGTCCATCCTGGGTTCCCTGTCGCTGCTGTCGATCCTGGCGCAGTTCCAGCAGGTCAACATCTTCTCCCAGTCCGTGATCACCCTGCTAGGCCTGGGTCTGGCCATCGACTACGGCCTGTTTATGGTCTCCCGCTTCCGCGAGGAGCTCGACCGCGGCCTGGACACGCGCGAAGCCGTCGCCGTGACCACCACGACAGCGGGCAAGACCGTGTTCTTCTCCGCGCTGATGGTGGGCGTGGCCCTGTCCGGCCTGCTCATGTTCCCGCAGGCGTTTTTGAAGTCGGTGGCCTACGGCGCGATCAGCGCTGTCGTGCTCGCCGCGGTGATCTCCGTCGCGGTGCTGCCCGCCTTGTTCGGCATGCTGGGCCCCCGCATCGACATGTGGTCGGTGCGCCGCACCAGCCGCAAGGCACGCCGCCTCGAAGACACCGTGTGGTACCGCATCCCCGCCTGGGCGATGCGCAACGCAAAGAAGATGGTCGTGGGTGTCACCGCCCTGCTCATCCTCATCACCGTCCCCGCCACCGGCATCACCTTCGGCGGCATCAACGAGTCCTACCTGCCACCCACGCAGGAGACCCGCCAGGCCCAGGACGAGTTCAACGAGGCCTTCCCCGCCTTCCGCACCGACCCCGTCAAGCTCGTGGTCACCGGCGCATCGAATGAGCAGCTTGTCGACGTCGTCATGCAGGCCCGCAACGTCGAAGGCCTTGCCAGCCCGCTTAAGCCTTCGCACCCGACGCAGGACGGGACGACGATCCTGTCCGCCCCGCTCGCGGACCGCAACGGCGGCCAGGAGGTCGTCGACGCACTGCGCGCCATCGAGACTCCGGAAGGCGTGGAGACCTACGTCGCCGGCACTCCGGCCATGGAGGTCGAGTCCATCGAGGCGCTACTCGAGCGACTGCCCTGGATGGCGCTCTACATGGTGCTCGCCACCTTCCTGCTCATGGCGCTGCTTTTCGGCTCGCTTATCTTGCCCGCGAAGGCCGTGATCATGAACGTGCTGGGCATCGGCGCGACCTTGGGTTTCCTCACTCTTGTCTTCGTGGACGGTGTTGGTTCCGGCCTGCTCAACTTCACCGCCGGCCCGCTGATGAGCCCGGTGCTCGTGCTTATCGTGGCGATCCTCTACGGCCTGTCCACGGACTACGAGGTCTTTTTGGTCTCGCGCATGGTGGAGGCGCGCCACAACGGGGCGTCGACAGACGAGGCGATCAAGGACGGCACCGCGCACACCGGCGGCATCATCACCGCTGCCGCCGCCATCATGATCGTCGTCGCGGCCGCGTTCGCGATGAGCGACATCGTGATGATGAAGTACATCGCCTTCGGCATGATCTTCTCGCTGGCTCTCGACGCCACGATCATCCGCCTCCTGCTCGTCCCCGCCGTGATGCACCTGCTGCGTGAGGACAACTGGTGGGCACCCCGCTGGGTCAGGCGCGCCTACGAGTCGCTTGGTGAGGGGCGCGGCACTCAGCCTGCGCCTGCGGCGGCTAGTGCTCACGCCGAAGCGCGCGGCGGCGAGATGGCGGTCGGGGACGCGGTCGTCGATACGCAGCCGGCCCGCTCCGGCGTCACCGTTGCCGAGAACCGCGACCTGGTCCCCTTCGACGAGCTCATGCGCCAGCTGGAGGAGCGGCGCGCACTCGAGTACATGAGGAAGCGCGAGCTTGAGCAGTAACCTCGCCCGGTGGCTGCGCTGGCTCGCACCCGTGGCGCTGCTCGCGGTGCTGGCGGTGGTGTTCCGCAGCGAGCTCGGCTTCCTCAGCGAGGCGTTCGTGGCCCTGCGCCGCGCCGTCGCCACCTCACCCGGCCCGCTTGTCGGCGCAGTTATCGGCGCCTTCGGCGCGATTTTCGCCATGGCAGCGGTGATGAAAATCCTGCTCAACGTGGACGCCCCGCGCACCGACTTCAAGCGCACCGTCGCACTCACGCTCGGTTCCAACGCATGGTCGACCTCCGTGCCCGGCGGGCCCGCGCTCTCGGCGTGGCTGACCTACCGAGTGCAGCGCAGCTGGGGCGCATCAACCGGCCTGTGCGGCTGGTTCTTCGTCATCTCCGGGGCTCTGTCCACGGTATGGATGGTGCTGATCGGCCTGGTCGCCGTTGTCTTCCTCGGCGCTTCACTCTCCGTGACGACGCTGGTAAGCACGCTTGCGCTCACCCTCGCGGTCGTCGCCGGAATGTTCTGGGCCACGCGCAACCCCGACATCCTCACACGCTGGGCCCGCTACCTGCCGACGAGTGTGCGCGACCGGGTCACGAACGTGATCCAGCAGGTCTCACAGATCCGCATGAGCACCGGCCAGTTCGCGGCCGCTGCATTCTTTTCCCTGTGCAACCGACTCCTCGACTTGGTCGTGCTCTTCTTCTGCGTCTGGGCCGTCCTCGGCACGCCGCCAGGCATGCAGCCCGGACTCAACGAAGCCTCGCTCATGGGGGTCACGCTCGCGTTCATCATGACCAAGCTCGCCGGCGCCGCCCAAGTCACCCCGGGTGGTGTGGGCACCGTCGAGGCCGCCGCTGCCGCCTCGCTCGTTGCCGCGGGCATGACGCTTATCGACGCCACCGCCGCCACCCTCATCTACCGCATCATCTCGTTCGTACTCATCACCGCAATCGGCTGGGTCGTCCACGTGATCTGCTACGCCGGGCGCGGTTACATGCTGGGCGCACCGTCGCGGTCGGGGTCTGACTCCGGCGAGCAGTGACAGTTTTCGCATTCGTTGTTGTCACATGTTTGTCGGCGAAGTTGTCGCCGTAGTCTTCGAGTGTCAGATGCGTGTTTCTGGTGCCGGTGTGTCAGATGCAGGTTTTTGGTACCGGTGTTCCGAAGACTCGGTACTGCCCTGTTCCGAGTAGTTGGTACCGCCACCGTCACCGGAGCCGAACCGACTGTAGCGGCTCGGGCATATGAATTTGTTGTCGTCCGGATCTACTGGGGCAGAGGCCTTGCGCGTGGTGAGGTCTCCTTAGTGGGTTCGGTGGTCGCGCTGTTGCAACCGGCTATTCGGCAGCAGTGCCCGTGATCATTCGGTAGCGGTTTGGTGCACCTCCTGGCAGCTTAGAACGCTGCGAGGGTCCTCGGACGGAGCCACCGTAGAGTTGGCGGTCCGGTATCGCGACAGCGTTGCATTTCGCGAGCAGGTCTCCAGACTGTCCCTTCCAAGCGGGAGCTGACGCAGACACAGGCACCAACGAGCGAGCGACGGCACTTCCAGCATCCACAATCAGAGAAGTCAAACTGTGCTTGTGATGGATTTAATAGCCACAGTTGGGTGTCGTTTCCATGGGTTGCGCCATCGAACTGGCATAAGATACTGGAAACAGCCTGAATCCCCCTCAGGCTAGGCTCGGCGGTCGAGCACCCCCGCTCCCGTCGGGCACCTAAATTTCGCTCGTTCGTAACCTAGCGTCGGAACCGCTTAGCTTCCGGCTCGGCCATGCGCCGGGGTGCTGGCGCGCGTGGGCCGTTATCGGCCCGCCGTGCGAGACTGGAAGATTCCGTCGTACAGACCGGACTCGTTCACCGTTGTAACCTGTTGTGACCTACCCAAACTGTCGATGACCGAAGTACTACTTCGGTCATGTTCTTCTAGTCGATCTGCCACTATTTGAGGAGCTTGAAGCTCCAGAACCTCGCACACATCCTTAAGAACAAACCAAGGCTCTTTACGTTCATCCAGCACCACGCGCACGTTATGCCCGCCAAAGCCAAACAGCTGGTCGTCCCTTCGATGAATATATTATTCGTAGCATGAATGAGCACTCCCTCACGCCTAACGACCTCGCCCCCGAAGGACTAAGCAAAGCAGTGCTTCAGCAGGTGTCTAGCGAACTTGGACTGTACGTATACATGCTTGTCGATCCTCGTAACGGGTTGCCGTTCTACGTGGGTAAAGGGCAAGGTTTGCGGTTTTCCTCGCACGATGATGAGGCTGACGCTGCATCAGGGGACGCGCCCGAAGAGAACGATCCCGAAATGAGCGAGAAGATCGAGAGAATCCGGGAGATTTGGGCGTCAAGTTTAAAGCACGAGGTTTGGATCTTGCGGCACGGGATGACGACTAAAAGGGAATACACCGCTGTAGAAGCAGCTGCTATCGATCTCCTCCACTCATTCCCTCTCGAAGTCCGATCCAAACGCGAACCGGTACCCGAAAGCTTTATGGATCAGCTGACTAACGCTCGTCGTGAATCTTCAAAAGGGCATGGGATTATGCTCTTGAACGACCTCGTCGCCGAGAAAGCCGCGCCTGAACTCACCCTAACGGAAGTTCCGATGCTGCTGATCACGCTTAAAGGTTGGATCGATAAGCCTGAAGAACCTATCCCGGGTGAAGAAACGCGAGACGGGTACGGGTACAAGCGTGAGTGGTTGACAAGTTCTGTTAGAGAGCAGCACTTTGAGGAAATCGGACGCTCGGTTTGTGCATGGTGGAGAATCGATCTGGCGAGGGTCGAGCGCAACAATATCGAGTACGCCGTCGCGGTGCACAGGGGTGTGACTCGAGCAGTGTTCAGGATCCTCCCCGGTACTTGGGAAGAGCAGGGCGGCCGTCGCGGATTCCAATTTGAGCCTGTCACCCGTGACGATGACACACTACCCGACCTGTACGACGAGGTTGTTGGCCCATACGGTCACCGCATCCCAGAGAAGAAGAAGGGTGATATGGCGCCCCTCCGTTACTGGCCTTATTCTTGCTAAGGCCACACGACCTGCTGCGAGTGAGATACACACGCTATTTCCCGTACCGCGAGATTTTCTTCGACGTCTGCACTCCCAGCGCACGATGACGCCTTGAAGCGGAGAGATTTTCGCCGGAGCTTGAGTTCTGGCCGACCACAACTCTTAGATTCGGTTGTAGTCCTCAACCGTGATAGACGGCTCGCACCGCTTTACAGGCTCACCGTTGTCATCGAGGACAGGCTTGCCCTGGTACATCGTCCAACCCAGGTACACCTTGTTATTCAAGATCGACTGGATCGTCGTTGCGTGCCAACCCTGAGTTTTCTTTTCCTTGAATTCCTTGCGAATGCTTGCACCTCACCATTATTGAGATCTCTGGCGATGTGAGGCATCGGTCGGTTAAGTAAGGTCTGCTGGAAAATCCACTGGAGTACCTCTTGCTGCTCCGGATCTTTGACTAGCTCGCGCCCACCGCCCTCGCGTTCAGCACTCTTATACCCGAAAGGCGCAACCCCACCCTGAAACCTGCCAGCTTTACGCACCGCGCGTTTGCCCGCGGTCACACGCTCTGTAAGTGTCTCGAGCTTGCCTTCGGCAACATCAGCGATCACGTTGGCAATCACCAAGAGAACGATCCATGCCCATAACAATGAGCTGATTCCCTTTTCGCAAATTCCCAGAGGGAAAGACTAGCCCGTCTGTGTTGTATGAGGTTAGGGTGCTTGTTTGATGAGCAACATGCTGAACCTGCTCAGGTGGTAATCGGGTTAGGCGGGTAACTCTGGGGTGAACCCCTGCTCTGCAGGTGTCCGAACATAAGACTTCAAAGGTGCTCGGAGGGGGGCATGGAGTCAGTTGCTTCTGATGGACGAGAGTTCTCCGCCCATATCCTTATCCCCACGGAAAGAAAAACTAGGAGGACTAGAGATGTGGCCAATAGTCCAAACCCTATCGAGTGGGTTGCCCATAAAACGATTAGTGCTATCGCGAAAACTGATAGCACGGCTAGGGTACTGTTCTTAATCTTTTGCATTGTATCCATAGTTTTATTGTTGCGAGCACCCGAGCTGGTCTTCAATCTGGCGGTAAGAACGCTTCCTAATCAGCAGCGTCATCACCGCACGGTAATCCGTCATCAGCGGACTCCTTCCAGCACGCGCCGCACCCAAGTGGTGCGGCTACCGGAAGTATCATCCCGAGCGCCCTGAGCTGCTACCAGATACTCACTGAAGTGCTACCAGATGGTCACGCCACTGCTACCAAATAGCCGGTCGCAATCTTGCGCCCGAGCGAGCGGAATGGATCAGCTCGATAGTGGGCAGGGATGCCGGGATGTCCCGGTGATTAATGACGAAGCTGAGTTGCAGTGGAATCTATCGTCCTACCTGTTGCTTTCGAGTTCGTGGCGTTGATCATTCCCGTTTAATTGGGATTTCCAAGCGAAGAGCGCCCTGACCAGAGCGGTTCCCGGCCAAGGCCCTGAATGGGCGGAGCGCTTAGTCCTTGCTATTGCGTCCTGAGCTGAGGCTCCAGTAGATGCACATTGCTCCGATTACGGCGACAGTTCCAGCAGCCGCGATAACCGTAACCTCGCCTGTGCCCCGAGAGATTGCCAAGAGCACGCTCAGCAGCGAGAGCACGATAGCGATGACGCCAGCACCGAGCCCTACACGTTCTGAAACATTCATCTTCAACACCTCCTAGCTGGGATCAGTAGTGCTTAGTTGAGCGGGCCGCAGTTAACCTTGCAAGCAGAGATCTATTGCCATGGCAGTTCCAATATAGGTCGCGGCTGCCCCTCCGATAACCAAGCTACCACCGAGTGTGAGCTGTGCCGTTGCCTCTGCGGCGAGCCGGCCGGGCGGTAGCACGTCGACAGGCATTACTTCCGCCCCTACGGGATGAGTCTGACAAGACGCTGTACAACCAGCCGCTTGCTAGCATGGCGGCATGAAGAAAACGATTTCTAAGCCCTACGCAATCGCCGCTGACTACGTCGCTATCGCGGTGTTTGCGCTGCTCGCGCGCGCTGCGCACCAGACCGAGGAGATGCCCTTTAACTTCACGGGCTGGCTGTCTACGCTGTGGCCCTTCGCGCTCGGCGTGACGTTGGGGTGGCTGATTGCCCGCGATAACAAGGGCGGCATCATTTGGCCGATCACCGTCATCACGGGCCTGGTGATCTGGGGTATTCGGAACCAGTCGATCCCCCACTGGTCCTTCATTATCGTGGCGACCACGATGTCGGCGCTGCTCATGCTTGGCTGGCGCGGTATCGCCAAGCTGGTGAGCAAGCGCAGCTAGCAAAGCGGAGCTAGAAGCGAATACCGAAGTTGTACAGCGGGTCGCCGGTCTGGATACCGTTGACAAACCAGACCAGCATGCTCAGCAGGTCACCGACGATATCGAGGGTGGAAGACAACATTATTCGCGCTACCTTTCTTGCGTGATCAACGTACGCATAGCCTATCGGCTATGTCACGAAAGTGTTACAGCGGGCTGATCGTGTGCTTCTTCGGCAGGTCCTGCGCTTGCTTGGTGGAAAGCTGGTGTAGGGCACGTCGCAAAGCGATGCGTGTCTCGTTCGGCTCGATCATCTGGTCAATGTACCCGCGCTCCGCGGCCACGTACGGCGAGGTCATGTTCTCGTCGTAGAAGTCCATGAACATCTTCTTCATCGCCTCGCGCTGGACGGGGTCCTCGATGGCTGCGAGCTGCTTGCCCTGGATCATCACCACGGCGGCAGACGAACCCATCACTGCGATCTGGGCGGTGGGCCACGCCAGGTTGATGTCGCCGCATAGGTTCTTCGAACCCATCACGGCGTAGGCGCCGCCGTAGGCCTTGCGCACAATCAGCGCGACCTTCGGCACGGTGGCCTCCACACCCGCGAAGGCGAACTTCGCGCCGCGGTGGATCAGACCCTCGCGCTCCTGCGCCACACCGGGCAGGTAGCCGGGCGTGTCCACGACGTAGACGATGGGGATGTTGTAGGCATCGCAGGTGCGGATGAAGCGCGCGCCCTTATCGGCGGCGTCCGCATCGATGCAGCCGGCCTGGTACATCGGGTTGTTGGCCACAAAGCCGACGGGGCGGCCGTCGATGCGCCCGAAGGCACAGATGAGGTTTTCGGCGTAGTTGGCTTGGATCTCGATGAGGTCCTCGTCGTCGCCAAGCTGGACCAGCAAGTCCATCATGTCGTAGCCGGCGTTCGTGTCGTCCGGCATGAAGGTGTCCAGCGCGCTGTCGTCGAGCTCCTCGTCCTCCGGTGCCTCGACGAGCGGGGCCGGGTCGAAGGCTGAGGTCGGCAGGTGAGAAAGCAGGTCGCGAACGTAGTCGAAGGCCTCCTCCTCGGAAGCCACCACCGCCTGGATGTTGCCCGACTGCTCCTGCACACGCGCCCCGCCCAGCTCGGCAGACGTGATGTCCTCGCCGGTGACCTCCCGAATCACGTTCGGGCCGGTCACGTACATCTCGGACTCGCCGTCGACGGCGACCACGAAGTCGGTGGTCACCGGGGCGTAGACCGCACCACCAGCGGACTTGCCCAGCATGATCGAAATCTGTGGGCTGCGGCCGGACAGCGGCAGCTGGCGGCGCGCGATCTCGGAGTACATGGCCAGCGAGGTCACCGCGTCCTGGATGCGGGCACCGCCCGAGTCTTGGATACCGATGACCGGGCAGCCGATTTTGATGGCGAACTCCATCACCTCGACCACCTTGCGGCCAAAGGTCACGCCGACGGAACCGCCGTAGACGGTCTTATCGTGGGCGTAGATGGCCACCGGGCGGTCGTCGATACGCCCGTAGCCGGTGACCACGCCGTCCGAGTAGACGGCCTTCTCGTCACCGGGCGTGCGCGCGAGCGCCCCGATCTCTACGAAGGAGCCCTCGTCGAGCAGCGCGGCAATGCGTTCGCGCGGCGTGGTGCGCCCCGCGTCGTCGCGGCGTTTCCGGGAGCGCTCCGAGCCGGGGTCCTGGGCCTTTTCCAGCCGGGCGCGCAGGTCTGCAAGCTTATCGGCGGTTGTCATCCTCAATCCAATCATTCATGTGCTTGCCCACGATCCCCACCGCGGGCTCGTCCACTACGGCGAGGTGGTCGCCGGGCAAGTGCACGATCGTCAGATCCTTCACGATAGCGCCCCAGCCGCCGTCCTCGTCAATGTGCGCGTAGTTCGGCTCCAGCGCGATCGCGCCGTCGTGCATCCGCTCCGCGCGGAACAGCAGCACTGGCACGTTGACCTCGGCCCACTGGGTGAAGTCCAGGTGGTTGAGGATCTGGTTGTCCACAAAGGAGGCGCGCTGGTGCTCGAGCACACCGGCGGCCAGGCCGTGTTCGGAGGCGTCGGTAGTGGCGAGGAACTGCGTGAGCATCTCCAGCAGCGCGTCCTCACCAGCGGTTTCGAGCAGCTCGTACGGCACCTCGAAGTCCAGCCCGTACGTCTCCTTGGCAAACGCAGCGTAGCGGCCCCAACGCGCCTTCGTCTCTTCCGGCGTGTCCGGAATCGGCTCGCTCGGCTGCGTCGTATCCAGCAGCGCGATGAAGTCGATCTTGTCATTGCCCAGCTGGTGCGCCACCTCGTAGGCCAGCGCGCCGCCGAAGGACCAGCCGGCGAGCACGACCTTGCGGCCCTTTGCCAGCTTTTCGATGTCCTCCACGTACGCCGCGGCGCGCTCCTTGAGCGAGCCTTCGCGACGCTCCACGCCGTAGACCGGAACGTTCTCCTTCAGGCGGCGGGCCAGCGGCGCGTACACGCTCGAAGACCCACCCGCCGGGTGGAACACGAAGACCGGGTTGACCTCGTCCGAGCCGTCGCGGAAGACGCGAATATTGCCCTCCACCTCGGTCTCGAGCCCTTCGCGCACGAGGTTCGCCAGCGGCTCGAGCGTCTCCGCCTCGAGAACCTGCGCAGCCGAAACCTCGATGCCGGAGCGCTCAGAAAGGTGCGCCGCAATCTCTTCCGCCTGGGCCTCGCTTATCGACGCCAACGTTGATGTCACACCAGCCGCAGCCTTCCCCGCGTACTTCGCCCACGTGCCAAAGACAAGGCGCTCGGAAGCATCGCGCGGGGCGACGCCGACGCCCTGGCCGGGCTCAGCGGGCTCAGCGGCTGCCGGTTCCGACGCCTCAGGCGCAGCGCTTTCGCGGCCCGCGACGGCGTCTTCGACGATGCGGATGACGTCGGCGACGGAGGCGTCGCGAAGCGTCTGCACCTGCAGCGGCGGGATCTGGAAGTCATTTTCCACGCGGTTCTTAATGCGCATGCCCATCAGCGAATCCAGCCCCAGGTCGATCAGGGGCAGCTCGTCGGGCAGGTCGTCCGGGTCGTAGCCCATGGACTCGGTGACGATGCCGCGCAGGCGCTGCGCGACCGTCTCGCCGGAGGCCGGGTCCCAGCGCACTTCGTCCACGCCCTCGGTGCTGGGCGCTGCGACTACCGCGGGGGCAGCTGCAGGCTCAGGCGCGGCAACGCCCGCGAGGTGCCCGTCGCCGCCCAGGTCGAGCGTGGTGACGAAGCCCTCGGCGAGCAGGGTGTCCTCGTGGTAGACCTCGACGCTCGCGCCGCCGAGGCTGCGCCTAACCACGGTGGTCACTTCGCCGTCGGCAGGCAGGTAGCCGTGCTCCTCGCTGGCCACAACGCGCGAGTTCGGCAGCACCTCCGCGGCCGCGGCCTCGATGAGCTGGTAGGGGCTAAAGACCTGGTCCGCCTGGGTGGCAAAAGCCACCTGCCCGCCCGGCAGGTTCACCCGCGAGCCCAGCAGCGAGGTCGCGGCCGAGGAGGGGCGAGCCGCGGTCCAGTAGGAGTTGGCGTGGAAGACGGTGCGCGGGGCGTCGATACGCGGGCCCGGCCCGTACAAGGGGGCGAAGTCGACCGGCATGCCGCCGACGTAGAGCTTGGCGGCCAAGTCGATGAGCGAGCCGACTTCGTCCACCTTGCGCTTGGCGGTAAACAGCAGCTGCGCGTCCGGCTTGCCCACGGAGAAGGCGGTGTTCATCATGCCCATGACCGCGACCGGGTTCGGGGCGACCTCCACCAGCGTGGTGTGGCCCGCGGCGAACGCGGCCTCGGTGGCGTCCTGGAAGTAGACCGGCTGGCGGGTCATGCGCAGGAAGTACTCCTCGTCGTGCACAACCGCACCGGCGGGGTAGACCTCGCCGCGATCCACCGAGCTAAACAGCGGCACGCGCAGCGGGCGGGCCTCGATGCCTGCGATGCTGGCGGCCAGGTCGCCCAGGATCGGGTCCAGCGCGGAGGTGTGACCCGCGCCGCGCACGTTGAGCTTGCGGGCGAACTTCTCCTCCGCGGTCAACGCCTCCACGATGTAGTCGACCGCCTTGCCCGGGCCGCCGACCGTGGTCATGCCGGGGCCTGCGTAGACGGCGGGTTCCACGCCCGCTGCCTCCGGGTGAGCCTCGATGAACTCGGCGAGCTGTTCGCGCGAGAGCTCGACGACCGCCATGGCACCTTCCTCGTCGGTACCGGCGATCATGGCCTCGCCCTCGCCCATCAGGCGGGCGCGCTGGCAGGCGATCAGCATCGCGTCCTTGGCGGTCAAACCGCCCGCGGCATAGCCTGCGGCGATCTCGCCCATGGACATGCCCATCGTCGCCGCCGGGGTGATCCCTACCGAGGCGAGCAGGTCAGTCTGCGCGATCTGGATCGCAGTGATGGTGACCTGGCCGGTCTCCGTGTCGTAGGTCTGGCCGTCGTCGGTGATGATGTCCAGCATGGACCAGCCGGCCTCGTAGCGGACGTGCTCATCCAACTCGCGCATGCGGGCGGCGAACAGCGGGGACACGTCCAACAGGCGCTTTGCCATTTTGCGGTGCTGCGAGCCGAAACCGGAGTACACAAACACCGGGCCGGTCGCGCCGGGCGCGTCCGCGACGGACACGCCAGGGCCCACCTTGCCGTCGGCAACCAGGCGCAGGCGCTTGATCGCCTCCTCGACGGTGGTTGCCTGCACGACAGCAGCAGAGCGGCCGTGGTTGCGCTTGGCCAAGGAACGTGCCAGCGGTGCGAGCTCCTTGCCCGGGTTGGCTTCCAGATAGTCGGCGAGCTGTGCTGCCGCCTCCTTGCGGCGCGAAGGCAGAAGCCCCGAGACCGGCAGGGCGACCTGCTCGGAGGCGCCAACCACGAAAGCGTCGTCGGCAGCAGGTGCCGCCTCGTAGTCAGCCGCGTCAAAGTCGGCGACGACCACGTGCGCGTTCGTACCGCCGAAACCGAAGCCGGACAACCCGGCGACGCGGCGGCCCGAGTAGCGCGGCCACTCGCGCGGATCGGCGACGACCTCAATGCGCTCAGCGTCAAAGTCCACGAAGTGGTTCGGGGCCGTGAAGTTCGCGCTGGCGGGCACGATGTCGTGCTTGAGTGCCTCGATCACCTTGATCATCGCCACCACGCCGGCGGCGGACTCGGAGTGACCGATGCTCGACTTCGCCGAGCCCAGCAGCAGCGGCTCGGAGGCGTCGCGGCCGCGGCCGAGCACCTCGCCGAGCGCGGTCGCCTCAATCGGGTCACCCAGAATGGTGCCGGTACCGTGCGCCTCGACCAGGTCCACGTCGTGCGGGTCGATACCCGCGTCCGCGTACGCGCGGCGCAGCACGTCCACCTGCGCGTCCGGGTTCGGGGCGGTCAGGCCGTTGGAGTGCCCGTCGGAGTTGGTTGCCGAGCCCTTAATCACGGCCAGGATCTCGTCACCATCAGCCATCGCGTCGGCGACGCGCTTGAGCACGACGAAGCCTGCGGCCTCGGAGCGGACGATGCCGTCTGCATCGTCGGAAAACGCATGAATGCGCCCGGTCGGGCTAATCACGCCCAGCTCGGAGAACATCAGCGAAGCAAAGGGGTTGGCCAGGATGTTCACGCCACCGGCCAGGGCCAGGTCCGCCTCGCCGTCGCGCAGCGCGCGCACCGCGTGGTGCACCGACACCAGCGAGGACGAGCAGGCGGTATCCACGTTCATTGACGGCCCGCGGAAGTCAAAGGCATAAGAAATGCGATTCGGAATGATCGAGCTCGCCGCACCGGTCAGCGCATACGGGTGCGCCTGCGCCGGGTCCGCGCCCATGAGCATGCCGTAGTCATTGGCCGAGGAACCCACGAACACACCAACCGGCGTGCCGCGCAGCGAGTCCGCCGGGATGTGCGCGTCCTCCAGCGCCTCCCACGCCACCTCGAGCATGATGCGCTGCTGCGGGTCCATGTTGGTGGCTTCCAGCGGGGAGAGACCAAAGAACTCGTTATCAAAGGTGGAGATGTCGTCGAGGTAGCCGCCGTCGGTGGCCTCCTCCGCCATCTTCGTGCGCAGGTACGGATCACCCGAGTACTCGCTCCACCTGCCCTCGGGGAGCGGCCCGGTGGACACGTGCCCGTCGAGAAGCAGCTGCCAGAAGGCCGCCTGATCCTTCGCACCCGGGAAGCGGCCGGCGGAGCCCACGATCGCGATGTCGCGCTCGGCCGGAGCCAATGCTTCTCGACGCCCCGTCGTCCCCACCTTCGCGCCCCCGGAAACCGGGGCCTGCGTGAGCGCCTTGGCCAGCGCCAGGATCGTCGGGTGTTGGTAGGCAATCGTGGGATCGACGCGGCGGCCGAGCGTGCGCTCGAGCTCGCCGGAAAGCACCACGGCGTCTCGAGACGACAACCCGTAGGACTCAAGCGAGCGGGCCGGATCGACCTCTTCGGCGCTGGCAACGTCGGTGGTCTCGGCCACCCACTGGCTCAGCCAGCGGATCAATTCAGTCTCAGACATTTTCATAACATCCAAGACTATCGCCCTACTGCGCGTTTTCGTTAGCACGCTCCTGGTAGCGTTTCGCGTTCACGCGGCGGGCGATCTTGCCGGAGGAGGAACGGGCGATCTCGTTCGGCGCGAAGAACTCCACCACGTCCGGAGAAATGCCATGGTGGCTGGACACGGCGGCGCGGATTGCGTCCACCGCAGCGGCGTCGTCGGCCTCGTCGGCGGTGTCGCCGCGCTCGACCAGAATGATCAGGCGCTCCACGTCCTCGCCCGGGATGGAGAAGGCGGCGACGGAGTCCTTGCGCACCTGGTCGGAGGACTCCATGACGGTGGCCTCAATGTCCTGCGGGTAGTGGTTGCGCCCGGCAATGACCACGAGATCCTTCACGCGGCCGGTGATGAACAGCTCGCCGTCGACAAGCACGCCCAAGTCGCCGGTGTTGAGCCAGCCGTCCTTCGGCAGCCCCTCCTGGAGCGTGGTACCGATGGTGTTGGAGAAGGTGTCGGCGGTCTCCTCCTTGCGCTCGAGGTAGCCGCCAGCGACGTTCGGGCCGTGGACCCAGATCTCGCCGACGTTGTTCTCGGCCACCTCGTCCTTGGTCTCCGGGTCGACGATGGCAAAGTGCATCCAGTTGACCGGCTGGCCGTTGGCGGCGAACTCCACGCCCTTGCCCTCGGCAACCGGGGTGGCCTTGCCCGCGGCGAGCTCCTCGCGGTCGAAGGTGGCAAAGCGCGGGATCTCGGCGCTCTTACCGGCCTGCGGGGTGGTCACGATCAGGGTGGCCTCGGCCAGGCCGTAGGAGGGGCGCAGCACCTCGCGACGCAGGCCGTGCTCGCCGAAGGCGTCAAAGAAGGCGTCCACGCCCGGCTTGGTCACCGGCTCGGAGCCGATGATGATGCACTCGAGCTGGGAGAAGTCGTAGTCCGGCATGTCCGGGCCCGGCGCGGCGTAGCGTGCCGCCATGTCGAGCGCGAAATTCGGGACCACGGTGTAGACGTGCATGTCCTCCGGGTCGCCCTCGCGGCGGGAGAGGCGCTCGACCCAGCGCTTCGGCTGCTGCACGAAGGCCTGCGGGGTGAAGATCTCCATCTCGTTGCCCAGGATGATCAGCAGCGTGCTCACCACGATGCCCATGTCGTGGTGCAGCGGCAGCCAGGACACCAGGCGCATCGGCTGGTGTACGCCCACGCCCGCGTAGATCTGGATGACGTTGGAGACGATGGACTCGTTGGTCAGCTCCACGCCCGCAGGCGTGCGGGTAGAACCGGAGGTGTACTGCAGAAACGCGGTGTTCTTCGAGGTATCGGTGCCCGGGGCGACCTCGAGCGGTGCCCAGCTTTCGGCGAGCGTGTCCGGCAGCGCGTCCACCGCGATGACGCGGGGGCGCTCAGCGGACGGCACGTCGGCGAAGTAGGCGCGCACGGCAGGCGCGCCCTTCTTGTTGGTCAGCACCGTGGTCGCGCCCGAGTCGTAGAGCACGGCGCGCAGGTGATCCTCATGGCCGGGCTCGTTCGGGTCGTACAGCGGGATGGGAACCTGGCCCGCGTACATGCCGGCCATGAAGCCCAGGATGTACTCCGGCGAGTTGCCTGCCAGGATGGCCACGCGATCACCGGGCTTGCCCACCTGCATCAGACGCGCTGCGATCGCCTTGATGCGGGTGTTGACCTGGCGGCGGGTGTACTCCACCGTCTCGCCCTCTGCGGACTCGGAGTAGTCCCAGAAACGGATGTTCACCGCGTCTGCCTGGCCCGCCTGGACGGCGGCACCGTAGAGCATCTCCGTCATGGCGGGGATGGTGAAGTTGGGCGGCAGGGCGATCTGGCCCTTCTCGTCAAGGAAGCGGGCGATGATTGCTTGGAGATCCATGAGGTGGGTTCCTTCTAAACTAGTTAGTTCCTACAAAGAATCTATAGTAGTGCGTGCCCACTCCACCGTCCACTGTGGAGTAGTCGTACCCGGAATCACATCCGGGTTTGTGGCATACATCGCATGATTCCCGTTCGCCATTACTAGCTCTTGCGCACGCTCCAAGGCATTGCCCACCCGCGAGGGTGCATCGCACACCGCATCTGCAGGCGCGCAGATCTCAAAGGCGCGGTCCGCAACCTCGCCGAAACCGCCCGGTCGCGCCCCCGTCATCGTCGCGCCCGGCGTCGCCCCGTCCACCACAAACTGCAGCGGTTGCAGCGCGATCTCCGCGCCCACGCCCTGCAGCGGCACGCCCGGGTTGACGCCGACGCCGTTCTCGCGGCGCCCGTCAGCAATCATCACCGCGCCTAAAAGGCGCTCCGGCGGCACGGCGTTCGCGCCGGTACCGATCTCGTTGGCCACATCGCCGACGATCACCGCGCCCTGGCTAAAGCCGGCGATGATGAACTTCGTGCTCGGGCACGTCTTCGCCACGTGCGCGAGCTCCCCGTTGAGCTTGGCCTTGCCCTCCGCGCGCGAAGCGTCGTAAGTCATCTCGCGACGCCCGCGCTCCGTCTGAATATTCCGAAACTGCGCGGTGTACGGCACGGTAAAGACTCGCACGTGGTTGATGTCGTAGGCCTGCTGCAGCGGCTGCGTAATAGAGAGCATGAAGCTCTTCGGATTCGCCTGCGGATTGAACGGGTCATCGTCCACCGCGGACTCCCAGGTCCCCGGCACCGAGACAAACTCCACCGCCGGGCACCAATCCGGCTCGGCCGGTGCCTGCGCGCTCGTCTCCGCCCCCTCATCTTGCCCCGGGACCGGGGAAAGCGAGGGGCCAGAATCCTGTGCAGTCTGCCACTGGTAAATGCCCAGCCCGATCACCCCAAGGACGACGAGCACGGCAGCAACAATAAACGCGTTGCGCCCTTTGCGCATGGAAACCCTTTCTTAACAGAGGTTCGCGCGCGCGGTATCCGCAATCAGCGTGCCCAGGGTCGCGGCGTCCATATCGGTTCGCCGCTGCTCCACGAGCTGGCCTGCGACCGCGTCGCGCGTGACAGTATCGTCCGCGCATACGGTACGCCCCGTCGCTGTGAGTTGATCCTCAACTCCCTCAATGTTCAGCCCGCGCTCGCTGAGCTGCTGCAAGTACGCTTCCTCCTCCGGACTAAAGCCCGAGGACTGCTCCGGCGCGACCGACACCTCTTGCGCGGGCTGGTCGCGCGGGCCAGTGTTCGCCGGCGGTGCGGAGCTGCGCGTGGCCTCGCTTGTCGACGCCTCCGTGTCCTTCGCCGCCGACGCCTCCGATGTCACCGACTCCGTCGGCGTGACGTCGTCGCCCTCGACGGTGGTGGAGCCGGAGCAGGCGGTGAGGGTACACGCGAGCGTCGTCAAGCAGATGAGACCTGTAAGGCGCTTCATCGCTTCACCACCACGCCATTGACCTGCTCCAGGGTGCCGTGCTGGAAGTCAATGGTGAGACCGCCCGCGCGGATGTCCTTCATGTCGCTGACCGGCCAGCCCAGCTCGCCCTGCTCGTAACCGCGCTTGCCCCACTCGTCGAAGATGTCGCCGTAGTAGATCACGTGCGCGCCGGTGCCAGCGGAGAAGTAGATGTTGCCCTTCTCAAACGGCTGGAAGAAGCCGCCCTTGATGGCAATCTCGCCACCGGTCGGGTAGCCCAGCGCCGAGGTAGCGGTGCCCAGCTCCCCGTACTTCTTGCCAATCGCGCCGTGCACGATGTGGTGCGAGCCGTCCGGGTTGCGGGTGAGGTAGCCGCCCTGGAACTGCTGGACGTAGCCGTTGCCCACCTTGGTGGCCTCCGCGACCGGGTACTTCAGGTCACCGGTCTCGTAGCCGTTCTTGCCCCAGGCCTTGAACATGTCGCCCGGGATGGCGTAGGCACCCGTGTCCGCGGTCCAGTAGATGGAGCCGTGCTCGAAGTGCACGAAGCGGCCCTTGCCGTCCGGCGCGGTGATCTCACCCGTGGTGGGGAAGCCGAGCCAGCCCTGGGCACCGCCCAGGCCGGAGTACTTGGCCAGGATCGCACCGAAGAGCGCGTGCGCGCCGGTGTCCGGCGACCAGAAGGCGGTGCCGCCGCGGAAGTCCTGAGCCTTACCCTTCTTGTCCTTGCCCGCGTCGTACTCGTTGTTCACACACGTGCCGATGACGCCCGACTTGGTCACCTCAGCGATCGCGCCGACCGGGGTGCAGTCCGCGCCGCGATCCGCCTCAGCCACCTCGAGCGAGTTGGCGATGTACGGCCACGCCTGCGTCATCTCGAACTGCCAGTACTCCCAGGAGTGCACGCCCGAGGGGCGGAACTTCACAATCGGCTTGATGTTGGTGCGGCTCGCGTAGTCCACGAAGGTCTGGGTGGACAGGCGAGAGATGACCTCCAGGCCCACACCAGCCGGGTTTGCAGCACCCTTGGCCACCGACTCCGGCTTGCCAAAGTCGTCGCGGCCCGAGCCGGAGGAGACATAAACGGTCATGCCCTCCAGGTTCTCAATGCCCAGCTTCGGGTCGTGGTCGATCCAGTCCTGCGAGCCCAGCGGGCCCCACATCGCCTCGGCGTCGTAGCCACCCGCGTCCAGCTGTGCCGCCTTGATCGCGGTCGGCATGCCAGTAGTGGTGGTGTCCAGGTAGCCGGAGAACGAGCCGACAAAGTTGAACAGGTGCGGGTTGCGCTCCGCCAGGTTGACCGCGGCGGTGCCACCCATAGAGATGCCGGTCAGCGCGCGCTTGCCGTTGGAGCGGAAGCGGTTGTGCAGAATCGGCACGAGCTCCTTGGTCAGGAAGGTCTCCCACTTGTAGTGCTTGCCGTTGTTCGGGCGCTGCCAATCCGAGTAGAAGGAGGACTCGCCGCCCACCGGCAGGATCACGTTGACGTTCTTGTCCGCGTAGAACTGCTCGATGTTGGTCTCGATGGTCCAGCCGTTCTCGTCGTCGCGGGCACGCAGACCGTCAAGCGCCCACACCTCCGGGAACTTCGCCTCGGGGTTGGAGTGCCAGTCGCGGGCCAGGAGGATCTGCACCTGCACCAGCTCATCCGGCATCGCGGCGGACTTGATAAAGACGGCGACGCGGCGGTTGGTCAGCCACTCGATGCGGTCCACGCTCACGCCATCGGGCAGGCCCGGGATCTCCGGGTGCTCATCCACCTCGATCGGGGTGCGCTTCGGCGGATCCTTCGGACGGATCGCGTCCGACAGGCCGCGGGAATCGCCGAAGGTGCTGCTACCGCTGCTGCCGCTGCTGCTCAGCTGTGCTTGCGCCTGCGGTGCGACGGCGGGGAGCGTCGATGCGATCATGAGCATCGCGGTCGGCACTGCCGCCGCGCGGGCGGCACGCTGCCACATCTTGGGGGAACGGTGTTCGCGCATGAAGGTGTCCTGCCTCATCTTAAAAACGGTCATGTGAGCATCGCGCCGCCCGCTCGGCCAGTCCGGGGGTTCCCCTCCCCCGGCATAAGCCAGTTCGGCGACGCTGCAATAACCCAAAGGTTAAGTTTCACTTGAGACTTTACACGGTGACACGCCGGGAACTTCCGGGACATTTGTTTTTACGCCTACACACGCAAAAGACCCCGCCCCCGCGGCAGGCGGGAACGGGGCTGACAGAAAGTGCTGCAGACTACCAGGCGTTCATCACATTCAGGATGCGCGGCTTGGTTGCCACCAGCTGGGAGCCGAACTGGTCCCAGTTGTGCAGACCGGTCGGCGTGAACACGGCCGTGTGCTTCACACCGGTCACGTTCGCCTTCGCGCTCCACAGGCGCGTAGTGAAGCTGGCGACCTGCTCGAGCGCGATACCGGCGGCGCGGTGCTCCGGCTTGTACTTCGCATCAGCCGGGCCAGGCGTACCGCTACCCGCGGAGACGTAGACGTCGCGCCCGCGCAGGTTGCCCATGTTCAGGAACGGGTCGTTCTCGTAACGACGCGGGTTGAAGATGGAGCCCCACATCGCGTTGAGGTTGTACAGGCCGCCGTCGAGAAGCGCGATGCGCAGGGCGGTCTGCCCACCCGGGATCGTGGTGGTGAGGTACCCGGAGAACGACAGGGTCTGGCGGAACTGCTGCGGGTGCAGCGCAGCCAGGTTGATCGCGGCGGTGCCACCCATGGACAGGCCCACGATCGAGTTATTGGTGGGCGAGACGCCGAAGTGGCGCTGCAGGTAGGCCGGCAGCTCCTTCGACAGGAAGGTGTCCCACTTGTAGGTCACCGGGTGGTTGAAGTCGTACGTGGCCGGCGCGTTCCAGTCCGTGTAGAAGGAGGACTGGCCGCCCACCGGCATGACCAGCGTGATGTTGTTGTCCTTGAACAGGCGAGCCGCGTTGACGTCATTGACCCAGGCGTTGGTGCGCTCGGTGGCGCGCAGGCCGTCGAGCAGGTACAGGCCAGCGTTGCCGCCGCGCTGGGCGGGCTGGATCTGCACAGTGATGTGGCGGCCCATCGCGGGCGACCACACGGTGCATCGCTGCACCCAGTACTTCACCCGATCCCACTCGCAGTGGCCGGTGGAATCCGGGCGCAACCAGTCACGGTTGCCTGCCTGCGCCTGCGGTGCCGCGACCACCGTGGTGATCGCGGTGAGCAGCGCCATGAGCAGCGCGAGCAGGCTCCGCTTCGTTTTGGATGCGGACATGACTCTCCCAACGTCGATGTTGATTCTCAGCTTTTGGTTACAGCAACGTTACCAAGTCGAGATGGGAAGGGCCATTTAATTGCGCGGCCAGGCGATCTGTGTGCCCGAAAGCCCAGGGTCTTCGCCCTTTTCGATCGCTTTCAGCGTGTCGTCATCAAGGTAGACCGATGGATCCGCATCCAACTGAAGCGAGCGACCGTCTCCCAGCGAATATTTCACATTCTCCCAGAAACGGTGGCGGCTCATCGGCTCGCGCGAGCTAGCAAGCAGTGCCGAGATCTCCTCGGAGCGCAGCGCGGCGCGCGCCTGCCGCGCCTCTTCACGGTCCACGCCCTTGGGCATCGAGTCGATCTTGGTAGCCGAGTCAGCCACCTGCCACTCCAGGTGCAGGTACTTATCGTGCCCGATGCGCCCCTCCGGGTCGCGCGGCATGCGGCCTGCCAGCGGAGTCGCTAGGCCGACGGTGTCCAGCACGCGCATCTCCAGCGGCGCGTTCATGCTCGTCATGCCTAAGTTGGTCAAGTACGCGGTCATCGGCAGATCAGCCAAGTCGCTGCCCGCAAGCTCGTCCGCATCCATTCGCGGGCGCCAGTACCAGTTGAAGCGCTCCGGGTCTTTTTCCACCAGGGCAATGTTGAGCTGGCCGGCGTTGTGCTCCATGCCGGACTCAACCGTGGGGACCCAGTTCTGCATGAGCTTGGAGCCCAAGAAATCCGTGGCATAGAGCGGCGGGTCGGCCGGGCTGTTGCCGGTGGCGTAGGACCAGAACTCGCGCTCGTCGACAATATTGAGCTCTTTTTCGCCGCGATCATAGGCAAACCAGTCGATGGGGTGCGCGCGTACGACGGTCACCGTCGCCCACACCACGATCGCCGTGGCCACCGCGGCCGTGACCCGGGTAAAGGGAATCGCCATCACGGGCAGCAGTAGCGCGAACAGCGGGAAGAGCCACATCCGCCCGTGCATGAAATCGCCGCCCACGCGCAGCACGTACAGGATGTGCACGAGCGCGCAGCCGCTAGTCAAAAGGACGATGGCCAGCCTGCGTCCCCGCTCCTGTCGCAGCAGCCACACCGCTACCGCAGCCACGGCGATGACCGGCAGCCACAGCCAGTAGTAGCCAACAAAGTCCACAAAGTAGTTCCAGCCGCGGGCCCACTCGGAATCCGAGGCAGACTTGGCCACCGCGGTGTGCGGGGTGAGCAACCCGTAGTAGCCCATGCGGAAAATTTGGTAAGCGGCGGGCACGGGCAGCGCCGCCCCGAGAATCCCCAGCGTCTTCTTCGGGCTGTACGCCAGCAGGACGATGCCGGTGACCCCGCCGTAGAGCGCCAGCTCCGGGCGCACCAGCCAAGACAACCCGCACCAAAACGCCAGCCAGTAGCCGGGGATCGGCTTCGCCCGCTTGCCCTGCGGGCTGGCCCAGTGCACCAGCAGCACCCACCACACCGCGATCCAGCTTAAGCTTAAGCCCCACTCCAGGCCGGAGGTGGCGAAGTCGCGGGCGGGCGGAAGCGCGAGATAGACGATGATGCCGAAGGGGATAACGGGCGCGACCTGCTGTACCTGCCAGAACTTGCCCGCCCCGTAGGTGGCGCACACGGCGGCGACAACCGTGCAGGCGAGCGCAAGCCACATCGCCACGCTCTCCAGCCGGGCTCCGGTAAGCCAGCCGAAGGCAGCAATCAGGTACTGCCACAGCGTGGAGGTATTCGCTTCGACCCGCTCGCCGACGTTAAAAACTGGTCCGTTGCCGGCAAGCAGGTTGCGCACCGTACGCAGCACGATGAGCCCGTCGTCGGACATCCAGCGCCGGGTGTAGCCACCCCAAAACGCGAAGATGCCCGCAATTGCCGCTGCGACGAGCAGGGAAAGGCGGGCCTGTTTATTCATTCCAGCGATACTACTAAGCCAGCGCTGGAATGACGTAAACAGCCATGACGATGCACAGGATCCACGCGAGCGCGAGCAGCTGCAGCACGCGGTCCTCCAGCGCGATCTCGTCCGGCGCGCCACCCTGGCCGCCGTCGACTTCCGCAGCGTAGCGCAGGATAGCGATGACGAAGGGCACCATGGAAATCTGGTACCAGATCGCGGCCGGGCCGTCGGTGGCATTCGAGAGCTGGAAGCCCCACAGCGCGTAGCTCATCACCACGGCCGTGGCCGAAAGGGTCCAGACAAAGCGCAGGTAAGTAGCGGTGTAGCCCTCCAGCGCCTTGCGGATCTTCGCGCCAGTTTCCTGTGCCAGCAGCATCTCGGCGTAGCGCTTACCCGAGGCCATAAACAGCGAGCCGAAGGCCGCGACCAGCAGGAACCACTGCGACAGATCGATGTTGGCGGCCACGCCGCCGGCCATGGTGCGCAGCATGAAGCCAGACGACACCAGCGCGATATCGATCACCGGGATGTGCTTCCAGCCGAAGCAGTACCCCAGCTGCAGGGCGATGTAGATGCCGATGACCAGGGCGAGCGCCGGGCCGTCGGTGGCAAGGAAGGACAGGCCAATCGCACCGACGATGAGCGCCACCGCCATGCCGAAGGCCAGCTTGATCGGCAGCATGCCCGAGGCGATCGGGCGGAAACGCTTCGTGGGATGCTCCCGGTCGGACTCCACATCCAGGGCGTCGTTGACCAGGTAGATGGAGGACGCACCGAGGCAGAAGACGATGAAGGCGAGCGCGACGTCGAGAAGCGTCTGGCCATTAAAGTTACCGGCGGCGAGCGGCGCGGCGAGCACCAGGACGTTCTTGACCCACTGCTTCGGCCGCAGGCCCTTGATCATCGCATCCGGCAGGTTCTTCGGGGGCTGGCGCTTCGTGCTGATATCCACCCCGGAGGTGTGCGGCTCCGGCTTAAACAGCGGCTCGTCGTACACCTTATCTGTGCCCTGCTGGCTCTCGGTCATCGAGTTTTCCTTTCCGCCTCAACTACAACCCTGGCCACTACCGCACCAAGCGCGGCACCCGCCAGCGTGTCCGTAGGGTAATGCACCCCGAGCACGTTACGCGAACACATCATCACCGGCACGAGCAGCCACGGCCACTTCTTCCCCGTAATATCCGCCAGGTGCACCGCCGCCGCGGCCGTGTTCGTGGCGTGCGAGGAGGGGAAGGACAGCTGCGAGGGTGTCTTCACGCCGATCTTGATACCGGCGTCATGCGGGCGCGGCCTGCGCACGATGCGCTTGAGCACCACGCTCGCCGCGTGCGCGCAGAAGGTGCCCACGCCGAGCGCGAGCCACTTGCGCCGATTTTTGCTTGTCGACGCCGCGCCCACCGCCGCAACACCCATCCAGCCCAAGTCATGCTCGCCGAAGTGGCTCAGCGTACGGGCCGCCTTGACGGTGGCCGGGGCGTAGACGCGGTTCTGCAGGGCGATCAGTGCTTTCGCCTCGCGGGTATCGAGTGCTGGAAAAGGACTACTGGGCATCGAAAATCTTCCCCCACTCCTCGTGGCTGGTCAGACGCGGCAGCGCCGCGCGGTATTCCTTCTGCAGCTCAGGCCAGCGCTGCTTGATCTCCGCCTGCAGCTCCTTCGTCTGCTTCAGCAGGGCGTCGCTGGTTGCTTTGTCGCGCTTACGGAAGGCCACGCCAGTGCCACCCGCGGTAGAGACGGTGGCCGAATCGACGCGCGCCAGCGTGTACCAGCGGGCTTCTTCTGCAGTGAGGTTGAGCTGCGGGGCGTCCCAATGCGCGCGGTCCTCGGCGCGCAGCTGGTGGCGCAGTGCCTTGAACGCCCACGGCAGTTTCTTCACCTTGGCCAGTCGCCCACCAATGTTCTTGGTCGGCACGCCCGGCGCGCCGGTGGGCGCGGGCAGCTCGGAGGCGGAAGCGACGACCTTGGCGTCCGGGTACTGCTGGCGGACCTTCTGGATGCGCGGCAGGGAGGACTCCAGGACGTCGAAAAGCTGGTCGGGGCCCTTGAGGAAGTCCTTCATCGCCTCGACCTGAATGGCCATGGTGGAGTACTCCATGCACATGATGTGCTTGTAGGTGGACTTCAGCATGTTGCGCAGGATGCCGTCGGCGGCGTCCGGGCCGTACATCGCGGCGACGATGAGGCGGTTGCGCAGGTGGAAGTACGCCTGCCAATCAATCGCGTCATCCTTATCTGCCCAGGCCATGTGCCAGATCGCCACGCCCGGCCACGTCACCGTGGGGTAGCCGGCCTCCTTGGCGCGCAGTGCGTACTCGGTGTCGTCCCACTTGATAAACAGCGGCAGCGGCAGGCCGAGCTGCTCGGCCACGGCGCGGGGGAAGAGGTTCATCCACCAGCCGTTGTAGTCCACATCGATGCGGCGGTGCAGCGCGCGCGAAGTGGTCTTGCGCGGGTCCAGTTCCTCCTGCTCGGTGCCGACGTAGCCGAGTGGGTACTTGGAAAAGTCGTGGTCGTAGACCGCGTGCTCGGCCGCGCCCCACATGAAGGTGGCGCGGTCCACGGCTTCGCCGGTCGTGCGCAGCTGCGCGCGGTCCTGCAGGTTGAGCATCTGGCCACCGACCAGGATCGGGGTGCGCGCATAGCGGGCTGCCTGTACTGCGCGGAGGATGGAGTCAGGCTCGATCGCAATGTCGTCGTCCATGTAGAGGATGTACGGGGCGTCCGTATTATTCAGCCCCTCGTACATGATGCGGCTGTAGCCGCCCGAGCCGCCCAGGTTGCCCTGGGAGAAGATGCGCAGCTTGTCGCCGAGTGCCGCCTGCGCCTCGGCGAAGTCCGGCTCGTCCGCCGGGTGCTGGTTGCCCTGGTCCGGCATGAGCACGTGGCTGATGTGCGCTTCGACCTCCGGGTCCTCCGCCAGCGCGTGCAGTGCGTTGACCGCATCGCGGGGGCGGTTGAAGGTGGGGATGCCCACGGCGACCTGCTTGGGCTGGGGTGGCAGCGACGTGCCGTCGTGAAGCTTCTGCGCCTCCGGGGCCCGATCGGCGCACCATGCTGCGTTCGTGATGGTGGTCTCGGTCTCCGCGGTCACGTCGAACCAGATCCAGCCGCCGTCCTCGAAGTTCTTCAGCTCCAGCGGGATCTCCACGTGCTCGTCAGCGACCTCGACGTTCTTGACGCTGATGCGCACGCCGTCGTGCTTGGAGCGGTAGAGCGAAATGGTGGCCGCGCCCTGCACATCCATGGCGAGCACCACCCGGTCCAGCTGGGACCAGCGACGCCAGTAGGAGGCCGGGAAGGCGTTGAAGTACGTCTCGAAGCTGACCTCCTGCCCCTCCGGCACCGTCAGGCTCGTCCGGTCGGCCCACCGCAGGCGCTGCTTATTCTGCTCCGCTTCGATCAGATAGAGCGAGCGCACGTCGTGCGGCTCCCCCTTGCGCGGCATGAGCACGCGCGCCAGCGTCTCCACGGCAATCTGCGTATCCAAGAGGTCTCACTTCCAATGTCGGTGTACTGGATGCACTTTCAAGACAGTTCCACCCCAGCGTAATGGCTTGGAGCCCAATTGCCTCGCGCGGCTCGCGCGGCGGCGGGGTTTTCAGGCGGGAATACAGGACCGGTTGCGCAGCGCCGGAATAGTAACAGTAGTAAGAATAGTAAGAATAGTAACGAGTAAAAACGAGGTGCCTCATGCCACAGCTGCCGCGACGCCCCCGCAACCCGTACACCGCCACCATGGGCAAAACCCCTCCCGTTGTGGCGGGCCGCGACTCCTACGTCCAGGACTTCGCCGAGGCGCTTTACGACGGCCCCGGCACCCACGAGCGGATTTCCATCGTCACCGGCCCGCGTGGCATTGGCAAGACCGTACTCCTCAACGAGTTCGAGGAGGCCGCACGGCAACAGTCTTGGATTGTGATCTCGGAAACCACCACCGAGCATTTCAACGAGCGCATCCGCGACACGTTGCTCCGGAAGATGCGAGAAGCACAGCCGGATAATGCCCGGCTTGGCAGTATCAATCTCCCCTTCGGCTGGGGCGGCCTGAGCTTCGATCGTACCGCCGACCAAGCCCCGCCTCCCTCGCTGCGGTCCACGCTGGAGGAGTGCTTTGCGCTTCTAGAGCAGATGGATCAGCAGCGCGGCCAGGCACCCACCGGCATCCTCATCACGCTGGATGAGCTGCATTACGCGTATATGAGCGACATCATTGAGTTCGGCACAACAATGCAGCACATGATCCGCGAAGACCGCGAAATCGCCGTCGCGATGGCGGGCATCCCTGGCGCAGTGAAGCCCCTGCTCGCTGCAAACGAGGGACGCAATCCGGTCACCTTCCTTCGCCGCGCGAATCGGATCGAGATGGGGCTCGTGCCGCTTGCCGACGTCGCTGACGCCCTCGAAGCTCCCGCTCGCGAAGTGGATATCGCGTGGACCCCAGAGGCGCTCGCGCTCGGTACCGAAGCGACTGGCGGCTACCCGTTTATGATCCAGCTCGTCGGGCAACACGCGTTCCGCAGCGCACACGAGGGCATTATCGACGAATCGGCAGTGCGTGCGGGCATCGTCACCGCCCGCCGTAAGCTTGGCGAGCTCGTGCACGAGCCGTCCTTAGCTGATCTCTCCGATGTCGACCGCACGTTCTTGACCGCCATGTCGCAAGACGACGGCCCGTCGCGTATGGCAGACATCGCCGAGCGAATGGGCGTGGATACCCAGTATGCAGGCACGTACAGGAGGCGCCTCATCGAAGCCGAGATGATCCGGCCGACCGGGCGTGGCTTTGTGGATTATGAGCTCCCCTATATCCGGGAGTATCTCCGCGACCACCCGGCGGCTGATGCAATGGAGCAGCTGTCCTTTCCCCCAGAAAACCACAAGGCCTAGCGCTGCCCACTAGACTGTCCGCATGACGATTTTGCACTCTGTAGACTTTGGCCCCCGCGACGCCCAGCCGGTGGTGTTCCTCGGCTCCATCGCCTCGACCACCGATATGTGGCTGCCGCAGCTGGATTCCCTGTCCAAGGACTTCCGTGTCATCGCCATCGACCACCCCGGCCACGGCCAGTCCCCCGACCCGCAGGCACTGCCGGGCGAGACCACCATCAACGACCTGGCCAACAACGTGCTCGACACCCTGGATGTGCTCGGGGTCGACGAGTTCGCCATCGTCGGGCTCTCCCTCGGCGGGGCGATCGCACAGTACCTCACCGCGACCAGCGGGCGAGTGACCAAGGCGGTCTTCATGTGCACCGCTCCCTACTTCGGTGGCCCGGACAAGTGGGTGCCGCGCGCGGAAGAAACCCGCGCCGAGGGCATGGAAACCCGCGCGCGCGGCGCGATCGAGCTGTGGCTCACGCCTGAGTACCGCGCCAGCCACCCCGCACTTACCGACGCGCTGACCAGGATGATCCTGTCCACCCGCGGCGAGGGCTACGCCGTCGGCGCCGATGCCCTGGCCGGGTGGGACTACACCGAGGAGCTTGGCAACATCACCGTGCCAGTGCTCACTATCTCCGGCGCGGTCGACCCCTCCACCCCGCCCGAGGTGGTCCACGCGATTGCGGAGCACGTCGGCGGCGAGGCGGAGTCCATCACCCTCAGCTCCGGCGGGCACGTCCCCACCGTGGAGGTGCCGGAGGAAGTCACGCGCGCGCTGCGTACCTTCCTCTCGGCTTAGGAACAGAGGAAGGGTATTAGTCGAAGCCTCGGAACAAATGGTTCCGGGGCTTCGCTTACCCCGGAACCAACGGGGCGTCTAGCAATTATGGTTCCGTACTCAGTTTCAACGACCCGCTAGTCCCGTCGAGAATCGTTTAGTGTACGGCTACTCTTTCTCATGGAGATAAGCAGCGCCGGGAAGGCGACTTCCACTTTCCACAAAGCTCAGATGCGTTGCCTTGCGTTCATCACTCTGGTTTCCTTCATTCTCCGCCGCACCGAAAAGCTCATCTTCCTTGACTGGATCGACTCCGCGACGTTGCTGCCACTTCGCGATGAAAGCAACAAGGAACGGAGTAAGGAACGTAGTAACAACTACTGCAGTTGCCACTTGAGCAGTAGCTTCGCCAACGATTGACTGGTAGGCGGGGTCAATTTGCGCAATAGCTGCCGGAGTTGCAATAGCATTTCCTGCCACTGCTGATTCGGCAGCTCCACCGACCAAGTTTCGAGTTTCTTTGGGGTGTCGCTTAACTCGATGCCACAGGTAGATCGCGCCAATGGTGGCACTACCGGAAAACAGGAGAACCACGAATCCCAGGAATACGCCCGCCAAACCGGAGCGAATCAGTTCACCAAAATCAATCCCTGCGCCGATCGCAAAGCCCGCGAAAGGGATAATGAGCTGCTCGCCTGGCTTCAGAAACTCTCGAGCCAGAGTAGAGGTGTTTCCGAGAACGAATCCAATTACTAACGGAAGAATCGCTGCGACTAGTGACTGCACAGGAAAATCTGCCAATCCCGCAGCACCAAGCGCAATCATCGTCAAGAATGGTCCGTCATTTATTGAAAGAACCGAAATGGCTCCCTTATCGGTTTTCGAGCCAAACTGCGAAGTAAGCGCTACGTAAAGTGAGCCGCTCGAATTCGACATTGCTGCCACTACGGCCAGCGGGAGCAGCCCCCACAATGTGCCATCGGGAGTAAGAAACGCGATCCCGAGTCCAACAGCGACGGCAACGGCGAGCTTTGCCACCAGCAAGACAGCCCCTTTCTCCAACGAAGGAACTGCCGATTTGATATTGATCTGAGAGCCTACTGCAACGAAAAACAGCGCAATCAGCACCGTTGTCCCATCGCGGAAAAGAGCCGTGGTAAAACTACCAATCTCAAGAGCTTCACCGGCAAATGTATTTGTCAACGCTCCGGCGAGTAGCGGCACCACCATTAGGGCACCGGGGATTTTCCCAATTTTTCTCAATAATGTATCCACAATGGTTCTCCAGTTTCAGTTGTCTAATGACGAACTACATTTTCTTCCTGCTACCTAAATTGATTTCGATACTGCTGATTGGTTGGACTGTCCTTCGTCCTTCTGCAGGGGAGCATCCTCACTGGCCGCCGCTCCCAATTTCAACGACGGATTCGCGAAGTAAAGAGCCACTTAGAAATTGAGCTCAGGTGCGGAACCCGATGTACAGATTCCGCACCCCTGACTTATCAGTGAGATCTAATGCGCCCAAGTCCATCGCAGATCACCCGACTACGCGAAGGACCTGGCACTCAAAAATCATTGCCGCGTGAAGTGCTCGATCTTGTCCCAGTCCGGCTCGAGCCCGAGTCCCGGACCTTCGGGCAGGCGCACCACGCCATCGGAGTAGTCCAGCTGCTCGGTGGTGTAGCTCTCCTTGAGTAGCAGCGGGCCAAAGAGCTCCGAGCCGAAGGTGATCTCCGGGGTTGTGCAGGCAAAGTGCAGCGAGGCGGCGGTGCCGAACGGCCCCTCGAGTGAGGTCGCGCCGTGGCAGGCCAGGCCTGCTGCGCCTGCGATGGCCGCGGCTTTCTTCGATTCCAGCAGGCCGCCGAGCTTGGTGGTCTTGATCGCCACGACGTCGGCAGCTTTCGCCTGCACGACCGCGAGCGCATCGGCCGGGGAGCAGACGGACTCGTCCGCCATCACGGGCACGCCGATGCGAGTGGTCAGCTCTCGCAGCGTGTCCAGCTCGTGGGCTGGGGTGGGCTGTTCGAAGAGTTCCACGCCGGCGTCGGCAAGCCGCGGGAGGTAGCGCAGCGCGGTGAGGCGGTCCCAGCGCGCGTTGACGTCGATACGCAGGCCCACCTCCTTGCCGGAGTTACGCAGCTCGGCGGCGAGGCTGGCGATGCGACGGGTATCCCGATCCGGGTCGCCGGCCCCCATCTTCAGTTTGAAGGATCGCGTGCCCATAGTCTCCATGCGCTCGGTGATCTCCGCGACAGCCTCCTCGAGCGGGAGCACGCCGAGCGCCCAGGTCAGGTCGATCTCGTCGCGGACGCGCCCGCCGAGCAGGTCGCGCACCGGGACGTCGAGCGCTCGCGCCCAGGCGTCGTGCATGGCGACGTCGCAAGCGGCCTTGGCAAAGCGCATGTTGGCCACTACGGCCTCGAAGTCCTGCATGATACCGGCGAGCTCGTTGACCTGGCGGCCCACCATGACGGGCGCGAGGTAGCGCTCGACGATCACCTGCATGGTTTCGGCGGATTCGCCACCCCACCATGGGCCACCGGGGACCACACCCTCGCCGTAGCCGGTCACGCCTCCGGAAAGATGCACACTGACCAGCAGGATCGGCTGCGCGGTGGCGGTGTAGGTGGCAAAACCGTGGGGACGGAAGAGAGGGACGTCGAGAAGGCGGGTTTCCACGCGTTCGATGCGCAGATCAGCATCAGTATTCATAGTTGTCACGCTGTTGTCCTTATATATGTTGTGGGGCAGAGTACGGGTCAAGGCCCCACGCCAATGTATGGCGGGGGCCTTCATCCAGGTAAGGAAGCGACGAAACTAGCTTGTGACTAGCTCTTGTCCAGTGCGAAGTTGTAGGTGACCTCGTCCAGACCGGACTCGCCCGGCGTCGGATCCAAGATCAGCTCCGGCTTCACAGCGGTTGCCACGTCGTTGTCCACGTAGTCGCCACCACGGAAGTACAGCTGCGTGGTGATCTCACGGAAACCAGGCTGCTTGACACGCAGGTGCAGGTGCGCCGGACGCCACGGGTGACCACCATAGGACGCGATGAACCAACCAGTCGGGCCATCGTGCGGAATCATGTACGGCGCAGGCTTGACCGTGGTGATCTCGTACTCGCCATTCTCATTGGTCACGATCGTGCCGCGCAGGTTCCACTCCGGAATCCCCGGCGCGTACTGGGAGTAGTAACCCTCCTCATCCGCGTGCCACAGCTCCACGGTCGCACCACCGAGGCCGTTGCCGTCGACATCGGTGACCTGGCCTTTAAAGATCAGCTGCTCGGACTGCTTGTCAGACTCACGCATCGGCATGGTGGTCTTCCACGGCAGCTCCGGGGCATCCGGGACGTAGTACGGGCCCTCAATCGAGCCCTTGGTGCCGGTGTAGTCGTGGCGGTTGTAGTTGATCTCCTCGATCTCGTGCTCAACGAACACGTCGAGCCACAGCGGCCACTCGCCGTACTCGCCGACCTTGATCATCCAGTCCTTGAGCACGCGGTACTCGTCATAGGTCACCTGGTGCTTGTGCGCGACATCAGCAATCGCCTTGAGCAGATCCGTGTAGATCTCGTTCGCGCGCTCCTTGGACGTATCCGACTTGTAGATGTGGTTCTGGAACGCAGCAGTCGCCGCGTTACCCGAACCCTTCGCGGTCGGGTCTTCGTGCTGCAGGTTTGCCTCGGTCATGGTTCCTCCTTGGTAGGGCGTGAATCCTGATTGAGTGAGTGGCACCACTCGGTGAAGCCAAGTGTGTTGCATCACACCGGCAAACACAAGGAGTTTTTGCAAATGCAGGCACCACAAAACACCACTTGGCGCACCTACCAGCACAAACATCATGCGCCCCTAGGTAAGAGCTAGGTTCTCCCCTAGGGGTAAGGGGTAGATCCATTCCACAACAGCCATATCGGCCATTCGTGCAGCACATTGACCATTTTCCCAACAACCCTGGGCCAACCCTAGAAATTTCCCTAATGCAAGCCCCTGGCACCCGGGGGCATCATTGCTGCCAGCCGACTCGCAGTGAGTCAGATCACGTTCACGACAGAGTTTGAAAGGGGCCACCCGATGACGGCCGCGACATCCGCACGAGACATCCTTTCCCGCGCACTCGACGACCGCCCGGAGGAGGGCATCGTCCGCGTCAACCGCGAGATCTTCACCGATGAGGAGATCTTTGAACTGGAAATGAAGTACATCTTCGAGGGCAACTGGCTCTTCCTCGCCCACGAATCCCAGATCCCCAACCCAGGCGACTACTTCACCACCAACATTGGCCGCCAGCCGGTGGTGATCACCCGCTCCAAGGACGGCGAGCTCAACTGCCTGATCAACGCTTGCTCCCACCGCGGCGCAATGCTCTGCCGCAAGAAGGTAGATAACCGCCTGACCATCACCTGCCCCTTCCACGGCTGGACCTTCTCCAACGACGGCACCTTGATCAAGGTCAAGGACGAAAAGGACGGCGGCTACCCGGATAACTTCAACACCGACGGCTCCCACAACCTGCGCGTTGTACCGAAGTTCGAGTCCTACCGCGGCTTCCTCTTCGGCTCGCTGAGCGCCGACGTCGTCCCGCTCGAGGATCACCTGGGCGACGCCAAGGTCTTCTTGGACATGCTCATCGACCAGTCGCCGGAGGGCCTCGAGGTGCTCAAGGGCGCTTCCACCTACACCTTCGACGGCAACTGGAAGCTGCAGGCAGAAAACGGAGCCGACGGCTACCACGTCTCCTCCACCCACTGGAACTACGCGGCAACCACCTCACGCCGCACCACCGGCGACTCCAAGAACGACACCAAGGCGATGGACGCCGGCAAGTGGGGCGAGCAGGGCGGCGGCTACTTCTCTTTCCCCAACGGCCACCTTGCACTCTGGTCGACCTGGTCCAACCCGGAGGACCGCCCGCTCTTCGACCGCCTGGACACGCTCAAGGAGCTCCACGGCGAGGCCCGCGGCGAGTTCATGGTGGGCGCTTCGCGCAACCTGTGCCTGTACCCGAATGTCTACATCATGGACCAGTTCTCCACGCAGATCCGCCGCTTGGAGCCGAAGGGCGTCGACCAGACCGAGGTGACCATCTACTGCATCGCCCCCAAGGGCGAATCGGCTGAGGCGCGCGCAAAGCGCATCCGCCAGTACGAAGACTTCTTCAACGCCACCGGTATGGCCACCCCGGACGATTTGGAGGAGTTCCGCTCCTGCCAGAAGACCTACCAGGCATCCTCTTTCCCCTGGAACGACATGACACGCGGGCAGAAGCAGCAGGTCGAGGGCCAGAACGAGAAGGCCAAAGAGCTCGGCATGAACACGGTGCTCTCCTCCGGCGCCCGCACCGAGGACGAGGGTCTCTACCCCATCCAGCACGGCTACTGGGAAGAAGTCATGCTGAGTGCGATCGAGCGCGAAGAGTCCGGCGAGGCTAAGGAAGTAGCTAATGACCGGGACTCCTCAGCGGCGACCGTCGAAAAGGCGAAGCAGCGCGCCGCAGCCAAGGCCGCAGCCGCCTCCGAGCGCCCAGCACGTCGCCGTCGTCGTAGGTAGCCAGCCCCCTCAACTTTTCAAGGAGAACCCCCATGTCACAGACCATTTCCCGCACCGAGATTGAAGACTTTCTCTACTACGAGGCGCGCCTTCTGGACGACCGCAACTTCGAAGAGTGGCTCGAGTGCTACCGCGAAGACGCCGAGTACTGGATGCCAGCCTGGGACGTTGACGACACGCTCACCCAGGACCCGCAGCAGGAGATCTCGCTGATCTACTACCCCACCCGCGCGGGACTGGAAGACCGCGTTTTCCGTATCCGCACGGAGCGCTCCTCGGCAACCTCGATCCCGGAGCCGCGCACCAACCACAACATCACCAACGTGGAAATCCTCGAGCGCCGCGACGGCGAGGTGGATATCCGCTTCAACTGGATCTCCTACTACTTCCGCTACAACCACACCGACCACTACTTCGGCACGACCTTCCTCACCCTGGATACCAGCGGGGAGAAACTGCGCATTGCGAAGAAGAAGATCGTGCTGAAGAACGACTACATCCACCACGTCGTGGACATCTACCAGGTCTAAGGAGCCCACCATGACTGCACCAGAAATCACCCAGTACAAGGTTGCGCTCGCCTTCGAAGACGGTGTCACCCGCTTCATCGATTGCGCCGAAGACGAGACGATCGCGGATGCCGCCTACCAGGCCAAGATCAACATCCCCTTCGACTGCCGCGACGGTGCCTGCGGTACTTGCAAGGCGTTTTGCGACGCCGGCGACTTCGAAGAAGGCGACTACGTCGACGACGCCCTGAGCGCCGATGAAGCTGCCGACGGCTACATCCTCGCCTGCCAGACCAAGCCGCTGACCGACATGGTCGTCCACATCGCCTCAACCTCCGAGATGGCCAAGACCGGCACGCAGACCTTCGAAGGCGAGATCGTGGATCTCACCCGCCTGGGCAGCTCCATCTACCGCCTCGGCGTGAAGGTGGACAATAACGAGGCGCTTAACTTCCTGGCCGGCCAGTACGTCAACATCACCGTCCCGGGCAGCGAGGACCACCGCTCCTATTCCTTCTCCTCGGATGTCTCCGACGACGTGGCGACGTTTTTGATCAAGCACACCCCGAGCGGGCTCATGTCCACCTACCTGGATGAACGCGCAAAGGTGGGCGATCGCCTCAAGCTGGAAGGGCCGGTCGGTTCCTTCTTCCTGCGCGAGCCGCTCGACCCGATCCTGCTGCTCGCGGGTGGTACCGGACTTGCCCCCATCATGGCAATCCTGGAGAAGCTCTCCCGCGACGAGAAGCTCGACGTGCCGGTGCGTCTGATCTACGGTGCAACCTTTGCCGACGAGCTGGTGGAGCTGGAGCGCCTCGACGGGTTCAAGGAAACACTCCCGGACTTCGACTACACCACCGTGCTGGCCGACCCGGAGGCGGAGCACGAGCGCAAGGGCTACGTCACTGACCACTTGGATGCTTCCGAGCACCTGCACGATGGCGAGGCCGACGTCTACCTGTGCGGCCCGCCGCCGATGGTGGAAGCCGTGCGCACCTACCTGGAAGCACAAGCCACGCCGCCGCGCAACTTCTACTTCGAGAAGTTCAACCCGACCGTGCCATCCGCGCCCAAAGAGTCGCAGGAGGTGTAAGCACAAGTGGCTGGACACCACGAGACGCAAAGTGAAGTGGGCGCAGTTCCCGCCGCCGATGTGGACGACCAGGCCACCGGCCTGTTCACCCCAAGTCGCTTCCGCCACCAGAGCGTACTGATTACCGGTGCCGCCCAGGGCATCGGCCGCGCGGTGGCAGAGCGAATCGCGCGCGAAAACGGCTCAGTGTTCCTAGTGGACCGCTCCGAGATCGTACATGAGGTCGCCGAGTCGCTCTGCGAGCTCACCTGTGGCGCGGTTGGCTCGGCCACAGCGGATCTGGAGACCTTCGCCGGAGCGCAGGACGCGGTGGCGCAGGCACGGGAGGCCGTCGGCTCTCTCGACGTGTGCATCAACAACGTGGGCGGCACGATCTGGGCCAAGCCCTTCGAGCACTACTCGGAAGAGGAGATCACCAAGGAGATCAACCGCTCGCTGTTTACCACCCTGTGGTCAGTGCGCGCGGAGCTACCGGAGCTGATTGCCAACGGCGGCGGCACGATCGTCAATGTCTCCTCCGTGGCCACGCGCGGGGTCAATCGCGTGCCGTACGCAGCCTCCAAGGGCGGGGTGAACGCGCTGACCTCAGCGCTTGCGCTGGAGGCGGCAGAGAAAAACGTCCGCGTCGTGGCCACCGCCCCGGGCGGCACGCTCGCCCCGGAGCGCCGCGTGCCGCGTGGCCCGGGCCCGGAAGGCGAGCAGGAAAAGCAGTGGTACCAGCAGATCGTGGATCAGACTATCGATTCCACTGTGATGGGCCGCTACGGCACGCTCGACGAGCAGGTCGCGCCGATCGTGTTCCTCGCCTCCAAGGAGGCCAGCTACATCACTGGTTCCGTCCTCCCCGTTGCGGGCGGCGACCAAGGTTAGCGTAAGTTACACAACATGCAGGATGGGATGTTAACTGAGTCATACCTCGAGCGGGAGATCCAGCATGCACTGCTCTCCCTACCTGAGGGCGTCGGCTACGCCGCCCTAGTCTCTGGCCCAGCAGGGGCGGGCAAGTCCGACATGGTGGCACGGCTGACTACCCCGTTGACCGACTGGAAGAGAGTCCAGGTTGGCGCACTCGAGTGGGAGCAGGACAACGAGGGCTACATCCAACGCATCGTGGAAGGCCGACTCGGCCACCCACTTGTCCCCGCCCCGGATGAGGGATACGACCCGGCGCCGCTGATTTGCGTGGATCACGCGCAGTGGGCTGACCGGGCGTCGATACGTGCCCTGCTCAGCGCGGTCCGCTCGGTGTCTGCGGGTAACGCTGCGCTACTGCTTACCGTCGATTCCGACGCGGACCCGCTCGAGCTGCGCAGCGCAGTCGACGCGGTCTTTGAGATCCCGCCAATGGACACCGGCGAGGTGCAGCGCTTCATATCTCAAGCGGTCGGCGCAAGTATCACGGCGCAAACTGCCACGCAGATGCGCGTGATCACCGGCGGCAATCCCGCCTATGTTCGCCAGCTGCTGGGGCAATATCCGGCGGACCACTGGAGCACCGAGGCCCCACTTTTGCGCGTTCCCGACGACTGGCACGCCGCACTTTTGCGCCGCTGCCCAGAGGCGGAGCAGCGGAAAATGCGGGAGCTTCTTCTCGCCACTGCGCTGGTCAGCTACGACGATGGCCCCCAGCCGCTTACCCTTTTAGAGTCCATCCTGCCCGGGATGGAGGAGACGTTTTCCGCCGCACTCAACGCCGGAGTACTGGGTATCCACCTGTTGGGTGGACAGCGCTTCGTCTACTTCCGCCACACCACCGATCGCGCCGCCGTGCGCGCCGGCGCCGACATCCCGTTTATGCGGGCGCTCCACGCAAAAGCCGCCACGTTCTATACCAACCGCGGTAACCTGAACGCGTCTACCTTCCACTGGGCGCAGAGCCAGCCCGCGCGCGATCCGAACGTCACCCGCGCGCTGCTAGAGCGCGCCGCCGCACTCGGCAGGGCCGGGCAGTGGTTAGACGCCGCCCGTTTCCAGCTGCTCGCAGCTACCATTGCCCAGAACGTGAACTTGGAGGAACGCCACACGCTCTCGGCCGTCGAGTCCCTCATTTCTGGCTCCGATATCCGGCAGGCCAAACTGCACGCGTCCACATTGCCGGCCACGGATGTCGACCCGCACGTCGATTCGGTCCGAGGCTTCTTGGCCATCCATGAGGGCCAGCGCAACGCCGCCGACACGCTGCTGGAACGCGCCTGGAACGAGGCAGGCAAGGCAGAGGAGACAGCCCCGCTGCGGGCGTCGATAGCCGCGCGCCGCACGCTGTTCCACCTGCACGAGTGGGAGCCGGAAGAGATCATCCGGTGGGCGAATATCACCCGCCGCGAAGCCGGCGAAGACTTTCTGACCATCGCCGACACCCGCTACCTTTCCACGATGGCCGAAGGCGTGCTGCGCGGCACGATCCCTACTTACGAAGAGGAGCCGCGTGAGACTCCGGTGCTCGCGTTTCGACGCGAGATGACCCTGGGCTGGTTCAACACAGTCCACGACAATCTCGCCGAGGCACGGCAGCGCCTCCAGGTCACCACCCGGCAGGAGGGCGCGCACCGCATCGTGGTGTGGATGGATGCGTGGCTCGCCCGCACCCTTTACTTGCTGGGCGAACCGGGCAACGCGCTGCAGGTCGTCGAGCGGGGACTCTCCCGCGCGGAGCAGCACGGACTTGAGTTCCTCTCCCCGCTGCTGCTGTGGACGGGCACCGCCTGCGCCCAGCTACGCGGTGAGCACTCGCTGGCTGCCTCGTATACCAACCGTCTCACGCTCAACGAGGACGCGTTCGTCATTCAGCGGGTTCCCGCGCTGCTCACCCAGCTGCGCAGCGCGCTTGCGAAGAGCGATTACCGCACGGCGGTACGCTTCGGCCGTGAGCTCGCCGTCATTCAGGAGCGCACGGACATCTCCCAGCCCGGCTTCTGGCCCTGGGAGGACCTCTACGCCCGGGCACTTTTGGCCACCGGGGAGCACGAGAAGGCAGAGGCCGTGCTCGAGGAGGCCGAGGCGCGCGCTGCGACAAGCCACATCGACTCCGTCCACGCGCGCCTGGCCGTGCCGCGCGCCAATCTCTTGATCCAGCGGGGCGACACCGCAGCTGGGCTGCGCACCTTCCAGGACGCGGTCGAGCGCCTGCAGTTCCGGCAGCTGCCCGCGGCCGAGTCGACCTTGTTATTTGCCTATGGGCGCGCTTTACGACGCCTCGGGCGACGCAAGCAGGCCGACGACGCACTCGCCCAGGCCTCTTCTCTCTTTCAAGCGATGGGCGCGCACGAACTCGTCGCCCTGGCGGACCGAGAGCGGCGCGCAGGCGGGCTCGGCGAGCGGGTCAATGGCTTTGCCGGGCTGACCCCGCAGGAGGAAGAGATCGCCCGGGCGGTGGCGACCGGCGCTTCAAATAAGGAGGTGGCAAACGAGTTCTACCTTTCCACCAAGACTGTGGAATACCATTTGACCAGGGTGTACCGGAAGCTTGGGATCCGTTCCCGCAACGAGCTTGCGAGCGCACTCGAACGTAAATAAGACATATCGAAAGGACACACACATGCTGTTTCTCGCACGAATGGACGTCACCTTCCCCGAGTCCCTGACCCCTGAGCAGGTGGCCGACTTCCAGGCACAAGAAAAGGAGTACTCGGGCAACCTCCAGCGCCAGGGCACCATGAAAGGTATCTGGCGGGTAGTTGGCGAGTACTCCAATTATTCGATTTACGACGTTCGTGACAACGATGAGTTGCACGCCGTGCTCTCCGGGTTCCCCATGTACCCCTACATGAAGATTAAGGTCACCCCCTTGGCCGACCACCCGAACGTGACGGACGCCGTGGCGTACTAGCTGGCGCTAGTGGGCGCTACGGCTGGCCGCTGCGATCGCACGGAGAACAGTGTTGGTCTCGTGGGTCAGGAAGATCTTCCAGAACTTCATTGCACTTCTCCTTTCAATTCGCCTGTTGTTAACTTTGTGTTAACCATAGGGAATTAGTTGGTGGATGTCAAGCATTGTGCCACGCCTACTATCGGAGAAAACAATAAAACACCCCGCCGACCACGGAAAACGTGGTTGACGGGGCGTCGATAATTGCGGGCCCTACCTCGCAGCTACACGGCAACCTCGAAAGGAGCCTCGGTTGCCTCGCGGACGGACTCGACGGTCTCGCCCGGCGCGACCTCGAGCAGGGTGAGCCCCTTCATCGGATCCACCTTGAAGACCGCAAGGTTGGTAATGATCAGGTCGACACACTTCGCGCCGGTCAGCGGCAGGCGGCACTCCTCGAGCACCTTGGATGCGCCCTTTTTGGTGGTGTGCTCCATGAGCAGGATGATTTCCTTGGCGCCGTGGACCAGGTCCATCGCACCGCCCATGCCCTTGACCATCTTGCCCGGGATCATCCAGTTGGCCAGGTCGCCATACTGGGAGACCTCCATCGCGCCGAGGACGGCGACGTCGATCGCGCGGGAGCGAATCATGCCGAAAGAATCGGAGGATGAGAAGAAGGAGCCGCCGTTGGCCACCGTGATGGTTTCCTTGCCGGCGTTAATCAGCTCCGGATCCACCTCGTCCTCGTGCGGGTAGGCACCGACGCCGAGGATGCCGTTCTCGGAGTGCAGCACCACCTCGATCCCCTCGGGCAGAAAGCCCGGGATCAGCGTGGGCATACCGATGCCCAGGTTGACGTACTGGCCGTCGCGCAGCTCCTTCGCTGCGCGTGCCGCCATTTCTTCGCGGTTCCAGCTCATTTACTTGCTCACCGTCCTAAACTCGATGCCTGTTTCTTGCGGGCCAACCTCAACAACGCGGTCAACGTAGATACCGGGCAGGTCCACCTCTGCCGGGTCGATGGTGTCCACGACTTCCTCCGCCTGGACGATGGTGGTCTTGCCGCAAGTGGCAACGTCGGGGTTGAAGTTGCGGGCCGTCTTATTAAAGACGAGGTTGCCGTAGCGGTCCGCCTTCTTTGCGTGCACAAACGAGAAGTCCGGGGTCAGCGCCTCTTCCAGCACGTACTGCTCACCGTTGAACTCGCGGATCTCCTTCGGCTTGGAGTACTCGGCGATCGAGCCGTCCGGGTTGTAACGCACCGGGATCTCGCCGCTAGCCAGCGGGGTGCCCACGCCCGCCTTGGTGTAGAAGGCGGGCACGCCGGCGCCGCCTGCACGCATCCGCTCGGCAAGCGTGCCCTGCGGGGTGAACTCCACGGTGAGCTCACCCTCGAGGTACTGGCGCGCGTACTCCTTGTTAGTCCCCAGGTAGGAGCCGATGGAGCGGGCGATCTTGCCGTCCTTCAGCAGCAGGCCAAGGCCAAAGCCGTCGGTTCCCAGGTTATTGGAGATGATGGTCAACTCACCGGCGCCCTGCTTACGCAGCGCGTCGATGAGACGGGCAGGGATGCCGACGAGACCGAAGCCGCCGACGGCGATCGAGGCGCCGTCGCCGATATCAGCCACCGCCTCGTCGATTGATGTCACAACTTTGTTCAGCATGACTCCACCCTAGCGCCCGTTCGAAGACTGCACAAGGGTTCTCAACGCGAACATTTTTGGAGTACAGTGGGATGCAGCGCACATTCCAGTGCGCAATGTGCCCCGTGACATGGCGCGCAAAAACGCCCCTGAGCTGCAAAAAGGAGACCCGATGCAAGTACAAACCGTGCAGTCGCTGGTCCGTGGTCTTGCGGTCATCCGCGCTTTCGACGCCGAGCACCCCCGTCGCACCCTCGCACAGGTTGCCGACGCGACCGGGCTCGCCCGCGCGACCACGCGCCGCTTTCTGCACACGCTCATCGCCGAGGGCTACGCCGCCACCGACGGTGCAGAGTTCTGGCTCACCCCGAAAATGCTGGAACTGGGCTACGCCTACCTCTCCAGCCTCGGGCTGCCAACTATCGCGCAGCCGCATCTGGAGGCGCTCTCGCGCACGCTCAACGAGTCCTGCTCGCTGTCCGTGCTCGACGGATCTGACGTGGTTTACGTCGCGCGCTCCGCGGCCAGCCGCATCATGAGCGTGAACATCACCATCGGCACCCGCTTCCCAGCGCACGCGACCTCCATGGGGCGCGTCCTCCTGGCGGGGCTCGACGATGCGCAAATTGACGAGTACCTCGCCGACCCCCTCGAACCGATCACCCCGTCGACCATCACGGACCCGGACACCCTGCGCAGCGCGCTGCGCAACATCCGGGATGCCGGCTGGTGCGTGGTGGATCAGGAGCTCGAGGCGGGACTGCGCTCGATCGCCGCCCCCGTACGCGACTCCACGGGCAGGACGGTCGCCGCGGTCAACGTCTCCACCCACGTGGCGGCGCACCCCTACGAACAGCTTGTGGACAACCTCTTGCCGCAGCTGCTCAACACCGCCGAGGCCATCACCCGTGACCTCATGGCCACGCACAACAACGTCTAATCCCTGAAAGGACTACTCATGAACCAGCCAGAGATCGTCATTTGCAACCCGAAGCGCACCGCAGTCGGCCGCTACGGCGGCGCGTTTGTCGGCGTGCCTGTCCAAGAGCTCGCCGCGACCGTCGTCACCGAGGTCATCAAGGAGGCGGGCATCGAAGGCTCGCTTATCGACGACATCATCCTCGGCCAGGCCTCCCCCAACGGTGCCGCGCCTGCCCTGGGCCGCGTGGTCGCCCTCGACGCAGAACTGGGCGTAGACGTCCCCGGCATGCAGCTGGACCGCCGTTGCGGCTCCGGCCTGCAGGCAGTGGCCACTGCCGCAGCCCACATCGCCTCCGGCGCGGCCGACCTGATCATCGCCGGCGGTGCCGAGTCCATGTCGAACACCGAGTACACGGTGGACGGCAAGATCCGCTGGGGTGCCAAGGGCGGCAACCTCGAGTTCAAGGACCGCCTGCAGGAGGGCCGCGAGCAGGCCGGCGGCAAGCACCACCCGATCCCGGGCGGCATGATCGAGACCGCCGAGAACCTGCGCGATGAATACTCCATTGCCCGCGACCGCCAGGACACACTCGCCGTGAACTCCCACAAGCTCGCCGCCGCAGCCCAGGAGGCGGGCAAGTTCGACGAGGAAATCGTCCCCGTCTCTGTCCCGCAGCGCAAGGGCGACCCGATCGTGGTGGACAAAGACGAGCACATCCGCCCGAACACCTCCACCGAGTCCTTGGCCAAGCTGCGCCCGGTCATGGGTAAGAAGCTGGACGGTGCCACCGTGACCGCCGGCAACGCCTCCGGCCAGAACGACGGTGCCGCCGCCATGATCGTGACCACGCGCGAGAAGGCCGAAGAGCTGGGCCTTAACCCGGCTGCCGTCCTGCGCGGCTGGGCCGTCGCCGGCGTGGCCCCGGAGACCATGGGCATCGGTCCGGTCGCCGCGACCGAGAAGCTCTTTGACCGCCTCGGTATCTCCTTCGACGACATCGATCTCATCGAGCTCAACGAGGCCTTCGCCGCCCAGGCCCTGGCGGTGCTGGACGCCTGGGGCATCTCCGAGGACGACCCGCGCGTCAACCCGGTCGGCTCCGGCATCTCGCTCGGCCACCCCGTGGGTGCCACCGGCGCCCGCATGCTGGTCACCGCCTCCCACGAGATGCAGCGCACCGACGCCAAGCGCGCCCTGGTGACCATGTGCATCGGCGGTGGCCAGGGCTTGGCCGCGGTGATTGAGAAGGCGTAAACCGACGAGCAAGGGACGGTGTAACCCTATGACAGCGCCCCATCTCACAGCGCTCGGAGCCATTGAGCGCCCGACGCGCCAGCGCCCAAGCCTTAGAGACATACGGCGCGACCTCGGCCCGCTTGAAATAGGCAACGGGCTGGTCGCGCTCATCTTCTCCGCCTCGGGTCCGATCGCCGTCATTCTCGCGGCAGCGACGGCTGGCAACCTCTCACCAGACGAGACCTCATCCTGGATTCTCGGAGCCTTCCTGGGCAACGGCCTGCTGACGCTGTTTCTCACCTGGCTCTATCGGACGCCGTACGCGTTCTTCTGGACGATCCCCGGCACAGTACTTGTCGGAGACGCGCTCACGCACCTCGCGTTCGCGGAAGTCATTGGCGCGTACGTCGCCACCGCGGTGCTCGTCTTCCTCCTCGGCTGGACTGGCCTCATCGGAAGATTCATGGCGGTGCTGCCGCCCACCATCGTGCAGGCGATGGTGGCGGGTATCTTCCTCCACTTCGGACTCGGGCTGATCGAAGTGGCTATCGACGACCCACCGATCGTCCTGCCGATGATCCTGGTGTTTGTCCTGCTCTCCATCAATCATCCGGCGGTGCAGGGCATCGCGCGCTTCGCCCCGGCCGTTGCCGTGGCCGCCATCGTCGGCACCGCGCTCGCGTTTATGCTCGGCCGGGTCTCGGAGGGCATCCTCGACAACGGGATCTTCGCCCAGTCGGAGCTGATCATGCCGCAGTTCAGCTGGGCAGCCATGGTCGAGCTGGTGTTGCCGCTGGCCATCACAGTCGTGGTGGTGCAAAACGGCCAGGGTGTCGCCGTGCTCACCGCGGCCGGGCACAGGCCGGGCGTGAACTTGGCCTCGGCAGCCGCCGGACTGGTATCACTCCCGATGGCTTTCATCGGCAACGTAACGACCTGCCTGGCCGGCCCCACTAACGCCTTGATTGTCTCTGGCCCCAATCGCTCGCGGCACTACGCCGCAGCGATGGTCACGGCCATCGGCGCGATCGCCGTCGGGTTGGCGTCGCCAGCGTTCGTCGGCTTCATGCTGGCCATGCCGGCGTCCTTCATCGCAGCACTCGCGGGCATTGCGATGCTGAATTCGCTGAAGAATGCCTTCCTCGCAGGCTTTTCGGGCCAGTACCCCTTCGGCGCGCTGGTGTGCTTTTTGATCACGGTCTCCGAGTTCAAATTCCTCAGCATCACCTCTCCCTTTTGGGGCCTGATCATCGGGTGCGCGATCGCGTTTCTCATGGATGATCGCGCGTCGAAGTAGATTGCGGCTGCCTTGCCGGATGGGCAATCCACCGGGATACTCGGTGCCATGAACAATTCCAAGATGGATCTTCTGCTTGGCATCCTGGCGATTGTCGTCGCCGGGCTTGCCGTCGTGTTCCTCTCCGGCTCGATCGGCGTGTTCACGGCGATCGGTGCCGCGCTCGTCGGGGTGGTGCTGCTGATTCGCGCGGCTCAATCGGAAGGCGACGAAGCGCCTGCCGATCCCCTGCACCTGGAAAACAGCGAAGAGGCGGGCTTCGACTGGGACGCGCACTACCAGCGCGAATTCGGCAACCCCGACGACAACCCGTACAGCCAGCGCTAATAGTCATATCGCTGCCAGTGCGCAGCACGAGGGTCTTCTCAAGCCGCCGCCTGATCTAGAAAACGAGACACGTTGTACGGCTTTCCCTGTGGACGGCCGCTTTCACGACGCTGTACGCGCTGCCCGCGCACAGCGACTCGATGTGTGTTGCCCCCGTTCCAAGCGCGTAGACAGACATTGCCCATGAGGCAAGGCATGCCTTAGAATACTTTCGTTAGGTTAGCTATGCCTAACTCGATATTCTTTAACCATCTACGGAAGGTGCAACCTTGGCACTCTTTACCTCTCGTCCCTTCAAGGCAATCGCAGCCACTGTCACCGCGGCATTCATGCTTGCCAGCTGTTCGAGCGAAGCAAGCGGCCCAACAGCCGCTCCCGAAGCTTCCGATGCCAACGGGTCAGACGAGCGCATCGTGGCACTGGGTCTTGGCGACGTCGATACGCTCCTTGCCCTGGGCGAGCAACCGGTCGGTTACGCCACCTGGGAGCAAGAGGGCTCGGGCGATCCCTCCGGACTTGGACCGTGGGCCAAGGACAAGCTCACGGTCAACCCGAACCCAATCCGTGATACCACCACCGAATTCAGCACCGACACTGCGGAAAAGGTGGCCTCGCTCAACCCGACACAAATCATTGCAGTAAACAGCGGTCTCGAGGACGACAAGAAGGCACTGCTCGAGCAGATCGCGCCAACCACCTTCCACTCGGATGAGTACCAGGATTGGCAGGTCCCTTGGGATGCACAGGTCAAAGAGATCTCCAAGGCCGTAGACAAGGAAGACGAAGGTCAAAAGCTTATCGACGACGCCGAGCAGGCATTCGAAGACTTCCGCGAAGCACACCCAGAGCTGCAGGGGAAAACAGCGGTCATCGGCATGCCTTACGACGGGAAGTTCGGTGTGTACACCGCTGGCGACGGCCGCGGCTCCTTCATCGAAAAACTGGGCTTCAAGATTCCGGAGAAGTTCAACGGTGATGGCTCCAGCTTCTTCCTCGACTGGTCGCCCGAGAACTACGCAGATTTCAACGACGTGGACTACCTCTTCGTGTTGGACTACTACGGCGCGATCGATGCGCTGAAGAATGACGAGAACTTCATGGACCTTGACGTCAACAAGCGTGGCGGGCTCTATTGGCTCGACACCGACACGGCCAACGCAATGAGCATGCCCAACCCCCTCACTATCCCGTACGCAATCGAGCAATTCGAGCAACAGCTCTAGGCATTTCAGGGGAGGGTGCCTACCGAGGGACGACCAGTGGGCCACCGCTCACTGGGTCTGACGCCACAACCGCAGGCAGATCGAAAACGCGGCTCAGCAAAGACTCCGTGACTACCTCGGTAGGCGCACCGACCGCACGAACCTCGCCACGACGCATCACGATGAGCTGATCCGAGTAGCGTGCGGCGAGGTTCAAATCATGCAACACCATGAGCACAGTTCGCCCCTCCTGATCAGCGAGGCGACGTACAAGCGACAAGACCTCGACGGAGTGAGACAAATCGAGGTACGTCGTCGGCTCGTCCAAAAATACAAGCGGAGTGTCCTGCGCTAAGACCATCGCGATCCAGGCGCGCTGGCGCTGTCCGCCAGAAAGCCGCTCGAGCGGACGGTCTGCAAACTCTGCAATATTGGTCAGCTCCATCACTGCATCGACCGCACGCGCATCCTCAGCAGAGGCCTGCCGTAGCCAGGACTGATGCGGGTGGCGTCCACGGCTGACTAAGTCACGGACCGTGAGTCCCTCGGGGGCGACAGGCGTCTGTGGCAGTACTGCAAGCTGGCGCGCAATCTCGCGGCGCTTCAGTTTCGCCGTGTCCACGCCGTTCAGCGTGACCGTGCCACCCTCGCATGCAATAAGCCCTGCTGTAGCTCGCAACAGCGTTGACTTGCCGCAACCATTCGGACCGATGATTGTGGTGACCCCACCTTGAGGCACGTCGAGGTCAATGCCGTCAACAATGACGGAAGCGCCATAACTCACCTTGAGATTTCGAACTTGAAGCATCATACGGACACCTTTCGTGTTGCACGTAGCAGCGTGTAGAGCAGCGCTGTGCCACCAATCGCAGTTGTAGCTATACCTACCGGCAGGTTCCCGGGCACCAGGGTGCGCACCGCTAAGTCAGCGCCGGACACGATCGCCGCGCCAGCGAGCATCGCTGTTCCTAAAGGCGGCGTTGCTGCTTGCGTGATCTTGCGTCCGATCTGTGGCGCAACAAAGGCCACGAAAGCTATCGGGCCAGAGGCTGCGACGGCCACCGATGCCAGCACTACAGCCATGAGCATGAGGATGAGTTGCATATGCCGTGGCTCCACCCCGAGGCCAGCAGCCGTATCCTCGCCTAATGAGAGTGCCTGAAGATTGAAGGCTGCCCAACGCAAGAGCGGAACGACGACTGCCAGCGCAATGAGTACGGCGAGTGCATCGCGCCAGTTCGAAGAACCCACCGAACCGGTGATCCACGCCTGCGCTTTGCCTACATCGCGATAATCGGCGCGAACGAGCAGGAACGAGTTGTAGGCCATCGCTAACGCGTTGATGATGATCCCGGCGAAGACAAGTTGGAAAGATCCGAGACCCGCGCCACGGCTCAGCCACCAGATTGCCGCAGACACTGCCAATCCACCGAGGAACGCACTGAACGGGACCCCCAGAAGATGCAGCAGCATTCCGGAGCTTCCACCAGCAAGTAACGCAGTCAACGCGAAAGCGGAGGCACCCGAGGTGACGCCCAGAATATCTGGGCTCGCCAATGGATTCCTCGTGATGGTCTGGAAGATCGCCCCCGCAAAACCCAGCGCAGCTCCTACTCCCAAAGCTGTCACTACCCGCGGCAGACGCCACTCAATAATCACCGTACGAGCCAATTCCGTGGTTTGGCCCATGAGCGTAGAAACAACATCCCGGACCGTAAGCTCGAAGTCTCCGACCATGACACCCCCAAGGGCCGCGGCGAGAGCCAACACCGCAAGGACACCATTCGTCACGAAAACCCGCATCACAGTTTCGCCCCTTTACGCAAAAGGTACAGGGCGAACGGGGCGCCAACAAAGGCGAGCGTGATACCCACCTGCAATTCGCCGGGCCTGGCGATGATGCGTCCGATAACGTCGGCAAGCAACAGCAGCGATGCCCCCGCCAGCGCGGAACACGGCAGCACCCAGCGGTAATCTGGCCCCGTAAAGGCGCGCACTAGGTGCGGAACGACCAGGCCGACGAACCCGATCGGGCCCGCCCCAGCCACCGCGGCACCAGTGAGCAATGCAACGACGATGATGCCCACGGCCCGCGCGATGTTCACTCTCACGCCAAGTGCACTGGCCACGTCGTCTCCCAAGTTCAGGAGGTTCACCTGATGTGCCGTGCCAAAGGCGAGCACAAGCCCTAGGAGCATCACCGGGGCAAGCACCGCGACTACCTGCATGTCGCGCCCAGCGATAGCGCCCGCTGTCCAAAACCGCATCTCATTGAGGCTTTGCGTATTCGTCAGCACGATACCACTGGTAAGCGCACTACAGACCGCGCCCAGCGCAGACCCTCCGAGCACGACCATGATCGGGGACGATCCCAGGCTCCTCATGCTAAGCGCGAACACGAGCGCCACCGCGAGTATTGCGCCGAGGAAGCCCACTCCAACAGTGCCCAACACCGTCATGGAGCCGTGAAAGGAAATAGCTGCCGCCACTGCGAGCGCCGCACCGGGCCCTACGCCCAGCAGGTTTGTGTCTGCGAGCGGGTTTCGGGTGTGGCCCTGCAGCAGCGCCCCCGCTGTACCTAGCGCTGCCCCTACCAACAGGCCGAGCAGGGTGCGCGGAACTCGAAGTTGTGCGATGATCTTCGCCTCGTCGCTGGCCGCCTCGAGTTGTTCGGCGCCTCCCGAGAACGCCAGCGTGATTCCGTCGCGAACCGCGCTCACCGTTGCCCCGAACCCCATTTCGCGCGCCCCGAACAGAAGCGACACTAATGCTGCGCACACGGTGAAAGCCGCAAGGAAAGCGACAAGCCCTACACGTTTATCCACGTTGTAACCCCGTTATCGCCAGTACCCCATAAACGACACGTGGTGGCGAGGCACACCCGCTTCTTTCACCAGGAGCCGCCGCATCGCCGTCACAGCCGTGCTCTTCCCTGCGATCCAGTAGTAGGTATGCCCTGCAGTACCCGAAGCGGGGGCGATAGATTCACCGCCGCTGGAGTACGTGGGTGTCTCCCAGACCATGTCGAGAAGGGCCTCATCAACTGGCTCTAGTCTTCCAGCTCCCGAAGATACTGAGACACAGCGAGATGCGACATCGTCTTGCAGTTGTGCACGAAGTAAATCCCCGTGGTCGACGTCGCGGTGTTCGCGGAAGTGCCAGCGGACGTCGACCTGCGCAGGGGCGTCGATGGGCACATGGTTGCCGGCCGGTACCTCAATGTCAGCAGACCCGGCGAGGCCTCCGGGCCAATCCTCCAAGATGCGGGCTATTGCTGGAAGCGCGGTTTCGTCACCATAGAGGCATGCCATTGCTGCAGACCCCGGATTGAATTCGATGCCAACACCGGAATCATCGTCGCGGGTCGGCCCAATTATCAGGAGCTGCTGGCCAGGTTGCGCGTCCTCCGCCCATGCCGAGGCGGGGCCGGGGTTGTCACTGTGCAGAACAAAATCCACATCCAGCTCATCCGGTTCACCGGCGCATCGCCGGAATTCTCGAATCGAGTAGGTACGGAGGTGCCCGCGCGTGTGCTCCGGCATACCGCGCCACGCGTCCCACCACCCTTCCTCCGGAAGGCTGAGCACTCCACTGGCGGGCGGGATCAGCAGCTTGATGCGCAAATCCCTGATAGGTACGGCAGGCCCCATTGCATCGACCCCGGTGAACGTCACTCGTTGGAAATTCGGCGCGACGCGTTCACTACGGGCGACGGTTGCAAGGAAAGGTCTAAAACTCACCCTGCAGATTATATAGGATTGCCTTACCTAAAGGAAGAAGGGCGGGCGACCGGACCCTTTAATACCCATGCGCCTGGTTCAGTGCCTCGCCGTGCCCGAAGTGCGGGCGCAGGTGGTTATCAAACAGGGACAGGACCGCACCGATGGCCATCTGCATGTTCAAGCGCTGGCGGACGCCCCCGCCTCAGCAGGACCCAACGTTCACACAAATTGCGAACATAGCTGCAACAGTCAAGCACGAAAACCACTGCTGAGCCCAGCGCACAGGAGGCCGTCTCCCCTGCCGCGGATACGCTGGTCGCCAAGCTGATGCGGGAAGACGTCTACGCCCTGTCGCCGAACGACACGATCCGCCATGCGCTGCACATGTTCGTGGACAAGCGGATTTCTGGCGTGCCGTTGCTTAGCGACGACCGCACGCTGGCCGGTTTCGTCTCAGACGGGGACGTACTCGACGTGATCGGCGACTCCGTGCCGGCCTTCACCACGCCGTACGCGCTGCTCGCACACAACGACTCGACAGAGTTCGGTACTGACGTGGCCGCTGTTCTCGGCCGACCGGTCTCGTCGTTAGCAACGATGACTCCGTCGTTCGTCGTTGGCATCATCAATCGCTCCGACATCAACCGCTACCTCGTTTCGACGTTTGTGCCGGTCGCTGGGTAGCGCAACGCAACGGGCCGGAGCCTGAGAGTTGTTGGAGAGTTGTTTGAAACAACTCCAAACAACTCTCAAACAACTTCACCTCAAAACAATCCAGTAAATGCACTGTTTCTGCAGCTCAACATAGTTGTTTTGAGTTGTTCTGGGTTGTTTTGCTGACGGTCTGGCGTCTCTGGTTAAGTAGAAACCCATCGGACGCCTGGCCCCCGCTTAGGGCTATCGTGAGCGATCTTTGCTTTACCCAAATCTCTAAGGTGCCGGAGGAGCCGACTTACCGATTGCCTCTCAACACCTAATTCTTCAGCAACTTCACGAGCATTCAGAGCATTCCCTTCACGGAGCTGAGCGATAATCCAGTCCTCCGTCGTTACCGCACTGACTACAGAGGATGCTTCACCGTCAAAAGCGGCTCTGGCTTGCGCGGACAATATCCATTCAGGAGCATCCCTCAGCTGCTCCAGGAAGCCCTGCCTTGCATACCATCCTAAGGTTTCCTGGGCCTGCGCCTCCGAGACTTGCATAAGCCGAGCTGCAGTAGAAGTCATCAAGATCTGATTATTTGCCAAATGGCGTGTAACCAAGAGTCCATTCACACTATCGAAAATGGCATCCCCAAATGTTGAACGCAGCTGATATAGCGCCTTGATGAAATCTTGATCCACCTCACCAGAAGGCAAAGTAACCTCAACAAACGGCCCATCAGTGTTCAGACTCGGGGTTTGCCTGCCGCTTGAGAGCATAGAGACCCACATGCGGTCGAAACCGCGCGACGATTCCTCAGCGAGACTCAACTGCCTTAAAGCCCCCATGAGCACTGGGTTCCGCGGAATAGATTGGGTGGTCAAAATTCTTTCTTTACGAACACCCACTGGAAGGCTGCCAGGAGACCACACTGTCAAGCTGGTGGGAGACTGGTCTACGACTATTGCTGCGGTAGCTCCCCAATCGCGGTGAGCAAACGCATTGGAAACAACTTCGTCAACCGCCATCGTCGGGAACGCAGGAATCGGGAACTCCTGCCCATTCGGGAGCTGGACTCGAGCGATTTCCTGAGATGTATGGTCCGTGATGAGCGCGCGGAGGCGTTCGGAAGCTGTAATTAACGGTGCCGAGATCTCGGTCACCTTTGGATCACCACTGGGCACCTCCCGAAGAAGGTGACGAACTACCGACCGGTTATTTAACGGCTGCATGAAGAGTATTTCCGCTGCGAAAGTCAGTCCTCCATCAGGCTTTAGCAGGCCTAACTCACTGCATAGTTCGAGCCCCGTCCGCGGAACCGGTGAGCTGTCACCCAAGGCTTTTTCCGATTGGCTAGGAGAACTCTCGCCCGCTCGACGGCTTGCAGATCCAATTCTTCAGGCCCTCGCCTCGACGCCATAGCACTGAAATCTGGATTGGCGCGTGCCAGATGGATACTCCGACGCTCGTCTTCCCCGAGTGGGACACAGCTTTTCCCTACACGCTTGCTCGCTTGACCTTTGGATCGTTGGTAGAGCGCCATCCCTCGCGGAACACGCAAGATTATCAAACGCGCATCGCACCACTGGATTTCAAAAGCTTCTACTTGGATATGTGGCTGGGTCTTACTGTAGATCTTCTCCACCAACCAGTCGCAAGCACGGTCAGTTCCAGTAAACGCAGATGGCCCCGACTTCTTGTCGTTAACACCAAGGACGATGTATGCGACTCCGCCATCCGCGTTGGAAAAGCAAATAACTTCGTCGACGAGAAATTCTATTAAGCCCGCATCGGGATTCTTGTTCATCGGATGCACAGCGGGGTCTTCCTTGAAGTCCAATATCTGCGATTCCCTACTGCTGGCGTTCTCACCAGCTTCAATCGCAGAAAGCGCTTCCCTTACAACCTCAAACTCCGCATCGACCATGCAATGAGCATAACAGGAGTAATACACGAGTTGTTTGAAACAACTCAAAACAACTCTGAAACAACTTCCGCTCACAACGACCCAGTAAATGCGCTGTTTCTGCAGATCGACATAGTTGTTTGGAGTTGTTCAGAGTTGTGCATTACTCACCGCATTGCCCTGACAACTCACGCCACGCGGGATTCTTTCGCCCCGCGCCACGTAATGATCGCGCCGGCCGCAGCAATCAACGCAATGCCTGCTGCCATGGAGCATGTGATCTGGTCCCCAGAGAAGGCCCAGCCCACAATCGCGCCGATAACCGGGTCCAGCGCGAAAAGCGTGCCAACAACCGCCGCCGAGACAATGCCGGCAGCGATCGTGTCCATAACAAAAGGGACCACCGCGCCGATGAAGCCCGAGAGCACAATGGTGCCCCACATCGAGCCGTGCACATGCGGTGCCGTGGAAACAGCAAAGGGCGCAAGCACGAGCGCCGCGACGACCACCGACAGCGCCAAATCCGGCATCCCGCCGCCCTCGGCATTACCCATACGGGCAGCGAAGAGGGTGTAGATACCGAAGAACGCCGCACCAACTGCGGCAAAAGCAACGCCGACGATGTCAAGGTCGTTGGAGGGTTGGGCGATCAGGGCGACGCCCACGAACGCGGCGATGGCCCACAGGCGGGAGCACCACATCTTCAGGCCAAGAAAAGAAACGACGCAGGGGCCGAGGAAGTCGATGGTCACGGCCACACCCTGCGGAAGACGGGCGATGGCCTGGTACAGCATCACGTTCATCAACCCGATGGCGACGCCGTAAACCACGATATTGATCACCCGGGCGCGCGTCATACCCGATAACCGCGGCCGGAACAGCAGCACCATAATGACGGCGGCAGCGGCCATGCGCAGGCCCGAGACGCCCGGCGCGCCCACCGTCGGCAACATGTCAGTCACGAGCACCGCCGCGGCCTGGGTGCCAATCGATCCGATGAGCACCAGAAAAATGGGGGCTGCGGGAAGCCCGAAGAAGAAGTCTACGCCCCGTCGGGAAGCGGCATGCTGTCTCTGTTTATGGGACACCCACGCAAGATTAGTGCCCGCGCGCCTGGTTCAGCGCCTCGCCGTCTTCGAAGTGTGGGCGCAGGTGGTTATCAAACAAGGAGAGCGCCGCGCCGATGGCCATGTGCATGTCCAGGTACTGGTAGGTGCCCAGGCGACCACCGAAGAGCACCTTGTTCTCGCGGGATTCTTGTGCGGCGAGCTCGCGGTACTTCTTCAGCTTCTCGCGGTCCTCGGGCGTGTTGATCGGGTAGTAGACCTCGTCGCCGTCCTCGGCGAAGCGGGAGAATTCCTTCACAATCACCGTTTTGTCGGCAGGATAGCTATCCTGCCGCTCCGGGTGGAAGTGGCGGAACTCGTGGATGCGGGTGTACGGCACGTCCGCGTCGTTGTAGTTCATCACCGGGGTGCCCTGGAAGTCGCCGGTCTCCAGCACTTCGCGCTCGAAGTCGAGGGTGCGCCAGCCGAGGTGGCCCTCGGCGTAGTTGAAGTACTGGTCGACTGGGCCGGTGTAAACCACGGGCGCGTCGGGGGATTCGGCGCGCAGCTCGTCGCGGACGTCGAAGTAGTCGGTGGACAGGCGGACGTCGATAAGCTCATGCTCCGCCATCTTCTCCAACCAGGCGGCGTAGCCGTCGACCGGCAGGCCCTCGTAGGTGTCGTTGAAGTAGCGGTTGTTGAAGGTGTAGCGCACTGGCAGGCGCGAGATGATTTCCGGCGGGAGCTCGGTGGGGTCGGTCTGCCACTGCTTGGCGGTGTAGTGCTTCACAAAGGCTTCATAGAGCGGCTTGCCGATCAGCGCAATGCCGCGCTCCTCCAAGTTAGTGGCGGCCGCCGGGTCCTTGCCCTCGCGCTGCTCCTCAATGAGCTTGCGGGCCTCGTCCGGCGAGTAGTAGCGGCCGAAGAACTGGTTGATCAGGCCGAGCCCCATGGGGAACTGGTAGGCGGTGCCGTCGTGCATGGCGAAGACGCGGTGCTGGTAGTCGGTGAACTCGGTGAACCGGTTGACGTACTCCCACACCCGCTTGTTGGAGGTGTGGAAGAGGTGCGCGCCGTACTTGTGCACCTCAATGCCGGTGTCCGGGTCCTTTTCCGAGTAGGCGTTGCCGCCGAGGTGGTCGCGCTTCTCGACGATCAGCACGCGTTTGCCCAGCTCACTCGCGGCCTGCTCAGCCACGGTCAACCCAAAGAATCCGGATCCGACAACGATGAGGTCATAAGTCATGGCCCCAATCTTTCCACATATATGCGGCCTGAGCTCGCCCCACGACACGCCGAAAGTCTCAAGACTTACTTTAGACTTGAACTTCCTCTACACTGCACAACAGATAACTTTCTTCACATTTGCCCCAGCAATATCCAGGAGTCTTCCCGTGCACCAACGTAAACGCTTGAACAGGGCGTCCACCCGGACCGCGCCCTGGCGTACCGCAATCCTGGCCGCACTTCTGACCGTGGCGATGGTCGTCACGGCCGCTTTCAGCGGCGACAACATCCTGCGAGTGCAATCCGTCGGCGGCCCGGATAAAGAGGTGTACACGGATACCGCCTCATTCGCGTCCGGTAACGACACCACCGTCGACGACGCCGCCGTCAAGACCCAGGGCGGCGAAAAAGAAGTCCGCCGCGTGGTCAAGGAGTTCTCGCGCGACCGCGAGTTCACCATGTTTGGCCTGACCTGGAAGGGCGACCGCGACGTGGTCGCCTACGTGCGCGCGCAAAAGGCGGACGGCTCCTGGTCCGAGTGGTACGAGATGGACCACGCCGACAACACTGGTAGCGACACCTTCGGCACCGAGCCGATCTTTGTCGAGCCCACCAAGCGCATCCAGGTCTCCACTGGCAACGTCGACCTGCTCGACGGCGGGCGCACCGACTCCAACGCGCCGACCACCGCTAAGGACATCGAAGCCGTCTTCCTCGACGGCGGCACCGGCACCTCTGGCGGTATCGCCCCGGCTGCGGATTCGTACACCCGCGGCATGCCCAAGGTGGTCTCCCGCGCGCAGTGGGGCGCAGGGGCCTCATCCAACCCCACGTACACCGAGCCGGTCACCGCGGCGACGGTCCACCACACCGCGGGTTCCAACAACTACACCGAGGCGCAGGCCCCCGGCATCGTGCGCGGCATCTGGACGTACCACGCACGGAACCTGGGTTGGGGCGACATCGGCTACAACGCGCTGGTGGATAAGTACGGCAACATCTACGAGGGCCGCGCAGGCGGCCTGGATCGCGCCGTACAGGGGGCCCACGTCGGCGGGTTCAACACGAATACCTGGGGTGTGTCCATGCTGGGCAACTATGAAACCGCCACCCCCACCACCGCGAGCGTCAACGCGATGGGCGAGATCATCGGCTGGAAGGCGGCCGTGGCAGGCTTCGACCCGATGGGCTCGAACTACCACTACGCCGACTTCAACTTCCGCGGCTCCCGCTACTCGGCAGGCCAGGGCGCGATGTTCCCCAACATCAACGCGCACCGCGACTTCCACTACAACGCCTGCCCGGGCCAGAACCTCTACAACCGGATGGGCGACATCCGCCGCGTGGCCAACAACAAGTACAAAAGCCTCGGTGGTTCCCGCGGCCCCAGCGGAATCGTCGACTCCCTCCTGGGCGGCGGCAACGCCGGAACTGACCCGAACAACCCAGACGTAGAAGCCACCGACACCACCGTCGGCGACCTCTCCTCCGCGCTCGGCTCCAGCGAGAGCAATACGCAGACCGAGACCGTCGTCAACGAGGACGGCACCACCACGACCGTGGTCCGCCCGGCAGAGGGCACGCAGACCAGCGGGCTTTCCCTGTCCGGGCTCGCGTCCGGCGACGCCGTGGCGATCGCGGCTGCGGCCGGTACCCTACTCGGCCTGGTCATCCTGTACGCCAACTCCCGCGGCATGCTGCCCGGCGGCGCGAAGTCCGTCGCAGGTATGGAGCTCATGCCCGGCCTGACGGTGCAGCAGGTCACCCCGTACATCGGCCCGGCGCTGCAGACGCTTGGCAAGCAGGACCTGGCCAATGTCTGGTACCAGTTCGAGCCGACGCTTGGCGCGCTCGTCGCCGGTGTTGGCGGCCCACAGGTCGGCGGCCGCACCTATGCCTTCTACAAGGGCGGCGTGGGTATCCAGGACCGCCAAGGCCAGATCTTCACGCTGGCAGGCAAGATCGCGGACGCCTGGCTGCAGCAGGGCATGGATGCCGGCCCGCTCGGTATGCCGACGTCGCGCGAGCGCACGCTTGGCGACGGCACCGTGGCCGTCACCTTCCAGGGCGGTTCCATCACCTACAACCCGGTGCACAACGCGGTCAACATCACGACCAACTAGGCACCAATCAGGCACCAATCAGGCCAGGTCGTAGGAGCGGCGCACCGCGTCCTCCCACCGCGCCACAAGCCGGTCCCTTTCGGGGCCGGCCCACGTGTTTTTCCAGGTGGTGGTCTCGCCGAGGGACAGCGGGGCGTCGATAAGCTTGGCCCCAATGCCCGCCGCTGAGGCAGCCCCCATCACGGTGGTTTCCGTGTTGGCGGGGCGCTCGACGTCGATGCCGAGGATGTCGGCCTGCAGCTGCATGAGCAGGTCGTTCGTGGTCATCCCGCCGTCGACGCGCAGCGCGGTTGGCTCGCCGCCCATCGCGCACACGACTTCGCGGGCCTGCAGGCAGGTGGCCTCGAGCGCGGCGCGGGCGATGTGGCGGCGGTCCACGAAGCGGGTCAGGCCGGTGATCACCCCGCGCGCGTCCGGGCGCCAGCGCGGGGCGAAGAGGCCGGAAAAGGCCGGGACGATCACCACTCCGCCCGAGGTCTCCACCTGCGCGGCGAGCGTCTCGGACTCGGCCGCGGTGCGCAGCAGGCCAAGCTGGTCGCGCAGCCACTGGATGAGCGAGCCGCCGACGGCGACCGAGCCCTCCTGCGCGTACACGGGGGCCTGACCCTCGATCTGGTAGGCCACTGTGGTGAGCAGTCCGCGCTCGCTGATCTGCGGCGTTTCACCCGTGTTGAGCAGCATGAACAGGCCGGTGCCGTAGGTCATTTTCGCCTGGTTCTCCGCCAGACACCCCTGCCCGAACAGGGCCGCCTGCTGGTCGCCCAACACGCCGGTGATCGGCACGCCCGCGAGCGGGCCCCGGCGGCGCACGGTGCCAAAGTGGCTGACCGAGGGCCGGATCTCCGGCAGGATTTCCGGCGGTACGCCAATCTCGCGGCACAGCTCCGGGTCCCACTCGAGGGTGCGCAGATCCATGAGCAGGGTGCGCGAGGCATTCGTGACGTCGGTGACGTGCACCGCGTTCTCCGGTTCGCGGGCACCGCCGGTGAGGTTCCAGATCAGCCAGGTATCAATCGTCCCGGCGAGCAACTCGCCCGCCTCGGCGCGCTCTCGCGCCCCTTCGACGTTGTCCAGGATCCACGCCCACTTCGGCCCTGCCGGGTATGAGTTGTACAAAAGGCCCGTGCGCGCCAAGTACACGTCCTGTGTCGTGCCCGCGTCTGGTTTCGGGTTGGTGCGCGTGTCCTGCCACACGATCGCGCGGTGGATCGGGACGCCTGTGGCCTTGTCCCAAATCACGGCCGTCTCGCGCTGGTTAGTCAGGCCGAGGGCTGCGATGTCTTCTTCCGCGATGTCGGCCTCGGCCATCGCCTCGCTCAGTGCGCGGCGGGTGTTGCGCCAGATCTCCAGCGCATCGTGCTCCACCCACCCCTCGCGCGGCAGGTGCTGGGTGTGCTCGAACTGTGCCTGGGCGACGACGTTGCCGCGCGTATCCGTAAACACCACGCGGGTAGAAGTTGTGCCCTGGTCAATGGCCGCGATGAGAGACATGCCGCCAATTGTATGGGGCCGCTTGCGCTTAGAACCAGTGCTCCAGCACCTGTGCCACCCCGTCCTCCTCGTTGGAGGCGGTGACATAGTCCGCAGCGTCCAACAGTGCGGGCGCGGAATTCGCCATGGCCACGCCCATCCCGGCCCAGGCGAGCATCTCTAGGTCGTTGGGCATATCCCCGAAAGCGATGACTTGGGAGGGCTCGATGCCGTATTCGGCCGCGAGCACCGACGCCCCGCTCGCCTTGTTGATGCCGGGGTGCGACAACTCAATGAGACCCTCGTCCATGGAGTAGGTCAGGTGCGCGTCCTCCGGCTCGATCACCTGGGCGAGCAGGTCGAACATTTCCGCAGACTGCAGCTGCGGTGCGCGGACCAGCAGTTTGGCGGCGGGCTGCGAGGTGATCTCGGCGACAGTGCCGACGCCAAAGGCGGTGTCCCAGGCGTCTCGGTTGTACTCGGGTGTGGTGAGGAAGCACTCCTCCTCCGGGTCGAGCGCGCTCTGCCCCACGCGCTCCACCCCATAGCCGTGTTGGATGTTCAAGGGGCGCAGCGCCTCGTCGATTGCCTCGACGACGCGGCCCATAGTCTCCGGCGCCAGCTCAAAGGAGCGCAGCACCGTGTCCTCTACGGGGTCGTAGACCACCGCGCCGTTCGCGCAGACGCACGTGGGAGCGATGGGCAGCTGGTCAAGCACCGGGAGCAGCCAGCGGTGGGGACGCCCAGTGGCCAGGGCGAACTTTGCTCCCGAGCGCACCGCGCGAACCACCACGTCGCGCAGCCTTGGGGTCACCCGGCCTGCCGGGTTGATGAAGGTGCCGTCGATGTCGCTAATGATGAGCTGGGGAGCATGCATGGTCTCTCACGTGCCTTTCTTGGCCTGCTTCGCGGCCTTCTTTGCTTTGCGCTGCGCGCGTTCGCGCTCGTAGATCTCGGCCGCTTCCTCCAGCGTCGGGGCACCGCCGCCTAAAGAGGCTGGCACCCACTTATCACCGGGGGCGAAGGGCCCGAATTCCTGCTCGTATTCGGTGCGGGACTGCTCGAGCATGTGCTGCATCGTCTGCTTCAGGCGGCGGGTGTCCTCCTCCGCGTTGCCGCTGAGCGCAACCGGGGCGCCGTAGCGCACGATCACCGGCACGCCGCGCAGCTGCTTGGGCAGGTCCTTGGTCCAGATTCGGTGCGAACCCCAAATCACGCAAGGAATCAGCGGGGCGTCGGCCTGCGCAGCGATGCGCGCCGCGCCCGTCTTGAAGTCTGCGAGCTCAAAGGAGCGCGAGATGGTGCCTTCCGGGAAGATGCCAACGAGGTACCCATCGCGCACGTTGCGCACCGCGGCGTCCACCGCCGAGGCACCGTTTTCCCGATCCACCGGCACGTGCTTCATCGCGCGCAGGATGCTCCCGAGCACGGGCTTTTCAAACACGCTCTGCTTAGCCATAAAGCGCACGAGGCGCTCGCCGTGGACCAGGGGCCCGGTGCCGGTAAGCATGAAGTCGTAGTAGCCGGTGTGGTTGCCGGCGATGATCGCCCCGCCGCGGGCGGGTATATGCTCCGCCCCCTCGATGCGCACGCTGATGCGCTGCAGCCGCAGCAGCCACTTAAACAGGTGCACTGTAAAGGGGTAGAGCCGCTCCTTTGACTCCTCCGGGTGCGCGGCAGGCTGCGTATAGGCCGCTGGTACCAGCAGGCCGTGCAGCTTCTTCATGGCGCGGGAGGTCATGCTCATCTACGCCCCGAGGACTTCCTTGCCTACCCACGGCTGCAGCGCTGCGGGCACACGGACGGAGCCGTCCGCCTGCTGGTTATTTTCCAGGATGGCCACGAGCCAGCGAGTGGTGGCCAAGGTGCCGTTGAGGGTGGCCGCGGTCTGGGTCTTGCCGTTCTCATCGCGGTAGCGGATGTTCAGGCGGCGCGCCTGGAAGGTCGTGCAGTTCGAGGTAGAAGTCAGCTCACGGTAGGTGTCCTGCGAGGGCACCCAGGCCTCAGTATCGAACTTGCGGGCTGCCGACGAGCCCAGGTCGCCCGCGGCAACGTCGATGATGCGGTAGGGCACCTCCACGGCGGCCAACATCTCGCGCTCCAGACCGAGCAGTTTCTGGTGCATCTCCTCGGCGTCTTCCGGCTTGCAGTAGGCAAACATCTCGAGCTTGTCGAACTGGTGGACGCGCAGAATACCCCTGGTGTCCTTGCCGTAGGAGCCAGCCTCGCGGCGGAAGCAGGAGGACCAACCTGCGTAGAGCAGCGGGCCGTCGGAAAGGTCGATGATCTCGTCCTGGTGCAGGCCCGCGAGCGCGACCTCGGAGGTGCCGACCAGGTACATGTCGTCGCGCTCGAGATAGTAGATCTCCTCGTCGTGCTCGTCGAGGAAGCCGGTACCCTGCATGATCTCGGGGCGGACCAGCACCGGCGGGACCATGAGCTTAAACCCGGCCTCGCGCGCCTTCTGCGCGGCCAGCATCAGCATGCCCAGCTGCATCCAGGCACCGTCACCAGCGAGGTAGTAGAAACGCGCGCCGCCGATCTTGGTGCCGCGCTTCATGTCAATGATGCCCAGAGACTCACCAAGATCCAGGTGGTCTTTGACCTCAAAGTCAAACTCCGGCACCTCGCCGACGTGCTCGAGGACCACGAAGTCCTCCTCGCCACCGGCCGGTGCGCCCTGGGTGGGGTTGGGGATCTTGTACTGCAGCTCGTTGACCTTCGCCTCCGCTTCAGCCTGTGCGGCCTCCGCCTCCTTCACACGCGCCTTAAGCTCGTTGGAGCCCTCCAGCAGCGCGGGGCGCTCCTCCGGGGAAGCCTGGCCGATCTTCTTGCCAAAGGCCTTCTGCTCGCCGCGCAGCTCATCGGCAGCCTGGATGGCGCTGCGGCGCTTTTCATCAGCGGCAATGAGCTGGTCTACCAGGGCCGGGTCCTCGCCGCGGGCGGTTTGGGACTGGCGGACAACGTCAGGGTTTTCGCGCAGAAACTTCAGATCAATCACAAATGCATACTCTACCTTGTCCCTCACAGCCGCGGCCGCGTCTGCACAAAAGCGGTGGACTGGTCATAACCAGCGGAGTAGGGTGGAAGTATGATTACCGACGGCCCGACCCCAAAGCACGCCCAGTTGCGGGCGCTTTTGGAGCGCCGCTGCGCCGAAGAACTCAGCCCCGGTGATCTACTGCCCGGGGAACGCACCCTGGAAGAGGAATACGGGGTCTCGCGGATTACGGTGCGCCGCGCCATCGGGGATCTGGTCGCCGCGGGCAAGCTGCGTCGGGTGCGCGGCAAGGGCACGTTCGTCGCCCCCGCTCCCCTGGTCAGCCGCCTGCACCTGGCGAGCTTTTCGCAGGAGATGGCCCAGCAGCGGGTGAAGGCGGCGTCGGAAATCTTGCGGGCCACCACCGCCTTAGCCCCCGCGCAGGTCGCGGCCTTCTTCGGCACGAGCCCGGAGACCCCGCACATCCAGCTGCGCCGCCTGCGATTGGGCGACGGCGAACCCTATGCCGTCGATAACGCCTGGTACAACGCGCAGCTGGTACCCGATCTGCTGGAGCAGGACGTCAGGCAGTCTGTCTACACGCTGCTCGAGGAGCACTACCGGTTGCCCATCACGGAGGCCGAGCAGACCGTCACCGCCGCCAGCGCCACCGAGGCCACCGCCCCGCTTCTCGACGTCGCGTGTGGCACCGCCCTGCTCCACATCGCCCGCTTCGCCCGCAGCGGTTCGCACGCGGTGGAGTTCTGCGCCTCCTTATACCGCTCGGACCGGTACTGGCTGACCACGCGCGTTGGACGCGAGTCCGCGTGACGGGAATAGTATAGGGGCATGGCTTCCAATTCCAGCGCCGTGCGCGCGTTCTTCGTCGCCCTGCTTGCCGGGACGGTCGGCATGGGTTCGTACGCCATGACCACGGGCACCGATGCTGGCGGCAACGGCACCGAAGGCGGCCAGCAGGCGCAGCACGGCGATGCAGCTCCCGCCCCATTTACCACTGCCGACCAGGGTTCCTGCCTGACCTGGACCGTAGGCGAAGGCGGGGCGATCAGCGGATTTGAGCAGACCGACTGCGCGGGCGAGCACCGCTTCGAGGTGGCCTCGCGCCAGGACCTGGCGGTCTACCCCACCTCCGAGTTCGGCGAGAACGCGCCGATGCCCAACCCGACGCGCCAAGCGCAACTGCGCGAGGAGCTGTGCGGTGCCTCCACCGTCCGCTACTTAGAGGGCCGCTACGACCCGCACGGGCGTTACTCGATTGCCCCGATCCTGCCACCGGCGAGCGCGTGGGAGGCCGGGGATCGCACAATGCTGTGCGGGCTGCAGGAAACCGACCGTACCGGCGAGCCGATCCTGACCACCGGCCGCGTGGCCGAGCAGGACCAGGCCCGCACCTTCGAGCCGGGCGAGTGCGTGGCTATCGACGGGGCAAATAGTCTGTCCGTCGTGGACTGCGCCGCCGCTCACCAGATGGAGATCACCAGCAAGGTCGATTTGGCCCCTGTCTTCCCGGAAGGCACGCCTTCGGTGGAGGACCAGGACAAGCACCTGGGCGATGTGTGTACGAAGGCCGCCCACGACTACCTGGGCAGCGAGGAGAACCTGTACCAGATTTCGCTGCAGCCCTTCTGGACCACCCAGCAGCCGGCCGCGTGGGACGGTGGTTCGCACAGTGTGAACTGCGCGCTGGTCTTCTCCTCGCCGGAGGGAGGGTTCGCCGAGCTGACCGGCACCGCCACGGGCGGCAAGGAGGTCTTGCGTATCGACGGCAACCCGCCACCAGATCGCCCGAAGCGCCGCCCGCTGCGCGAGCACCAGGCTCCGCCGGCACCGGAAGCAGCGCCCCCGGCACCGCCGGCACCGGAGGAAGCCCCGCAGTAATGGTGGAGGTGACCAACGAGGAGTTCGAGGCGATGATCAACGACGCGCTCGACACCATCCCGGACTCCTTTGCCCAGCACATGACCAACATGGTCATCTTGGCCCGCGACTACAACGAGGACCAGCCCGGCCTGCTCGGCCTGTTCGAGGGCGTGCCGCTGCCGGAGCAGCACTCCAACCACACCGGCTTCCTCCCTGATGCGGTGTTCATCTACAAGGAACCGCTCGAAGCGATGTGCGCCACGGTGGAGGAGCTACGCCACGAGGTCAAGGTGACGGTACTGCACGAGGTGGGCCACTACTTCGGCATGGAAGAACACGAGCTGCACGAGCTCGGCTGGGGTTAGCGCGCCCGCCCGCTGCGCACGGCTTCGACCCAATCCGTGGCCGCCGCGATGCGGGCATCGCGCACCGGCGTGGGCTCCCCCACCACGCGCGGCCAGGAGCCGAGGAAGCGGATGCGCGAGGCCCGCAGGTAGACCCCGCGCAGCGCCTCGGCCACGGGCGCGTCGTCAATGTGGCCGACGATGTCGGCAAAGAAGTTGTACGTGTTCGGCTCCTCGCGCGTTGGGCGCGACTCAATACGCGACAGGTCCACGCCGCGGTAGGCGAACTCCTGCAGGATGCCGACCAGGCTGCCGGGCTCGTTGACGGTCTGGAAGACGATGGAGGTGCGGTCGTTGCCCGTGCGCTGCGGTGGGGTGTCCACAGGCCCGGCGAGCACGAAGCGGGTGCGCGCCGCCTCCAGGTCCGCCACGTTGCGGGCATGCACCTCGAGCCCGAAGAGCTCCGCGGCGCGCTCAGGGGCAGCTGCGACATCGGCACCGCCCTCGGCCACGAGCGCAGCTGCGGCCGCGTTTGACGTCGCCGCCTGGAAGCTCGCCTGCGGGGCGTGCTCGCCCATCCACCGCTTCACCTGCTGGTAGGCGACGGGGTGGGTGGCAAACCGGTGGGCGTCGGCAAGCGAGGCTCCTGGGCGCGTCATGATTGCGAAGGCGATCTCGAGCTCGGTCTCTGCGAAGATCTGGACGCCCGGGGTGGCCAGCAGCGCGTCCGAGGTGGTGGTCACCGCCCCGTCGACGGAGTTCTCAATCGCCATCACGGCGCGCTCGGCGCGGCCTTCCGCGACCGCGGCGAGTGCCTCGGCGGGCGAGTCCACGGGCACGAGCTCCGCTTCGGGCAATTTGAAGGCGTGCACCGCCTGCTCGGTGAAGGTGCCGGCCGGTCCCAGATACGCGATTCGGGTCATGGGCTTAAAGTTATCGCATGCGCCGCCGACTCATCATCGAAATTATTCTCGTGCTCGCCGTCACCTTCGGTTCCAGTGGGCTTCGCTCGTGCCTCAAGCTTATCGACGCCTACCTCACCGCCCCCTTAAACGAGCAGTCCACCACCCTGGTGCAGCCCTCTTCCTCCGTCAGCTGGCTAGACCTGGCGCTGCAGCTCACCTCTGCCGGCACGCTGGTGGCGTGGGGCGCGCTCGCCTGGTTTCTGCTGGGAAGCCGCTGGTGCTGGCCGAAGTGGAGGGATCTCGCGCACGGGGCGGGGCTGGCCGCCGTGATCGGGTTGCCGGGTCTGGCGTTCTACGTGGCCGCGGTCCACCTGGGCTTGTCGAAGGTGGTGGTGCCCGCTACCGACGCGGTGCAGATCCCGACCTCGCTTATCTGGGCCTTCGCCAACGGGTTTGGCGAAGAGGTCGTGGTGGTGGCCTACCTGGTCACCCGCCTTCTGCAGCTTGGTGCCCACCCCTGGCAGGTGGTAGCGGCCTCTTCGGCGCTGCGCGGCTCTTACCACCTCTACCAGGGGATTTCCGCGGGCCTGGGCAACATCGTGATGGGCGTGGTCTTCGCCGCCTACTTCCTGTGGCGGAACAAAGGCAAAGAGTCCGCGGCCGCAGACTGGATCGCGCCCGTGTGGGCGCTGGTGCTCGCCCACTTTCTCATCGACGCTGTGGCATTTATCGGTTACCCGCTTGTCGACCTCTCCCGGCTGGGGATCTAGCGGCAGCATTCCCGGCGAACTCCCAGCGCGCGGCGCTACGAACAGGTAGGCCACATCCGCCACAGCCGTTACACTAAGTGCATGTCTTCGACGCCGCGCTCCAACGACCCCCGCGACCACGCGGGGGAATACGTGATGGGCAAGGACGGGAAGCCACTGGTCGACCGCTACGGCAGGCCGATCCGCCGCCGCCCGGTCCAGCGCCCAAGCCAGCCCCACGCCCCGGAGCGCCCGGAGCGCACCCACCAGGTCCCCGAGTTCACGCGCGTGGAACGGCCCCAGCCTGCGCAGCGGCCCCCGCGTCCGCGCCAGGAGTTCCCCGAGTACCAGCCGCGCCGCACACCAACGTACTCGCGGCCCGCACCCGAGCCAGTGCCGGCGCAGGTATCAAGGCGGCGTCAGCGGGGTCCGACGCCGCGGCGGCGTCGTAAAGCAAAAGCCCCTGGCTGCGCCACCATCCTGGCGATCTTGCTGGTGCTGCTCGTCGCGGGCACCCTGCTTACCGACGCCCGCCTCACCCGCACCCAAGCGCTCCCCGAACAGCGAATCGCGAACACCGCCGGCACGAACTGGCTTTTGGTCGGCTCCGACTCGCGCACGGGCCTGAGCGAGAAGGACGTGGAAAGGCTCGGCACCGGCGGGGACCTGGGCACGACCCGCACCGACACGATCATGCTGCTGCACATCCCTCTGCGCGGCGAAGCGACACTCATCTCCATCCCACGCGACTCGTACGTGCCGATCCCCGGCTACGGATACGACAAGATCAACGCCGCCTTCGCCTTCGGCGGGGCGCCACTACTCGCCCAGACGGTGGAGGAAAACACAGGGCTGCGCGTAGACCGCTACGCCGAAATCGGCATGGGCGGACTGGCGAATGTGGTCGACGCCGTCGGCGGCGTGGAGATCTGCGTGTCAGAAGCCATCGATGATCCGCTGGCCAACCTCAACGTGCAGCCGGGATGCCAGAAGATGGACGGCGCGACCAGCCTGGGCTACGTGCGCACCCGCGCCACCGCCCAGGGCGACCTGGACCGCGTGATGCGGCAGCGCGAGTTCCTCAGCGCGCTGCTGGATCGGGTCACCTCGCCGGCAGTGCTGGTCAACCCCTTCCGCCTCGTGCCGCTCATGTGGACCGCGCCGACCATGTTCGTGGTGGGCACAGGCGACCACATCTGGCACCTCGCGCGTATCCCGCTCGCCATGAGCAGCGGGCTCAACGCGGTGACGATCCCGCTCGGCGGGTTCCAGGACACCGAGGTGGGCAACGTGGTGCTCTGGGACAACGCCGCAGCTGAAGAGCTCTTCGCCTCGTTGAGGTAGAGACTCAGTCAGAAAGGAGGAGCGATGGAACCGGAACCACTCACCGGTGCCGATGTGCTTGAACTGATCTCGGAGGACACCCCTGGTTTCTGGGATGTCCTGGAGGAACCCGACGACTCTCCCCCTACAGGTAGTCGTAGTTGATCTCCGTGTCCGGGGCGAAGAAGACGCAGCCACCCTCCATCGGGCGCAGGTAGATCGTGTCGCCCTGGTCCACGGTGATGCCGCGCGGCACCTTGACCGTGATGCGGTCGCCGCGCACTGCGATCTTCTCGTCGGCTTGCTCCTGGCGGTGCCCGTACACGTAGTGCTCGGAGCCTAAGTGCTCCACGATGTCGACGGCCACCGGCATCCCGTACTCTTCGCCCGGCTGGTTCACGCCGATGATCTCCCAGTTCTCCGGGCGCACGCCCACGATGACTCGGTCGGATTGCACCTTCGCCATCTGGTCTGCGGGCATCCGGTAGTCCAGCGCGTGGTCCTTGCCGCCGACGACGCGGCCGTCGATAACCGGCACCTGCTCGATCAGCGTCATGGCGGGCGAGCCGATGAAGCTGGCCACGAAGGTATTGCCGGGGTTCTCGTAGAGCGTCTTCGGGGAATCGACCTGCTGGATGATGCCGTTGTTCAGCACGCAGACGCGATCGCCCATGGTCATCGCCTCGGTCTGGTCGTGGGTGACGTAGACGGTGGTAGCGCGCAGCTCGCGCTGCAGCTGCAGGATCTGGGCGCGGGTAGACACGCGCAGCTTCGCGTCCAGGTTGGACAGCGGCTCGTCCATAAGGAAGACCTTCGGCTGGCGCACGATCGCGCGCCCCATCGCCACGCGCTGGCGCTGGCCGCCCGACATGGCGGAGGGCTTGCGGTCGAGCAGGTCCTCGAGCTCGAGCATCTTCGCGGCGAACGCGACGCGCTCGTCGATCGTCGCCTTGTCCGTTTTCGCGTTCTGCAGGGCGAACGCCATGTTCTGGCGCGCCGTCATGTTGGGGTAGAGCGCGTAGGACTGGAACACCATGGCTACGTCGCGGTCGCGTGAGCGGGTTTCGGTCACGTCCGCGCCGTCGATAAGCACCTGCCCCTCGTCCACCGGCTCGAGGCCAGCGAGCATGCGCAGGGTGGTGGACTTGCCGCAGCCGGAGGGCCCGACGAGTACCAGGAACTCGCCGTCGGCGATCTCCAAGTTGAGGCGGCTGACCGCCGGGGGCTTTTCCGGATCATAGATCCTGGAGGCCTGGCGGAATTCAACAGTAGCCATGGTGTCCTTTCAGTCCCTTACTACAGCTTCGGCGTGATATCGCGGTCGATCACGTCCTGGGTTTCCTTCTGCAGATCCTCGAAGGCCTGCTCCACGTCCTGGCCGCCAACGGTGATGCGATCGAGCACGCCGCCGATGCGCTGGCCGCCGCCCGGTACGAAGACGCGGGCGTAATCCTGCGGCTTGGTGTTCTCGTTCAGCTGCTTGATTGCAGTCTCGGCATTCGGGTTCTCCTCCAGGAACTTCTTCTCCTCCGGATCCTCCAGAGCGTCCTTGCGCACCGGCATGTAGCCCGTGGCCTGGGAAAACTTGATGGTGTTTTCGGTGTTGGTGAGGAAGTCGATGAACTTCACGGCGTTCGCCTTGCGCTCATCGGAAATGCCGGCCGGTACCGCCAGGCCCGCGCCGCCAGTAGCTGCCGACGGGCCGGGGCCCGGCAGGTAGGTGGTGATGAACGGGATGGTCGCGGTCTCGTTCAGCCCGCCCAGGGAGCCGGTGGACTGAAGCAGCCCGGCAGCCTTGCCGGAGCCAAAGGCGACGGTCGGGTCGGTGGCGATCTCGATGTGGCCTTCCTGGACCTGCTCCTGCAGGAACTTGCCAGCCTCGATGGACTCCGGCGAGGTGAAGTTCGGCTCCCACTCATCGGAGTAGGAACCGCCGAAGGCCCAGATCATGCCCTGGAAGTACCAGTCCAGGTAGTTGGAGCCGTCCGGCACGACCACAGCGGGCTTGTCCAGCTTGTCCTTGATGGCGGTGGCCCACTCATCAAACTCCTCCCAGCTCTCCGGGCCGCGGTCGGTAGGTAGGCCGGCTGCCTCCAGGTCATCGGTGTTCCAGTACATGAGGTTGGTGGAACGGGAGTAGGGCACGCCGTAGTGCTTGTCGTTGTAGGTGTAGTCCTCACGCAGGGTGTCGACGTAGCTATCGGCGTCGATGTTGTTCATCTCCCACAGCTCGTCCAGCGGCGCGGTCGCGTCGTTGAGTGCGAAGTTGAACCAGGTCACGTCGGAGGCGATCACCACGTCCGGCAGGTCGCCGCCGGCCAGGGCGGCGTTGAAGCGCTGTGCGACCTCCTCGTAGTTGGAGCCTGCGGTAACCAGCTTCACTTTCAGGTCCGGGTTCTCCTCCTCGAACGCGGCGATGAGCTCTTCCTCCATGTCCTTAGACGAACCGGGGTGGTTGGACCAGAAGGTAATGGTGTTCGCGTCGCCGGACTCAGCGGACTCGGAGCCGCCGTTGGAGTCATTCGACGCGGTGGTGGAGCCGCCAGCGCAGGCGGCCAGGGTGATGGTGGTCAGCAGTGCGGCGCCGAGAGCGGCGAAGCGCTTGGTGTTACGAGACATGGGAATACTCCTTGAAGTGGTGTGTGAAGAGGTCGGTGGTGCGGGGTCAGGGGGTCAGCCCTTGACCGCGCCCGCGGTCAGGCCCTTAATCATCGGCTTCTGTAACAGGAGGAAGACGATGAGCATGGGTAGCGTGGTCAAAACGGTGCCGGCCATGACCGGGGCCCAGTTGGTCACACCCTCCGCATCTTGCAGGCGGGTCAGGCCGACCGGCAGCGTGGCCGCCGCGGTCGTATCCGTGATTAGGAAGGGCCAGAGGTACTGGTTCCACTCGTTGACCACGGTGATCAGTACGAACGCGGAGAGCGTGGGCCAGGACATGGGCAGCACGACACGGAAAAGTGTGGTGAAGAATCCGGCACCGTCCATCCGCGCCGCCTCCAGAATCTCCGGCGGCAGCGACTGGAAGTGGTTGCGCATGAGGAAGGCACCGAAGGCCACGCCGGCCAGCGGGATGATCACGCCCGAGTAGGTATCGCGCCAGCCCAGCGAGGCCACCAGTGAGTAGTTCGAGATAATGGTGATCTGGTTGGGCACCATCAGCGCGGCAATAACCAGGAGGAACAGCAGGTTGCGGCCGGGGAAGCGCAGGAACGCGAAGGCATAGGCCGAGAGCACCCCGAGGACGACCTCAACCACGGTGAGCACCAGGGTGATGATCAGCGAGTTCTTCAGGTAGCTGGCAAAGCCGGAGGTCTGCCACACATACGAGTAGTTCTCCGCCATGAACGGGTCGGGCCAGAAGGTGATCGGGTCCGAGTAGACGCCCTGGAAGGACTTAAAGCTGGTAATGAAGATGAAGTACAGCGGCACCATGATCAAAAGCACGGTGCACACCAGCGCGAAGTAGCCGATTGCTTTGACCACGGGGCTCGTATGGTCCACCGGCTCACCCTTGCGCTTGCGCTGGGCATCGGTGATCACCGGCTCGGCGTCCGACTGCGTACCGGGCACCGGCGGCAGGACCTTGGCGACTGCGGGGATGGATTGTTTTGCGGACATCTACTTCTCCATCCTTTCCTGCAGCTTGATCTGCGCCACAGTAACGACCAGCACCACCAGGAACATGATGGTGGCCACCGCGGCACCGTAGCCCGCACGGTTGTTAATGAACGTCTCCTGGTAGACCTGGAACACCATCGTGGAGGTGCCGTAGCCGAAGGGCCCGCCGCCGGTCATGACGTTGATGATGTCGAAGACCTGGAAGGAGTTGAGCAGCACCGTGATCAGCAGGAAGAAGGTGGTTCCGCGCAGCTGCGGCAGCACGACGCGGAAGAAGTGACGGACCGGCGGAGTCCCGTCGATCTCCGAGGCCTCATCCAAGTCGCGGCGACGCCCCTGTAGCGCGGCGAGGTAAATAACGAAGACGTAGCCGACGTTCTTCCAGATATACGTCACCGTGATCATAAACAGCGCCCAGTTCTGCTGCTGGTAGAAGTTGGGCACTTCCACCCCGATCAGCCCCAGAAAGTACTGGATAAGCCCGTAGTTAGGGTCGAAGACGAATTGGAAGGCCACACCGATCGCGGCACCGGCGATGACGTAGGGCGCAAACACCATGGAGCGCACCGCCGAGCGCCCGAACAGCTTCTGGTCCAGCAACAGCGCGAGCGCCAGGCCCAGCACCATGGAGCCCACGACCGCGAAGAACGTAAACACGAAGGTGTTAAACACCACGCGGGAGGTATCCGATGCTTGGAACCAGTCAATGTAGTTGCGCAGGCCCACGAACTGCATCGTGGGCGAGGAGATGTTCCAGTCGTAGAAGGAGATGCGGATGTTATCTACCAGCGGACGGTAGGTAAACAGGATAAGCAGCGCAAGGTTCGGCCCGATGAGCAGGGCCGCGAGCCCAACCTGGCGCCAGTCCACCTTCCGCTTCCGCGGGGTGCGCGCAAAGTCCGCGGACACCTCCGGGACTTCGGAGACCGCGGGAATGCGCGCGCCTAGCTGCTGTGAAGTTTGCATACGGGAGAGGCTAAGGGGGCTGGGTAAACCCTCGGTATACGGCAGGTAGTTTCTGAGAGAATTGCCGTTGAATTTCCTCTCCCGCTCGTGACTAGATGGTCACCTGACGGGACTTGATGTTGTCCAGCTGCTTGCGCTCATCGGCGTTGAGCTGCGCATCGTTGGCGTATTCCGCCTCGATCTTCGCGTTCAGCGTCTCCAGCGCCTCCTTGTAGGACTCCGGCGCGACCTCCGGGTCCAGGTCCCACACGGGCACGACCACGCCGTGCGTGCGGAAGGCACCGGCAAACTTCGTGCCCTCGCCCAGCACCAGCTCGCCCTTCGCGGCGATGCGAGCAAGCGCCGCGAGCATCTTGGCCTCGTTGTCCTCGGTGCGGATCCAGCGGATGTGCGCCTTACCGCCACCCGGGTTGACCCACCACACAGCGCCCGGGACCTCTGCCTCGACCTGCGCGGAAGGCCACACCGCGTCGTTGGCCTGGGTCATCGCCTGACGCAGCTGCGCGGGGACGTCCTCGCCCTCGGCGAACCACCAGTTGAAGTCGGGGTAGGTGGTCACCTGTGGGGTCCACGCCGCGTCGATAAGCGAGGAAAGCTCCGGCTGGCTCCCATCCGCGGCGGTGGATTGCAGCGACTCGCCGGGCTTCGCCTTGAGCGCCCACTGCAGGGCAAAGGCGAGGTCGCGGCCCGGGTTCTGCGAGTGGGACGCGGCCTGCAGTGCCACGAGGCGCTCGCCGCCCTGCGCCTCCTCGCGCACAAGCGCCGCGCCCGCACCAGGCAGCACCGTCACCAGCGTCACTTCAGTCCCATCAACCTCAAGCTTTGCGCTTGCCGACGGCACGAACTCCTGCATCGCGATCAAGTCCGCCTCAGCAGCCAGCCCGCCAAAGGGACGCGGGTCCTTCTGCAGCGCCTCACGCTCCTTGGCGCGCGCGGCCAGCTTCGCCTGGCGGCGGGTCATGCCCTCGGGCAGATCTTCTTGCTTCTTACGCTTCTTCTTTGCCATGCGACAAATCTACCGCAAGCTGCGGCAGGTCTGTTGCCATGAGCTCCACTCCGTGCGTAAGGCACCAGTTCATCTCGCGTGGTTGGTTCACCGTCCACACGTATGCGGGCTCACGCATCGACTCGCGCTGCGCCTGTGAAATCGAGGGGCCCAGGCCAGTTGCGCCGCGAAGGTCGGTGGGCAGCTCAGCGGAGGGATCGCAGAGCAAGAAGGAGGGCACTTGCGGCAAAAGTGTGCGGAAGCGCTCGATCGCCTCCGGGTGAAAGGAGATGCAGGCCACCTGCTCGCCGTCATCCATCCCGCGGGCGCGCACGATATCCGCTACGGCCTCATCCAACCGCGCGCCAAAGGGCGAGGGGTGCTTGGTCTCAATCAGCACCCGCTTGCCCGGGTGAGCGGCGACGAGCTCTAGCAGCTCGTCGAGCAGCATTATCTGCTCCGGGGAATCCTCCGTGCCGAAATTCAGCTCGCGCAGCTGCGCAAGCTCCAGCTCGGCCACGGCCCCCGTGCCGTTCGAGGTGCGGTCTACAGTCAGGTCGTGGATGATCACCACGTGCCCGTCTTTGGTCATGTTCACGTCGCACTCAACGCCCGCGATGTCGAGCGCCAGCGACTGCGCAAACGCGCCGCGCGTGTTCTCACGAGTGTCGCCATTGTTGCCGCGATGGGCGATAATGCCGGTCATCAGGCCTGCACCGTCGCCGGGGTCTGCGTACGCACAGATTGCGCCCTTGCAAAGGTATCCAGCGCCAGATTCGGCAGGTCGGTGGCCAGCACGTCCACCTTGTTGTCCAGGCACCACATCATCTGCCGCGGCGTATTGACCGTCCAGGTATACGTCTTCAAACCGCGCAGTCTCAGCAGCTGCTTCTTCGCTTGCAGGTGCTGGATGGCCGGGCCCACCCCGTAGGGGCGCGAGAACATCGCGTTGCCCGGGTTCCACTTCTTCTCCCGCAGGCGGAAGAGGTAATAGGTCTCCAGCTGCGGCGCCATGCGGGTGAAGTAGCGAATGGCTTTGTGGGAAAAGGAGATGATGTGCATGCGCTCGTCGTCAAGCAGCTTGGCGTAGGCCAACGCACGCAGGGTCTGCTCGTCCACCTCGGGACCGTAGATGGTGGGGTGCTTCGTCTCGATGTAGAGGTGCTTGTCCGGGTAGTCCTGCATGAGCTCGAGCAGTTCTTCGAGCAGCATGATCTGTTGCGGATCTTCCTCGGTGCCGCAGTTGAGCTCGCGCAGCTGCGCAAAGTCGAGGCAGTCGACGCGCCCACGTCCGTTGGTGGTGCGCGAAACATTTGTGTCGTGGAAGACCACGAGCCTGCCGTCGCGGCTCAGCCGCACATCGCATTCAATGCCATGAATGGGAAGTTTCAGCGCTTCTTCAAACGCTCGCCTGGTCAGCTCAGGGTACATGCCGGAGAATCCGCGGTGCGCAACGATGTGTGTCTGGCTCACAGTCTCCAAACCTACAACGGGTTTACGCCCCGCGCGACTTGTAAAACTTTGCCATAATGCGGTACATGCGCGTTGCCAAGCTTTTCGACGCCCGCCGTGCGATCCAACGCGCCCGGGACCGCTACAGTTTCGACCACCACGGCCTGCTCGCCGCCCCGCTCGCGGCGGTCGAGGTGCTCGCTGACCTCTCCCCCGTCGTGCGCATGCGCGGGCTGCGCCGCCTGCCGAATTCCTTCCGCTCCGGCGTCGTTGGCGCCGAAATCGCCACCTGGGGCGCGGTGTCTCCCTCGCTGCTTCCCAGGCGGTGGTGGACGACGGCCGCGAACGTGGCGATCTGCCAGGCGGTGGGCCATATGCTCGGCACAGGTGCAGGCAGCATCGCCCGGGCCGTGGGAGCCAGCGGACCGCGGGGCAAGAACGCAAACCCGGCGCGCATCGCCATGAGCGCGCTTACTGTGGCGGCCTACGCATCCGCTGCCCGCGCACACGCGAAGCAGAAGACACTGGTGAGCACGCCGCACCCGGTCAAAAGGGGCGAAACGCTCGTTGGTCTTTCGCTCGGCACGCTTGGCTACGGAGCGATGCTGCTTGTGGGCGAGGTCGTGCAAGCTTCCGTCGACCGCGTCAATGCGGTCTTCGGTCGCAAGCTTCCACCGGTGACGTCTTGGCCGCTGGCCATTCTCGCGGTGGCGGGCGGCGCTTACGTTTTTGCGGACCGGCTGGTGGTGCGCAACTTTATGTCCACCGTGTACAAGGAGGCCGAGGAGCTCAACCGCGAGTTCTTAAGCGGAGCGCCGCAGCCGCACGAGCCGCAGCGTTCCGGCTCACCTGCCTCTGCGGAGCCGTGGCGCACGATGGGCAGGCAGGGCCGCGCCGTGGTGTCGGGCGGGCCGCGCGCGCACGACATCGCGCGCGTGCTCGAGGCACCCTTGGACGAGGTCAAGGAGCCGATCCGCATCTTCATCGGGCTGCGCGACGGCGAGCGCAGCCGCAGCTACGAGGAGATGGCCGAGGCCGCGCTACGCGAGATGGATCGCACGGGTGCCTGGGAGCGCGGGCACATCGCCGTGATGTCATCGGCCGGCACGGGCTGGATCAATGACTTTCACACCTCGGGCTTCGAGTTCGTCGCCCGCGGCGACAGCGCGATCGTGGCGATGCAGTACTCGTATGTGCCCTCGCTGTACTCCTACCTGGCGGATCGTGAGTCGGCGGTGCAGTCTTCGCGCCTGCTTATCGACGCTATCCGGAAACGCATCTCCCGCCTCGACACCCCCACCCCGCCGAAGCTGTACGTCGGCGGCGAGTCCCTTGGTGCCTACGGGGTCGCGGATGCGTTCCAGGATCCGGAGCAGCTCTTGTCGCGTACCTCGGGTGGTGTGTTTACCGGGGCACCGGGTTTTTGCAGCACGCTGACCACGCTGACCCAGCGGCGCGAGCAGGGCAGCCCGCAGCGCTTGCCGGTGGTCGACGGTGGCCGTCACTTCCGCTTCATCGCGCACCCGGACCACCTGGAGCACGATTTCGCCGGCAAGGCCTACGACGCCGAGTGGGAGCTCCCGCGCGCCGTGTTCGCGCAGCACGCCTCCGATCCGGTGGTGTGGTGGGACGCCGCGCTGCTGTGGCGGGCCCCCGACTGGTTGAAAGAGCCCGGCTCTCGCGGCGTACCGGCCCCCGCGGCGCAGCACTTGGATGTGTTGCACACGCTGCGCTGGTGGCCTTTTGTCACCTTCTGGCAGGTGGGCATCGACCAGGTCAGCTCGAACGAGTACGACGCCCCGCACGGGCACAACTACCACGCGGAAACAGTCGCTGCCTGGAACAAGGTGCTCGACGGCGGACTCACCCAAGGCGAGCTCGCACGCGTCAACCGGTGGATCCACGCGGACTCAACCAAGCTGCGCGCCTAGATACCGCAAGCCACCCCGGTGGAGTGGTGCGGGCAGTAGCCGTTTGGCACCTTATACAAGTACTGCTGGTGCTCGTCCTCGGCCAGGTAGTAGTCCACGCCAGCGCGGACCTCGGTGGTCATCTCCCCGTAGCCCGCCTGGCTCAGCTGTGCGCCGTAGGCGTCGCACCACTGTTGAATTTGGGCCGCCTCTTCCTCGGTGTCCGGGTAGAAGGCGGAACGGTACTGTGTGCCCGTGTCGTTGCCCTGGCGGTAGCCCTGCGTCGGGTCGTGCGCCTCGAGTGCGGTGCGCACCAGCTCCTTCAGGCTGATCTTTTCCGGGTCGTAGACCACCTCAACGACTTCCGTGTGGTTGGTTTTGCCGGTGCACACTTCTCCGTAGGTGGGGTTCGGGGTCACGCCGCCGCCGTAGCCAACCGAGGTGGACTCGACGCCGTCGAGCTCCCAGAACATCTTTTCCACGCCCCAGAAGCAGCCGATACCCAGGCGCAGGCGGCGCTGTCCTGGCCTCCACGGGCCGGTGATCGGGGTGCCCAATACGGCGTGCGGCTGCGGCGCAGCAAGGATCGGCTCACTGCGGCCGGGCAGGGTCTGCTCGGCGGGGAGGAGGCGTGGTGTTGGCGCAAAAAGAAAACCCATAGTTCCCACAACGTACACGTCCGGGAAGGATATTCCGCGGATAATTTCATTGCAGGAAATCAAGATTTGGCTACTATGGGCTTCGTCATCACAAGCTGACGAAAGGATTTAGCACAATGGCTGTTTACGAGCTTCCGGATCTCCCGTACGCATACGATGCACTGGAGCCGCACATCTCCGAAGAGATTATGACGCTGCACCACGACAAGCACCACGCAACCTACGTTGCTGGCGCAAACGCTGCGCTCGAGGCACTCGAGGCAGAGCGCAACGGCGAGGCTAACCCGGACAAGCTGCGCGCACTGTCCAAGAACCTCGCGTTCAACCTGGGTGGCCACACCAACCACTCCATCTTCTGGAAGAACATGGCACCGAACGCTGGTGGCAACCCGACCGGCGAGATCGCTGAGGCCATCGACCGCGACTTCGGTTCCTTCGAGGCATTCCAGAAGCAGTTCGCGGGCGTCGCTACCGGCCTGCAGGGCTCCGGCTGGGCTGTGCTCGGCTACGACCACATCGCTGGCCGCCTGATCATCCAGCAGCTGACCGACCAGCAGGGCAACATCTCCGTTGACTTCACCCCGGTCCTCATGCTGGACATGTGGGAGCACGCCTTCTACCTCCAGTACAAGAACGTCAAGGCTGACTACGTCAAGGCTTGGTGGAACGTTGTGAACTGGGACGACGTCAACGAGCGCTACGCCGCTGCGTCCAAGTAAGCCCTAATCACACCTGGGTGAAACGCCCGCGCCAGTGGCGCGGGCGTTTTTCTATGCCTCCAAGGCCCGCAGCGCAAACACAACGCCCGCCGCATCAGGAGGTGCATGCGGCGGGCGTTGTAGTTCACTAGATTCACGACGAGTCCTGTAAGGAACCCGCCTATTACTTTAGGTTAGGCTCACCTTATCGCGCAAGGGTTTAGGTGAAAAACTTTTCAAGTCGTTGCGCCGCCGCCCGAAATGGAGAACCATGGGACGGTATGAGAAAAGGGTCAATGGAGTATCGCCGGGCGTCGATAGGCATGCTGCTCGTGGGGCTCGCGATCTTCTCTTCCCTCTACGCCACCCAGGCGCTGCTTCCCACGCTCACCCGAGAGATGGACATCGAACCCTCCACGGCGGCGTTGACGGTGTCCGCGGCCACCGGTGCGCTGGCGATCTGCGTCGTCCCGGCCTCCATCCTGTCCGAGAAGTTCGGGCGCGGACGAGTGCTGATCATCTCCGCGCTCGCCGCCACCGCACTCGGGCTCGCCCTCCCACTGGCGCAAACCATCGGCCAGCTCGTCGTACTCCGCGCCGTCCAGGGCGCGCTGCTCGCCGGCACCCCCGCCGTCGCAATGGCGTGGCTTTCTGAAGAACTGGACGAGCGCGACCTCGCCGGCGCGATGGGCCTTTACATCGCGGGCACCTCCGTCGGCGGGCTCACCGGCCGCCTCATCCCCGCCTTCATGCTGGAAATCACCGGCTGGCGTTGGGCGCTGGCCACCAGCGCGGCGGTGAGCCTGGCACTCGCCATCGCAACCGCGCTGCTTTTGCCGGAGCAGCGAAACTTCCGCCCCAAGGCCTCGATCCGCCCGGGCGCGGAGTTCCGCGCCGTGGCCCGGCATTTGGGCAACCCCCGCCTTGTGGGGCTGGTGGCCACCGCGTTTATCGCCATGGGCGTGTTCGTCTCCATGTACAACTTCTTTGGCTTCCGCGCTATCAACGACTTCGGCCTGGCCCCCTCGCTCGCCGGGCTGACATACGTGATGTACCTCTCCGGCACCTGGTCCAGCGCCCGCGCCGGTACCTTCGTTTCCCGCTTCGGCCGCGGCCGCGTCGTGCTCGCCGCTGCAGTACTCATGCTCACCGGCGCGCTCGTCGGTGCCAGCGGCAACCTCTACGTCACGCTTGCCGGCCTGCTCATCTTCACCGCCAGCTTCTTCGCTCTGCACTCCACTGCCTCCGGGTGGGTCGGGCTCATCGCGGATAAGGACCGTGCGGAGGCATCGAGCCTGTACGTCTTCTGCTACTACATGGGCTCTTCGCTTTTGGGCGCGACCACTGGTTGGGCCTTCGAGGCGCTCTCCTGGCCTGGCTTCGTCGGCGTGCTCGCGGCCATGCTCGCCGTACTCATCGCCATTGCCGCAGCTCTCGCCGTGGCGGAGAAGCGCCTATAGCAGGGGCAGGCCCGGCGCACCCGCGTCTAAGAACTCGCGCACCGCGCGGGTGGCGCGGCAGTCGTCCTCGTTGTACTGCAAAAGCGTCGCCCGCGCTTCCGCTCCCATTTCATCCTCGCGGCGCGCTTGCCTGCGCAAGGCTACCGACGCCTCGCCGTCCACATCATCATCCTCCCAGGTAAAGCCGACGACAGGGCCGAGCACCTTCAACCCCAGCCCGTCAGTGCCCACCAAATGTTGGCGCACGTGCGCGAAGACGTCGACCCACTCGTCAGAGGCGATAAACGCCTGGACCTCAGCCAGCTCCACGGTGTCGAAGCGCTTCGCCGAGGATTTGAGCCAGTGGTTCTCCCCGCCAGCGGCGTAGCAGTAGGCCGCAAAGGTCTTGCCCTCCGCGTGCGCGGCATCGCGGCGCGCCATCAGCCAGCGCCAGAACTCGGTAAAGTTGCGCTCTTCCGCCTCGCCGCCGACCTCCTCCCAGATAACGAAGGGGTGGTAGGCCTCGCCGTCGAAGGCACCCCACAGGTACGCACCCTGGTCCAGGTAGGCCTCCATGTCCACATCGATCTCCACGTCCGCGCGCAGTACGCGCACCGGGCCGCGGCGCTTGAGCACTGGCACACCCTCGCGCCAGGCCTGCGCGATGCGTGAGGCGTCGCCCGCGTCGGCGTCGATAAGCTGGCCCACGGTGTGAATACCGCGCTCGCGCCACTGATCGGCGCGGCCGCCGGAGAACACGAGCGAGATGTCGTCCATCTCCTCGAGCTTTTCTCCGCACAGCGGCCAGAAGCGGCAGGTCGCGCACTGCTTCAGCCGACGCGGCTCGGGCGGGATCGGGGTTTCCAGCGCGCGTTTGAGCGGGGGGATGAACCGGGCAAGCTCGCCGACATAGGCGCGCTCGCGGTCCTGGCCGATCACGCCGCCGCGGCCTGAAGCTTTCTCCCCAAGCAGCAGGTGCGCCATAGCGAGCGTGTAGCCGTCGATGGTGTGGTGGCGCGGCTTCGCCTGCACCTCAAGCGGCGCGCCCAGGCCCAGCCTGCCGGTGGGCACCATCAACGCTAAAGACGCCGGATCCTTGCGCGCTACGCGATGGTTCGACACGATCACCGGCATATACCCCGCGTCAGTGCGCACCAGCACGTCGATCTCGCACACGACGCGGACGCCGTCAATCTCGCCGCATAACACCGCCCGCGTAATCAGGTGTGCGCCGTGGCGCAGCGCCTCCCGCGTCTGCCCGTCGCGAAGCTCAAGCTCGTCCGAAGTATCGGCGGGGGTGAGGTCGACGCGGACGAAGGCCTTGCCCCGCCCGTCGCCCACCGCGCGCTTGACCGGCAGCGCCGCGAACACCAGCGCCCGGGCCGCAGCGAGCTGTGCCTGACGCGACTGGCCCGCCGGGGTGGGGCCGACCTCCGGGTGGGCCAAACGCTGGCGCAACCGGTACCTGCAGCCCACGAGATCTGCGGGGCGGACCTGAAACGGCTCATTCACAATAGTGACCACAATACCTGCCTGGCGGGTAAGATCGGCGGCAGCGAAAAACAACACCACAAAGGAGTACCTCCCCAATGGGACTTTTTGAAGCCATCCGTAAAGCCCGCGCGCGCACCAAGGCCGAGATTAAGGCCGCCGAGGCCCGCGCCCGCAAGCTGGCCAAGGAGCAGGCGAAGGCGGACCAGAAGACCGCCCAGCTTTTAGACAAGGCAGAGAAGCGCCTCCTGAAGGAGGAGAAGAAGGGGCTCAAGCGCAAGCGCAAGCACGAGGAAAAGCTGGCTAAGGCGCACCTCAAGCGCATCGAGGAGTCCGGCCTGACCCAGAAGAAGGCGAAGCAGTGGGTCAGCGCTTCCCGCATCCTTGTGCCGGTACTGCTGCCGCTGGCGTACAAGGCCTACACCTCCTACCAACAGAACCGCATCAACACCCGCGCCGCAGGCATTGGCGTTGATCCGCAGGATCTCGCCCGCCACTCCGGGCGCGGGGCAGAGCTCAAGGCGCGTATCGACGCGCTGCGCACCTCCCTCGAGCACTCCGAGTCCCTGCCCTCGGGCTTTAAGGGCGATGCGAAGGTTCGCCTCAACACGCTAGCGCGCAACGTGCGCGACGCGGAGCACCTCAACCCGGAGCAGCGCCGCCTGGCCTACGCTTCCGTAGAGGACGAGCTGGCCGAGCTCGGCGCCGAGATCACGAAGAAGGCGAACTAGTTTAGAGCACGCCCTGTTCGCGCGCCGAGGCCACCGCGGAGGTGCGCGAGCGCACACCCAGCTTGTCGTAAATATGCACCAGGTGCGACTTCACCGTCGCCTCGGAGAGCATGAGCTGCTGTCCGATCTCCCGGTTCGAGCTGCCCTCGGCCACTAGCTGCAGCACCTGCAGCTCGCGCGGGGTCAGCGAGGAACGCGGGGCCTTTTCGCGCGTGGCCAGCTTCTCGCGCACCACCGGCGACAGCGTCGCATCCCCCTTCGCGGCGGATCGCACGGCGGCGAGCAGCTCCTCCGGCGGGGCGTCTTTGAGCAGGTAGCCCACCGCGCCCGCCTCGATCGCGCCGAGGATGTCGGCATCCGTGTCGTAGTTGGTCACCACCAGTACCTGCGGCGGGTTGCCCATGGCGCTGCGGATCCGCGCGGTGGCCTGCGCCCCGGTGGTTACCCGCGAGCCCTCGGCACCCGCGCCGAAGCGCAGGTCCATGAGGATGACGTCGATGCCGCCAGCCAGCGCGGTCGCGATCGCCGCCTCCGCCGTGGCCACCTCGCCCACGACACGGATGTCCTCGTCGACTTCCAACACGGAGCGCAGTCCCAGCCGCACAATCTCGTGGTCATCGGCCAGCAGCACCCGAATCATGGTCCACCTCTCCACTCCCCTCGACACCCGCCGAGGACTTGGCATCATTCTTTCGATTGACATTACCCGGTACCGCCACCGAAAGCGCCGTCGGCCCGCCGGGCGCGGACTCCACCACCAGCTTTCCGCCCAGCTCGGCGGCACGCGAGCGCATCGCGTCTAAACCCAGGTGCCCCAGCCCCGCCGGCTTTGCCGCTTGCGCCTCCGGGTCGAAACCGCGGCCGTTGTCCACCACGTCCAGGCGCACCTCGTCCGGCCCGTACGTCAGCGTCACCCGCATCCTCGTCCCGCCCGAGTGCTTCACCGCGTTCGCCATCGCCCCTTGCGCGATGCGCAAAAGCCCGGCCTCGGTGCGCATGGGCAGCTGTGCCACCTCGCCGTCGGTCTCCACCTCAATGTCCATGTCGCTGGCGGTTGCTAAGTCTTCGGCGATGCGCCCGAGCGCCTCGCTTAGCGACGTCTCCGTCAACGGCGCCGGTGCCAGCGCCGCAATCATCGCCCGCGTCTCCGCCAAGTTATTCGACGCCGCCCGGCGCGCCGTCTCCATCCGCTTCAGCGGTGCCTCCAACTGCTCCTTAGGGATCCCCGCGTTGACCAGGTCGCGCTCGGCGGCGTGCAACAGCATCTGGATGGACGAGAGGTTTTGCGCCACCGTGTCGTGGATCTCGTGGGCGAGGCGCTCGCGCTCCTGCGCCACGCCGGCGGCGCGCTCGGTGGCAACCAATTTGTCCTGGGTGGACAGGAGCTCGTCGATAAGCTGCTCCCGCTCCTTGCTCACCCGACCGATGGTGGTAAACGCGTAGTTGATTGCCACGACCACCACCGCCGAGAGCACGGGGCCGAGCACGCCGCCGAGGGTGAGCCCGGTGGGGATCTGGATGGCGATCGAGATCGCCAGCCCGACCGCTACGAGCACCAGCCCGCGCCAGTTGTTGAAGGCGCGCAGCACGACGAAGAACAGGATGAACACCCAGTACACCGCCACCGGCGAGAACGTGATGTCGGCGACCCACAGGGCGAGAAGCGCCGCGCACCAGACCGCGCGCACAGGCCGGCCCCACCGGTGCATTTCCACCATCCCGTAGAACAGGACGAAGGTGAAGGTGGCCACAAGCACGATCTGCAGCAGCGCCAGGTTCAGCGGCATCCGGGTCGTCGCGCCCAGGGAGACCATGACGAGGCAGACCGCCAGCACTGTGATGCCGGTATCCAACGCCTTATTGTCCGGCACATCTGCGGACGTGTGGGCCAGGCTCGCTAGTCTTAAGCTCATGCGTCTGAGATTACCCACCGCCCTCGTTGCCGCGGGCCTCGCGCTCGCCGCCTGCAGCGCCGAAACGGAGACCCCGGAAGCGCCGAGCGAAACGACGGCCGCCGCGCCTGACCAGGGGCTGCCCGTCGAGACCCTGCCGGAGACGCAGCGTACCGACTGGGCCGAGTGCCCCTACCTGGACACCGAGTGGGTCGCGCAGACCAACGGTCAGCGCGTGACCGGGGTGGGCATCGACTCCCGCTTCGACACACCCGCCTGCCAGTTCTGGTCCTACCCGGAAGAGCCGCAGCTGACGGTGATCGTGCGCCACATGGCCTCACCCCAGGAGTCGATGGCGGTGGTGGACTGGGCCACCCCGGTGGACTTCACTGCGCCAGCCGACCAGCCCCCGGGGTGGAACGGCGGGCGCCACGGCGGCGGCGAAGTACCAAACCGCATCGGCGCAGCGTACTCGGTCGCGCGCGGCACGCACGCAGTGACGGTGTTTACTAACCAGGACGAGTCGGTCAAGGCACAGCGCGTGGCGGAACAGGTCATCGCTACGCTGGGACTGTGACTGAGCGCAACCCGAAACCCCGCACGAACCTGCCCACTGACACAGAGATCGCCGTCGCCGCCATCGTCTTCCGCGATGATGCAGGCCGCGTCCTGTGCGTCCGCAAGCACTCCAGCCCGCGCTTCCAGCTGCCCGGCGGCAAGCTCGAGGCCGGCGAGACTACTGTCGACGCCGCGCTGCGCGAGACCCGCGAAGAGGTCGGGCTTGACGTCGACCGTGGGAACCTAAGCTACCTCGGCACCTTCAGCGCCGAGGCCTCGAACGAGCCCGGGCACACGGTCACTTCCACCGTCTACGTTCATCCAATGCCTTCGAGCTCCCCGCAGGCCGCCGCGGAGATCGCCGAGACCGCCTGGATCGACCCGAATGCGCCCGCAGGACACGCACTCGCACCCCTGCTGGCTACCCGGATCTTCCCGGCTCTTAACGACCGCCGGATCCAGTCCGTCACCGTCTTCGCCGGTGCCAACCCCGGCACGGATCCGGCGCACCTTGAGCTGGCGCGCCGCCTCGGCCAGGCACTTGGGGAGCACCGGATGACGCTGGTGTACGGCGGCAGCAAGCTGGGGCTCATGGGGGAGGTAGCCAAGGGGGCGCACGCGCACAAGGGCACCACCGTCGGCGTGCTCACCACGCACCTGGCCAACTACGAGCTAAAGTACGAGGGCCTCGACCGCCTCGAGCTGGTGGGCTCCATGTCGGAGCGCAAAGCCATGATGAGCCAGCTCGGCGAGGCATTCGTGGCGCTGCCCGGCGGCACGGGCACGCTCGACGAGTTCTTCGAGGAGTGGACGAACCAGCAGCTCGGCACGCACACCAAGCCAATCGGGCTGCTCGGCCGCACGTTCTGGCAGCCGCTGATAGACATGGTCGACCACATGGTGGCCCACGGGTTTGTGCGCCAAACCGACCGCGACCACCTCATCGTGGCCGACGAGCCGGAAGAGATGATCCAGAAGCTGCAGGCCTGGCTGCCGCCGGTGCCGCGCTGGACTGACTAGACGGCTACGTCGTTATACGGCATCTGCGCGGAGACCCACGGGAACACGACCTCCATCAGCAGGAAGAACACTGCCACGGCGATCACGAGGGCGATCAGCGTCTTCACCCAGGTGTTGCCCGGCAGCTTGCGCCATAGTGCTGCGTACATCTTTACTTCACCTCCTGCATCGCGGTGGGGAGCGTCTGCTGCTCCGGGTTCTTGGGCAGCACCTCGGTGCGCATCGCGTGCACGATCATGCGCTCCGCGTTGGAGAACTGCGGGTGACAGGTGGTCAGCGTGATGATGCCCTCCATGCCATCGACCACTTCCATCGAAGGCGTTTCCGGCATCGGGTTAATCACGTTGATGTCGCCCGGCAGCGTGATGTGGCGGCCCTGCACCGCGCCGTAGTCGCCGGTAGCCACGCGCTCGTTCATCTCCGTAGGCAGGCAACCCGCGGTTTCGGCGCGGCGCTCGTCCGGCTGCTGCGACATCGGCAGCACCCGGTAAGTCACCCACTGGGTCTGCGTTTCCACCACGATCGCGTCGCAAGCGTTGAGCCCGCCGAGGTCATTGAACGGCGCGCCCTTGCCCACGCGGTGCCCGGCCACGGCGAAGTTGCCGTCCTCGCCCGGCATCTGCGTGTCCGGGTAGCGCCCCGGCCCGGTGAGCAGCTCCTTTTCCTGCACGCCCTCGATGATGGCGAACTCGTAGTCTGGGCCGAAGGCGGGGATGTACATGCGCGCAAACGCGTCGCCAAGCGCCGGTGCCTTCACTTCGCGGGGGTTGACCCAGCCCTCGCCCCACTGCTCGCTCAGCGAATGCTGCGCCTCGTTTTGCATCTTGCCTGCGGCGATGTTGGTCCAGAAGGATTCGTAGAAGGCAAAAAGCAAAAGGAGCGCGCCCGTGGTAAGCAGGAGCTCCCCGATCACTTGCGACGCGCGTATCCGGTGTGGCGACTGAGGCATGGCCTAACATTAACCCAGTCGTCGCCGTCACCTGTAACGCACAATCCGAGAGGAGATTCCACACGCATGCTGGAAGTCCTGGTCTACCCGGTCGCTGCGGTGATCAAAATGTGGCATTGGCTACTCGTGCACCTGCTGCACATGGACGCCTCGGCCGCCTGGGTCGCCTCAGTGCTCCTACTCGTGGTGACGGTTCGCGCGCTCGTGCTGCCTTTCGCCATGGCGCAGTACCGCGTCGGCCGCACCTCCTTCCTCATGCGGCCGCACCTCGCGCGCATCGAGAAGGAGTACGGCAGCGCCACTACGCCCGAGGCTATCGCCGCGGAAAAACGGGAGCGGAAGCAGGTCCAGGAGGACCACAATTACAGCCTCGCCGCCGGCTGCGTCCCCGCGCTCGTGCAGTTCCCCGTCTTCATTGGCCTGTATCGCCTGCTCCGCTGGATGGCCGTGCCCACGGATGGCGACGGCCACCGCATCGGCATCCTTAGCGACCAGGACCTCGAGACCTTCCGCGCCGCCACGCTTTTCGACGCCCCCTTGCCCGCCTATGTGGCCATGAGCCCCGAACACCTCGCAGCGCTCGGCACGACGGAAGCACAGGTGCGCGCCGTGGCCCTGCCGATGGTGATCGCCGCCGTGATCTTTACGTGCACCAACCTCGCCATCTCCCAGCTGCGCAACCGCTCCACCCTGGACTGGGAGACAGCCATGACGCGCAAGAGCTACCACTTCCTGTGGTGGATGATCCCGCTCGTCGCGCTCGGCCTGGCCACCGCCGGGCTGGCCGGCATCGTCCCGGTAGCGATCCTGCTGTACTGGGTGAGCAACAACCTCTGGACGATGACGCAAACCGCGGCGCTGTGGGCCTGGACGGTCCGCACAATGCCCGCCGAGGAGATGCACCGCGAGTACTGGCGTGAGGCGAAGGAGCGCACCGCCGGTGCCAAACAAGAAAAGGTACAGCGCAAGCGGTCACGCCGCGCGCTGCGCCGCCGCGCCGTGCTCCACCCCAGCCAGGCTGGCGACGCCCTTGCGCAACTGCGCGCCGAAAAGCAGGAGCGGAAAGCGGAAAAGCTGCGCGAGAAGCAGGAGCGCAAGGAGCTGCAAAAGGCTCGCAACGAGGCGAGCAGGCAACTCGCGCAGCAACGGAAGGCTGAAAAGGCTGAAAAATCCGAGGATGCAGACTAGATGGAGTAGTCGGCAGGCGGCGCGCCGAGCTCGGATTCGGCGAGGTCACGCGCCTTCTGCAGCGGGGACACGTCGCGCATAAATCGCGCCCCGGTCATGCCGCCGTCGAGGAAGATGAGCAGCTCGTCCGCTTGCTTGGAAGAGTCGTACCCGTTCTTGGCGGTGAGCAGCTCGGTGATGGTGCCGTGCATCCACTTCCGGTGGTTGCGGCAGGTCTCCACGATGCGGTGCTCGGATTCGGTCTCCGGGCGGGGGTACTCGGTCGCGGCGTTGAGGAAAGGCGAGCCGCGGAACTCGCGCTGCGGCTCCGTTTCAATGGCCATGTCGAAGAAAGCGAGCACCTTCTCGTCCGTCGTTGAGGCTTTGACGGCGCGCTCCTCCCAGCGCTGGCGGTACTCCTCATCCATGCGCTCGAGGTAGGCGATAACCAGGTTGTCCTTGGAGCCGAGCAGGCTGTACAGGGAGGCCTTGGCCACGTCCGCCTCGCGCAGGATGCGGTCGATGCCGATGACGCGGATGCCCTCCTCGGTAAACAGCTTGGTGGCTGCGTCGAGGAGGCGCTGCCGCGGGCTCGGCCGATTGCGACGCCGCGCGGTCGTCTTCTTCTTCGCCGTCCCACTGCTCACTAGGTGCTCACTCCTTGGATGCTGCTCGCTTGTCTCGTCTCAATATAGACAAACCGGTACGTACACACCAGCCGTACCGGTGAAATACATTCTCGGACACGTGTTAGCGCGCACGTTGGCGCGCACGAAAAATGCCCCCGGTATGTACCAGGGGCATTTGCGTAACGGCGAGGCGTTAGCCGCGTTTGTTCGTGACCAGGTTGACGATCCACAGCAGCACTACCGCGCCAAGCAGGCAGGTAAGGAAGCTGAAGAACAAGCCGCCACCGGCGACGTCAACACCAAACAGGCCGAGAAGCCAGCCGCCAAGGAAGCCGCCGATCACGCCGACGACGATGTTCAGGCCGATGCCCATCTGCGCATCGCGGCCCTGAATCTTGGAGCCAATCCAGCCTGCGAGGCCGCCGATAATAATCCAACCAATGAATCCCAGTGAGGGTGCCATAGTAAGTTCCGTCCCTTCTTAAAAAATATTTCGGTTACGGACCCCATTATGCATACCTTTTATGCCTGCCGCATGGACAGGCAGTCAAAGGGGGCTGAATTACTCCTCCGGACGCACCACCATCATCGGGCACGGAGCGGACTGCAGCAGCGCGCGCGAGGTGGATCCGAGCAGCATGCCCTTGAAGCCGCCGCGGCCATGCGAGCCCGTGACCAGCAGCTGGGCACCCTCGGCAGCCTCCGTCAGCGCGCGGACCGGGCGGTCGCGAGTGATGACGGTACGTACCTGCACGTCCGGGTACTTCTCACGCAGCTCGCCGAGGGTCTCCTCCAGCAGAGCTTCCTTTTCCTTCTGAACCGCGGCCCAGTGGTCGTCGGAAACGGAGAAGCCCGCGCCCGGCGCCTGTACTTGCGTATCAATCCAGGTGTGCACAGCAACCAGCTCAGCGCCGCGCGCGTTGGCCTCCTCGAAGGCGTACTCGGTTGCGCGCTGGGAAACCTCGGAGCCGTCCACACCAACCACGACGGGGCCGTACTTGGTTTCATCCGTGACGTTGCTGTCCTCGCGGATCACCACCACCGGGCAGGATGCGTGGGAGACCACAGCGCCGGATACAGAACCCAGCACCATGCCAGACAGGCCACCCAGACCGCGGGAGCCCATGACCACCATCGTGGAGTTGCGGGACATCTCCAGCAGCATGTCGATCGGGGAGCCCTCAGCCACGGCGTGTCCGATCTTGATGTCCGGGGCGACCTCGAGCGCGATCTCGCGCGCCTCATCGATCTTCTGCAGGGTCTCGCGCTGCAGGTCGTCGAAAAGCTCCTGCGGCGGGACCATGCCCTCGGCGTAGAGGAACTGCGGCATGGTGTAGCTCGAAGCCAGGCGCAGCGGGACGCCGCGCTTCATCGCGGTGTTTGCTGCCCAACGGACAGCGGTTTGCGACGCCGGGCTGCCATCCACCGCGACAACGACGATGTCCTCACGGTCTTCCAGGTTTTCTCGTTCTTCGCGGCTCATATCTCCAGCCTTTCAGTAGTTCTTACTGGTTATATCCTCTAGTGTACCCGGTAGACGACGGTTTTTACTTGGGAATCTCCACCGGCGCAGCAGCCTCCGCGTTGGCAGGGAAGAAGAGTTCGTAGAGGAAGGTCATCACATCAGCGATCGACTTCCCGATACCGCCAGAAAAGAACTGAACCAGCGGGTCAAGCATTGCTCCAATATCCATGCCGGATACGCTACTACACACTATGGCCCGCAAGAAGAGTAAAGCTGCCCCTCCACTGCCCCCGCGCGGCGGCCTCGGAGCCTCGCGCGTGCGCGTGCCGGACACTCTTGCCCCGGTCACGGCACTGGAATTCCTCTCCGAGGTGGTAGCCACGCAGCGGCACCGCCACCCGGAAGATACCCCCGAAGCGGTAATGCAGCGCTTCACAGATGGGCAAGTTGTGCTTCGCGACGCCACCCCGCTCACCCCCGACGCCATCCTTTCACCCGGCACCGATGTCTTCTTCTACCGCCGCCCCGCCCCCGAGCGCGCCGTGCCCTACGAGATCACCACCGTCTTCGAGGACGAAGACATCCTAGTGATCAATAAGCCACCATTTTTGGCCACAATGCCACGGGCCGCCCACATCACCGAGACTGCTACCGTTCGCCTGCGTCGCGCCACCGGCAACGAGGAACTCACACCAGCCCACCGCCTCGATCTTATGACCTCGGGATTGTTGCTCTTCACGAAACGTCGTGAGCTCCGTGGCCCCTACCAGGAACTCTTCGCACTCCGGGAGGTGCGCAAACAGTACACGGCGGTGGCCGAGTTGCGGGACGTCGGGATTGGAACATGGTCGCACCGGATCAGCAAAGTTCACGGTGAAGTAGCGGCAACTCTAGTTCCGGGCAAACCGAACGCGATTACGCATGTGCGAAGTGTGACGCCGATTGACGAGTCCACGACCGCGGGTCTCGCTGCCACCTACAACGTGGATACTCCGCTCGCGACCTATCTGTTGGAGCCGGTCACCGGTAAGACCCATCAGCTGCGCATCCAGATGTCCGCATCCGGTATGCCAATTCTCGGTGACCCGATCTACCCCGACGTCCATCCGTTCGGATCTGAGGACTTCGCACGACCGATGTTGCTCACGTCGGTATTTCTCGGGTTTACCGATCCCCTTTCAGGTGCTGAGCGCGCGTTTAGCGCGGACCCGTGGTTACCCGGGGCTACACAAAAGTAACCCCGCAGTCGACCAATCGATTGGAAGCCAGCGGGGTCAATCCAGCGGTACAGGTCCGTTACGGAAGCATCGCCGCGATGTTTGCCGGCAGCATCGGCTTCAACGTCGGAAGTGCTGCAGCAATACCGCCAAGCACCACAAGGAGGACACCCGCAGCAACGACTCCGATGCCAGCGTCGTTCAGCTTGCCATCTTCGGTACTCAGCGCGTTCTTGCCATCGCCTTCATCGGGATTCTTCCCGTTGTCAGAGGATGAGCCCCCGTCATCACCAGGATTGGGCTGAGGATCTTGCTGACCCGGCTTCGGCTTGGGATTCGGGTTGGGCTTCGGCTTCGGTTTACCCGGAGACTGAGCACTTTCACATTGAGCCAAACCAGACTTCATAGTTTTCAGAATGCCTTCGGCCTGACGGACCAACTCATCATAGTCTGCAATAGACCGAGGGTTAGTGGCGCTCGCGCGAAGCTTCTTTGCATCTTGAAGACCCTTTTCGGATACAGCAATCGACTCCTTAATCTGCGCGATGGTCGCAGTTGCAGAGGGGCCAAAGTTGTAAGATCGTTGCTCTTGGGCAGAGAATGTCATGACACAGGCACCGTCAGAGTTCACCTTTACAGTGACGGCGTGTGAGTGCGGAGCTGCAACACCTGTCAGAATGAGACCGGCAGCAACTGCACTAGCTGCAGAGCGCTTGAAAGACATGATTAAAGTCTCCTGGAATTTAGAGGGGTAGGGACTGACGACCGACTGGACGCCTACCAATAAATTAAATGACACATGTATTGTTCGCAATAGCAAAGTACTAAAAAGACGAAAACTTTAAGCGCGGTCCGGTATGGCGCTAGCTCCGTTTGGCCCCACCCCGCCTGTAATCGGTACACGGTGGGTTGGGTGGGGTCGCGCCGCGGGAGGGTGGAATGATGTTGCGTTGGATTTCTAGCGAGCAGGCACAACACCATTGCAATGCGGGCTCGTGACACAATGAATCCACACCCGGGGGGATACACGCAGATCGCCGACAGAAAACCTGGCCTCACACCACACCGCGGCATACACACTCACCAGCACTCAAACATACCGGAGCACAATGCGAAAGCACCCCGCACGCCGGGGTGTTTCCGGTGTGCGGGGTGCTTTTGTTTGAAGTTGTTGGGTCGGCGGTAACCTACTCTCCCACACCCTCCCGAGTGCAGTACCATCGGCGCGGGCGGGCTTAGCTTCCGGGTTCGGAATGGGACCGGGCGTTTCCCCGCCGCCATCAACCACCGACACACCTTGTGGGGCATGCCAGTCAACCAACGAGCGTGTTGGTTGTTGATAGACACAGTATTCTTTTTGTTTGTGTTGACACGTGGTGTGTTGTGTCAGTGACTGCATAGTGGACGCGA
>NZ_KV825602.1 GCF_001831515.1 Corynebacterium sp. HMSC074A01
CCGACGTGTCTACTTTCCGGGGGTCAGGCCCCGTGTTGAGGCGCGAGGATGTAGGCATAGACATAGTTTTTCCTTTCATGTGCTTATACGTGCTGTGTTTAGACGAGTTGCCATCCAGCTGCGTTGATGCGTTCTTGCCAGAAATCGCGGTATTGACCCGGCTGGTTGACCAGCTCGTTGTGGCACCCGCGCTGGGCGATACGCCCATCGTGGGAGAGCACAATGATTTGGTCAGCTTGACGAATGGTTTCAAGTTTGTGGGCGATGACAATCAGTGTGGAGTGCTTGCGTAGCTCGTTCATCGCCGCAACAATGTTGGCTTCATTTTCCGCGTCCAACGCGCTGGTGGCCTCATCGAACAGCACGATCGGGGCTTTCTTCACCAAGGCGCGAGCGATGGACACTCGTTGGCGTTCCCCTCCTGACAGTGCACGCCCGCCAGCACCCGCCAATGAATTCCAGCCGTCTGGGAGACGGTTGACAATTTCCGTCACGCCCGACAGGTCAGCGGCCCACCTGATTTCTTCATCGGTAGCTTCGGGGTTGCCAAGGCGAATGTTGGCTTCGAGCGTGTCATTGAATAAGTAGACGTCTTGGAAGACCAGGGATATCTGGCGCATCAGGTCTTCGGTGGTTTGCTCGCGCACGTCCACTCCGCCAACGCACACGCTGCCGGACTGCACATCCCAGAAACGTGTAACCAGCCGGGCGATCGTCGTCTTCCCGCACCCAGATGGGCCAACCAGGGCACACATGCCGCCTTGCGGGACATGGAAGGAAATATCACGGAGAACCGGAGTGTCCGGATCGTAGCCGAAGGTCACATCATCGAAGCGAACATCACCAGGAGCGCCCACCGGTGTGGAGATGACAGGTTCGGACAATTCGGGAGCGTCCATGACCTTGTCGACGTGGTTCATCTGCTGGCGGCGTTCTTCCAGCCCCGACATACTTCCGCCAATGTCTTGGAGCATGGTGGTGAACCGCAGACACATGCCGATTGTGACCACGGCGTTCAGCGCAGTCATTTGCCCGCCGAGGGTGAGTTGGACGCTGAGCCAGATCATCACCACAATGAGCGCTTGGACGAACATCCCATTAATCAGGTTCGCTAATGTTTCGAGCCACAATGCTTTGCGGCCCTTGCGGTCAGCCTGGTCGAAAGCCTGATCAAGGGCCGGGTAGTCGTCGGCGACATGGCAGGAACGCAGCGCGCCTTGGCAGGTGGCGAATTCGACCATGCGAGCCGCCAGCTCCGAATCCGCTGGTTCGGAAACCTGCTTGCCCTTATCGAGAAGCACACGAGAGATATGGAGGAAGGCAAGCATGATCGGGAACGCGATCGTCAAGGTCAGTCCCAGCCGCCAATCCCAGAACCAGGTTCCCACAGTGACTACGAGCACGGCTGAGAGTTTTTGGACGAGGGAGAAAATGAAATGTGCCGCCGACTCGCCCAAGTCCATCATTTCCTTGGTGACCATGCGCGACAGTCGGCCAGAGCTACCCGAATCGAACACTCCCAGTGGTAGGCGGGCTACTTTGTTACCTACTGCCTGGTGGATGTCGTGAATGAATCCAAGCGCGCCGATATAGCCGGTGCGCATGCCATAAAACTCCGTGCCCACGCCCAGCACCGCGAACACCGCCAAGGCGATGAGCCAGCCCCAAAACGACAGCCCCCACACCGGCATTCCGGTCGCCAAGGCGCTTGCTGCAGGGAGTAGCGCGAGCAGGGCAAAGCCGTGACACAGTCCTGAGACCGCACCCCACGCTTGACCGACCGAGAGGTCTCGCCACGAGGTGGGTTCCATCAAACGCTTAAAGCGTGGCAGCAATAGTTGATTCATCGTTTCATCTCCTCGCATGCACCTTGGGCAAGAAGTGCCTGATAGTGCGCATTACCCAACAGCTCGTCATGTTTACCGACCACAGCAATGCCCCCGCGTTCCATGACGACAATCTGATCCGCGCCCCTGATCGAGGCCAACCGGTGGGCGATCACAATCACGGTTCTGCCTTTGGCAAGAGTCGAGAGAGCTTGTTGAATTTTCGATTCCGATTCCGGGTCCGCCATCGCCGTCGCCTCGTCCAGCACCAACACTGGGGCATCAACCATGAGCGCCCGGGCGATCGCGATACGGGCTGCCTGCCCGCCCGAAACGTGGGTGCCCTCCCCCAACACGGTGTCGTAACCATCTGGCAGGCTCATGATGAACTCGTCGATCTGCGCTGCTCTCGCCGCCTGCCGCACCTGATCCAAGGTTGCGTCTGGCGCGCCCAGGGCAATGTTGTTGTGGATGGTGTCGCGAATAAGCTGTGCATCTTGCAGGACGAACGCGACCGTCGAATACAACACATCCTGGGAAATGCTCTTTAGATCAACCCCGCCGATAGTGATCGTGCCAGCGTCCGGGTCATCGAAGCGGGCAATCAAACTCGCCAACGTCGACTTCCCCGCACCCGACGGGCCAACCAGCGCGGTCACCGTGCCTGCCGGAATGCTCAGGCTCACCTCGTCTAATGCCTGGGTATCGTCATAGGCATACGACACACCCCGAATCTTAATATCATGACCGTGTGGCGTCTGTGGCGCATCGGGCTGACTCAACGCCGGTAGCTCCATGACGTTCACCAGCCTCACTGCCGCAGACCCTGCGAGCTGGTACGACCAGGCGATAGTTGCGACTGTCATCAACGCTCCCGGCAGCACCAAGGCGATCAACGTCGTCGTTATCACCTCGTAGATGCTCACCCAACCGGCGTTCATCATCAACGCGCCACCGCCCAGGTTCACGATCAACAACACCGGGATCGACACCCACGAAAATGAGGCGACCGACATCGACACCAGCGGCATACACCACGCCCGGTAGAACTTAGAAAACTCGTTAGCCGCATCTAAATAGGCTTTATGTGCTTGGCCGACCTTGCCGAATGCTTTCACCACTGAGATACCGGCAACGAACTCGGCCATCGTTGCCGAAACCTGAGCGAGCTTGGTGTCCATTTGTGCGGTCTTCTCATTCATCCCACGCATCGACATGCCATACATGCCCACATAAATCGGAATCGTCGCAGTCGACAGCAACGCGAGTCGCCAATCCACCACAAACGCATACATCAACAAGGCGAGCGGGGATACGATCGCGTTCAGCTTCTCAATCGGCCCGTGCGCGATCACTGTATGCACCGTGGCCGTATCATCCTGAATGGTCTTGCGGATCTTCCCCTCACCCTCGCGGGTAAACCACGACAGCGGAGCAGTCGACATTCGGGCGGCAATTTGCCGACGCATCTGGTTACGCAACGACAGGTCAATAAAATGCGTCACGCCCAATGCAACAAAATATAAGGTCAACCGGGCCATGTATGCGCTGACGAGGAGTATGACGATCCAGTTCACTCGCGCCGGGTCCACCTGGTCTTGCATAAGTTCTCTGCCAAGCTCCACCAGAGCCACATACGGGGCAATAGCCAACACACCAGAGAGAAAAGCCAAAACCTGCGCGATAAACAGTTTGCCTTTCACCGGCTGCGATAGCTTACGAATCGCCCTTTGACCAGCGACAGATTTTTCCTTCGCCGACTCATACTCACCGTCAACAACCTGATCCATTGCACGATCGTCCACGTAAACACCATCCTTCTTAGGTAAGTCTAACCTTACTTTATTTCTGGGAGGTGTACCTAACCGTGCACGTCAACCGCTGCAATATCACCCTTGCAGGGTCATGCTCACCTGTTCACCGGTGCGGAATACGAATCGGATCGTATCCTCGTCTACGATGGCGTGGTCGATGAGTGCGCTCCACTGTGCGGGGCGAAAATCGTTCACAGGTTCGCCTGCCAGATCGCCTAGGGCTGTGGTGATGGCGGCGTGCTTGGCGGTGTTCGCTGCAATATCTGCCTCTAGGCTCGCTTTGGATTCAGCAAAAGCGCTACATGTCACTATCCGCACTCGAACAGACCAAACACCTCATGCACCGAAAAGGAGACGACCATGACGATCAGCACCAGCTAACCGCCTAAACAAACCCCGAACTTCAAACCGAGCCGAAAGCTAGACGGCTACACCACTCCACGGGACTTGACCATAAACCTTCCTAGGCATGGAGGTAGATTACCTTTCCCCGACCCAACACGGTCGGAATCAGAGGTGTCTACCAAACAGGGGTCAGGTCCACCAGCTCGCTATGCTGTCCTGGTACACCGTCCTCCTGTTGCAGTGGATGGAGGGACACGGTTTGCGTTCCATCATGAATCGTGCAATCGAGCATCACCGGAAAACTGGAATTGTGTGGATCAATCGGCAACCGAATCGCTACCTAGATTCGAAAGAACACCGAAACCTTGTTTTTAGTGACACGCTTGAAGCTCTTGAGCAAGTAATCCTTTTTGAGCTATCGAATTACTTTCTTAAATTCTCCAACGAATACAAGAAGGTCCACGGAAAAGAGCAGTTCGACAACGACTGGTACGAATACGTCGAGTACGGCACAACGAAACAGGAAAGGCCCCGTCCGGTCTAGGGGTGAATGCGCCACATCG
>NZ_KV825603.1 GCF_001831515.1 Corynebacterium sp. HMSC074A01
GGCCCGATCATGCGGTGGATGCGCCACGATTGAATAGTTCGTTGAGTATCTCACATGGGGTTGCTCCGCCGAGGATTTGTCGGGGTGTTTCATTGAGTTCTTTTTGCACCCAGGCAACGTGCTCAGGTGTGACTGCGGCAAAGTCGGTGCCCTTTTTGTAGAACCTGCGCCGGATCTCACCGTTGGTGTTTTCATTGGTTGGCCGTTGCCACGGTGAGTGAGGGTCACAAAAGTACACCTTGCAGCCGTCTTTGATCTGGATGCGCGTGATTTCCGACATTTCCACGCCTTGATCCCAGGTGATGGTCTTTAACTGTTCGGCATTGAGGTCTTTGACCATCTCTTGCAGTGTTTCCACCACAGTTTTTGAGCTGTGCTCGTCCGGGAGATGGCCAAGCAAGGTGTAGCGACTGGTGCGCTCCACCAGGGTAATCAGCGCGCTTTTACCGCCTTTGCCGATGACAAGATCACCTTCCCAGTGACCAGGGATTGCCCGGCTATCGGCTTCAGGGCTGCGCTTGGTGATCTCAGCGCCTGCAACCCAAGGACGACGACCGGTTGGCACCCCGGCGCTGCGCGCCCGTGGCTTGCGTGTCTTGCCTGCGCGGATAAGCACGTCTTGTGTCTTCATCACAGCTTCAAGCTCGGCACGCAGACTGCCTTTGCCTTGGATGTACAAGGCGCTGTAGATCGCTTCGTGGGAAATACGCATGCTTTCATCATGGACGAACGTGTGCGCAAGCCACGCACTGATCCGGCCTGGTGACCACCTGCGGGCAAGGCCCTTGACCACCACGCTACGAAGCGACTGGTTTGTCTCGAGCTTGCGAGGTTTCGGCCGCAGCCTCCGCTTGGCGGTGGAAGCAGCAGCGTTATAGGCGTTGTACAGCATCTGTTCCGCCCCATCGTCACGGATGATTTTCCAACCATTGCGGTTGATCTCACGCGCGACGACACTGTGATGACGCCCGATCTGCTTCGCGATGGCTCGCGCTGACTCTCCAGCACGACAACCAGCTTCAATAGCGACGCGGTCTTCAACGGTAAGCCTGTGACCACGCCCAACTACGGACTGCTTATCAAAGACACCACTGGAAGGCCCAACAGCGGCTTGCGTATTCATAGGTGCTGGCACAGCACCATCTTCCTCCGGCGCAGTGCCTTGCTCCGGTATCGACACCGACGCCCCCGCAGGGGCTTGCCCATGCCGTCGACCAGGCTCATCACCCGACTTTGTCGCCTTGGCCCGCTTCACCCACGCATACACCGTGGAAAGATGCACACCAAACGCGTCAGCCACACTCCGGTAGCTTTCCCCAGCAAGCACTTGCGCCACCGCGCGATCGCGCACCTCCTGCGGCACAGGAGAACGCCCCGGGCGCACAGTAATCTCACCAGTCCGCCTCAACCTGTTATGAAGCGAGCTTGGTTCCAGCCCAACGGCCCGCGCAGCCCCGGTGATCGACATGCCCGCACGCACCAACCACACGCCCTCTTGGACAAGAGGTTCCCGGTCGCGGCTCGCACGCTTGGCAGGCGGCAAGACACCAGCGGCCTTCAACCACGTGTAGACAGCATCGGCGCACACACCGACATCACGCGCAACCACACCAACTGCCTCACCTGCTTCAACCCGCTTAACAGCAGCAGCCCTAATTTCCTTCGGAACCCAACGCGGCACAACTACCTCCCGGTCGATGTGGCGCATTCACCCCTAGACCGGACG
>NZ_KV825604.1 GCF_001831515.1 Corynebacterium sp. HMSC074A01
CGTCTGCGGGTGTTGTAGCGCATGCACCATCGAAAGACTTCCTGCCGGCAGATAATGGGATTATCAAAGACTTTCCGATCACGTAGCACTTCACGTTTTAAGGTGGCGTTAAATGATTCTGCCAGGGCATTATCGGCACTAGTTCCCACCGCGCCCATGGATTGGCGTACACCAAGTTGGGCGCAGTGGTCCCTAAACGCCTGTGAGGTGTACACACTTCCATGATCAGAATGGAAAATAGCCCCGTCAAGGCTTCCGCGGACTGTGCTGGCATGGGACAAAGCCTCGATGACCAGTGAGACACGCATGTGGTCTGCGAGTGCATAACCTGCAAGTTTTCGTGAATAGGTGTCAATGACCGTGGCCAGGTACATGTTTTTACCGCCCTTACACGGCAGGTAGGTGATGTCGCCTACATAAACACGGTTCGGCTCGTCAGCGGTGAATGTACGGCCTACTAAATCTGGCATGACACGGTGACCAGGCTTGCGCCGGGTGGTGATGCATCGACGCCGTTTGCTAAAGCCTTTTAGCCCCATGGATTTCATGATGCGCGCAACCTTCTTATGGTTGATCGGGCCGAAGTCCGTATCGTCGTTGAGGCTTGCAGCGATGCGT
>NZ_KV825605.1 GCF_001831515.1 Corynebacterium sp. HMSC074A01
CCAGCCGCACCTTCCGGTACGGCTACCTTGTTACGACTTCGTCCCAATCGCCGATCCCACCTTCGACCACTCCCTAACAAGTTTGGGCCATGGGCTTCGGGTGTTACCAACTTTCATGACGTGACGGGCGGTGTGTACAAGGCCCGGGAACGTATTCACCGCAGCGTTGCTGATCTGCGATTACTAGCGACTCCGACTTCATGGGGTCGAGTTGCAGACCCCAATCCGAACTACGACCGGCTTTCAGCGATTAGCCCACCCTCACGAGCTCGCAAACGCGTTGTACCGACCATTGTAGCATGTGTGAAGCCCTGGACATAAGGGGCATGATGATTTGACGTCATCCCCACCTTCCTCCGAGTTAACCCCGGCAGTCTCTCATGAGTCCCCAACCAAATGCTGGCAACATAAGACAAGGGTTGCGCTCGTTGCGGGACTTAACCCAACATCTCACGACACGAGCTGACGACAACCATGCACCACCTGTACACCAGCCACAAAGGGAA
>NZ_KV825606.1 GCF_001831515.1 Corynebacterium sp. HMSC074A01
GTTGTGGAAAGCTTTTGCGGTATGGGATGAGCTCGCGGCCTATCAGCTTGTTGGTGGGGTAATGGCCTACCAAGGCGTCGACGGGTAGCCGGCCTGAGAGGGTGTACGGCCACATTGGGACTGAGATACGGCCCAGACTCCTACGGGAGGCAGCAGTGGGGAATATTGCACAATGGGCGCAAGCCTGATGCAGCGACGCCGCGTGGGGGATGACGGCCTTCGGGTTGTAAACTCCTTTCGCAATCGACGAAGCTTTTGTGACGGTAGGTTGAGAAGAAGCACCGGCTAACTACGTGCCAGCAGCCGCGGTAATACGTAGGGTGCGAGCGTTGTCCGGAATTACTGGGCGTAAAGAGCTCGTAGGTGGTTTGTCGCGTCGTTTGTGGAATACCGCAGCTTAACTGCGGGGTTGCAGGCGATACGGGCATAACTTGAGTGCTGTAGGGGAGACTGGAATTCCTGGTGTAGCGGTGGAATGCGCAGATATCAGGAGGAACACCGATGGCGAAGGCAGGTCTCTGGGCAGTAACTGACGCTGAGGAGCGAAAGCATGGGGAGCGAACAGGATTAGATACCCTGGTAGTCCATGCCGTAAACGGTGGGCGCTAGGTGTGAGTCCCTTCCACGGGGTTCGTGCCGTAGCTAACGCATTAAGCGCCCCGCCTGGGGAGTACGGCCGCAAGGCTAAAACTCAAAGGAATTGACGGGGGCCCGCACAAGCGGCGGAGCATGTGGATTAATTCGATGCAACGCGAAGAACCTTACCTGGGCTTGACATACACCGGA
>NZ_KV825607.1 GCF_001831515.1 Corynebacterium sp. HMSC074A01
TTTAGTGGCATGTCCTGGACCCGAAGCGGGGTGATCTACCCATGGCCAGTGTGAAGCAGCTGTAAGAGGTTGTGGAGGCGCGAACCCACGTAGGTTGAAAACTGCGGGGATGAGTTGTGGGTAGGGGTGAAAGGCCAATCAAACTCCGTGATAGCTGGTTCTCCCCGAAATGCATTTAGGTGCAGCGTTATATGTTTAGCTTGCCGGAGGTAGAGCTACTGGTTGGTTGAGCGGGACTATCATCTTAGCAACATCAGCCAAACTCCGAATGCCGGTGTAAGTGTGTATAGCAGTGAGACTGTGGGGGATAAGCTTCATAGTCGAGAGGGAAACAGCCCAGATCGCCGGTTAAGGCCCCTAAGGGTGTACTAAGTGGAAAAGGATGTGGGATCGCGAAGACAGCCAGGAGGTTGGCTTAGAAGCAGCCATCCTTGAAAGAGTGCGTAATAGCTCACTGGTCGAGTGGTTCTGCGCCGACAATGTAGTGGGGCTCAAGTACACCGCCGAAGCCGCGGCAA
>NZ_KV825608.1:0-15208 GCF_001831515.1 Corynebacterium sp. HMSC074A01
CGGGGGCAGGATTCGAACCTACGACCTCTGGGGTAACAAGAGCCGTGTCATACTTCCTGCGAACGCCACGGTTGAGCAGTGTCGCCCCCGATACACGAAGGCAGATCTCCCCCGAACTGCCGGCTCCCGTGGCGTTCCTTCGTAAGAGCTTTGCGCGCCGCAGCGCATGCGCGCGATTGTTGACGTGTCACACACTGCAACCTAGTTCCACACGATCTGCACCGATTCAGGGTTAAAGGTCTTGGTGCCGCGCACGCCACGGCGCAGGCGCACCTGGCACAGGGTATTGATGACTCGGCGCTGCACGGCAAGCTCTGCGTTGTCGAAGGCATCCACGGGCGAGGCGTAGCCGGTTGTGTCGAGCAGCGCCGATGCGCCAGCAAGACGGGCACGGCGCGTTTCGAGTTTCTCGATCTGCGGCTCATAACGGTTTCGCGCGCGCTTGAGGTCACGGGCCTCGATAAGCTCCTCATCGTAGTCAGCCTGGACGCGGGCGAGCTTTGCGCGAAGCTCAGCGAGTTCGTCGTCGATGGCGTTGACCTCGTCGTCGTCCACAGTCGGCAGCAGGTCCGCCAGGTCGTCACGGCCAAGGCGGGCGCGGATCACGGCGAGCACAAAATCATCGACGCTATGTGTGCGCACTAATCCACAGGCGGCGCAGCGGTAGCGGTCGGCATGTGTGCGCACGGGGTTGCCACACTCGTCGCAGACATACAGACCCGAGCCGAGATGGCGGCGAGTGTTCCGGCGCTCCTTGTTGGTCAGCCGGTCGGGATCGTCGAGCACGTTCTGCACGCGCCACCACAGATCTGGTGTGACGATCGGCTCCCACTGCCCTTTCACCGGCTCGCCGGTATCGGGGTCGCGGACGATATGCGTGACACGGCGGTATTTGTTCTTCACGCCTTTGCGCTTGGCCTTCTTATAAGTGGAGTAACCCGCATACACGGGGTTGCGCAGGATCGAGTGCAACGACGTGTAGGCCCACGGCTGCGCGTCGGGAACCGGCTTTTCTTCCTGGCCTTCAGCGCGGCGTCGAGCGTTGCGCTCTGTGACCACGGTGTACATATGGCGCGGCGTGGTCGGGATATCCGGCAAGCCCGGTTGATCGACCCCAGATAAGGCGCGCGCAATGTCGCGCATGGAGTTGCCCCTCTCGACAGCGCGGAACATACCGAGCACGGCGGCGGCTTCGGATGGAATGATCTCGCCGGTGGAGGTGTAGCCGATAGGGCGCACACCGCCGGAGTACCAGCGGCCCTGCTCGGCGCGTTGCTGTTGCGCACGAGACTGGCGCATGCTCTTTCGCTCGATCTCGCCGCGTGCCACGGCTGCTTTGATGCGCGCGTACATTCTGCCGCCGTCGGTGGCAAGGTCAGCATCACCGTTCGCAGTGACGAGTTTCAGCCCCTGCTCCTCTGCCCTGTCGATCCACTCTTCGAGCTGCCAGGGCTGCCGTGTGAGGCGGTCGAGGTCCCAGCAAATGATCGCGTCGATCTCGCCGCGCTCAAAGGACGCCACCATCGCGTCGTAGTCGGGGCGGTCCACGTCCTTCTTCGACGCGGAGATCGACTGATCGACGTAGGTATGCACGACGTCCCAGCCGCGTTGCTCGGCAAGGGCTTCGCAGTCCTGGCGCTGCCGGTCGATGGCGAGGCCGTCCATGGCAGCATCTAGCGAGATACGGAGGTAAATAGCAGCACGTGTAGTCATACGCTATTCATAGCGCATTTAGGTTACATTGAAACGAAACTCCACGACGTCACCGTCGACCATGACGTAGTCCTTGCCCTCCTGGCGCACCTTGCCGTGGGCGCGGGCCTCGGCCATGGAACCGAGCTCGTCCAGGTCCTCGAAGGCGACGATTTCGGCCTTAATGAAGCCCTTCTCAAAGTCGGAGTGGATCACGCCGGCGGCCTGTGGGGCGGTGTCGCCCTTGTGGATCGTCCAGGCGCGGGCCTCCTTCGGACCTGCGGTGAGGTAGGTCTGCAGGCCAAGGGTGTCGAAGCCGGCCTTGGCCAGGGTCTGCAGACCCGGCTCGTCCTGGCCGACGGCGGCGAGCAATTCGGCCGCGTCCTCGTCGTCAAGCTCAAGCAGCTCGGTCTCGGTCTGCGCGTCGAGGAAGACGGCGTCGGCGGGGGCGACGAGCTCGCGGAGTTCCTGCTTGCGGGCGTCGTCGGTAAGCACGTCCTCGTCGGAGTTGAACACGTAGAGGAACGGCTTGGCCGTCATCAGGTGCAGGTGGTGCAGCAGGTCTAAGTCGATGTCGCCGGTCTTGGAGGCGGCGAACAGCGTACGGTCGTCCTCAAGCACGGCCTGGGCCTTCTTGGCCTCCTCGGCTTGCGCGGCGATGTCTTTGTCCTTGCGGCCGTCCTTCTCCAGGCGCGGCAGGGCCTTTTCGATGGTCTGCAGGTCAGCGAGGATCAGCTCGGTGTTGATCACGCTGATGTCGCTGGCGGGGTCGATCTGGCCGTCGACGTGGATCACGTTGTCATCGCTAAACGCGCGGACGACCTGGCAGATCGCATCCGCCTCGCGAATATTGGCCAAAAAGGCATTGCCCATGCCCTCGCCCTCGGAGGCACCCTTCACAATGCCGGCGATGTCCACGAAAGACACCGTGGCGGGCAGGATCCGCTCGGATTTGAAGATCTCAGCCAGCCGCTCCAGGCGCGGGTCCGGCAGCTCGACCAGGCCCACGTTGGGCTCAATGGTGGCAAACGGGTAGTTGGCAGCAAGCACCTCGTTGCGCGTCAGGGCGTTGAAGAGGGTTGACTTACCAACGTTGGGCAGTCCGACAATTCCAAGTGTAAGGCTCACGTCGGCCAATCCTAGCCCACATGAGCGTGTACCCCGACACGCAGGGGGTGCGAGCATATCGGCGTGGAGTGGGGCACAATGGTGCGAGTGAGTACCAGTAAGGCAACGACTGAATCGTCTCCCACCGCTCCGCACCGCTCAGACCGCGTGGATCGCGGTGTGGTGATGAATTCGTGGGTCAAGGCAGCCTCGATGCTGACGCTGCGTTTGCTCATCATTGCTGTCTTCCTCTTCGCGCTAGGCCACCTCATCGGCGCATTCTGGGCCGGGGTCCTACCAATCGTGCTGGCGCTGATCATCTGCACGGTGCTGGTGCCAATCGCCTCCTGGATGCGCAACCACGGCATCCCCTCCGCGCTCGCGGCGCTGACCACGCTACTCGGATTCTTCGGCCTGATCTCAGTACTTGCGCTTTTGATCGCGCCGGATATCGTGGCGCACTCGCGCATCCTGTACCTGCAGGCCCTCGAGGGTATCCAGCGGATGCAGCTGTGGCTGCAGGGCCCGCCACTGAACATGGACCCCGACGACCTAAGCGAGGCGATCAACGAGGTCGCCCAGTGGTTGCAGAACCAAGCCGGGGCGATCGCCGGCGGCGTCTTCTCCGGCCTGGGCACGGCCGCAGGGCTGATGGTCTCGCTCATGGTGGTGCTCGTGCTCACCTTCTTCTTCCTCAAGGACGGCCACCGCTTCCTGCCCTGGGTCCGCTCGGCCACCGGCGGCCGCAGCGGCCTGCACGCCACCGAGCTGCTCACCCGCGCGTGGGAAACGCTCAGTGGTTTCATCCTCGCCCAGGCGCTTGTCTCGCTTGTCGACGCCGTGTTTATCGGCCTCGGCATCTACCTCGTCGGCGTCCCCATGGCCTTCACCCTGGCGGTCATCACGTTCATGGCCGGGTTCATCCCAATCGTCGGCGCGGTCACCGCCGGCGCGCTGGCGGTGCTCGTCGCGCTCGTCTCTCTCGGCTTTACCGAGGCACTCATCGTGCTCGCCATCGTCATCGCCGTACAACAGCTCGAGGGCAACGTGCTCTCACCGATGCTGCAATCGCGCGCGATGAACCTGCACCCGGTCATCGTGTTGGTCTCCGTGACCATCGGCGGCGGCATCTTCGGGCTGATCGGTGCCTTCCTCGCCGTGCCTGCCGCCGCGATGATCGCCGTGTGCTACCGCTATCTCCTGGACATCCTGCGCATCCACTCCGGCGAGAAAAGCGCCGCCGAGCTCGACTTCGTCACCGAAGAGGGCCGCACCATCGCGGAGATCGAGGAGCGCGAGTCCGTCCACGAGCGCCGCGAATGGCGCAAGGAGCGCCAGTGGACCACCCCGCCGGAAGTCGAGGAACCAGAGGAAGCGGAAGAGAGTTCCAGCAGCTGGAAGAAGCTTATCGACGCCCGCGAGCACCCCGCATTCGCCAAAATGTTCGGAAAAAACGAGGAATCCGCCCCTCGCGAGGACTAGCTGTTCGTCGGGTGTGATTAACTCGGCGACATGTCTTCCGCAACCGCACTCCTCGTCCTGGTCACCGGCCTCCTTATCGGGTTCATCGCGGGTCTTTTCACCGGCATGAGCTGGCTGAAACGCAACACCCCGGCACCGGCCCCGCCCACCGACCTCGCCCCCGTCGCCCGGGCGCTTACGCAACTGCAGGACCAGCTCGACGATCTAGACAAGGAACAGGCGGTCGCCCGCAACGCGCTGGCCAGCCAGGTTCAGGCCATCGGGCGCACCTCCGCACGACTCGGGGATCGCACCGACCAGCTTCTAGGCGCGCTGCGCAGCCCGCAGGTTCGCGGCCGCTGGGGCGAGATCCAGCTCCAGCGCGTTGTCGAGCTCGGCGGCATGGTCGAACACGTGGACTTCGACGTCCAGGCGCACATGCGCACCGGCGATCTGCCCGCCGTGCGCCCCGACATGGTCATCCGCCTGTCCGAGGGGCGCAACATCGTCGTGGATGCCAAGGTGCCCTTTTCCTCCTACCTGGACGCGCTCAACACGGAAGACCCCGAGGAAAAGCAGGCGTACATGCGCAGGCACGCGCACCTGCTGCGCCGGCACGTGGAGACGCTGTCGTCCAAGTCCTACATCGCGGCATTCCAGCCCACCCCGGAGTTCGTGGTGATGTTCGTGCCCGCCGACCCCTTCCTAGACGCAGGTCTTGCCCTCGACCCCGAACTTTTGGACTACGCCCTGTCCCGCGACGTCGTCATCGCCACCCCCACCACCCTGTTCGCGCTGCTGCGCACCGTCGCGCTCGGGTGGCGTCAAGACTCGCTCAATGAGAAGGCAAAGGAGGTCCAGCGCCTCGGTGCCGAACTCCACGCCCGCCTGCGCGTAATGGGCGAGCACTACAACAAGGTCGGCGCATCCCTGGACAAGGCGGTCGAGGCGTATAACGCCACGCTAGCCTCCATGGATACGCGCGTCATGGTCACGGCGCGCAAGCTGGAGGACATGGAGGTGCCCACCGGGCGCCATGCCGCGGCCCCGCTGGCACCTGCCACCTCGCGCCCCCGCCATAGCGCCGGGTAAACTGTCTCGACGTGTCTCACGTGATCCGGAATACCAACGCCCCGTCAGCCGCCTTCCAAGGCCTGCCGACAGGTTCTGCCATTGGCATCCTGTTCGCCGCGCTGTTCACCGGCGCGCTGCTGAGCATCTATTCCGGTGTGATTGGCTGGCCGCTTCTCACCTGTTTCATCATCGCCACCCTGGTGGTGACCACCCTGGTCAACCCGAAAGGCCTCTTCCTCACCGTCGCCAGCGCCCCCATCCTGCTCTTCCTCACGGTGCTGGCCACCGGCTACGTCATCTCCCGCAGCGAAATCGCCGCCGGCGGGGTGTCTTCCAAGGCGGCGCTTTTGGCCGTGTTCTACCCCATCACCGAGGTCTTCCCCGTGCTCTTCACCGTCACGGTGGGCGCGGTAATCATTGCGGTCGCCCGCTACAAACTCGTCGAGCGGCAAAACCGGGCGCGCACACGTACCGAGACTTTCGAGCGGCACCAGGTGGCGGAGAGTAACCGCCGCGCCGCGTCGCAAAGCAGAAGGGCCCGGGAGCGCACCTCCAGCGTTTCCGTGCAGGAGCTGCTCAACCGGGCGAAAGAGGAGCGCGAGCGCTCCACGCGCAACCGCGGCGGGCTGCGCGACAACCTGTACGACTAGCTTGTCGCCTCTGCGCGGGGCGCGCGCAGGTCACGCGGCAGCGCGAAAGTAATCGTCTCCACCGTGGTGGTGACCTCCTCCACATCCGAGTAGCCGCGCTCGTCGAGGAACTTCACGACTTCGGTGACCAGAATCTCCGGCACCGACGCGCCCGAGGTCACGCCAATCGTCGTGGCGTTTTCCAGCCACGCCTCATCGATCTGCGAAGCGTAGTCCACCAAGTACGACTCTTTCGCGCCCGCCTCGAGCGCAACCTCGACCAGACGCTTCGAGTTCGAGGAGTTCTGCGAACCCACCACAATCACCAGGTCCGACTTGCCCGCGATCTTCTTCACCGCAGCTTGGCGGTTCTGGGTGGCGTAGCAAATATCATCACTCGGCGGATCCTGCAGGTGTGGGAAGCGCTCCTTGAGCTTGGACACAATCTCCAGCGTCTCGTCCACCGACAGCGTGGTCTGCGACAACCAGACCAGCTTCTCGTCCTGCAGCGACTCAGGCAGGGCATCTACGCCCTCGACCCCGTCAACCAGGTGAGTCACCTCAGGTGCCTCCCCCGCGGTACCCTCGACCTCTTCGTGGCCCTCGTGGCCGACGAGCAGGATCTGGTAGCCGTCGCGGGCGAAACGCTTCGCCTCGTTGTGCACCTTCGTCACCAGCGGGCAGGATGCGTCCAGAGTAAGCAGGTTGCGCGCCTTCGCGGATTCGCGCACCGCCGGGGAAATGCCGTGGGCGGAGAACACCAGGTGCGCGCCTTCCGGCACCTCGTCGGTTTCCTCAACAAAGATCACGCCCCGCTCTTGGAGCGTTTCCACCACGTATTTGTTGTGCACAATCTCTTTGCGCACGTAGATGGGCGCGCCGTACTTTTCCAACGCCTTTTCCACGGTCACCACTGCGCGGTCCACCCCAGCGCAGTAGCCGCGGGGCGCAGCGAGAAGAACATTTTTACCCTGATCAGTCATGGAACCGACAGTACCCAAAATACGTCTAAAAGAATAGGCAGCGAGCACACCCGCTGTGTAAGTTCTGCAGTAGCCTTCGGGAGCTTGTGAGAAAGCCTCTGGGCTAAAGAAAGGAGACAATGTGACGTCGGAAAGCGGCAGGCCCGCATCCACTGCGGAAGCACCCTGGTCCGTATCCAAACTCAACACCACGGTCAAGGGGTGGATCGAAAAGCTGGGTTGGCTCTGGGTGGAGGGCCAACTCGCGCAGATCAACGCCAAGCCGACCTGGAAACTGTCCTACCTCACCCTGCGGGATACCCAGGAGCAGGTCAGCGTGCAGCTGACGGTCAACAGCGCCCTGCTGCAAGGTATGCCCACCCCGCTTAAGGAGGGCGATCGCGTCGTCGTGCGCGGCAAGCCAGCCTTCTACGCCGGGCGTGGCACCTTCTCCATGTGGGTGACCGACATCCGGCACGTGGGCGAGGGCGAGCTGCTTGCGCGTATCGAGCGCTTACGCAAGCAGCTCGCCGCCGAGGGGCTGTTCGACCCGGCGCGCAAGAAGCCCCTGCCCTACCTGCCGCAAAAGATCGGGCTGATCACCGGCAAGGCTTCGGCCGCGGAGCGCGACGTGATCTCGGTCGCGCAGAGCCGCTGGCCGGCGGTGCAGTTTTCCATCATCAACACCCCGGTCCAGGGCGCACTCGCCGTGCCCGCGGTGATCAAGGCGCTCGAACAGTTGGACCGCGACCCGGAGGTGGACGTGATCATCATCGCCCGCGGCGGCGGCTCGGTCGAGGACCTGCTGCCCTTCTCGGAGGAAGCCCTCCAGCGCGCGGTGGCAGCAGCTCACACCCCGGTGGTCTCCGCGATCGGTCACGAGCCGGACAACCCGGTGTTGGATAACGTCGCCGACGTGCGCGCCGCCACCCCCACCGATGCAGCGAAGCGCGTGGTCCCCGACGTCGCCCAGGAGCGCGCGCTGGTCGCCGAGGCGCGCGAGCGCATGGCAGCGGCACTCCGCGGCTGGGTGCAGCGCGAGCGCAACGGGCTCGCCTCGGTGCGTTCCCGCCCGGTGCTCGCCGATCCGATGTCCGCCATCACGCGCCGCCGTGAGGAGGTCGACCGGGCCCGCGGCTTGATCCGCCGCGACGTCACCTACCTTTTGCAGAAGGAGCAGGCGGCGGTCGCGTCGCTGCGCGCCCAAGTGTCGGCACTCGGGCCTTCGGCGACGCTTGCCCGCGGCTACGCGGTCGTGCAGGTCCTGCCCCGCGACGGCAGCGGCCCCGAAGTCGTCACCAGCATCGAGCAATCCCCACCCGGCTCGCAGCTGCGCATCCGCGTTGGCGACGGGTCGATTACCGCGGCCGCAATGGCCACCCAACCAGCAGATTAGAAGGAGCAACCATGGCAGAGAATACCTTTGGCGCGGGCGAGGCCGGCGAGAACGCCTTCCCGGACCCGCAGGAATTGAGCTACGAGCAGGCGCGCGACGAGCTCATCGAAACCGTCAAAATCCTCGAGCTCGGCCAAATGAGCCTCGACGAATCACTGAAGTATTGGGAGCGCGGCGAGGCGCTTGCCAAGCGGTGCGAAGTGCTTCTCGACGGGGCGTCGCAGCGCGTCGAGGCCGCCATCGAAACCCGCAGCGTTAGTCCTGAGGAGTAATCGGGGTCGCTTTCAGTGCCGCGGAGATCAGCGTGTGGAACTCCTCGTCGGTGCCCGCGCCGGTGACCAGCAGGCGCGCCTCGCCTGCGTCGATCGCCCACAGGTCGCGCACGTCCGCGGCATCCGAGGTGTAGATCTGGACCTCGGTGCCGTCGACCGTCTCGGTGCGCTCGAGCTCGCGGGGGTGGCTATCAGCCTGCCGCACGGCGTCGTCAAGCGGGGCCCCAGTCTGCGTGAGCTGCAAGAAACCGCCATCGGCGGTGACCCACCCCACGACCGGTGCGGGCGCTTGCGCGATCATCGAGCGGCGCGCCGAGTTGGTCACCCAGCCCTCCGGTGCCTGCGGGTAGACCACGGGGAAGTCGACGGCGCGGGCCTCGAGGTCCAGAAACGTCGCCGCGTCGACCTCCTGCACCGGCCCCTGCTCGGGTTTGCCCGGGTTGAAGGTGCACAGCCCCGTCGCGCCGACGGCAACGAGCATGATGACCACAATCAGCACCATGTTGAGCGCGATGTTGCGGCCGTCCTCGAAGATCTTCGTGTTAGGAGTCACCTGGCCAGTATGACACGCCCGCGCGTCCACCCCCGAATTTGTCGCACTCCTTGGGCGTTCCCGCTGCTGGGCTCACTCTTCCCCCAAAATGGTGGGCATCCGCGACTGAAACGGGCGTGAAAGTGCGAGAATGGAACCGAGCGGTGCGGTGCCCGTGCACCCCCGCCGCGACCGATGCATGAATTTTTAAGCCGCAGGAGGCAACGTTTCGATGACTGAGTCGAAGTCTGAAGAGTACTTCCCCGACCGCAATCTGGCGATGGAACTTGTTCGCGTCACAGAGGCCGCAGCGCTGGCCTCGGGCCGCTGGGTTGGTCGCGGCAAGAAGAACGAGGGCGACGGCGCGGCCGTCGATGCGATGCGCAAGATGATCAACTCCGTCAACATGGACGGCGTCATCGTCATCGGTGAGGGCGAAAAGGACGAGGCCCCGATGCTGTTCAACGGCGAGCACGTCGGCAACGGCGAAGGCGCGCAGGTCGACCTGGCCGTTGACCCGGTCGACGGCACCCGCCTGATGGCCGAGGGCCGCCCGAACGCGATCTCCGTCATCGCCGCCGCCGACCGCGGCTCGATGTACAACCCGAAAGACGCGTTCTACATGAACAAGATCGCCGTCGGCCCCGAGGCCGCAGGCCGCATCGACATCACCAAGTCGGTGGCGGAAAACGTCCACGCCGTCGCTGACGCGAAGGGCGTGCGCCCCGACGAGGTCACCGTCGTCGTGCTGGACCGCCCGCGCCACGAGAAGCTGGTCGCAGAGATCCGCGAAGCCGGCGCAAAGGTGCGCTTCATCATGGACGGCGACGTGGCAGGCGCCATCGCCGCTGCACAGGACACCAACTCCATCGACATGGCGATGGGCATCGGCGGCACCCCGGAGGGCGTCATCACCGCCTGCGCCCTGAAGTGCCTGGGCGGCGACATCCAGGGCATGCTCGCCCCGCAGTCCGAGGAGGAGCGCGAGAAGGTGCTCGCCGCGGGTCACGACCTCAACCACGTGCTCACCATCGACGAGCTGGTTGCCTCCGACAACTGCTACTTCGCCGCCACCGGCGTGACCAACGGCGACATGGTCCGCGGCGTGTCCTACCGCAAGAACGGCGCGACCACCCGCTCGCTGGTAATGCGCTCGAAGTCCGGCACCGTGCGCTTCGTGGAGTCCCTGCACAAGCTGGCCAAGCTGCAGGAGTACTCGGTGGTGGACTACTCGGACCCGACCTCCGACTAGTCTGCTCCAAAACAGGCATATTATTTGTGACCGAATACGCAGACAAGCAAAGGAAGTTAGATATGGCTGAACAGCAGTACCGCATCGAGCACGACACGATGGGCGAAGTCAAGGTGCCGGTTGACGCACTGTGGCGCGCGCAGACCCAGCGCGCTGTTGAGAACTTCCCCATCTCCGGCCGCGGCCTGGAGGACCAGCAGATCCGCGCACTTGGCCTGCTCAAGGCAGCATGTGCGCAGGTGAACAAGGACCTGGGCAAGCTTGACGCCGAGAAGGCCGATGCGATCATCGCCGCCGCGCAGGAAATCGCCGACGGCAAGCACAACGACCAGTTCCCCATCGACGTGTTCCAGACCGGCTCCGGCACCTCGTCCAACATGAACACCAACGAGGTCATCGCCTCCATCGCGAAGGCGAACGGCGTGGAAGTCCACCCGAACGACGACGTGAACATGGGTCAGTCCTCCAACGACACCTTCCCCACCGCCACCCACGTTGCAGCCACCGAGGCAGCGGTCCAGGATCTCATCCCGGGCTTGGAGGTGCTGCAGAAGTCTCTGGCCGCCAAGGCTGAGGAGTGGCACGAGGTAGTCAAGTCCGGCCGCACCCACCTGATGGACGCCACCCCGGTCACCCTGGGCCAGGAGTTCTCCGGCTACGCCCGCCAGATCGAGCTGGGCATCGAGCGAGTGCAGGCCACCGTTGGCCGCCTGGGTGAGCTGGCCATCGGCGGCACGGCCGTCGGCACCGGTATCAACACCCCGGCCGAGTTCGGTGCCAAGGTCACCGAGGAGCTGGTGAAGCTCACCGGCGTCGATGCACTGTCCGAGGCCAAGAACCACTTCGAGGCGCAGGCCAACCGTGACGCGCTCGTCGAGTTCTCCGGCGCGATGCGTTCCGTGGCGGTCTCCTTCTACAAGATCGCCAACGACATCCGCCTGATGGGCTCCGGCCCGCTCGCCGGCTTCGCCGAGATCCACCTGCCGGATCTGCAGCCGGGCTCCTCCATCATGCCGGGCAAGGTCAACCCGGTGCTGTGCGAGACCGCAACGCAGGTCTCCGCGCAGGTCATCGGCAACGACGCGGCAGTCGCCTTCGGCGGGACCCAGGGCCAGTTCGAGCTCAACGTGTTCATCCCGATGATGGCGCGCAACGTGCTCGAGTCCTCCCGCCTGCTGGCAAACACCGCTCGCCAATTCGCCACCAAACTTGTCGACGGCATCGAGCCCAACGTCGAGCACATGCGCGAGCTCGCCGAGTCCTCCCCGTCGATCGTGACCCCGCTGAACTCCGCGATCGGCTACGAGAACGCGGCGAAGGTGGCAAAGCACGCCATCAAGGAGGGCATCACCATTCGCCAGGCCGTGATCGATTTGGGCTTCGTGGACGGCGAGAAGCTCACCGAGGAGGAGCTGGACAAGCGCCTCGACGTGCTGTCGATGGCAAACACCGACCGCAACTAAGCCGCTAGGATAAGTCCCCAGCATTATCTTCTTTCGCTGGGGACTTTTCTATGCCTGATTCCTTTTCCGAACTGCGCCACGCCGGCGGCTCGAACAAGCCGTGGGTGGCCGCAGGTGTCTTCGCGCTCGCCCTCGCCCTGATCGGGGTCGCGCTCGCGGGCGCGTACTGGACGAGCCAGCCGGGCGCGGACACCGCACCGGCAACCGTGACCGTCACCGCGCAGCCTTCTTCTGCCGCACCCGAGGACGCTCCCGTCGGCACGTACTCCGGCACATTCAACAACCAGCGCGAGGACGCGCGCCGCCCGCAGAAGGCGGCGTGGCCCGTCGTCGCCACCTTCGGCGCAGGCACGGCCACCGTGACGTACCCGCGCTCGGGGTGCACCACGCTTATCGACGCCTCCCTGCACAACCTCCCCCTCACCAAACACTGCTCGTCGGCCACCGGTGCCGACAACGCTGCAGTTGACGCCCGCTGGGAGATCAGCGTGCCGGAGGACGGACTGGTCGAACTGACCTACTTCGAGGGCGAGGAAGCCATCGCCGGCGGCACGCTCTCGCGCGGCATTCCGGACGCAGACCAGACATAAACGGGCAAGTTGCCAAACTTTGCACTGGGTGTAATATTGCACGCTGTGCAAAATCATCACTGTTCCGCAGGCACGCGGGAAGTGAAACGGCAGCGCACCAGGCAAAGGATTCACGAGGCCGCACTGGACCTCGTCGAAGCACGTGGACTCGACAACACCACCGTCGAAGACATCTGCCACGCTGCCGATATCTCCCGCCGTACCTTTTTCAACTACATGGATTCCAAGGACCACGCCATCTTCGGCGTGTTCCCCCTCCGCCTCACCGAAGACGGGCTCGACGCGATCGCCAACACGCAGTCGGACAATCTGCCCCAGCTCATCCTCACCGCATTCGAGGAGGACCCCGCAGCCCCCGACCGATCCCTGCTCGCCCGCCAGCGCGCGCTCATCCAGGCCAACATGGAACTCGAGAGCGCGGCGCTGATTCGGAAGCGGGAGGCGCTGGGGGCGGTGTGGCGGGCCGTCGAGAAGCATTTTGCCCAGTTCCCGCAGGACCGAAAGCTTGACGGCCCAGCGGAAGAGGAAATCCACACCATCGTCGAAATCGTCTTCTGCGCCATCTCCCACTACCTCCACCTCCCCCAACCCAAGGAAGGCACCACCACCTCGCACCTGCTACGCGCAGGTGCCACGTTCACCGCATTTGCAAAGGAGCTCGAATGGAAAACTACAGCGTAAGGCCCCAAGGGGGCGCAAAGCAGCACGTTGGACTCATCTTCGCGGCGCTGCTGCTCACCATGCTGATGAGCTCACTCGGGCAGATGATCTTCTCCACCGCGCTGCCCACCATCGTCGGTGAGCTCGGCGGCGTCGACCACATGAGCTGGGTCATCTCCGCCTTCCTCATCACTATGACCATCGCCATGCCTATCAACGGCAAGTTCGGCGACGGGCTTGGCCGCAAGTGGTTCTACATCGGCTCGATCGGCCTGTTCGTCATCGGTTCCACGCTCGGCGGGTTTGCCAACAGCATGACGATGCTGATCATCGGGCGCGCCATTCAGGGGCTGGGTGCCGGCGGCATGATGGTGAACTCGCAATCCATCATCGCCGAAGTCGTGCCCGCCCGCGAACGCGGCAAATACATGGGCGTGATGGGGGCTGTCTTCGGCGTGTCCTCCGTCCTCGGCCCGGTCCTCGGCGGCTGGTTCACCGACGGGCCCGGCTGGCGCTGGGGGCTCTGGATGAACATCCCGCTCGGTTTGCTTGCGATGGCGGTGTCCGCCTCCGTGCTCCGTCTGCGTCGCGGCACGCCCGGCCCGCTCAACGCGGACTGGCTCGGCATGGCGCTCATGATCATCTCCACCTCCAGCCTTATCCTCACCACCACGTGGGGCGGCACGCAATACGAGTGGACGAGCCCCACCATCTTCACTGCTGCCGCAATTGCGATCCTGAGCGGCATCGCCTTCGTCCTGGTGGAGCTGCGCGCCAAGAACCCGCTGATCCCGATGTACCTGTTCACCAACCGCAACATGGTGCTCACCACCGCTGCGGGCACCGTGCTGGGCATGGCCATGGTCGGCGCGCTGGCATACCTGCCCACCTACCTGCAGATGGTGCACGAGATGACGCCGACCGAGGCCGGCCTGATGATGCTGCCGATGGTGATTGGCATGCTCGGCACCGGTATGACCGTCGGCTTTGTTATCTCGCGCACGGGCCGTTACAAGGTCTACCCGCTCGTTGGCATGGCGCTTACCGCGGTGGGCATGTTCCTGTTTTCTACGCTCACCGTCGACACCTCGCTCACCACGCTTGGTCTTTACATGTTCACCTTCGGCTTCGGCCTCGGCCTGGTCATGCAGGTGCTGGTCCTCATCGTGCAGAACTCCTTCCCGGTCACCATGGTCGGCACGGCAACTGCGACGAACAACTTCTTCCGCCAGCTCGGCTCCGCGATCGGCGCGTCGCTGGTCGGCTCGCTGTTCATCCACAAGATGCGCGACAACATGGCGGAGCGGATGCCTGGAGCACTCGCCCAGCTGCCGCCTGAGCAGCTGGAGGCCGTCGGACCGCTTTTCGACGGCGGGTCAAGCAACCTCACTCCCCACCAAGTCGCCCAACTTCCGGACGCAGTCAAAGAAGCGGTGCTGACGAGCTACAACGATGGGCTCACCCCGGTCTTCCTCATGATCGTGCCGCTGGCAGTCCTTGCTTTCCTGCTGCTTGTTCCGATCGTTGAGGACCCGCTGAAGGAGACGGTGGATTAAGGCATGCCTGTAGGCGCCAATTTTGCTGGCGCGCGGGCTTTTTGCGTGCAGGTTTAGTCGGGTGGTTTGCGGTTGTCGGCCCGGGCTTTGTGGTCGGTGCCGGTAGCAGTCACATTCCCGTAGGGTGAGACGTAGGTGATCTGCCCGTCGCGTCTTTCGGTATGGCCGCGGGTGCCGCGGGCGGCTTGGGAGTTGTGGTACTTGCACAACCACCCGAGGTTTGAGGGTGTGGTCTCGCCGCCATGTTGGTGCTCGACCATGTGGTGGGCATCGCATTCCGAGGCTGGTGCGTTGCAGCCTTTCCAGGTGCATGTGGTGGAATCCGCCAGCATGACTTCTCGGTGCTTCGGGGTAGCGAACCGGGCGTGGTAGGCGTTGACCGGCCCGTCCATCACCCCGATCAGGATCACTGCCCCGATGTCTTCAAGCTGCATGCGCACAAACTCCTCGCCCGAGACAATCACACCGTTGTCGAAGTGGACCTTCACGTCGTTGCCTTCCCCTGCGATGATGCGCAGGTAATCACCCAAGTCCAGGTTGGCGGTCACGCGCACCAGGTACT
>NZ_KV825608.1:15308-141812 GCF_001831515.1 Corynebacterium sp. HMSC074A01
AGGTTGGCGGTCACGCGCACCAGGTACTCCGCCTTTGGGCACCCGCCGTTTAGCCACCCGGTCACATCGTTCTTCGCAGCATCGAAGACGCCCTGGACGTCGGCGGCAGGGCCGGTAAGTCTCAGGGTGGCGTACCCATCACCGTGGTGGGTGACCCGTGCTTTCGGGGTGCGCGGCTCAGGGGCCTGCAACTCGGCTTTCAGCTCTGCGGCCACGCGGCGGATGCGCGCCAAATCGCCGGATGTGTTGCAAAGCTGATCGATGTAGTGCCAGCGCTTCGTCACGTCCTTGAGCGAACGGGCAGAACGGGTGATGTAGGCAAGCGTGTCCAACCGGTGGCCATGCACACGCGCGCCTTCTTGGGCACGCGCCTGGTACTTGGTGTGCGAGGTTTTCCCGCACAGCACCGAGGCGGTGTCGCGCAACTGCTTGGCGCGGTCGAGTTGGATGCCGTGCGCCTGCAATTGGGCAAGCTCAAGTCCGGCCGCTGCGTGAACGAAGTCGTATCCGCAGCGGTCAACCAAAGCAAGTGCATCCAAATCTGTCATGCACCCGACGATAAACCACGTTTACCTGCCAAAACAAGGGAATGTGAGAATACACCCATTATTGGCCAGAAACGGAACCAACGACCCAAAACCTGCGTCTAATCGTGGTTGGGCGTTTGCAGATTGGCGCTGCACCATCAGCGCGCCGAGAAGGCCGAGCACCAGGAAGGCTGCGGAGAAACCGATGGACCAGGCCGCGGAGTGTGCGAACGCGGTGGAGAGGCTCTCCACGGTGGCGTCGCGGGCGCTGCCGAGTGAGGCGACGAGGGGGTCGTTGGGCGCGGCGTCGCGAAGCTGCGCGATGGTGGAGCCGGCGGAGGCTTGGGTGGCGTGCGAGAGGCCGTCGAGAAGCTGCGGGGGCAACCCCTCGAGCGCCGCAGGGATGGTGCGGGCCATCGCCGCCGCCAGCGCGGAGCCGGCGATCGCGGCACCGAGGGCGGAGCCGAGCTGGCGGACCGTCGACTGGGTGGCGGAGCCGGCGCCGGAGAGTTCCTCCGGGATGTCGCGCAGCACCGTCGAGGTCAGCTGCGCGGACGCCAGGCCAAGCCCGATGCCGTACAGCACGAGCGCGGCGACCAGCCACCACGTCGCCGCCTGCACGCCCACCAGCAGCGCCACGCCGACGACCTCGAGGCCCAGGCCCAGCACAACGACGCCGGGCGCGGTCAGCCGTGCGGCGAGGTGGCGGGCGGCGGCTCCGGAGGCAAAGGCGCCGAGTGCCATTGCGGCGAGGACGAGGCCGGTGGAAAGCGTCGATAAGCCGACCGCATTGATGAGGAAAAGCGGGAGGACGAACATGAGGGAGAACTCCCCGATCGCCACGGTCGCGGCGGTGAGGTTGCCCCAGGAGAAGGTGCCGACCTTGAACAGGTGGAGGTCCAGCAGCGCGTCGCGGCCGTTGCGCGCGCGGTGCAGCTCCCAGCGGACGAAGAGCCCGATGAATACGATCCCGGTGCCAATGGCTACGGGCACCGGCGAGATCGACCACTGCTCCGGCCACGACCAGCTGCCAATCTGGAGGGTCTCCTTCTTGGTCCACCAGCCGAGCGTGGTCGCCTCGATCAGACCGAAGACAATTAGGCCGAAGCCGATTGCCGAGGTGAGCAGGCCGTCGACGTCCACACCGCGGGCGTCGCGCTTGCCGTAGGTCTGCGGTACCCAGGCGAAGATGCCAACGAGCACGAGTGCGCCCAGCGGGAGGTTCACCCAGAAGATCCAGCGCCAGGAAGCGTATTCGGTAAGCACGCCGCCGAGCAGCGGGCCGAGCGCCGCCGTGCCGCTCATCACCGCGCCCCAGACGCCGAATGCCGCGGCGCGGTCCTTGCCGCTGAACAGGGAGTTGACCGAGGACAGCGTCGCCGGCAGCACCAGCGCACCGCCGACGCCCTGGACCGCGCGGGCAGCGATGAGGCTGCCTGCGCCGCTCGCCGCCGCGGCGAGGAGCGAACCGCCGACGAAGAGGATCACGCCCGCGGCGAAAGTCGTGCGCCGGCCGATACGGTCACCTAGCCTGCCCGAGCCCAAGAGCAGGGCTGCGAAGATCACGTTGTAGATCGCGTTGACCCACTGCGCGTTGGTCAGGCTGAGATCCAGGGCGGAGATCATCGTTGGCAGCGCCACGCCGACGATCGTGCCGTCCATGACGATCAGCGCCAGCCCGAAAGCAAGGACGGCAAGGGCCTTCCACCGATTCGTGGTTTGAGTATTCAGCGTGTTCACGATCATCCTTTCGACGATTCCGACAGTAGGCCTGGTCAGACACTGTCAACATCGACCGATCGGATGATTCGCGGCTACACCTTACTTCTGATCGGGTTTGGGAAGCAGGAGCTCGTAGATGTCAGAGTCGCGCCACTCCCCGGCCTTCTCGCCGTAGGTCATCTTCGCCATGTGGTGGAAGGTGCCGACCTTTTCAAAGCCGCGCGAGATGTGCAGGCCGGCAGAGCCGGTGTTCTCCGGGAAGATCCAGGAGTGGATCGACCACTTGTCCAGCTCGATGCAGGTGGCGATGAGCTTGTCCAGAAGCGCGCCGGAGACACCCATGCCGCGCGAATCCGGGTGCGTGTAGATGGAGTCCTCCACCACGCCGTGGAAGACACTGCGCGAAGACGCTTTCGCGGCCGCCACCCAGCCGAGGACCTTCTCGTCGTCCTCGGCGTCCACAGCTACGAAAGCGGTCTCGATGATCTTGCCGCGGGAGAATTCTTCCCACGTCTGGCCGCGCGTTTCGTAGGTGGCGTTTCCTGTGCTCAGTCCCATTTCATAGATCGCCCTGACCTGCGTGTAGTCCTCTGGGCGCATTGGACGAATGTTGAAACCGTTTTTGGTCATGCGCTCCATTCTCACGCGCAAAAAGCCCTCGCGCAAACTGCGCAGAGGGCTTCGTTTCACCACGGCGGGTGAGGTGCTAAAACGGGGCTTTAGGCCTCGTTGATAATAGGCGCGAACGCACCGTTTTCACCGCGGGTCCACTCGATGGTGCCGTGCTCAAACTCCTGGATCCAGCCGGACTCATTCGGCAGCGGGGTCTCCGCCTCCGTGGGGAAGCCGAGGACGGACTCGTGGTTGCCGTTAATCCACTCGTTGGCGATCTCGCCCCAGATCGGCGCGCCACCGGTGTTCTCGTTCCAGGTGACGTAGTGCTCGCCGTCGTAGGAGACGATCCAGCCGTTCTCGGTCTCTTCGACGGAGACTGGCTCGCCCCAAGCATCGTCGGCGTACTTGTCCATCGCGGCTGCCAGGCCGGACGGTGCCATTACAGACTCGCCGTCAGCGGTAGCGATCTCCGTAGTGTCGCCCTCAGCGCCCTCAGCACCTTCTGCATCCTCGGTGTTGTCGGCCCCCTCAGCGCCCTCGGCATCGGTTGCGTCTGCGTCAGCGGTCTCGGTTGCGGTGTCCACCTCGGTTGCGGTCTCCTCGACCACGGAGGTGCCGTCGGTGCTCTCCGCATCGTCGGAGGAGCAAGCAACCAGGCCAGTTGCCAGGGAGAGGGCTGCTGCGGATGCGGCGAGCTTGCGGGAGATGGTCATAAACTAAGCACTCCTTTGTACGTTTTTGTACTGATTTATTACGGCCCCATTATGCAGGCTTTGCTTATCGACGCCGCCGCTTCCCACCCTTACGGGGGTGATTTGCACGCTTCCCCTTGCGAAAATCACCGGTATGCGCCTTAGTGCGCGTCTTCTCCGGTTTGGCTGCCTGGGTCGTGCGCGAAGAGCGCACGGAACGCCCCTTGGTGATGCCGACGAAGTCCTGAATCGCGTCGCAGTCGTCGGCCTTTCGCCACACAAGCGCCACCGGCGTCGGTGCCACCGAGGGACCAGTCACCTCGAGCGGGACGACCTGCTTCTTCGAGAGGTGGGTCAACAGCGGCAGCGGGCCGTAGGCAATGCCGACGTTCGCGGCCACGACCTGCAGCGCCTCACGCACCGCGCCAACGTCTGGCCGCTGCGAAAATGCAAGATTCACGTGCTCGCCTTCCAGGTCGCGCTCGGCGACCTTCTCCCCCACTTCGGCGTAGACAGAGTCTTTCGGTACAGCCACCCCCGGCGCTTCCTCGTAGAGGCGCACCACGTGAAAGTCTTCGCTCGCCTCGTCAAGCCGCGGGTCGGGCAGGCGGATGAGGGCGACGGGAGGTGGGGACGACGGGGCGTCGATAAGCAGGGCCCAAGGGTCGGGAGAATCGACCGCCTCGATGCGATTGCCGGTGGCCTGCTGGTAACGGCGGATCCACTTCCCCGGCGCGGAGCCGGTGACGAAGGCGAAAGAGAGCATGGACAGAATGCTACCGTGTGCAGCATGACTCAGAAGACGCCGTCGAGCACGGCCATGAAGCCGGAAACCGCCGCCAAGAAGCTGGGCGTGTACCTGCCCGCCACTCCGCAGGAGTTTCAGGAGGGTGCGGTCACCCACGCCGAGCTGCGCGAACTGCAGCACAACCCGCCGGAGTGGCTCAAAGAGCTGCGGCTGAACGGCCCGCACCCGCGGCCGGAGGTGGCGCGCAAGCTCGGTATCTCCATTACCGCGCTGAAGAAGCACGAGATGGATCGCCCGCTGACCACCGCAGAGATCAGCGAGCTGCTGAAAAATCAGCCTGATTGGCTGCGCGAAGCCCGCGCCGCGCTTGCCGCGCAGCGCGGTAACGACGAGGAAGCCTAGAGCATCTTCCAGTCTTCCAGCTCTGGGTAGAGCGGGTACTTCTCCGCCAGCTTGTCGACGCGGGCGTGCAGCGCCTCGACGTCGGCAGCCTCGCCCTTGATCAGGGTTTCGGCGATGATCTCGGCGACCTCGATGAAGTCTTCCTTGCCGAAGCCGCGGGTTGCCAGCGCCGAAGTACCGATGCGCAGGCCGGAGGTGACCTTCGGCGGGCGCGGGTCGAACGGCACGGCGTTACGGTTGACGGTAATGCCCACGCTGTGCAGCAGGTCCTCTGCCTGCTGGCCGTCCATCTCAGAGTTGCGCAGATCCGCGAGCACCAGGTGCACGTCGGTGCCGCCGGAGACGACGTCGACGCCAGCCTCCTTCGCATCCGGCTGGGTCAGGCGCTCGGCAAGGATGCGGGCACCCTCGATGGTGCGCTCCTGACGGTCTTTGAACTCGGGCATGCCCGCGATCTTGAACGCGGTGGCCTTCGCCGCAATGACGTGCATGAGCGGGCCGCCCTGCTGGCCGGGGAAGACCGCGGAGTTGAGCTTCTTGTGCAGGTCCTCGTCGTTGGTGAGGATGAAACCGGAGCGCGGGCCGCCGATCGTCTTGTGCACGGTGGAAGAGACCACGTGAGCGTGCGGCACCGGGGAGGGGTGCACACTGGCGGCAACCAGGCCAGCGAAGTGGGCCATGTCGACCCACAGGTAGGCACCGACCTCGTCGGCAATGGAGCGGAACTCAGCGAAGTCCTCATGGCGCGGATACGCGGACCAGCCAGCGATGATCACCTTCGGCTTGACCTCGCGCGCCTGCTCACGCAGCTTCGCCATGTCGATGGTGTGGGTGTCCTTTTCCACCTCGTAGGCAGCGACGTTGTAGAGGCGGCCGGAGAAGTTGATCTTCATGCCGTGGGTGAGGTGACCGCCGTGCGCCAGGCTCAGGCCGAGGATGGTGTCCCCCGGCTCCGCGAGCGCCATGAGCACTGCCGCGTTCGCCTGCGCGCCGGAGTGCGGCTGCACGTTGGCAAACTTCGCGCCAAAGACCTCCTTGGCGCGCTCGATCGCCAGCTCCTCGACCACGTCGACGTGCTCGCAGCCGCCGTAGTAGCGCTTGCCCGGGTACCCCTCGGCGTACTTGTTGGTCAGCACGGAGCCCTGCGCCTGCAGGACGGCACGCGGCACGAAGTTCTCGGAGGCGATCATCTCCAGAGTGTTGCGCTGCCTGCTCAGCTCGTTGACAATGGCGTCGTGCACCTCTGGATCAAAGGTGGCGAGATCCTGGTAGCGGAAGTCATCAGACACGTGCTCCGGGTCCTTTCACTTGTATTTAAGTAGCAATTCTGCACAGCCGCTTCAAAAACACGGCCGCTGGCTAGCAGTATAAACGGCCGACCCTGCGCGCGGGGCCACCTGTATTCACCTGCCCTCACCGGTGTTTGGAAGAATAGCTGGCATGGCTCAAGGCGCACGGGGCTTCGATTCCAGCCCGTATCTGGATTTCCACCGCGACGATTGGCGCAAGCGGCGCGCGAAGATGCCGCAGGTGCTCACCGCAGACGAGGTAGAAAAACTCAGCGGTATCGGCGAGAACCTGGATCTCCAGGAAGTCGCGGACATCTACCTCCCCCTCTCTCGCCTGATCCACCTGCAGGTGCGGGCGCGCCAGAAGCTCACCAACGCCACCGAGACCTTCATCGGCGGCGACCCGGGGCATGTGCCCTTCATCATCGGGCTGGCTGGCTCGGTGGCGGTGGGCAAATCGACCACCGCGCGCGTGCTGCAGGTGCTGCTACAAAGGTGGGATTCGCACCCGCGGGTAGACCTGATCACCACCGACGGCTTCCTCTACCCCACCGCGGTGCTGGAAGAACGCAACTTGATGTCAAGGAAGGGGTTCCCGGAGTCCTACGACCGTCGTAACCTCATGCGTTTTGTCACCGAGGTGAAATCGGGCAAGCCCGTGGTCAAGGCTCCAATCTATTCGCACAACGCCTACGACATCTTGCCCGGCGAGTTCATCGAGGTCCGCCAGCCCGACATCCTGATCCTGGAGGGCCTGAACGTGCTGCAGACAGGGCCGACGCTGATGGTGTCGGACCTGTTCGACTTTTCCATCTACGTGGATGCCGCGACCGAGCACATCGAGCACTGGTACATTTCGCGCTTCCTCAAGCTGCGCAACACCGCGTTTACGAAGCCGGGCGCGCACTTTGCAAACTACGCGGGACTTGACGATACCGCCGCCTCGCGCGAAGCCCGCGAGCTGTGGCAGTCGATCAACCTGCCTAACCTGGTGGAAAACATCCTGCCGACGAAGGTGCGGGCCTCGCTGGTGCTGCGCAAGGGCTTCGACCACACCGTGCAGCGGGTGCGCATGCGCAAGATTTAGGCGCTACTTGCCAAAGCGGCGCGAGCGCTGCGAGTACTCGCGCAATGCGCGCAAGAAATCGATCTTGCGGAATGCCGGCCAGTACGTATCGGTAAACCAGATCTCCGAATACGCGGCCTGCCACAGCAGAAACCCGGAGAGGCGCTGCTCGCCCGAGGTGCGGATGACCAGGTCCGGGTCCGGCTGGCCAGAGGTGTAGAGGTGCTCAGAGATGGAATCCACCGTGACCGCCTCGGCGATTTCGGCGGCGCTGGCCCCCTTGCCCGCCTCGTCCTGGATGAGCTCGCGTACCGCGTCGACAATCTCCTGGCGGCCCCCGTATCCCACCGCGATGTTCACGGTCAGCCCGGCCTTGCCCGTAGTCGACGCCGCGGAGCGCTGCATGCGCGCCACCACGTCCTCCGGCAACAGATCAAGGTGGCCGACAAGACGAACGCGACACGTGTAGTGCTCGGTGGCGAGGCCGTCGATGACGTCCGAGATGATGTCAAAAAGCAGCTCGACCTCTTCGGACGTGCGCTGGAGGTTCTCCGTGGACAGCAAATAGAGCGTGACGACGTCCACGTCCATCTCGGCACACCAGCGCACGAGCTCGCCGATTTTGGCCCCGCCCGCGCGGTGCCCCTGCGAGATGTCGCTCAGCCCGGCCTCGCGGGCCCAGCGGCGGTTGCCGTCGGCCATCACGGCGATGTGCTTCGGCCGCTTCTTGCCGCGCAGCTCGCGCCGCAGGCGGTACTCGTATAGCGGGTACAGGATCTTTTCCAGCACAGTCACGCCCCTCACCTTACCTTTTGGCGCTGCTAGAAGATGCGCTTCTTGCTCCGGTCGTACACGCCGGCTTCCTGCATCGCTTTGTCCACCGCCTGTGTATCGAAGGGATCAATGCCGTGCGCTTGCGCGAACTGCTGGCGGCGACGGAAGCGGGAGAAGCGCCGGTGAAACGCGTATCCGAGCGTGAGGATCGCCGCAGCCAGCACGACGATGATCAACAGCCCCACCGGCGAGGCCTTGCCAAAGTCCGGCCCGACCGGCGTTTCCGCCGGTGCCTGGGCAAGCACAAAACTGGTGGCGTTGGTGGCGGAGGCGGCCAGCGTGGAAAACATCGAGCTCATTGTTCTTTAAGCGTCCTTCACTTCTCTACTTCTCTGCGGCGGGTATCCCCGCGAACAGGTCATCCTCGGGCAACGTCGTCTCAACGCGGCTGCGCGCGAGCTCAAACTCCTCAGTCGGCCAAACTTCCTGCTGGTCTTCGACCGGGCTGGCCAGAAACGCGCCGGCCGGGTCGATCTGCGTGGCGTGTGCCCTTAGGGCCTCGGCTCGGTTGGAAAAGTACTCGCTGCACTCCACCCTGGTGGTCACTCGGCTCATCACGTCCGCCTTGTTCTGCTCCCAGCGGGCAATCATCAGCTCGTAGGGGCTGGGCTTGCCCTGGGCAAAGAGCCGCTCCTGCAAAAGCTTCATGCGCTGCAGGATGAAACCGTGGCTGTAGTACATCTTCAGCGGCGTCCACGGCTCGCCTGCCTCGGGCGCAAACTGCGGGTCGCCGGACTTCTCCCAGGCCAGCATGGAAATGGCGTGCACCATGAGGTGGTCCGGGTGCGGGTAGCCGCCATTTTCGTCGTAGGTGATGATCACGTGCGGGCGGAACTCGCGTATCGACGCCACGAGCTTCTTAGTCACCACCACCGTGTCCTGCACCGCAAAGGAGCCTTCCGGCAGCGGCGGCCGCGGGTCGCCCTCTGGCAGCCCGGAGTCCTGGTAGCCGAGCCATTCGTGCTCGACGCCGAGCGCAGACACCGCGCGCGCCATTTCTTCCTCGCGCACCGCGATGATGTTTTCCAGCACCCCGGGGCGGTCCATCGCCGGGTTGAGAATGTCGCCGCGCCGGCCGTCGGTACAGGTCACTACCTTCACGCGGTGCCCTTCGGCGGCGTAGCGCGCCATCGTTGCCGCACCCTTGGACGACTCGTCGTCGGGGTGGGCGTGGATTGCCATTAACCGCAAGCCAGTCACTGAGAAACTCCAACTTTTGTAGGGGGTAGTGCGTTAGCTTCGGCCCATCTTAGTACGATCAGGGTCAAAGTCATCTTTCACTCCCGCAGCAGTTTGTGAGGTCACCGTAGTGTCTAGCTCGAGGTCGCACTCCTCTTCCACTTCCACCCGCCAGCGTTATGGTGCAGACGCGGAGAAGAGCTCGAACCTCCCCGGGCGCATCGTGGCTATTGCCGCTGTGTTGCTCGTCGGGTTCATGATCTTCGCCGTCGCCCGCGTGGTGAGCGACCGCTCCGCGCAGCCGATCAGCGCGGATTTCATCTCCCAGGAGCGCGTCGACGATAGCACCTCCCGCCTGTGGATCGACGTGACCCGCGACGACCCGGAGGTTCCCGCCTATTGCATCGTGATCGCGGTGGACTACAACCACGCTGAGATCGGGCGTCGTGAAGTGGTGCTCCCCGCAGGGGGCGAGACGATGCAGCGCATCCCGGTAGACATGCCGGTCAGCGGGGACCTCGCCTCGGGCCGCGTCTACGGCTGTTCTGAGCAGATCCCGCCCTACATGGATGCGCAGAGTGCCTTCTACGCTGCCAGGTAGCACCTCGCCAGTGTGATAAAATCCCGGCTGTATATTTGTACGAGCAAGAAGAGTGTTCCGTCGGACTGGGCCCGACCTGTATACCAGGCGGGCTCGTTTGACGTATGAGGGAAGGGTAAACCGCATGGCTGATACGCAGAAGCAGTACATCACCCCGGAGATGAAGGCCAAGCTCGAGGCAGAGCTGCAGGCGCTGATTGATAACCGCCCGGTCGTCGCAGCCGAGATTAACGAGCGCCGCGAGGAAGGCGACCTGAAGGAGAACGCGGGCTACGACGCAGCGCGTGAGCAGCAGGACCAGGAAGAGGCCCGCATCAAGCAGATCTCTGAGCTGCTGGCCAACTCCACCACCGAGCGCACCGGTGTGGTCGAGGGCGTCGCGCACGTGGGTTCTGTCGTGCACGTCTACTACGACGGTGACGAGAACGATAAGGAGACCTTCCTGATCGGGACCCGCGCGGCCTCCACCGGCAACAAGGACCTGGAGACCTACTCGGAGAACTCCCCGCTGGGCGCTGCCGTGGTTGGTGCCTCCGAGGGCGAAACCCGCACCTACACTGCCCCGAACGGCCGCGAGATTTCGGTGACGATTCTTAGCGCGGAGCCGTATGATTCTGTTAAGGCGTCCACGCCGCGCGCTTAACCCGCTAGATTTTAAAGTTCAACCTTAAAGAAGGACTGATCCTGTGATTTCCGTTTCCCGCACCGCTGCGGCCGGCCTCGTCGCCGTGGCAGCTGTCTCCCTCGCCGCATGCCACCCGCCGCACCAGGTCGATTCTGAGCAGAAGGTCGACACCGCTACCAGCCAGAAGGCTGAGTCGCTGGCATCCTACGGCGCTACCACCTCCGCCTCCAGCGCCACGGCCACCTCCGCGGCTGTGGCGGATGAGACGCCGACGATTGCCAACTGCGGCGCTGTCGAGCTCGAGCGCCCGACCGAGTTGACGCTGGATTGCCAGGGCCAGGACGATGTCCTGCGCAACATCACCTGGGATTCCTGGGAGGCAGACATGGCCACCGGCACCGGTACCCGCAATGCGCAGCAGCCGGAGGTTGCCATCTCGCTGAGCAACCCGCAGGTGGTCAACGGCGTGCTGGCCTACACCGACATCACGGTGGACGGCACCGCGATCTACCCCGAGGGCAACTAGCCCACAGCGTAAAAGCCCGGCCCCGCAAAGATTGCGGGGCCGGGCTTTTGTTGTGCGCGCCTAGCGGTTTTGGAAGATGTAGAGCAGGCGCAGGATCTCGGTGTAGAGCCACACGAGGGTCACGGCGAGGCCGAGTGCCACGCCCCACGCAGCCTTCTCGGGCGCGCCGGTGCGCACCAACTTGTCAGCCACGTCGAAGTCCTGCAGGAAGGACAGGGCGGCCAGCACGACGCAGACCAAGCCGAAGATGATGGCGAGCGTGCCACCGCCGCGCAGCGGGTTGATCCCGGTGAAGATAGCGAGCAGGAAGTTGCCCAGCGCCATGATGGCCACGCCGAAGATCAGGCCAGTGATGATGCGGTTGAAGCGCGGCGTCACACGGATGGCACCCGTGCGGTAAACCACGAGCATGCCGATAAAGACGCCGATGGTGCCGACGATCGCCTGGAAGACGATCATCATGCCGTTCGAGTCACCGACCTGCATGCCCGCGAACAGGAAGGAGAAACCGCCGACGAACAGGCCCTCGAAGACGGCGTAGAGCAGCGTGAGAGTCTTCGAGCCGAAGTTCTTCGAGAACGCGTGCACGAGCACGGTAATGAAGGCGGCGATGGCACCGCCGAAGGTCAGCATCATGCCGAGGCCAGGATTCGACAGGCTCAACATGAAATTCGCGACCGCGAAGACGACGATGACGGCAAGGGTGATGCCCGTCTTGCTCACCACATCATCGATGGTCATCGGGCGGTCGGCAGCCCGCGAATCGGGGGCACCAGGCGCGTAGCCCAGCGGCTCTGGCTGCGGCAGGTTCTTCAGTACTGGGTTGTTACTTCGCACTGAGTTCAGTCCTTTCCTTTTGGGAAGATTTTCACGCGTTGCTTTATGCGCAAGTTCACTGTGTATAACGCGTCACGCTTACAGATAGTTCCCGTTTGCGCCCGAGGTGCTTATGGTTGAGCTATGCAGCTGCCCAGTTGGGGCGCGCCAGAGCTGTTTGCCCGCGCCCATCCTCAAAGGTTTCGCCCCGCGTTGGTGGGCGATTGTTTGCGCGAACGCCTCATTTCGTGCACCGGCGACCCGGATCCTTTTGCCACGTCTTACCGCGGCGTGGACATCTTCGCCTTCCGGGTCGATGCGCCACTGCCCCATTGGCTGTATTCCACCTTTGGGCTCGCGCCGGTGCGTTCCTCGCAGCCTCTGGCCGGTACTCACACGGAGCTGACGTTCCGAGTGCCGGTCGGCACTGACCCGCTGCCCCCGGAGTGGCCCGCCGTGTTACTTGCGCACTTGGTGCGCCACATCCGAAACCGCGGGTTAAGCATCGAACCGGGCCACTACATGGACTTGCGCCACCCAGTGCGCCCCGACGCCCGCCTGACCGGGCTGAGCTTCGTCACCGACCCGATCCTCGGGCTGGTTGACGGTCCTCTGGCGCTCGCCCAGTTCACCTACGCGGTCGGGCTCACCACAGCTGACCTTGAGGCGGCGCTCGCGTGGGATCCGCTGAAGCTCACGGGCGTGCTTGGCGACGTCTTCCCGCTCGGACTCAGCGACCCCGACCGCGCGGATCTCGCCGCAGATCCCCAGGCTGCGGCCCGGATCGCAGCAGCAACCGCAGCCGAGGGCTCGAGCATTGGCGCGGCGAGCGTACGCCTGCTCGACGCGGAGCCGGGTGGGCGCGTCGACGTCGACATCGCCGGCGCGCGGGCAATCCTGCGCGCAATGCGCCACCGGCTCCCCTTCGACCGCAGCTTCGCGCTGGTCGAGGACACCGGCAACGCATGGCTGCTGTTCGAGCCCGACACAACTGCGGAACTACTGCCACAGGACCAGGGGCTGCTTATTCACACTCCAGCGAACCTGCGCAACGAAATCCTGGCCACCCTGGACGCGAAGCCGGGCAAGTACAGCTTCGTCAGCGCACCCCTGACGCTGCACGTGGTGGACACCAGCACTTAAGGCCCGGAAGTTTTACAGTGGGGAAAGCAAGGTACACGCAGAAGGAAAGGACTCCCCATGGGTATCTTTGACAATCGCGTCGCGCTGGTCACCGGCGCGGGTTCCGGTATCGGCAAGGCAATCGCCCAGGACTTGGCCGCCCACGGTGCCAAGGTTGTGGCTAGCGACATCAATCTGGAGGCCGTGGAGGCAGTCGTCGCTGAAATCGAAAACCACGGCGGCACCGCCAAGGCCTTCACCCAGGATGCCTCGAGCAAGGAGGACAACGCTGCGGCGGTCGCCTTCGCGGTGGAGCATTTTGGTGCGCTGCACCTGGCGGTCAACAACGCGGGTATCGGCGACCAGGTGCCGCTCGCGGAGAAGAAGCTCGAGGACTGGGACCGCCTGATCAACCTCAACCTCAACGGCGTGGCCTACGGTTGCCACTATCAGCTCATTCAGATGCTCGCCCAAGACGACGAGGTCCCGTGCGCGATCGTGAACATGTCGTCGATCCACGGCTCGGTGGCCCGCCGGGGCGGAATCGCCGCCTACGCCGCGGCCAAGCACGGGGTAATCGGGCTGACCAAGTCCATCGCCGCTGACTACGCGGACAAGGGCATCCGTTGCACGAGCGTCGGGCCGGGCTACATTGATACCCCGCTGCTGGAGCGCCTGGGAGAAGAGAAGCGCCAGGAGCTTCGGCACCGCCACCCGCAGGATCGCCTGGGCAAGCCAGAAGAGGTCGCCGCGCTGGTGCGCTTTCTGCTCAGCGATGAGGCGTCCTTCATCAACGGCTCCTACCACCTCGTCGACGGCGGCTACACCTCCATCTAGAAAGCATTCCTGTGTCCACTACTTCACCTCAACGCGCTGCTGTCATCGGTGCCGGCTTCGCGGGCCTTGCAACAGCGGCGCTGCTCGCTCGCGAGGGCTACGACGTCACCGTCATCGAAAAGCTTGAGACCGTGGGCGGGCGCGCCGGCGAGGAAACCTACGAGGGGTTCCGCTTTGACATGGGTCCCTCGTGGTACCTCATGCCGGACGCCTTCGACCACTTCTTCGCGCTCTTTGGCTACCGCACCGAAGAGCTTTTGGACCTGGTGCCGCTCGACCCGGCCTACCGCCTGTTCCCGGAAGGCCAGAACCCGATCGATGTGCCGAAAGACCCGGCGCAAACCGTCCATCTTTTCGAGTCGATCGAGCCAGGGTCTGGGAATGAGCTCACCGAGTACCTGGATTCTGCGCAGCGGACCTATGACCTCGCGTTGCGGCACTTCCTCTACACCACCTTTTCTTCCCCTAAGGCGTTTCTCACCCCCGAGGTGCGCGCGGGCTACGCGGATCTGGCCAAGTTCCTCACCACCCCGCTCGACCGTTTCGTCGCCCGCCGCTTCCGCGACACGCGCCTGCGCCAGATGCTCACCTACCCCGCGGTCTTTTTGTCCTCGCACCCGTCGAAGACTCCTGCCCTGTACCACCTGATGAGCCACACGGATCTCACCCAGGGCGTGCGCTACCCACTCGGCGGTTTTGCCGCGGTGGTGGACGCCGTCTACCGAGTAGCCCGCGAGCAGGGCGTGCGTTTCCGCCTCGGCACCGAGGTCAGCGCGATCACCTACTCAGGTTCGCGCGCCACCGGTGTGCGGGTGGGTGCAGAGCAATTGCTTTTCGACGTCGTCGTGTCCGCCGCAGACCTCCACCACACAGAGACTCGCCTCTTACCCCCGAAGAAGCGCCCCTACGACGAGCCATACTTCAGCACACGCAACCCTGGGGTCAGCGCAGTGCTGGTGCTGTGTGGGGTGCGCGGGAAGCTGCCCCAGCTGGACCACCACAATCTGTTGTTCAGCCGCGACTGGGACACGGACTTCGACGCGGTGTTCGCAGGCCCGGTCGCCGAACGCCCGTTGGGTGCTTCGCAATCGATCTACGTCTCGAAGCCGTCTGCCACCGACCCGGGCACGGCCCCGGACGGCGATGAGAACCTGTTCGTACTGGTGCCTGCCCCCGCCTCGGCGGCGCTGGGAACGGGCGATGCGTACGGCGAGGGGGCGTCGATAAGCGTGCAGCGCATTGCAGAGGCCGCGCTGGACCAGATCGCTAAGTGGTGCGACATCCCGGACCTACGCGAGCGCATCGTGGTGCAGAAAACTGTGGGCCCGGCTGACTTTGCGGCGCGCTACCACGCGTGGTCCGGCGGGGCGATCGGACCAGCACACACGCTGCGCCAATCGGCGTTCCTGCGCGGGCGCAACGCCTCGCGCAAACTGGAAAACCTTTACTACGCCGGCGCAACGACTGTGCCCGGAGTTGGCGTGCCAATGTGCCTGATCAGCGCGGAAAATGTGTTGAAGCGACTGCGCGGCGATACAAGTTCCGGCCCACTGCGAACCGATTTTTAAGTATGGTCGGGCGCATGAAACGACACACTGCAATTGCCGCATCAATCGTGACCACCATCGGCCTGACCCTGGCCGGCTGCGCCGAGGACGACGCCACCGTCGCAGAAACCTCTGAAACTGCAGAATCCGCAGAGTCCGCAGACACTGCTGAGTCGGCGGAAACCTCCGCAGCTGAGGAGCGCGACGCCGGCGAGGCCCCCACCGAGCACAGTGAGAAGGCCCAGGAGCTCATCGCCGCGTTCAAGGAGCACTACCCGGACGCTGAAGAGACGGATCTCAACGAGCTGTACGCGCAGATGGAACAGGCCAATGAAGACGTGCCCGACGATTCTGACGTGAAGGTGGACCCGCCGGAGTGCGACTTCTCCGATGAGACTGATGAGCTGGACACGCTGGCTACTGAGCGTTCCTTCGGCACTCTTGTTTCCACAACCGTGGGCGGTTCGGAGCCCACCGAGGATGACATGGGGATTCCCCCGATGGATGCTACCTCTATCGACCTAGTCGTCCACGACTTCGCCAACGAGAAGGACGCCAAGACCTACCTCAAGGGCAGCGACCTGTACGGCGGCAAGTGCTCCGAGATCACCGTCACCAACGGCGAGGGCGAGGGCGCGTTTGAGGCCCACCAGACCTTCGAGAAGACCGACCTGTCCCTCGACGGCGCGGACGATTCCTTCTCCAACAACGTGACCATGGATGGCGCGCTCAGCCAGAGCGGCGGCATGCTCTTTGCTCGCTTCGGCAGCACCGTGGTGACCATTTCCACTTCTGGCCAGGACCCGGAAGAGGCCCGCCAGGCACTCGAGGACACCGTTGCGGCCCTGAATTAAGGGAAAACGGGCAGATTTGGTGCCCCCAGTGGGACTCGAACCCACACTGAATCGATTTTAAGTCGACTGCCTCTGCCGATTGGGCTATGGGGGCAACAGCCAAATATCGTACCTGCCCGCACCGCTTCATCCCGAATCGGCACCGTGTAGCCCTCTGGGTAAGGTAGTAACGCGCCCAACGGAAGAACAAGCGAATGAATGTTCGACTAAAGTGCTTCCGATGTTTGCCCCGGCATTACACTCATGCCTTAAAACAAATGGGTTAATACAAGGTAGGTTGCACGATGAAGAAAAAGCTGACGTCAGTTGAGATTTGCGCAGGTGCCGGTGGTCAGGCGTTAGGCCTGGAACAGGCTGGATTCGACCACAGCGCTGTTGTAGAAATTGATGACCACGCGGTTGCAACGCTTCGCGCCAATCGTCCGGAGTGGAATGTTATCCACCAGGATGTCTTAGAGTTCGACATCTCCCCCTACACCGAAGATCTCGATCTTTTTGCGGGAGGTGTCCCCTGCCCTCCTTTTTCCATTGCCGGTAAGCAGCTCGGTCAGGACGACGAACGCGATCTTTTCCCACGCGCAATTGAGCTGATCGCCGAGGCTCACCCTAAAGCTGTCATGCTTGAAAACGTCAGGGGCTTGGCGCAGCCCCGCTTTGCGGCTTATCGAAGTCAGCTCGTCAGCCAACTCGCGGATCTGGGCTACCAATCACATTGGGAACTCATCACCGCGGCCGACTATCAGGTGCCTCAGCTTCGGCCACGCTTTATTCTCGTTGCACTCAAAGACGAGTACGCGGAATACTTCGCCTGGCCCGAACCTGTAGGCACCAGAACAACTGTGGGTGAGGCGCTTGAGCCGCTCATGGCCGAGAATGGCTGGCCTGGCGCAAAGGCATGGGCGAAGCAGGCCAACAATATAGGCCCCACCCTAGTTGGCGGTTCGAAGAAGCACGGTGGCCCTGACGTTGGCCCGTCGCGGGCACGGGAAGCCTGGAAGAAACTCGGTGTGCGGGGCACCAGTATCGCGGAGGAACCTCCTGCCGCAGATTTCCCAACAGATCTCCAGGAGGAGCTTCCTCGCCTTACTGTAAAAATGGGCGCAGTGATCCAGGGCTTCCCTGCAGAGTGGAAGTGGGAAGGCGGCAAAACCGCCGCCTGGAAGCAAGTGGGCAATGCCTTCCCGCCACCGGTCGCACAGGCTATTGGTACTCGCATCGCGGCTGCGTTGCAGAAAGAACCGCTGGCCCAGCTCGCACCCGCGACTCCGATCATCCCCGACCTGCCGCTCCTGGAAGAGATTTCATCATGACAATGCACCCTGCACTCATCACCGCTGCGCGGCAGAACCTCCACCGGGAGCTAGTCGATAGCGGAACGCTGACCATCGCGGAAACGACGCTTGGCCGGGTAGCTTCAAATGCTGATCGGAGCCAAGCCACCTCCCGCCGACTCTCTTTGCACGTCGCCGAGCAGCTTCATGCGCATACTGCTGTAAAAAGCGCGGGCCAAACCGCTGGTGCAGGATTCGAACGCATCGTCGCCGATTTCTTGCGGGCTACGTTTCCGAAGATGCAATCCGCTCGTCCAGGCGATTGGACAATCCTTAACGTAGGTAGCTCTCGGCGAAAAGATCACCTCTCCGCGTATGAGCCTTACACGCATCTGGCCGACCTCGCCGAGGCGATTCGTTTGAACCCCGAAATCGGTGCCTCGCTTGGCAATAACTACGTCATTTCCCCGGACATCCTCGTCCTGCGGGAGGCTTTACCCGATAGCACCTTGAATAGAGATCTCAAGGTGGTTGATGACCACTCAGGATTGCTTTCCCCAGTGCGTGCTACAAACCGCAATTCTCCAACTCAGCACGTTCACGCGGTTATTTCCTGCAAGTGGACAATGCGCAGCGACCGATCCCAAAATACACGCGCGGAGGCACTGAATCTCATCCGCAACAGGAAAGGACGATCTCCGCACATCATCGCTGTCACAAACGAACCCACGATGAGTAGAATCGCTAGCCTTGCCCTCGGCACCGGCGACATTGACATGGTGTACCACGTCGCACTCAATGAGCTGATGCTAGCAATCGAGGATGAAGGTAGCGATGACGCGAAGGAGCTCCTCGAGACACTGGTACATGGCAACCGATTGCGAGATATCGGTGACCTCCCACTCGACCTATCGGTCTAACTATCTGTACCCCAATGCCCCGCCAATGGCTCTTCCTGATGCCCTGCGCCCTCGGCGCACTCGGGCTCTTCCTCGCCCGCCGCGCCGGCGACGGCTCCCCCGGTTTCTTCGCCGCCACGCTCGCTACCGCCGCACTCTACGGTCTCGCCTGGTGGGTGTGGGGAAATCCTTCGGCGTTTGCCGGGCCGCGCAAGCTTAACGACGTCGCGCTCGGGGTCGCCTCCGGCCTCGCTTTAGCCCTAGTGTTTTTCCTCGGTGCGCTCGTCGTCGCCCGCATCCCGTTTTTGGCCGAGCCAGCGACGGAGCTGCTCGCTACTCCAGAGAAAGGCGGGCTCGCTCCCACTCTCGCCGTACTCGTGCTCAACGGGGTCGGCGAGGAGCTGGTCTACCGCGACATGGTGCCCCGCCAACTCCGCCTCTTAGGCATGAGCATGAACGCCCAAGCCTGGTTTTCCACCTTGCTCTACACGCTGATCACCGTGGCGATGGGCGTGCCACTTTTGCTCGTCGGTGCCTGCCTGCTCGGTGCGCTCGCGTTCGTGCTCGCCGCGCGCACCGGCAGGTGCCTCGCCCCAATCGCAGCACACCTGACCTGGAGTACCTCCATGGCCCTGGTGCTGCCGCTGCTACTTACTCGCTGACGGAGATCACTTTCTTCTTCTTGTGCTTCTCTGGTTGCGCAATGCCGTTGACGTCGATGGTGTCGATGTCGAACATGCTGGAAAGGAAGTCGGCGACCCACTGCACGAGTTCGATGTCGCGCAGGTTCGGGCTGTTGATCGTCTTCGATTCGCGCGGCATGGGCACTTGCAGCGTCTTCGCTGCGGCACGGTAGTTCGCCCCGGAGTAGAGGCGCTTGAGGCGCACCTGCTTGGAGTCGGGCAGCTCCACGGGGTGGAACTTGATGCGCGTGCCCTGCACCATGATGTCGGAGACGCCAGCCTTGCGCGCCTGGTGGCGCAGCCGCGCCACGGCCATGAGGCGATCGACTTCCACCGGCATGGGGCCGAAACGGTCCACCATTTCTTCTGCCACGCGGCGCAGGTCTTCCTCCTCGCGAGCCTCGGCGAGTTTGCGGTAGATCTCCAGGCGGAGGCGTTCGGCGTTGACGTAGGTGTCGGGGATGTGGGCGTCGACAGGCAGATCCACCCGGATTTCCTTCGGCCCCTGGTCGGTGCCGTCGACGGGGCCGCCGTCCAGCATGGTCTTGAAGGTCTCGACGGCCTCGCCGACCAGGCGGACGTACATGTCAAAGCCCACCCCAGCGATGTGGCCGGACTGCTCGGCACCCAGCACATTGCCGGCACCGCGCATCTCCAGGTCCTTCTGCGCGACGGCGATGCCCGCGCCCAGGTCGTTGTTCTGGGCGATGGTGGACAGCCGGTCGTAGGAGGTCTCGGTGAGCGTCTTGTCCTTCGGGTAAAGGAAGTAGGCGTAGCCGCGCTCGCGGGAGCGGCCGACGCGCCCGCGCAGCTGGTGCAGCTGACTCAGGCCCATGTTCTGGGCGTTTTCCACGATCAGGGTGTTCGCGTTTGCGATGTCCAGGCCGGTTTCCACAATCGTGGTGCACACGAGCACGTCGTATTCGCGGTCCCAGAAGCCCTGCACCGTCTGCTCGAGCACCTGCTCGCTCATCTGCCCGTGCGCGACCACCACGCGCGCCTCCGGCACGAGTTCGCGCAGGTTCCGCGCAGTCTTCTCGATGTCGGAGACCTTGTTGTGGATGTAGAAGACCTGCCCATCCCGCAGCAGCTCGCGACGGATCGCCGCCGCCACCTGCTTCTCCTCCTGCGGGCCCACGTACGTTAGCACCGGGTGGCGGTCCTCGGGCGGAGTCGTAATCGAGGTCATCTCGCGGATTCCGGTCAGGCTCATCTCCAGGGTGCGCGGGATCGGCGTCGCGGTCATGGTGAGCACGTCCACGTGGCTCTTCAGCGCCTTGATGTGTTCCTTGTGCTCCACGCCGAAGCGCTGCTCCTCGTCCACGATGATCAGGCCGAGGTCCTTCCAGTGCACGCCGGTGGCGAGCAGGCGGTGCGTGCCAATGACGACGTCGACGGAACCGTCCGCCAGCCCGTCGGTAATCTCCTTCGCCTCCTTGGCGGAGGTGAAGCGGGAGAGCTCGCGCACCGTCACACCGAAGTTTTCCATCCGCTCAGCAAAGGTGGTGTAGTGCTGCTGGGCCAGCAAGGTGGTCGGCACGAGCACGGCCACTTGCTTGCCGCCCTGCACCGCCTTGAAGGCAGCGCGGACCGCTACCTCCGTCTTGCCAAAGCCGACGTCGCCGACGATGACGCGGTCCATCGGCGTCGGCTTTTCCATGTCCTCCTTGACCGCCTCGATTGCGGCGAGCTGGTCCTCGGTTTCCACGAACGGGAAGGCGTCTTCCATCTCCTGCTGCCAGGGGGTGTCCGGGGCAAAGGCGTGGCCCGGCGCGGCTTGGCGCTTGGCGTAGAGCTCGATGAGCTCTCCGGCGATCTCGCGCACGGCGGCACGCGCCTTGCGTTTGGTGTTCTTCCAGTCCGAGCCGCCCATCTTGGACAGGTGCGGCTTCTCCCCGCCGGTGTATTTGCTCAACAGGTCGAGCGATTCCATGGGGACCCAGAGCTGGTCGCCGGGCTGGCCGCGCTTGGCCGCCTGGTATTCCAGGACGATGTACTCGCGCCGCGAGTCCTCGTCGCCGGTCTTGATGGTGCGCTCGGCCATCTTCACAAACTTGCCGATGCCGTGCGTGTCGTGCACGACGAAGTCGCCCGGAGTCAGCGCGAGCGGATCGACGCGGTTGCGCCTGCGCGGAGCGCGCCGCTTCGCGCCGGCGATGTCGCCGACGCGGTTACCGGTGACGTCGGTCTCCGTGACCACCACCAGGTTGGGACCCGGGAACACCACACCGGCGTGGCTGAGCGCTTGATAGAGGGTCACCGCGCCCTCAACGGGTTCGAGCCCATCGGTGGCGATCCGGGCAGACACCCCGTGCTCGCGCAGCCGCTCGGCAGTGCGCTCGATCGTGCCCTTGGCGGGTGCGACGAAGGCGACCTTGCCGTGGTTTTGCTGGACGTGCAGTTTCAACGTGGCGTAGAGCTGTTCGATCGCCTTCGGGTCGCCCTTCGGCGCGGGGGCGGGCTCGAATTCCAGGGGCAGGGTCTCCGTATCGTCAGCGGTGAACATGCCGGGCGGGGCGAACGTCCACCAGGCGTTGCCTGCCTTTCGCGCCGAGACTTCCAAAGACTCGTAGGAGCGAAACGACGACGCAGAAACATCAAGCCCCTCCACGGCGAGCGGGCCCTCCGCCCCCATGGCTGCGGCCTCCCAGCCCGCCTCGAGAAACTCCTGGTCGGTGACCTCCAAGTCCGCGATGCGGGAGCGTACCTTCTCCGGCGAAGTCACCAAGCAGATGGAGCCGGAGGGCAACAGCTCCGGCAAGACCGAATACGGCTGATCCGTGAGCGCGGGGATGAGCGCTTCCATGCCGTCGGCGTGCATGCCCTCGGACACGCGGGTGAGCAGCTGCACCAGGGTCGGGTTGGAGGGGAATTTCCGGGCGAGGGCGTCGGCTTTTTCGGACACGGTGACGTCGATAAGCAACTGCCTGGCGGGGAAGATTTCGACGAGCTCGGTCTCTTCGATGGTGCGCTGGTCCGCGACCGCGAAGCTGCGGATGTCGGTGACCTCATCGCCCCAGAACTCGATGCGCACCGGGTGCTCGGCGGTGGTTGGGAAGACATCGATGATGCCGCCGCGGGTAGCGAAGTCCCCGCGCTTGGACACCATGTCGACGTGCTCGTAGGCGTAGTGGGAAATCTGCTCGGTGAGCTGCCCGAAGTCGTACTCGTGGTCGCGCTCGATGCGGATCGGCTCGATCTTCGGCAGCACCGGCTGGCAGGCGGCCCGCGCGGCGGCGACGATCACCTGCGGCATCTCCCACAGCACCTTGGCGCGGCGGCCCACCACATCGGGAGCGGGCGACAGGCGCTCGTGCGGCAGCGTCTCATACGCCGGGAACTGCGCGACCTTGTCCGGACCCAACAGGGCTGCAAGCTCGGCGGAAAGGTCCTCCGCCTCGTGGCCCGTGGCTGTGATCACCAGCAGCGGCACCTCGCGCGCGAGCGCACCGGCGGCCCAGGCGCGCACCTGGTCGATCCCGGTCACGTGCAGCGTGTCCATCCCAATGTTGGCCACCAGCCCCTTGAGCTTGGGGTCGGTCAGGGCCATGGTGAGCAGCCCGCCGAGTGCAGGTGCCGAAGAGACAGTATTTGGCATGTACTTAGTCGTCCTTACTTCCCTTTGTAGGCTCAATCTCAAAAGGCACGATGTGCGGCTGTGCCTCCAGGCCGCGCAGCCCGTTCCAACACATGTTGGCAATGTGGGCTGCGGTTTCGTACTTGTCCGGCTGCCGCTTATCCAGCCACCACAGGGCAGTATTGGACACCGTGCCAACGAGTGCCTGCCCGTACAACATGGCCACCGACGCATCTAATCCACGCTGCGTAAACGCCTGCTCCAACAGCGCGGAGACCTGCGAGGTCACCCGGTTAAGCAGCGTGGCGTACGAGGGCCTCTCCCCCGGCGGCTGGCCGCGCGCGATAATGATAAACCCGTCGGTTTCCTCCTCCACGTAGGTCAAGACGGCGACCACGCCTTTCTCGATGCGCTCGCGCCAACGGCCGTGCTGGATCACCGTGAAGATGCGCTCCTCCAGCTTCGCCATCTCCTGCTCGATCACTGCGCGGTACAGGCCTTCCTTACCGCCGAAGTGCTCGTAGATGGCGGGCTTGGAGACCTCCGCGCGTGCGGCGAGCTCCTCGACAGAAATGCCGTCGAGGCCGCGCTCCGCAAAGGCGGCGCAACCGACGTGGATGAGTTGGTCCCGACGCTGCGCGCCGGTCATTCGCTGACGAGCCATGCCACCCAGCTTACGTTCCGCGCACCGCAGCCTGGTATTTAAGGTTTTGACAACCATGCGCTAGAATCGGTGCCTGCTGTTCCCCATGGTGTAATTGGCAACACTACGGTTTTTGGTACCGTCATTCTAGGTTCGAGTCCTGGTGGGGAAGCAACTACCCGGCCCGCGACTCCGCGGGCCGGTTTTCGTTCACGCCCCACCGGAAGGTTCGCTGTATATGCCCCGCCCTATTCACAGCTCAACCAAGTACGTCCCCGCACTTGACGGTATCCGCTCTATCGCGGTGCTGTTGGTGATTGCGTACCACCTCAACCTTCCTGGCTTCGGCGGCGGGCTGCTTGGCGTCGGCGTGTTCTTCACGCTCTCTGGCTACCTCATCACCCTGAACCTGATGAACTCGCACCTGCGCCACGGCACCTTAAAGTTGCGCACGTTTTGGGTCCGCCGCTTCCGCAGGCTGGCGCCCGCCATGCTCACCACCGTGCTCGCAGTGCTCATCCTGAGCGTGGCTTTCGACGCCGCAAACCTCCGCACCCGGGCATTCGAGGCCTTAAGCTCCGTTGTCTACCTGAACAACTGGCACAACATCGCCACGGGCACCTCCTACTTCGACCGCTTCAATGGGCCGGGCCCCTTGGACCACATGTGGTCGCTGTCCATTGAGGAGCAGTTCTATCTCCTCTGGCCACTGGTGTTCTGGCTGCTGCTCAAGATCTTCCGCCGCCCGTGGCTCGTGGCAGCCGCAACGACTGTGCTCGCCGGAGCCTCTTTCGCCTGGATGTGGGTGCTCGCCCAGCCCGACGTTGACCCGACCCGCGTGTACGAGGGCACCGATACGCGCGCCGGCGGCCTGCTGCTCGGCGCAGTGCTGGCCATCATCGTTGCTTCTCGACGCCACGAGAACAAAAAGGTCGCCAACTCCCCCATCGCCGGCACCCTGGTCGGCGCGGTGGGCTTCGGCGGCATCTTCGCGCTCAGCATGCTCGTGGCCCAGGAGAATATGTTCCTGTACAAGGGCGGGATCCTGCTGCTGAATGTGGCCACCGTCCTGGCGATCTACTCCGTGCTGGGCACGCGCGGGCCGTGGACCGCCATCTTGAGCTGGGAGCCGTTGCGCTGGATCGGCGAGCGCTCCTACGGCATCTACCTGTGGCACATGCCGGTGATCTACTTCATGCCTAAGACCTGGCTTACCGAGCACCTGTTCTGGGCCTCGGTGCTGGCCATCGGGCTGTCGGTGGTCCTCGCCGCGCTGAGCTGGACGCTATTTGAAAACCCGATCCGCCGCCACGGCGTGTTCGGCCCGCTGAAGAAATACAAGACACAGCCACTCCAGGCCCTGCGCCCGGCCTCGCTCGGCTCCATGATCACCCTGGTCAGCGTGATTTCCATCGGGATTATCGCCCTCTTCGCCCAGCAAGGCAGCAACGCACAGAAACCAGCGATGGCGCTGCCCGCCGAGGCCCAAAGTGGCGGCAGCCGCGAGCGCACACAAGAAGAAGCAACCACCACCGAGGAGGCACCCGCCGCCACCTGGGAGGACCAGGACGCAGACACGACCATGGCGTGCAGGCAGGTCATCCACGTCGGCGACTCCACCTCGATCGGCATGTTCGATCCGGGCCAGCTGCCCGAGGGCGCGGAAACGGCCATCGACCGCTACCTCGACGCCGGTGCCGAAAGCGTCGAGACCAGCGTCTTCGGCGCCCGCGCCACCAACCAGGGCTTCAACGGCAACGGCGAGAACTACCCTTCCGCCATCGAATCCGTCCAGGAGCTGCTCAACATGGGCGTGGCCGACGAGGGCACCTGCTGGGTCATCGCCACCGGCGTCAACGACGCGGCGAACGCGGACGCGGCGCGCTCCTACGGCTACGACCCGACGGGCGAGCTCGAGGAAAACATCCGCAAGATGCTCGAGCTTCTCGACGGCTACCGCGTCATGTGGCCCACCGCCGCCACCGGCTCGCCATCAAACTCCTACTACGCCAACGAGAATATGGAGGAGTTCAACGCGGCGCTACGCAAGGTGGCCAAGGAGCGCAACGACGTCGTCGTCTACGACTGGGCGGCGGAAGCACGCGCCAACCTGGACTGGTTCCTCGCCGGCGACGAGGTGCACTACAACGCCGAGGGCAACGACATCCGCGGCATCCGTTTCGCCGCTGCCCTTGCCCACGCCTTCCCCGCCGGTGTTGAGACCGAGGACATCCCGAAGGATGCCGAGGTTAGCTCCGAGGGGCCGAAGTAGGGATTCTGAACTGGCCCATCATGCCCTCGTCCTCGTGGAAGAGCATGTGGCAGTGGTACATGAACGCGTAGTCGTCGTTGCGGTGCATCGGGATGTCCACCGCGAGGCGCACCGTTGACAGCGGCGGGACGTAGATAGTGTCGTGCCAGCCCTCGCGGAACTCCACCTCGCCGTTCTCAACGTCGAGCACGCGAAAGCGGGCGTTGTGGATGTGGAAGTTGTGCGGCCAATCCGCGTTCTCGTTCGTCACCGTCCACAGCTCTGGGCCGGCCTCCGTCTTTTCAAAGTCGATGCGCTCCATGTCCATGGACTGCTCGTTGATCTGAAAGCCGTTGAGGCGGAACTCGCGCTCGGCTACCCAATCGGTGCCTAACTCCTCCGCGCCCACCAACCGCTCCGGCAGCTCGCCTTCGCTCCGCGACGTACTTCCCACGATCTCCAGCAGGTCGAATACGTCGCCTAAGCCGAAGCCGTTGGCCACCTCTTCATCCGGCAGCCCGCCCCGGTTGTCCACGCCGATGCTGCGCAGCATCAGCTCGTCGCCCGGCTCCACATCCACGATCACCTCGGCGCGCTCGCCCGGGCTGAGCAGGATGGCATCCACCTCAACCGGCTGTTCCAGAAGCCCCTGGTCGGTGGCAATCACATGCATCGGCACACCAAGACTCAGGTTGTGGAAGCGCATGGTCGCGCCGTTGACCAGGCGCAAGCGCAGCTTGCCCGCCGGTGCCTCGAACCGGGGTTTGGTAATCCCGTTGACCAAGGGGGTATCCCCGAGCAGGCCGTAGGTGGGGTCGATCGTCTCGTCGAGCTGCCCGTCGTCGGTGAACTTTGCGTCCGTGAGCACGACCGGGATGTCGTTCACCCCGTATTCATTCGGCAGCCCAAGCGAATCGGAAGCATCATCCGCCACCACGATCCCGCCCGCCAGCCCCCGGTACGCGTGCAGACCTGAGACCCCGTGCGGGTGGGGGTGGTACCACAGCGTCGCCGCGTCTTGGTCCACCTGCCACGTCGGTGACCACGTCTCACCCGGCGGGAAGGCGAGCGCCGGACCCCCGTCCGCGTCCGCGGCCAAGTGCATGCCGTGCCAGTGCACCACCGTCGGCTCGGTGACCTCGTTACGCACCGTCATGTTGATGGTCTCGCCCTTGCGCATGTACAGCGTCGGGCCGAGAAAAGACCCATTGAACCCCCAGGTCGTAGTTGCCACACCAGGCAGAATCTCGTGGGTGCCTTCCTGCGCCGTCAGCTCAAAGGTGCGCGTGGTCCCCTCTACCTCTCCCTCATATAACGGCGGGATGGGCAGCGGCCGTGCCTCTTCATCAGCGCCTCGCGGCTTTGGCTGGTCACTCGTTGCACAGGCCGCGAGCACCGCTCCCGCGCTCAGCACTACTCCTTTAAAGAACGTTCGCCGGGACAATCCACGTGTCATGCAGTACCTCCTGCTTGCCTGCGAGTTTGGTGCGCCTAATACGCGCAGCCGTTTCTCCCCAACCCTACTATTTGGGCTTATGAGCACATCCCCAGATTCCGCCATGCCGCACCAGGAGCACAATGCCCGCCGCTTCATCTGGTCGAACGGCCTGCAGGGCATCGGCGATCAAATCGTTGCCGCCAAAACTGTCCTGCCCTGGCTCTTCACCGCCGCCGGCGTCCCGCATGCGTTTACCTCGCTCCTCGTGCCGATCCGCGAGTCCGGCTCGATGCTCCCCCAAGCCGCGCTCACCCCGTGGATCACCGCGCAGGCGCAGCGCAAGCGCGCCTGGTTGATCGGTTCCTGGGGCCAGGCCATCTCTGCCGCCCTGATCGCGCTCAGTGCCATGCTTTTCGACGGCGCACTCCTCGGCGTCATCGTCCTTCTCCTCCTCGCCGCGCTCTCGGTCTTCCGCGCCCTGTGCTCCATTGCGGGCAAGGATGTCCAGGGCCGCACCATCGCGAAGGGCACCCGCGGGCTGATCACGGGCCGAGCTACTGCCCTGTCTGGTGCCTTTACCTTAGGCATCGGCCTCATCTTGTGGCTCCTGCCAAACGACCTCCCGCGTTGGGCGATCGTAGCCCTTCTGGCCGTGGGTGCCTCCACGTGGGCATTCGCCTCTCTCGTCTTTAGCACCATCAAGGAACCTGCAGAGGATCCCTCTCCGAAATCCAAGGACAACTGGGCCAAGCAGACCTATGACTTGGTCAAGGGCGACAGGCAGCTGCAGAAGCTCCTGGTCGTGCGCTCGCTCATGCTGGTCACCGCGCTGTCCACCCCGTTCATCGTGGTGCTCGCGCAGGAAGAGGGCGCGAACTTGTCCAGCCTGGGCGCGTTCATCATCGCCTCCGGTGGTGCCGCGCTTTTAGGCGGGCGCATCTCCGGTGTCTTTTCGGATCGTTCTTCAAAATCGACGATGGCCTGGGCGGCCGGGGTGGCGTCGACAAGCTTGCTCCTGCTCGTGGCGAGTGCCAACCTCCTGCCTGCCGCGGCCAACGCGTGGATCATGCCGATCGGCTTCTTCGTGGTCAACCTCGCGCACACCGCGGTGCGCGTGAGCCGCAAGACCTACCTGGTGGATATGGCCGACGGCGACCGCCGCACCCTCATTACTGGCGCGGCAAACACTGTGATGGGTGTGGTGCTGTTGCTCGTCGGCGCGCTCTCTTCGGCCATCTCCGTGTTCGGGCCGCAGATCACGCTCATCTTCTTGGCTATTGTCGGTTTCATCGGCGTCGCCTCTGCCGCAAGCCTCAAAGACGTCTCCCGCGGCACCGCATAGCGGCCGATACGTTAACGTAAGAAGACATCTGCCCCCTGTAGTGAATCAAAGGAGCTAAGCGTGGCCAACCACTCTCAGCGCGCCGTCGTCGTTCTCGCGGCCGGCGCTGGTACCCGGATGAAGTCGACGAAGCAGAAGACGCTGCACGAGATCGGCGGGCGCAGCCTGCTCTCGCACTCGCTGCACGCGGCCGCTTCCGTCGAGCCTGCGCACGTCGTGGCCGTGGTGGGCCACCAGCGCGACCAGGTCGGCCCCGCAGTAGATGCGATCGCTGAAGAGATGAACATCCAGATCCTTAAGGCAGTGCAGGAGGAGCAAAACGGCACCGGCCACGCAGTGCAGTGCGGCCTAAGCGCGATCCCGGACTTCGACGGCACCGTGGTGGTGACTAACGGCGATGTTCCCCTGCTGCAGCCAGAAACCATTGACGCGCTCATTGCACAGCACGAGCAGGCACACGCCGCCGTGACCGTACTCTCCCTGGAGTTTGCCAACCCGACCGGCTACGGCCGCATCATCCGCGATGAGGCTGGCAACGTCCGCGAGATCGTGGAGGAAAAGGACGCCAACGATGAGCAGAAGCAGGTCCGCGAGGTCAACTCCGGCGTCTTCGCCTTCGACGGCGCGGTGCTGCGCGACGCGCTGACCCGCATCAACTCTGATAACGCGCAGGGCGAGCTCTACATCACCGATGTGCTGGGCATCGCCCGCGGCGACGGCAAGAAGGTCGCCGCCTTCATCGCTCCCGACGCCCGCGAGCTCGCCGGGGTCAACGACCGCGTGCAGCTGGCCGCGGCTGGCAAGGAGCTCAACCGCCGGCTGGTGGAGAAGGCAATGCGCGGCGGCGCGACCGTCATCGACCCGGAGACCACGTGGATCGGCGTGGACGTGGAGATCGGCCAGGACGTGACCATCTACCCCAACACCCAGCTGTGGGGTTCCACCGTTATTGGGGATCGCGCCGAGATCGGCCCGGACACCACTCTGACCGACATGGAAGTACACGCGGGCGCGAAGGTCGTGCGTACCCAGGGCGAGCTCGGCGTGATCGGCGAGGACGCCACCGTCGGCCCCTTTACCTACATCCGCCCGGGCACCGAACTGGGTGCGCGCGGCAAGCTCGGTGGCTTCGTCGAGTCCAAGAACGCCAAGATCGGCGAGGGCTCCAAGGTCCCACACCTGACCTACATCGGCGATGCGACGGTGGGCCGCGAATCCAACATCGGTGCCTCCTCCGTGTTTGCCAACTACGACGGCGTGAACAAGCACCACACCACGATCGGCGACTACTGCCGCACCGGCTCTGACACCATGTTCGTCGCTCCGGTCACCATCGGTGATGGTGCGTATACCGCCGCGGGTACAGTAGTGACTGAAGATGTCCCGTCTGGCGCGCTCGCCATCAAGGAGGGCCGCCAGCGCAACATCGAGGGTTGGGTGGAAAAGCGCCGCCCCGGAACCGACGCTGCGGAAGCGGCGAAAAACGCACGCGAGAACTAAAGGATCGCAATGACTGGATACTCAACTGAAAGCCACAAGGACCTCAAGGTCTTTTCTGGTCGCGCACACACGGCACTTGCTGAGCAGGTTGCCGAGGAGCTCGGCATCGAGCTGGTGCCTACCACCGCCCGTGATTTCGCCAACGGCGAGATCTTCATCCGCTTCGAGGAGTCTGTCCGCGGTGCGGACTGCTTTGTCATGCAGTCGCACGCACAGCCGCTGAACAAGTGGCTCATGGAGCAGCTCATCATGATTGACGCACTCAAGCGCGGCTCCGCGAAGCGCATCACCGCGATCCTGCCCTTCTACCCCTACGCCCGCCAGGACAAGAAGCACCGCGGCCGCGAACCGATTTCGGCCCGCCTGATCGCCGACCTGCTCACCGCCGCTGGCGCGGACCGCATCGTCTCGGTGGACCTGCACACCGACCAGATCCAGGGCTTCTTCGACGGCCCGGTCGACCACATGCACGCCCAGCCGATCCTGGTGGACTACATCAAGTCCAAGTACTCCCTGGACAACCTGGTCGTGGTCTCCCCGGACGCGGGCCGCGTGAAGACTGCGGAGAAGTGGGCCAACGCGATGGGCGACGCCCCGATGGCGTTCGTGCACAAGACCCGCGACATCGACGCTGCGAACAAGGTCGTCTCCAACCGCGTCGTCGGCGAAGTCGCTGGCAAGGACTGCGTGCTCATGGACGACATGATTGACACCGGCGGCACCATCGCGGGCGCGGTCGGCGTGCTGAAGGAGGCGGGCGCGAAGTCCGTCGTCATCGCCTGTACTCACGGCGTGTTCTCCGACCCGGCGCGCGAGCGTCTGAGCGAGTGCGGCGCGGAGGAAGTCATCACCACCGATACTCTGCCGCAGTCCACCGAGGGCTGGAAGAACCTCACGGTGCTGTCCATCGCCCCGCTGCTGGCGAAGACGATCCGCGAGATCTTCGAAAACGGCTCGGTGACTACCCTTTTCGAGGGCCAGGCATAGCTTGAGTGAATCAACCACCCTCCCGGTCGATGATGGTGGCCTCAAACGTGGCGTAAAGACACGCCACATGCTGATGATCGCCCTGGGCTCATCCATCGGCACGGGGCTGTTCCTCGGCTCCGCGGAGTCGATCGACTACGCCGGCCCGGCGGTGTTACTCGCCTTTCTTTTCGTCGGCGCGATCGTCTACCTGCTCATGCGGATGCTGGGCGAGATGGCCGTGGCCCACCCGGTCTCCGGCTCCTTCGCCGCCTACGCACGCGACTTTATCGGCCCGCGGGCCGGTTTCATCGTGGGCTGGAACTGGTGGTTTACCACCATCGTGGTGGGCATGATCGAGCTCACCGCGATGGGCACATTCCTGGACTTTTGGTTTCCGGAGATCCCCCACTGGCTCACCGCGCTCGTCACTTTGGCCATTGTGGTGCTCATCAACGCCGCCCGCGTCAGCGTGTTTGCGGAGGCCGAGTACTGGCTCTCTTTGATCAAGGTCGTCGCACTGAGCCTGATGATCATCTTAGGGCTCGTGCTGGTGCTCGGCCTCGGCCCCGAGCCCGCGGTGGGCACGGAAAACTTGTTCATCCATGGCGGGTTCTTCCCCAACGGGGCAACCGGCGTGCTCTTCTCACTCGTCGCCGTGACCTTTACGTTCGGCGGCATCATGTCGATCGGCACCGCCGCCGGCGAGGCTGAAAACCCGTCACAGACCATCCCGCGCGCGGTCAACTCCGTGATCTGGCGCATCCTGCTGTTCTACCTGGGCGGCATGAGCGTGATTCTGCTGCTCGCGCCTTGGGACGAGCAGGGCGATTCCGCCAGTCCCTTCGTTCGCGTGCTCACCGCCGTGGGCATCGACGGCGCGGCGCACGTGCTCAACCTGGTCATCCTGGTCGCGGTGGCGTCCGTGTGCAACACCATGACGTACTCGGGCAGCCGCATGCTGCGCGACCTGGCGCGCAACGGCCAGGCTCCGGAGTTCTTCGGGGCAACCACCAAGAAGGGCCTCCCACTTCGGGCGCTGCTTTTCGACGCCGCGCTCATGGGCGTCGTCGTCATCCTCAATTATTTCTTCGAGGGGAAAGTCTTCGCGATTCTCCTGGCGATCATCGTGGGCTCTGAGCTGATCACGTGGGCGTCGATAAGCTTTGCGCACCTGCGCTTCCGTGCAAACGGTGGGCATTCGAGCTTCATGGCACCGTTCTACCCTTATGCCAACTGGCTGTGCGGTGGTTTCTATGTGCTGGTACTCGTGCTGATGGCGGTGCTGCCCGACTACCGTGTCGGGCTCGGCGCGCTGCTCGCCTGGATTGTTGGCCTGAGCATTATTGGAGCGACGCGGAAACAGTCGGCCTAAAATAGGCAGGCATGATCCGCAACGACCTCGCTTCCCTGCCCGCTTACGTTCCCGGTGCGCGCGAGCACTCGCCCGACACCATCAAGCTTTCCTCCAATGAGTCGGCCGCCGGCCCGCTGCCGGCCGTGCAGGAGGCGATGCGCGAGGAACTCGCCGGGGCGAACCGCTACCCGGATATGGGCGCGGTGGAACTGCGTGAAGCCCTCGCCACGCACCTCGGCGTGAGCTCCGAGCAGGTCGCGGTGGGCACTGGCTCCTCGGCGCTGTGCCAACAGCTGGTGTGCGCGACCGCGCAGCCGGGAGACGAGGTGATCTTCCCCTGGCGCTCCTTTGAGGCCTACCCCATCTTCGTGCAGATCGCGGGCGCTACTCCGCGCCCCATCCCCCTTGATGCACACCACCGCGTCGACCTCTCGGCAATGGCGGCGGCAATTAACGACTCCACCCGGCTGATCTTCGTGTGCAACCCAAATAACCCGACCGGGACCACCCTCACCACCGCCGAGTGGGATGCGTTTATGGCAAAGGTGCCCGCGCATGTCACGGTCGCACTCGACGAGGCCTATTTTGAGTACAACCGCGCTACTGATACCCCGGTGGCCACTGAGGAGATCACGAAGTACCCCAACGTGGTGGGCCTGCGCACCTTCTCCAAGGCCTACGGCCTCGCGGGCGTGCGCGTCGGCTATGCGTTTGGCCCGGCGGAGCTCATCGAAGCCATCAACAAGGTTGCCGTGCCGTTTTCCGTCAGCTCGGTGGCACAGGCCGGAGCACTTGCCTCATTGGAGGCATCTGAAGAGCTTGCAGCGCGCGTCGAAGAGACCTGCTCCCAGCGTCAGCGTCTCACCGAGACGCTCAAGCCCTACGGAACACCAGAATCACAGACGAACTTCGTGTGGTTGCCAGATGCCCCAGAAAACCTTGCCGCTGAGATGGCGGCCCAGGGCATCCTCGTCCGCGCGTTCCCCGAAGGTATCCGCGTTACGGTGACCAACGAGGAAGAAACGGACGCGCTCCTTTCTGCCCTAGATACAGTCCTGGATTAGAAGCGCGCGTAGGGGTCGCGCACGCCGATCATCTGCACCTCGGTGTACTCCAGCATGCCCTCCAGCGAGCCCTCGCGGCCCAGGCCGGAGGCCTTGACCCCGCCGAACGGGATAGAGGCATCGGAGACGACGCCGGTGTTGTAGCCCACCAGGCCGAACTCCAGGTGGTCGGAGGCACGCCACATCACGTCCGGGTCCTCGGAAAAGACATACGACGCCAGGCCATACTCGGTGTCGTTTGCCAGCGCCCACGCCTCCTGCTCGGTGCTGAAGGTGAAGATCGGGGCGATGGGGCCGAAGATCTCCTCGCGGAACACCTTCGCGTCCTTCGAGGCACCGGTGATCACGGTCGGTTCGAAGAAGAAGCCCTTGCCCTCGACGGCCTTGCCGCCGGTGAGAATGGTGCCGCCGTGGGACACCGCGTCGTCGACAAGCGCTTGCATGTGCTCCTGGGCCTTCTTTTCCACGAGCGGGCCCACCTCAACACCCTCGTCCATGCCGTTGCCAACCTTCAAATTACTCACCGCCTTGGCCAGCTTGGTGGCGAACTCCTCGGCGATCGACTCGTGGACCAGGATGCGGTTGGCGGCGGTGCAGGCCTCGCCGATGTTGCGCATCTTCGCGGCCTTGACCCCTTCGACGGCACCGTCAATGTCGGCATCAGCAAACACAATCGCCGGCGCATTGCCGCCCAGCTCGAGCGAGACCTTGACCACGTTGTCCGCGGCCAGCTTCATCAGCGCGGAGCCGACCGGGGTGGACCCAGTAAAGGAGAGCTTGCGGCAGCGCGGGTCCTTGAGGATCGGCTCCGAGACATCGGAGGCCGACTTGGAGGAGACGATGTTGATCACGCCCGCCGGCACACCGGCCTCCACCATGGTTTGCACGAAGTACTGCATGGTCAGTGGGGTCAGCTTCGCTGGCTTAATCACCACGGTGTTGCCCGCGGCCAGGGCCGGCGCGATCTTGCGCGTAGCCATAGAAAGCGGGAAGTTCCAGGGCGTGATCAGCAGGCAGGGCCCGACCGGCTTGCGCACGGTGACCATGCGGTTGCCCTTGGCCGGGTAGCGGTTAGTGTGGCCGAAGAAGTGGTTGGCTTCCTCGGAGAACCACAACAGATAGTCGGCCCCGTAGTCCACCTCGCCGAGCGCTTCGGTGTAGGACTTGCCCATCTCCGTGGTCATGATGGCCGCAAACGCTTCCTTGCGCTCCTTGACCAGGTCGTACCCCTTGCGCAGGATCTCGGCGCGCTCGCGGGGCGAGGTGTGCGCCCACCCGGCCTGCGCCTCGTCGGCTGCGGCGAGCGCGTCCAGGGAATCTTGGCGGGTGCCAGACGCCATCGTGGCGATGACTTCCTCGGTGGCGGGGTTGAGCACCTCGTAGGTCTCCCCTTCCGCGCCATCGCGCCACTCGCCGTTGATGTACAGGCGGGTTTCTACCTGGTCCAGGATTGCTTGGATGTCCATGAAGTGTGTCCCTTCTCGTTTTCGTAGGTAAGCACCTTCTGGTCTACCAGCGTGACATAGCTAAAGGGACCACTTTGCAAGTGCTCTACGCCACTTGGCAGGCGACGGTTTGGATGAGATGCCCCGAATTGGATATACTTACCGGGTCTCGGCGAGGGCTGTACAAGCCGTTATCGACGCGATATGTATCCAGACTTTTCAAGCCTGCGATCACTCGACGAGCACCTGTCACGTTCAAGTGGTCGCAGGCTTTTCCTGTGGCCCAACTATTTACAACAAGGAGTCACACATGGCTGTTACCCCGATCCTGGTCCCGGTTGAGAAGCGCGAAGAGTTTGGCAAGGGTGCCTCTCGCCGCCTGCGTCGCGAGGGCCGCATCCCCGGTGTCCTCTACGAAGCTGGCATTGACAACGTGCACTTCTCCGTCGACCGCATTGAGATCTCCGCAATCGTGCGCAACGAGGGCGTCAACGCCATTCTCGAGCTCGAGTACGAGGGCGAGAAGCTGCTGTGCATGGTCAAGCACGTCGATCAGAACGTCCTGACCCTGGACATCGACCACATCGACGTCCTGGGCATTAAGCGCGGCGAGAAGGTCAACGTTGAGGTCCCGGTTGTCACCACCGGCGAGGCTCACCCGGACGCTGTGGTCCTGGTGGAGAACGACCTCATCGAGATCGAGATCGACGCCCTGAGCATCCCGGACGAGCTCGAGGTGTCCATCGAGGGCAAGGAGATCGGCGACCAGATCCTGGCTGGCGACATTGTCCTGCCGGAGGGCGCAGCGCTGCTCTCCGACCCGGAGGACCTGCTGGTCAACTTCACCTACGAGCAGGTTGACGAGGAGCTCGAGGAAGCTGCCGAGGAGGCCGAGGAGGGCGGCGCCGAGGCCGGTGCCGAGTCCACCGAGGAGTCTTCCGAGGAGTAATTCCTTCGCTTAAGTCTCGCCCACTGCCGCGCTCAGTGGGCGTTTCTTTATGCTTAAAGTCGTGTCTTCTTCTCCAGTTCTAGTTGTCGGCCTGGGCAACCCGGGCCCCAAGTATGCAGGCACCCGCCACAACGCGGGCATCGCGCTTATCGACGAGCTGTGCTCCCGCGCCACCCCCATGCCCGCCCAACTCGCGGTGCACAAGCGCACGAATACCGAGGTCGCCGAGCTTGCCGCAGGCAGGCTCCTCCCCGACCGCCAGGTCATCCTCGCCCGCACCCGCGCCTTTATGAACGTCTCCGGCGGCCCCGTCAAGGCACTCGCCGACTACTTCCGCGTGGCACCAGCGGATGTCTTTGTCGCTTACGACGAGCTCGACCTTGATTTGGGCGAGGTGAAACTGCGCAAGGGCGGCGGCGACCACGGCCACAATGGCCTGAAATCAGTCACGAAGTCCTTAGGCGGCAAGCCCTACCACAAGCTCGCTCTAGGTATCGGCCGCCCGCCGGGAAGAATGGCCCCTGCCGACTACGTACTCAAGCCGTTTTCTGCCAAGGAGCAGGTCGATCTGACAATCGCGGCCGCCGATGCGGCGGATCTCTGGTTGAAATCCGTATAAGTTTAAGGGCATGCGCTTAGTTACACTGCGAGTCCCCGGCCACGATTTCACCATCGCCGCCCGCCTGGAGTCCGACACCACCGCCGTGACCTTCCCGGGCTTCCCGGATGTCGGTGCCCTCCTGAAAGCAGGCGATCGCTCTACGTGGCAGGAGGGAGAAAAAGTCGAGTTCACACCCGACCAGCTCGCCCCCGTCATTCCCCGACCGGGCAAGATTATCTGCGTCGGTCTGAACTACGCCAAGCACATCGATGAGATGGGCCACGAGCGCCCCGACGTGCCCACCCTGTTCATCAAGTTCCCCGAGGCCCTCATCGGCCCCTACGACGACGCGGAGATCCCCGACTTCAACGCCGACACCCTCGACTTCGAGGGCGAGCTTGCCGTGGTGATTGGGAAGTACACCCGCCACGTCAAAGAGGCTGATGCGAACAAGCACATCGCTGGATATTCAGTAATCAACGACTACACCCAGCGCCACATTCAAAAGCGCACCAAGCAGTGGCACCAAGGGAAATCACTCGAAAAGACAGCCGGGTTTGGCCCCTGGTTGGACACCGAGTGGCAGCCCGGCCCCGTGCTCACCACCACCGTCAACGGCGAGGTCATGCAGCAGGCCCCCACCGACGACCTGGTGTTCTCACCCGCAAAGCTCATCGAGTTCATCTCGCACCTCTACCCGCTCGAGCCCGGTGACGTGATTGCCACCGGCACTCCCGACGGCGTGGGTCACGCGAGGAACCCCCAGCGCTACCTCGCCGACGGCGATACGGTGCGCGTAGAGATTGAGGGCCTCGGTGCCATCGAGAACACGACTCGGGTCTACCCGGCCAAGTAGGCCTCGATCTCTTTCGCCGGTGCTTCCATGAGTTCGCCGCGGTCTTTGCCCACCAGGCAGTAGTCCGCGTCCGGCGTCATCGGGCGCAGGTAGGGGTAGATCGGCGGCATGTCACGGTAGCGCTTGGTCAACTCGTTTTCTATTCCGCGCGCGGGACGGCCAGAGAATGCCCTGCTCACCACAGTGCGCCGATCAGTGCGCAAGAGTTCGCGGTTCCGCGGGCTCGTGCCGGCCTCGTCAGCTAAGAGGAACGCCGTGCCACAAGCAACAGCATCAGCGCCCAAATCAATGAGCCGCTCCACGTCCTCCGGCCCGCGCACCCCGCCAGCGGCGATGAAGGGAACGCCTAGCTCTGCGACCTCCTCCACGATGGTGTCCAGGTAGAGCGTGTCCGGCACCTCATCGGGAGACCACGTGCTGCGGTGCCCCCCCGCCTCGGGCCCCTGCACGATCAGGCCGTCTGCGTTCCACAGGTCCCCAATAGCCTCCCGCGCGTCCTCGATGCGAGTCACTGTGACCCACACCTCCGAGCCCACCGAGTGCAGCCGCTCGACGTGCTCGGGGTGCAGCGGCCCGAACGTCGTACTCACGATCGGCGGTGCCGCTTCAACTACCAGCTCAAACTTTTCCTCGAAACCGCTGGTGACATCGGCCTGTGGGACCTCAGCGCCGAGCTCGGCGGCGACCATCTCGACGTCGATAAGCGAAGGCTCTGGCTGCGGCATGAAGAGATTGACGCCGAAGGGCGGCTCACATGCTTTGAGCCAGGTGCTGGCCTGATCAACAGTGCAGGTGCCCAGCGCCAAAAACCCGAAGCTGACTGCATTCACTAGCTCTGGCGTGGTCGGGCCGCCCGCCATTGGTGCGGCGACGATGCGTGGAAGGTCCATGGTTATGCTTGTCCTCGTGTTCGATTTTCTCAAGCGCTTCCGGCCCGCGTCCCCTACCGCTGAGTGGCTCGTGATGGGACTGGGCAACCCCGGCCCCAAGTACGAGACCACCAAGCACAACGTGGGCGCGCTCGCTGTCGACCAGTCTGCCAAAAACCTGGCCCCCGTGCGGGGGATCAAGGCAACGGTGGAGCACATTGGCGACGTCGCGTGGGCCCGCCCCACCACCTTCATGAATCTTTCCGGCGAAGCGGTTGCTCCCCTCGCAAAGCAGCTCGGCGTACCGCCCGAGCGCATCGTGGTCATCCACGACGAGCTCGACCTGCCCGCTGGCAAGGTACGCATCAAGCTCGGCGGCAATGAAAATGGCCACAACGGGCTCAAATCCATCACCGAGCACCTGGGCACCCGCGACTACGTGCGCGTGCGCGTCGGCATCGGCCGCCCGCCGAAGGGCGTCGCTGTCCCCGACTGGGTGCTCGGCCCTCTAGATGGCAACGAGGCGATCGAGACAGCAGCCGAGGCCGCGCGGCTTGTTTGCTCAGACGGTATCGCTGCCGCGCAAAACGAGATCCACGCGAAGAGCTAGGCCAGCGCCTGCTCGATATCGCCGAGCACCGTGGTCAGGTCCTTGTGCTTCTGCTCGCGCGGCTGGGGGAGGTCGTCGAAAAGCGACAGCGCGACCTGGTTGCGCACGCCGAACATGGAGAAGTTCGCCACGATCTGACGCCAGTGCTCGACTGCGCGGACTGCACCGTCAGCACCGTAGCCGACGAAGGCCACCGGCTTTGCGGCCCACTCGGAGCCCAGCGAGTCAAAAGCGTTCTTCATCGCGCCCGGCACCGAGTGGTTGTACTCGGGGGTGATGAAGATGAATCCGTCGCAGGCGTCGATTGCAGCCGACCACTTGGTGGTGGCCTCGTCCGCGTACTGCTTGTTGGCGGCACCGGGGACCGTTTCCGCCTCCAGCAGCGGGACGCGGAAGTCCGCCAGGTCGAGCAGCTCGTAGTCGTAGCCCTCACGACCTGCTGCGTTGTCCATGACCCACTTGGCCACGGACTCGCCTGCGCGGCCCTTGCGGATGGAGCCAAGGATGACACCGATCTTCATGAATTTCTCCTTCCCGCCAACATTGTTGACGTGTCTACATTGGGTACAGAATGTATCCTAGCATCTCGAGAACTTTTCCAAATCCGCCGGGCTTCCCGCCGCGACGATGAGGTCGGAGCGACGCAGCTCAGACCCCGCCTCAAGCGGCACCCACCGCCCCTGTCCCTGCCGCACAGAAACAAGTTGCACACGGTAGTTTTTCCACACGTCCGCAGGGTCGAGAGGCTTTCCAACCACCGCTGCTGGCGCACTCAGCTTGGTCACGCCGTAGCCTTCTGCAATCTCGGCGAAGTCCTGGAAATCGCCGCTGAGTAGGTGCGCCACGCGCCGGCCAGTGTCGCGCTCCGGGCGCACCACGTGGTGCACACCAATCTGGGAGAGGATGCGCGCGTGGGCCTCCGAGTCCGCTTTCGCCCAGATGTCTTTGACCCCTATTTCCACCAGGTTGGAGGCGGTCAGGATGGAGGCCTCCAGGTGCGAGCCGATCGCCACGACGACGCGCTCGACCTCCTCGATCCCGAGCTGCTGCAAGGCCTCCGGGTCGGTGCCGTCGGCAATCAGCGCTTCGGTGAGGTAGGCGACCTGCTCGCGCACCTCCTTGTCGCCGACGTCGATGCCTAGCACCTCGACGCCGTTGTCCATCAGCTCGTGCGACAGCGCGGTGCCGAACCTCCCCAGGCCGATCACCACGACCGGCGGGATATCAATCGTTGCGCGAGAACGGAAAAACTTAGCCAATGAAGGGCCTTTCTTCGGGGTAGCTGAAGCGCCTGTCGACGGTCCGTGCCGCCAACGCCGCTACCAGGGTGGTTGGGCCAACTCGGCCCAGGTACATGATCATGCACAGCACAAGCTTCGACGTTGTTGAAAGGTCCGCCGTAATACCTGTAGACAATCCGGAAGTGGCAAAGGCGGAGATCACCTCAAAGGTGACCTGATCTGCCGTGAACTGTGGGTCGAAAATGCGCAGCGTGGCCACGCCGACAACAACCACCACCACACCCGCGACGCTCAACGCGAGTGCCTGGCGGGTCACCGTATGCGGCACGCTACGGTGCCCAATTGTCGTGTTTTTACGACCGCGGAACTCGGCCGCCATCGCCGCAAGCAGCACACAAAACGTAGTCACCTTGATCCCGCCTGCGGTACCCGCGGATCCTCCGCCCAGGAACATGAGCATGTCCGTGCCCATGAGCGTGATTGGGTGGGCCTGCCCATAGTCCACGGCATTAAACCCAGCGGTGCGCGGAGAAGCACTCGCAAAGAAAGCGTTAAGCAGCTTCTGCCCTAGCGGCATCGGCCCCAGGACCCCGCGCCACTCCGCGCAGGCGAAGAACACCATGCCAAGGAGTAAGAGAAGACCCATCGCCCAAAGCGTCATGCGCCCGGTGATAGATATCCTGCGGCGTACCAGCTCCGCCCAGACGGGAAACCCAAGGCCACCGCCAATCAGCGCGGCGGCCAGCGGCAGCAGGATCCACGCGTCGGCAGCAAAGGAAACGAGATTGTCGCTGTGCGTGGAAAATCCCGCGTTGTTGAAGGCGGAGATCGCGTGGAAGATGCCCTCCCACGCCGCACGCGGGAAGGAATACCCATAGCCCAGCATCAGCCGCGCGCCCACGAGCACCGCAATCGTGGCCTCGACCACCGCGGTAAACGCGAAGGTAAAGATGAGGGTCCGAAGAATACCCCCGGACGTCATCGGCCGCCCCTCGTACGCCCCTGTCTTGCGTGCCTTCAAACTGATGCGTCCGGTCAAAATATACCCGGACAGTGAGGCCAGCGACATGATGCCGAGCCCACCGAGCTGGATCAGCACCAGGATGATCACTTGGCCCGCGGGACTGTAGAAGGTAGCTGTGTCCTCCACAATCAGGCCCGTCAGCGAGACCGCAGAGGTCGCTGTAAACAGTGCCGAAAGGAACGAGGCACCTCCAGCAAAAGGCATCATCAAAAGGACAGTACCCACAATGATGAGCAGCAAAAACCCGGAGGCTGTCAGCCGCGCTGGGCTCGAAAGCAACTGCTTCACGCTCTCGAACTATAGACCCCTTTTTCCCACCGCGTAGACTCTTCGGCATGAGTTCTGTCGCTTCCGAGGCCACACGCCGCCGCACCTTCGCTGTCATCGCCCACCCCGACGCCGGTAAGTCCACGCTTACCGAGGCGCTGGCGCTGCACGCACACGTCATCTCGGAGGCCGGCGCTGTCCACGGCAAGGGCAACCGCAAGTCCACGGTCTCCGACTGGATGGACATGGAAAAGGACCGCGGCATCTCGATCGCCTCCTCGGCCCTCCAGTTCGAGTACGCCCCCGCCGACCACGAGGGCGAGCCCTACGTGATCAACCTGGTGGATACCCCTGGCCACGCCGACTTCTCCGAAGATACGTACCGCGTCCTGTCCGCCGTGGACGCCGCGGTCATGCTTATCGACGCCGCGAAGGGCCTCGAGCCCCAAACCCTCAAACTCTTCCGCGTCTGCAAGGCCCGCGGACTGCCGATTGTCACCGTGGTGAACAAGTGGGACCGCGTTGGCCGCGAGCCCCTCGAGCTTGTCGACGAGATCGTCAACGAGATCGACCTCCAGCCCACTCCCCTGTACTGGCCCGTCGGCGAAGCGGGCGACTTCCGCGGGCTGGCCCACATCAGCGACGAGGGCGAGGCCGATACCTACGTCCACTTCATCCGCACCGCGGGCGGTTCCACCATCGCGCCGGAGGAGCACTACTCTCCCGACGAAGCCTCCGACAAGGAAGGCGAGACGTGGGACACCGCCGCCGAAGAGGTCGAGCTGCTCGCCGCCGATGGCGCCCTGCACAACCAGGAGCTCTTTGAACAGTGCGTGACCTCCCCGATCATCTTCGCCTCCGCGATGCTGAACTTCGGCGTCCACCAGATCCTCGACACGCTGTGTGCGATTGCCCCGGCACCCCGACCGAAACAGGACCGCGAGCTCGACGGCGAGTTTTCCGGCGTGGTGTTCAAGGTGCAGGCGGGCATGGACCGCAACCACCGCGACACCCTGGCGTTCATGCGCGTCGTCTCCGGCGAGTTCGACCGCGGCATGCAGGTCACGCACGCTCAATCGGGCCGGACCTTCTCCACCAAATACGCGCTGACCGTCTTCGGGCGCAACCGCGACACGGTGGAAACCGCCTACCCGGGCGACATCATCGGCTTGGTCAACGCCGGCTCGCTCGCCCCCGGCGACACGATTTACACCGGCAAGGCCGTCCAGTACCCGCCCATGCCGCAGTTCGCGCCCGAGCACTTCCGCACGCTGCGTGCCAAGTCGCTGGGCAAGTACAAGCAGTTCCGCAAGGCACTTGACCAGCTCGACGCCGAGGGCGTGGTGCAGATCCTGCGCAACGACCTGCGCGGCGACGCCGCCCCGATCATGGCCGCAGTCGGCCCGATGCAGTTCGAGGTCATGCAGGCCCGTATGGAAGTGGAGTACAACGTGGAGACGGTCACCGAGCCCGTCCCCTACTCCGTGGCGCGTCGCACCGATGCAGAATCCGCGGAGGCGCTCGGTCGCCAGCGCGGTGTGGAGATTTTCACCCGGAGCGACGGCGAACTCATCGCGCTGTTTGGCGATAAGTGGAAGCTCGCCTTCGTGGAGAAGGAGAACCCGGACCTGACAATCGAGCCGCTCATCGCGGATTAACTGAGGAATTCTTCCCACGCGGGCCACTCGCGCTCGAACTGCTCCTTACCCGCCACGTAGTTGCGTTGGAGTCGGCTCGTGCGCCGCTCGATGGATTCCGTCTGCATGTTGTCCGGGAAGAAGACGAGCGCATCACCTGCACTTTCTGCGGCGAGGATCTCGCGTTTGGAGGCGTTGTAGCGCGCCGGACGCTCGTGCAGCGCCGCGCCGATTTCCGGGTAGCGGCGAAACATGCCGCGCACGGCGGTCGGCTGCACCAGGGGTTTCTTCCAGTAGTCGCGGGGGCGGGTTGCTAGGACGAGAAAACGGGTGAAGCCGGCCTGGCGCGCGGCGTCGATAAGCAGGCCCCCTGAGGCCCCGAGGGCACCGTCGACGTAGGGAACCCCCTCGATCAGCGTGATCGGCATGACTTTGGGCACGGTGGATGAGGCGCGCGCCGCACTGCTGACCAGCGAAGGGTCTTGCAGAAAGTCTCCTCTCCCCCAACTCACCGTGGTGCCGGTATCCGCGCGCATCGCCTCGACGTGGACCTGCGTGGGCGAAGCAGCGAAAGAGGCGAAGTCGAAAGGCAAGAGCTTCTCGGCGTGCCCGTAGATGAAGTCCGAGTTGAAGTAGCCCTTGCCTTTGGCGAATTTGAGCACGCCGCCGAAGTGGGGATGCGCTGCCAACTCTGTGAATGCGGCGCGCGCTCGATTCGGATCGGCCGACGCGTAGTTCAGCGCGTGGACCGCTCCGGCGGAAACCCCGCCGACCCAGCCAAACCTGACTTGTTCGATGAGGTGGACGATCGCGGGGGCGGTGTAGGAATTGCGCATCCCGCCGCCCTCGATAATCAGGGCCACATCCCGCGCATCGATCATGCGCCAAAGTCTAGAGCCAAAATGCTGGTCCTGCTGGGTAAGGGATTCTTCGTCATCGCACTCTGCCGCGCGATTAAGGCCGCTCGTTAAGGAATTCCCGGATCGCTTCCCACTCGCGCTCGACCTGCGCTTGGCCAGAAGCATAGTTGGCCTTGAGCTTTTCCACGTGCATCTCCGTGGATTCCACGCTCATCTGCTCCGGGTAGAAGACATAGGCATTACCCTCGGCCTCTTGCCGCTTCACCTCGGCGAGCGCCTCGTTGTAGATGCCGGGTCGCGCGAGCATGGCATCCACCACGCGCGGGGTGCGGCGCAGGATGCGTCGCAAAGCACGCTCCCGCTTCTCCGGCGGCTTGACGTAGTCGCGCGGGCGGGTGAGCACCACCAAAAACCTTTGGAAGCCCGCGTCTTTTGCCGCCTGGATGAGGATGCCGCCAGAGGTCCCCAGCGCGCCGTCGACGTAGGGCACGCCGTCGACCTCGCGCATCTTCATCACTAGCGGCAGGGTGGACGAGGTCCGCGCGGCGATATTGATCTGCTCAATCGTGCGCAGATCTTCGCGGCTGTAGGCGACGGTCTCGCCCGTGTCGGCGCGCACCGCCTCGATGTGGATCTGCTCCTCGGTGTGCAGAAAGGTCTCGAGGTCAAAGGGCAGCTTCTGCTCGTAGCCCTCGTAAATAAACTCGCCGTTGAGCAGCCCTTTGCCGCGCACGACGGTGCGCCACCCACCGAACTCGCGATTGCCGACAAAATCGGTGAAAGATGCGTGCGAGCGCTCCGCATCCCGCGAGGCGAAGTTCAATGTGTGGCTCGCGCCCGCGGAAACGCCGCCCACCCAGCCAAACTGCACATTGTTGGCGATGAGTTTTTCCACGACTGGCGCGGTATAGGAATTACGTGTGCCCCCACCTTCGAAGATGAGGGCGGTATCGCGGGCGTCGATAAGCACTGGCTCGATTGGCATGGGCCTATCCTAGAAGATCGACCCGGGAGTTCTTGACTTCCCGCTCACTCCGCGCAATCCAACGCTGCACCTTCAGGCGCCACTTCGTCCCCTCACTAGAACGCGGGCGCGCCTGAATCGTACGCTCGGAGTCGTAGCCAACCTGCAGCTCTTTCGCGCGGAGCACTTCCGCGTCAATCTTCACCCCTTCGAGCAGCACGATGTTCATCACCCAGACCAGCGCGAGCACTGCCAGCACAGTCCCGAAGGCTCCATAGGCACTACGCACACCGATCGTGGAAAGGTAGACGCCAAAGCCCCACCAGAGCAGGAAGCCGACGAGCAGCGCGGCCGCGGATCCCAGGGTGAGCAGCCGGAACCTCCCCGGCCGCACGTTGGGACTGAAGTAGTACATCAGTGAGAGCAGAATCATCGCCATCAAAACGATAGTTGGGCCCCGCAGATACCCCCACACCGGCAGGAACTTCCCGGTCAGATAATCCAGCACCCCTTCGAGCCCGAGCGGCCGCGCGATTGGCCCGAGCACCGTCTCCACGATCGATTCGGTCAAAAGCGTCCCGAGCAAAATCCCGACCGCACCAACGACCAGCATCAGTGTGATCAGCCACATCGTCACCCACGTCACCACCATCGGCCGCCCCTCGGTGCGCCCATAAACCAGGTTGGCGTTGCGCGAAAAACTGCGCACGTACGCCGACGCCGCAAGCAGCGAAAGCACCAGGGACACGGTCAGGGCCACAGTGCTTTGCGACGGCGTACCCACAATCACTTCCAGCAAATTCATCGCCTCACCACGCAATGCCTCCGGCACGTAGTTCTGCACCAGCTGGGCCAGGAGCTGGTCGACCGCGCCCGGGTCACGCGACAGCAGCAGCGTGGCGATCGCGTACGTCGAGACCACCATCGGTGCGAGCGAAAGCACCGTGTAATAGGTCAGGGTCGCGCCGCGGTCTACCATCGCGTCGTTGGAAAAATCGGCGACCAGACGCTTGGCCACCAGCACCCACCCCGCCTTAGTGAGCCGATTACTTTTGTCGAGCGGATTCGGCTTGGTGTCCGGCGGAGGCGGGACATCGAGCTCGCCAATGCCGTAGGGCAGCACGAAATCGATGCGGCGCGAGACAATCTCGGGGCCCTTTTCGGCATCTTCCATAGTTTCTAGGGTATCGCCCCCTGGGTAAAACCCGCGCAGGTGTTGGGGTGATTCGAACAGAGGATTGGGGAAAGTACCCGCTCTGCGGGCCGCATTCGCACTTCTGTTCTAATTTTCGAGAAATTTTCGTTCCCATGTTCGGGTGGGTCTATAGAGTGCGGTGCATGAACACTTTAGACAACGAACGCCCTTGTACACCCTTCTTTCGAATCGACAGACCAGGCGACGCCAATTGCATGCTCGGGCGCGCCCTGCGAGAAGCCGAGCATGCGCTGTTTAGCCCGTTTAGTAAAGATGACACTTGCATCGAGGACTTCGACCTCGCCGTCGACCGCTTAGCCCAGCAAACCGGGCACGCAAAGACCGTCATCCGCGGCGGAATCTTGGCATACAACCGGCTCGTAGATCTGCCACAGCTCCGCGCGCTGCAGGACGAGCACACGCGGCTTTCGCTCGGCCACCTGCGCGCGATCCACCGCAAGATCGACGAGCTCGGTCCCGAGGCGGACGAAGAGCTCCTCGCCGACATCGACGCCTACCTTGCCGACCTCTTTACCCCGACCAAACCGAACCAGCCTTTCCCGGACCCCGCAGCAGTTACGCGCAAGCTGCGCGAGGAGATCCGCCGTATCGATCCGGGCTTGAGCTACCTGCCGCGCAGGCGTCGACAACGCGAAGCGCAGCGCGAAAACAGCGCGGAGTTTACGCACGAATCCTTCGGAGGCCGGCGCAAGGGCGTCCTCTTCCTCACCACCGACACGACGACGCTGTCCGCGGTGCGTGCGTTCGTGGAGGAAACCGCACGCGAGCACAGCTTAAGCCTGCACGACGCGGTCATTGGGCTGCTCAGCGGAACGTATTCCCCAGCCGCGAAGGCCAACATCCAGGTCTATGCGCCCAAGGGCCGCAAGGCCGGCGAGCCCGTCTTCATCCCAGGTTTCGGATGGACGGACCCGGAAGCCACGGTCGCTTTCGACGAAATGTGTGAACAGGTCCCTCCGCGAACCGTCGACCTGGAGGCGGCAGCGTCTGCGAAAACCGACAGCTACACCCCCACCGCCGCGATGCGCGCACTCGCGGAGGCCCGCGACGGCACTTGCTGCTACCCCGGCTGCAGTCGGCCCGCGCACACCTGCCAGCTGGATCACCGGATTCCCTTCGGCGAGGGCGGCGAAACGTGCGTGGACAACCTCTACTGCCTCTGCCAAAAACACCACAACGTGAAGACAGATAAGCAGGCATTCTACGTGCCCGACCCGGCCACAGGCGACATCATCTGGCTCTACGAGGACGGCCACTACGAGATCGCTGAGTCCGAGGGCATCCTCGACCAGCAACTCGGCACCCCGCACCCCCGCTGGGTTTCCTCCCTCGAGGCGGTGAAACAGAATCGGGCCAAGATGGCGGAATTCAACGCCCGCGGGCACGCGATCATGGATCAATACGACCGCGACGGTGACGTCGTCAGCTGTGAGCTCGCCCTTGCAGAGCTGGAAGACGCGTTCGGCATGCGCTTCCAGTTCCACCCCGACCCCGAGACGATGGTGCCGCAGCAGGCACCGGACGAGGAGGAGCCCCCGTTCCCGGACTACGAGTTTGAGAACAACCCCGACAACTATTGCATCGACGACGCGAACCTGCCACTACCGACGGCCGGATAGACTTCCACCATGGCTTTCTTAGAACGCATCCGCGCCCTCTTCACCGGAGACGACACCGCCCCGCTTGTGGAGTACCCCGAGGAGTTCGAGCGCGTGGAAGTCCCCCGCCTCGAGGTACATACTGCGAACTTGTCGCCGGATACCGACGAAGTCCTGGTCATCCTCACCACCACCCCGGCGCTACTTGGCGTGCTCAAAGAGACTCCCGGCCCCGTGCAGGCGGTGTGTGAGGGTGCGCGGCCGGTGACGTTCGTGCCCGTCGAGAAGCGAGCGGACCCACTGCTCGACCCGAACCTTGGGTGGTTGATCCCTGTGACGGAGGCGACTCGTCGTGAAATTGCGACAACCCCCGATGGGCCCGGGGCGCACGAGTTGTCCTCGCTGCACCTCGGGCTAGTGTTGGAGTGATTTAGAGCAGCCCGATCCACTGCCAATATGTGGCGGAAAGGAGCAAGACCAGCAGGTAACCCGCGATGGTCAGTGGGATGCCCGTCTTCAGGAACTGGCGAGTCGTGAACGCGCCGGTACCGTAAGCCAGCATGTTTTGCGGCGCGGAGATCGGCAGCAGGAACCCGAAGCAGATGACAAACTGCTGGATCACCACGAAGCCGATCCCGCCGTTTGGCACGTCCAACGTTGCCGCGAGCGCGATGAAGACCGGGATCAGCGCGGAAGCCAGCGATGTCGCCGACGCAAAGCCAAGGTGGATGATGATGTTAAACAGCGACACGATCGCAATCGTCGCCAAAATCGGCATGGACGCGATACCCAGCGCGCCGAAGGTCTGCTCGGACAGCCAGGTTGCCGCCCCGGTTTCCAGGAGGAAGGACCCCAGGGAGATACCCACCGCAAACACGATGAGCGTGCCCCAGTTGATTTTGTCCTGCGCATATTTGAAGTCCATCACGCCAATGCCCGGCAGAAGCATCAGCGCGATCGCGGCAACCGTGATCGTCGAGGAGTTGATCGGGTGGAGGAAGCCCTCGGTTGCCCAGAAGCCAAGCAGCACCACGGCGATAGCGGTGAGACGCTTTTCCGCGCCCGTCATCGGCCCCATCTCTGCCAGCTGCTTCTCGACGAGCGCACGCCCACCCTCAATGTGATCCACCTCAGGCTTAATCGCCGCGCGCATGATGAAGTACAGCGCAATCGACATCAGCACCGACCAGGGTGCGGCCCACAAGAACCACTGGCCCCAGGACACGGTCTGTCCCATCTGGTCTTCGATGAACCCGATGGCCACCAGGTTCTGCGCCGCAGCGGTTTTGATGCCGACGTTCCAGATGGAGACGGCCTGCACGGCCGTAATCACCAGCAGTGCGGACAGCTTCGAGTTCACGGCCAACCCGAAGGCCGCGACCATGCCCAGCAGAATCGGCACGACGGCACCTGCGCGGGCGGTCGCCGAGGGGACGAAGAAGGCGAGGATGATGGAGATGATGATCGCGCCGGCAACAATGCGCGAGGTCTTTTCACCTGCGATTTTGAGCACGTAGAGCGCGATACGACGATGTAGTCCGGTAGCCTGCATCGCGGTCGCGAGCGCGAGTGCCGCGGCCACGAGCGCCACCGCGCCGCTGGAGAAACCGGACAGCGCCATCCCCAGCGCTGGCCCTGTACCGAAGAGCTCCCCGGGGGTCTCTGGATCAGGCGAAAGGCCGACTAGCAGGGAAATCAGCGAGATGATCAGCACCGAGCTGACCGGGTAGCTCACGGCCTCGGTCACCCACATGATGACGGCGAACGCGAGCATCCCCAGCGCGATCTGCCCCTGCCACTCGATCCCCTCAATCGGGATGAGCAGCACCGCCGCCAGCGCCACAAACGCAAGGAAGAACGAAATGATCTTGCCCTTGCTTCTCGACGCCTCCTTCTCCTCGTGTGCTGTGGCTGCCGTTGTCACGATCTTCTCCCTTTCTTCAAATTGGTGCTACCACCAATCTTAACGCCAGCAGCACATCTCGCTCTAGCTAGAACATTCCCGACGCCCACGCGGCACCGCCGAGCAGCGCCGCGATCCCGCCGATCGCGCCGAGGACGGCCAGGATGATGTTCAGATTCGAAGAGCCCTGCTGCGGTGCCGGGGGTGTTTCTTTTTTTTGCCCAAGCTCCGCACCCAACTTGGTCTCGGCAAGGTCTTTCACTTCCTGCGAGGCGTTCGGGTTGTTCAGGATCTCCTCGCGTACGCGCCTTGCCTCGTCCTTGGTGTAGTCCAACAGGGACAGTTCGTAGCGCTCCGCGAACACCTCGTCGCCGCGGGCGTTGTGTATCCGGACCTCCAGCGGCATGGTTGCGCCTGTCAGGCCGGCGACGCCCGTGATCGGGATGTCGAACTTCACGGACGGATCGGAGGCCAGCTGGCCGGGCACGCGGATCCGCTCGGAATACTGGCCACCCGGGTAGGTCACGGAGAGGTCGTAGTCGTGCAGGTCCAAGCCCAGGTTGCGCAGCTCGGCCGTGACGGTGTTGTCGGTGCGGGAGGTGATGATGGAGTTGGTTTCGGCGTCGATAAGCCGGAAGCCCGCTTGCCCGTCATTCTCCTCCGCTGCCGCGAGCTCGAGCTCGCGGGCGGTGACGTCCTTGTGCGCGGCAACCACATCGTCCGCGCCGGCGGTCGCCTCGACCCTGCCGATGAACTTGCCACCCAGGTCGAGGTTGTCCCAGTCTGGGGCCACGGCGTACGAGCCGGTATAGCAGGTGTACTCGCCGCAGCGCTTCGCATCGCCGCTGCCCTTTGAAGTTTCCGTGCTGTAGTCGAACTTGGAGAACTGGTAGAGGTAGTTCATCACCGAGGCGTAGTTCTTCAGCAAGTCCTGGGTGTCCACGCGCGTCGGCGACAGCGCCGCGCCGGTGTGGGTCAGGCCCAGGTTGTGGCCGAACTCGTGCAGGATCGTGTTGCGGAGCTGATCCTGACCGGTGAGGTAATCGTGCTTCGCCACGTAGAAGACCGAGTCGCTGACCAGGCCCATGCCCGTGGAGTAATCGTCGGCCTCCAGGCGGTCGCCGATCATGCCCACTCGGAACACGGGCAGGCGCGAGCCCAAAAGACGGTCGCGGTCGGCGGCAAGCTGTGCGTTGTGGTTGCCGTTTTTGAAGTAGAACTCCTGGAAGTCCTCGGTCGCGCCACCATAGCGGGTGCCGTAGTTGGGGATGTTGGTGTACATCTCGCCGGCGTCGATATGCAAGTTGATCCCGCGCTTATCAAAGAGCTCGACCAGCTGGATCAGCGCGCCGCGGGAGGGGCGGTACACGTTCGCATTAGCGACGGCGCACTCAGCGAACTCGTTGAAGCCGTCGGCATCCGCGCCGTAGCGCTGGTCGCGGTCGCAACCAAGCGTCTCCCACTGCGACTTCGACCAGTTCAACTGCAAAAACAGGTCAGGGCGCTGCGGATCCGCACCCCACAGGTGGAGGGGGAACTGCTCGCCGTCGGCGGTGGTGAACCCTTCGCGCTCCCACGCATCCGGCAGCCCGTCGCGGTCGGAGTCTATGGCGGATTCCTGGGTGGCAACCTCCATCTCCATCGACGCAGTCAGCGAGCCTTGTGCGGGCACTTGCTTTTTCCAGGAGCCGCGCTGGAAGGAGGAACCCTCCCCCACGTGGCCGACCTTGCCCGCGGCAGTGGTTTCGTCCTGGTCCGTGTCTACTCCGGAGGCGGTGGCGATGCGGTAGCGCAGCGTCGTCTCGTAGCCGCCCTCGGAAGGGGCGAGGAGAAACGCGCCGTCGGCAAAGCGAGCCTTGTGCTCCTCGTAATTCATCAGGCGCGAGTTGAAGTCGACCGCGAAGTCGCGCGCTTCATCAGCCAGGTTCTCCAGCGTGACGTCGACTGTAAGCTTTGTTTTTTCCACCGTGAACACGCGGGTGACTTTTACCTTCCGAGTATTGTCATCGTGCTCTAGGGTGATCACGTCCGCGCCGCCACGCTTGCTCTTGCTCACAGAGGTATCGCTGGGCAGGTAACGCACCTTTCCGCCGTCTACCTGCATCGCCACGTCAAAGCTGCCGGACATCAGACCAGCGACAGAGGCCGGGTGCTCGAAGGTGAACGTGGTGGTACGCCCCTTCGACACGTCGACAACGGCGAAGCCCTCTTCGTCCGCGGCCGGCGTCATGTGCACGCCGAAGGGCATGTCCTTCACCGTCGCCACAGCGGGCACGGGCACCATCAGCATCGCCGCGGCGAGGGCGGCTGCTACGCTCGCACGTTTCACTTCAAGCCTCCAAACTGGCTCCACGCCCACTGCGCGCCTGCGCCGACAGCGGCCATCACTACCATGACCAGCGGAATCCACCATGCGTCTTTCACGCTCGAGGCGGGCTGCGGTGCGGGCGGCTGCGGCTTTTCATCCGCTGTCAGCCGGATCTTCTGGTCCTTACCATCGACGCGCAGGTTCACCTCGTAGCTCGCGCCACGCATCGCGTCCTCCGGAACGGTGGCGGTCACCTTACCGGTAGCTTTGTCCACGTCCAGGCGCACGCCGCCGTTGTCGATGATCTCGACCTCGGAAGCCTGTGCGTCGAGGATTTCCGTCTTCTTGCCCGGCGGCAGTACTCGTGGTGTTTCCGCAGGAGTCTCGCCGGACTGTGCGGTCGGCTCGGTGAGCTTCAGTGGCACGGCCACCTGCTCCTGGGAGCCATCCGAATAGCTCACGCGGACATGCAGCACCGTTTCCTGCGCGCCCTCATCCGGGGACGCGGAAATCGTACCGTCGACCTGGTCGATCGAGACGCGCCAGCCGGAAAGCTTGGTGTTGTCGGCGCGCAGCCACCAGTACTCGGCATCCTTGGGCATGTTGCGCTCGCCAGTCTGCTTGACCGCCGCGTGCTCGCCCGGGGCTACCTCAATCGGTGCCCAGCCAGGGGTGAAACGCTTCGCGGAAGGCAGCGCGTTGATGTGGAAAGCCGCCTGCGCAGTGACCTTCTTTCCATCCGGCATGGTGGCAACGACCGGGACCTGAACGATCTCGCCAGCTTCCTGCTGAAGACCAGCGGTGTCCAACGTGACACGGCCGGTGTCTGCGTCGATTTTCGCGTTCGGTGCGTCGGTGGAGAACTTCACGCCCTCCGGCACCGGCTGGCTGGAAAAGTCCCTGCCCTGGTGCGAGATAGTCGCCATCGGTGCGGCACTCGTCGCCGAACGCCCCTGCTCCACAGAAGTCACCGGGTACTGCAGCGCCTTGAGCGTCTCCGGGCCGGTGACCTGTACCTTCACGGTGTTGACCTGGCCAGCGGAGGTGCGGACGTCTACCTCATAGTCCCCCGGCGTCGTGCGTAATGGCGGCATCACCTCAATGGTGCCGTCGGCAAACACCTCGGCCCAGGCCGGACCGTCCATCTTCTCGACGCTCACACCCCGCCCGTCGCCCGTAATCTGCGGGTTAACTGCAGCGCGGCTCCCCGCCGCAACGCTCATGTCCTCACAGGAAAAGTCGACGTTGCGCTTTGCGCCGTTGGTGAACCGTGCAACAACATCCTTCGGCCGAGTCAGCTCGACGGTGGTGAGCTGGCTACCCGTCCCCTTCACATCCACCCGATAGCTGTACGTGCCGGGTGGAACCTGGAACTTAGCCAGTCCTTCATAGTTTGTGACGCCGCTGAAATGCACAGTCGGGTCACCAATTTTTTCAATCTTGACTTCCGCGGCATCAACAGGGTCGTCATGGTGTTGCACTTTCACCGTGAGCTGCACGGTTTCTTGCGCCACGGCGACTGGGGCGACAGCGACGGCAGCGGCGACCGTCACCGCCACGAGAGGGTTTGGCATCCAATGCATTTCAGGGCCCCTTTGTGGGTAGGAGTGGGTTATATGAGGTTGTTTGCCCAGGCGAAGGCGGCTCCGCCGATGAGCGCGAGCAGCAACACGATCGGCACGGCGACCGCAGCGGCAGAGCTTGTCTTCTCTGGCTGCGGGTGCTTCTCCGATGGCGCTTGCACAGCTGTCGTCGGGGGCGTGGGAGTTGCTTTTCGACGATCCGCGCCCTGCATCGCCGTCGTCGCCGGTGCCTCACCAGCGCGCACCGGGACAGCAAGGCGGTCCTCGAAAGCCGTGACCCCTCGTTCGCTCCTGACCATCACGTCCAGCGGCAAGCTGCCCTGGGTCTCCGGGGAGACCGGGACGCGCACCGTCGCGGTGTTGTGGCCGGTACGCACCCCACCGAGCACGACCTGCGTTTTGGTCTCACCGACGATTACGTCGAAGCGGCCGAGATCCAGGCCCGGGTTGCGCAGCTCGAGGGTGACCGTGCCTTCTTTTCCAGCGGTGAGGTCACCTTCATCGACGATCTCCACGTCAATGCTGCCGTTCTCGCTTTCCGCCTGCGCGATCTCCCGGTCGAGCTTCTCCAAAGCGCGGACGTCCACCTTCTCGGCCTCTGCGCCAGCGGTGCCGACGGGACGGCCAAGGCGCGCCGAGTTGATGGCGAGGTTGTCCCAGTCCGCGGGGATGCGGTAATCGCCCGTGTAGCAGTCCACGCCAGCGCGGTTGCACTCCTGCGGCAGCGGGCCGCCAGAAACGGCCTCCTCATCCGAGTAGTCGAAGTAGCTGAACTGGTACAGGTAGTTCATGACCGACTTGTAGTTCGGCAAGTAGTCCGACTTCGGCACCTGATCCTTGAACTTCGTCGCACCGTTGTGGTTCAGGCCCAGGTTGTGGCCGAGTTCGTGCATGATCGTGTTGCGGAGTTGGCTCTCCTTTGTCATGCGCTCGTGCTTAGCCACGTAAAAGCCGTTGTCGCCCACCAGGGAGACGCCGACCGAGTAGTTGCCAGGGCTCATCATGTCGCCCACCACACCCGAGTGGAACACTGCGGAACGCTGCCCCAGCAGGCGGTTCACGTTGCTCACCATGCGCAGGCCCGGAATGGAGGACCTGAAGTAATACTCCTCGTAGTCCTCGGTTTCCCCACCGTGGCGCGTGCCGTAGTTGGGGATGTTGGAGTAGTACTCACCCGCGTCGATGTGGAGTGCGATATCGCGTGCGGCGAAACGCTCCACGAGCTCATCGAAGCTTGTGCGGGAGGGGCGGTAGCTGGTGGTCTTTGCGTCCGCGCACTCGGTTTTGCCCGGGTTCTCGAAGCAGCCGAGGCTCTCGTACTCGGAGCGCATCCAGTTCATCTGCAGGAAGATGTCGGGGCGGTGCGGGTCTGCGCCCCACTCGTTGAGCGGCAACCGCGTGCCGTCGTTAAGCGTGACGCCCTGCTCTTCCCACAGATCCGGGAGGCCGTCGCGGTCGCTGTCCTTGGCGGACTCCTGGGTCTCAAACGTCAAGGTTGCGCGAGCGCGCAGCGAGTCGCCGGGAGCGACCTCATCGAACCAGCGGCCGCGCTGGATCTGGGCACCGTTCTTATCCACGCTGCCGAGCTCGCGGGAAGCGGTCGTGTCGTTGAACGAGGGGCCGACGCCCGAGTAGCGTGCGCCGGGGAACTCCAGCACCGTGTCGTAGCCGCCGAACTCGGGGCCGACGGTGAAGCGGCCGTCGGCAAAAGCGCCGTTCAGCGCGCGGTCCGTGTTGATCCAGTTGGTCAGGTCGACCTGGAGGTAGCGCTTCTGCGCGCCCGTGTTTGTGACGGTGACTTCGACGTCCACGACGTTGCCGCGCGTGCGGATCTCCCGCTTCACGCGCACCTGCCGCTCGGCATCGTCGTACTCGACGGCAGTGTCCTGGACTGCAGTGTTTGCCGGGGCCATACTGCGGGCACCCTCAACCATGATGTCGGTATACAGCGTGCTGGAAAACTTCCCAGCAACCGAATCCTCATCCTTGTAGATCAACTGAGCCTGACGGGAAGCATCCAGCTCAACCTTGGAAGTTTGGGCTGCTGCATGTGCAACGACTGGCTGCCCACCAAGCACCAACGCAACCCCCATCGCAGCCGCGGTGCACGCCCTTGCCAGCCTCTTCATGCGGCACTTCCTCTCTTTTGCTAAAAACCACGCACGGCCCCTCACCCCGCACCTCCAGTTTTATGCACTTTTGATGCTGAGAGGGGCCGCGCTCACTGAAACTTAAAGGTACAGGAAATGCCACGATAAACAAGGTGTTGAACAATATATGGACTGGTCGTCGACAGTGGTACACCAACTGGTCCCGGTGATTATTTTGCACCGCCGACGCATAGTATTCACCGAGTGCGGCATTATCCGTCCGGAGACACGTTGACGCCTCACATATTTTGGCGCAAATCTCTCAGGAAACCCTAGCAAGCCTTTCCCTACCAGCCAGGCAAGGCCAATCACACACTCAGGTTCCTCGCGGCAACTCTATGCAGCCCGCCGAAGTAATGTGGCACACACTTAGGCGGGGCACATTTACACCTCACGCACTTCCCGAAAAATACGGTTTTTTGTGAATTTACTCACACTCTAGATGAGGCCCTGACTCATCGCCCACCCCAGGCCAGCGGCACCGACACCACCAAGCGCAAGCAGCACAGCAATCACAATAGCCACAGTGGAGGGTCCCTCAGCAGGCTTCTCCTTCTGCGTGCCGTCCGCACCCGGTTTGGTGTGTTGGTTTGTGGGCTTCGCCGCTGACGGGTCCTCGATCCCGTCGAGCTTCGACTTAGCAAGACGCTTGACCTCAAGGCTCGCGTCGGAGGCAAGCACCTCGTTGAGCACCCGGCGCGCCTCCTCTGCGGTGTAGTCAAGCACGGAGACCTCGTAGCGCTCCGCGAAGACGCGCTCGCCATTGTGGTTGGTGATCTGGATGTGTACCGGCATCACGGGGCCGGTCAGGCTCGCCGCGTTCTTGATTGGGATGCGGATCTCCCTCTCATCGCCCGCTTTCCCGATTGCCGGCAACTCGACGACCTGGCTGTGGCGCTGTCCGCCGGGGTAAGTTGCCTCGATGGTAAAGCGCCCCACGTCCGCGCCCAGGTTGCTAATCGTGCCCTGCAGCGCGTTGTCGGTACGCGAAGTCACGATGCCGTTGACACCGTCGCGGGTGGTGTCCATGTAGAACCCGGCGCGGCCCGAGTTTTCCGCAGCCGCGTTGGCAGCCAGCCTCCGCGGGTCCTTTTCGTGGTGCTCGTCTGCGTCAATCTCGCCACTGCCGGTGGTCAGGTCACCCTTGCCCACGTTGAAGCCGGGCAGGTCGAGGTTCGCCCAGTCGGCGGGAATCACCACGTCGTGCTCGCCGCACTCGCCGGACTGCAGGCAGCCATTTACCCTGGTTTTGGTGTCCTTATCCGCGTAGTCGAAGTGGCTGAACTGGTACTGGTAGTTCATCACCGACTTGTAGTCCGGGAGCGAGAGATCCCCGCGCAGGGGGTTTTCCGGGACGATTGGGCCGGAGTGCCCCAGCCCGAGGGTGTGGCCGAACTCGTGGAAGATCGTGTTGCGCAGCTGTTCCTGCGTCGTCATGTCTTTGTGGTTCGACACGTAGAAGGCCGAATCGCTCACCAGCGCCACGCCGGAAGAGCGGTTGTTCGCCGCCATGCGGTCGCCGATGATGCCGAGGCGGAAGACGGACTTGCGGTCGCCAAGGAGACGGTCGCGCTCCTCGAGCAGCCGTTCACCCTGGGTCTTTTTGTCGAAGTAGTACTTCTCAAAAGGCTCGGTCTTGCCGCCGCGCGGCGTATCGAGGCCCACGAGCGACTCGGACTGGTACGAGTCGCCGGCGTCGATATGCAGCGAAATGCCCCGCTTGGCAAACACTTCCTCCAGATCCCGCAGCGTGGCGGTGGTGGGGCGATACGAGTTCACATTCGCAGTGGCGCAGCCCGCGAACTGAGCAAACTCCGGCGCAGTCGGCGCGAAAGCGTGCTGGCGGGAGCACTGCATCGTCTCCCACTCGGCTTCCATCCAGTTCAGCTGCAAGAACAGGTCCGGGCGTTTAGGATCGGCTCCCCAACGGTGAATGGGCAGCTGCGTGCCGTCTGGCAGGCGCACTCCCTTGACTTCCCACTCGTCGCGCAACCCGTCGCCGTCGGTATCAATCGCCGAATCCTGCGCGGACACCGCGATGTCCACGCCGCCTTCGAGCACCTCGCCGGGGGCGAGGGTGTTTTCCCAACGTGCCATCTGGTAGCGCGGGGTATCGCCACTCAGCACCCCGGTCTTGCCCACTTCGATCTCCCCGCGCATGTCCTCCATGGAGGCCGAGCTTGCGGGCTCAGCAAAGGCAACCGTCGTGTCGTAACCCTCGGATTCCGCAGCCACCTCGAAGGCACCGCTTGCATTGACCTGTGCCTGCAGTCCGCGGGGGTTGACGAACTCGTTTGCCAGGTCAATCGTGATGTCGGCCGGGGCGTTACTCACGTTGCGCACCTGCACGGTGGCGCGCACGGTGCCATCCTTGATGCGGAACGTGCGCGTGACCTCCAGCTCGGTACGTGGGTCGGTGAACTTAAACTCCACCACGTCCGCGCCGCCTTCGGTGTCCGTCTTAGTCTTGGCCCCCCAGAATGGCGGCAGGCGGTACCCGCCGGTGCGGATCACCGTGTGCAAATTGAACTCGTGCAGCCCCACGGCCGCTGCCGGGTGGACGAAAGCAAAGCGGGAACGAGAGTCCTTGCGCAGCTCTGCGTCGATCCGCTCTCCCGTCGGCTGCGAGGTCTCGCCGGTCACGCTCACCGTGATTTCAGACTGCTTGGTAGAAGCGCCAGCTGGCGGGGCAACCACAGCGCCGAATGCGAGCGACGCACAGGTGGCAATGGCAATGGTTTTCAGTGAGAAATGCATCTTCTCCTACCTTTTAGATCCGGATGCCGTACTTAGACAGCAGCTGGCGGATATGGTCTTGGTTCACAAAGGCGGCATAGCCTGCACCGCCGAGTGCGGCGAGCAGCCCAAGCACAATGGGCAGCCACGTCGCGGTTGAGGAGGTCTTCGGTGCGGGCGCAGGTTTGACCGCGTCCTTCGCGTGGAGGGTCACCCGCTGCGTGCGCTGCGAACCGTCCGGGTACGTCACTACGCGCGGCACCTCAATTGAGGCGTGCTCAGCGACGCTCGAATCCACGCGCGCGGTGATCTCGCCGGTTGCCGGGTTGATGTCGATTTTCCAGCCGGGGGCGGAAAAGTCCGCGGCGAGCCCGTAGGTCGTCCCCTTCGGCGCCGTTGGTGCGGTGGCCGACTCCTGCTCACGCGCCTGCGAGTTGGTCAGCACGGTGACCGGCATCAGCGATTCCGACCCATCCGGGTACTGCACCCGGACCAGCACCGTGTACGAAGCATCGACCGGCGCGTTGTCGGGAATCTCCGCACGCACTTCGCCTGTGCGCTTATCGACGCTCACCTGCAAACCCGCATCATCAGCCAGCGTAAATTCGGTGCCCGCCGGCACCTTGCCAGTTGGAGCAGCCGTTGCTGACTTGCCCACGTTGACCACAGAGACCGGGAACTCCGGTGCGTCGCGCTTCGTCGGGGCCTTCGCCGCTGCGACTCCTACGTACGCCTCGATGGTGCGCGTGGAGCCGTCCGGGTAGCGTGCTTCGACCTTCACCACCACGGGCTTTGCCGTCCCGGTCGGCGCGGTCATCCGCAAGATGCCTGTTGTGGCGTCCACCGACGCGGACCAGGCCTGGAGGTCCCCCGGTGCAAGCGCGAACTCCGTGTGCGCTGGTAGAGAGTCAGGGTTGGCAATTTGCACTTCAGCGCTCTGACCTGGCCCAACGAGCACCCCGGTCTCGTAGCGCGGCGCGGTGACCTGTGACATGGAGGCCGCGGCGACCTCGAAAGGAACCCGTACCGTCTGTGTGGAATCATCCGGGAAGGTCACGCGGACATCGACAGTATGGATTCTCCCCACCTTCGATCCGCGCGGCGCGTTGAACGTCACCCGGCCGTCCACGTCAACCGTGGCACCGGAGGTATCCACAACGTCGAACGTCGTGCCAGCCGGAAGCGGCTGCCAGTCGTACGCGCCACGGCGCGCAATCGGGGCCGCACTCACGGCGCTTCCACCCGCACGCACAATGCGCGGCGCGTAGGACACCTTGTACAACGAGGCCAAGGAAGCAGGCTCCGTCACCGTCACCGCGACCGTACCCGACCCCTCAGTGGAGTTAGGCACCTCAACGACGTACTCGCCCGGGGTCACGACCTCGGGTGGCGCGATCACCACCGTGCCAGCCGCATCAACGGTGACCCAGTCGGCTCCCTTGATGGTCAACCCGGAGCGCTGCACCAACGGTTCACGGAAAGTGATCCCCGCAGCCACGTTTTCCTTCGGTCGTGTTTTTACGACATCACCCGGAGCCACAGTCACGGCGTCCCAAGTGAAGTTCACTGCCGGTTTAGGGGTTGGCTTGGGTTTTGGCGTTGGCTTGGGTTTGGGGGTTGGCTTTGGTGCCGAGGTTGAAGTTGGCGTTGGTGTGGAAGTGTGTGATGGTTTTGGCGCTGGTGCCGTCGTAGAAGTTGGTGTGGGGGTTGGTGTCGGCGTTGGCTTTGGCGCCAAGGTGAGAACTGGGATGGGAGAAAGTTCCTTGTCTACCTTGGAAAGCTCGTCCATGTGGATCGAAAACTTGGCCTCCGCCGGGTCGTAGCCCTTGGCCTCAAAACGTACCGTGTACTCCCCCTCCAGCAGTTCCTGGACGGGGAAGTCGCCGTTGTCGTTTGCGACAAGTTTAATATCACCCGGAGTAATGCGCGCCTCCGCGTGCGGCAGGGGCTCGCCGCCCTCCGCTACAACGTGGAATTGCACGTTGCCCTTACGTTCCTTTGCCTCGAGGTAAAAGTCCTCACCGGTCTCCTTGCCGGAGCGGACGTCGACGCCCAGCCGCACCTCGCCCTCTAACAGGTCGTTTCCTTCAACGGTGATCTCGGCGATACCGGGAAGCAGGTTGCCCAGCGTGTAGTACCCCTGCTTATCGGTCGTGGTCTTGCGTGGTTTTTCACCATCGACGGTCACAGTGACGGGGACACCGGCGACAGGGTTACCTGCTTTGTCGAACACGCTGCCTGTGACGGAGCCGAACTGGGCGTGCACATAGACATCCTCCAACTCGTTGACTTCCTGTTCGTGGATCTCAACGGTCTTTGCATCGCCGCGGGTGTCGTGTTTTTCCGACGCCGCAATCTTCAGCGTTGTACTACCCGCCGGCACCCCGGTGATCGTGTACCTTCCCTCGCTGTCTGTGGTTGCCGTGTGCTCCCCGATGGACACTTCGACGCCTTCGAGCAGCGAATTGTCCGGGCCAATCACGCGGCCCGTCACAGTAATCGGGATCAGGTCCTTGTCTGGGACCGCAACCCCCGCTTTGGCTTCAACGGTAAAGGACTCGGGCGCGAGGTAGCCCGGCACGGTGCCGAGTTTGAGCGAGTACGTACCTGGCTTGACATTGGTGAAGGTGTAGGTGCCGTCCTTGTCGGTCGTGGCGGTGTCGGTGACGGTGCCGGCACCGTCGAGAAGCGAAACCTCGAGTCCCTCAGGGAAGTTCCCGTTTTCTCGATCAACGGCGACGTTGCCGCTGAAGCTTACAGATTTGGGATTGATCGGGTCGATGAAGCCTCTGCCGCCTGCGCCTTGCGCCGAACCAAATCCTCGCACCGGGAGCTTGCCCGCCCCACCTTTCTTGTCCACGATCAGCGTTTGGCCGTCTTTGAGCGTCACATCCTTGTCGAAGGTGAGGTCCATCCAGCGGGTGCCCGTATCGTCGATATGGCCGTAGCCAGTCACTTCACCGAAGTCTGCCACCTGCTTCGTTCCGTCGGTGAGCTTGACCGAATACGTGTCCTCGGCCGGGAAGTTTATCCCGCCGCCACCGATGACGTAGAAGTAGAGGCGCACGGAGCGGAAGGTCTTCGGTTCGTAGTCGCCGTCGGCAAGCCGGAAGATGGCGCGCCAATCCGTCGCCGTGGCCGGGAAGTTACCTGTAGAGACGGTAAGACTGAAGTCGCCGTCGTTCACGTCAAACTTCTCGGCCGCGTGGGCGACAGTCAGGGGTACGACAGGCACCGCAGTGACCCCGGAAGCAGCACAGGCTGCGATCGCGGCAATGGCGATAGAACGGCTCCAGAAACCACGCACCATGCAAACTCCCAGACTCTCACATTCTTTTAACAATGCTAACCACACCATTGAACTACATCTGCGTAAAAAACGCACGTCACAAAGCATCCACGTGCATATTCACCCCTAAAATGTTGCTCCTTTCTCGCTGTATTTTTCCTCAGACGCAGATAGCCAGCACAACGGGCAATTGCTAGGTATCGTGAACAAAAGCGCGTAGCGCATAAAAACACCAATGTGGAAAGGTTTACTCGACGTGAAGATTGCGGTACTCGGCGGAGATGGGTTTTGCGGTTGGCCAGCAACGCTGCACCTATCCGACCTCGGACACGAGGTGGCGGTAGTAGACAACCTTTCCCGCCGCGCCATCGATGAGGAGCTAGGCGTAGAGTCCCTCACTCCCATCGTCTCAATCGAAGAGCGCATCGCCGCGTGGAAGGAAGTCACCGGCCGAACCATCGGCTTCCACAACATCGACGTCGCCAAAGACTACGAAGGCCTGCTCGAGTTCATCACCACCTTTCAGCCCGATGCGGTGATTCACTTCGCCGAGCAGCGGGCCGCGCCGTACTCGATGAAGACGCCGCGCACGAAGCGCTACACGGTGGACAACAATGTCAACGCCACCCATAACCTGCTTGTCGCGATCGTGGAGTCCGGCTTAGACGTCCACGTAGTCCACCTCGGCACCATGGGCGTGTACGGCTATGGCACCGCCGGGATGAAGATCCCGGAGGGCTACCTGGACATCACGGTGCACACGGATGAGGGCACCACCGTGGAGCAGGAGATCCTCTACCCCACCAACCCGGGTTCCGTGTATCACATGACGAAGGTGCTCGACCAGAACCTGTTCGCCTACTACGCAAAGAACGACGAGCTGCGCATCACGGACCTGCACCAGGGCATCATCTGGGGCACCCACACCGAGCAGACGCAGCGCGACGAGCGCCTGATCAACCGCTTCGACTACGACGGGGACTACGGCACGGTGCTCAACCGCTTCCTCATGCAGGCGGCCGTGGGGTACCCGCTCACCGTGCACGGCACCGGCGGTCAGACCCGCGCCTTCATCCACATCCAGGACATGTGCAAGTGCATCCAGATCGCGCTGGAGAACCCGCCGGCAAAGGGCGACCGCGTGAAGATCTTTAACCAGATGACGGAGACCCACCGCGTCCGCGACCTGGCCCACCTCATCGCGGAAATCTCCGGTGCCGAGGTACAGATGGTGCCCAACCCGCGCAAGGAGTCGGCCGAAAACGAACTGTACGTGAAGAACGACACCTTCATCGGCCTGGGCCTGCAACCGACGAAGCTGGCCGAGGGCCTGCTTGCGGAGGTCGAAGACGTTGCGCGCAAGTACGCCGACCGCGCGGACCGCACTAAGATCCCGGCGCGCTCGCTGTGGACTCGGAACCAGGCCGCCGGCGTGCCCACGGGCGAACGCTAATGCGCATCGCCATCGTCACCGAGGTCTTTCTTCCCAAAATCGACGGGGTGGTTACGCGCGTGACTCGCCACCTCGACCAACTAGCGGAGATGGGGCACGAAGTCCTCATCTTCGCACCGGGCAATCCCCCGGCGGAGTACGCGGGCTTTGAGGTCGTGTCCATCCCGTCGCGAGATCTCAAGGTCTACCCAGAGGTCAAGCACGGCATGATGGGCCCGAAGACGTTTCGCCGCTTACGCGAGTTCGACCCGGACATCGTGCACGCAGTGAATCCCATTTGGACCGCTGGCTGGTCCACGCTCGTCGTCGCGCGACGCTATCCAGTGATCGCATCCTTCCACACCGACGTGCCAGAATACTGCCTCAAGCTGGGCATCCCGTGGGTCAAGCCCATCGCGAATTGGGGGGTGCGCACCTTCCACGGGCGCGCGGCGGTCAACCTGGTCACCTCTGGGCCCATGATGGATAAGGCCGCTGAGTACCAGATTCCCAACGTCAAGCTCTGGCCCAAAGCCGTGGACACGGAACGTTTTACCCCAGCGGCGCGCTCGGACTCGATGCGTGAGCGCCTCGGCGGCGGCCCGCTCGTACTCTTCGTTGGCCGCATCTCTGCCGAGAAGTCCGTCGAGCGCTGCATCCCCATCATGGAGGAGGTGCGCGCACGCATCCCCGACGCGCGCATCGCGTTTGTCGGCGAAGGCCCGCAGTACCAGGCACTTCGCAAGAAGGCACCCGACTGGGCCACGTTTACCGGCTATCTTTCCGGCGCGGAGCTTGCCGCAGCCTATGCGTCCGGAGATGTGTTGCTCTTCCCCTCCACGACCGAAACGCTCGGCTTCGCCGCGTTGGAGTCTTTTGCCTCCGGTGTTCCTGTGGTGGCTGCTAACGCGGGCGGCCTGCCCTTTGTAATCGACGACGGCAAAACCGGCATCCTCGTCGACCCCGCAGCCCCCGATGCAGCCTGGGCCAACCAGATCGTGCGCCTCCTGCAGGACGAGGCCGCCCGCGACCAGCTGGCCTCTGCTGCCCGAGCCGAGGCCCAACGCTGGACGTGGCGCGCTTCCTCAGAACAGGTGGTTACCTACTACGACGAGGTCATTCGAAGCGCAACACGGTGACGTCGCCGCGGTCAATGCGCACCGTGGCGGTCGGGTCAACCTCCTCGATAGGGCTTGAGCCCGGTTCGCATGCGAAGATCTCGCTCGGATCGAACCACTCGATCTCGGCCCTGTCGGCGGAGATGACGCCGATGCCCGAGGCTGTCTCCCAGGCCTGGTAGTCATCGTCGATCCCCGGCACATCGTCGGGGTTGAAGCCAAGCTGTTCTGCCTCCTCCTTGCTGGAGTACGGGCAGAACACGTAGGCGCGCTCGACGCCCGGGCCGACAACCTCAGCAATGGTGAAGTCCTCCCCGGACTCCGCCGCCTCCCGCAGCCCCAAATCCGTGCCATGCGCGGCGCAGCCCGCAAGGGCGAATACGCCGGCGATGGCAAGAACTCGAGCGCGGACCATGATCTACTTGATGCTCTCCGGTGCCTTGCGCTCCGGGTAGATCTTCGGGCGCACGCCCGCGATCTCTTCGACGACGCGGACCACCTGGTGGGAGTAGCCGTACTCATTGTCGTACCAGACGTAGAGCACGAGATGGTTGCCAGAGGCAATCGTGGCCAGGCCGTCGACCACGGAGGCGTGGGTGGTGCCAAGCAGGTCGGTGGAAACCACCTCAGGTGACTGGATGTAGTCGATCTGCTGGCGCAGGTTGGAGTCGGTGGACACGCGGCGCAGGAAGTTGTTGACCTCTTCCTTCTCCACGTCCTTCTCCAGATCCAGGTTGAGCACCGCCATGGACACGTCCGGCGTAGGCACGCGGATCGCGTTGCCGGTCAGCTTGCCCTCGAACTCCGGCAGCGCCTTGGAGACCGCCTTCGCGGCACCGGTCTCGGTGAGCACCATGTTCAGGCCGGCTGCGCGACCACGACGGTCGCCCTTGTGGAAGTTATCGGCCAGGTTCTGGTCGTTGGTGTAGGCGTGGACGGTCTCCACGTGGCCGTGCTTGACGCCGTAACGGTCGTTGATCACCTTGAGCACCGGGGTAATGCCGTTGGTGGTGCAGGACGCTGCGGACAGCACCTTGTCGTCACCGATCATGTCCTCGTTGATGCCGTAAACGATGTTGGGGATGTCGCCCTTGCCCGGCGCGGTCAGCAGCACACGATCGACGCCCTTGGACTCGAGGTGCTGGGACAGTCCTTCGCGGTCGCGCCATGCACCGGTGTTGTCCACCACAATGGCATCGTTGATGCCGTAGGCGGTGTAGTCCACCTCAGACGGGCTGTTGGCGTAGATCATCTGGATCGGGGTGCCGTTAGCCCAGATGATTTCGTTCTCCTTGTCCACGGTGATGGTGCCGTCGAAAGGACCGTGGACGGAATCGCGGCGCAGCAGGGAGGCACGCTTGATGATGTCGTCCTCGCCCTTCTTGCGCACGACCACCGCGCGCAGGCGCACACCGCCGTACGCCGCCTCGCGCGCGATGAGGATACGGGCCAGGAGGCGACCGATGCGACCGAAACCGTAAAGCACCACGTCGCGAGCCTGCAGCTCAGAGGAAGTACCGACGACCTCGGACAGCTCCTCCTCGAGGAACTCGCGCAGGTCCTTGCCCTCGGTGCGGGAGTAGTTCTTGGCCAGGCGGCCCAGGTCGATGGACGCTGTGCCCAGGTCCATCTTCACCAGTTCCTGCAAGATGGGCAGCGTGTCGTCCAGCGGCAGCTCGCGCTCGACAATGCGGCGCGCGTAGCGGTGCGCCTTAATAATGTCGATGTCGGTCGCGCCCAGCAGCAGGCGACCGTAGATGGAGGTCACGGCGTTGTGCTCGCGGTGCAGCTGGCTGATCAGCGGCAGCATCTCCTGCGCGAGGGTGAGCTTGTGGTTCCAGTCGGCGGCGGGGGTAGTCGATTGTGTCACTGTAGTCCTCAAATACGGTCGTGGGTGTACAAGCAATGTGCCTTTCGGGGGCATTCCGAGGGCCCATATGCACCCTAGCTTAGCGCGTTTCCCAAACATTCAGGCCGCGCGTGCACCCGAAATTACACCCGCGCGCCCCCACTCCCGGCCTCGCTACGTCGGCGTAGCATGGCAGGCATGGATTTAAGCTCTCAATTGAACGCCAACATGCACTCCGGGGCGCAGGATCTGCGCGACGCCCTGTTTACCCCGAACACCGCTTTTCTCCCCACATCTTGGCAGGCTTCGCTCGATCAGCTCAGTTACTCGGTGATCGGTTTGTGGGACTCCATCGTGCGCGCAGTCGAGATGTTCCTGTTCTAGCGAAGCACCGAACGGTACTTCTCCGGGTCAGGCTGCGGCGCGAACTTCGGCTTCTGGTCCTTGTCCACCAGCACGGCGCGCACGCCCTCGGCGAAGTCGGGTTCGTGGCGCATGAGCTCGCCGAGCACACGTTCGTTTTCCAGCGAACCGGCGAGGTCGAGGGCAGCGTTTGCCTCGAAGAGCTCGGTTGCGGCCACCAGTGCCGAGGGAGAGGCCTGGGCGGTGAGCTCTTTCACCTTCTCGCCGAACTCCCCCACGCCGTCGAGACGCGCGTGAATGTCGGCCCACGAGCCGACAAAGACCTCTTCAATCTGCTCGTACCACTGCTCCAGGCTATTTTCCCCTGCGGGCAGCGCGACCTCGTCGAGCACGCCGACCCCTTCCTCGACGATCCGGTCGAGCAGCCCCTCGAGCGTTGCCACCTTGTGCGAGGCAAGCCCCAGCGCGAGCATCTCGTCGGTCTGAAGGCGGTAACCGGTCAGCCCCAGGAACTTGCCGAGCGCCAACGAGGGCTTCCCGGGCAGGTTCTGTAGTTTCCAGGACTGACCCACGTCGGTGACGTAACCGATGTTCATCTCCGGCATGGAGGCGAACGCGCCTTCCTGCACGACCATGTGCGACCCCAGCGCCGAGATCCCCATCCCGCCTCCCATGTTCACTCCAGAAACGAGCGCGATATAGGGCTTCGGGTAGTTCGCGATGTAGTTGTTCATCTCGTACTCCTCGGCGAAGAAGGCGCTGACCTCCTCCCCGTTGCCCGCAAGCACCCCTTCTCGCGCAAGCTTCACATCACCCCCGGAGCAGAAGTGCTTTCCGCTCGAATGCACTACCACCTGAGCCACCGCATCATCGTGCTCCCACGCTTTGAGCGTGGTGTAGATGCCGTGAATCATCTCGTCATTCAGCGAGTTCAAGGCCTTGGGTCGGTCGAGCATGATGACACCGGTGGTGCCGCGGACAGATGTGTTCAAGAATGCAGTCATGCCACCCAGTGTTACACATCACAGCGGCTGGGTCGAGCATTTTTCGCGGGTAGGGTGAGGGCAATGAATACTCCGCGTCTTGTAGCCCTGGATATGGATGGCACCCTGCTCACCCCCGCGGGGGCGATCCCCGAGCCCTTTTGGTCCACGCTCGAGGCAGCCCACGCCGCCGACATCACCGTCGCGCCCGCTTCGGGCCGCCAGCTGGCCACCCTGCGCGACATGTTCGCCCGCAACGCGCCGGAAACCTTCATCGCGGAAAACGGGGCGGTCGTGCAGCACAAAGGGAAAATCGTCGCCACCGCCACGATCCCCGAAGACACCGCCCGCCGCATCGTCGAAGCGCTCGAGCACATGCCCTTTTCCGCCCATCCGGTGCTGTGCGCACCCGAGGCCTCGTACACGCGCGCACACACCCCGCCCGAGGTGCAGCGCGAGGTGGACAAGTACTACCTGGCCAATGCACAGGTGCGCTCGCTTCTCGACGCCCCTTTGCACGAGCTCGTCAAAATCGCCCTCTTCGTCGACGGAGACGCTGAGACACTCGGCCTGCCGTGGGTCCAAGAACTCGCCCCAGAGCTGCACGCGCTGGTCAGCTCGACGCACTGGCTCGACATCATGCCGCCCGCCGCGTCGAAAGGCGCGGCGCTGCTCGCGCTTGCCGACACGCTTGGGATCGCGCAGGAAGACACCGCCGCGATCGGCGACTACCTCAACGACTACTCCATGCTGGAGGCAGCAGGGTATGCCGTCGCGATGGGCAACGCGCACCCGGAGCTCAAAGAGGTGGCCGATGAGGTGATTGGGACCAATGGGGAGCACGCGGCCGTCGCAAAGCTGGCGCAGTGGGCGGGCAAATGATTGACTTTTCGCAGCCTGCCGATATCGTGGCACCGCAACTGTTGGGCTGCCTGGTCACGCACAACGGGGTGACCGTGCGGCTCACCGAGGTCGAGGCCTACACCGGCGACAACGACCCGGCGGCGCACACGCACCGCGGGAAAACCGCGCGAAACGCCGCGATGTTTGGGCCTGGGGGCACGCTGTATGTCTACCTGTCCTACGGGATCCACCTCAACGGCAACATTGTGTGCGCGCCGGAAGGCCAGGGGCAGGGTTGCCTCATGCGCGGCGGCGAGATCATCGAGGGCGAGGCGGTCGCGCGAAAACGCCGACAGCGCCCGGACAGGAAGCCCATCCCCTTTGAAAACTTGGCGCGCGGGCCCGGCAACCTGGGGCAAGCCCTAGGGCTAGGCCTGGAAGATAACGGCACGCCGGTCGAGCTGACGATGCGAAATGCTGAACCCGAATGGGTGGCGGGCCCGCGCATCGGCATCAGCAAGAATGCGGATGCGCCACTAAGATTTTGGATCCCCAACGCGCCCACGGTCTCCACCCCGCGTGGGCGCCCAAAGCTGTGACCTACTTGTGCTTCTTTTTCTTCGACTTCTTCTCGACGCGGCGCTTCTCCAACTCAGCGGCAGCGTCGGGAACGTAGCGGAACTCCTCGCGCGGCGGGCGGGAGTAGTCCGTGATCTCCGGGCGCTCCGGGATCTCAGGCAGCTCAACCTCCACGTGCTCGTACGGCACGGTGGACAGCAGGTGGGAAATCACGTTGATGCGGGAGCGCTTCTTGTCCTCGCTCTCCACCGTGTACCAGGGAGCCGACGGGATGTCGGTGTGGACGAACATCTCGTCCTTCGCGCGCGAGTAGTCCTCCCAGCGAGTGATGGACTCCAGGTCCATCGGCGAGAGTTTCCACTGGCGCAGCGGGTCTTCCTTGCGGGACTGGAAGCGCTTGTACTGCTCCTCGTCCGAGACGGAGAACCAGTACTTGCGCAGCATAATGCCGTCCTCGACAAGCAGGCGCTCGAAGATCGGGGCCTGGTGGAGGAAGCGGCGGTACTCCTGCGAGGTGCAGAAGCCCATCACGCGCTCCACGCCCGCGCGGTTGTACCAGGAGCGGTCGAAGATGACGATCTCGCCGGCCGCGGGCAGGCGCTCGACGTAGCGCTGGAAGTACCACTGGCCGGACTCGCGCTCCGTGGGCTTCGGCAGTGCCTCGATGCGGCAGGGGCGCGGGTTGAGGTACTGGGTGATCCGCTTAATCGCGGAGCCCTTCCCGGCAGCGTCGCGCCCCTCCATCACGATGACGAGGCGTGCGCCAGTGCGCACCACCCACTGCTGCATCTGGACGAGCTCTGCCTGCAGCCGCAGAAGCTCCTTCTCGTAGGCCTTCTTGGAAAGCTTCGGCGGCTTCTTCCCCGCAAATTCTTCGCTCATACACTTCACCGTACTCAGGCGTTATGCATGTAAGCAAAGCGTGTGCACAGGTTAATCCTGGGCAGGCACCTGAAATTCCGCCATCGTGTCCCACTCGGTCTTGCCCTCGATGAGCGTGTTGATGATCGTCGGGGTCTTCTTCAGCACCTTGGGGAAGAGCTCCTGCGCGTCCTTGAAGTGCTGGGAGTTCACGTGCGCCTCCGCGGCATCGTCCTTGAATGCCTCGATGAGCAGGTACTCGTCCGGGTTATCGGTGGAGCGGTACCAGTCAAAGAACAGGCAGCCGTCTTCCGCGCGGCTCGCCTCGGTGAACTCGGCGACGACCTCACGGAAGTTCTCGACGTATTCGGGCAGGGGTGCAAAACGGACGTTAATGAGAATCATGTGCCCCACCCTAGCGCAGGAAGTACTCCACCAGGTATGCAGTGTTGCCGTCCGCACTACGCGCGATGGCCACGCCGAAGCCGGTCGGGTTCGGGTGCGGAGTCGTGCTCAGGTTCTTGCGATTGAGGAAGTCGAGGCGCTGCTGCGCGGCTGCATCGTCCAAGCGATAGATCTGGCCGGTCCCCTCTTCCGTATGGGTGACCCCGCGGCCGACGTCGCCGTTGAACTTCGCCTTGCCGTCGACAGCCTGCTGCGCCCACTCGGCGGCGATCTTCTCGGCCCGTGCGTCCTTGTGGTGCCCCTCCCGCGTCAGCTGGGCCTCGGAGTCCGCCACCAGCTGGGCGTCGACCTTGGCGCGCGAAGCCTCTTGGTCCTTGGTGCGTGGGTCGACGACGATGCGCTCTGGCACCTCGATACCAGCGCGCCCGGCCGCGTCGCGCACCTCCTTTGGCACCTCGATCGGCGGTACCGTTGGTACCTTGAAGGTGTTGGAAGATGACAAAGTGTCGAGTTGGAGCGAGACCAGCGGCGCGGGTTCACTGGAGCCTTCCTGCGCGGTGGCGACGCCGGTGCCCGCGAGCATCAGTGCGGTGGCCGCAGCGAGCACCCGGCGGCCCTGTCGAAAGTTATGTCCGTTCATTCTCATAAGTTATATTCTGTCACACTTTCCCCAAAAGTGGCAGGAGAAGCGCGGGTGGCGTTGTCACAATTCCAATTGTTGAACAATTCTGGGATAGGCTTGGACGCGAGTGAAGGCTTGAGGCGCAGGCACCGTTACAATGTTGCTTTACGCCTTTTGTTCGATCTTTTGTACATCAGAGCGCTAACTCAATATTGTCCTTGTTCCCCCACTACACACGGATGCCATGCTTGCCCAAAACGTCGCTGCTGAAATTCGCCGCGCCATCTCGCGCGGTGAGTTTTCACCCGGCCAGAAGCTCAATGAAGTAGCTCTGGCCGAGCGCTTTGGCGTTTCCCGCAATACTCTGCGCGAGGCATTCGCCATGCTCACCTCCGAGGGCCTGTGTGAGCGCATCCCCAACCGCGGTGTCTTCCTTGCCACCCCTTCGCCGGAGTTCGTCACCGACACGTACCGGGCTCGGGCAGCAATCGAGCCCGCCGCGCTCTTGTGGGGCGAGCACCTCGATGTGGATCGCTTGGTCGAGCTCAACGAAGAAGCTCGCGAGGCAATCGCGCAGGACGACGACGACCTCGTCGCAGCAATCAACCAGGCTTTCCACCACGTCGTGCTTTCCGCGATGGGCTCAAAGACACTCGGCGACACGATGGATCAGCTCGACGCCTTCCTCCGCCTCGCCACCCTACCGATCGTACAGCGCACCCCGACGTTTAATCGCCAGTTCATCTCCGTGAATGAACACCTTGTCGAGCTCCTCTTGGACGGTCGCCGCCAAGAGGCCTCCGACTACCTGCAGGCCTCCCTGGAAGAGCAGGGCCGGATCGTCAACGAGCTCATCGCCAAGATCAACGACGGCGAGCCCATCTAACTACCCCTCGAGCTCCTCACCGAGTTCTAACCACTGCATCTCCAGCTCGTCGCGCCCCTCTTTCAGCGCGCCAAGCGCTTGAGTCTTTTCCCCGATGGCCGCAAAATCGGGCGCGTCGGTGCTCGACATCGTGGCAATTTCAGCTTCGGCTGCCTCGATCTCCTCGTCGGCCTTGCCGAGCTTGCGCTCCAGCGCCTTCATCTTCTTGCGCAGCTCCCGTTCCTCTTGCGAGCTCAGGCCGGTAGGTGCCTCCTGTGGGGCTTTCTCCCCCAGGTCGAGCGGGCCTGTGTCCTCGGCAGTTGCTGCGCGACGCTCAAGGTACTGGGCGATGCCGCCAGGCAGGTTGGTCAGCTTCCCGTCGCCAAACAGCGCATAAGTGACGTCGGCAATGCGCTCGATGAGGTAGCGGTCGTGCGAAATCACCACGAGCGTGCCCGGCCACGTATCGAGCAGGTTTTCCAGCTCCTGGAGGGTGTCGATGTCGAGATCGTTCGTCGGCTCGTCGAGAAGCAGCACGTTCGGTTCGCTCATGAGCACGCGAGTCAGCTGCAGGCGACGACGCTCGCCGCCCGAGAGATCCTTCACGGGCGTGCGCTGCCGCTTCGGGCTGAAGCCGAGGCGCTCGGCCAGCTGCGAGGCGGAGACTTCCTTGTTGCCGATATGGACGTAGTTGGCCACGTCCTCGACCGCGTCGAGCACGCGGCGGGAGGGGTCCAAGTCGTCGAGCTCCTGGCGCAACCAGCCGATCCGCGTGGTCTGGCCCTCGATCCGCTTGCCCGCGGCAAGCTCGTATTCCCCGGCCAGCGCGCGCAGCAGCGTGGTCTTGCCGGAGCCGTTCACTCCAACCAGGCCGATGCGCTCGCCTGGAGCCAGTCGCCAGGTGAGGTGGTCGACTAGGGTGCGGCCGTCGGGTGCGTCGATGCGGGCGTCCTCCAGTTCGATGACGACCTTGCCCTGACGCTGCTTGGAAAAGGCCATGAGCTCGACCTTGTCGCGCGGGGCGGGTACGTCCGCGATCAGCGCCTCAGCCGCCTCGATGCGGTAGCGAGGCTTGGAAGTACGGGCCGGTGCGCCGCGGCGCAGCCACGCGAGCTCCTTGCGCGCCAAGTTCTGGCGGCGCTGCTCGATCGCATCCGCCTGACGGGCGCGTTCGGCGCGGGCGAAGGTCCAGTCGTTGTAGCCGCCCTCGTAGACGTCCACGGTGCCGTCGTGGACCTCCCAGGTCAGCGTGGCGACGGTGTCTAGGAACCAGCGGTCGTGGGTGACCACCACCACTGCTACCTTGCGCGCCAGCAGGTGCTCGGCAAGCCACTGCACGCCCTCGACGTCCAGGTGGTTCGTCGGCTCGTCCAACACCACCAGGTCCAGGTCCTGCACCAGCGCCGCGGCGATGTTCACTCGGCGCCGCTCACCGCCGGAGAGGTTTCCCACCTGGGTGTCCAGTCCGAGGTTTGCAACGCCGGTGCCTTGCAGCACCTCGCGCACCTTGGCATTCGACGCCCACTCATACGTCTGCAGACCCAGCGGCTCCACCACCGCCTGGCCCACCGTCAGCGTCTCATCCAGATCAAAGCGCTGGGTGACCACCGCCATGCGCAGGTCCGAATTGTGGGAGACACGGCCCGCGTCCGGTTCCTCCAGGCCGGTGAGCACCTCGAGCAGCGTGGTTTTGCCGCCGCCGTTGACGCCAACGATGCCGATACGGTCGTGCGATTGGACGCCGAGCGAGACGCCGTCCAGCAGCGTTTTTAAGCCCCAGGTTTTGGACACATTTTCCAGATTGATCAGGTTCACCATAGGGGCTCAAGTCTACTGTGCGCCCGGCGACGGCCCGGCGGCGGTCACCACCTCGTAGTCGGGAAAACGCTCCCGCAAGCTGGCCCTTGCTGAATTGGCGGCGTCTGCATCCGTACACAGCGCGGCGATTGTTGGGCCCGATCCGGAGATGATCGCGCGGAGCACCCCGGGTACGTCTTCCGCGGTGCCAATCACCTGCTGCAAACGAGGTTGCATCCGCAGTGCAGCCGCCTGCAGGTCGTTGTGGAGACTCTTGGCTAGGGCTTCCTGGTCGCCGCGGGTGAGCTGTTGGCTCAGCGAGTTAGTGCTCAAGTGCGGGACGAGCGCCGGGTCGTTGTGGCGCATGTCGTCCAGCAGTCCGAAGGCTTTTCCAGTGGAAATGCCGACCTTGGGGTTGATAAATACCCAGTGCGTGGCACCTCGGGTGAGCACGTCGACCAGCTCGTCGCCGCGGCCGGTGCCGAGTGCGGTGCCACCCCGCAGACAAAAGGGCACGTCGGCCCCCAGCTGAGCCCCGAGGCGGTGGAGTTGTGCGCGGTCCAGCTCCACGCCCGTGTAGGCGGCCACGTAGCGCGCCGCAGCAACCAGGGCGGCAGCGGCGTCAGCGGAGCCGCCCGCCATGCCGCCGGCGACGTAGACGTGCTTTTCCACCTCGATCCGCACAGGAGGCAGTGCCTGTGCGACCTGCCTGCACTCATCGACGACCGCGTCCACGGCGCGCCAGGCGAGGTTCGCCGGGGTGTCGATGTCCTCAGCCGGGCGCTGGACGAAGAACTCGGTGCGCATCCCGCGCACCACGCTGCCGGTGGTCACCGCCGGGCCGTCTTCGACGTGCAGGGTGACGTACTCGCGCCGGTCGACGGCCTGGAAGACAGTCACCAGTTCGTGGTAGCCGTCCGCGCGGGCCTCGCCCACTCCCAGGTGCAGGTTCACCTTGCCGGGAGCGGAGGCGCGGAAACTTTTTGGTACCTCAGGCATCGTGTTCCCCCAGGCGGAGGAAGTCGTCGACGCTCAGCTTTTCGCCGCGCAGGCCCGGGTCGATTCCGGCTGCCCGCAGAGCTTCCTCGGCGGCCTGTGGCGTGCCGTAGACCTGGGCGAGCGTGGATCTTAAGATTTTGCGGCGCTGGGAAAACGCGGCGTCGATAAGCGGGAAGACGGCCTCGCGTTGGGCGCGGCGATCACTGTCAGCAGTGACATCGATGCGCACCAAGCCCGAGGCGATGTTCGGGGCCGGCCAAAAGACGTGCTTGCCGATCGTGCCGGCGCGCGAGACCTCGCCGTAGAAGGCGGCCTTGACACTCGGTACGCCGTAGATCTTCGATCCCGGGGTGGCAGCCAGGCGGTCGGCGACCTCTTTTTGCACCATGACCAGCACGCGGCGGATGGAGGGGAACTGCTCGAGCAAGTGGAGCAATACCGGCACGGAGACGTTGTAGGGCAGGTTGGCCACTAGCGCAGTCGGTGGAGTCTCCACATCCGCGGGCGTGACAGTGAGTGCGTCGATGTTGGTGACGGTGAGCTTGGAAGCATGTGCGGGCGCGTAGGTGCGCACGGTCTGGGGCAGCCGATGAGCCAAGCGCGGATCGATCTCCAGCGCCGTGACCTGGGAGGCCACCTCAAGCAGCCCAAGGGTCAGCGAGCCCAGTCCGGGGCCGACCTCCACCACCTTATCCTCGGGCGAGAGCTCGGCCGCGGCGACGATGCGCCGGACGGTATTGGGGTCGTGCACAAAGTTCTGGCCGAGCTTCTTCGTCGGCGTGATATTGAGCTCCTCGGCGAGCGCGCGGATCTCGACGGGGCCCAGCAGCTGGGAGGAAGCCATAAGCGCTTAGCGCAGGCCGAGCTTCGCGGTGCAGGCAGGCCATGCGCCCCAGCCCTGCGCCGCCTGGGTCTTCTCCGCGATTGCGATCTGCTGCTCGCGGGTCGCCTGGTCGGCGGTCGGGGCGTAGGCGGTGCCGCCGTAGGCAGCCCAGGTACCCGGGTTGAACTGCAGGCCGCCGTGGTAGCCGTTGCCAGTGTTGATGGACCAGTCGCCGCCGGACTCGCACTGCGCGATCGAGTCCCACACGGAGCCGTTCGCCACAGCCGGGGCCGCGGCACCGGTGTTGCCTTCAGCCTTCTTTGTACCGCGGATGATCACGGCGGGCTTGGCCTCGCGTGTCTCGTGCGCGGAGGCGACGAAGGTGTCCTCCGGCTGGCCGTTGACCAGCACGGTGTGGCGGATGACCTGCTTCTCGCCCAGGACGCCCTCCTCGCGGATCTCCTCGGTGCCCTCTTCCATCTCCGGGTCGTCGATGTACTTGGCCGGGGCCTTCACGTCGACGATCTCGCGGTCCTTGACAATCTCCACGCGGTCCAGGTTGATCTGCATGTTCGGGGTAACCGGTGCGTCCAGCGGGACGTTGAGGCGATCGTTGGAATCGAAGGTAATCCCGCGCTCGGCGAGCAGGTCGCCCACCGTCTTCGCTGCCGCGGAGGTGTAGGTCACCGCGCCGCCGTCGTTAATCGCGACGATCTTCGGGGTGGTCACGTCCACGTTGAGGCCTTCAGTGACAGGCTGGTCGCGGTCGACATCCGTGGCGGCGTTGGCGGCCATCCCGGCCTCGTCCAGCAGGTCGCCCACGGTGGCGGCGGTAGACGTCAGCTCCTGCGCCACGCCATCAACGACGACAGCGACCGGCTTGGCCGTGCGCACGGTGAGCGTGTCGCCGTTGGCCAGCTTCTGGCCAGGTGCGGGGTAGACCAGGTCAGCGTCCGTGACCTCGACGCCCGCGGCCCGAAGCGCCTTATCCACATCACCGGAGAAGGTGGAGACAGTCGTTGCCTCACCGTTGACGTCGACGGTGATCTCCTTCTGTGCGGCGACAGCGGCGGTGGCGCTACCTACAATGGCCGCACCGGCGACGGTGCTGGCGACAACGCGCTTAACGGCGGGGGTGCGGGAAGAGTTGCGGGACATAAGCGAAAAAGGGTTCTTTCTGCGAGATACAACCGTGTACTAATGCGGTAACAATACGGTAACAACGCGGCGTTTACAAGATTGTGACCATTGCGCGTGTCGCATCACACACTTGTGCCCCCACAGGACTCTTCCCGCACCTCAGGCACAACTTTGGTCACAGATTAAACACGCGATCGAAGGTCGTCGAGACCTCCTCGGCAAGCGCCTCCACCGGCATGTCGCGGGCTTCTGCAACGACCTTCGCCGTGTGCCCAATCAACGCCGGCTCGTTCCTCGCGCCCCGAAACGGCTCGGGCGTCATGTACGGCGCGTCGGTCTCGATGAGCAGCTGGCCGGCCGGGGCGAGCTTCGCGGCTTCGCGGAGCTCGTCGTTGCGCTTGAACGTCACGTTGCCCGCGAAGCTCAACACGTAGCCGCGCTCAATCGCCTCCTTCGCCACCTCCACCGGCGAGGAGAAGCAGTGCAGGATCACCTCGCGCGGAGCGGGCGCGTCCGTGAGGATCCGCATCAGCTCCGCATCCCCCTCGCGGTTGTGGATCATGAGAGCTTTGCCACTTTCCACCGCCAGGTCGATGTGGAAGCGCAGCGCCTCCTCCTGCACCTCAAGCGGGGCGGTCCGCTCTGCGTCATGCTTCAGCCAGTAGGTATCAATGCCGGTCTCCCCCACCGCCACGCAGCGCGCATCTGCCGCCATCTCGCGCAGACGGGTGCGAGCGGCGTCGTCAAGCTCGTGCGCGCGGGTCGGGTGGATCGCGCAGGCGGCGAAGACTCGCTCGTTCATCTGCGCAGCAGCCAGCGCCAGCTCGGCCTCCTCCAGCCCATCGCCGACGGTGCACATCCGCTCGACGCCGGCGTCGAGCGCCCGGTTCACGATCGCATCCACTTCCGCTTGGGTGCGGGCGCCGGTGGAGGCGAGGTGCGTGTGGGCGTCGACAAGCATGGCGATGCGCTCGGCGGGAACTGGTGTGGGGCGTGGCTTCTTTTTGCTCATACAGTAGAGCCTATGGCATTTACAGATTTGGACCCGCAGACCCGCGCCCAGCTCGACCGCGACCTGGCCGAGGCTGCGGGCCGCGGCATCAACGGCGACGTCGACGCGGTGGTGCGAAGCTTCGAGGACACACTCGCCTACTACCTCGGGCTTCCCGCCGACGTGCGCCGCAGCTACCCGCGCGGCGAGACCGCCCGCATCTTCGGCACCGCGCTCGGTGCGGCGCTCGTGCGCGACCACGGCTTTGCGTGGCGCTTGCTTATCGACGACTACGGCACCGACCTCGTCGTCGCCCGCAATGTAGACGACGCCGAACCGAAATACGCCGCACCCCTCGTGATCGTGGACACCCGCTTCGAGGACGAGGAGCCCGGCAAGCTCACCACCTTTGTGCAGCAGTTCCTGGATCGCTAGAGCAAGAGGTTCTCGACGAGCCCCGCCCCCGTCACCTCGCGGGTTCCCGGGCCCAAGCGCGGGTCGAGTTCCTTGGCGCACGGCACCATGTGGCCAAACCCCTCGATGGTGACCAGGTGGACCGGGGCGGTACCCTCCCAAGTATCTAGGGTGACGCGCTCGCTCAGTTGGGTCTTGCCGTGCAGCTGCGCTCCGTTAAGATTCGCGAAATACTCAGCAGAGTCGTGCGCCGAGCGGGTCATGCCGCGGTTGTTGCCGCCGATGCCGGCCATGCCGCCTTCGTAGGGAACGAGCGGGTCTGCAGTGCCCTGTACGCACAGGATCGGGGTGGGGTGCCATGAGCCGGCAGCGGGCAGCGTGTTGTCCGCGGTGGGCATGGAGGCGCCAAAGAGTGCGGCGGCGGACAGGGTGCGCGGGGCGTCGAGAAGCAGGCGAATGAGCATCTGCCCGCCGTTGGAGAAGCCGCAACCGATGACGCGCTCGTGCGGGTAGAGCGAGAGCAACTCGGTGAGAAAACCGACATCATCGATGCCGAGCGTGCGCGCCGATTCCTGGAAGCCGCGGCGGGCGTCGTTAAAGTGCCGGCCCACGCCATCCGGGTAGATGACGGTGTGGCCGAGCGACTCGAAGGTGCGGTCCGTGAAGTTGCGGGCGACGTTGCCCGATTGGCGCGAGCCGTGCAGAAACAGGATCAGGGTGCCGGTGTCTTCGCCGGGCACCTCGATCCACGTGCGCGTGCGCCCGCCGAATTCCAGCGATTGCTGCTCGGGCATCGCGCTACTGCACGGGTGCCCACTCGGGGCCGGTCTCACCCAGCTCCGGGTCGAGCTTGGCCACCAGCGGCTTCGGCTTGGCAAGCTCGGTGCCGGCCTCGATGTCCACGCGGTCCCACACGGCCTGCTGGCCGGTGTAGTCGCCGGTAATGGTCAGGTACTTCTGCCCCTTCTCCGGCAGGCCCGCGCCGACAAGCTCGTAGTCCGCGTCGTCCGTGACCTCTTCGATGCGCGGGGTCGCAGCCCACACGCCGGTGCGGCCCAGGGTCTCGTGGACCTGCTGCGCGATGTGCGGCAAGAACGGGGTGAGCATGGCGTTGCAGTCGGAGACCACCTGCAGCGCGGTCCAAAGCACGGTGGCCAGGCGCTCGCGCTGGGTGTCATCCTTGGCAAGCTTCCACGGCTCCTGCTCGGCGATATACGCGTTCGCCTCGCCAACGACATGCATGATCTTGGTAATCGCCGCCTTGAAGTGCGCCTTGGCGAGGTCCTCGCCTGCGGTAGCGAAGGTCTGCTCCGCCAAATCCAGGATGCGGCGATCCGAGTCGGTGAGATCGCCCGGGGTGGGCACGGAGCCGAAGTTCTTGTGCGCCATCGAGACGGTGCGGTTAACCAGGTTGCCCCAGCCGTTGGCCAGCTCGTTGTTCACGCGGCGGACGAACTCGTCCCAGGTGAAGTCCGTGTCGTTGTTTTCCGGACCGGCCACCGCGATGAAGTAGCGCAGCGGGTCCGGGCCGAACTCCTTGAGGAAGTCCTTGACGTAGATCACCACGCCCTTGGATGAGGAGAACTTGGAACCGGACATGGTGAGGAACTCGGAGGAAACCACCTCGGTGGGTAGGTTCAGCTCGCCGTACGCATGAGTTTCGCCGCCCTTCGCGCCCTTGCCTGCGTAGCCGAGCAGCTCGGCGGGCCAGATCTGGGAGTGGAAGGTGATGTTGTCCTTGCCCATGAAGTAATAGCCCTCGGTGGCGGGGTCCTGCCAGAAGGTCTTCCACGCATCCGGGTCGCCGGTGTGCGCGGCCCACTCGATGGAGGCAGACAAGTAGCCCACGACCGCGTCGAACCAGACGTAGAGTTTCTTCGACGGGTTGTCCTGCCAGTCCTCCACCGGGATCGGGATACCCCAGTCGATGTCGCGCGTCATCGCGCGCGGGCGCATATCCTCCAACAGGTTCAGGGAGAACTTCAGCACGTTGGGGCGCCATTCCTTGCGGGTCTCCAGCCACTGTGCGAGCGCGTCGTGCATCGCGGGCAGGTCCAGCATGAAGTGCTCAGTCTCCACGAACTCCGGGGTCTCACCGTTGATCTTGGACACCGGGTTGATCAGGTCCGCCGGGTCGAGCTGGTTACCGCAGTCGTCGCACTGGTCGCCGCGGGCACCGTCGGCACCGCAGATCGGGCAGGTGCCCTCGATGTAGCGGTCCGGCAGGGTGCGCCCCGTCGACGGGGAGATCGCGCCCTTGGTGGTCTCCTTGAGCATGTAGCCGTTGGCGTACAGGCCCTTGAACAGTTCCTGGACCACGGCGTAGTGGTTGCGCGTGGTGGTGCGGGTGAACAGGTCGTAGGACAGACCGAGGCCCGCCAGGTCCTCGACGATCTGCGCGTTGTAGCGGTCCGCGAGCTCTTTGACACTCACGCCCTCCTTGTCCGCCTGCACCAGAAGCGGGGTGCCGTGCTCGTCGGTACCCGAGACCATGAGTACGTTCTTGCCACACATTCGCTGGTAGCGGGCAAATACGTCGGAGGGGACGCCGAAGCCAGCAACGTGACCGATGTGGCGCGGGCCGTTCGCGTAAGGCCAGGCAACGCAGACAAGAACGTTCTCAGATGCAGTCATGGTAATTAAGCATAATCAACCCTCAGCCTGGGTCGAATCCGGGCATAGAAAATCCCCAACGCCTTCTTCACGAGGACGCTGGGGAGATTCACAATCGGGGCAGAAGCTAGTGTCACTTTCCGCCAAAGGCGCGCTTGACTTGCTGCTTTTTCTGCTCCAGCTCGAGCTGGTCGCGGTGCATGCGACGCTCGATGGCCAGCTGGCGTGCGAAGCGCTCCTGTTCCTTCTGGTCCAGGTAGATCGTGTCGTTAGACAGATCCTTCACGATCGCGAACATCAGCAGGATGAGGATGAGCAAGAACGGGGTCGCGGCGACAATGGTCACCGACTGCAGCGAGTTCAGCGCATCCTCGCCGCCCGAGATCAGCAGGGTCAGGCCGACACCGGCGGTGGCCACGCCCCACATCGCAGCGATCCACGGGTTCGCATCCGACTTACCGTTCTGCGACATCGACGCCATCACCGTGGAGGCGGAGTCCGCCGAGGTGATGAAGAAGGTAGCCAGCAGGATCAGAGCGAACACACCCATGATCACGCCACCAGGCAGGTTGTGCAGCAGGTTGAACAGCTGCTCTTCCGAGGTGCCCTCGCCCAGGATGGAGTTGCCCTGCTGCTCCATCTTGATCGCGGTGCCACCGAAGATGGCAAACCACACAGTGGACAGACCAGCCGGAACGAGCATGACGCCGAGGCAGAACTCGCGGATGGTGCGGCCGCGCGAGATACGCGCCAAGAAGGTGCCCACGAACGGCGACCAGGAGATCCACCATGCCCAGTAGAAGATGGTCCAACCGGACAGGAACTCGCCTGCCTCGCCGTCAGCGCTCTCAGCGGTGCGGGCAGCCATCTCGAAGAAGTTCTGCAGGTAGGTACCCACGGCCGTGGGCAGCATGTTGAGCTGTGCCACGGTCGGGCCGAAGACGAAGACGAAGATGGCCAGCACCGCAGCCACAACCATGTTTGTGTTGGACAGCCACTGGATGCCCTTGGACACGCCAGACATCGCCGACAGCAAGAACGCCAGCAGCAGAACCGCGACGATACCGATGATCAGATTGTCAGAGGGGTTGTCCACAAAGCCGGAGGCTTCCAGGCCAGCGCTAATCTGCAGCGCGCCCAGGCCCAAGGAGCAGGCGGTACCGAAGATGGTGGCAAAAATGGCGAAGCCGTCAATGACCTTGCCAAGCGGGCCGTCTGCGGCCTTCTGGCCGATGAGCGGGATAAAGGCGCTCGACAGCAGCTGCTTGCGTCCGAGACGGAACGTGGAGTACGCGATCGCCAGGCCAATCACGGCGTAGACCGCCCACGGGTGCAGCGTCCAGTGGAACATGGTCTGCGCCATACCGGTGCCCACCTCGCGCGGCTGGTGACCCGGCACGCCGTCGAGGTACATCGCCAGTGGCTCGGAGGCACCGTAAAACATCAGGCCGATGCCCATACCAGCGGCAAACATCATGGCGATCCAGGAGCTTGTCTTAAACTCCGGACGCTCGTCGCTCGTACCCAGCCGGATCGTGCCGAACTTGGAGCAGGCGATCACGATGACGAAGAGGACAAACACAGTCCCGCCGAGCACGAACGCCCAGCCCAAGTTGTCAATCACCCAGCCGAACGCCACGTCGGCAAAGTTGGAGAAGTTTTCCGGAGCAAGCAGGCCCCAGGCCACCATGGCAACAACCAGCACGGCGACCGGAACAATAATGCCCCAGTCCACCCGGGCATCTGCTGCGTCGGCCTTGCGCTCGATCTGCTCCTCTGGGTCGAGGTAGTTGCCGCGCTTGCCCGCGTTGTCAGCGTCCAGCAGCGAGGCAAGCTCACCAGCTGCTGAGGGCTTGGGGGCTGTGGAATCGTTTTCAATCTGCGGATCTTCGCTCCGCGGCTCTGCGTCTGGATCGTGCGGATCCAGACCAGTCTCACGCTGAGACATTGATCACTCCTTGAATTTTAGCGTTAAAATCGTATGACTTTTGCAGGGTAACGTAAACGAAGTCCAAGTTCGAACTGGGTACAAACAGGCTGTGTCCCGCTAGGGTGTCACGCCACCTATTTCTTCGCTGCAAGCACCTCGTCATACAGCTCGCCAGTTTTTACCCCGTACGCCTTGGCGACGGCCTTGCACGCATCCTTCATCCGCTCGCCGCCCTCCACCCGCGCGAGCACCTCCCCAACCAGGTCAGCAGGCTCTTCCACGGCGGCGCTGCCCCCTTCAATCACCACAGTGACCTCGCCGCGCACGCCCTCTTCTGCCCACTGGGCGAGCTCCGCGAGCGTGCCGCGCTTGACCTCTTCAAAGGTCTTGGTCAGCTCGCGGCAGACGGCGGCGCGACGATCCGCGCCCAGAATCTCCGCGGCGCGCGCCAGGGTGTCGGCGGTACGGTGCGGCGAGTCGAAGAAGCAGATGGCGCGCTCTTGCCCCACCAGCGAGCGCAGCCAGGTCTCTTTGGCGCCTGGTTTGCGGGGCGCGAAGCCGTCGAAAAGAAAATGCCCTACGTTGAGGCCAGACAGCGCAAGCGCCGTCGTCACCGCGCTCGGGCCGGGCAGGCAGGTGACCGGGATGCCCGCGTCGTGCGCCGCGGCGACCAGGTTCAGGCCTGGGTCGGACACGATCGGCATGCCAGCATCCGTGACCACCAGTACCACCCCGGAGCGCGCCGCGCGCAGCAGCGAGTCGGTGCGCGCGGCTTCGTTGTGGTCGAAGTTGGAGACGAACTTGCCGCGCGGGTTCACACCGAGTGCTGTGGCCAGCGCCCGGGTCCGCCGCGTATCTTCCGCGGCGATCACCTCGGCGCGCTCGAGCATCTCGCGCAGGCGCTGGCTGGCATCACCGATGTTGCCCAGCGGGGTTGCGGCGAGCACCACGCCCGAAGTGGGGAGCGCGTCCTGGGGCAGATCTGTCGAGGCAACCATAAACCTCAAGCATACGCACGACACAGTAAGATCCTTGTCCGTGAGTACCCAAGTGTCCCCCGCTGCCCCAGCCCCTGCCGCGAAGCGTTGGCGGCCGAAGCGCCCCGAACCCGCCGCGCCGAACACGGTGCCGTGGGCCCGGCGCGACACGATCGCCGCGAGCGTGATCGGGGTCTTGGCGCTCTTTACCCGCTTCCTCGGCCTGACGCAGCCCACCTCGGAGGGCACGCCGGTCTTTGATGAGAAGCACTACGTGCCGCAGGCCTGGGACATGGTGCGCGATTACATCAACCCGGTCCTCGGCGGTATTGAGTCCAACCCCGGCTACGGCCTGGTCGTGCACCCGCCGCTGGGCAAGCAGCTGCTGGCGTGGGGCGAGCAGTTCTTCGGCTACACGCCGCTGGGGTGGCGCCTGTTCACGGCACTCTTCGGCGCGGCGACCATCGTGTTCGTCTTCCTCATTGCGCGCAGGCTCAGCCAGTCCACCACCATCGGTATCTTCGCGGGCACCATTGCGCTTTTCGACGGGGTGCTGCTGGTCGCCGCCAAATTCGGCATGCTCGACATGTTCCAGGTCTTCTTCGTCGTGGCCGCGGCCTGGACGCTGGCCGGCGACATGCAGCAGGTGCATAGGCGCTGGCACGACGCCTACCTCACGGGCAAATTGGATGAGGCGGGCCCGCTCGGTCCGCGCCTGGGTTTTCGCTGGTGGCGCTTCGCCACGGGCGTGCTGCTCGGCCTCGCGCTTGGGGTGAAGTGGTCGGGCCTGTACTACATCGCCTTCTACGGCCTGCTTTCTGCCTTCTGGGATCTGTGGCTGCGCAAGCGCTACGGCGTGGAGAAGCCGCTGGCGGGTGCCCTGCTGCGTGATGTGCCTTCTGCGCTCGCATCGATCGTGCTGGTTCCGGCACTGCTGTACATCTGGTCCTGGCGCGCCTGGTTCGCCTCCGAGACCTCGGTGTACCGCCACTCGGTCGCAGACGGCACCGTGGCGAACTCTGAGTGGCCGTGGCTTACCTCGCTGCCGTCGCCAGCCGCGGAATGGCTCTACTACCACTTCTCGGTCCTCGAGTTCCACGGCTCCCTGACCTCCTCATCCGGGCACTCCCACCCGTGGGACTCCAAGCCCTGGGCCTGGCTGGTGGCCTCGCGGCCGATCCTCTACTACTCCAACACCGACTTGAACTGTGGTAATGGCAACACGTGCCGGGAGATGATCTACCTCTTCGGCACGCCCGCGATCTGGTGGCTGACCATCCCGGTCCTGCTGTGGGCCGCGTGGGTGTGGATCACCCGCCGCGACTACCGCGTCATCCTGCCGCTCGTGGCGTTCATGGCCGGTTTCCTGCCCTGGCTGGCTGCCTTTGACCGCCAGATGTACTTCTTCTACGCCACCGCCCTGGTGCCGTTTACCGCAGTGCTGCTCGGACTTGCGCTTGGCAACATCGCGAAGAAGGGCGCACCCACCGGCAATGCGTTCGTGCGTCGAGTAGCGGGGGCTGACTTGCGCACCGGCCAGCTGGCGGTGCTTGCCTACCTGGCGCTGGTGGTGGCCAACTTCCTCTACTTCTCGCCCATCTTCTACGGCTACATGATCCCGGAGGGCTACTTCCAGTCGCTGATGTGGCTGCCCAGCTGGAAGTAGCGCGCTAGCTCGGGTTGGCGTCGAGCAGGTGCCAGGCGCGGCGGATCTCGATCCCGCGGTCCGCCACCCAGGTCCACACCAGCCCCAGCAGCGTAAACAGGGGGATGAACACGATGCTGGGCACGAACTCGCCAATCGAGAGCACCCAGTCGCGCACCGCGAAGCCCGCGGTAAAGGTGAACATCGTGCCCACGATGAGCAGCACGCCGGGGATCTGCCGCGGCCGCCACGCGCTCACCCCGAGCGCGAGCGCCACGCCGAAGCGCACCGCCGCAGTCGAGGTCATCAGCCCATCCGACGCATCGGTGCCCAGCAGTGGTTGCACCGCCCACCAGGCCCACACGAGCGCGGCAATGACGAGGATAATTCGCCCAATCGCCAGGGTGACCAGGCGACGCTGCGCCAACTTGCGCCACTTCTCGTCCACCCCGGCCAGGATCACCTCGGACAGGTCTCCCGGCGGGGCCATCCCGCCATCGACCTCGGCGAATCGCACCTTTTCCGACAGCGCGAGCGAGCGCTCCCAGAAAGCGGTGCACTCGGCGCAGGAGGCCAGGTGGGCGTCGATAAGCGAGTCCTCTAGGCCCGGTGCCTCGCCGTCGATGCGCGCCGAGAGCGCGGCCTGGACTTGTTCGTGGCTAATCACGGGTCAACACCCCATCCAAGCTCGCGCGGCCAGTACCAAAAACGACGAGCGAGAACAGCGCCGCGGCGAGCACCAAGGTGTACTCCACGCCCCCATCGGCGACGAAGAAACCGTTGCCCAGGTGCACAAAGTAGGTGGCGGCGACAGTGAGCAACAGCAGCAGCGAGGCCGCGATCGTGGTGAGCAGGCCGATGACCAGGAAAGTACCGCCGATGAGCTCCACGGTGCCCGCGACGTAGGCGCTTAAGACGGGCTGCGGCACCCCAAAGCGGGCGAATTCCTGGGCGGTTGCGCTCATGCCGGAGGCGAACCAATGCTGGTAGCCGTGGGCGATGAACACTGCCCCAACGACCAGGCGCATCAGCAGGAGGGCGAAGTCTCGAACGGCGGGCCTGTTCATGCCAATTACCCTACCGATGGAACCGAAGCGCCATAAATTGAGTCAAATATATATGAACAATTTCTACGAAGAACCCAAGTCCCTGCCCATTACCTGCGACGACGGCCTGGTGCGCCCGCCCTGGGCCGCCACCGACCCGCTGCTGCGCACCTACTATGACACCGAGTGGGGCATGCCGCTTTACGACGAAGCGTCGCTCTACGAGCGCCTCTGCCTCGAAGGATTCCAAGTCGGGCTGTCCTGGCGCCTCATCCTGTCCAAGCGCGAGGCCTTCCGCGAAGCCTTCTTCGGGTTCGATCCGGACAAGGTCGCCGCGATGGAATCGGTCGATCACCTGATGGACAACGCCGCACTCATCCGCAACCGGCAGAAACTCAGCGCCGCCGTCACGAATGCGAAGGCAACCATTGCGCTTCGCGACGAAGGCACGCACCTCGGCGAACTCATCTGGTCCTACAAACCCGAAACGACTCCGCGGCCGCGCACGGCGGAAGAAGTACCCAGCTTTTCACCCGAGTCGAAGGCGCTAGCGCGGGATCTGAAGAAGCGCGGTTTTACCTTCGTCGGCCCGGTGACCATGTTCGCGCTGATGGAGTCCGTCGGCATCGTGGACACCAACCTCGTCGGCACTTGGCGACGCGGCGCGTCCGGTGTGTGGAGCGACTAGCAGTCGCCCATGTCCTCGAAGGCCTCCTCGACCGAGGCGTGCTCCTCGCGGGACTCCTCCCACACCTCCTTGGCTGCCGAGAGGTTGATCGCGGCGATGATCGCGCCGACCACGATGTCGAACCAAGCAGTCGGCCACACGAAGGTGAGCAGTCCCGCCACGATGATGAGCACGTTGGCCAGCGCGTCGTTGCGCGCCGCGAGCCACGCTCCCTTCGCCAGCGACGATCCCTGGTCACGCAGCTTGAGCAGGATGACCGCGCAGATGAGGTTGACCACCAGCGCGCCAAAGGCCACGCCGGTCAACCCCTCCGGCGAGGGTGGGACCGGGTTGAGGATCTTGGTCACCACCATGACGATCGCCGCGACCGCCGGAATGAGGATCAGCCCCGCGAGCACACTGCCCGCCACCCGGCGGCGGTGCGCCGGCCACGCCACCGCGAAGAAGACGAGCAGGTTAATCGCCGTGTCCTCGAGGAAGTCGGCGGAATCCGCCGCAAGCGACGCCGACCCAATCGCCAGCGCTGCGATGAACTCCACGAAGAAGTACGCCAAATTCAGCAGCGCAACGATAAGGACTGCGCGGCGAAGCTTCTCAGTGGTCACGGGTTCCTCCTGTCAGGGGCCGGTAATAGCGCTGCAAGGATACGCCGACGTATCTCTTTGCGGCAAACAGCGGGAGCCTGCGGGGCTACGTAGTAATCGTCGTTGGAACCTTGGCTTCGCTTCTTTCCCATCGTCATGCGTAACTGTTGCCTAACTGTTGCTTAACGGCCTGCCTACTCCCTTATTCCCCAAATGGAGCTAGCTCCATTTAGACGCGAGCCCCCCACAAAACGCCAGGTCGCGCAAAACCGGACACCCTAGATGGAGCTAGCTCCATTTGGACCAGCGCCACCGCCAAAACCCCAGGTCGCGCGAAACCGGAACCCCTAAACGGAGCTAGCTCCTTTTAGACCCGACCGTCAGTTCCCCCACCACCGCCTGCACGAACACGAAGAAACCTCCAGGCCGTGCGACCTGGAGGTTTCATCCAGTGGAGCTAAGGGGAATCGAACCCCTGACCTTCGCATTGCGAACGCGACGCTCTACCAACTGAGCTATAGCCCCGTGCTGGGAAGCAACGTTACTCCTCCGTCACCAGCTGGTGAAATCCGCTGGTGAGGGAGCCGCAACGCACCCGCAGGCTAGCTCGCGCGCGGCGTGTAGTTGCGTGGCTCGCCGTAGTACTCGTCGCGTTCTTGCTCGCGTCGGTAAACCGGGAGCGCCTCGAAGTCAGGGTGCTCTTCGTCCATGTCCAGGATGACGGAGCCGACGCGGCGGCGCTCGCCAGGCGCGGCCTGCGGGCGCTGGGCGAGGTCCACGCCCATGCGTGCGCGGCGCAGCTGGCGTACGCGTCGCTGGTGGAGGGCACGCTCCTTGCGCACCGCACCGCGGGCGGCAATGAAGAACCACGCATTGAGCCCGACTGCGATCGCAGGCAGGATCCAAGTCCACCCACCCGCGACGAAGGCGATGACGAAGGTGGCCACGAAGAAGATGATCAGGCCAAGGAAGGTGCGCTGACGGCGACGGAAACGCTCCGCGCGCGCGGCACGCTCGCGCTCCGGGTCGTAGCCACCGCGGCCGCGGCGCGTCTTGGCGAAGGCAATGTCGCTGTCGTCCGGCTCGAGCGAGTCCGCACCTACCGGTGCCGGCTCGGGCGTATCCTCCTGCGCGCGCTCGACCTTTGGTGCGTCCTCGTCGACGTAGCCGAAGTCGGCCGGGGACTCGTAGGCCTCGCGAAGCTCGTAGTGCTGATCGTCAGCGTCCTCAGAGTCTTCAGCGTCCTCGGAGTCCTCAGAGTCCTTCATGTCTGCAGCATCCCCCGTGGACTCACCATCCAGCTCCACGCGGGTCGAGCCACCCTCTGCCGTCTCGTCCTGAGTCTCAGCGTCTTCAGCCGCCTCCTCAACCGGCTCGGCGTCGATCACCATGGGGGTTTCCTCGGACGGTTCGACATCTTTGCGGAAGATGGTGCGCAGGGGTGGCGCGTCGTCGATAAGCACCTGCTCATCCTCGGCCTCGACGAGCTCGACGTCCTCATCGGCCTCGGCGTGCTGGTGCACATCGGCGGCGGTGAGCTTCGGGCGACGGCGCGACACCATGGGTTCGGTGCCGCCCTCGTGCAGCACGCGCGTCTCCTCGTAGCCTTCGCCGGAACGGCGGATCTTTTTCACGCTGCCCGAGAGCATCGGGGCAAGCACGATGATCCACACGACGAGGATGAGGACGATGATCAAGCTCAGGCTGCCCATGGGCGAAGCCACCTTTCAACGCGACAGACGACGGCGATGGAGATAAGAAACTGCACTAACGCTAACCGCGCTAGCCTCGCACAACCGCCAGGCACGCCGTGTGCCGGCGGAAGAATTTAGCGTACGCGTCCTTGCTCCCGCAGCCGCGCGACCGCGCTCTGCGGAAAGTCCTCGGCGTTGAGCGCCACGAAGTGATGATCGCGCCATTGCCCGTCGATGTGCAGGTTCTTGCGGAAGTAGCCCTCCTCGCGGTAGCCGTTCGCCGCCAGCACGCTTCTCGACGCCGGGTTGTCCGGCAGAAAGGTCGCCGTCACCCGGTGCAGCCCCACCCTGCCGAGCGCATGGTCCGTCCCCAAAGCACAGGCCGCCGTGGCGATCCCGCGCCCCATAAATGGCGAGTGGACCCAGTAGCCGATCCAGCACTCCCCGACCGCGCCGTGCTGGATGTTGCCAAGGGTGACCTGCCCGGCGAAGTGGCCGTCGGCCTCGATGACTAGCGGGATCACCACCCCGCCGAGCGCCAACTTGCGCAGGTTCAGCCAGTTGGCACGCCAGGCCTGGGCCGAGTGCGCCTCCTCCCACGTCCCGGAGACGGTCGGCTCGACTGGTTTGAGCCACTGCTCATCCAGGATGCGGGTTTCGCGCCAGGCGCGTCCGTCGCTGGATTGTAGGGGGCGGAGTTTGAGCGTGGTGCCGTCGGCAAGCTGCAGCGTGGGTGTGTCTTCGGGCCAGCCGGGCGTGGGCTCGCGGAACAGGGACAGCAGCGACATTGGTTAGCTGCGCTGTTGCAAAAACTCGACATCCACCACATCGCCCGGGCGCACGTCGGTGATGTCCTCCGGCAGGCAGATCATGGCGTTGGCCTCGGCAAAGCCGGCCAGCAGGTGGGCCGGTCCGCCCTCGGCGGTGCCGAGCGACTCCACCAGGTATTCGCCGGTTTCAATATCCCGCATCAGGCGGGCACGGATGAAGGCGCGGCGGCCCGGGATGGACTCGATCGCGCGCACCGAGCGCGCCTGTACGAGGCGGCGCTGCACCTGCGCCTTGCCAAGCGCCTGCCGGATCGCCGGGCGGACGATCGTCTCCGTGATCACCAGTGCGCTGACCGGGTTCGCGGGCAGCAGGAACACCGGCGTGCGCTCCTCCCCCAGCAGCCCGAAGCCTTGGACAGAGCCCGGGTGCATGGCTACGCGCTGGGTGTCAATCTCGCCCATCTCGCGCAGCACGTCTTGGACCACGTTGGCACCGGAGCCGCCCACGGCACCGGTGATGATGACCATCTCCGAGCGGGTGACGTGCCCGGCGATCGTCTCGCGCAGTCGGCGCGGCTCCGCCTGGATCAGCCCGGCGCGCACCACGTCCGCCCCGGCCTCTTCGGCGGCGGCGGCCACGGCGTAGGAGGCCACGTCATAGACCTGGCCCAGCCCGGGTGTGCGGTCCACGTCGACGAGTTCCAGACCAAAGCTGATCACAGTCACGCGCGGGCGGGGGTACACCAGCACCTTTTCGCGGCCCGCGGCGGCGACTAGTCCGATCTGGGCGGGCCCGAGCACCGCGCCCTGGCGCACGGCGACGTCGCCGGGCTGGATGTCCGCGCCCGGTTTACGCACGAAATCGCCGGTGTGCACCGTGCGGGTTGGGGTGAGGCGCTTGCGGCCGCGGTCGGTCCACTCGAGGGGCAGGACGGCGTCGGCAAGCGTGGGCAGCGGCGCACCGGTCGCCACGCGCACGGCCTGGCGCGGCTGCAGGCGCAGCGGCTTCTGCGAGCCCGCCGCGACCTCGCCTACCACCGGCAGGGTGCGGTCGCGGCCCGCGGGGACCTCCTCATCTTGAGCCTCACGGGAGCCGCGCAGGCCAGCGGCACCGCCCACGTCAACCGCGCGGACGGCATAGCCGTCGACGGCGGCCTGGGCAAAGCCGGGAAGCGGTGCGGTGGCGGTGATCTCCTCGGCGCACATCAGGCCGAGGGCATCTAAAATTCCGACGCGGATCGGCTCAGGCGTCACCGCCGCGTCAACCACCATTGCTCGCTGGTCTTCAACGCTGCGCATTCGACCAATCCTAGTAAGAGTTAACGGATAACATCGGGGTTCTCTGCTTCGAAGTCGCTGATAATCTGCTTCAACGCAGTGTAGAGCGCCGGGCCGTACTTCTCGCTGCGCAGACCGAAGTCCACGTTCGCCGGAATGTAGCCGCCCGGGTTACCCAGGTCGTGGCGCTTGCCGTCGTGGACGACTACGTGCACCGGGTGGCCCTCGGTAATCATCAGCTCGATCGCATCGGTGAGCTGCAGCTCCCCGCCCTTGCCCGGTGTGATCCTGCGCAGGGCGTCGAAAATCGCGCGGTCAAGCAGGTAGCGGCCGGTGGCAACGAGCGTCGACGGGGCGTCTTCCACCGCGGGCTTTTCCACCATGCCAAGCACGCGCTTGACCTCAATGCCCTCGACCTCAGCATCTGCCTCGGCCACGTCGAACACACCGTAGTTAAACACCTCTTCGGGCGTGACGTTGAAAGCGCACAGCACCGAGCCGCCAAGCTGCTCGCGCACCTTGACCATCTTCTCCATCACACCGGCCGGCAGCACCAGGTCGTCCGGCAGCATGACGGCCACAACGTCCTCGTCCTCATCGAGAGCAACCTCTGCGCAGCCAACCGCGTGGCCCAAACCGAGCGGCTTGTCCTGCGTTACCGAGATCGCGTCGATCAGATCAGCGGCGCGCGCCACCTTCGCCACCTGCTCGTCCTTACCGCGGGCGGCAAGGGTTTCGCGCAGGGTGGAAAACTCCCCGAAGTGCGCCATGATCTCCTCTTTTTGCGGGGCAACCACAATGGCCAGGCGCTGCGCACCCAGCTGTGCGGCCTCCTCCGCAATCAGCTCAATGCCCGGGGTGTCCACCACGGGCAGAAGCTCCTTCGGCACAGTCTTCGTCGCAGGCAAAAAGCGGGTCCCCATACCTGCCGCCGGCACCACAACTGTCTTGACCGCGCCAGAGGTCGACGCGGCGGTCGTTTCGCTAGAATTCCGCATAAATACCCAGCCTACATCGCGCAAAACTGCTATTTCGTTCCGACTCCCGCCCGCACGAAACTTCCCGGGCGTTTTACAAGCATTCACAGTCACCACCAGCACGAAAGGATCCCGATCGATGTCCCCGCGATCTTCCTCAGCAAAGCAGGCACTGCGCGCGCAGCTCACTGAAGCCCGCCGCGCACTGCGCGATGACCCGCAGCGCAAGGCGCTTCTCGACGCCGCGCTGCTCAAACACACCGTGTCGTTTTTACACGACATAGGTGCCCAGGACTCCAACATCGCGGCATACAACCCGCTGCCCACCGAACCCGGCGCGGACAACTTCGCGGACATGTTGCGCGCGCACGCCCGCAGAGTCTTCGTGCCGCTCTCGCTTCCCGACGGCGTACTTGCGTGGGCGGTACAGGACGATGCACCCGCAGCGGAAGGCGCGCTCGGTATCAGCGAGCCCGCCGGGCCGCGCTACACCTCGCGTGTACTCAGCTCCTGTGGCGCGCTCATCGTGCCCGCTTTGGGTGTGGACGCTAGCGGCATGCGGCTGGGCAAAGGGGCCGGGTACTACGACCGGGCCCTGTCAGTCACCGACGCCCCGACCGCCGCGGTGGTTTACGACGACAACGTGGTCAATGCCGTGCCGCACGACGCACACGATGTGGCAGTTCAAGCGGTGATCACCCCGTCTGGCTGGTGGTGGGCAGAAAGAAAGTAGCCAGAAAAAGGGAACCTCGGGGGCGGCCACTGCGTCTAATAGGCATGGATCTTGCAACGCGCCTGCGCACCCCAGGCTATCGCCGCACCGTACTGCTGCGGCGGGTGCTCGCCGCCCTACTTATTGCCGCCGCCTGCGTCAGTGCGCTGGTGCGCGCCACGCACACCGACCCGGTCGCCGTCGTCTTTGCGCGCGATGTGCCCGCCGGCACCCGCTTAAACCCGGAGGACGTCACGCTGCGCCGCGTGCCCGAAGAGGTGCTGCCGGACCGTGCCTTAAGCGAGGAGGCACTCGCGCACTCCCACATTCTGGCCGCCTCGGCCGCGGCGGGTGAGGTGGTCACCACCACGCGGCTGGTCGGCCCCGACCTGGTCAGCGACCTCATCGCCGACGCTCCCTCCGGGGAGCCGTTTACGATGGTGCCGATCTCACTTGCCGAGCCCGACATCCTGCCGATGCTGCACCACGGTGCCCGGGTAGAAATCGTGACCGAGGGACCGCGCACAGTGGCCACCGGCGGGCGCATCGTCACGGTCAGCGATGAAGACTCGGGTGGGAAAGACACGGTGCTGGTACTGCTGCGCCAGTCTCAAGCGGCGGCGGTCGCGGCGTCGTCGTTAGCCGAGCCGCTCGCGGTGGTTTTGACTCCGGATGAAACTTCGGCATAGACTCCGTACTCTTGACATTTGCCATGGATGATCGCGCAACTTCGCCACCATGGTGACTTTCCCCCATGACTTAAAACAAGGAGTGTTTCCATGCTCAAGGGCTTCCGCGACTTTATTCTCCGCGGCAACGTCATCGACCTGGCCGTCGGTGTGGTTATCGGTGCCGCGTTCACCGCCGTGGTCACCGCGTTCTCTGACGCAATCATCTCCCCGCTACTGAACATCTTCGGCGACGCCGAGGTCGGCGAAGGCTGGAAGATCCCGATCATCCCGGGCCGCCCCGAGACCGCGCTCGACCTGGGCATGCTGATCTCCGCGATCATCAACTTCCTGCTCATCGCGGCAGTGGTCTACTTCTTCATCGTCGCCCCGATGAACAAGCTCGACGAGATGCAGAAGCGTCACCGCGGCATCTCCGAGGACACCCCGGCACCGACCGAGACCGAGCTGCTCACCGAGATCCGCGACATGATGGCTGGCCAGACCCCGCAGCAGGCTGGCAGCTCCACTCCGCCGGCAACCGGCGAGAGCCCAGAAACCAAGTAGCTTTTCCAGCTGCTCGTAGCGCCCGCTCGCACCTACTCACCGTGGTGCGGCGGGCGTTCGTTTTCGTAGAAAGCCCGGCCGGTCAGCTCCGGCTCGGCGTCTTCTTCCAACGCAACCTCGCGCAGACTGTCTGCACCGGCGGGCTCGTCCTGGAAGGTGCCCGTCGGCGCGTCTGCGGTGCGGTCGTAGTCCACGTCCGCGACGCGGCGTGCCCTGCGGCGCTGTCGTGCCATCCCTACTGCACCGTGTAGCTGTTGAGTTCGCCGATGAGGTGCTCCACCAGCGGGGCGATCGTGGCAACACCGTCCCGGATGGCCTGGCGGCTCGGCGCCAGGTTCACCACCACCGTCGAGCCGGAGACGCCGCAGATGCCGCGCGAGGTCGCCGCATCTACCGCGCCGCAGGACTGCCCCGAGGAGCGGATGGCCTGCGCTACGCCCGGCACCATCTTGTCAATCACGGTGCGGGTGGCCTCCGGCGTCTTATCGCGCGGGCCCACACCGGTGCCGCCGAGCGTGAGCACCAGGTCGACGCCGCCGACCACGCCGGTCTCGATCACCTTGCGGATCTCCGACTTCTTCGACTTGGTCCGCACGACGCCATCGACGTGGTAGCCGTACTCCCCCAGCAGCTCGGCGACCATCTTGTCGGTATTGTCCCCCGGCGACTCGTAGCGGTGATCCCCCACGAGCACCACGATCGCACGGGTCTGCGCCGGAGCGGACTGCTCGAGCTCCACGGCGCGCAGGAACGTCTCGTCCGGCTCCGCGTCGTCAAACGCACCCAATGTCTTGGTCGTCCCCGTTGTCCCCGTTGTCTCTGCCATAACCTTCTTCCTCGACGTCCCACTCCGGCAGGCACCGGAATTTTTGCCCATAATGTAGCCCTTAACTTACTCGGAACTGAGCGCCACATCTACGGAAACGGGATCCTCCTCCCCCGGGCGCTCCACCTGCAGGGTGACGGTCTCCCCGAAGTCGTGCGAACGCGTCGCGGCGATCAGCGAGTCGGCCGAATCGATGAGCCGGTCGCCTAGTTTCACGATCACGTCACCGGCGTGCAGTCCGGCCTGTTCCGCGGGGCTGCCGGGTTCGACGGCGGCGACCCGGGCACCCTCGGTGCCGTCGTCGAGCGCGTTGACTCTGACCCCGAGCATGGGCTGGGTGGCCACGCCGTCGTCGATAAGCTGCTGCGCGACGCGCTTGGCAAAGTTCGAGGGGATGGCAAAGCCCAAGCCGATCGAGCCGCCCTGCTGCCCGCCGAACGAGCCTGCGGACAGCGAGGCGATCACCGAGTTCATGCCGATGAGGTTGCCCTGCATGTCCACTAGCGGGCCGCCGGAGTTGCCTGGGTTGATCGCCGCGTCGGTTTGGATGCCGTCCATGAGCGAGCTTTCGCCGCCGCCCTGGTTCGCGCGCACCGGGCGGTTCAGGGCGGAGACGATACCGCTGGTCACCGTCGCGGACAGGCCGAGCGGCGAGCCGACGGCGACGACCTCCTGGCCCACGGCGAGCTGGTCGGAGTTGCCGAACTTCATCGTGGGCAGGTTGCTCACGTTTTCAATTTTGAGCACGCCGACGTCCGTGTTCACGTCGCTGGCCACGTAGGTCGCGTCGTGCCGCGTGCCGTCGTTGAGCGTGACCTGGATGCGCGCCTGCGGGCTCTGCGCATCCGCGATGACGTGGTGGTTCGTCAGCACATAGCCGTCCGAGGAGATGATCGAGCCGGAGCCCTCCGAGCCCCCGCGTGGCGTCTGCACCATGATCGAGACGACCGCGGGGAGCACCTGCGCCGCCACGTCCTCCACCGAGCCCTTCGGTGCCTGCGTTTTCTCCCCCTCAGGCTCGTTTGCCGACTCGGCGGGCTGTGCCTCGAGCGCATTGTAGGTCTCACCCGACTGCTCAGCCCCGCGGCTTCCGGCGACATACCCCGCCCCACCGCCGGCGATCAGCGACGCAACCAGGGCCGTGGCGATCATCGCGCCCGGACCGAAGCGCTTCCCGGATGACGCCTGCTGCGGCGGGTTCGCAACGTGGTAAACAGTCTGCTGGGTGTGGTTCGCGCCTTCTGGGTTGCGCGGTTCCTCCGGAAAAGTCATGCGTCCAATTATGCGGGACCGCGCTGCGCGTGAACTTGAGGCACAGCGCTACCCAACGTAGCACTTCCTGGACACTTCCTGTGCGCGATGCGCTGGGTGAAGTGCCCTACTCGCCCTCTTCAGGGCGGCGGCCCGGGAAGACCACGCGCATACGCGTGCCGCCGTCATCGGACTCCTCCACGAAGATCTGCGCGCCGTGGCGGTCGAGCACCTGCTTCACGATCGCGAGCCCCAGGCCAGAGCCCGGCATTGCGCGCGATTCCGGGGCACGGTAAAAGCGTTCGAAGACGCGCTCGCGCTCGCGCGGAGCAATGCCCGGGCCGGAGTCGTCCACAATCAGGACGGCCTTGGTGGTCGCGGCCTTCAGGGAGATACGCACGGTGCCGCCCTGCGGTGACCACTTCGCGGCATTATCGATCAGGTTGATCGGCGCGCGCCCCATGGCAAAGTGGTCGCCCTGCATGATCCACGGGTCCGCATGGAACTGGAAGGTCACATCGGGGCGACGGCGGCGCACTCGGTCCAGGGCTTCCTCCAAGATGGCGTCCAAGCGCAGGTCCACAAACTCGGTGTTCGGGGAGTCCTCGCGCGCCAGGTCAACCAGGTCGCCGATGAGCGTGGACATCTCCTCCATCTGCGCGAGCACGTCGTGTTCGAGGTTGTCGCGCTCCTCCTGGGAGATCATGTCCTGGTGCCCGGATTTGTACATCATCATGAACAGCTCGATGTTCGTGCGCATCGACGTCAGCGGAGTCTTCAGCTCATGGCCCGCATCGGCAACGAGCTGCGTCTGACGCGTGCGTGAATCCTGCAGGGTACGCATCATCTCGTTGAAGGAACGGCTGATCTTTGCCAGCTCGTCGTCGCCCTCCACCGGCAGTGGCTTCAGCTCCTCGGTCCGAGTGACCTCATCCACCGCGCGGTGCAGCCGCCGCAGCGGGTAGAGTGCTGCCGCAGCCACAATCGTGGACACCGCCCACGCCATCGCGGCTCCCAAGGCCAGGATCACGAGCAGGGCCGCACCGGAGCTGCCCTGCAGACGCCTCGAGGGGTCGACCTGCTCGGCAAGTGCAACGGATGCTCCACGTTCCGAACGCAGCACCAAGATGCGCTCCCCGCCCGCAGTGCGGGTGGAAATCTGCTCGCCTTCCTTCTGCGAGTGGAAGGTACCACCGACCGGGACGGCGTCGCCGAAGTACTTGTTGGAGCCCGCCGGAGAGACGGCGGCCTTGATCCCCGGGTTGTACTTCTTGAACTGCGCGATCTCCGCTTCGAGGTCAGCCTCTGAACTCTTCTCCGCCTCCCGGGCAATGGCATAAGCCTTCGAGCTCAAGTCATTGTCCATGGAGTTAGTAATCGCAGTCGTGGCAGCCCAATAACTGACCATCGCGGTGACCAGCACCGCAAAAGCTACCATCACGCCGGTGAGCACCACCAGCTGTTGGCGCAACGAAAGGCCGAGCCCTAGAAAGCGCGAATTCTTAAACTGCGTCGGCTGCATCTCCTCAGGAGTAAGCTGCCAGGCGTCCTGGTCGCGCTGAAAGGTCTCGGCGGATTGCCGCAGGATCACGGGGCAGTCTCCCGCAGCACGTAGCCGACGCCACGCACGGTGTGGATCAGACGGGCCTCGCCTGCAGCCTCGGTCTTGCGGCGCAGGTAGCCGATGTAGACCTCAAGCGCATTGCCCGAGGTGGGGAAATCGTAGCCCCACACCTCCTCCAGAATGGTCTGACGCGACAGCACGCGGCGCGGGTTCTGCATCAGCAGGTGCAGCAGCGCGAACTCGGTGCGGGTGAGCGAAATCGTCCGGGTCCCGCGAGTCACATCGCGCGTTTCCGGGTTCAACGTGAGGTCCTCGAACTTCAACGACGAAGACTCATGCGAATTCTCGTCAATCGAGTCCGCCCGGGCGCGACGCAGCAGCGAGCGCACTCGCGCGAGCAACTCCTCGAGCGCAAAAGGCTTAGGCAGGTAATCGTCCGCGCCCGCGTCTAGGCCGGCGACCCTGTCAGAGACGCCGTCGCGCGCGGTGAGCATGAGCACCGGCCGGTCGTACCCGGAAGAGCGCAGCGTACGGCACACGCCGAGACCGTCGAGCTTGGGCATCATCACGTCGAGGATGGTCAGATCCGGCTCCTCGGTGCGGATCATGTCCAAGGCCTCTTCCCCATCTTGGGCCAGGCACACCTCGTACCCGTTGAAGCGGAGAGAGCGCTTGAGCGAATCGCGGACGGCCTGCTCGTCGTCAGCCACTAAAATTTTCATGTATCTATTATGGCCTATCAGTTATCTTCTCGTACACAACATCACAAAAGGCCGGATCCCGAGAGCGGAATCCGGCCTTTTCGCGTGCTTACTTAAGCAACAACGCGAGCACTCACTAGAACTGCTCGACGTCGATCAGGCCAGCCTGAGCAGCCTTGACCAGACGACGCGGGATGCGCACTTCCTGGCCGTCGATCTTGACAACCTGCAGCTGGGCATTGTCAGCCTTCCACTGCGAACGGCGCATACGGGTGTTGGCGCGGGACTTCTTAAACTTCGGTGTAGCCATTTCTCAATTCCTCCTTCTACGCCTTACTTAGCGGTCTTCTTCTTGCGGCGAGCCATGCCACCGAAGCGCTGGTTGAACTTCTCAACGCGGCCAGCGGTGTCCATGAGACGCTGTGCGCCGGTCCAGAACGGGTGGGACTCGGCGGTCACATCGACGACGATGAGCGGGTACTCGTTGCCGTCTTCCCAGGTATCGGTGCGGTCGGAGGTCTTGGTGGAGCGCGTCAGGAACTTGTGGCCCGTGTTCGCGTCCTGGAAAATCACCGGGTGGTAATCCGGGTGAATATCCTTCTTCATATGCTTCGTCTCCCTCAGGATTGAACTTCAGGTCGGTTCCCGTTTCTCAAGGGATCGTGCCTGAGTTGGGTGCGAAAATGGTCAAGTGCACAGCGATTGCTGAACAACCTGCAGAATTATACTTCTTAGAGGTACTTTCTCCTAATCGCGCCTACACCCGCCTGTGAACCCTAGACTCTTTGCTCGTGCGCCTTACCTCTATATTTTGGCCCGCGGCGGCCGTCGTACTGTTTGTCGCCCTGGCACTGACGGATACCGCTGCCGCCACGTCAGTGGCCGGGCGGCTGCTGCCCGTGTTGGTTTTTGCCGCTGCGATGTCTGCCATGGTTAACCTCGCGTCACAGGCGGGAGTGTTCGAGGCGCTCGCCGCGTGGATCGAGCGCACGCGCTTTGTCTGGCCTGCCTTTCTCGTGCTGTGCGTCTTGGTCACCATCTTCCTCTCCCTAGACACCACAGCGATCATGCTCACGCCCCTGGCCGTAGCGGTGGCGCGGCGTAACGGGCTGAGCGTCGTGGCCTTATCACTGTCGGTAGTGTGGATCGCCAATCTTGGCTCAATGCTGCTCCCGGTCTCCAACCTGACCAACCTTTTGGCGCTGAAGCACTACTCGGGCACATACGACTTTGTCGCTGCATCCTGGAGGTCAGCACTCGTCGGCATCGCAGTCGCGGTCGCGGCTTCCTACGTTGCGCGCTTCATCTTTGGTGCGGAAAAGCAGCAGCACTCCCCGAGCGCCCCGCCCAGCCCAGGAGCTGCACTGTGGATTCTCGGGCTGACTGTCGTCGCACTACTCACGCCAATCCCCTTTTGGGCGACCAGCGTGGTCGGGGCTGTGGCGATGGCGTTGGCGGTGGGCGTCGAGAAGCGGGGCGAGCTTGTGCCGTGGCAGTCGCTGGCGCTCGTCGTCGCTATTTCTTCTGCCGTAGCGCTGCTGCCTCCGCTGCACATCAACGCCCCCGCTGCACTTTCGGGCACGGTTGCCGCCAACCTGGCGAACAACCTCCCTGCGTACTTGCTTTTGGAAGGCGACGAGCCGATGCAGCTGCTCGTCGGTGTGAACTTCGGGCCGCTGATTACGCCCTGGGCTTCCCTGGCTACACTCCTGTGGCACAGCCAACTGGAGCGCGCGGGGATACAGATCCCGTGGCGGGTGTTTATCGCCTTCGGGTGCGTGCTGGCGCCGCTGGCCGTGTGGCTGGGAACCGCGGTCGCCTGAGATTAGGAGATTTGGCACGAAACATGTATTGTTGACTCTCGCTGTTGTCGAAGTACACGTTTACGCCTACGTCAACCGATTGCACTCGACGCTTTTCGCGGACCCTCACACCGCTTTGTTAGTGGCGTCATCCTCACAAGTGATCAGTGCGTGGGCGGCAGAAGAGAAAGAAGTCAACCCATGTCGGCACATTGCCAGGTCACGGGACGGAAGCCGCAGTTCGGCAAGACCGTCTCGCACTCGCACCGCCGCCACTCGCGCCGTTGGAACCCCAACGTGCAGAAGCGCCGGTTCTACCTGCCCTCCGAGGGCCGTACCATTACTCTGACCGTTTCTACCAAGGGTCTGAAGATCATCGACCGTGACGGCATCGAGTCCGTCGTGGCAAAGATCCGCGCACGAGGTGAGAAGATCTAATGGCACGTAACGATATTCGCCCGATCATCAAGCTGAAGAGCACCGCGGGCACCGGTTTTACCTACGTCACCCGCAAGAACAAGCGCAACAACCCGGATCGCATCACGCTGAAGAAGTACGACCCGGTTGTGCGTAAGCACGTTGAATTCCGCGAGGAGCGATAAACAATGGCGAAGAAGTCCAAGATCGCTAAGAACGAGAAGCGCAAGGAAATCGTTGCTCGCTACGCTGAGCGTCGCAACGAGCTCAAGGCAATCATCCGCAACCCCGAGACCTCGGACGAGGATCGCCTGGAAGCACAGTTCGAGCTGAACCGTCAGCCGCGTGACGCTTCGCCCGCGCGCGTGCGCAACCGCGATTCCCACGACGGCCGTCCGCGCGGTTACCTCCGCAAGTTCGGTCTGTCCCGTGTCCGTATGCGCGAGATGGCTCACCGTGGTGAGCTGCCTGGCGTTCGTAAGTCTTCGTGGTAAGGAGGATTTGACCAATGAAGCGCAATAATCACCGCAAGGCGCGCATGGAGCAGTCCCGCCGCCCGAAGAAGAACCCGCTCAAGGCCAAGGGCATTGAGTCGGTCGATTACAAGGATGTAGAGACCCTGCGTCTGTTCATCTCGGATCGTCACAAGATCCGTTCCCGCCGCGTCACCGGCTTGACCCCGCAGCAGCAGCGTCAGGTTGCTACCGCAGTCAAGAACGCACGCGAGATGGCTCTCCTGCCGTTCACCACTCGCTAAGCAACGGTTGACAGCAGCGTAGAGTCTTTCGACTTAAAAAGCGCCCGCCCCGTACTCACGATGAGTACGGGGCGGGCGCTTTTCGTCCGTACACCAACGCATCTACAGGCAAAACTACCTTTCAACCGATTGAAAGCTGAGCATGCAGTAGACTGGTCAGGCACGTAAGGCACATGGAGAGGAGCAGCGCATGACGCGAACCGTAGGGCGCCCCCGCAAGAACCGGCCCCGCCGCCGCGGGAAGACCGCCCGCGAGGAGATTCTCGACGCTTCCTCGGAGCTGTTCACCCGCCGCGGGTTCTCCACCACCTCCACCCACCAGATCGCGGAGGCCGTGGGCATCCGCCAGGCGTCGCTCTACTACCACTTCCCCTCGAAGAACGACATCTTCCTCACGCTGCTCAAGGGCACGATTCAGCCCGCGCTGGACTTGGCCTCGGACCTCGCGGAGTCAGATGCTTCGCCCGCGCTGAAGCTGTGGGCGCTGTGCGCGGCGGAGACACGCATCCTTCTGTCCTCGAATTGGAACATTGGTCGCCTCTACCAGCTGCCCACCCTGGACTCGGAGGAATTCAAGGAGTACCACGAGGACCGCGCGAAGCTGGAGGGCATCTACCGCGATTTAGCCGCGCAGATCGTCGGCGATGACGACCCGCGCATTGACTTGCCCTTCCACATGACGCTCGCCGCGATCGAGATGCGCGATAACACGGGCACCGCGCCCTACCCGCTTGTCGACGATGCGTTACCCGCCCCCTCCGTCATGATCGCCGATGCCGTGCTCGATGTCCTGCACGCGGAGCTGCCCTCCTGCCGCGGTGAGCGCACTCTCGAGCTGGTGGCCAAAGTCTCCGGGGAGCAGGCCTAGCCGCCGGAGTGCTGGCAGGCGGCAGGCGCAAAGGCGTCCGCCTGCTCCCCCAGGTTTTGTGCCATCGCGGAGAGCATCTGCTGGCCCGTCTCGTAGGTTCCGTCGGCAGGCAGCGCGGTGAGTGCCACGGGGACGTACGTGCCGTTGCCACGCGGCAGCAGACCGAACTGGCGTACCTGGTACATCCCGGACTCGTCCGGGCCCCATCCGCCTTTGAACAGCGCGCCCTGGGTGCCGAGTCCGTAGGACTGCCCGGGGTCGACCTGTCCCATCAGCCCGAGGACCTCACCTGCCCCGGACACGCATGCCAAGGTGTTAGCCATGGTCGCCTCATCCGCCACGCTCAGGGGCGTTTGGCCGTAGGTGGAAAACTCGGGGCGAAGCGGGGCCGTATTCACCCCGGTTCCAAGTCCGAGTTCAGCAAGCACTGCGTTTGTCCCGGCTTCGCCCGCGACCGTGTAGAGGCGCTGGGCGGCATCGTTGTCCGAGGCGGTGATCGCGGCTGCGGCGTCCGGGCTCAGCGACGGGTCGGCGCGCAGGGCAGCGATCGCGATCGGCGCCTTGATCGTCGACCAGGCCGGGGTGGGTTCAGTGAATCCTGCAACCACGATCCCTTCCGGCCCACCGACGGCTGCGCCGGCGGTGCCGAGGTGTGAGGCGGCCTGCACCGCGGCGTCGACAAGCGGGCGCACATCCGCGGGTGCTGGGGCGGGCTCAACGGATTGGGCGGGCGGCGAGACGAACTCGGTGGAGGTCACCACCACCGTCGGAGGTGCTTCGCTCGGCCCGCAGGCGCTCAGGCACAGGGCCGCCGCAGCAACCGCGCCGAGCGTGCGACGCGCTACCAAATCTTCACACGCGCGTTGTCGCCGCCGTAGCAGTACACCGTGGCCCCGCCGCTGCACGACATGGTGTAGGTGGAGCCGGTGACCGGACTGTAGACGTTGACCGTGACGTTCGGGCTACCCGTGCTGTTGTAGGCGTCCACGAAGGCGCTGTACACGTTCGCCGCGAACGGACCCGAAGTATTGCTGGACGCCGCCGCATAGTGGCCATACGCCTGGCGCGACGCAGCCGGGGCCGACACTGGCTCCGCCGCGGGTGCCGGGGCCTGCTGCTGAGCCGGTTCCTGCTTGAGCGTCTGGGTCTCTACCTCGGTGACCACGACGGGGTCCTGCTGTGCGCTCGAGCGCTGGAAGGCACCCGTGCCGCCCAGGTAGGCCACCACGCCGACGACCGTGGCGAGCAGAATGCCGAGCACACCAATGATCCACGGCAATGCCTTGTTACCGCTCTGCTGCGGGTAGGGCTGGGCGTAGACCGGCTGTCCGTAGACGGGCTGCTGGGGCGGATAGCCCTGGGAAGGAAACTGCTGTCCTCCGGCTTCGGGGACTGCCCACTGCTCAGTGTCTGGGTTGGGGGCACCCTGTCCGTATTCTCTACTCACTATCGGCCTTTCCCCTCGATGTCAGCTACTGCCTCGGGGTATGTCTGCAAATGGATACGAGTAGATCATAGCCAAACCCTGGACACATCATGACAATTACCGAAAAACTTTCCGGCAATGCTGTGCGCACGCTATCGCGCCGTCGTCGGTGTCGCGGTCCTTTTCGGGGTCCTTTTCGGGGTCTTTTTCGGGCTTGTCGTCGTCGCTTTAGCCGAAACCGATCCGCCCTTCGTGGTGCTTTCAGCTGTCTTCGTCGCTGCCTTCTTTGTCGCAGGGTTTGAAGAGGTTGGTGGCTGCGTTGTCACGACGCGCGTCGTGGTAACTTCAGTCAGTCGCGTAGACGTCACCACGACAGTATTCGTTACAGGGTCGGGTGTCTTTCCGCCCTTGGCAAGGCTCGTGGCGGAGGCTGCGAGAAGTACGCCAATCACGATGGCTGCGAGCGCAACTATCCCTCCGATAACCCAGACACCGGTGCTTCGAACAGAGGCGCCCTCGCCCGCATCGTCGTCCATATCGTCGTCCCACAGCACATCCTGCTCGAGGGTGCCCTCAGGGGAGAGTGCAGGAAGCTCTGCGGTCGGCGGGGCGTCGCCCTGATGTTCCTCGGGGTCGACCACGCGCTACCGCCTTCCTCCGCACTCTTTTGTCAGCGCGCTTGTCTTCGTCCGGATCTCGGAAGAGGTTAGCAGCGTGAGGTTGGTAAACCGCCGCGCATTCCCTCAATGCCGCGTGCGAGTTCGTTGAGCATCTGCGTACTCTCGGCGTAGCCGCCGTTGCTGAACGCGGTGATCGCCACCGCGATGTTGCCATTCGGGCCCGGGATCAGGCCGAACTGGCGCGTGAGGTACCCGCCTTGGTGAACGTTCCAGCCGCCCTTGAAGCGGGCACCGCCGATCTGGCCCAGCCCCCAGCGCTGGTCGCGGGTGATCTGCCCCATCAAATCCAGGACGGGCTCGTGGCCGCGCACGCAGCGCAGGCCGGAGGCGAACTGTGCCTGGTCCGCGGTCGTCCACAGCGTGCCCATCTCGTAGCCCGCGGGCGTGGTCGTCTTCGAGCCAGCCTCGGCGATCACGCCGCCGTAAGCAGACGCCGGGACCTGCGCGAACATGCGGTGCGCCGCCGGGTTGTCCGAGACGGTGATCGCCAGGCGCGCGTCACCTGCGAAGGCCGGGTTCTGGCGCAGCGCGGCAATGGACAGCGGCACCTTCATCGTGGAGAAGGCGGGCTCCGCCCGGTTGTCCCCCACCGTGATCTGCCTGCCCGCGCCCGCCACGGAGATGGCCGCGCGCCCGCCGTGTCGGCCCACCACGTCCTGGACCAGCTGGTGCAGCTTCGCCTGGGCATCCGGAGCGACCGGTGCCGGTTTCGCCGGGGCCTTCTTCTCCTGCCCCGGCTGCTTGGGGCGCAGCTGCGGCGGCACCTGCTGCTTCACGTTCGCGGGCAGGTTGTTGTAGGCCTGCACGTACGCATCCCCGATGACGGGGAGTTCCTCCACGCGCGGGACGACAGGCAGGGCGATGCCCATGGCCGTCAGCGCAGCGATGATCTGCTTGGCCCAGGGCTGGGAAGAGAGCTGGGAAGACACGGGCGTGCTCCTTTAGTACAAACTGCAAAGACACGTGCATGGTAGCAGGAAAAGCACATGCCGCCTATGCAAACGCCGCGTGACCTTGAAACAGGCTACGCGGCGTCGAAAAGCGGCGATTTAGTGCGCGAAGTGGCGGGTGCCGGTGAGGTACATGGTCACGCCAGCTGCCTCCGCGGCGGCGATGACCTCCTCATCACGGATGGAGCCGCCCGGCTGCACCACGGCCTTCACGCCGGAATCCGCGAGCAGCTGGAAGCCGTCGGCGAACGGGAAGAACGCATCGGAAGCGGCCACGGCACCGTTGGTGCGGTTCTTGCCCTCGTCCAGGGTGTTCGCGCGGTCGACGGCCAACTTGGCCGAGTCGACGCGGTTGACCTGGCCCATGCCGATGCCTACCGACGCCCCGTTGTCCGCAATCAGGATCGCATTCGATTTCACGCAACGCACGCTGCGCCACGCGAACTCCAGGTTGGCCAGGGTCTGCTCGTCGGCGGCCTCGCCGGCGACCAGCTTCCAGCTTGCGGCGGCGTCGCCCTCAGCCTGGTAGGAGTCGCGCTCCTGAACGAGCCAGCCGCCGGAGATCTGGCGACGCTCCTCGCCCGGCTGCTCCGGCTCGACCTGCAGGATGCGCAGGTTCTTCTTCTCCTTGAGCACCTCGATCGCGCCGTCCTCGTACGACGGGGCCAGGATGACCTCGGTAAAGATCGGCTGGACCTGCTTGGCCATCTCTACGGTCACCTCACGGTTTGCCGCAACCACGCCGCCGTAGGCGGAGACCGGGTCGCAGGCGTGCGCCTTCGCGTGCGCATCAGCAATGGAGGTATCGGAAACGGCTACGCCGCACGGATTCGCGTGCTTGATAATGGCCACGCAGGCACGCTCGTGGTCCCAGGCCGCGCGCCAAGCGGCGTCGGCGTCCTGGTAGTTGTTGTAGCTCATTTCCTTGCCGCCGAACTGGGTGGCGTTCGCAATGCCCCAGCCCTCGTTGACCAGGCGGGCAGCCTGGTGGGGGTTCTCGCCGTAGCGCAGCTCGTCGCCTTCAGTGGACTCAGCAGCGCCATCTGCGTCGAGCTGCTCAGCCAGCCAACCGGACACCGCCGCGTCGTACTGCGCGGTGTGGGTAAACGCCTCCAGGGCGAGGCGCTTGCGGTCTTCCAGCTCGAAGCCGTCGCCCTTGACGGCCTCGATGACCTCGGCGTAGCGCGCGGGGTTGGTCACCACGGCCACTGACGGGTGGTTCTTCGCGGCGGCGCGCACCATGGACGGCCCGCCGATGTCGATCTGCTCCACGCAGGCGTCGAAATCCGCGCCGGAGGCCACGGTCTCCTCAAACGGGTACAGGTTCACCACGACCAGCTGGAAGGGCTCAATGCCCAGCTCCTTGAGCTGCTCCGCGTGGCTTTCCTTGCGCAGATCCGCCAGGATGCCGGAGTGCACGCGCGGGTGCAGGGTCTTCACGCGCCCCTCGAGCACCTCAGGAAAGCCGGTCAGCTCGGCGACCTCGGTCACGGCCACACCGGCGTCCGCGATGCGCTTTGCGGTGGAACCAGTGGAGACGATTTCCACGCCGGCCTCACCCAGCGCGCGGGCGAGGTCCTCCACGCCCGTCTTGTCATAGACGCTGATCAGCGCGCGCTTAATCTGAATTCCCATTGAAGACTACCTTCCCGTTGGAAATGGAGGCGCGACGCAGCAGATCCACAATCTGCTCGCGCTCGGCCTGTTTGATTCTTTCGTGCAGAGTGGATTTCGTGTCGCCCTCCTCAACGCGCACCGCGCGCTGCGCGATGATTTCACCGGTATCCATTCCGGCGTCCACGTAGTGGACCGTGCAGCCGGTGACCTTTACGCCGTAATCCAGCGCATCATCCACGGCGTGCGCTCCCGAAAACGCCGGCAGCAGGGAGGGGTGAGTGTTGATGGTGCGTCCCTCAAACTTGGCGAGGAACTCCGGCCCAAGAATCCGCATGAAGCCTGCGGAAACCACCACATCCGGCCGTGCTTTCGCCACGGTCTGGGCAAGCTCCGCGTCCCAGGCGGCGCGGTCTGCTCCCACCGGGACAACGGCGGTGCTCACCCCGGTGTTTTTCGCGCGCTCAATACCTGCGCAAAGTTGATCCGCGACGACCAGGTCGACGCGGTAGGGACTGTCAATATCGTCCAAAATCGCCTTGAGCAGGCTACCGGTGCCGGAAACCAGCACCACGACGGACAAAGGTTGGCTACTCACGGCCCATAGCTTAGTCGCCCTCAGGCTTTGTGGCTTCAGGGGCCGGATGCTTCTCGACGCCACGTGCACGCACCCACGCCACACACCACACCAACAGCGCGATCACGGCCACCCACGCGAACATGAGCCCGCCGAGCATCCAGTAGGTCGGCCCAACCATGCCGTACGCGCCCGCCACACCGGAGGCCAGCGCGCCGAGGACGAGTCCGTAGATGCCGGCCCACGCCCCGATTGCGCCGGCGGTGGCCGCACTCGGGCGCACCTTCCACAGCGACGCGAGGATCACGGTCGCCGGAATCACCATCGCCACCGGCGCCCAAGCAGGCACGCTCGCGGGCACCGCGGCGAGCAGCGGCAGCGGCGGCAGCGCCACATTGCCGGTGGCGAACAGGGAGGTCGCCACGCCCGCGTACTCGAAGGCGCCGCCGAGCAGCACCGCGAGTGTGGCGATCGCCGCATTCGGCAGGTAGAGCAGGCAGACGAGCAGAAGCCAGATCCCACCTACGGCCCCGAGGTTGGGGAAGCTTCCGATCAGCTCGCCGACGCGCTGGTAATTAAACGCCAGCAGGATGAGGAACACTACCCCACCGGCGGCGAGCAGGTTGCGGGTGGCGTGTGCGGCGGTGAGCGCGGCGTCGATAAGCATTGGCGGGACGTTGGTTCTTTTCGCCAGCGCGCGCCACAGCACGGTGCGCAGACCGAAGCAGAATCCGATGAAGTGCAGCGCGAGCGGGTAGCTCAGGGCCTGCCACGCGGGCGGGGCGCTGGTGGCGTAGACCTTCGAGGCATCCGCGACCATGAACAACGCGATGGCGGAGAGCACGAGCGGGATGGCGAGCGTGAGCCCGAGCAGCGCCCACAGGTCCAGCACGCTCACGCGGTGCTCGGTGGCCGCGCGCACTCGGGTTGCTACCAGCGCGACGACACCTACGGCAGGCAGCAGCGGGACCGCCCCCAGGGTGACCCCGTCGATGGTGGCGGGCACACCGTGGCCGACGAGCCAGAACTCGCCGATCGTCAGCGGCAGATACGGCAGGGGCCAGCCGCCGATCAAAAGTACCGCGAAGCACACTGCGACGGCACCGAGTGCGAGCACCGCGTTCGGCACAATGGCGAACACGAAGTAGTGGCGGAGGCGCTCCTGCCAGGTCTCCGGCGCTTTCGTGTTGTCGCGCTTCTGGACGCGCGCAGCGGTTCCAGCACGCTGCAAACGTGCCTTGGAGCGGCTGCGGGCGGCGGCGCGGTCGCGGGTGCGGCCTTCGCTGCGCGCGCGTGACGACGGGGCGGACCGGGGATTCGAATTCGTGCTCATCGTCAACTAACTCTGCCACCTCTCCCCTTATCGCCTGAACTACAACACTCCACCGGCCCGCTACACCCGGATGTGTAACGAAAAGTGAGGTGGGCAACGATTAAGAATTTTTTGAGGAATCCAGTTGCCTTACCGAGACCAATTCGTTACAGTAACCACTCGTAGATAACAGGAAGGTTACAATCCGGGGCCGCCAAGGTCACGGAGTCGGATTTTCTAAGGGGACCTATGTTCAAGGCATCGAAGCAGGGCGGCAAGCACCGGAAGCAGTCTCCCAATAAGGGCCGCGTCGCCATGGTAGCCGTGGCAACTGGTGCAGTCTCCACCGCCGGCCTGAGCGGTGCCACAGCAGCAACGCTCGCCTCCGAGGACACCACTGCAAACGACGCGAACGTCACCCTGGCGGCAGACACCGACCAGCTGGTCGCCGATGCAACCTCCGCCCTGGAGTCCGCCCCACAGATCCTGGCGATTGCCGAGTACAAGCCGGTAGTCAACCTGGCCGACCAGCTGGACAAGGCAGTCGCCCACTCCGACGAGGTAGCGAAGGCCGACGAGGCCGCTCGCGCACCGCAGGTCGCTCGCCCGGCCGAGGGTGCTTTCACCTCCGGCTTCGGCCCGCGCTGGGGCTCCTTCCACTACGGCGTCGACATTGCAAACGCCCCCGGCACCCCGATCCTGGCTGTCATGGACGGCACCGTCATCGACTCCGGCCCGGCACAGGGCTTCGGCAACTGGATCCGGATCAAGCACGACGACGGCGCTATCTCCGTCTACGGCCACATGCAGAGCCTCGACGTTGCCGTCGGCGAGCGCGTGACCGCCGGCCAGAAGATCGCCGGCATGGGCAACCTCGGCTTCTCCACGGGTTCCCACCTGCACTTTGAGATTTACCCGGACGGCAACACCCGGGTCGACCCGGCCCCGTGGCTGGCGCAGCGCGGCATCCAGCTCTAGGATAAGGCGTTTCTTTTCGCCCCGGCACTGTTGTGTCGGGGCGTTTTTGCGTCTCATGCCGGTGACGCACCACCCCCGAGCACCCGTCACATTAATAACAAATTTCACTTCAGCAACAGCGCGCTGGCCTGCACCAACGGTGGAGAATGACACACCTTTTCGACAAAAGCGCACGTCAAGGCGTTGCTTGGGCGGCAAATGCGCGCTAGATTCTAACGCGGTATTCGCTTTCCTAAAAGAAAAGGTTTGGAGCACATGCATCGTCGCCTGCTTCCCGCGGTCCTTGCCGCGGCGCTTGCGTTTTCCGCCACGCCGGCCATCGCGGCCCCAGCGTTCACGCTCAACGGCGCACCCATCGCCACCCAGCAGGAGGCAGTGCAGCACCTCGCTTCCGCCGCCGACTCTATCCTGAAAGACGGCGCGACGCTGACCGTGGGCGACTACAGCATCGTCTACGACCCCCGCGCCCTCGGCCAGGAGATCAGCAGCCAGTTCACCCCCGACGCCGGCACCAGCAACGGTGGAGTGACCATGCAGCGCGGCCGCACCGCCGACGGCCGCACCGTGGTCACCCCGACGACGGGTACCTTTACGTCCGGCTACGGCCAGCGCTGGGGCGCGATGCACCGCGGCATCGACATCGCCAACAGCCTCGGCACCCCGATCTACTCCGTCATGGACGGCACGGTCATCAACGCTGGACCCGCCCAGGGCTTCGGCAACTGGGTCGTGATCCAGCACGACGGCGGCGAGGTCTCCGTCTACGGCCACATGGCGCACTACAACGTTTCCGTTGGCCAACGCGTCCGTGCCGGCGAGCAGATCGCCCAGATCGGCAATGAGGGTCAGTCCACCGGCCCGCACCTCCACTTTGAGATCAAGCCGGACGGTGTCAATCAGGTCGACCCGGTGCCCTGGTTCGCGCAGCAGGGCATCCGCATCGCCTAAGAAGCCGCTTAAAGCCGCTAGAGCTTCTCCATCGGCACCCCACCGATGAGCATGAGCCGCACGGTGCCGGATGAGCCGAAATCCACCGTCACCGTCTCGCGTACACCGGACCCCTCCACGGTGAGCACGGTGCCAAGTCCGTACTTCGCGTGGTTGACGCGGTCGCCGGCTGCGAGGTCGAGGTGCTTGTTCACCCGCACCCCGCCGCCGCGGCCGGTACTCGGGCGACGGTGGGTGCGTTGCCCGCCGAGCGGGGCGGGCTGGCCCCATGCATCGGTGCTGCCGGCAGGCTCGGTCCTGCGCCAGTCGATGAGGTCCTCCGGGACCTCTGCGAGGAAGCGACTGGCGGGATTGGTCACCGGGTTGCCCCAGGAGGAGCGCAACATCGCGCGGGTCAAATACAGCCGCTGCTTGGCGCGAGTAATACCCACGTACGCCAGGCGACGCTCCTCGGCGAGCTCGTCCGGGTCACCCAGGGCGCGCAGGTGCGGGAACTGCCCGTCCTCCCAGCCGGTGACAAACACGGTGGGAAACTCCAGCCCCTTGGCGGTGTGCAGGGTCATCATTGTCACCACGCCCTGCTCGTTGTCCGGCAGCTGATCCGCGTCTGCGACAAGCGAGACTTTCTCCAGGAAGGCCTGCAGGGAGCCTGGGGCCGGCTCGCCCTCCTCCATGACGGAGTCCAGCTCCTCGTCCGTCATGTAGGCGATTTGGTTCGCGGCCTCGGAGGAGAACTCGCGCGCCACGGAGACCAGCTCGTTCAGGTTGTCCAGGCGCGCCCCGTCCTGCGGGTCGTTCGAGGCTTCCAGCTGCTCGCGGTAGCCGGTCGCGTCCAGGATTCGGGAGACGAGCTGACCGAGGTCCGGCATGCCGGTGACCTCGTTGCGCATTTCGGGCATTTCTTTGCGCAGCCCGTCCATCAGCTCCACAAAGCCGGCGATGGCGTTCTTGCCGCGGGATGCGAGCATGTCGACCTTGCCCGCCGCGGCGTCGATAAGCGCCTGCCCAAAGCTGATCCCCTGGTTCTCCGCGTGCAGCGCGACCATGGCCTGCGCCTTGTCGCCGATGGCGCGCTTGGGCACGTTGACGATGCGGCGCAGGCTCACCGTGTCATCCGGGTTGTCCAGCACCTTCATATAGGCGACGATGTCGCGGATCTCGCGGCGCTCGTAGAAGCGCGTGCCACCGACAACCTTGTACGGGATACCGGAGCGGATGAAGATGTCCTCCAGCGCGCGGGAGGCGTTGTTGGTGCGGTACATCACCGCCATGTCCGAGTACGGCACGCCTCTGTCGGCGAGCTCGTCGATCTCGGCGGCGATGAAGCGGGCCTCGTCGTGCTCATTGTCTGCGACGAACCCGATGATCTTCTCGCCCGCGCCGTGGTCCGTCCACAGCTTCTTCGGCCGGCGGCCCTCGTTCTGCGCGATCACGGCGTTGGCCGCGTTCAGGATGTTCTGGGTGGAGCGGTAGTTCTGCTCCAGCAGGATGGTGCGGGCGTTGGGGTAATCACGCTCGAACTCCTCAATGTTGCGGATCGTCGCACCGCGGAAGGCGTAGATGGACTGGTCCGAGTCGCCCACCACGGCCAGCTCGGGCGCGTCCGGGCCAGTGCCGACGAGCGTGTGGATGAGCTCGTACTGCGCGTGGTTCGTGTCCTGGTACTCGTCCACCAGCACGTGGCGGAAGCGGCGGCGGTAATACTCGGTGACCTGCGGGTGCTCTTTAAAGATGCGCACGACCTCGCCCACCAGGTCGTCGAAGTCGAGCGCGTTGGACTGGCGCAGCCGCCGCTGGTACTCGGCGAATACCTTCGCCACCGTGGTCTCAAAGGGGTTGCGGGTTTGCTCCGCCTTCGCCAGCGCCTCGTCCGGGTCGATCAGCTCGTTCTTTAAATTGGAGATGGCATTCGCCAGTGTGCGCGCCGAGAACTTCTTCAAATCGAGGCTGAAGTCCTTGGCAATCATGGAGAGCAGGCGGCGCGAATCGTCCGCGTCGTAGATGGTGAAGTTCGTGTTTAGCCCCGGCACGAGCTGCGCCTGCTGGCGCAGGATACGCACGCACACGGAGTGGAAGGTGGCCACCCACATCCGCTCCGATTCCGGCCCGACGAGCTGGGCCACGCGCTCCTTCATCTCGGCGGCGGTCTTGTTAGTAAAGGTAATGGCGAGGATCTGCCACGGTGCCACCCCGCGCTGTTGTAAAAGGTAGGCAATACGGCGGGTGAGCACCGCGGTCTTGCCGGAGCCTGCGCCGGCGACGATGAGCAGCGGGGAGCCTTCGTGCTGCACGGCAGCCTGCTGCTGGGGGTTGAGTCCTAAGGTGAGATCAGTCATGCACCTCAGGGTACCCACCGCCTACAACATCGCCTGACGGTTGTTCGAACATCCTGGTTGGATTGGCTTGCTTAGGCCCCGTGGCATAATGCAAGACCATGAGCGATTTTGCAATCCGCATGCCCTCCGGCACCGACGACCCCCTCTCGGACGCGGAGATTCAGCAGTACCGCAAGGAGATCGACCGGCTCGACCGGGTCATCCTGGATGCGGTGAAACGCCGTGCGGAAGTCTCCCGCGCGATCGGTAAAACCCGGATGGGGTCAGGCGGCACCAAGCTGGTACACACCCGCGAGGTCGCCATCATCAACCAGTTCCGCGACGAGCTCGGTGAGGAAGGCCCGGCGCTCGCCAACATCCTGCTGCGGCTCGGCCGCGGCAAGCTGGGCTAGCCCTAGCTAGTCGCGCTCGAGCGAGTCGAGCACGACGTCAAACTCGAGCAGCTCCGCCTTCTGCGAGACGGGCTTCTTCGGTGCCTCGCCGGAATCGCCGTGGGCGTGCGCGGCCTGGCCGGCACCCTCCCACCAGGCCTGGTAGGCAGCTTCGTCGGCCCAGCGGGTGACCACAAAGTAACGGTCCTCGCCCTTGGTCGGACGCAGCAGCTGGAAGCCTTCGAAGCCGGGCTGGGAGTCGATGGCGTGCTTGCGTGCGGAAAAGCGGCGCTCCAATTCTTCGCCAGCACCTTCGGGGACAGTAATTGCGTTGATCTTCACAATGCTCATGGGCCCCATTATGCACATTGCGGGCGACTTGGTGGCGGGTTTTTGACTACCGTGGGGCGTATCCGATCCGATCTTTGCTGGAGGAATGATGACCGACATTACGTCCACGTCTGCCTGGAAGAACCTGGAACAACTGCACGCCGAGAAGTCGCAGACCACGCTGCGTGACCTCTTCGCGGCCGACAGCGAGCGCGCTGACGCGTTCAGCTTCTCAGCGGCCGGGTTGCATGTGGACATGTCCAAGCAGCTTATCGACGCCGACGTGCTCGAAGCCCTCACCCAACTCGCCGACGAGGCGGGCCTGGCGGAGAAGATCGAAGCGATGTTTGGCGGTGCCCACATCAACAACACCGAGGACCGCGCCGTGCTCCACACCGCGCTGCGCCTGCCGGCGGAAAAGGACCTCGAGGTCGACGGCCAGGACGTGGCTGCCGACGTGCACGAGGTGCTGGGCCGGATGCGCGATTTCGCCTCCGCACTGCGCTCCGGCGAGTGGCTGGGGCACACCGGCCGCACGATCAAGAAGGTGGTCAACATCGGCATCGGCGGCTCCGATCTGGGCCCAGCAATGGCCACGAAGGCGCTGCGCGCGTATGCCACCGCCGGGATCACCGCCGAGTTCGTCTCCAACGTCGACCCGGCAGACATAGCTGCGGTGCTGGACCGCTGCAACGCCGAGGAGACGCTGTTCATCATCGCCTCCAAGACTTTTACCACCCAGGAGACGCTGACGAACGCGCACGCCGCGAAGCGCTGGCTGCTCGAACAGTTCGACGGCGACGAGTCTGCGATTGCCAAGCACTTCGTCGCGGTCTCCACCAACGAGGAGAAGGTGGCCGAGTTCGGCATCGACACGGACAACATGTTCGGCTTCTGGGACTGGGTCGGTGGTCGCTACTCCATGGACTCCGCGATTGGTTTGAGTCTCATGGCCGTGATCGGCCCGCTGGACTTCATGCGCATGCTCGAGGGCTTCCACGCGATGGACGAGCACTTCCGTACCACCGAGTTCTCCCGCAATGTCCCGGTGCTGATGGGGCTGTTGAACGTGTGGTACCGCAACTTCTTTGACGTGCAGACCCACGCGGTGCTGCCGTACTCGGAGGACCTCTCGCGCTTCCCTGCTTACCTGCAGCAGCTGACCATGGAGTCCAACGGCAAGTCCGTGCGCCACGACGGCACCCCCGTCACCTACGACACCGGCGAGATCTACTGGGGCGAGCCGGGCACGAACGGCCAGCACGCCTTCTTCCAGCTGCTCCACCAGGGCACCACCATGGTCCCGGCGGACTTCATCGGCTTCGCTCGCCCCAAGGAGGACTTCCCCACCGCTGATGGCACCGGCTCCATGCACGACCTGCTCATGGGCAATTTCTTCGCCCAGACGAAGGTGCTCGCCTTTGGCAAGGATCAGCAGACGATCGAGGCGGAAGGTGTCAGCAGCGAGCTGGCCCCGCACAAGGTCATGCCGGGCAACCGCCCGACCACCACGATCCTGGCCGAGGAGCTTACGCCCTACACTCTGGGCGCGCTCGTCGCGCTCTACGAGCACATCGTGTTTACCGAGGGCGTGATCTGGGATATCAACTCCTTCGACCAGTGGGGCGTGGAGCTGGGCAAGCAGCAGGCCAACGACCTGGCCGCCGCGGTCGCGGGTGCCCAGGCCCCGGACACAGGCGACGCTTCCACCGACGCGCTGATTACCTGGTACCGGAGCAAGAAGTAGGTCACACTCATGGGCGAGCAGATCTCCTCGGACTCGTACACCCCTCGCCAACGCTCGGTGTACCGCCGCCGCCTCGAGGAAGAACTCGAGGTCTTCGACCGCCACCTGCAGGAGGCGGAGTTTGTCAGCCACGGCACCATCGGGCTCGAGCTCGAGCTGAATTTGGTGGACGAGGCGATGCTCCCGCACGCCAACAACCAGGCCGTGCTGGAGCGTCTGGGCGACGAGTACCAGTCGGAGATCGGCGCCTACAACGTGGAGCTCAACCACCCGCCGCTATCGATCAACGGCGACGGGCTGATCCGGCTCGAGCGCGGCCTGAGCCAGCGCCTGGACGCGGTGCACGCCGCGGCGTCGGCAGCCGGCTCCCAGGTCGCGATGATCGGCACGCTGCCCACGATGACCTCGAAGTTCCTCCAGGAAACCGAGTGGATGACCCCGGAGAACCGCTACGCGGGCCTGAGCAAGTCCATCATGGACACCCGCGGCGAGCTCGTCCACCTCAACCTGTGGCGCGAGGAGCGCTACCGCCACGATTTCGAGGACATCGCCACCGAGTCCACCTGCACATCGATTCAGCTGCACCTGCAGGTCGCGCCCGACCGCTTCGCCAACGCGTGGAACGCCTCCCAGGCGATCGCCGGGGTGCAGGCGGCGCTGAGCGCGAACTCGCCGCTGTTTATGGGGCATCGCCTGTGGCACGAGTCGCGCATCCCGGTGTTCCAGCAGTCCATCGATACCCGCACCCAGGAGCTGATCAACCAGGGCGTGCGCCCGCGCGTCTGGTTCGGCGAGCGCTGGATCACGAGCGTCTTCGACCTCTTCGAGGAAAACGTGCGCTACTTCTCCCCGCTCATCCCGGAGGGCCGCGTGCAGGCAGGCGCGCCGTTCATGAAGGGCGAGAGCCCCGGCCTGCATTATCTCAACCTGCACAACGGCACGATCTGGCGCTGGAACCGGCCGATCTACGATCCGAACACGGAGCTCTCCCACATCCGTGTGGAGAACCGCCTGCTGCCCGCGGGTCCCACGGTCAAGGACATCATCGCGGACGCCGCCTTCTACTACGGCATGGTCAAAGCGCTCAGCGAGCAGACCCGCCCCGTCTGGTCGCGCCTCAGCTTTGCCGAGGCCGAGCACAACTTCCACGAGGGCGCGCGCCACGGGCTGACCGCGCAGCTGCAGTGGCCCACGCTCGGCACCATCGACGTCACCGAACTCGTCACCGACCACCTCCTACCCATGGCGCACGAGGGCTTGGCGCTTCTCGACGTCGACCCGGCCCTCGCCGACGAGTACCTCGGCATCATCGAACACCGCGCACGCACCCGACAAAACGGGGCGATGTGGCAGCTCAACGCGCTCAACGCTCTTGCGCCCCAATCACGCCCGGCAACCAAGGAGCGCGGAGAGGCGCTGGCGCGCATGCTCAGGCAATACATAGCAAATCAGCAGTCCGGCGCGCCCGTGCACACTTGGTCTCTCGAGGTTCAGTAAGGCACAATAAGCCGTTGATTTATGTAACCGTTCAACGCCGCGCGCCTTTTCGCGCATAAGGAGCATCTGTGCAAGCAATCGTCGACTGGATTGTCAACCTAATGGAGGTGCTCGGCGGTCCAGGCGTTGGTCTCGCCATCCTCCTGGAGAATGTTTTCCCGCCGATCCCCTCTGAGGTTGTCCTGCCGCTGGGTGGTTTCACCGCCGCGCAGGGCTCGGTCACCTTTGCCTCGGTGCTGATCTGGTCCATCATCGGCTCCGTCGCTGGCGCATACGTCCTCTACGGCGTTGGTGCCTGGCTGGGCGCCGAGCGGCTGCGCAAGATCGCCGACTGGATGTGGCTGGTCAAGGCCTCCGATGTGGACGCCTCGCTCGAGTTCTTCGACCGCCACGGCAAAGCGTCGATCTTCTTCGGCCGCCTCATCCCGGGCATCCGCTCGCTGATTTCCATCCCCGCGGGCCTCGACCGAATGAACCTTGTCACCTTCGGCCTGTGGACCACGCTGGGCTCCGGCATCTGGAACACCATCCTGGTCTCGCTCGGCTACGCGCTCGGCGACCGGTGGGAGATGGTCACCGAGTACGTCGACGCCTACTCCAAGGTCGCCTACGTCATCCTGATCCTGGTCCTTGTCGGCTTCCTCGTCTACTTCCTCCGCCGCGACATCAAGGAGCGCAAGTCCGCTGCGAAGTAGCGTTCCACCCTCCCGAAGGCTCGGGCTGGCACCGTGGGCACCACCAGATCACCCGCTCCAAATCCCCCTCCCCGCCGAGGAACCCCTTTTCAATGAGCGTTCCGCAGCGCCTGCACGGTTTGCGGTTGCGCCCAAACACGTAGCTCGTCTCCCCCGCGCGCTTGATCCCAGTGGTCACCCGCACGGGGGAGTCTTTGTTTGCCCACATCAGGCGGCGCGCAAGGGCCACATGCTTTGCGACGTCCACCTCCCCCACCTTTGCCGCCGGGTGGGTCCCCGCCAGGAAATTGATCTCGGCGCGGTACTCGTTACCAATCCCTGCAAGGTTGCGCTGGTCGAGCAGCGCGCGCCCGATCTCCATATCCGGGTTTGCCTCGATGCGGCGCACCGCCTCGGCCGCGTCGAAGTCCGGGTCCAATAGATCTGGACCTAGATACCCCATCTGCTGGGGGTACTCACGGGCGGGAAAGACCCGGACGAGTCCGAGCCAGAAGCCGACGAGTTCGATGTCGGGGCGGTTGGCGTCGCTAAGCGAGAGCACCACGCGGGCGGCATGCCCGGGCTTGCGCCACCGCTGCCCGGCGCGGTGGAAGGCCCAGGTGCCCTCCATCTTCAGGTGTGTGTGCAGGATCTCCGGGCCGAAGCGCATGAACAGGTGCTTGCCATAAGGCCAGACGCGTTCGCAGGTCATGCCCGTGAAGTCGACAGTGGCGAAGCGGGGCACGCGGATGCTGGTGCGCGTGACCTCGCGGCCGGTCATCCACTGCAAGCGCTTGGAGAGCTGATAGACGGAATCACCTTCGGGCATGGTGCAATACTAGGCCGCACTACGGCCGGAGTTGGTGGAGCGGGAACGTGACAACGCCCTCGCCGAGCGGCGCGGTCACGCCAGTGCCAGTGATGACCGCGCAGAACGTGGGCGGACCAGCAACGTGATCGATCGACGCAATCGCTTTCTGGAGCGACACTGCGCCTCGCTCCACCCCGCCAAAGCCGGTTTTGACCTCTACGGCCACCCATCGGCCATCGGGAAGCGTGAGCACGGCGTCGATCTCGTTACCATTAGAATCCCGGTAATGGTGGATTTCCCCCCCATCGCCTCAACCATCACGGCAAGGTCATGAATCACTGCGGACTCAAATAAGAAACCGGTAGTTTCCGGATCCGCAGTTAACGAGGCAGTGGTCGCCCCAAGTGCGGCGACAGCCAACCCCGGATCGGCAAGATGATACTTCGGAGATACACGCAGCCGCGCCTTCGACGATTCGTGGGCGGTACCTGCGTCCTGCCACCTGTTTCGTGTCCACATTCGCTCCAATTTGATGTTTTGCAGGACTTGTACTTTATGTTTTGCAGGACTTGTAGTTTATGTTTTGCAGATCTTTGTGGGAGAAGGTCACGTTAATCGTCGAAGCTCAAACTCTCGGCGGGCCCGTCGAGCTCGCCGAGTGCCTCCGCCACGCTCCGGCCTCGCCGCTTCGGTGCCGCCGCCGGCTTCGCACCGATCTTGACGCCCTTGTGCGTCACGCGCGCCCCATACTCGCGCAGGCCAAAGGCGGACTCACCGTTGAGCTTCTCTACCCCCAGGGGTTGCATGCGCCCGGCGCGCACTGCCTCGTCGAGGGCATCGATGACCAGTGGGAGCGGGTCTCCGATCCCTTCCGCGAAGCCCTCGAAGAAGGTAGTCATGGTTTTGCCGCCGCGGGTGATGTGGGCGGCGAGGAGGCCGTCGATAAGCACGACGATGGCCCCGGCCGCGCGGGTGGGGCCTTGGGTGGGCCAGGGCAGCGCGGCGCCGTAGGGGTTGGCGGGGTCGGTGGCGGCGAGCACGTAGACGTCCGGTTCGCGGGTGCCGGAGGGCCAGCCGATGACGTCGTCGGAATCCGCGTGCCCGCGCAGGCGGTCGATCGTGGCCGGGGTGGAAAACTGCGCCGCGCCCAGGCCTTCGATGAGGTAGCCGCGCAGCGCTTTGCCGCTTTCTTCGAAGCCGGAAAGCGTTTTATAGGCCAGGGCGAAGCCTCCGAGGATGTCCTCGGCAACCACGGAGCCGCGGGTGACCACCCCGTAGCGGTCGAGCAGGCTCTCCCCTAGCGCGACGGAGCGGCGCGTGGCGTCGGTGTCCGCGCGCGGGGTCGCGGCCCAGCGGCCCACCATGTCGGGTGGTGTGGTGTTGGCAAAGGAAGTGCGCCCGGAGCGGATGCGACTGCGCTGCGGGCGACGCCGCGTGCGGTGGGCAGACTTGCCCTTGCCGCCGACGAGCCGGGCGCGGATGGGCGCAAACGAGTCCGGCGACAGACACCCGGCTTCGACGAGGTCCCACATCGCTTCGCGCAGCTCGTCGCTGGTTGTGGTGCGCTCGTCGAGGGGACCAAGCAGGTCTGCGAAGAGGTAGCCGCCCCCGCCGCGGACGCGTTCCATCACCTGGGATTGAGTCAGGCTCAGTTGCGGTTCTTCTGCCTGGGGCAGGAGCTGCTCGGCGTAGTCAGCGGGCAGCAGCATGATCCAGGGGTCGCGTGCTCCGGCCTTGCCCGCGCCGACGATGAGGATCTCGCCGGAGGCGGTCAGCTCGTCCAGCATCACCGGCGAGTAGTCCCCCACGCGCGAGGGCAGGATGTGGGACTCCCACGCGCTCGCCGGCAGACGCACCCCGGCGAGCTGCTCGAGGACGGTGAACACGCCGTCGGCACCACGCAAGGCCGGTCGCACCCCGGACGCGCTCACGTTGTGCCAGGCGGGCAAGAATCGCCCGTAGGCGGACTGCGTCACCGGCTGGGTCTGCGCCCGTGCCGCCGCCAGCGAACGCGAGCGGATGATGCGCAACACCTCGGCGGCGACGTATTCTTCCTCGTCAACGCCCTGCCGGTAGTGCCCGGGGATCACTTTGTCCTGGTCAATGAGCCGATGTAGCGGCTCGTAGGCCGCGCCGACGGCAAGTCCGAAAGCATCAGCCAGATCGCGCAGAGTGAAGGGCCCGCGGGTGCGCACCCAGCGCCCCACCAGCTGCTGCAGTGCGTCCGGGATCGTGGCGACTTGGGCGGCGACGCCTGGTGGGACGGGGACGCCCAAACCGTCGCGAAGCAGCGGGGCGTCGAGCGTTTGCGCGATGTGCTCGCGCCCGCCGATGCGCACCCGCATCACACGGCCGCGCAGGTTTTCCTCCAGTGTGCCCAGGGGGACCTCGGTGTAGTCCGCAAGCTTGTCGACGTCCACGGGTCCCACCATCCGCAGCGTATCGGCAAACTGCTCCCTGGTTTTCGCGCGCCCGAGGCGGCGGAGGTTGGCGTCGGTCTCGGCGATCACGTCGGCGTCGAGAAGCTCGCGCAGCTCCACGGTGCCCAAGAGCTTGGCCAGCAGCGAAGGGTCAAGCGAGAGTGCCGCGGCGCGCTTCTCCGCGAGCGGGGTATCGCCCTCGTACATGAACGCGCCGGTGTAATTGAACAACAGCGAGGAGGCAAACGGGCTCGGCTGGTCGCAGGTCACCTCGGCAATCCGGATGCCGCGGGTGTTGATGTCGCGCACGACCTCCTGCAGCGCGGGCAGGTCGTAGACGTCCTGCAGGCACTCGCGGACAGTCTCCAAAATGATGGGGAAGGACGGGTAGTTGCGGGCGACGTCGAGAAGCTGCTCGGCGCGCTGGCGCTGCTGCCACAGCGGCGCACGCTTGCCGGGGTTGCGGCGCGGCAAAAGCAGGGCGCGGGCGGCGCACTCGCGGAAGCGGGAGGCAAACAGGGCGGAGTTGCCGACCTGCTCGGTGACGATGTCGGCGATCTCGTCGGCGTCGAACTGGAAAAGCGAGGCGTCCGGTTCCTTCTCCCCTTGCGGCAGGCGCAGCACGATGCCGTCGTCGCCCGCTACGGCCTGGGCGTCCATTCCCGTTTCCTGCGCCACCCGCCAACCAGTGGCCAGCGCCCAGGCGGCGTTAACCCCCTTGCCAAACGGGGTGTGCAAGACCACGCGCCAGTCGCCCAGCTCGTCGGTGAAGCGCTCCAGCACGAGCGTTTTCTCGTCCGGCAGGATGCCGGTGGCTTCCTCCTGTTCTTCGAGGTAGCGCACAAGGTTGTCGCGGGCGAACCCGTCGAGTGAAGCGTCGATGCCCTCGCCTGCTCGTGCTTGTCGACGAAACGCGCCCAACGCCTTCCCCAACTCATACGGCCGACCCGGCCCCTCCCCATTCCAGAACGGAAGCCTTCCGGTATGCCCCGGCGCGGGCGTGACCTGGACCTGGTCGCGAGTGATGTTCTCGATGCGCCAAGACGAAGCGCCGAGGGTGAACACGTCGCCGACGCGGGACTCGTAGACCATCTCCTCGTCCAGCTCGCCGACGCGGCGGGGTGCCTTGTCGTCCGCGCCGACAAGAAAAACTCCAAACATTCCCCGATCTGGAATCGTGCCCGCGTTCGTCACCGCCACCCGCTGCGCGCCCGGGCGGGCCTTGAGCGTGGTGCCTTCAAGGACGGCGCGAGGGCGCAGCTCCGCGAAGTCCGTCGAGGGGTACACGCCGGTAACCAGGTCGATCACGGAGTCAAACACCTCGCGGGCCAGATCGCGGTAGGGCCAGGCGCGGCGCACGGCGTCGTACCACTCGTCCACGTCTAGATCCTCGTAGGCCACCGCCGCCACCGTCTGCTGCGCGAGCACGTCGAGCGGGCTGCGCGGAGTGCGCAGCTCCTCAATCGCGCCCTCGCGCATCCGCGGCACCAGCGCCGCCGTCTGCACCAGGTCGGAGCGGTGCTTCGGATAGAAGCTGCCCTCGGATACCGCGCCGACGGTGTGGCCGGCGCGGCCAACGCGCTGCAAACCCGAGGCGACCGAGGGCGGCGACTCCACCTGGATCACCAAATCCACCGCGCCCATGTCAATCCCCAACTCGAGCGAGGAGGTGGCGATCACCGCGCGCAGCGAGCCTTCTTTGAGCATGGTTTCGGTCTGCACCCGCTCATCCTTGGACACGCTGCCGTGGTGGGCGCGCGCAATGACCTGCGCGGCGTGGCCTGCGGTATCCACCGATTTCATCAGCTGCGCGGGTGGGCGCCTTGTTTCAGGCGAGAGCGCCTCCGGATCATGTTCTTTTGCCCACAGCTCGTTGAGCTGGCTGGTCAGTCGCTCTGCGGTGCGGCGCGAGTTCACGAACACGATGGTCGAGCGATGCGCCATCACCTCCTCGTAGACTGCGCGCTCGATGTGCGGCCAGATCGAAGAGGTCGCCGCTGGCGGAGTCTCGGGCTCAAGTGTGTCGATGTCGCCCTCAATCACGGCCTCGCCAATTGTCGACGCGTCCTCCGGCACCGGCAGGTCCGACATATCTTCTACCGGCACATGGACGTCCAGCTGCCAGCGCTTTTCCGCGGGCGGGTTGATGATGGTGGTCTGTGGCCCCAAAAAGTTCGCTACCGTCTCGAGCGGGCGCACCGTCGCCGAGAGACCAATGCGCTGGAAGTTGCCGGCCAGGCGGCGCAGGCGCTCCAGTGAGAGTGAAAGGTGGACGCCGCGCTTCGTGCCCGCCAGCGCGTGGATCTCGTCCACAATGACCGTGTCCACAGTTTTCAGGACGCCAGCCGCCTTCGAGGTGAGCATGAGGTAGAGCGACTCAGGGGTCGTAATGAGGATGTCCGGCGGTTTCCGCAGTTGCCGGTTTCGCTCCGATTGCGGGGTATCGCCCGAGCGCACGCCCACCGAGATGTCCGGCATGTCGCGGCCCAAGCGCTGGGCGACACGCGCGATTCCTCCAAGCGGGGCGCGCAGGTTGTGCTCCACGTCCACGCCCAGCGCTTTCAAGGGGGAGATGTAGAGGACGCGGACGCCGCCGTGGGTGGAGGTCTGCGCGCCGTCGATAGGCAATGCCTGCTGGCCAGCCCGCTCCACGAGCGAGTTGAGCGACCAGAGGAAGGCCGCGAGCGTCTTGCCGGAGCCGGTGGGGGCGACGACGAGGGCGTTCTCGCCGTCGGCAATCGCCCGCCACGCGCCTTCTTGGACCGGGGTGGGCGCGGCGAAGACCTCGCTGAACCAGGTGGAGACCTGGGGATGGAAACGCTCGAGGATTGCCGTGCTCATAGAAGTTAAGGATAACGGGGCAGCAAACTGCGGTAGGGTTTGAACTATGACTGCGCAGTATTCTGACTCCCGGTTGACCAACCTGATTGCCCAAGGCACCGGCGAGATCCTCAAGGGGATCCGCGGCGTCGGCCTGCTGCGAGGGCGCGAGCTCGGCGAGGCCGGCGATGACCTGGCCCAGAACTGGATCGCCCGCGTACTCGAGCAGCACCGCCCGGGCGACGGATTCCTCTCCGAGGAGGCGGCGGACGACCAATCACGCCTGGACAACAACCGCGTCTGGATCGTCGACCCGCTCGACGGCACGAGAGAATTCGCCACCGGCCGCCAGGACTGGGCCGTACACATCGCCCTAGTGGAAGACGGCGTGCCTACCCACGCGGCTGTCGGACTCCCGGACCTGGGTGTGGTGTTTAAGTCCTCCGACGTGCGCCACGTCTCCGGCCCCTTTGCCGGCAAGGTCGCCATCTCGCGCAACCGCCCGCCGGCCGTGGCCGAGGCAGTTGCCGACGCGCTCGGGTTCGAAACCGTCAAGGTCGGCTCCGCCGGCGCAAAAGCCATGCACGTGCTGCTGGGCGACTACGACGCGTACGTGCACGCCGGCGGCCAGTACGAGTGGGACCAGGCCGCCCCGGTCGGCGTCTCCCTGGCCGCAGGTCTGCACTGCTCCCGCCTCGACGGCACGCCCATGCGCTTCAACAACAAGGACACCTACGTGCCCGACATGGTGATCTGCCGCCCGGAGATCGCCGACGATGTCCTCGCCGCCTGCGCCAAGTACTACGAGGAGCACGGCAGCTTTGAGGGGGTCGCTCAGTGACGGTCCCCACTCCGTACGAGGATCTGCTGCGCGAAATCTCCGAGCACGGCAAGGCCAAGGGCGACCGCACCGGCACAGGCACCGTGAGCCTTTTCGGCCGCCAGCTGCGCTACGACTTGGCCGACTCGTTCCCGCTTTTGACCACCAAGAAGGTCTTCTTCAAGGGCGTGGTCGGCGAGCTGCTCTGGTTCTTGCGCGGCGAGTCCAACATTTCCTGGCTCAAGGACAACGGCATCCGCATCTGGAACGAGTGGGCTGATGAGGACGGCGAGCTTGGCCCAGTCTATGGGGTGCAGTGGCGCTCCTGGCCGACCCCGGACGGGGCGCACGTGGACCAGATCGCCGAGGCATTGCGTACGCTCAAGGAAAACCCGGATTCGCGCCGCAACATCGTCTCCGCGTGGAACGTCTCCGAACTGGACAAGATGGCGCTTTTGCCCTGCCACCTGCTCTTCCAGCTCTACGTGGTCGACGGGACGCTGAGCATGCAGGTCTACCAACGCTCCGCCGACATGTTCCTGGGCGTGCCCTTCAACATCGCCTCCTACGCCCTGCTCACGCACATGTTCGCGCAGCAGGCCGGGCTCAAGGTCGGCGAGCTTGTCTGGACGGGCGGCGACTGCCACATCTACAACGATCACGTCGAGCAGGTCCGCGAGCAGCTCTCCCGCGAGCCGCGCCCGTACCCGCAACTCAAGCTGCGCAAGGCGGAGTCGCTCTTTGACTACGACTTCGACGACATCGAGGTTATCGGCTACGACCCGCACCCGACGATCAAGGCGCAGGTGTCTGTCTAGTGCTGGGCGCAATCTGGGCGCAATCGCTCGACCGAGTCATCGGCACCGGCACCGACATACCGTGGGACGTGCCGGAGGACCTCAAGTTCTTAAAAGAGGTCACGATGGGCCACCCCGTCATCATGGGCCGCAAGACCTGGGAGTCCCTGCCGTTTAAGCCCCTGCCGGGCCGCGCGAACCACGTGCTCAGCTCGCGCGAGCCGGGCGCATGGTCCGACGGGGCGTTCGTCTCCACCGACCTGCCCGACCTAGAAACCGACGCCTGGATCTTGGGCGGCGGCCAAATCTACGAGGCCACCCTTGATCTGGTCGACGTCGTAGCGCTCACGCTTATCGACGTCCACGTCGCCCACTCTCTCCCCAACCCAGTCTTCGCGCCCCACCTGGGCCCCGAATTCACCTTGGTACGCGACGGCGAGTGGAAGACTTCCAGGACCGGCACCCGCTTTAAGCATCAACGATTTGAAAGGAAAGCGACCTAACATGACTGCAACCCCAGAGACCAAGTCCCCTGTCACTATCTTTGCCACCGAGTGGTGCCCCTTCTGCGCACGCCTTCGTAAGAACCTGGACCGCACCGAGACGCCGTACGACCTCGTCGACGTCGAAGCCGAAGGCAACGAAGACGCCGCGGCTTGGGTGGAATCCGTCAACGACGGCAACCGCGTCGTCCCCACCGTCCTGTACTCCGACGGCACCCACGAGACGAACCCGGGAGCCTCCGCCGTGCGCCGCAAGCACGAGGAGCTGGCGGGCGCGTAGCGCGTAGCTGATTTTCGGTGCTGCTGATTGATCGCGCAGCTGATTTTCAGTGTCACGCGAGGGTACGGTACCCTCGCACTATTGCCCCAGTAGCTCAGTGGATAGAGCACTTCTCTCCTAAAGAAGGTGTCGGAGGTTCGATTCCTCTCTGGGGCGCGAACTTTTTCTACACAAAACTACCCGTTTTAACTGCGGGAACGGTGCATTTTTGGGGGTCTGCCGGGTTCCTTCGGGGGTTGGGCGCTGGGAGTCCGCGGCCGCGGACTGGATGGGAGGCCGTGGTTTGAGTCTGCGGCCGCGGACTGCTGTTGGCTGCTGCGCAGGGCTGCATTATCTGAGTCTGTTCGCGGCAGCACGTTGCACTGCAGGTGTCGAGCTGTGCCGTGGGGTTGGTGCCGGGGTCGTTCTAAATGGAGCTAGCTCCATTTAGACGCACGGCGGGATGACGACCTTGGGTTTTACCTTGGGTTTTACCGGCGACGTGACCCCAAATGGAGCTAGCTCCGTTTGGCTATTTCGTGCAACGGCGACCTGGGCTTTTACCGGAGGGGCGCACCCAAATGGAGCTAGCTCCATTTGGGAGGCCATTCGGTTTTTGGACACGGAGTCCGAAGACTTTTTGGACAGCACAGCCGCGGATGTAAAGACGCCAAGGAGTCTGCGGCCGCGGACTCTCGGGATGCACAGTCTGCGGCCGCAGACTGGAAACCCCGCAGCAGCGGACCCCCTCGGCCGGGTGTGTCAGCCGCGGACGTTGTTACCGATCACCGTCGGCAACACCAACGGGGACTGCCCCAGCAGCGCCTCCAGGTTCCCATCACGCTCCACCGCACTGGTGACCGCTTTGACCTTCGCCTGTGCCTTGCCTTGTCCCTGACCACGACCACCAGCAGCACCCATCGGACCAGCAGCCATCACACCCCCACGACCAGCAGCACCGGCAGCAGATCCACCAGCAACTGCACCCGGCATCTGGCCTGCAGCACCTGGCGCACCCGCGCCAAAACCTGCAACACCACGACCAGCGCCCATACCAGCACCAGCCCCGGCACCGGCAAGGCCCGCGCCAGCACCCAACGCACCACCAACAGCAGC
>NZ_KV825609.1 GCF_001831515.1 Corynebacterium sp. HMSC074A01
TTGGCGGGGTTGGTGATGACATGGGCTTTAGTGTCCTTTCTTAGCGAGGTTGTCCATGCTGAACTGGTCTGCACCGCCGAGAAACGCGCCGGTGGTATCCCGGTCGACGATTGCAGGGGCGGTGGGCTGGTTGACTGTGGTGCTGCGCGGGGGCTGGTCAGAGCCGCGGGGCCGGGTGGCGTGTTCTTTGCGTATGGCGGCCATCATGTTTTTGACTGCGGTATATGACACCGCCCGTCGGCTGCCGTCGTTGGCCATCAGGCGCTGGCATGCCTCTTCCAGGATTGGTTTGTTGCCGTGTTTGCCCATCGACAGCACGTTTCTACAGGACTGGTAGGCCTGGGCTGGGATGGCTTTCGCCGCGATGAGTTCTTCGATGACCTTGCGTGTTGCCGGGCCGGTTTTGCTGGCTTCGCGATAAAAGTAGTCGCTTGTCCACAGTCCACGGGTGGAGTCCATTCCAGATGGAATGTGCTCATAGTCAGTGACATAGGCCCCACGCTTATGCGAAACCCGGTGGGTTGCCACGGTTGTCCCCTGGTCAAAGACGGTCAAGACTTGGCCGGTGATGCGCACATCGACAGTGCGGCCAACAAGCTGGTGCGGGACGGAGTAGCGCACCGTTGCAACCGTGATATGGAAATCCGGGGCTACTTTCGCACGCTTCCACTCGGTGTGCTGCCACGGGGTTGCCGGCAGATCGGCAAGGAGATGCTGCTCGTGTGCTTCGAAGAGATCCCTGCGGCTTGACTGCTGGCTGCGAAACGGCACGGCGGTGTTGATCGCGTCGACTAAGCCCACAATCTTTCCGTTGAGCTCGTCTAAGTCAACACACTGGTGGTCTTCAAGGGCGTGGATGATCTTGTGCGTGACGATCTTTACCGCAGCTTCCACATTCGCTTTATCTTTCGGCCGACGCGCGCGTGTGGGAAGTGCTGCTGTGTTGTAGTGCTCCAAGAATTGCTGGTAGGTGTCATTGACCTTCCGATTCCTATCGGCAGTGCTGATCGCGTTTGATGCCGTCGACGCGTTATCGGGGACAACAACCTGGCAGACCCCGCCGAAGTAGTCAAACGCTTGGCGGTGTGCATCAAGCCAGGACTGTTGTCGCTGGTCAACACACGCACAAGCAAACAGCATTCCTGAATACGGCAGCGAGGCGACGAAAATGCTGACTTTCGCACCCGGTGTGCCCGCAGGGTCGTACAGGCGCATCTTGGTCCCTGCCCAATCCACCTGCATCGTATGCCCTGGTGCATGGGTGATCCGGGCGGTAAGCCCGGCTGCATCGACATGGGAAGCGACCAGCTGGCGGAACCGGTCGTAGCTGTAATGGCGCTGGCCCGGCTGGGCGGGGATCGTGGTGTAGCGAGCCCACAATACTTGCAGTGTCTGCTTCACACGCCCTGTGCGTGCTTTGACGACCGCGTCAAAGTCAATCGGGACGAACTCGCCTTGCCCACTGCTGCGCCCGTCAACGAATATCTCGTCTAGCTCATCATTCGTCAACGCCGCGACCTGCTGGGCAGTAGTCAGGCCAAGGCTTCGCAGCGCTTGGTTCGCCCGAGAAATCGCGCGGTGCGAGCACCCGAGCTGGTCTTCAATCTGGCGGTAAGAACGCTTCCTAATCAGCAGCGTCATCACCGCACGGTAATCCGTCATCAGCGGACTCCTTCCAGTACGCGCCGCACCCCAGTGGTGCGGCTACCGGAAGTATCACCCCGAGCGCTGTGAGCTGCTACCAGATACTCACTGAAGCGCTACCAGATAGTCACGACACTGCTACCAAATAGCCGGTCGCAACA
>NZ_KV825610.1 GCF_001831515.1 Corynebacterium sp. HMSC074A01
AGAAAATCATGATCACCACACCCAAGCCGACGAGTGGGTAGACTATCCAAGGCACATCAATGAGGTGTTCGAGTTGGGCGGTGAAAATCATAATGCCCAGTGCATTGACGAAACCCAGCATCACCGATCGGGGGATAAAACGCTGAAGTTTCGCCACACCGAGGGCACCGAGCACGATTTGTAGGACACCGCCCAACAGGACGGTGGCGATGAAATAATCCACCCCGTAACCACGTGCCACAGGAGCAATGACTAGGGCAATAGCCCCGGTGGCGCCGGTGGTCATTGCCGGGCGGCCACCGGTAAAGGCGATCGCAATGGCCATGACTACCGAGGAAAACAGACCCATGGCTGGGTCAACACCGGCAAGGATGGAAAAGGCAATGGCCTCAGGGATCAGCGCCAGGGATACCGCCAGTCCGGCCAGAATCTCTATACGGATACGGGCGGGGGAAGAAAATGCGTAACGGAAGGATGCGATGATCCCGGTAGGGGCATCAGCGCCGTCTGGACTCAGGAGGGGGCGGGGGGCCGCCGTGCTAGTTTCAGTCATAGATGTCCAATCTTTGAGGGGATAGGTAACTGGGCGAACGCCCGAAAGGAATCCAACCCTCTAGTAACTTTAGGTTTGGTGATGGTGGTCATGGTAGCGGGAGTTTTACTCAACCGCCAACCCAGGCACAGGAACCCGTGGGCAACATCACCGTGAAGGAGAACAGGCAATGCAAAACAGTAATTTCAAGATCGGCGAGGTCGTTGACCAGACGGGGTTGTCGATTCCCACCTTGCGTTATTATGACAACGTCGGCCTGATTACCCCATCGGGGCGTAGCCCTGGTGGGTTCAGGCTTTATAGTGAGGCTGATGTACGTCGTGTTTTGCTGGTGCGACGGATGAAACCGCTGGGGTTTACTCTGGATCAGATGCGGGAATTCCTGGAAGCTGCGGAGATTCTTCATAGTTCAGATGGCGGGCAGGACAGTGATACCGCACAGCAGGCACGGAGTAATGCCAAGGCCACCCTTGCCGACATTCGTGAGGAGACGCGCACCCGCTACGAAAAGCTACGCAAGCAAATTGCCTACGCTGAGGAATTCCTCGATCTGGTCAACACCCTGGCACCCTAAACTGCCCCCATCCTTCGCAGGGAGAAAAAGACCATCGTATTGAATGCGCTCTGTCGAATCGCGTTCCAGATGAAGTGGACGAACGCCCGCGGCCTCTCCGGAGTGGATGGCGATAGTACAGAGGACTTCTGAAATCCGTGCAGACGACTCCTCAAAACGACACAGTCATCCAAGGTCACAAAATCGAAAATTGTCACTTAACCCCATCACTTCCAAACCGGCTTAAGTGACAAAATGCCATCGCTAAAGTCCCGATTTGAGTCCCAGGACGTGCGCCTTAAGAGAAATAACTAAAGCCCCTACCAGTGTTTCTCCTGGTAGGGGCTTGGAAGTTGGTAGCGGGGGCAGGATTCGAACCTACGACCTCTGGG
>NZ_KV825611.1 GCF_001831515.1 Corynebacterium sp. HMSC074A01
GCCTTAATAAAGTTCGTGTTCGACTTTTCCATATCGTCGTTATACTGCTTGCGTTCTGCGCGTATCTCCTCCAGCAGCTTTTCGTTGGACTCCTTCTCCTGGAGCAGGGCGCTGCGAGCCTTCTTAGATGCTTCTGCTGCCTTGTGCAGGCTTTCGGACTCTTTCGACATTGCCTCAGATACAGCTACTTCTACCAGCGGTTCCAGGCTAGAAGTCAGGCTCGAAGTCATCTGAGCGTTCAGGCTCTGGCTGCGACCCGGACCACATCTACTCAGACACCATCTCCGGCACCAACTGGCAACGGCCTGGTCTTGATGACGCGCTGGCGTACATGCGCCCCGACGACACGCTCGTTGTCACGCGCTTGGACAGGCTCGGCCGCAGCCTCGCGGACACCGTGAACACCATCGCTGACCTCGCCGAGCGTGACATCAACGTCAAGGTGTTGGAGCCAGCGCTGGACACGTCGAAGCCCACCGACAAGGTGGTTATCAACGTCATGGCAAGTCTTGCCGAGTGGGAGCGTGACCTGCTTGTCCAGCGCACCCGTGAGGGCGTGGCGCACGCCCGCGCACAGGGCAGGGTCGCCGGCCCCAAGCCGAAGCTCAGCGCTGAGCAGGCGCAGATGGCCAAGGAGCTTATCGACGGCGGCAAGTCCGTCAGCGCTGTAGCGCGCACCTTTAACGTCTCGCGGCCGACGATCTATCGCGCTCTCAAGCGCATCGAAGCCGACGCTTAAGCACAGGCTGCGTCGCTAGCGCTCGCACCCGGCGAGAAGGCATCAGGCTGCGCTAGCGACGCTCGGCACACATGAGTGCTGCACTGCTGGGATACGCCTGCGACCGGCAGAGCCGGGCCGAATACGGGATTGACCACATACACCCCGTATTCGTGCAAAGGAGCACTGCCATGTCCACTCATTCCCACACGCTTGCATCCCACGGCGAGATACTCGCGAACCTCCCCGGCATCCTCGGCTTCTACCCGAACAACTCGCTGATCCTCGCGTTCTTCGTCGACGACGAGGGCGTCGACACCGTCCGCCTCGGCCCGGTCGCACGGTTCGACCTGGACGAAGCAGTGGAGAAGCTCACCGAGAGCCGCGAGCGGTTCGCAGCGTGGGTCCACCACCTTGAACTCGACGCTGTTATCGCGTACATGATCAGCGATGACATTGCGCAGCCGGTCTTCGACGAGACGGCCACGTACCTCACCAGCGGGGCCTCGCCGCTACCGCCGCTGCTCGGGGTGGTGCAGGTGCCCGAGATCGTCACTGGGGCTGCTTGGTGGTCTGTGTACCAGCATCCGCTCATCGACGAGCCGCGCCACGGTGTTGTCGGCGAGGTCGCCGCATCAGCGGCGCTGCAGCAGATGCTTGCAGACACCGGCGCGCTGCCGGAGCCGAGCAAAGACGACATCGAGGCACG
>NZ_KV825612.1 GCF_001831515.1 Corynebacterium sp. HMSC074A01
GGCTGCCTCATCGCTAACTTTGCAACAGTGCCCGCTCAGATCGACACCACGACTGCGTCCGGTCGCATGGTGTTCGGAATCTTCGCCACCTTGGCCGAGTTCGAGCGGGATCTGATCCGAGAGCGCACCATGGCGGGTCTCGCCTCCGCGAGAGCGCGCGGTCGCAAGGGCGGACGAAAATTCGCGCTCACCAAAGCTCAGGTGCGTCTCGCGCAAGCCGCCATGGCCCAGCGCGATACTTCAGTTTCCGATCTCTGCAAGGAACTCGGCATCGAGCGCGTCACTCTCTACCGATATGTCGGTCCCAAAGGCGAGCTCAGAGACCATGGAAAGCATGTTCTCGGACTTACGTAGCAACTCGTTTCTTTTCGCAGGTTGAGCCACCTCCGCGCTTCATCAGAAAACTGAAGGAACCTCCATTGAATCGAACTAATATTTTTTTTGGTGAATCGCATTCTGACTGGTTGCCTGTCAGAGGCGGAGAATCTGGTGATTTTGTTTTTCGACGTGGTGACGGGCATGCCTTCGCGAAAATCGCACCTGCTTCCCGCCGCGGTGAGCTCGCTGGAGAGCGTGACCGCCTCATTTGGCTCAAAGGTCGAGGTGTGGCTTGCCCCGAGGTGATCAACTGGCAGGAGGAACAGGAGGGTGCATGCTTGGTGATAACGGCAATTCCGGGAGTACCGGCGGCTGATCTGTCTGGAGCGGATTTGCTCAAAGCGTGGCCGTCAATGGGGCAGCAACTTGGCGCTGTTCACAGCCTATCGGTTGATCAATGTCCGTTTGAGCGCAGGCGGGCCTGACCCCCGGAAAGTAGACACGTCGG
>NZ_KV825613.1 GCF_001831515.1 Corynebacterium sp. HMSC074A01
CAATCGTGGCGCATCCACCGCATGATCGGGCCAGCTCGTTCCTACGCGTTTCGTCATAAAACTCATCACTCACTGAGCTTTCATCAATGAGATCACGGATGAACGCCTTGCTCTGCGAGTTCTTAATCGTCGGGATTTCGCTCCCATCGGCGAACTCTGTACGGTCGTGGAACCAGCGCGCACCTCGATACGCAGGCGGCTCCTGCAACATTAATGCGAAGTGGCGCGGGTACAGGTCAACCGGGTCGTTGGGGTCAATGAACACGTTCGCGAATGGGGTAGCAGTGTAGCCGACATACTGTGCTCGAGGGCAGTTCTGCAGGATCTCCGTGATCTGCTCGTTCACGGCTGTCCTGTTGACTTCCTCCTTGCTTCCACGGCTCTTCTGTGGGCGGGTGTTGATCGACGCTTGGTCGGACTCATCATCGATGACCAGCACTGGAAGGTTCTTAAACTCGGGGTCTGCACCAGCAGCACGGCGTAGGTCTGAGTTGAAGTGGCGCAGAACCGTAGCATTCTTTTTCACCACAGCAACCAAGCACTTCATGTTGTCCAAGTTGGCAGGGTCATACATGGGCTTTGACTTGTCCGGGCGCTCAATATCGATGGCGTTGGTGACTTTACGCTGGTAGTCAATTTTCGACGTCGTGACGCGGCGGATGCGTGGGAAGCCGGGCTCACCGTAGCGCGGCCCATGGCTCAGGAACGCACCACCACGGTCATTCCAGTCCCGCTCCCACTCCTCGTCCTCGTTAAAGTAGGTCTCGTACTTCACCTCTTCCTTCGTGAGGTTTTCGTAATCCAAGCCGTCGAGCACTGCTTCCTTACCGCACAACTCCTTATCCATTCGGCGCTGCGTCTGCTCGCGCAGGTTGTTCATCGTGCCGGCGAGGATGATGATGAAGCGGTACCCGGCGTCGATGGCCTTGGCGGCAAGTGCGGTGAAGTTCGCGGTCTTTCCCGACTGCACGTAGCCCACAACCAGACCACGGGAAGACTGGTACTCGGCCTTCGTCGGGTCTGTGAGACGGCGGAGCACCTGCGTTGCTTGCTCATCGACAGCGGCGATGGAGGCCGCATCCCAGTTATTGCGGGACAGGACGTTCTTGTAGTCGGTCCAATAGTTCGCGTTTTTGGCAGCACGCTCGGGGGTGTACCAATCATCAAAAATCTGGTCAACGATCACCGAAGGCTCGGGCGATACGAGCAGCTCGTCGATCTCTTCCGAGAACACGCTGAGCTCCAACTGTTCGAGGATCCATGCGATGCGCTCTGGGGAGTCCGGTCGAGTTGCTGTCTTCGGGTCCAGAGTGGCCCCGTCGGCGTTTGCGATCTCGGTGATGTAGGAAACGAGCGGTTGAACGTCCGCGGCCGAGCCATTACGAAGGTAGGAGCGGAGCTGGTCGTCGCTAAGCATGGTTCCGGTGAGAAGTTCGACTCCCTGATGAATCGCAGGGCGGACGCGGAGACTCCGTGCGTCATACAGATCTGAGATCGCGTTCCTAATATCGTTGAAATCCATTATTCGCTCCTACTATTCGCTTCTGCTTGCGCTGCGGCGGTGAGGAGGGCGTTCCACACTTCCACGTTCGCATTCGACTTTTTGGTTCGTTTTTGGACGGCGGCATCGTTAAAGAGAAGGTACAACAGCGTCTTGACAATGGGCGCGTCATTGAGCGAGCCTCTGCCGGGGTTGATGAGTTTGCGGTACTCCGCGTTGATGTAAATGCAGTGGTTGGGCTGATCGATTTCGACGAAATCGTCGTTCCGAAGCTGCTTGTATTTGATGTCGATTGGATCGGTGAGGCGGATGCGCGCATGCTCCTCAACTGCGCGTTTAACCTCCGGGGCGATGCCGACGCCTGCCTCCGAGATCTGGTCGGCGTTGCCTGACTTCTGGTTGGACTCCCGGAGGACGTCGCGCGCGTCGGCGCAGACGTCATCGAACGTATATTCCGAATCTTTGACGTCCCGAAGGGAATCGATGAACCTGTGGAAGCCCTCGCTCAGGCGCACGGAACGCTTCTGCGGACTCACCATGAGGTATTCGTTGATGACTTGTGGATCGTCGATAATGATTCGGAGCAGCTTCGTATCCTTGCTGTTGCGGCGGAAGCCGCTCCAGCCGCCGCTGGTGAGGAGGCGGTCGGCGTCGTAAAAGTAGAAGCCCTGGTGGCCCATCGCGTCTTTGTCTTCGAGGATGAACTCGTCCTTCGTGGAGCGGTTGGTCCAGATGTGGGCGGTAACACCCGGGGTGCCTGGCTTCCCGCCGACAGTGAGGGTGCGTGGGTAGTCTTTGCGCGCTGGGCGGCTGTAGCCGACGGGGTTGATCGGCTTTACTGCGGGGTTCGGCGCCCAGTCTGCGTCATCCCAGCGGGTGAACATGGACACGTTGAGGTCGCCGCGCTCGAGGAAGCGGTGGTACCGGATACCGATGTGGCGGCGTACCTTCTCTAACGTGCTGGAGATGAAGCCGAGGCCTTGCGCTTCGTCTTCGCCCCGGTAGACGTCGGTGAGGCTGTTCCACACGATGCTAGTTCCGTGCTTGAGAGTGAGCATGTCTGCGCGGAGGTTCCAGACGTCCATGATGGAGCGCTCGCCCAAGACGCCTGCGTCAAAGCTTCCTTTGCGCAGCTCGTAGCCAGCCGAGTGCTGGCCGCGTTGGCGGGACACCACGGTGACGATCTCCGCGTTACTGAACGAGCCCTCCTTCATGCCCATCCCGTACCGGCCGATGTTCTTTTTGTTGCGTGCCTGGTGCCCGCCGAGGCGCAGGATCTCCTGCATCTGCTGCAGGGACATGCCGGTGCCGTCGTCGTGGATGCCGATCTGCACCAGGCGGAACCCGTCGACGTGGAAGTGCAGCACTACGTTTTGGGCGTGCGCATCGATGGCGTTATCGATCAGCTCATCAAGGCCCGTCACCAGGTCATGGTTCGCCCCGAGGGCGTGGTGGATTCCCTCGGTGGGTGGGAGGGCAACGACGTGTTCAATGTCATTCGAGATCTCTCGGGAACTCATCCGTGAACTACCTCAGCCCCTCCACGATCCGGACCGTTTCCACAGCGACCCGCGTGACCTTGCCTATCAGGTCCACGATGTAGCGCGGGTTGCCCCCCTCGTCTGCCCAATCGTTCGGGTCGTTCACAATCCCAGACGCCTTGTCCTTCTTCACCTGGTAACGATCAATCAACCACGCCAGCGCAGAGCGCGACCCCAGCATGTACTCGTCAGCCTCAGCCGGAATACCAGTAATGGTGACGCGCTTGTTGTAGATCAACTTGGTCACGTCGTTGACGTTCTTGCCCGTCTCCGGGTCCTTTTTGCGCCCCCACTTCATCTTCAGCACACGCCAGGTCTCTGGATCGGACTCGTCGCCCTTCACCGCGATATCCAGCGGGTACGGCTCCACATCCTCGTATCCGACGTGCAGGTCCATCAGTTCCTTGCCGGCACGCGCGAACTTGTCGAACTCCTCACGCGTCCCCGGCGTCTCAATGTGCGGCAGCATCTTCTTCAGATCCGCCGCGTACGTCTCCCGATAGTTCGGGTCGTGCAGCTTCCCGTAGACGAAGTGGAAGATGTCGTCACCAGTGACATCAGCCCCCAGCGCGTCGCGGTAGATCGCCTTGATCGCGTCAGTGATGTTGTCCTTGCGCACATACCCCGCAACGACCTCACCGACCTGCCCATACATCGAGGACTCACCTTCGCTTATCGACGTCCTCTCGCCGAACAACCCACCATCCTCAGCGTCCACGGGCTCCCAGGTGAAGCGAGGGAAAAACTGTGAAGTGGCGATTGTGTGTAGATCAGGCATTGTGTTCATCGCCAGCGTTCCCAGAGGTACGCTATCGCCTGGACTCGTAGATACGTATCCAATGCTCTTGTGCTGTTGCGTCGGGAACATCGACGGCAACTGATACGTACGGTGATTGAGAATCGAATCGAAATACACCTTCTGCTTACAAAATGGTCGATACAAAGAGAGCGTCTGGAATCCATTAGATGGGATAGGATTCCTTCGCATTAGATGATTTTGTAGGCTCGATGACCATTTGATCTTGGCGGGATCTACGAACTCTGGATGTGAGTCAAATAGGTCGTTAATAGAATCAAATTTAGAAACTTCCGAAAGAGCTTGGTCATAAGCAGTGATTAGACGGTCTACCTGGTCTGCTAATTGCTTACCTGAATACGAATACACCCAAGCATCGCGATTGGTCTGAAGGCCCGCAGAGTGTACCTCAAAGATCTTTGTCGCGTCACCCTTCTTTTCTCCAATAACCGGCCACGTTGCAAACTCTTCACTGCGCTGGTTCAGCCAGTCACCATGCTGGTTCGGCACAATTGATTCGGCCCGATCATGCGGTGGATGCGCCACGATTG
>NZ_KV825614.1 GCF_001831515.1 Corynebacterium sp. HMSC074A01
TCAGGTGTCTACCTAACGGGGGTCAGGTCCCAGGCACAACGCTGTTGCAGTGCTGTCTCGTTACAAAATCATTCCAGTGCCCTCGGGCGCGCGGGTTAGTGTCTGGAATACCCCCCCTGGGCGGCGAAGGCGCAAAAAAGCGACGCGCTCCGGGCACCTCTACTTGGTGCGCGAAGCGCGTCGAAAAATGAAGTTGTTGGGTCGGCGGTAACCTACTCTCCCACACCCTCCCGAGTGCAGTACCATCGGCGCGGGCGGGCTTAGCTTCCGGGTTCGGAATGGGACCGGGCGTTTCCCCGCCGCCATCAACCACCGACACACCTTAAGGGGCATGCCAGTCAACACAACCAAGTGGTTGTGCGTGATAGTGACACAATATTTACTTAATTTGAGTGTTGACACGTGGTGTGTTGTGTCAGTGACTGCATAGTGGACGCGAGTGCTTTTTGGTGTTTCGCACGGTTGCATGTGTTTGCCAAGACCACGTGCTTTTGTGGTGTTGGTTGTTTGGTGTTTGGTGGATTAGTACCAGTC
>NZ_KV825615.1:0-16037 GCF_001831515.1 Corynebacterium sp. HMSC074A01
ACCAAGCGCGTCACGCTCGGCACCACAACCACCGTGACCGGCAGGGCCGCCAAGCTCAACCCGACCAAGCGCTCGCAGCCGACCGGCCTGCGCGTCACCGGCGGCAAGCAGCCGACCATCAGCGCGACGTGGGAGGACGGCAAGGGCGACAGCGGGACGATCCCCGCAGGCGATATCACCGTCGACACCGACGGCAACATCTCGCTCACCCCAGGCACCAACGCCAGGGGCACCATCACGCTCACCGTCAGCGACCACTCGCTCGGCGACACGTCTCTCACCCGCGAGATCCCCGTCAGCACGCTGGCGGAGATGCACACACCAAAGGCACGCGAAGGCCACAGCGTCACAGTCGGCACCACGCTGGACGCGCGTCTGGCGCGCTTCCTGATCACCAACCTTGGCGCACTGCCGAGCGGCACGACCGCGGACTTCGCCGCCGATGAGCAGGGCGAGGCCCCGCAGGCAACCATCGCGGGTGAGAAGGCCGTCACCATCGTAGTGACCTACCCGGACGGCTCGACCGATGAGGTGGACACCGTGATCGTCGTCAAGCCGCGCCCGCTCAACCAGGTCAACGAGCCCACCACGCGCAACCTCAGCATCACTGTGGGCGACGAGCTCGACCCCAGGGACGCAATCACCAACCCGGAGGAGCTCCAGGCCGACAATGTCGAGTTCGTCGTCAACGACGAAACTCCAGATCCGAACACGGTCGGCACCTACCGCCCGAGCATCAAGGTCACCTACGATGACGGCACCAGCGACATCGTGGCGACCACGGTCACCGTGCACGAGCGTCCTTCCGACGCCAGCCTGTACCGCCCGAAGTACGACTCGCCGATCACCGTCGACAACGAGGCGCAGGTCGCGACCAACCAGCCCTTCAACGGCCCTGCGCCGGAGAAGCTCAAGGCAGCCGTGCTCAAGACCCCGGCGGATGCCGTCGGCTGGACCTTCGAGATCGATAGCGACGGGGTGATCACGGCGACTGCGCCGAGCGTCGATGAGCTGGCGCAGCACTACGCCCGCCTCACCCAGGGCACCGACGTCGACTGGGACACCATCGAAACAGTGCTGCACTCGGTGGCCAAGCCCGAGGTGTTCGTGGACTTTATCTACGAGGACGACTCGGTGGATTCCGAAAGCGTCGTCTTCGAGCTCAACGCGCAAGACGAGCGTCCCCTGCTCGACCCGGACGGCGACGCTGACGGCGACACGCACGGCAACCGCAAGGAAGTCGAGCACCGCTCCAACCCCTTCGACCCGGAAGTCGTCCCCGAAGCACCCGCGAAGTGGGACACCAGCCGCTCAAGCGAGGTCTACGCCGGTGAGTCCGTCACCGTGCCGAACACCGGCGGCATCCCCGCCCCCGGCGCCACCGCCACGGTGGAAGGCCCGGCGACCGCGACGCTTGACCAGAGCGGCGACCTGCACATCACCGCAGACGAGGGCGCTGAGCCCGGCACCGCCATCACCGTGACCATCAAGAACGCCGAGGGCAAGTACCTCGGCGCGGCCCGGGTGACGGTGAAGGAGGACTTGCGCTCGCCGACGCAGAAGCACATCCCCTCCTACGGCAAGGACACCGTGCGCATCAAGCCGAGCCGCAAGGCCGCCTCACCGAACCCCTACGGCGACAAGCAGATGCCGGAGGGCACCGAGGTCAGCGGAGATTTCCCGGACGATGCGCCGGGCTGGACCTTCAGCACCGACGACGACGCGGTCGTCCACGCCCAGGCACCCAGCATTGCTGACCTGGCCGCGCAGTACGCCGCGCTCGGCAATGCGGAGAAGCGCGATTGGGACAAGCTGGTCGCCGCACTGCGGCCGACCCTCACACCCGAGGCGGACGTGCGCTTCGCCTACCCCGACGGCTCGAGCTACATTGCCAGCGTCGCCTTCGAGATGTTCGACCAGTCCGAGATTTCGCTGCTCTCGCCCGCAGGCGACGCCGACGGCGACGGGATCACCAACGCCCAGGAGGCCTTCAACGGCTCCAACCCGTTCGTCCACGACTCAGCCAAGCCGAGCTGGGACTTCACGCCTGACGACGGCCCGCTCATCCCAGGCGGTCGCATCAGCCTGCCCAACCGCGGCGGCTTCGCGCCCGAGGATCTGATCGTCGACGTCGACGGCCCTGCCGACGGCAGCATCGACGACGGCGGCAACCTCATCATCGTCGTCGAGGAGCGGGCCATCCCGGGCGAGAAAGTCACCGCGAACGTCAAGGACAGGGTGGGCGACCTGGTGGATTCCGTCACCATCCCGATCTCCCCGAAGGCCGGTGCCGCCCCGCAGCTCGACTACAGCCGCTGCCTAGCCGCGGGCGTGGGCTTCGGCGTGCCGCTGCTCGCGCTGATCCCGCTCGGCATCGCCACCCAGACCGCGATCCCGGGCCTAAGCGATGTGGCCGACCAGATCGCCCGCCAGCTGGAGGACGCGAACGCGCAACTGCAGCAGCAGTTGGGCATTCTCAACCCTGCGCTGGCTAAGCAGGCGTCCGAGATCAACGCGCAGCTGCGCAAGGCACGGCTGAATCTGGCTAGCGTGGCGGCGGGGCTCGCGCTCGTCGCGGCGGGGATCACCGCGGGCGTCATCATTTACGACGCTTGCACCCCCGCCGAGCCCGGCAGCTCGGACCGCTAGACGCTGGCGTAGAACAGTTCCGCCTGCCCGCCCTCCCGGGCGCGGAACTCGGGCCGCGGGTCGCTCGCGGGGATCCACACGGCCTCGCCGGGGCGCAGGATGCACTGACCGCTACCGATGGCCTCGCCTGCCGTGCACAGCACGATCGCGGGCCCGTCGGTGTTCACCTTCAGCGTCGCCTCGCCCGCGAGCCGGTGGCGGCCGAGCCGGAAGTCCTCGATCGGCAGGATGAATTCCTCGCCGGTCTCGCTTGTCGACGTCTCCGGACGCGGCGAAGTCAGCGCGTGGAACTTCAGCACCCGCACCAGCTCCGGCACATCAACGTGCTTCGAGGTCAGGCCGCCCCGCAGCACGTTGTCCGAGTTCGCCATGATCTCCACGCCCAGCCCGTGCTGGTAGGCGTGCAGCTGCCCGGCGTCCAGGTAGAGCGCCTCGCCCGGCTGCAGGTTGAAGTAGTTGAGCAGCAGCGCGGCAAGCGCGCCGATGTCGCCCGGGTAGGCTTCGACCAGCTCGAGGTACATGGTGAGCACCTCGCGCATCCACTCCTCGAGCTCGCCCTGCACCGCCTCGCGGGCCCGCTGCTCGACTTCTTCCACGAGCGCCACCGCCGCCTTACGCGGCAGCGAAATCAGCGTGGTGAACAGCGCGCGCAGGCTCGCCTCTTCGTCCGCCGGGTCCACCATCGCGGTGTAGCGGTTGAGCCCCGGGGCGTCGAGCACCGCGAGTAGCTCCGCAGTGCGCGAAAAGGGGCGGAAGCCCGCCAGCGCCTGGAAGGGAGTCAGCGCCACGATCAGTTCGGGCTTGTGGTTCGGGTCCTTGTAGTTGCGGCGCGGGTCGTGCAGGTCCAGCCCGCCATCTTCCTCCCGCTGGAAACCGGCAAGCGCCTGCTCCTTCGACGGGTGTGCCTGCAGGGATAGCGGGGCCCCGGCCGCCAGCAGCTTGACCAAAAACGGCAGCTGCTCGCCGAACTTCTCGACGACACGCTCCCCCAGCGCCCCGCGCGGATCGGCAGCAATGAGCTCGTCAAGGCCGCGGCCGTCGATAGTCGACGGGGCGGCCGGGTGCGCACCGAACCACAGCTCCGCCTCCGGGGTGGGGGCGGGCGAGGCGGTGCCGCGCAGGTCTGCAAGCAGCGTGCGCGAGCCCCAGGTGTAGGTACGCAGGGCGCCCTTGAGGTGCTCCATCGGTGGTCGTGCCTCGTTTCTGTCGTTGTTCTCTTCTCGGCGCGCAGCGCCTAAAGGCCTAGAGCGCCGGGTCGTCGAGCGCGGTCACGGCGTACGCGCGCGCCAGCAGTCGCAGCGCCGCGGCAGCCTCACCCAATTCCTGCGAGGCGACGGTTTCGGCGCGCGTATTGGGCCCGGCCGACGCCTCGGCGTCCGGCTGCGCCCAGCAAACGACCTTCAAGGGTACCAGTTCCACCGGCCCATCAAGGAATGGATCGTGGAAGATGTCGTCGGAAGCCGCGCGCGGGCCGCGCGCCAACTCGAGCGCCTGCGGCAGCTCCGCAGCGCTCACCACACCGCTGGCCAACCCGCGGCACGACCACAGCGTCGCCACGAGCTGAGCCAGCGCCTCCCCGTGGCGCGTCACCCCGGTGTGCACCACGCGCGCGTCCCGGATGAAGGCGCGTAGCTGGCGGGCGGCGTTGACGTCCTCGTCGCGCTCCGGTGAGACGGCGGTCAGCTCGGCGTCGAGCTCGTCCGCGAGCACCCGGTAGCGCTGCGCAACCGCCTCGACGTCCACTTCGCGCGCGCTCAACACGTCGAGTACCGCGGCAACCACCGCGATGGTGCGCGCGGGCGAGGGACCCATCGCCGTCGGCAGGGCGGGCACGACCACAGTCGAGCGCGGCGCCTCGTCCACGATCGGGCCGCGCGCGGGCCCGGCCAGCACCGCTTCGGCGCCGCGCTGGGCGGCAGTCGTCAGCGCGCGCAGGTCGTCCTCGCGGTCAGCCGCATCACCGACCACCACGACCACATCGAGCGCGCCCACATATCCCGGCAGCGTGTCGGTGACCACCACCGGCAGCGGCAGCGGCTCGCGGACTCTTGCCACGGCGCTCGCTGCGGCGCGCGCGATCTGGTCGGTCGCCAGCACGACCAGGCTGCGGGGGTTGAAACCGTGGAGTCGGGCGAGGGGCTCGAGGGCGTCGATAATCGCCCTGACCTGCGCGCCCTCGTGGGCGATGTCGAAGAAACGGACGGTCTCGCGGTCGTAGTTGCCGACACCCTCGTAGTAGTCGCTCATACCCCGCAATCTTACGCAGCGCGGATGATTCCCAGGATCTCCTCGACTAACTCCTCAACTTCTCCCACCGTTTCCGCCTCAACATTCAGGCGCAGCAGCGGCTCCGTGTTGGAGGCGCGCACGTTAAACCACGCCTTCGTGCCGCTCAGCCACACGGTCACCCCGTCGAGCCGGTCGAGCTTTTCGGTGCGGTCCGCAAACGCGTCGATAACGCGCTGCGTCGCCGCGTCCTGGTCCGCGACCTCGGAGTTGATCTCGCCGGAGGCTGCGTACCGGTTGTACTCGGCCATGAGCTCGCTCAGCGGCGCGTCCTGTTCCGCGAGCGCCGCGAGCACGTGCAGCGCCGCGACCAGGCCCGAGTCGGCGTTGAAGAAATCGGCGAAGTAGTAGTGCGCGGAGTGCTCGCCGCCAAAAACCGCGCCAGTGCGCGCCATCTCGGCCTTGATGTAGGAGTGCCCGACGCGCGTGCGCACCGGCGTCCCGCCGTGCTCAGCGATGATCTCCGGCACTGCCTGCGAGGTGATCAGGTTGTGGATAATCGTCGCGCCCGGGTGCGTCGCAAGTGTGCGGCGCGCGATCAGTGCGCTTATCGACGACGCACTCACCGGCTCCCCACGCTCATCCACCACAAAGCAACGATCCGCATCCCCGTCGAAAGCCAGGCCAATGTCCGCGCCCTGCTCCACGGTGAACTTCTGCAGGTCCACCAAGTTCTTCGGGTCCAGCGGGTTCGCCTCGTGGTTGGGGAAGGTGCCGTCGAGCTCGAAGTAGAGCGGGCGGATATCCATGTCGCCGAGCACCGCGGGTACGGTCAGCCCGGCCATGCCGTTGGCGGCGTCGACGGCGACGACGAGGGGGCGGCGCGTGGGGACGTCGACAAGCGAGCGCAGGAAGGCGGCGTAGTCGTCGAGCACGTCCTTCTCGGTGATGGTGCCGGGGGTGGCGTCGGTGGCCGGGACGCCGTCGAGAAGCATGCGGGAGATCTCGGCAAGGCCCGTGTCTGTGGAGACCGGGGTCGCGCCCGCGCGGCACAGCTTGATGCCGTTGTACTTGGCCGGGTTGTGGGAAGCGGTGAACATCGCGCCCGCACAATTCAGCGTGCCGGCGGCGAAGTAGAGCTCGTCTGTACTGGTCAGGCCGAGCGCGAGCACGTCGAGGCCCTGCTCGCTCGCCCCTTCAGCGAAGGCCTGCGCAAGCTCCGGCGACGACGGGCGCATGTCGTAGCCCACCGCGATCGTGGTCTCCCCCTCACCGCGCAGGATGTGCGCGAAGGCGGCGCCGACGGTGCGGACAAAGTCGGCGTCAATCGTCTCGCCGACCACGCCGCGGACGTCGTACGCCTTGATGACGTTCTTCAGAGAAGCTTCCATATGTGCAATTGCCATGCGCGATAGTCTACGCGCAGGCTACTCCTGATCAGTGTCCGGTACCACGCGCAAGTGGGCGCGGCGCTGCGCCTTGTGCGCCGCGACGTGCGCCTCGATCCGCTTCGTGCGGTGCACCGGGTGGTTCGAGGTGGCCGGGTCGTTGAAGTCGTGGGACGCGGAGTACTCGATGGGGTCGGCGGACGTGTCGACCAGGCCGGTGGTCACACGTCCGGCCTCGCGCACCGCCTCGGCAAGCGCGGTGAGCTCGGACTCGTCTAAGTCGTCGAAGTTCCCCTCCTCCGGCTCGTCGTGCTCAGCGTCTTCCTCGATGTCGACCTGCTCGACGCGCACCATGTCCCACCCCACTGGTGCGGTGATGTGCGCGGAGTGCTTCTCGCACAGGTCCCAGGCGTGCGGGTCCTTCTCCACGGCGAGCGGGCCGATCACGGCTGTAGATTCCGCGTAGGCATAGATCAGGGTGGCCACGGCGGGGCGACCGCAGCCAGGACGACAGCAACGACGGAATGTATTCACGCCGCCCAAGTCTAAACCCCTCCTTGAGGTTTGTGAAGTGCAACGCGGCGCGCCCCACCGAAACCGCGCCCCGCGACCCCTAGGATGTGGGCCTATGAGAGGTTCTTCCCCGCTGCACCTGCGCACCGCCCGCGACCGCCACGGCCGCGGCCCGCAGGGCCCGCTGTTGCCAGTGGGTGTGCCGCGCTACCGCACGCGCTCGAGCGCCTTCGACCAGCTCGTGCTGGAGACCTACGCGCCGCTGCACAACGCGTACGCGGAGCAGCTGGCCGGGGTGGACCTCGCCGTCGACACCATTCCGCGGATGCGGCTGCGCGCCGACATGAGCGTGCTTCCCGACGAGGTGGTCGCCGACGGCCCCGTCCCCCTCGGCCGCGTCCTGCCCGCCGGGGTGGATCGCCACGGAGCGCCAACGCGCCCCCGCCTGGTCATCTTCCGCCGCCCCATCGAGCGCCGGGCCAAGACAGCACAAGAGCAGTCAGAACTTTTGAACTGGGTCCTGACTGCTCTTGTGGCGAACTATCTCAACTTGGATCCGCGCGATATCGACGACGCGTTTCCGTTCTAGCCGATCTGCTTCTTCAAGCGGCGGCGCTCTCGGTCCGAGAGCCCGCCCCAGATACCGAAGCGTTCGTCGTGCTCCAGCGCGTATTCCAGGCACTCGTCGCGCACGGCGCAGGCCTTGCAGATGCGCTTGGCCTCCCTGGTAGATCCGCCCTTGTCTGGGAAGAATGCGTCCGGATCAGTCTGCGCGCACAGCGCTTGGTCCTGCCATTCCTTCTCGACAGCGCCAAACAACTCCTCGAGGGTCATGCCGTCCGCGGTCGCGCCACGGACGTTGGCGTTATTTGCCTTATTTTCCACGCCTCCCCCTCCTTCCGTTGTTGTCGTACCTGTAGCGTGCTCATCAACTCACGTCGATGTGATTACACAAGCGATTACACACCGAAGCACTAAATAGCCGCAACATAATCCGGCAACTCGTGCGCGACTTCTTCGCATTGCCCACGTCGTTCGCCACTCCAGCCACATTCGTCACATAGCCGACGTGTCGGGGGTGATTCGCGGGGGTACTACATATGGTAGGCACCCCGCCCGCGGGTAACTAATTGCGCAAAACCGCGTGTCGCTCCCGACGTCTTTAAGCGTCGGGCGAGAATCGAATGCCGGAATCCGGGATGTTCACCCCGGGCCACAGACGCATGCCCGCCTGCAGCTCGCAGCGCGCGCCGACCTGCACGCCCTCGCCGATCACACAGTCCACGATCCGCGAGTTCGCACCAATCCGCGCCCCGGAGGCGACAATCGAGTTCCGCACCACCGCGCCCGGCTCGATCGTCACCCCGTCAAAGACCACGGAGGCGTCGATGCGCGAGCCCGCACCAATCTCCGTGCCGCGCCCCACGGCCGTGCCGCCGATCAGGATCACGCCGCCCGCAACCCCGGCCGACTCGTCCACAAAGGACTCGCCCGTGCGCCCCTCCAGCAGCGGCGAGTACGCGATCCCGCGCACCAAATCCGAGGAGCCCTCCACGAAGTCGTCCGGGCGCCCCATGTCGCGCCAGTAGGAGGAATCGACGTGGCCGACCACTTTCGCGCCGTCGGCAAGCAAGCCCGGGAAGACCTCGCGCTCCACCGACACCACGCGCCCCGCCGGAATCTGCTCGATCACCTCGCGCTTGAACACGTAGCAGCCCGCGTTGATCTGGTCGGTCGGCGGGTCCTCCGTCTTCTCCAAGAACGCCTCGACGTTGCCGTCCGCGTCCGTCGGCACCGAGCCGAACGCGCGCGGGTCCGGCACGCGCACCAGGTGCAGCGTGACGTCCGCGTCGTGCTCCGCGTGCGTCGCCAGAATCGCGCTCAGGTCCGCGCCGGACAGCACGTCGCCGTTGAACACCATCGCATTGTCGTAGCGCAGCTTGTCCGCCACGTTGCGGATCGCGCCGCCGGTGCCCAGCGCCTCTTCCTCCACGACGTACTCGATCTCCAGCCCGAAGTCCGCGCCGTTACCGAAGTACTCCTCAAACACCTCCGCCTTATACGAGGTGCCCAGCACCACGTGCCGCATGCCCGCCGCCTTGATCCGCGCCAGCAGGTGGCTCAAGAACGGGTAGCCGGCCGTCGGCAGCATCGGCTTCGGCGTGTTGACCGTCAGCGGGCGCAGGCGCGTCCCGCGACCACCAACCAGGATGACCGCGTCCGTATTCTCCGGGTGCGCTTCAACGTGTTCCATGGTTTTCGTCCTTCACTTCCGTTTTCTGTGCCGCGCGTGAGCGCAATTGCAACGCGCTTCGCAGTTTCAAGCCCAGCCAGAGGCACCACCGCAGCGGTGCCTGCCACCACTGCGGATGCCGATCTCGCTGGAACCTGTACGCCGAAACATGGTGCGCCGGCACGGTCACCCGCCGGTGCTTGTGCGCCACATGCCCCTGGTCGTGCAGGATTACCGACGACGGGCAGTACAAATTGCTCCAACCCGCCCTCGTCAACCGATCGCCGAAGTCAATGTCCTCCAAGTACATGAAGTACCGCTCGTCGAAGCCACCGATCTCATCGAAGGCCTCCCAGCGAACCAGCAGGCACGCGCCGGAAAGCCAGCCTGCCTCGCGCTGCGCATCCATATCCGCCCCGGCCATGTAGGTGGCGCTGAAGGGGTTGGACGGCCAGGCGTCGAAAAGCAGGGCATGCCCGATGCCCACCGCGAGCCCCGGCACCTGGCGGGCGCTGGGGTAGGCCGAACCATCGGCCTCCTCAATCTGCGGGCCGACCGCACCCGCGCGCGGCGTCGCGTGCAGGCAGCGCAGCAGCTCATCGACGCTGCCCGGCTGGAACTCAACGTCCGGGTTGACCACCAAAAACGCCTCCGGGTCGATCTCCCCGCTCGCCCGCCGCGGAGCCAGCGCGCGCGCCGCCGCGTTGATCGCCGCGCCGTAGCCGATGTTGCCGCCGGTGGGGAGAAACTCCACGTGCGCAAAACGCTCGGCGGCGGCCTGCGGGGCGCCGTCGGTCGAGCCGTTATCCGCGCACACCAGCACCACGTCGCGGCCCGTCGCCTGCTCCAGCGAGCCCACAAGCTGCGCCAAGTGCTCGCCCGGCGAAAACGTCACCGTGACCACGGCCAAAGCTGGTTGGCGTCTTCCTTCGTCGTTTCTCACAATGCGCTCAGCATACCGACTACCGCGGCGAAACCCGGGTACGGCGCACGGAGGCGCGCGGGCAATACGTACGCCATGCCGTATAATGCTGCCCGTGAATGACAACCCCAGGCGCGCCCGAGACATCCAGCCGGCCCCTTCCCGTGCGAGGGATCTGAAGCAGTCGGGCCACCCCGTCGCCAAGGGGGTGCTTGCGGCCGCCTCCGCCGCTGCGCTGGTGCTTTCCGGCGTGGGCTACTTCACCGTCGGCCAGCTCGACAGCCAGCTGTCCGCCTCCGAGCTGAGCATCGGCGGCAAGAAGAGCAAGAAGGAGGAGGTGCTCGACGGGGCGGTTGACATCCTGCTCGTCGGCTCCGACTCGCGCACGGACGCGCAGGGCAATCCGCTGTCTGAAGACGAGCTCGCGCGTCTAAACGCAGGCGAGGCCGACGGCGAGATCAACACGGACACCATCATGATCGTGCGCGTGCCCGAGGACGGCTCGCGCGCGACCGCCATCTCGATCCCGCGCGACACCTACATCCACACGGATGACTACGGCAACATGAAGATCAACGGCGTCTACGCCGCGCACGCGGGCGAGAAGCGCGAGCAGTTGCTTGCCGACGGCGCCGCCGAGGACGCCCAGCTCGAACAGCAAGTCGCGCGCGCGGGCCAGGAGGGCCTCATCGATGCGGTGGCGGACCTCACCGGCGTGGAGGTCGACCACTTCGCGCAGGTCGGCCTGCTGGGCTTCGTGCTGCTTACCGACGCCGTCGGCGGCGTCGACGTCTGCCTCAACGCCGCCGTCAACGAGCCGCTCTCGGGCGCAAACTTCCCCGCCGGCGAGCAAACCCTCGACGGCACCCAGGCGTTGTCTTTCGTGCGCCAGCGCCACGACCTGCCGCGCGGCGACCTCGACCGCATCGTGCGCCAGCAGGCCTACATGGCCTCGCTGGTGCAGAAGATCCTGTCGGCCGGCACGCTGACCAACCCGGCGACCCTGCGCGAGCTGTCGAATGCGGCGGAGCGCTCCGTCACCCTGGACCGCGGCTGGGACGTCGTGCGATTCGCGCAGCAGATGTCGGGCTTAGGCGGCGGCAACGTCACCTTCACCACCATCCCGGTGACCTCGGTCAACGGTACGGGTGATTATGGCGAGTCCATCGTCACCGTCGACCCCGGCCAAGTCCAGCGCTTCATGGAGAAGGTCGTCGAACCGGAGGAAGAAACACCGACCAGCGAGGCTGAAGAGCACAGCCAGGAGGGCACCGCGGCCGGGTTTGAGAACTTGAGCCTCTACATCCTCAACGCGGGCGCGGGCACCGGCCAGGCCGGCGCGGTCGGCGACTACCTCACCGACGAGGGCATGCGCGTCGCCGACGTCTCCAACGCCATGGACGGCGTGTACTGGGAAAGCCAGATCGTCGCCGCGAACCCGGAAGACCCGGCCGCCAAGGAGCTCGCCGACCGCCTCGGCGGGATCCCGGTGACGTCGAACGCGAACGTGGACGCAGGCAGCCTCATCGTGGTCATCGCCGCGGACTACGCCGGCCCCGCCCTGCTCAGCCCCGAGGAGCGCGAGGAGGCGAGCTCGGATACGCCGGTGGGCACACCGGGCGAAGACTTCGGCGCGGCGGAGACCGGCCCGGAGATCGACGCGGGCGGCGACGGCCCCCGCTGCGTGAACTAGCCTGCGCGTATGATCGGCGGGCATGAGCATGCTCTCGCCGCTTCTTCGCACTGACCCCGCCAGCCCGCGCCTGACTGTCTACGACGACGCCCGCGGCGCGCGCATGGAGTTCTCCGCCCAAACGTTGGACAACTGGGCCAGCAAGGTCGCCAACTTGCTCGACGAGGAATTCGAGCTGGACGCCGACGCGCCGATCGCCATCGACCTGCCGACCTCGTGGCAGTCCGCCGTCATCGCGCTCGGCGCGTACAACTCCGGCCGCACCGTGCGTTTCGCGCCCGAGCTGCTTGCCGACGCCACGCCAACCACCATCTTCACCACCGTCGATAATGCCGCGCGCTGGGCCGAAGTGCCGGATTGCGTCGTGGTCTCCGACGACCCCTTCGGCCGCGGCGTGGTGGAGGCCGGCGGCGAGCTACCCTTCGGCACCGTCGACTTCGGCCCCACCGTGCGTTTCTACGGGGACCAGTACTTCGGCGCCTCGCCCGAGCTGGCCGAGTTTGCCACCCCCGACTTGGGGCCTGCCAGGTACTGGGTGCCGGGCTGGCGCACCGCCGCCGAGTTCCGCGACTTCGTGCTCGCCCCGCTCGCCGCGGGCGGCTCCGTCTGCGCCTCGGCTGGGCCGATTTCCGCAGACAGGCGCGAAGAAATCATGCGCACCGAGAAGATCGAGCACCTCCTCGGCGAGGACTAATTGACCTACCCCCGTTGGTGGGCAAAACCGGAAATCCGTGTACGCGGTACGGGTGCGGCTTATACATTGTGGGAAACCAGTAACTACGAAAGGTTTCCGTATGCACTTCACCGCTTCCCGCAAGACTGGTGCCGCGCTGTGCGCGATCGCACTGGCCGGCGCGTCGCTCGCCGCCTGCTCGAGCGACTCCAACGAATCCACCGAAGCTGAGTCCACCGCCGCTGAGTCCGGCGACACCGCCGCCGAGGGCGAGGGCCGCGGCCCGATCACCTTCGCGATGGGCCGCAACGACACAGACAAGCTTATCCCGATCATCGAGAAGTGGAACGCCGAGCACCCGGACGAGGAGGTCACGCTCAAAGAGCTCGCAGGCGAGGCGGACGACCAGCGCGACACGCTCGTGCAGTCGCTGCAGGCGGGCAACGACGATTATGACGTCATGGCGCTCGACGTGGTCTGGACCGCTGACTTCGCCGCCAACCAGTGGCTCGAGCCGCTCGAGGGCGACTACGAGGTCGACACCTCCGGCCTGCTGCAGTCCACGGTGGATTCGGCAACCTACGGCGGCAAGCTCGTCGCCCTGCCGCAGAACACCAACGGCCAGCTGCTCTTCCGCAACACCGACATCATCGAGGAAGCGCCGGACACCTTCGACGACATCCGCAGCGCCTGCGAGGCCGTCGAGTCCGACACCGACTGCCTGACCACCCAGCTCAAGCAGTACGAGGGCCTGACGGTCAACACGCTCGGCTTCATCAACGGCTGGGGCGGCGAGGTCATCGACGAGTCCGGCGAGCCCACCGTCGAGTCCGACGAGGCCAAGGCGGGCCTCCAGGCGCTTGTCGACGCCTACGCGGACGGCACCATCGCCCAGTCCTCCACCGCCGCGACGGAGGAGGAGACCAACCTCGCGTTCACCGAGGGCAAGACCGCCCTGGCCATCAACTGGCCGTACATGTACTCCAACGCCGAGGAGGCGGGCCTGAACTTCGAGGTCCAGCCGCTGGTTGGCAAGGACGGCGTGGGCGTGTCCACCCTCGGCGGCTACAACAACGGCATCAACGTCAATTCGAAGCACAAGGCGACCGCCCTGGACTTCATGAAGTTCATCATCAACGAGGAGAACCAGCTCTCCCTGGCCGAGAACTCCTTCCCGCCGGTGCTCGCGTCGATCTACGACGACGAGGCGCTCGTCGAGAAGCACCCCTACCTGCCGGCCCTGAAGGAGTCCCTGGAAAACGCGAAGCCGCGCCCGGTTTCCCCGTTCTACCCGGCGATCTCTAAGGCCATCCAGGACAACGCCTACGCGGCGCTGACCTCCGGCAAGAGCGTCGACGACGCAACGAAGGACATGGCTTCTGCCATCAAGCAGGCCTCCTAGTACCTGGTTGCTCACGCCCGCCACCGTTTACACTACGGTCGCGGGCGTTTTGCCCGTGTAGGCCCCAAACAGAACTGGAGTGTGGTGCATGACTACCGCTTCCCCCACCCGCGCGCGCAAACCGCGCGGCGACACGCGCAAAGCCGCGCTGCTCGTCACGCCCGCGCTGGCCGTGCTGGCCGTCGTCATCGGCTACCCGATCCTGCGCGCCATCTGGCTTTCCTTCCAAGCCGACAAGAAGCTCGACCCGACCACGGGCGTGTTCACCGAGGGCGGCTTCGCCGGTGCCGAGCACTACCTGTACTGGCTGACCAACCGCTGCATGACCGCCTCCGGTGAGGTCGGCTCCTGCCCGCCCGGCGTGCTCGCCACCGACTTCTGGCCGGCCGTGCGCATCACGCTGTTCTTCACCGTGGTCACCGTCCTTTTGGAGACGGTCCTCGGCATGGTGATGGCGCTGATCATGAACCACCCGTCGAAAGGCCGCGCGCTCATCCGCGCCGCCGTACTCATCCCGTGGGCCATCCCGACCGCGGTGACGGCGAAGCTGTGGCAGTTCATGTTCGCGCCCGCGGGCATCGTCAACTCGCTGCTCGGCACCGACATCGCGTGGACGACCGACCCCACCGCCGCGCGCGCCGCCGTCATCGTCGCCGACGTGTGGAAGACCACCCCGTTCATGGCGCTGCTCATCCTCGCCGGGCTCCAGATGATCCCCAAAGACGTCTACGAGGCCGCGCGTGTCGACGGTGCCTCCGCCTTCCAGTCGTTTACCCGCATCACGCTGCCGCTGGTACGACCCGCGCTCATGGTTGCCGTGCTCTTCCGCACGCTCGACGCGCTGCGCATGTACGACCTGCCCGTCATCATGATCTCGGGCTCCTCCAACTCGCCCACCGCCACGATCTCCCAGCTCGTGGTCGAGGACATGCGCCAAGGCAACTTCAACAGCGCCTCCGCCCTGTCCACGCTGATCTTCCTGCTCATCTTCACGGTCGCCTTCGTCATGATTCGGTTCTTGGGCGCTGATGTTGGGGGCAGGCGGGCGTCGAAAAGCAAGAAAGGCTCGCGATGAAAAAATTCTGGCACTACGCAGGGGTCATCTTCATCATGTTCTGGGGACTCGCCCCCTTCTACTGGATGCTGATCACCGCCCTGCGCGACAAATCGCACACCTTCGACACCACGCCGTGGCCGACGCACGTCACGCTGGAGAATTTCCGCGACGCGCTCGCCACGGACAAGGGCAACAACTTCCTCGGGGCGATCGGCAACTCGCTGCTGATCTCACTGACCACGACCGCGCTCGCCGTGCTGGTCGGCGTGTTCACCGCCTACGCCTTGGCGCGGCTCGACTTCCCCGGCAAGGGGATTGTCACCGGCATCATTCTGGCGGCGTCGATGTTCCCCGGCATCGCGCTGGTCACGCCGCTGTTCCAGCTGTTCGGCGACCTCGGCTGGATCGGCACCTACCGAGCGATGATCATCCCCAACATCTCGTTCGCGCTGCCGCTGACCGTCTACACGCTCATCTCCTTCTTCCAGCAACTGCCGTGGGAGCTCGAGGAGGCAGCGCGTGTCGACGGCGCAACCCGCGGCCAAGCGTTCCGACTCGTGCTGCTGCCGCTGGCCGCGCCCGCGATCTTCACCACCGCGATCATCGCGTTCATCACGACGTGGAACGAGTTCATGCTCGCCCGCCAGCTCTCCACCACCGCGACCGAGCCGGTGACCGTGGCGATCGCGCGCTTCTCGGGCCCGAGCGCGTTCGAGTACCCCTACGCGGCGATCATGGCGGCCGGGTCGCTGGTGACCGTGCCGCTGATCATCATGGTGCTGGTGTTCCAGCGCCGCATCGTCGCAGGCCTGACCGCAGGCGGCGTGAAGGGCTAAGCATGGATCAGCGCAAAGACCTCATGTGGCAGGCCATCATCGGTTTTGTCGGCTTCTTCGCGCTCGTGGCGCTGGTGCAGGGCCTGGTCAATCTCTTTCGCGCCGAGCCCGCGATCTGGCCGGGACTGCTCGCCGGTGCTTTCGCGCTTGCCGAGTGGTGGCTCGTGCGGCGTTGGCTTGCGTGGCGCGACACGTAGGTGCTTTTAACCGGGCGGTCCTGTTGCTGGGATGTGCGCGGCCCGGGCGTGTCTCCGCGCCGGGTCGGCGTGTTGTATGCCGCGGGGTGTGAGATAACCCTTGGGGCTTTGCCACATGATCTGCCCGCCGACCCGCTGCATCCGGCCCCGGTTTGGCCTGCCGTTTTGCCGGTTGTGGTAGGTGCACAACCAGCACATATTCTCAATCTCGGTGGCACCGCCTTTGGACCACTCCTGGATGTGGTGCG
>NZ_KV825615.1:16137-16913 GCF_001831515.1 Corynebacterium sp. HMSC074A01
TGGTGCGCCTCGGAAAAATCCGCCGGCTGGTTACACCCCGCCCACGCGCAGGTGGCACCATCCGCGCTCATTAGCGCGCGCAGCTCCCGGGTCGCGTGGCGCTCAAATTTCACCGGATAGAGGTTAACCGGCCCGTCCGTGGCCGAGATCAGCGCGATGTACCCGGCTGTGTGCAGCTTCCGGTTGACCAGCTCGGCTCCGCGCAGCCACTCGCCGTTGGTCAGCTGGACTTCGATCTCGCCGTCTTTGCGCATGCGCCATTGGACGAAGTCGCCGATGTCCATGTTCAACACCGTGGTGATCGCCGCGTCGCCACCCGTGCGTGTGTCCTTCAGCCACGCCTGTGGGTCGTCTTTCGCCGCCCGGTACACCGGCAGCACATCAGTGGTGCGCCCGGTGATGTGGACTGTGGACCACCCTTTGTCGTGGAAGGTCACCGACGCTTTCGGCGCACGCGGCGCGGGCGGTTTCAGCTCCTTCTTCAAGGCTTTCGCGCGCTTGACCACGGTGCGCATGTCACCTTCAGTCTCACAAAGCTTCTGGCGATAGTGCCACCGGTCTTTATCGGAGTCCAGCGAGCGCGACGACCGTGCGATATACGCCAAGGTGTCCAGGCGGTGCCCGTTTTCCCGCGCCGCGGCAACACACGCCGCCTGTGCTTTCGCGTTGCGCACCGACCCGTAGAACACCTCGGCGGCGAGCGCGAGCTGTTCGGCGCGGTCGCGGTCCATGCCACGGGCGACCAGCTCGGAGACGCTCGCCGAAGCCGCGTCGGC
>NZ_KV825615.1:17013-260538 GCF_001831515.1 Corynebacterium sp. HMSC074A01
CAAATGTGAGAAGTATTCCACTTTCGCCCCAAAAGGGAACCGGCAGCCCAATTCATGCGTCTAATAGGGATACCCTTTTCCGCCTGCTACTAGTAGAAGCATGAAGTGCATCACCGCAACGTTCACCTCCTTGGCACTGCTCGCCGCCGCGCAACCGGCGCTCGCGCAGGACACGACCGACAGCAACGAGGTGGTCGTCAACGTCAACAACGTCAACGTCGACTCGAACGACACAGCTCCCGCCGAGACCACAAACGTGAACGTCGGCAAGAGCCTGGACGTCCTCGGCGCAGTGCTCGGCCTGCTCGCCGTCTTCGGCGCGCTCGCAGCCGGCTGGCTGTACTTCTCCGCCCCGGCGCTCGGCATCGCGCTCCCCTTCTAAGTGCGGCAGGGGCGCTGTGCTAGCGTCGCCAGTGTGACACGGGGTGCACCCAACATGGTGCTGAGATGAGACCCGTCGAACCTGCTCTAGCTCGAACTAGCGAAGGGATGTCCCACATGAATACACCTGCCCTGCCCCGCATTCTGACTATCGCCGGCACCGACCCGACCGGAGGCGCAGGAGTCCAGGCCGATATCAAATCGATCCAGGCCGCCGGCGGTTTTTCCTACAGCGTGGTGACCTCGCTCGTCGCCCAGAACACCACCGGCGTGCAGGAGATTTTCACCCCGCCGATCGATTTTCTGCGCGCGCAGCTGCGCTCGATCACCGACGACGTAGCGATCGACGCGATCAAGATCGGCATGCTCGGCACCACCGAAATCATCGAGGTGATGCGCGAGTTCCTCACCACACACGCGCGCGACTGCAAGGTGGTGTTGGATCCGGTGATGGTGGCGTCGTCAAGCGATAGGCTCCTCACGCGCGAGGCGGAAGAGGCGCTGCGCGAGCTCGCCTCGCTTGCCGACGTCATCACGCCCAACCTCCCCGAACTCGCCGTCCTCGCTGGCGTTGACCCGGCCGAAAACTTCGACGCCGCGATCGCGCAGGCGCAAGGCCTGGCGCATAAGCTGGGCACGACCGTCATTGTCAAAGGCGGGCACCTTTCCGGCCCGCGCGCGGACAACGCCGTGGTCACCGCGGACAGCGTGCACCACGTGCCGGTGACCCGGGTGGAGACGAAGAACACGCACGGCACGGGCTGCTCGTTTTCCTCGGCGCTGGCCACGCGCCTGGGGGCCGGCTTCGATACGCCCGCGGCGACCGAGTGGGCGTCGCGCTGGCTGCACGAGGCGATCGCGCACGCCGACGCGCTCGCCGTCGGGCACGGCCGCGGCCCCGTCGACCACGACCATGTGGGCCGCCGCATGCAGCGCGCCGCCGACTGCAACCCCGAGCACTTCTTGCTTATCGACGCCGGCCCAACCCCACCGCTCGCGCAACCTGCCGGCCCCCACACCCAGGCGCTGTGGGACGCCTCGGCGCCGTACCTCACCGCGATCATGGAGCTGCCGTTTATCCGCACGCTCGGCGACGGCACGCTCGACCACGCCGACTTCATGTTCTACCTCGAGCAGGACGCCTACTACCTGACCAAGTACGCGCGCTCCCTGCGTGCGCTCGGCGGCGCGTGGGCATCGGATGCGGACGCCGCGATCGCCGACGAGCAGGAGATGCAGCGCACCTGGCTCGCTGACCTGGGCCGCGAGACGCTGCCTTCGCAGGTCACGCGCGCGTACACCGACTTCCTGCTCGCTTCGACGTTGGGCGAGTCGGCCGCGATCGGGCAGGCGGCGGTGCTGCCCTGCTACTGGCTCTACTACGAAGTCGGCGCGCGACTGGCTGAGCGCAACCACGACGCGCACCCCTACCGCGACTGGCTGGCCACCTACGCGGGCGACGGCTTCTACGAGGCGGTGCGCGGCGCGATCGAGCGTTGCGAGGCCACGCTCGCGGCGAACCCCGACGCGCTGGATGCGGCGGTGCGCGCGTGCGCGGTCGCCTCGCGCTACGAGCTCGATTTCTTCGACCAGGCCGACCGCGCGTGGGTGGTGCGCGATGCCTAAGGCGGTCGACTTGCGCTGCTACTTCGTCACGGGCCAGCCTGCCGCCGATGTTGCGCGCGTCGCCGCTTCGGCCGCAGCCGGCGGGGCGGGTGTGATCCAGGTGCGCAGCAAGCCGATCGCCGAGCCAGCGCTCGAGCGGCTCGCCTGCGAGGTCGCCGATGCGGTCGCCGCGGCGAACCCGCGCACGCGCGTGCTTATCGACGACAACGTCCCCCTCGCCGCCCGCCTCATGGAAACCCACCACATCCACGGGGCGCATATCGGCCAGGACGACATGGACCCGCGCGCGGCCCGCGAGCTGCTTGGACCCAACGCGATCCTCGGGCTGACCACCGGCACGCTCGCGCTGGTGGAGGCGGCAAACGCGTACGCCGACGTGATCGATTACGTCGGCGCGGGCCCCTTCCGCCCCACCCCGACGAAAGACTCCGGGCGTGCCCCGCTCGGCCTCGACGGCTACCCGCCGCTGGTCGCCGCCTCGAAGGTGCCAGTCGTGGCGATCGGCGACGTGCACGCCTCGGACGCCGCAGCACTCGCCGCCACGGGCGTGGCCGGCGTGGCGATCGTGCGCGGGTTCATGCGCGCCGAGGACCCGCGCGCGATGGCGGCGGGCATCGTGAAGGATTTCGAGGCTGCGTCGTGAAAAGCTTTGCACACCTCATCGTCGGCGCCGGCATCATCGGCCTGACCACCGCCTTCGAGCTCACACGCCGCGGCGTCGACCCGCGCCAGATCGCGCTGGTCGACCCGGCCCCGGCAAGCGGCGCGACCAACGTCGCCGGCGGTATGCTCGCCCCGGCCGCGGAGGTGCAGTACCGCCAGGAGCCGCTCTACCCGCTGATGCTGGAGTCGGCGGCGTTGTACCCTGCGCTCATCGCGGACCTGCCGGGAGCGGAGGTCGGGTACCGCACGGAGTCGACCTTCGTTGTCGCCGCCGACCGCGCCGACGCCACCCACCTGCGCGAACTCACCGAGCACCAGCACGCCCACGGCATGGACGTCGACCGCCTCACGCTGCGCCAAGCCCGCGCGCAGGAGCCGGGCCTCAGCCCGCAGCTCGCCGGCGTGGTGGAGATCCCGGGCGACCACCAGGTCAACCCGCGCATGTTCGCCGCCGCCCTGCTGCGCGAGCTGCAATCGCGCGGCGCCACCCTCGTGCGCGAAAAAGCAAAAGCATTGCGCTGGGAGGGCGATAGGTGCGTCGGCGTCGATACCCTGCGCGGCGACACCGTCTATGTATGCAACGGCCTCGGTGCCAGCGCGCTCGGCTTGCCGCTGAACCTGCGCCCGGTGCGCGGCGACATGCTGCGCCTTGCCGGCCGCATGCCGGTCGGCCGCGTCGTGCGCGCCTTCGTCGAGGATCGCCCCGTCTACATCATTCCGCGCACCGACGGCACCGTCGCCGTGGGCGCGACCAGCCGCGAGGACGCGCGCGTACGTCCCGCGGTCGACGGCGTGTACACGCTGCTTCGCGACGCCATCCGCGTCGTCCCCGCCATCGAGGACTGCGAGCTTGTGGAGGCGCTCGTCGGCAATCGCCCCGGCACGCCCGACGACCTGCCCTACCTGGGCCTGCGCGGTGAGAACCTGGTGGTCTCGACCGGCTATTTCCGCCACGGGATCCTGCTGGCGGCGCTCGGCGCGCGCGTCGGCGCTGACCTCGGGCTCGAGCGCGAAACGGCCGTCGATATCTCCGCGTGCGACCCCGCCCGCCACGAATCTTAAGGAGCATCATGCGCATCACCATCAACGATCAGCCCCGCACCTTCGACACCGCGCCGACCGTGCAGTCGCTCGTCGACGAGGTCGTCGGCCACTCGAAGGGCGTCGCCGTCGCGGTCAATGGCAAGGTCGTGCCCGCAAGTCGCTGGGGCACCTCGCTTGCCGACGCCGACACCGTCGACATCCTCACCGCCGTCCAAGGAGGCTAGCCGTGCTACAGATCGCCGACAAGGAATTCGACTCCCACCTGATCATGGGCACCGGCGGGGCGACCAGCCAGCAGTTGCTCGAGGACGCGCTGGTCGCCAGCGGCACGCAGCTGACCACCGTGGCGATGCGTCGGCACGCTGCCCGCGCCGACGGTGGCGAGAGTGTCTTCGAGATGCTCACCCGGCTCGGCATCGACCCCCTGCCGAACACCGCGGGCTGCCGCACCGCCCGCGACGCGGTGCTCACCGCGCAGCTGGCGCGCGAGGCGCTCGGCACGAACTGGGTCAAGGTAGAGGTCATCGCGGACGACCACACGCTGCTGCCGGATGTCGTCGAGCTCGTCGACGCCTGCGAGCTGCTCGTCGCCGAAGGCTTCGTCGTGCTTGCCTACACCTCCGACGACCCGGTCGTCGCCGCCCGCCTGGAGCAGGTCGGGGTGCACGCGGTGATGCCGCTCGGCTCGCCGATCGGCACAGGTCTTGGCATTTTGAACCCGCACAACATCGAGCTGATCTGCGCGCGTGCGCAGGTGCCCGTGCTTCTCGACGCCGGCGTCGGCACCGCCTCCGACGCCACCGCCGCCATGGAACTCGGCTGCGACGGCGTGCTGCTCGCGAGCGCGGTCAACCGTTGCCAGGATCCGGTCGCGATGGCGCGCGCGATGCGCCACGCGGTCGAGGCGGGTCGGCTGGCCCGAGGGGCGGGGCGGATTCCGCGGCGGACGCATGCGGAGGGGGCGTTGGCGTCGTCAAGCTTTGAAGGCCTGGCGAGCTGGGCGGATGAGGTCCTATGAGCCTGCCTCACGCTGAGCTGCGGCGCACTGCGCGCCAAACACTGTTACCGGGCTTCGGGGTGGAGGGCCAGGAGGCGCTGAACCGGGCGCGGGTGCTCGTCGTCGGCGCGGGCGGGCTCGGCTGCCCGGTGATGCAGGCGCTGGTGGCCACCGGTGTCGGCACGCTCACGGTGATCGACGACGACGTGGTGGATGACACGAACATCCACCGCCAAATCCTGTTCAGCGCCGCCGACGTGGGCCGGCCGAAGGTGGAGGTGGCGGCCGAGCAGCTGCGTCGCCACCGCGCCGACGCCACGATCGTGCCGCTGCGCGAACGCCTCGATGCTTCCAACGCGCCCGAGCTCTTCCGCGAGCACGACCTGGTCATCGACGGCTCGGATACGTTTGGCACCAAGTTTCTTTCCGCCGACGCCGCCGAAATTACCGGCACGCCCTTGGTGTGGGGCTCGGTGCTGCGCTTCCACGGCGAGCTCGCGCTGTGGCGCTCGGGTCCGGAGGATCGCGGGGTGGGGCTGCGCGACCTCTACCCCACCCACCCGGCACCCGAAGACACGCCGGACTGCGCCACCGCGGGCGTGCTCGGGGTGACCACCTCGGTCGTCGGCGGGATGATGGCCACCGAGGCCGTGAAGTACCTCGCGGGCATGGACGCCGAGGTCGGCGTGCTGCACGTCTACGAGGCGCTCGCCGGGACGGTGCGGCGCTTCGAGGTCGCCGCCGACCCGGAGCGCGAGCTGGTCACCGAACTGGAAGTTCAAACTCCGTCGTGCGCGCTGCCGCAGGACGGTGAGAAAACGCGCCTGCTCGCGCAGGTCGCCGGCGGTAACGCCACCGCGCTGGACGTGCGCGAACTCGGCGAGAAGGCGATCAAGGACCTGCCGCAACAGTCTGTACACCTGCCCGCCTCGGTATGGCGCGAAGACCCGGACACCGCGACCTCGCTCCTCGATACGCTGCGTGGCGCGGGTGACGTCGTGGTCTACTGCGCCTCGGGAAAGCGCTCGGCCGATTTCGTGGAGCGCTTCGGCGAGGCCGCGAACGCGCGCGGACTCACGCTACACAGCCTGCCGGGTGGGCTTTAGCGGCGCTGCGCCTCTGCGATCTCGGAGGTGTTCTGCGCCGTCTTGATCGCCGAGACCATGAATTCCAGCGTGACCCGCGCACTGATCAGCGAGACCAGCGCGGCCAGCGTGCCGACGATGAGGAAGCCGATGAGCGCAAACAGGCCGGAGCCAAAGCCGTCGCTGAACGCTGCGAGCGACACGAGCAGGCCGAAGACCCAGCACAGACCGATGAGCACGGCGGAGATCAGGTAGATCACCCGCGCGAACTTCAGGGTGATGTACTGGGAGAACGAGAAGTCGAAGAGTGCGGAGAAGAAGCCGTCGGCAGTCTGCTTGCTTTGCGCGGCATTGAAGTTCGAAGTCATGTGCGTTCCTTTACAGTCGTACTACTGGTGCACTACGAACTTATACCCGGTTTGGCACTCCCCCGCGTCTTTTCTTTACTCAGTCAGCACGCTTTCGCCTTTGGCTTCTAAGCGTTCTTCCATCTCGTGCATCTCAGCGGTTTGGACGTCGACCATCTGCTGTGCCAGGTCCACGAGAGGCTGGTAGCCGCCGTTATCGATTTGGTCTTGAGTCATGGCAACGGCACCTGCGTGGTGAAAATGCATCAGCTGGAGGAACCGGGTGTCTGCATCCTCTCCAGAAAGCGTTTTCAGCTGGTCCATCTGCTCCGGAGTGAGCATGCCATTGGCAATGTGCGGGGCGTGGTGTGCCATTAAGTCGCCTTGGTCCCATTGTTCCGCCCAGCCGACCATGGTGTCGATTTCTTCTTGTTGCCCGACCTTAATCCGCTCGGCCAAGTCCGCTGTCGCTTCGCTGATGCCGTCGGCGGCCAGGATGATCTCGCTCATGTCCACGGCTTGCTGGTGATGCGGTGTCATCATCGCAATAAAATGCAAATCTACCCCGTTGACTTCTGCGGGTTGGCTGGCCCCGGCAGTCACCGCGGTACCGTCCTTGTCGGTCTGCGGCGCATTTGTGGCGCATGAGGCCACGCTGGCCCCCAGTAGTGCAACGGTGATCAAGCCGGCGATGCGGCGCTGTAAGTGTGCCATGAATGGAGCCCTCCTAGGCCTGAAGTACATGGTGCCAAAAGTAGCACCATCGGATTTACTCTAGCGCATTTTGTGCATAAGTCGCCGCCACACAACCCGCGCCGCGGAGTGCGGCAGCGCGATAAGCTCGCGCGCGTAGTTCTTCGGCCGGGAGCGGCGCGGGGTACGCGCGGGCACCATCTCCACCGGAATGCCTAGGTGCCAGGCCCACACGCGCGTGCGGCGGACGTGGAAGTTACTGGTCACCACGATCATGCGCGGCGCATGCGGGAAGAGCGCACGGGTGCGCTCGAGGTTTTCGTTCGTCGAGGTGGCGCAGGGCTCCTCAACGATGAGTTCGCGGGGCACGCCGCGCCCGGCGAGCCAGCTCGCCATCACTGCCGCTTCCCCGCGGCCGGTGACCACGATTCTGCGGCGCACACCGGCACGCGCGTCGGTGCGCCAGCGCACCAGCGCGGCGCAGAGACGGGCGTGCAGCATGCGCGACGGGTGGCCGTCGACAATGCGCGCGCCCAGCACCACGATTGGGCTGCTACTCACCCAGCAACCTGCTGCGCAGCGCCTCGTCCTTCTTCTCCACGGCCGCAGCCATGTCCTCCTGGTAGCGCACCATCTTCTCCTGCAGCTGCGCATCGGCCGCGCCCAGGATGCGGGCGGCGAGCAGGCCGGCGTTCTTCGCACCGCCGATGGACACGGTGGCAACCGGCACGCCGCCCGGCATCTGCACGATGGACAGCAAGGAATCCATGCCGTCGAGCGTGTCGAGCGCGCGCGGGATGCCGATGACCGGCAGCGGGGTCGCCGCCGCCACCATGCCGGGCAGGTGCGCGGCACCGCCGGCGCACGCGATGATCACGCGCAAGCCCCGCTCGTGCGCCTGCTTGGCATACGCGAGCATCTTCTCAGGCGTGCGGTGCGCGGACACGACGCCGACCTCGAAGGGAATGCCGAACTCGGCGAGTACTTCGGCGGCGGGTTTGACGGTGTCCCAGTCAGAATCGGAGCCCATAATCAGGCCGACGAGGGGTGCAGACATAGGTGCGAAAGCCTTTCTAGTTCCAGCGGGCCGTAATCAGGTACTTCGCGGCGTGCTCCGCGATCTTGCGGGTGGTGACCACGTCGTATCCGGTCACGTTCACGTGCCCGATCTTGCGGCCCGGACGCCAGCTCTTGCCGTAGAGGTGGATCTTGGCCTCCGGGTAGCGCAGCATCACTTCCTTGACGCGGTTTTCCATCGACATCTCCGGGTCCTCTTCGCCGCCGAGGACATTGACCATCACGGTGACCGGGGCGACGGTCTCGGTCTCACCCAGCGGCCAGTCCAGCACGGCACGCAAGTGCTGCTCGAACTGGGAGGTCAGCGAGCCGTCCTGGGTCCAGTGGCCGGTGTTGTGCGGGCGCATCGCCAGCTCGTTGATGGACACGGCGGTGCCGGTTTCCGTCTTGTACTCGAACAGCTCCACCGCCATCACGCCGGTGACATCCAGCTTGCGCGCAATCAGGCGCGCAAGCTTCTTGCACTCGCGCGCGAGCCGCGACGGCAGGTCCGGGGCGGGCGCGATCGCGACGCGGCAGATACCGTTGTCCTGGCGCGACTCCACCACCGGCCACACGCGCATCTCGCCGGAGCGGGAGCGCGCCACCATGATCGACAGTTCGCGGACGAAGTCGACCTTCTCCTCCGCGTAGAGCTCCATGCCGCGGCCCAGCAGGTCCTCGACCAGGTCGAGCAGCTCGCCCTGGGAGTCGGGGAACCAGACGCCTTTACCGTCGTAGCCACCGCGCGTGGTCTTCAGGCAGACACGGTGCTCGTGCTGCTCCCAGAAGGCACGAGCCGCGTCCACGGAGTCAATCGCGGCGTACTCCGGCACGGGCAGGCCCAGTTCTTCGAGTTTGCGGCGTTGCGCCAGCTTGTCCTGGGCGTACAGGAGTGCGCTGGGGCGTGGTTCGACGAGCACGTGCTCGTCGAGAAGCTGCTCCAAGTGCTCATTCGGCACGTGCTCATGGTCGAAGGTCACTGCCGACGCCCCGCGGACTACCTCCCGCAGGTCCTCCAGCTTGTGGTAGTCGCCGAGGCGCACATCACTGTAGACTTGGGCGGCGGATGCGTCCTCGCTCCCGGCGAGCAATCGCATGTGCAAACCGAGCTCGATCGCCTCGGTGTGCATCATGCGGGCGAGTTGGCCGTCGCCGACGACCACGACAATTGGCATTCCTTGTGCGTCATTCACACACCACACCTTACCCTGGTGCTATGTCCACGAACTCTCAGGCGGTTTCGCGCCACACGATTTTCCAGAACTCGCTCATGACCGCGCTCCTCGACGGCATCTACGATGGCGAGCTGACCATCGGCGACATCCTGGCCAAAGGCAACTTCGGGCTCGGCACCTTCGATGGCCTCGACGGCGAGATGATCATCCTCGACGGCACCTGCTACCAGCTCACCAGCGACGGCAAAGCCCGTATCGCGGACCTCGACCAGCGCACGCCGTTTACGGTGGTGACGAACTTCGTGCCGCGCATCACCGTCGACGCGCCGCAGGGCATGCGCCGCGGCGAACTGTCCTCCTTCATCGACTCGCTCGAGCCCAGCCGCAACTTCTTCTACGCCGTGCGCATCACCGGTACCTTCGACGAGGTGGTCACCCGCACCGTGAGCAAGCAGGAAAAGCCCTACCGCCCCATGACCGAAGCAATTAACGACGACGCCGAGCACCATTTCGAAAACGTCACCGGCATCATCGGCGGCTTCCGCACCCCGGCCTACGCCAAGGGCATCAGCGTGCCCGGCTGCCACGTGCACTTCATCGACGAGGCGCGCACCTCCGGCGGCCACGTCCTCGACTACACCGTGCGCGACGCCCGCATCGAACTGTGCCCCGGCACCGACATGGACCTGCACCTGCCGGTCACCGCGGAGTTCCAGCAGGGCGACCTCACGCCGGAGGACCTGGACAACCAGCTGCACGACACGGAAATCAAGGGCGCGCAGATCAACGGTTAAGCGCTTTCTGCAGCGCCTTGTCGACGGCGCGCGCCTTGCCCACCTGCTCGAAAACCAGCGGGCGGTCGTAGCCGTAGACCGCCACCGAGATCCCACCTTTGACGCGGCGGGCGGAGTGAATCTGCTCCAAGGGGATGGAGTCGACCGCGCCGCGGCGCCCGCGGGCGAGGATGCGGCGGTCGGTGAGCATGAAGCGCCGCCGTCGAGAGGCCACCAGCGGGCCGACGAAGCGCCACAGTGCGAGTAGCGCCCACAGCGCCACGGCGAGGTTGCGCAGCGCGGGGTCGATGCCCGGGGTCACATCCATCCAGCCGATCGCGATCCAGGCCACGCCCGTAATCACGATCAGCTCCATCAAAGGGAAGGTGAGGGTGGAAAGGGGTGCGCAGACGTCGACAAGCACTTGCTCGCCGTCGTGAGTTTGAAACCGCACCTTTTTTGACACGCGACCAGGCTACTGTTTCGGGCGCAGGTGATGCACATCGCCGACGGAGTAGGCGGTGCCGTCGATGATGACTTCGCCGTGCTCGTTGATGCCGTCGACCACGCCGTGGACATCGCGGTCGTGCAGCTCCATGCGCACGGTCTGGCCGATGGTGGAGCAGACCTTGCGGTAGTCGCTAAGCAGCTGCGGGTCGCCGTCCTGCCACTGCTTCAAGCGGCGGCCCATGGCGCGCAGGATGTCGATGGTGAATTCGTCGAAGTCGACGTCGATGCCCTCGAGGTTGAGCGCGGTCGCGGTGTCGACGGGCAGCTGCTCGGGGCGGAAGTTGACGTTAATGCCGATGCCCACGACCACGTTCGGCAGTGCGAGGTTGGACAGGATGCCCGCGATTTTCTTGCCGCCGATCTGCACGTCGTTCGGCCATTTCAGGCGCGCCTGCGGGACGACGTCGGTGACGGCCACGCCCGGCGCGATGGACAGCAGGCCGTAGTGGTTGGGGTCTGTACCTGCGTCGATGACCATACTCATGGCCAGCTGCGCGCCCTTCGGTGTGACCCACGTGCGGTTCAAGCGCCCCTTGGACGCGGTCTGCTCGTTTGCGATGAGCACCATGCCCGCCTCACCTTCTTTGACCATGTCGGCGTTGGTGGAGCCGGTGGTCTCGACGTAGCGCACCTGTGGCCAGTAGGAGGCGACGGCGTCTTGGATGCGGGCGAGGTCTGTGACTGTCATGCCGACAAGTTTAAGCGGTGGCGACAAGGCAGGTGGCAGTGGCGTAGTCGCCGTCGTGGCTCAGCGAAACCGACGCGACCGCCGGTGCACCCGCAGCAGCAAGCTGCGAACTCACTGTGAGGGTGGGGCGGGAGTGGGCGTCGATAAGCACTTCGAGCTGGCGAAAATCGATGGCCTCGAGCACGGGCGGGAGCCCGAAGCGGCTGGATCCCCACGCTTTGATGTACGCCTCTTTGGCGGCCCAGCGCGCGGCGAGTGAGGCGTCGCGGTCGGGCTTGGCCGCGCAGTCGCGCAGCTCGCGGTCTGTAAACGCGCGGGCGAAGGTGGTGCCGGGGGTGGCGAGCTGCGCGCGGAAGGTGGGGATGTGGACGAGATCGGTGCCGATGTGCACGCGTGGCCTCCCTTCGTAACACAAACGTGATCAAACTCACAGCGGGACGTTCTCCCACCTTAACGGGCGGGCGCACGCCCTGAAACCTACCGAAGCGTAGGTTATTCATGTTTTGTATAGCTAATTATTAGCACGAAAGCTTATGCTACCCCGCATGACAGTTTCAGCGAAGATGTCACACACGACACAAACCACCGCAGAAAAGCTCGACGACCTGCGCGCCCGCCGCGCCGAAGCGCTCGCCCCCATGGGCGAGCAAGCACACGACAAGGTGCGCGACGCCGGCCGACTCACCGCCCGTGAGCGGCTCGACTACATCCTGGACGAGGGATCCTTCGTGGAAACCGACATGCTCGCCCGCCACCGCACCCACGACTTCGGCATGTACGCCAAGCGCCCGGTCACCGACGGCATCGTCACCGGCTGGGGCACCATCGACGGCCGCGAGGTCTGCATCTTCTCCCAGGACGGCACCGTCTTCGGCGGCGCGCTCGGCGAGGTCTACGGCGAGAAGATGATCAAGATCCAGAAGCTGGCCATTGCCACCGGCCGCCCGCTGATCGGCCTCTACGAGGGGGCGGGCGCGCGCATCCAGGACGGCGCGGTCTCGCTCGACTGGATCGCCCAGACCTTCTACCAGAACGTGCAGGCCAGCGGCGTGGTGCCGCAGATCTCCGTGATCCTGGGCGCCTGCGCCGGCGGCAACGCGTACTCGCCCGCGCTCACCGACTTCGTGGTGATGGTGGACAAGACCTCCAAGATGTTTGTCACCGGCCCGGACGTGATCAAGACCGTCACCGGCGAGGAGATCAGCCAGGAGGAGCTCGGCGGTGCGTGGACGCACATGGCCACCGCGGGCAACTGCCACTACGTCGCCGAAAACGACCAGGAGGCGCTGGACTGGGTCATGGACCTGGTGAGCTACCTGCCGGCGAATAGTCGGGAGAAGGTGGACACGAAGGCGTCGATAAGCAATGAGCCCAAAGAAGCGCTGGATCAGCTCATCCCCGACTCCCCCAATACCCCCTACGACGTGCGCGAGGTCATCGCCGAGCTTGCCGACGACGGCGAGTACCTCGAGATCATGGAGCAGCGCGCCGAGAACGTCGTCACCGCGTTCGGGCACATTGACGACCAGGTCGTCGGTTTTGTGGCGAACCAGCCGCAGGTCTTCGCCGGCTGCCTGGACATCGACTCTTCTGAGAAGGCCGCGCGCTTCGTGCGTACCTGCGACGCTTTCAACATCCCGATTGTCATGCTGGTGGACGTGCCCGGGTTTTTGCCCGGCGCGGGCCAGGAGTACGGCGGCATCCTGCGCCGCGGCGCGAAGCTGCTCTACGCCTACGGCGAGGCGACCGTACCGAAAATCACCGTGACCATGCGCAAGGCCTACGGCGGCGCGTACTGCGTCATGGGCTCGAAGGGCCTGGGCGCGGACGTGAACCTCGCGTGGCCGACCGCGCAGATCGCGGTGATGGGCGCGGCCGGCGCCGTCGGGTTTATCAACCGCAAGGAGATCAAGGCCGCCCGCGAGTCCGGGATGGACGAGCAGGCCCTTAACGAGCTGATCGCCAGCTTCGAGCGCGAGTACGAAGACACCATCTTGAACCCCTACAACGCCGCCGAGCGCGGGCTCATTGACGCGGTGATCTTGCCCTCGGAGACCCGCGACGCGATCGCCGCGAACCTGCGTCTCTACCGCGACAAGACTGTCGCCCGCCCCGCCCGCAAGCACGGCAACATGCCGCTGTAAACCTCTCACCACCCTAAAAGGACGATTCATGACGATTAATCCCATTGCCGCGCTCAATTCCGCCCGCCCCGCGCTCATCTTCCAGGGCCAGGGAAGCCCCTGGCAGCGCGCCCTGCATGACGCCGTCTCGCCCACCGCGCGCGTCACACTGCGCTCGCTTCTCGACGCCGCACTTTCCCTCACCGGCCCCGTCGCCCGCCCCCTGGCCTCTGCGGTGCCGGGCACGGTCGACCGTCTCGGCGCGATCTTGAACGCCGACGAAGAGGTCGGGTCGCTGCCCATGGACGCGCACCCGGCGGTCTCGGTGCCCGGCATCGTGCTCGCCCAGCTCGCGGCGGTGCAGCACCTGCGTGACCTCGGCTTGGAGGTCGAAAACGTCGATCTCGCCGGCCATTCCCAGGGCGCGCTCGGCGTGGCCGCGGTGAAGCACCCGGAGCACGCGCTCGCCTTCGCGCTCATTCTCGGCGCTGCCGCTTCGACTGCCTACGGCGCGCGCGATACGGCCCCGCGGATGCTCAGCGTGCGCGGCATCCCGGTCCCGGCACTTTCCGACCTGCTCGTCGAGCAGGACGCCGACAAGCTGCTGTCCGTAGTCAACGGCCCGCGCCACGCAGTCCTCGCAGGCGAGCCCGCCGAGCTGGCGCAAGTCCGCGAGGCCATCGAGAAGCATGCGGAGGCCTTCAACGCCAAGCTGGAAGCAGCCGAGTTCGGCGGCTCCGAGCTCACCCCCATCTTCGACGAGCTGCCGGTTGCCTACCCCTTCCACCACGCAAGCGAGGCCAACACCCGCGCCGTCGAGCTGGCCGCCGAGTGGGCAAAGCAGTGTGGCCTGGATCTGGGCGAGGATTCCCCGCGCGCGCTCGCGCAGGCCATCCTGGTCGACCGCCACGACTGGCCCGTCTCCGTGCGCGGCCTGCTCGAGGACGGAGCAACGCACGTCGTCTCGCTCGACTCCGCGCTCAGCGGGATTACCTCCAAGCTCGTCGCCGGCTCCGGCGTGCCCGTGATCACCGCCGATAACGCGCGTGCCCGCGACGCGCTTGCCACCCCGGGCACCGAGATCCCCGAGGCGGTCTCCTACGAGAAGTTCGCCCCGCGCCTGGTGCGCCTGCCGGACGGCAAAGTCTACACCCAGACCCGCTTCTCGCAGGTCACCGGCCTGTCCCCCATCATCCTGGGCGGCATGACGCCTACCTCGGCGGACGGCGAGATCGTCGCCGCCGCCGCTAACGCCGGCTACTGGACCGAGCTCGCCGGCGGCGGCATGTACTCCGAGGAGGTGTTCAACGAGCACCGCGACACGCTCGCCGCACACCTCGCGCCGGGTCGCACCGCCCAGTTCAACACCATGTTCTTCGACCGCTTCCTGTGGAACATGCACTTCGGCCAGACCCGCATGGTGCCCAAGGCTCGTGCCGCCGGCGCCCCGTTTAACGGCGTGTGCATCTCCGCGGGCATCCCCGAGGTCGACGAGGCCACCGAGATCATCGACGGCTTGCGCGCCGACGGCTTCCCCTACATCGCGTTCAAGCCGGGCACCCCGACCCAGGTCCGCGACGCGGTCGCGATCGCCGCGGCCAACCCTGATGTGCCGGTGATCCTCATGGTCGAGGACGGCCACGCCGGCGGCCACCACTCCTGGGTGGACCTGGACGACATGCTGGTGGACACCTACGCGCAGGTCCGCGAGCACGACAACGCGATCCTTACCGTCGGAGGTGGGGTGTACTCGCCGGAGCGCGCCGCGGAGCTGCTCACCGGCGCGTGGGCGCAGCGCTTCGAGATGCCGCACATGCCGGTCGACGCCGTCTTCTTGGGCACCGTCGCGATGGCCACCAAGGAGGCAAAAGCCACCGATTCGGTGAAAGACCTGCTGGTCAACACGAAGGGGCTCAGTCCCGCGGACAACGGTGGCTGGGTGTCGCGTGGTTCGGGGCGCAACGGCGTGGCGTCGTCGCAAAGCCACTTGCTCGCCGACATCCACGACCTGGACAACTCTTTTGCCAAGGCCTCCCGCCTGATCACCAACATGCCGGCCGAGGAGTACCAGGAGCGCCGCGAGGAGATCATCGCCGCACTGGCTAAGACCTCCAAGCCTTTCTTCGGCGACATCGAGGACATGACGTATGCCGAGTGGGTTGAGCGCTTCGTCGAGCTGGCGCACCCGTTTGTCGACGCCTCGTGGGACGCCCGTTTTGTCTCCACGCTGCGCCGCATCGAGGCGCGCCTTGCGCCGCAGGACAGCGGCGAGATTGTCAGCCAGTTTGCCGACGGCCCGCAGGACCCGCACGAGGCGCTCGCCCGGCTCATCGAGGCCTACCCGCAGGCCCGCGAGATCCGCGTCTCCCCGCGTGATGCCGCCTGGTGGATCTCCCTGCACTACGAATATCCCAAGCCCATGCCGTGGGTCCCGGCGATCGACGGCGACCTGAAGATGTGGTTTGGCAAGGACACGCTCTGGCAGGCCCAAGACCCGCGCTATACCGCCGACGAGGTCCGCATCATCCCCGGCCCCGTCGCAGTCGCCGGCATTACCCGCAAGAACGAGCCGGTCGCAGAGCTGCTCGGCCGCTTCGAGGCCGCCACGACGCAGGCGCTTCTCGACGCCGACGTCACCCCCACCGACCGCTTCGCCCGCCTCGCTGACGCCGTGAGCGTCGAGGACTACCTGCGCGCGGCCCCGACCCTGTTCTGGCATGGGCACCTCATGGACAACCCGGCCTACACCATGGACGACGCGAGCTTCGAGATCGTCCACGACTTCTACGGCTCCGACGCCTCCGACGGGGACAACGGGCTGGCCATCCGCATCCACACCGACTCCTATTGGGACGACCTGCCGGAGGACCAGCGACCCTTCTACGTGCGCGACGTGACTATCCCGATCCACCTGCCCGAGGGCGTGCACACCGGTGCCTCGCCGGTCGTCGACGACGCGCGCCTGCCGAAGGCCGTCTTCGACCTGCTCGCGGGTCTGGCCGGCGTGGGCTCGGTTTCTGAGGCTGGCGATGCGATCACCGAGCTGCCGTCGATTATCGCGGGTTCTGAGGATACGGCGCACCCCTTCGGGCTTGCGCGCACCAGCTTCCACGTCCCCGCCTCCCTGCTTAAGGCGCACACCGCGGTCACCGGTGCCGCCCTTGGCACCGACGTGCCCGACGGCACGCCCGACGCGCTGGTCGGCCCATGCTGGCCGGCGATCTATACCGCGCTCGGCTCCGCCACGCTCACAGACGGCTACCCAGTCATCGAGGGCCTGCTCAACGCCGTCCACCTCGACCACCTCATCGCGCTTGCACCAGGCACGGACCTGCACGCGCTTGCTGACGGCCGCGAGCTCGCCGTCACCTCCTGGTGCAGCGGCATCGAGGAGTCGGTCTCCGGGCGCATCGTCACGGTCGAGCTGCGCATTGCAGACGGTGAGCGCGACGCGGTCAAGCAAATGCACCGCTTTGCCATCCGCGGCCGGGCGACGACCTCTACCCCGCCGAGTGTCGCACCCGAGTTCGGCGGCGTCGAGGCCGCAATCGAGGCGACCCCGCGCTCCTTTGTCGACCGCGCAACAGTGACGGCCCCTGCCGACATGACGCCTTTCGCCCTGGTCTCGGGCGACTACAACCCGATCCACTCCTCCTACAACGCCTCCGGGCTCGTCGGCTTAAGCGCGCCACTGGTGCACGGCATGTGGCTGTCTGCCACCGCACAGCACCTCGCCGGACGCCACGGGCGCGTGACCGGCTGGACCTACTCCATGTACGGCATGGTGCAGCTGAACGACGAGGTGGAGCTGACCGTCGAGCGCGTCGGCCGCGCCGGCATCCAGCCCGCGCTCGAGGTGACCTGCCGGATCGGCGGCGAAGTCGTCTCCCGCGGCCAGGCGCTGCTCGCGCAGCCGGCGACCGCCTACCTCTACCCGGGCCAGGGCATCCAGTCCGAGGGCATGGGTGCCGGCGACCGCGCGGCCAGCCCCGCCGCCCGCGAAATCTGGCGACGCGCCGACGCGCACACCCGCGAAAACCTGGGCTTTTCCATCCAGCGCATCGTGGACGCCAACCCGACGGAGCTCACCGTGCGCGGCGAAGTGTTCAAGCACCCCGACGGCGTCCTGCACCTGACGCAGTTCACGCAGGTCGCCCTCGCCGTGGTGGCCTACGCGCAGACCACGCGGCTTCGCGACGCGAACGCGCTGGCCACCGGTGCCATGTACGCGGGCCACTCGCTGGGCGAGTACACCGCGCTCGCCTCGCTGGGCAACATCTTCGACCTGGAATCCGTCATTGATGTGGTCTACTCCCGCGGCTCCTCCATGGGCTCGCTGGTCCCGCGCGATGCGGAGGGTAACTCCGACTACGGCATGGGTGCGCTGCGCCCCAACATGATCGGGGTGTCCGACGCTGAGGTCGCCGACTACGTCGCCAAGGTGGCGGCAGACACCGGCGAGTTCCTGGAGATTGTCAACTACAACATCAAGGGCCAGCAGTACTCCGTCGCCGGCACGAAGCGCGGCCTCGCCGTCCTCGCCGAGCGCGCGGGCGCTGTGCACGAGCGTGCCTACGTGCCGGTGCCGGGCATCGACGTGCCCTTCCACTCGCGCGTGCTGCGCTCCGGCGTGGCCGACTTCGCCGCCAAGCTCAACGAGCTGTTGCCCGCGCGCATCGACGTCGACGCCCTCGAGCACCGCTACGTCCCCAACCTGGTCGCGCGCCCCTTCGAGCTCACGCAGGAATTCATCGACGCCGTGCGCGCCGAAGTGCCTGCCGACGACCGCGCCTCCCAGGACGCACTCGCCGCGCTCAACCCAGACACCATGGACCGCTCCGACGTCGCTCGCGTCCTGCTGATCCAGCTTCTGGCCTGGCAGTTCGCCTCGCCGGTGCGCTGGATTGAGACCCAGGACCTCATCTTCGCCCGCGTCGAGCAGGCCATCGAGGTGGGCCTGGCGTCCGCGCCGACTTTGACCAACCTGGCCAAGCGCGAGATGGCGGTGACCGGCCACCACATCCCGGTGGTCAACGCGGAGGCGAACTGGGAGCAGGTCACGCTCAGCGACACCGTCGCCGCGCCCGAGCCGGAGGCCGCGGAAGAGGACACCACCGAGGCAGAAGCACCGGCCGAGTCCGCGCCTGCCGAGCCCGCACCGGCCGCACCTGCAGCCCCCGCCGCGGCACCGGCAGCCGCGCCCGCGCAACCGGCCTCCGACCTGCCGTTTCACGCCGCCGACGCAATCAACGTGCTCTTCGCCTTCCAGAACAAGATCCGCCCCGAGCAGATCACAGACGCCGACACCATCGAGGAGCTCACCGGCGGCGTCTCCTCGCGCCGCAACCAGCTGCTCATGGACATGTCCGCGGAGCTCGGCGTGCCCGCCATCGACGGCGCCGCCGAAGCCGACGTGGTCACCCTGCGCGAGCGCGTGAACACCGCAGCACCCAGCTACACCCCCTTCGGCCCGGTGCTCACCGAGGCGATCGGCACGCGCCTGCGCCAGGTCCTCGGTGCCGCGAGCCTGGCCCCCTCCCACGTCGCCGACTACGTCACCGGCACCTGGGCGCTGCCCGCAAGCTGGGTCCCGCACGTCGAGGCCGCCGTCCTGCTGGGTACCCGCGAGGAGGACTCGGTCCGCGGCGGCACCCTTGCCACCCTCCCGCCGGCCAGCTCGAAGGCCGAGGTCGCCACGCTTCTCGACGCCGCCGTCGAACTCGTCGCCAAAAACCACAACCAGGAAGTCGCCAAGGCTTCTGCCGCGGCGTCCTCCGGCGGCGGGGTCGTCGACTCCGCAGCGCTCGACGCCTACCGTGAGGAGGTTTCCGACACGCTCGTCGCCACCGCACGCACCCTGCTGGAGAAGCTCGGCGTGGAGTCCGCGGCCGCGGACACCTCCGTCGACGCCGAGGCCGCCGCCGAGGCCCGCACCGTCCTCGACACCATCGAGGCCGAGCTCGGCACGAACTGGGTCGCGCAGGTCTCCCCGGTCTTCGACGCCCGCCGCGCAATCCTTTTCGACGACCGCTGGGCCCAGGCCCGCGAGGACCTCGCCCGCATCGCCACCGGCGACACCGGCGAAAACACTTCCCGCTTCGCGCCCGCACGTTTCACCGGCACCGGCCAGACGATCGCCGACCAGGCACGCTGGTACGCCGCGCACACCGAGGGCGCACCGCGCAAGGTCCTGGAGGACATCGCGGCCAACGCGCTCGAGACTCCAGAGCTCGAGTACGCAGGCGACGTCGCGCTTGTTACCGGCGCCGCACCTGGCTCCATCGCCACCGCTCTGGTCGAGCGCCTGCTCGAGGGAGGCGCGACCGTCATCATGACGGCCTCGCGGATCACCCAGTCCCGCAAGGAGTTCGCGCGCAAACTCTTCCGCGACCACGGCACCCCGGGTGCCGCGCTCTGGCTGGTCCCGGCGAACCTGTCGTCCTACCGCGACGTCGATGCGCTCATCGACTGGATTGGTTCTGCCCAGCGCGAGACCGTGGGCAACGAGGTCAAGCTGATCAAGCCCGCCCTCGTCCCCACGCTCGCCTTCCCCTTTGCCGCGCCTGGTGTCTCCGGCTCGCTGGCCGAGGTCGGCGGGAACACCGAAACCCAGGCAAGGCTGCTGCTCTGGTCGCTGGAGCGCACCATCGCCGGTCTGGCCCGTCTCGCCCAAGACGCGGACGTGCCCACCCGCGCACACATCGTGCTTCCGGGCTCGCCGAACCGCGGCACCTTCGGCGGCGACGGCGCGTACGGCGAGGTCAAGGCCGCGCTCGACGCGATCGTGAACAAGTGGCACGCCGAGACCGGCTGGCCCGAAGGCGTGACGCTGGCCCAGGCGCGCATCGGCTGGGTCGCGGGCACGCACCTGATGGGCGGCAACGACGTGCTCATCCCTGCCGCCCGCGAAGCCGGCATCCACGTCTGGGACCCGGAGGAGATCTCCTCCAAGCTCATGGGCCTGGCAAGCGCCGAGTCGCGCAAAACGGCGCAGGAGCACCCGCTGGACCTCGACCTCACCGGCGGACTCGCAGACTCCGGCGTGTCGATCGCCGAGCTCGCCCGCGAGACGAGCATCGAGGCTGCCCCGGCTCAGGTAAACAACCCAGACACCGACGCCCCGCGCATCAAGGCGCTGCCGAACGTGGCCAACCCCGCCCAGCCGGACGGCTCGGCGATCGGCCAGCTCGGCGAGGTCACTTGCCCGCTGGACGACATGATCGTCATCGCCGGTATCGGCGAGGTCTCCTCCTGGGGCTCCGGCCGCACGCGCACGGAAGCCGAGTACGGCATCCAGCGCGACGGCACGGTCGAGCTCACCGCCGCCGGCGTGCTCGAGCTCGCCTGGATGACGGGCCTTGTCCACTGGGCCGAGGACCCCACCCCGGGCTGGTACGACGCCGACGGCCAGGAAGTGGCCGAAGAGGACATCGCGAACCGCTTCCGCGACGAGGTCATCGCGCGCGCCGGTGTGCGCCGCCTGAGCGACAAGTACTTCCTCACCGACGGCGGCTCCATCGACCTCACCGAGGTCTTCTTGGACCGCGACGTCACCTTCAGCGTCGCCAACGAAGCCGAGGCCCGCGAATTCGCCGAGGCCGATCCGGACAAGACCCGCATCACCTGCACTGACGGCGAGTGGCAGGTCACCCGCCTGGCAGGTGCCACCGCGCAGCTGCCACGCAAGGCCACGCTTTCTCGCTCCGTCGCAGGCCAGATGCCGGAGGGCTTCGACCCCGCCAAGTGGGGCATCCCCGCCCAGATGGTGGACAATATGGACCGCATCGCGGTGTGGAACCTGGTCACCGCAGTCGACGCGTTCATCTCCGCGGGCTTCACCCCCGCTGAGCTGCTGCGCGCGATCCACCCGGCGGATGTCGCGTCCACCCAGGGCACCGGCATCGGCGGCATGGAGTCCCTGCACCAGGTCTTCGTCTCCCGCTTCATTGGCGAGGAGCGCCAGTCCGACATCTTGCAGGAGGCCCTGCCGAACGTGGTGGCCGCGCATGTGATGCAGTCGCTGGTGGGCGGCTACGGATCCATGATCCACCCGGTCGCCGCCTGCGCTACCGCCGCGGTATCCGTGGAGGAGGCCGTGGACAAGATCAAGCTTGGCAAGGCCGACTTCGTCGTCGCCGGCGGCATCGACGATGTCCAGGTCGAGTCGCTCCAGGGCTTCGGCGACATGAACGCCACCGCTGAGACCGCGAAGATGACCGCGCAGGGCATCGACGACCGCTTCATCTCTCGCGCGAACGACCGCCGTCGCGGCGGATTCCTCGAGGGCGAGGGCGGCGGCACCCTGCTCGTGGTGCGCGGCTCGCTCGCCGCGGAGCTGGGCCTGCCGGTGCATGCTGTGGTCGCCTACGCCGATTCCTTCGGCGATGGCGCGCACACCTCCATCCCGGCACCAGGCCTGGGCGTGCTCGCCGCGGCTCGCGGTGGCAAGCACTCGCGCCTGACCCGCAGCATCACCTCGCTCGGGCTTTCGCTTGACGACGTCAACGTCGTCTCCAAGCACGACACCTCCACCAACGCCAACGACCCGAACGAGTCCGAGCTGCACTCCCTGCTCTGGCCCGCCGCCGGCCGCGACCCGCACGCGCCGATGTACGTCATCTCGCAGAAGTCGCTCACCGGTCACGCTAAGGCGGGCGCAGCTCTGTTCCAGATCGGCGGGCTGATCGAGGTCTTACGCACCGGCCGCCTGCCGCAGAATGCCTCGCTGGACTGCGTCGATCCGCTCATCGGGCCGAAGGCCACCAACCTGGTCTGGCTGCGCGACACCCTCGACCTTGGCGAGGGCGCAGTGAAAGCAGCGGCGCTGACCTCGCTGGGCTTCGGCCACGTCGGCGCGCTCGTCGTACTCGCCCACCCAGGTGTGTTCGAGGCGGCACTCGCTGCCGAGGGGCGCGACGTCGAGGCCTGGCGCGCACGCGCCACCGAGCGCCTGCGCTCCGGTGCGGGCCACCTGGAGGCAGGCATGGTCGGACGTGCCGCCCTGTTCGAGCAGGTGCACAACCGCCGCTTCGCCGAGGGCCACACCCACAACAGTGAGATCGCCCTTCTGCTGGACGCGGACGCCCGCTTGGGCGAGGACGGTGTGTACCCGGTCGCGTAGCACCACCGGCGGTGTGTGCCGCCGGTAACACCATCCGAACTTGCAGGGATAGATCCTCTGCACACACGTAACGGGGTGGGCCACTTCCCCGGCCCACCCCGTTGGTGTGTGTTGGGGGCGACGTATCTATACGTTCCAATTCTTCGGCGAAGACTTCGCGTAATCAATACCAATAGCTTCGAAGTGTTTCTCCGCCGCAGCGATCTTGGCACGCTCAGTCGGACGAAGCAGGTTCGGGTCAGCCGTACTCTTCGTCTCACGAACCATGTAGATCTTGTCTTCACCGTCCTCGTGCTTCACAATCGCCCAATCCGGGTTATACGGGCCGACTGGAATATCAATCTTGAACTTCGCAAGACCACACGCACCACCGTTGCTGATCCCTCCGCCGAGCGTTTCCCGGATCGTATTCAACGGGCCTGATCGCAGGCTCAGCGCCCCGATCAGTAGTGGGTCGCGGATTTCACGTATGTGCACACCAGCTGCGGTTTCAGCTACGTGGCTTTTGTCACCGACGTGTTCACCCGTGAGATCCTGGCGTATGTCGTGGACACCCGAACCACGACATCGTTGGTCATCCGTGCGCTGCGACAGGCACTGGCGCTACGCCAGCGCCGGGACCCGTACTTTGAGTCGGCCGGGGTGATCCATCACTCGGATGCGGGCTCACAGTACACCTCCACAGATCTCCGCCGGCTGCTGGCCGTCCACCAGATGGACGGGTCTATTGGCACCGTCGGCGACGCCTACGACAACGGTCTAATGGAGTCAACGATCGGGCTGTACAAGTCTAAGCTCATTGATTTCGAGGCAGGGACGTGGGCGGACTGGGGTGAGGTGGAACGCGCCACAGCCGGATGGGTCCACTGGTACAATCACGAGCGGTTGCATTCCTCGCTCGGGCATATCCCGCCGATCGAGCACTACACCAACTACCAACGAGAAAACTTCGCAGACCTTCACGCCGCATAACACGCCACTCTCAAAAAATCAGGCCGATTCAATTAGCGGATCTCGATAGTAGATGTTTTGATGCAAGATCAGGTGTGCGCATTCGTGGGCGATAGTGAATCGGGCACGACTCGCCGGAGAATCCCGTAGCGCCTCATGGTCGATGACGATTGTCTGCGCTGGGAATACGATGTCAGCTTTGGCCCCACCTTCGCGAACGATTGATTTCTTGAGGTCCTGGAACACCGACATTTCGAGGATGCTTCCTTCCAAGGTGAGTTCTTGGTAGTCAATGTTGGCGTCAAGCTGAAACTCGGCAAAATGCCCAATATCGAGTGGTATTGCCTCGCGCAGGTGAGCGCCATCGCGGTACTTGGCAAGCAGTCTTTCCGCCTTCATTTCAAGCTTATTCTTGCTGAGGTAGGGGTGGCTGGAGGGGCACTAGTTTGAATCCCCGCCTTCAATAATGTTGATGATATTCTCCTACTGCCTGTCACTGAGATCCTGCTCTTTGGCGCGGCGAAGGGCAACGCGAGCAACTTCGGTTTCCATGATGTAGCCGGACAGATCTGCGGAAACTTGGTTCTCGCGAGTCAGTGCGGCGAGGTCAAACATTTGCTCGCGCTCAGCCTTACTCAGCTTCAGAGCAGTTGCAATCTCCTCCAGCTTGCCATCGGGTGCGGCGCGACGGCCTTTCTCAATATCACTGCGATAAGGCGCAGTCACGCAGTCACGCCGAGCATGTCAACGAAACGTCTCATGGCGCATTCATGCCGTTTACGACGTTCGGCGACGAATCTCCCGAACTCAACTTGGTCGCTCATGTATCCTCCTAGCGTGTTCGCTACCATGCGAACACGCGAATCCAGCGGGCTGCAAGAGGCCTTCTTGGGGCGCGTCGTGCGGTCCCTACAGGCTGTCCGGGCAGCTACTCCCTGCAGCTGAGACGATCGTGAATCAGGGGCAAGAGCACGCGGTCAATATCTGCTTTGAACTGCGGGTCGGAGAGGTACTTGATCGCAAAATCCTGGTTCTGGTTCATGCGTTCAAGCACGATGTCTTTGATGCGCTCGTCGTAAACGATGGCGAACATGTCCAGCGAGTTGCGAGCACGTGACTGAATCTCAGGGTCGTCAACCATGTCCTCGGTCAGCTGCTCAATGACTTTGTCCATGTGGGTGAACTCGGTACCCCAACGGTCGTTGAGCTTGGAGAGGATGTTTGACAAAGTGTCCTTCTCGTCCTCGCTGGCCCCACCCGTATCGGGATTGTTCGACAGTTCGCCTTCCTCATCAGCGAGGTCGATCGAACCTTCGTACACCTGCTGCAGGCGGTAGTACTGCAAGGCGACCTCGCCCTCAAGGCTCGGCGCGGGGTCACCGTCGATGTGGAGCTTACGCACTAGGAGCCTGGCGTATGCGGCAAAGCGGTGGAGGCGCTCGTCGTCGTAGCGGATGATGTGGGTCAGGAAGTCATAGTTGCGGGTGAACTTGTTCATCCTCGCGCGCACGTCAAGTTTGTCTTCTTCGTCAAGCTCGTTGAACCGGCCTACCGCCGGGTCAAGGTAGGCGTTGAGCTTGCTGAAGTCGAGATTCGTTTGCTTCTTCTGCTCGGTGAAGAACACCTTGGCAAAACCCTCGATTTCCTTGTCTGTCCATAAATGGTAAGAGGCAAGGAAGTGGTACAGGTCGTAAACGATATTGGGGTCGGTTTCTTCCGTGATACCAGTCGAGATGTAGTAGTCCTGGAAGGACCTTTGAATGTCCTCTGCGGAGTTGACGAAGTCGAGCACGAAGGTGTCGGTCTTTCCCGGGTGCATCCGGTTGATCCGTGACAGCGTCTGAACGGATTTCACTCCGTGGAGTTTCTTATCCACGTACATGGTGTGCAACAAGGGCTGATCAAAGCCTGTCTGGTATTTCTCGGCAACCAGCAGCAGCTGGTACTCGCCGGTAGCAAACCTCTCGGGTAGTTCAGCTTCTGGGATCTGATTGAGCTGTTCTTCGGTGTACTCGGCACCCTCGTCTACGACAGTTCCAGAGAATGCCACCAACACACCAAGATCAGCGTAACCTCTCTGCGCAATATAGTCGCGGAAAGCGAAGTAGTAGCGCACCGCATGTAGCCGAGAGCCGGTAACGAGCATTGCCTTAGCGTTCCCGCCGATCTTGTGGGCAACGTTGGTACGGAAGTGCTCGATGATGATCTCCGCTTTTTGCCGTAGGTTATACGGGTGCAGGCTCAGATACTTGCCCAGGGCTTTGTTCGCCTGCTTCGTGGAATACTCGGGGTCATCAGTCGTGGTCTTCCCGACCCGGTAATATGTCTGGTACGTGGTGTAGTTCTTCAACACGTCGAGGATGAATCCCTCTTCGATCGCCTGACGCATTGAATACACGTGGTAAGGGCGTGGAGTAGCATCCGGTACCGGAGTGCCGAAGATCTCTAGCGTCTTCTGTTTCGGCGTCGCAGTGAACGCGAAGAACGACAGGTTCTGCTGACGTCCCTGTGTGCGCAGCTCCTCGGCGATCTGCTCATCAATCTCGAGCTGTTCCGCTTCAACCTGGGCTTCGGCGGCCGCGTAGCGTTCAAGCAGGTCCTCCTCAGACTCCTTGCCAGCAGTGGCGGTGTCTGCGAGCACTTGCTTGAGCTTCTCCGACGCCTCGCCTGTCTGTGACGAGTGAGCCTCATCAACGATGACGGCGAAGCGCTTACCAGTCGTCGCCACATTACTCACGTCGACAAAGGGGAACTTCTGCAACGTGGAGATGATGATCTTCGCGCCATCGGCGAGCGCCTCTGTTAGTTGGCGTGCGTTCTTGTCTACCCTCACCACCACGCCAGCGGTGTGGTCCATCGCGTAGATCGTATCCTGCAGCTGTTTATCCAGCACGCGCCGGTCTGTGATCACAATGATCGAATCAAAGACTGCGCGCTGCTGGTCATCATGAAGGTTCGACAAGTGGTGGGCAAGCCAAGCAATCGTGTTCGACTTACCCGACCCAGCAGAGTGCTGCACCAAATAGTTCTTCCCGGCACCATGCGTCTTCGCGTCGGCCACGAGCGCGCGGACGGCATCAAGCTGGTGGTAGCGCGGGAAGATCAACTTGTCTTTGCGCCGGTCACTCTCATGCGGGATGAACTGGACGAAACGATGCAAAATGTCGAGCAAAGAATCTTTGGCCAGCACCTCTTCCCACAGGTAAGACGTCTTGTACTTACCTGGTACTGGCGGATTCCCAGCACCATTTTCAAAGCCACGGTTAAACGGCAGAAACACCGTATCCATCCCTGCCAGCTTGGTAGTCATCCACACTTCGTCAGTATCAACAGCGAAGTGCACCACCGCGCGGCGGTTCAGCCCGAACAATACCTCGCTGGCGGGCCGAGAACGCTTGTACTGGTCAACAGCATCCCTATAGGTCTGGCCGGTGAGCTGATTCTTCAACTCCATCGTCACCACCGGGATACCGTTGACGAACAACACGGTGTCAACGGAGTTGGAGTTCTTCGTCGAGTAGTACAGCTGACGGACCACAGTCAATCGGTTCGCCCAGTACTTCTCTGCCAGCAGCTCATTGAGGTCAGAACCAGGGGCGAAGAACACCAGCTTGAAACGGGCACCAAGATCCTCCACGCCGCGACGTAGCACCTCCACGACTCCGCGTTTGTCGAGTTCGCGAGCAACACGCTTGCAAAACTTCTCCCCAGCCTTCGCCCCATGAATGCGCTCTAGGCGCTCCCACTGCTGAGGTTGGGTCTCGCGCACAAAATCGAGTAGATCCTGCGGATACAGGCCGAGCTGCTTATCAAAACCTGCCGACGGCTTCGATTCATAGAGGTCGAACTCAGAAGGGCCGACGTGAGTCAACCAATACTCGATCTCATCTTCGAACCTGCGCTCCGACGTATCCATCACGCTACCTCTCCCACACGAACCTTGCCAGTCACAACATCATTAATAACCTGCTTGCGATACTTACCCAACAACTCAATCTGCTTATTGATCCCCTCTATAGAGGAATCGATTACTTCCGTTTCTCGCTCTAGGTACGCAACAATTTCATCTTGCTCGTCGATAGTTGGGGAAAAGAATGGAATCGAACGAAGTGCAGACATCTTAAAATCCCACTGGCCCGTTCTGATTCCATAGGAGTCGCGGCTAAAGAAGGGCACGTATGCATCAGACCTGATCGCCCAGTTGAAAAACTCGGGGTTGGGGTGATTCAGGTCAAACACGTAATATGCAGGGCTTACGATCCCGTCCAGCTTGGAGACGCCGTAAGACCCACGCCACGCCTTCATTTTATTCATAGCAAACTGTCCGCGATCCACGGCTAAATACCCACTCAGATCATCTGATAGCCGGTTGTGATTATCCGGGGACCCCTCAGTTTCTCGGTCTACGACCCCATTCACTCGTTCCACGGATAGAACTCGGCGTTCAGGCTTGTTTTTGATACTGACTCTCCGAAGTATGGATTTGAGGGAGTCTTCTGACCAAGCTGAAGGAATCTCCCCGATCCATTCGATTCCGCTGTCGCGCATCGGCGCATCCGGATCAAGACCGCGAGTTACCGTGCGGGCGATCAACTCCCGCCGATACCTCTCCAACAGCTCCATCTGACGAGTGAGCTTTTCGATGAGAGTGTCAATCTCAGCGGTCTTGCCATCCAAATACAGAGCAACTGTGTCGGCCACATGTCTTGGCGGAAGAATGCATAATGCATCTTTTATCACTCTTTGCGAGGGGTGAAACACCTTCGTGCCCATCATGTGTGGCCTTATCTGCTCGCGAAAGAATAAGGAGTCAAATAAGTACGCAATAAACCTGTCTGGCAACTTACCTCTTGGAGTAAGTACGATGGTATCTGTGCCTGCGATACCGCGCTGCGCACCTTGTATCAGCGTAAAATTACCGCTACCTTCGTAATCTTCCGAAGATCCTGCGAAGAGGAACTGACCCTTTGATACGAAGTCATTCACTCCATGATTCCCTGGTTCCGCGACGCGACCAAGCCTGGCCGTATCAAGGTCAACCTCAAACCCGTAATCAGTGTGAATATCTCCATAATGAACGCAGGGAATGCCACTACTTCCCATTTCTGCTCTGCCAATGGCATAGCCACGTGTAAACCGAAATAGGTATCGTGTTGGAATCTTCTTCCAGTCTTCTAACGGGGACGTGGCAGTCATGAATTCACCTGCTCGCTGAACAGTTTCGCGATGTCGGCTTGAATGTTCGCAGAGAGCGCTTGGATCTCAGTGAGGGTTTCTACTGGGTCGCCGAGTTCTTCGTACTTGTAGAAGTAGCGGGTGAAGGGGATCTCATGGCCGATCTTGGTTTTGTCGTGGTCGATCCAGGCGTCGGGAGCGTAGGGGATGACTTCGCGCTGGAAGTATGACTCGATGTCCTCTCGGTGTGGGATCTGCTCGGTGTCGCGTAGATCCTTGTCTGGCTCCGGGTTACCTTTCGCATCGACGCAGATGTCCGCAGCAGGATTCTTTGTGCCAAGCTCGGCAACAATCTTGCGTAGCGATGCGATGCCGATCTTCTCACCGTGTTCCTTGATGCCTTTACGGATAAGGTCGGTGAACTCGTCCCGGTTGAGGTACACGTGCTCAGCATCGAGCGCCTCGAGGGTGGCGATGATCGCTGCCTGCACTCGCTTGCCCGCCTCGATTTCTTCGGTACGTGCTGGCTCGGTTCGTTTCCTTGATGTGGCTAGGTCAGCAAAGGGCTTGGCGTCCTTGAGCGCTTCGAGCGCCTCAGGGGCGGCTTGGAAGCTCAACCGTAATGGACGCTCCACAACGATTTCGCGGTAGGCAAAGTCCTCGGTGTCAAAGATCTTCGACACCTCAGTTTCCCGGAAGTCTCCATAGATGCGAGTGATATCAGCGATGTGCTCGGGCGTGAGTTCCTTGCGCTTTTCCCCCAAGGGCTTACGCATCCGCTGAAAGTAACTGGTCGCGTCGATCAGTTGCACCTTGTTCCTGCGGCGACGTTCCTTCTTATTTGAAAGAACCCAAATGTAGGTGAGGATTCCGGTGTTGTAGAACATCTGATCGGGGAGCGCGATAATCGCTTCCAACCAGTCATTTTCAAGGATCCAACGGCGGATCTCAGATTCTCCCTGCCCGGCTCCGCCTGTGAAGAGGGGCGAGCCATTGAATACGATGCCAATCCGTGTACCAGGAGCATTCACGAAGTCCTGTGGATCGTAGGGCTTCATCTTCGAGATCATGTGCTGCAAGAAAAGAAACGAGCCGTCTGAAACACGAGGCGTTCCAGCGCCGAAGCGACCCTGGTACCCCTTTCGTTCAGCTTCTTCATAAATCGGGCCAGCGTACTTCTTCCAATTCACACCAAAAGGTGGATTGCACAGCATGTAGTCAAAGCGGAGGCCCGCCGTCTGGTCATTGGTCAGCGAGTTACCAAAGTAAATGCGTTCCTGCCGTTCGCCTTTGATCATGATGTCCGACTTCGCCACCGCATACGTCTGCGGGTTGAGCTCTTGTCCGTAAACCTCGAGGCGAGCCGTGTCATTTAGATCCTCAACATGCTGCGCAGCGATCGAGAGCATTCCACCGGTGCCGACCCCGGGGTCATACAGCGACGCCATAGCACCGTCTGCACAAAGCCGGTTAATGTCTTCTTCTGGGTTGAAGAGAAGATTGACCATCAAGCTAATGACTTCGCGCGGGGTGAAGTGTTCACCAGCGGTTTCATTCGACAGTTCGGAGAATCGGCGGATGAGCTCTTCGAAGATGTAGCCCATCTGGTCGTTACTGACTACGTCAGGATGAAGGTTAACCTTTGAGGACGTGAACTCGCTGAGCACCTGATAGAGCAGGCCTGCTTTGTCGAGACGCTCGATGACGTTGTAGAAGCTGTACGCCTCCATCACTTCACGCGCGGCAGGCGCGAACGCTTGCACGTAGTAGCTCAGGTTCTGCTCAAGATTGTCCGGGTCATCCAGCAAAGTCTTGAGCGTGAAGTTCGACGTATTCCACAACGGATAGCCAGTAGCCTTGGCGTATTGCAACTCCTTGATCTTGCTCGGAACTGAGGTGGCCTTGATATCGAGGACCGCTTGCTTCGTATCCACGAGAACGGAATCGAGGCGGGTCAGCACAGTGAAAGGCAACACGACGTCGCCGTATTCGTGTTCCTTGTAATCGCCACGCAAAATCTCTGCGATGCTCCAGATCAAAGCAACGTGGCTAGTAGGTCTGTCAGTGCTCACTCGGGTCGATTCCTTCACTCATTAGTCTCTCGTAGCGTTCGTTCGAGATCACCACGGCGATCGGTTTTCCGTAGCGCAGAACGTAAGCGGGCTCGTCCTTGTCTGACACATCCTTGATCAGGCGTGATGCCTGACCACGCGAAAGATCACCGATGTTGATGTGACGCATCGGAACCTTGCGCTTCTTGGTCGCCATGAGTCTCCCTGTCGTTCATACGGGCCGTTCTTAGTATCCCACACAAGCTGGGGTCATGGACGGAAAACACGGCAACTTTACATGTAAATTCCCACAAATAGTTACATGTAAATAGGGGGATCTGCAGTGTTCAGAAGACTGAAATGGTAGCGGTGTGGTGAGTATCTGGTGAGTGAGTACCCGGTAGCGGATCTCACTCAGGCGTTGCCGGTGGTTATGCGTTGGTGGTCAGGCGCATGTTTGGTCCTTCGCGTGTGATGACCTCGGCACTGGAGACGATTCGGTTGAGGATTGATTGACTCGGAGATCACGGCGTCGGGGATGGACTTGTACCACTCGTGTGGGGTGAAATGTGCGGTCACAATGGTTGAGACTTTGCGTTCCCGCCTGGCGAGGATATTGAGTAGTTTGCGCGGTCGAGGCATCAATAGGGCCCGGCCCAAGCTAAACGGCTACACCACTCCACGGGACTTGACCCTCCTAAGACCGGCGTGCCGCCGGCTTCAGCGCAAGTTGCGACGGCCAGGCCCATCGTGACGCGCCACCGCGAAGGCAAAAGACGTATGTCGATCACACCGAAGTTCCGCGAGCTCGCCAACTACGAGGATTTAGTAAACTTCGGTGCCCCAACCTCCCCAACTCCTCACCAAAATGCAGGCACGCAAACCTCTTTTCCCTGGCTACACCAGGTAGCCAAGCGTAGAATCGAGGTCACACGGACCGAAAGGATTTGGCATGAAGGCAGTTCGTTACTACGGAAAAGAAGACCTACGAATCGACGAGATTGCAGAGCCTGAGGTTCGCCCCGGCACAGTCAAAATCGCTCCTGCCTACACAGGCATCTGCGGCTCGGATGTCCACCTCTACTTCGACGGGCCCATGCCCCCGGCTCCGTCCGAGGAAGACCCCCACCCCGTCTCCGGCGAAACGCTGCCTGTGGTGATGGGTCACGAGTTTTCCGGTGTCGTTGAAGAAGTCGGCCCGGGCGTGACCGGGATCAGCGTCGGCGACCACGTCGTTGTTGAGCCTTTCATGGTTGACGGCACCTGCCCCTCCTGCAATCGCGGTGACTACCACCTGTGCGACCAGATGGGGTTCATCGGAATTTCCGGCCGCGGCGGTGGGCTCTCGGAGCACATCGTTGTGGAAGAGCGTTGGGTTCACCCCACCGGCAGCATCCCCCTCGACCAGGCAGCGCTCATCGAGCCGCTTGCAGTCGCACACCACGGCATCGCCCACGCCGGCTACGCCAACACCGACCACGAGGGCGAGTGGGCGCTCGTTGGCGGCGCTGGCCCCATCGGCCTGCTCACTGGCGCAGTCCTCAAGGCGTATGGGATGAAGGTCATCATTTCGGAACCATCTGGCGCACGTCGTGACAAGGCGCTCGAAGCTGGGGTCGCAGACCACGTGGTCAACCCGCTCGAGGAGGACCTGCACGAGAAGGTTACTGAGCTCACTGACGGCGAATTGGTCTCCGTGTCTTTCGACGCAGCGGGTGTCCCCCAAGTGCTCCACGACCTTATTCATGCAACACGCCCGGCGGGCCGGATTGAGGTCTTGGCCCTCCACATGCACCCCTACTCCATGGACATCATGGGAGAGCTCACGATGAAGGAACGCGTCATGGGTTCTTCCATCGGCTACTGCAACGATCACCCCACAGTGATCAAGCTTGTGCAGGACGGAAAGGTCGATCTCGCGCCGTTTATTACGTCCAAGATCAAGGCAGAGAACGTTGTCGAGGACGGGTTCAACGCGCTGCGCAACCCGCAAGAGGTCAAGATCCTGGTTTCGATGGACTAGCGCTGAGCTACTCCCCCGCAGGCTGGTGGGCCAGCATGAATTCGACGACCGTGTGGACTGCCGCGCGGTCGTCGTCGCCGTAGATGTACGCGCGGGCAAGCAAGTCATGAAACGCGGACTCGATCTCGCCGCTTGCTTCTGTGCCGTGCGGGACGACAAGCACAGTGTCTTCGGGGAGGAGGGCGTTGGCTGCCAGGATCGCGGTGCGCTTGTTGCCGTCTTCGAAGGGCTGCGCCATAGCCAGACGAACGAATAGCAGCGCTGACCGCGCAAGCATTGAGTCAGGCTCAAAGGACTCAGTCTCATTTTCCTCCACGAGCGCCCGCAGCTTTTCCATCGTGAGCGCCGGAGGCATGTGGTCGCCGTAGGCCGTGCGCACGCCGATGCGCTGTTCTGCCCGGCGCAGTTGCCCCGGGTGCAGCGCCGCAGAGCGCGTCATCGCGGCATTAAGTGCGCACACGAGCTCGGCAGTCACCGCCTGCCGGTCGTGTTTCGCGCGCAGCGCAATTCGTGCAGCGTCCCGGAGGTCTTGGAGCAGCTGCAGGTCAGCACGCGAGGCGATTCCGTCGGTGCTGCCGTTGGCCAAGAACTCCTCAGTAGCAAGCCGTCCAGTACGGAGGTTGTCGAAAACCTTGCCCGCCGAATAGATGACCGGGGCAAACGCAACCATCCGCATCATGGGCTGCAGTGTAGTGCTTGGGCGCTGCGTAGCGTCGGCAAGCAGGCACTCGGGCGAGTGTGTACCCCCGTTTGTTCACGAGCCGGGCGCGCGCATAGTGTTATCTGGATCTCAATTCACAGGCGTGCCACGTTAGTTCACGCACCTGGCTTGAAAGGGCTCCATTGAAGTACCGGCTCGCGCACTCTGGCATACAGGTTGACCTCGAGTTTTCCCCGGATGCACTCCGCCGCCGCTACCGCGAGGAAAACACCAAGCGCGCGGGCACTGCCTCCCCGAAGCGCACGCACGCGCTGGAGGATAACGACCCGTGGTCGACGCCCACGCCGCGCCAGCCTTTCAACCGCGAGGTGGACATCCTCGTCATCGGCGCAGGCTTCGCGGGGCTGACGCTCGGCGCGAAGCTGCGTAAGGCGGGCCTGGAGGACTTCCTCATCGTGGACCAGGCGGGTGACTTCGGAGGCACCTGGTACTGGAACCGCTACCCGCGCGCGCAGTGCGACGTGGAATCTTACGTCTACTACCCGCTGCTGGAGGAGACGGGCTATGTGCCGTCGAGTAGGTTCCCCATGGCGCACGAGACCTTCGACTACTGCCAGCACATGGCCCGCTTCTTCGGCCTCTACGACAGGGCCGTCTTCCACACCGGTGCAACCCGCGCGGTGTGGGACGACGCAGACCAGGTCTGGACGGTTGCGACCAACCGTGGCGACACCATCCGGGCCCGCGTGGTTATCCGCTCCAACGGTGGTTTCGGTGCGCCGGTCACCCCCGCCATCGAGGGGATCGAGACCTTCCCGGGCAAAATCTTCCACTCCTCGCGTTGGGACTACGGCTACACCGGGGGTTCGCCGGAAGATCCGACACTGTCCAAGCTTGCCGACAAGGTCGTCGCCGTCGTCGGTTCCGGTGCGAGCGCCGTCCAGATCATCCCCGCGGTCGCGGGCCAGGCGCGGCACACCTACGCCATCCAGCGCACGCCGGGTCCGGCGATCGGCAACCGGGACACTACCCCGACCGACCCCGCGTGGTGGTCCACGCTGCCCAAGGGTTGGCAGCAGGCCCGCATGCAGAATTTCGACGCCAACACCTCCGGCCTCCTGCAGGACGAGGACATGGTGAACGATCACTTCACCGGCTACGTCAAACGCCTGGCCACCGCCTGCGACATCGTGCCGGACCTCGCACAGGTCGACCCGGCCGACCGGCCCGAGGTCTTCGAGCTGCAGGACATGGCGCTCATGGAGGATATTCGCGCAGCTATCGACGCCACCGTCACCGACCCCACCACCGCCGAAAAGCTCAAACCCTTCTACAAGCACCGCTGCAAGCGGGTTACCTACGACGACGGCTACTTCGCCGCCTTCAACCGCGCCGATGTCACGCTTATCGACGCTCCCGTCAACGGCCTCGAGAAGATCGAGGGCAACCGCCTGCATGCTGGCGGCGAGGTGTTTGAGGCGGACTGCATCATCCTGGCGACCGGCTACGACACTACCCGGGATCCGTTCTCCCGCACAGGCTTAGACGTCATCGCCGCCGACGGCGAGACCCTCTCCGAGCACCACGGACAAGGCCTGCGCACCCTCCACGGCGCGCTTACGGATAACTTCCCCAACATGTTCCAGATCGGGACGAGCCAGATCGCACTGTCACACAGCAATACCTCGGGCATTCTCATCCAGGCCGAGCACATCGTCGACATCATCTGCGAGACCCGCCGCCGCGGCGCCACCTCCGTCGTGCCTACCGCCGAGGCCACCGCAGCCTGGGCCGCACAGGTCAAAGAGAAGGGCGCGCCGCTGCGGGCCGCGTTCGCCCAGTGCGTGCCCGGCTACTACAGCGGCTACGAGCACGGCGACGGTGCCTTTACTTCCCAGATCTACGGCGAGAGCATCGTCGCTTTCCGCCAGCTGCTGGAGCAGTGGAGGGCATCCGGCTACGAGGGCCTCGCTTTTCGACGCTAACCCGCCCCCCCCCCTTACGAACAAACATTCGACCAACTTCCTGCCGCTGTTCGACCGGGCAGATACTGTAGTGCGCATGACTCCATCCCCGTACGCCGCCGCACTGCTCAACGCCGTCGATACCGCCCAAGCCGATAACCCGCTTGCGCCTTGCACCGTGCTGTGCCCCACACCAGCCTTCGACGATGTCGTCGCCGCGCTCGCCACCGGCAGGCCGCGCCTCGGGGTCGACGTGGTCACGCTCGACATGCTGCTTTCCCGCGCCGCCCGCGACCTGGCGCCGCGCACGCTCTTGCAGCGCAGCGACGTCGCCGCCTTCGTTGCCGCAGCGCTTGCCGAGGGTGCGACGCCAACGCCCTTCCACGAAGCGCAGCTGCACACTTCCGCGGCCACGCACGAGGCGCTGACGGATGCCCTGTTTGTACTCCTCAACAGCCCCGCAGAATGGCGCACGCAGCACGGTAACGCTCGCCTTCCCGAAACTGTGGCGCAGCTCGCCGAGCGTGCCGACGCGCACTTTCACGACAACCACTTCACCTTCCCGGACGCAGTAGGAGCGGCCGCCGCCTCCCGCCGTGGGGCGCTTGTCACCGTGGGCGCGTGTGCCCACGACACCCGCACTGAGTGGGCGCTTGCCCAGTTCCCGGATGCCACACCCGTGGAGCTGTCGGACCTGCGCGAGCACACCGAACGCGTCTCGCTAATCTCCGAGCCGGACGAGGCGGCTTACGTCACCGGCCGCATCCTCAACGCCGTGGCCAGCGGCACTCCACTGCACGCCATCGCGGTGGCCTACTGCGAGGACGCGGAGCTGCCCTTCCTCACCCACGCGCTCGATGAGGCGGGCATCCCCTACCACGCGCCCGCGCGCGAGGTGTGGGCGCAGCACAACGTGTTTCGCGCGCTGCGCGCTCTGCTCACGCTGCGCCCCGAGGAGATGCACCGCCACCAGCTCGTGGAACTGCTCTCCACCGGGGAGATTAACGACTCCCCCGGCCTACGCGCCTTTGACGCCGGTGCGCGCGACCGCCTCGGCACCGCGCTGACCGGCCGCGATTGGGACGCAGTCCTTGCCACGGCCGCGCGCCAGGCCGAGGACGCTACCCCGGATCGGGAGCGTGTCCCCGAGCGCAGCATCACCGCCGCCCGCTGGGTTGTAGGCCTGCGCGAAGTACTCACCCCACTCTGGGAAACGAAGAGCTGGGAGACATTCGCCGACGCGTTCCGAGGCGTGGCAGGCGCGGTACTCTCCGACCAGTCCCAGCTGGCCGCCTTCCTAGACCCGCTGTGCGAGCAGCTCGCCGCCCAGCAGGGCACGCCCAAACGCGAGCGCGCGCTCGAGATCGCCAGCGCCTTTGCCGCCCGCCCGACGCGCGCCACCACCACCGGCGTGCTCACGGTCGGCCCGCTGGAAAGCCTGGACGGTCGCAACCTCCAGCTCGCCTTCATCACCGGCACCACCGACGCGGCCCTGCCCGGCACGCTGCACCCAAGTGCGACGCTGACACAGGCGCAACAGCAGACCACCCCGGAGCAGTTTCTGGCTAGGCGGGGCCGTACGCTTGCGGCAGCGCTTGAGGCGTCGAGAAGCATTGTGCTCACGCGGGCCCGATCCGGCATTAGCGGCGGAGGACTGACCGAGCCCTCGACCTGGCTCGAAGGGGAGGAGGTGCCCATCAACGCGCTGCACCCGGCACTTGCAAGTGGTGAGCGCACACCGATCAGTCACGCGGAGCTGGCGCTGGCGAACGCGCTGGCAGGTACCCCGAGCGAGCGGGCGGCGCGCTACGCGCAGATCATGCGGGCGCGACAAGCTGGCGAGGCCGGCGAGTTCACCGGTTTTGTCGGCTCCGATGTTGGCCTGCGCACGCTGACAAAGCCGATCTCCAGCTCCGCGCTGGAGGGCTTTACTAGGTCTCCGCTGGCGTTTTTCATCGAGCGTGTCACCGGCAACTGGGTGCTGGCTGACGACGCGGCGGAGATGGAGGTCGCCGCCGCGGATACCGGCACGATCCTGCACGCCGTGTTCGAGCGCTGGACCAACGAAGTGTGGCTGGACAACCCCGCGCGCCCCGCGCGCTACGCCGACCTGGACTGGGACGGTACGGCCCGCGCCGCGCTCGAGCGCATCCTTGATGAGGAGCTCGCCGCGCGCCGCACCGACCAGGTCAACCCGCTGGTGTGGGAAACTTTCGCCGCACAGGCGCTTGTCGACGTGCTGACCTGGCTGAAAGCCGAACAAGGCGCAGCCGAGGACGGGTGGACCCCGCTTGCGACCGAGTTCGCCTTCGGCAACACCGAGGACGAACCCGCCGCGCCGCTTCCGCTGCCCGAGCTCGGCGTCGAGCTTCCCGTCAAGGGCTACGCCGACCGCGTGGACTACAAGGTAGAAGACGGCGCCGTCACCCTGCGCGTGACCGACTACAAGTCGGGCAAAGGCAAGACGACGGATTCGTACGTGGGCCAAGAGACGCCGACCGGACAGGTCAAAGACGGCGCACCGCACTACTACTTCCAGCTCGCCCTGTACGGCTACATCGTGCGCACCCTCGCCGCCACCGGAGATCCGACCGAGCTTTTCCCCGGCGGGCCCGGCCTGTGGCCCGGGGACATCGCCGCAGTGCAGGCGCGCTACTGGTTCTTCCGCGACCCGAAGGATTCGCACGTCAAAATCACCGTCGACGACAACGCGGTCGCGACGCTGCAAACCAACCTGAGCAACGTCTACCGCCACATCCAGCGCGGCGCGTTCCCGCCGCACGCCATCCCGGAGCGCTGGGCCAGCGACGAACGCCTGCGCCTCGGCGTGGCCAACTACAACGCGCTGACCGCAATCCTGCCGCCGCTGGACTTCGACCAGCCGCTGCCCACCGAGCACACAGAACCCACCGAGCCCGCCGACGCTTAGCCCGCGAGAGGAACACCAAAAATGACTACCGCACAGTTTGCCGACCGCCTCGCCGAGGACGAAGCCAACCGCGAATTCATCCAGAACCAGGTCAACCTTTCCTGCTTCGTCGAGGCGGGCGCCGGCTCCGGCAAGACCGTTATGCTCATCCAGCGTCTGCTCACGCTCATCATCGAGCACGGCGTGCGCATCGACGAGATCGCCGCCATCACCTTCAACGAAGCCGCCGCCGCGGAGCTGACCGCCCGCCTGCGCCGCGCACTCATCCAAGTCTGCGACACTGGCGAGTACACGCTCGGCAACGGAGCGCCCCGCACCTTCGCCGACGCTGCGCTGGCGAAAACCCGCGCCGCGGACGCGCTCCAGGGGCTGCCCGGCGCGGCGCTCGGTACGCTGCACTCCTTCTGCCTGCGCGTGCTCAAGCAGTACCCACTCGAGGCGGGCCTGCCGCCCAAGGTCGATGCCGTCGACGACCTCGCCGCCTACTTCTCCCCCGCCCAGCACAGCGAGGCGATCATTGAGACCATCACCGCGCTGTTCGAGGGCGACGAGGAAGCGGCAGCAGCCATCGACGCCCTGCCGACCGACATCTCCGCAGCCGAATTCCTCACCCAACTGCAGTTCCTCCTGGGCGAGGGCGTGACCTTCCAGCACATACAGGAACTGGCTGAGTGGATGGATGCGCACTGGGGCGAGCTCGACGCCACCATCGCCGCGCCCGCCTTCGAGGCCCCGTCGGAAGACGAGCTCCGCGCCAGCCTGCGCAAAGAGCTGCGCCTGATTCGCGACCGCGCCCACACCTCTGGCGTTTCCGACAAGCTCCTCGCGTTTTTCGACGAGAGCCTCGCCGACCTCGACGCAGCAGACTCTCTTGCCGAGCTCAGCCTGCCTACGCCACGCACGCTCGGCGGCAACGGCGCGGAAGCCAAGGAAGCCAGAGCGGAATACAAGACCTTCCGCGAGCGACTCGGTGCGCTTGGGCTCTACGCCGGGTACGCGGCGACGTCGACAATCGCCCCCGTGCTCGCAGCGCTTGTGCGCGAAGCCGCCGACGCCCGCCGCCGCACCGGCGTGCTCGAGTTCCACGACATGATCTACCTGACGCAAAAACTCGTAGACAACGATGAGGTGCGCGCGAAGCTGCACGAGCAGTACCGCGTCATCTTCGTCGACGAGTTCCAGGACACCGACCCCGCGCAGCTCGACATCGTCACCGCGATCGCCCGCGGCCCACACGATACCCCGCAGCCCGGCCGCCTGTTCATGGTCGGCGACCCGAAGCAGTCGATCTACAAGTTCCGCAATGCCGACATCGACACCTACGTCGCCGCTCGCACCAGCGCCGCCGCCCGCGACGCCGACCACGGTGTCAAGCAGCTCTCGCGCAACTTCCGCTCCTCGCATGCCGTCGTGGCCGCCGTCAACGAGCTCTACGGGCAGCTTTTCGACGCCCACACGACCCCCACCGACGGGCCCGCCCAAGCCCACTACGTTCCCATGCTCCCCCAGGACGCCACGGACGGACGCGAGGGTGCGTTCATCGTCCTGCAGGATTCGGACGCGCAGGATCTTCCACCAGCTGAGCTGCGCGAGCGCGAGGCGGCGGACGTCGTCGCGCTCATCCGCGCGGCGACTGCCGGTGCGGACCCCCGCTTCGTTCACCACAGCGGGGCGCACGCGGGTCAGCCCATGCGCTACTCCGACATCGCCATCGTCGTACCCACGCACAACGATGCGCTGCGCCTGATGCAGGTGCTTGATAGCGCCGCCATCCCCTGGGTCTCCGAAGGCTCCGGCGCACTCTTTGCTACCCCGGAACTCAACGATCTGTTCACCGTGCTGCGCGCGATCGCCGACCCGGCCGACGACTTCACCCGCGTCGCCGCCCTGCGCACCGCGCTTGTCGGCTGTTCGGACGCGGAGATCGCCCGCTGGGCGCAGCAGGACCCGACCGCAACGCGCGTTGTGGAGGCCGAGGCACAACTGCGGCGCCTGGCCGGGGAAGCGCTGCGCACCGACGCGGCAAGCATGGTGCGCAACGTCGTTTCCGAATTCGGGCTCGCGGAGGCCTACGCCGCCAGCGGCCACCCCGACCACCTCCCGCGGGTGGAGACGCTGCTCGCGCTTGCCGAGCGTTTCTCCGCCGCAACCGGGCTGGGCCTGCGTGAGTTTGTCCGCTGGTCCGACGCCCAGGCCGAAACTAACCAAGGTGTCACCGAGCCGTTGCTCGATACCGGCACCGACGCAGTCCGCTTCATGACGATCCACAAGTCCAAGGGCCGCGAGTTTCCCATGGTCATCGCCGCCGGCATGTCCGGACACACCACGGGCAGCCGCGCAGTCCGGGCTTTCTCCCGCAAGGACCGCACCGCGCAGTTCAAACTCAAGGACGCCCAGACCCCCGACTACCTGACGGCCAAGGCCTTCGACGACGAAGCCGACGCCAACGAGCTGACCCGTTTGCTCTACGTCGCTATGACGCGCGCCAAGTCCGTCCTGGCGATCCCGCTGCAGCTGAAGAAGAATAAGCCCCGGAAGAAGGGCGGACCGCGTGACTACGCCAAGGCGCAGCGTGGCGCGAAGCTCGCCGCGGTCATCGACGACTCCACCCAGTACACCCCGATCACCCGCGAAGAACTGCCCGGCTTTGACACCACCGCAGCGCCCGCGACACCAGACGCGGAACCCGGCGCGCCGGCCGCCGAACGCTTCGCAGCCAACGCCGAAGCTCTCGCCGAGGCAACCGGTTTTACCCAGCGCATGGGGGTGACCGCGATTGCGCACGCCGCGGACCAGGCCAACGACACCCCACGGCACACGCGCCTGACCGGCACCCGCCTGCGCGCATCCCTCGATGAGCAGGTAGCACGCGCAGGCTACCCGGCGCGCCAGATCGCTACCGGGCTGTTCCGCGATAACGCGGGAACCGAGTTCGGCTCCGCCGTCCACGACGTGATGGAGCATCTGCCCACCGGCGGCGAGCTCGAGCAGATCGCGGCGACCGTCGCCTCGCTCTACGAGCTGCCGGAGGGGGCGGCGAAGGAGGTGGCGCGCGTCGCTGACTGCTTCGCGCAGTCCGCCCCGTACGCGCGCAGTCTTGAAACGGAGTCGCGCCGGGAGGTCCCCGTCATCGGCACTGTCGGTGACACCGCGGTCAACGGCTACATCGACCTGCTCTACGCCGACGGCGACGCTTGGGTCATCGCCGACTGGAAGACCGACGTCACCGCAACCCCGGAGACGGTGACCAGCTACTTTGTGCAGTTGGACATCTACGCCACGTTCCTCGAGGAAGCGCTTGGTCAAAAAGTCACCCGCCTCGAGCTCATCTTCGCGGGTGCGGAAGGACCGCAGGTCGTGGTGCACGAGCGGGGCGCGTAGCAACGCCCCCGAAACACCCGTGCCCGATCGGACGATAGGCTCTGTGGTTTCATCTTTGTTGCATGACAGATAGGGGCATAGACTGAGGGCTTATGGGCGAAAAGACTGCTAAACCCGATTTGAAGACCACTGCGGGCCGCATCCAAGACCTGCGCAACCGTCTCGACGAGGCGCGCACGCCTGCGGCCGAGCACGCGGAGGCGCCGACTGAGGGCGCGATGACGGCTCGCGCGCGCGTGGAGAAGCTGCTCGATGAAGGTTCCTTTGTAGAGACCGACGCGCTGGCCCGCCACCGCGTCGAGGCCTACAAGATGGACCGCACCAAGCCCGCCACCGATGGCGTGATCACGGGCTATGGGCTTATCGACGGCCGCCGGGTCTGCATCTTCAGCCAAGACCCCGACATCTTCGACGGTGCCATCGGCGAGGTCTACGCCGAGAAGATGTTGAAGCTTTATGACCTGGCAACCAAGACCGGCGTGCCGATCATCGGCATCTACGACTCTGCCGGCCCACGCTGGCAGGAGGGTATTGTCACCGCGCACATGCAGGCCAAGCTGCTGCGCGCGGCCACCCAGGCTTCCGGGCTGGTGCCGCAGATCGCACTGATCGCCGGCGAGGTGGCAACGCTTGCAGCCACCACGGTGCCGCTTGCCGACGTCACCGTGATGGTCGAGGGCGCGAGCCTGCACCTGGCGGACACCGACATCGTCGGCCAGGTCTCCGGCACCCCAACCACGGCCGAGGCGCTCGGCGGCGTGGGTGTCCATTCCGCGGAAACGGGCCTGGCGCAGGTCACGGCAGCCGACACGGCGGACGCGCTCGACGCAGTCCAGCGCATCGTGGGCTACCTGCCGCTGAACAACCAGGCCGCCTCCCCGCTCGGCACGGACAGCGCAGCGTCCGAGACGGACCTGGACGCGATCATCCCCGACGACGACGCGCAGCCCTACGAGGTCACCGACATCATCGCCGCAGTCACAGACGGCGACTTCTTCGAGCTTTCCGCCGCCCACGCCGGCAACGTGCTCACCGGCTTCGCGCACGTCAACGGCCGCGCCGTCGGCGTCGTCGCAACGCAGCCGAGCGTGCTCGCCGGCTGCCTGACCGCGGCGGGCGCGCGAAAGGCCGCCCGTTTTATCCGCACCTGTGACGCGTTCAACCTGCCCATCGTGCAGTTCGTGGACTCCCCCGGCTTCGTCCCCTCGGAGGACGAGGAGCGCACAGGCGCGGCCGCCGGTGCCGCCGCCCTCGCCTACGCCTTTGCCGAGGCCCAGGTCGGCACCATCACCGTGATCACCCGCAAGGCGCTCGGTACCGCATACACCGTCCTCGGCTCCAAGGGCCTGGGCGCGGACCTGGTGTTCGCATGGCCGACCGCGCAGATCGCGCTTGCCGACGCCCCCACCGCCGCCACCCGCCTCGACGTCGACGCCGAGGCCTACGCCGCGGAAAACATCAACCCGTACGTGGCGACGGAGCGCGGCCTGGTCGACGCGGTCATCCCACCCTCGGAGACCCGTCACCACGTCCTGGAGGGCCTGCGTCTGCTGGAACGCAAGGTGGTTTACCCGGTGCAGAAGAAGCACGGCAACATTCCGCTGTAGCCGCTATACTTTTGCTACACTAAATGCTTTCTTGACGAAAGGATGGCTATGACTGCACCAACCGCGACCCTGTTCACCGTCACTAAGGGCAACCCCACCGAGGATGAGCTCGCCGCCCTATCTTCGCTCCTCGCCGATATGCAGGCCGCCGCCAAGGCGAAGCAGCAGCCCGCGGACCGCAACCGCTGGGGCGCGCCCGCCCTGCCGCAGCACCAGAACGTGGTGTTTAACCCGCACGCCTTCGCCAACGTCACCTACTTCTAATTCATGCGCCTCGTCCTCGCCTCCCAATCGCCCTCCCGCCGCATGCTGCTCGAGCAAGGCGGCATCACCCCAGTCCTCCGACCCGCCCATATCGACGAGGACGCGATCATCGCCGAACTCGGCGAGGCCGAACCGCGCATCATCGTCCAAAAACTCGCACAGGCCAAGGCCGCCACCGTCGCCGGAGATTTCCCCGCTGACGTCGTCGTCGGCTGCGATTCCATGCTGCTTCTCGACGGCGAACTGCTCGGCAAGCCCCACACCCGTGAGCGCACCATCGCGCGTTGGAAAGCCCAGCGAGGCCAAGAAGCGCACCTGCTCACCGGCCACGCCGTGGCCTATCAAGGCGAGTGGGTCGTCGACACGGTGGCCACCGCGATCCGCTTCGGCGACGTCTCGGACGCCGACATCGCCGCCTACGCCGCCTCCGGCCAACCGCTCGAGTGCGCAGGCGCGTTCACTCTCGAGGCGCTCGGCAGCTGGTTCATCGACTCCATCGACGGCGACCCCACCAGCGTCATCGGCCTCTCCATGCCGCTTTTGCGCCGCTGCCTCTACCGCTTCGGCCTCAACGCCTCCGACTTCTGGGACTAGTACCCGCGAGCGGCAAGGAACTCGTCGAGCACCGCAAGCCCTTCGGGGTTCGCGTCCACGCACATGCGTAGCCAACCACCGATCGTGTTTTTCGGGTTGCGCACGCTCGAAGGCTCGCTCAGGTCGAGCGCGCCCGTGCCGAACAACGCCTCGTAGATCGGCCGACGCTGTGCATCATCCGTCCCCATGTCAATAGCCAGCTTGATGGGCACGTCCCCACTACGGTTGCGGAAATTCACGTCCGCGCCGCCGTCGATAAGCCTTTGCACTAGCGCCGCGTCGCCCTCCCCGAGGTCGCGATGCCGACCAAGCAGGATCGTCAGCGCGTTCTGCCCGTATTCCTCGCGCGACGCGTCAGCGCCACGGCCCAACATGTCGTTGCAGATCTTCGCGCGCGCCTCCGGGTCACCGTTGGTCAGTGCTGCGAACAGCATGTCGGTTACGTCGTTTTTCGCGGGATCGAAGACCTCGCAGAACTCTTCGTGACTGCCCTTCTTTGCAACATACAGCGGGCTTGCCATGAGGACTCCTTCGCGTCGGGTTGCGCACTACTGTAAAGCCTCTGGTGCGTGGGCGCTCGTCGAAAAGCGCAAACTGCTAGCCTGGCGCCATGGAAATCAACGACATGCTCGCACCACCGCCCCTGCACCTGCCCGAAGACCCCGCGCACGGCAAGGACCTCTTAGACCGCGAGACCGCGCTCGCGCACCCGGACTCGCCTGCGGTATGGGCCGCCCGCGCCGAGGCGGAGCTCGACAGCGGCGACGTGCTCGTCGCGTACGCGTACGCGCGCACCGGCTACCACCGCTCGCTCGACCGCCTGCGCGCCAACGGCTGGAAGGGCTGGGGCCCGGTCCCCGCCTCCCACGAGGCGAACAAGCCTGTGCTCAAGGCCATCGCGATGCTCGCGCTTGCTTCCAAGGCGATTGGCGACGATGCCGAGTACGACCGCTGCCGCCAAATGCTCTCCGACGCCGACCCGGCCAGCGTCGACGAACTCCTCTAAGAACCCATGCAACGCTTCGTTCCCGCCACTGTCCTCACGGCACTGCTCCCGCTTGCCGCCTGCAGCACCGAGCCAGCCGACCCGCCCACCGTGACGGTCACGCAGACCACCGCGGTGGAGGAGGACGTCGGCCCGGAGAGCGCTGCGCCGTCGGCTCAGCAAGCCCAGGACAACGCGGAGACCTGCGCGCAGCTGCCGAAGGACCCCCGCGAGGCTTACCCTTCCGGTATAGCCCCCGGCCGCATGCCCGCCGACGACGGCAGCGACTACAACTACTGGATCGATGACATCGATAACGCCTACGACCCGTGCGCGCCCCTGAGCTGGATCGTCTTCCGCGGCTCGCTTGGCGACGAGCACAGCCACGCCGGCACCGCAGCCTCAATCGCCGACGGGCTGGCGCTCTATATCAACGGCGAACCGGCCAAAGAGATGAAACTCTTCGGCAGGATCGACAACATCACGCCACTCGAGGACGGCGGCGCCACCTTCGAGTGGTCGGAGCGCGGCCAGTACACCGCCGACGGCTACGTCAACCACTACTCCGCAGAACTCCGGGTCATCGACGGCGCGGTGACAGCCGTTGCCGGTGACACCGCGAAGTTCCACGAGTGGTGGGACTACCCCGTCAGCTACCTACTGGGCACGTACGACTAACCGCGCTTACGCAAGCTTCGCCTCGATGCGGCTGATGGCTTCCTTGGCCACCAGCTCTTGGATGCCCATGTCCAGCTCCGAGGTGAAGCCGACGCAGGAGCAGTTGATCTCGCCGAGCACGTAGGTGTCCTCGCCGGTCTCGTCGTCGTCGGCAAGCATGAAGTCCGCGGTCCAGATCAGCGGGATGTTGTCGCCGCCGAGCTTCTCCGCAATCACCGGGCGGGCCTCGGCGAACATGTCGATGAGCTCCTGCCACTCCTCCGGCTTGTTGTAGGTGTACTTCGCGCCGGAGAACAGGGTCGCGGAGAACGCGTCGCCGCCCTCGGCCGGCTTCTTGTGCACCACGAAGACGGGGTGCGGGCCGACGAGCAGGATGCGGATTTCGCCCTCGGTGATGCGCGGCATAAACCGCATGTCCACGAGCATGCCGTTGTCGCCCACGATGTACTGGTCGCAGAAGTCCATGAATTCACCCAGCTGGCGAACCTCGGTGTGGTTGTCCACGGCCTCGGTGCAGCGCAGCTTGGTGTCCAGCGGCAGCGCGGTGCCCGGTTCGACGCTGGCGGCGGCCTCCTCGTCGTCGAGGCGCACGCGCCAGATGCCAGAGCCGGTGGAGCCGCGGTTCTGCTTGAGCACGCGCTCGCCGTAGGACAGCGACGTCGGGAACGTCTCGTGGAAGGTTTCCACGTCGTAGTAGGCGGCGGTGTCGGCGGGCACGAGGTCGGTGTCGTTGAGCTTGACCAGGGCGTCCTTGGCACCGTAGGCCATCATCTCGCCCGGGGTCGACATGCCGACCAGGCCAGCGACCGACAGGCTGGTCAGAAGCTGGAAGTAGCCCTGCTCGCCGCCCGGGATGTTGCCGGGGTTGACGCGCGAGATGTAGCCGTCGAAGTTCTCGCTGACGTAGGCGTAGATGTCGTCGCTCCACTCGGGGCGGTAGTAGACCACCTCGGCGTGCCAGCCGGCATCCTTGATGGCGTTGACGATGGGCATGGTGTCTTTGCGGTGGCCGTCAAAGTACTTGTCGGATCCGCCTTCAACCTCGAAGACAACAATTGCTTTGTGCACGGGGTGGCCCTTTCTCTCTTGGTCCGGCTATGTTCCGGCGCCAATCAGCTCTTACCCATCAAATTTTAAGGCCAATGCCACGTTTTCTCTCCACGAGCGCGCCCCAAGTGGGCAAGTTCACACCCGCCGCCCTCCCCCTGCGCTGAACCGTGCGCAAGGCACCCCCGCGCGGCGATTTTGCCTCGCCGGGGGCGTACATTCTGTAGGGTTGGGGCGGAGAAAACCGGCGTTGGAGCGTCGATAAGCATGCAGATGAAGGGGAGCAACCATGGCCATTGAGCTCGATGATCACCCGAAGTTTAAAGACTTCGCGCACCCGGAGAAGTTCGTCTCCGCAGCGTGGCTGTCCGCGCGCCTGGGTAAGCCGGGGCTGCGCGTGGTGGAAAGCGACGAGGACGCCTACCTCTACGACATCGGGCACATCCCGGGCGCCGTGCGCATCGACTGGCACCGCGATCTGAATGACCCCGTCACCCGCGACTTCATCGACGGCGAGGCCTTTGCCAAGCTGATGAGCGAGCGCGGCATCTCCCGCGACGACACGGTCGTGGTCTACGGCGACAAGTCCAACTGGTGGGCCGCCTACACTGCCTGGATCTTCGAGCTGTTCGGTCACCCGGATGTGCGCCTGCTCGACGGCGGCCGGGATGCGTGGATGGGCGAGGAGCGCGACACCTCGTTCGCCGTGCCGGAGTACCCCGCCACCGAGTACCCGGTGGTTCAGCGGCAGGACAAGCCGTACCGCACCTTCGCTACCGATCTGTTGCAGCACACTCCCGCCCAGCTTATCGACGCCCGCCACCCCGGCCAGTACGACGGCACCGACGGCAACGCCTCCGACCGCGCCCCCGGCAAGTCGCCCTCCACGCTGCGCCACGGCCACATCCCGGGCGCGGTGAACGTGACCTGGGGCCGCTCCCTGTTCCCCAACGCGCTGTTCAAGGACCTGCCGGACATCGCCGCGATCTACGAGGACTTCGACCCGGACGCCGAAACGGTGGTGTACTGCCAGCTGGGCGAGAGCTCCGCGCACACCTGGTACGTGCTCAACCACATCCTGGGCTTTAGCAACATCTCGCTCTACGACGGCTCGTGGGCCGAGTGGGGCAACATGGTGCGCGTGCCCGTTGAGCAGGGCTCGGGCGCCTAGCCCGCTTGTCGACGTCGCGTTGGCCGCCCAGCCTCCGCGACGTTTTTTCATGCGAGTTGTAACATGGGGCGTCGAGAACCGATATAGTTTGGCATCACTAATCGCTTGCAAGAAAGACGGGATGTTTTCGTGCCTACTTCAAACGACGCTTCTACCGCAGACGCCACGAACCTGAGCCACGCGCTTACGAAGGTGCTGGTGGCCAACCGCGGCGAGATTGCTGTCCGAGTCATCCGCGCGGCGAAAGACGCAGGTATTGCCTCTGTCGCCGTGTATGCGGAGCCGGATAAGGATGCCCCCTTCGTCGGGCTGGCCGACGAGGCCTTCGCCCTGGGTGGCGCGACCGCGGCGGAGTCTTACCTGGACATGGACAAGCTTCTCGACGCCGCGGCGAAATCCGGCGCCGACGCCATCCACCCCGGCTACGGCTTCTTGTCCGAGAACGCCGAGTTCGCCCAGCGCGTCATCGACGCGGGCCTGACCTGGATCGGCCCCTCGCCTTCAGCCATCGCGGCACTGGGTGACAAGGTCACCGCCCGCCACATCGCCGAGGCGGCCGACGCCCCGATGGCCCCGGGCACCAAAGACCCCGTCGCGGACGCCGAGGAGGTCCTCGCGTTTGCCGACGAGCACGGCCTGCCGGTCGCTATCAAGGCAGCGTTCGGCGGCGGCGGGCGCGGCATGAAGGTCGCCTACACCCGCGAGGAGATCCCGGAGCTGTTCGAGTCCGCCACCCGCGAGGCCACCGCCGCGTTTGGCCGCGGCGAGTGCTTCGTCGAGCGCTACCTGGACAAGGCCCGCCACGTGGAGGCCCAGGTGCTCGCCGACCAGCACGGCAACGTCGTCGTGATGGGCACGCGCGACTGCTCCCTGCAGCGCCGCTTCCAGAAGCTCGTCGAGGAGGCCCCCGCCCCGTTCTTGACCGACGAGCAGCGCGAGCGCATCCACTCCTCGGCGAAGGCGATCTGCCGCGAGGCCGGCTACTACGGTGCCGGCACCGTGGAGTACCTCGTAGGCTCCGACGGGCTGATCTCGTTTTTGGAGGTCAACACGCGCCTGCAGGTCGAGCACCCCGTCACCGAGGCCACCACCGGTGTCGACCTGGTGCGCGAGCAGTTCCGCATCGCCCGCGGCGAGAAGCTGCGCTTTGACGCCGACCCCACCCCGCACGGCCACGCCATCGAGTTCCGCATCAACGGCGAGGACGCCGCGGCGAACTTCATGCCGGCACCGGGCACCATCGCCGAGTACGCCGAGCCGGCCGGCCCGGGCGTGCGCGTCGACTCCGGCGTGCGCGCAGGCTCCGTCATCGGCGGCCAGTTCGACTCGATGCTGGCCAAGCTGATCGTCCACGGCGAGACCCGCGAGGAGGCACTGCAGCGTGCCCGCCGCGCGCTGGGTGAGTACGTGGTCAAGGGCCTGCCCACCGTGATCCCCTTCCACCGCGCGATCGTCGACGACCCGGCCTTTATCGGCGACGGCGACTCCTTCGGCGTCTACACCCGCTGGATCGAGGAGGAGTGGGTCAACGAGCTGCCCGCCGCCGACGCGGATTCCGAGACCGAAACGGACACCGATGCCGCCCGCACCTTCGCCGTGGAGATCAACGGCCGCCGCATCGAGGTCGCACTCCCCTCCTCCCTGTTGCTCGGCGGGGCGCAGCGCAAGCGCCCGAAGAAGCGCCGCTCCAGCGGCTCGAAGGCGGCCATCTCCGGCGACGCCGTGGCCGCGTCGATGCAGGGCACCGTGATCAAGTGCAACGTTTCCGAGGGCGACACCGTCGAAGAGGGCGACGTCCTCGTAGTACTCGAGGCCATGAAGATGGAGAACCCAGTCAAGGCTCACAAGGCCGGCACCGTCACCGGTCTGGCCGCCGAGGAGGGCGCCCAGGTGAACAAGGCCGCCGTGCTGATGGAGCTGAAGTAGCTAGCGCGGCAGCAGGCCGTCGATGCGCCACTGCGCGACGGTCTGCAAAATCTGGCCCAGCACCGGTGCCGAGGCCGCGAGCACGCCGACGATAATGATGGCGATGACCGGCAGCGTCCCCTCATCCATATTGCTGCTGGCCTCGATGCGCCGCGCCGAGCCCGCTGCCGCGCCGGACAACGCGTCGTCAGGCAGCTCCGCGCGGTGGTCGTTGACCTGCGGGGCGCGGAAGTAGTCGGCGATGAGCCGGATCTCCTCGCCTTCGGTCACCTCGTCGCCGTTTTTCGGCACGGACGCGCGCGAAAGCCGGTGCTCCCCGCCGCCCTTGGTGGAGATGATGCTCACGCCCGAGTACACGCCGAGGAACCCGCGCCGCGGCGACCACACGGGTCCGCCGGAGTCGCCGTGCTGCCCGCTGACCCCATCGAAGTACAGATTATTGTCGATGCTACCAGCAAACGTCCCGCACTGCACCTGCCGCGAGGCCACCCCAAAGGTGCAGACTTGCTCGCCTTTCGCCATCTCGCTTAGCGACGCCACCGCGTCCCCACTCCGGCCATTCACCCCCACCCGCACGCCCGGATCCCAGCGGATCGCGGCCCAGTCGTTGCCGGTACCTTTGCCCCACTTTGAGGACGGGTAAAACGTGCCAACCTCGCCCGTAGTCGACCCGTCCGCGCGCTTGAGCCGCACCCGCTCGCCGGTGAGCCCGCAGTGCGCGGCGGTGTAGCTGATGTTCTCGGCGCGGTCGTTGTAGGCGATCGCGCAGCTTGAGGCGTCCGCCACGACGATCTGCGAGCCCTGCTGCACCACTTCTGCCGCCCCCGCAACCGGCGGGGCGGCAAGGGCGGCAGCTGCGGCGAGGACGGCGGCGCGGCGAGCAACGGTATGCATGGGCCAAATAGTACAACCTATCGCCTTGCTATTGTGGGGCGCATGGAGTTCCACTTCCGCAGAGCCAAAGAAGCCGACCGCACCTACCTCCAGCGCCTGAACTTCCTCACCGAAGTCTTCGGCGACGAGACGGCCCCGATGCACCCGCAGGAGCGCGAAGGCATCGTCGCCGGCGTGCACGAGTACATCTACGGCTGGGACCCGGATTCCGACGGCGGCATTATCGTGTCCGACGAGTTCCACACCCCGGCCGGCGGCATCTGGTTCCGCTACTGGGCCTCGCCTGATCAGGGCCACGCCAACCTGGGCCCGGATATCCCGGAGCTCGCCATCGCGGTGGAGGGCCGCTACGCCGGCCACCGGCTCGGCGCGCTCCTGCTCGAGCAGGCCGTCCTTCTGGGCCAGGAGCAGGGTGCCGAACGCCTCGCGCTGTGGGTCGACCCGGACAACCCGCGGGCCCGCCACCGCTACGAGCAGTTCGGCTTTGACGACGTCAAGGGCAAAGCCAACGTTATGGCGCTCAACCTTTAAGTTGCAGGGGTCCGCGGCCTGCGCTAGGTTGTGGGCCTATGGGGGATCAACAACAATTACGGGCCTTTTTGGCCTTCAAAGCAGGGGGAATCGGCGCACTCCGGCTTGTCTACGAGGCAGGCCTCGACGCGGATACGCTTGTCGGGATGGGCGCGGCCGACGACTACGCCGACACGCTCGTGCGTCTCGCGCGCCGGTTTTTCCGGCCCACCAGCCACTCGCGCTACCAACTCGAAGCCCGAAGCGCGGCCGAGGCCAACCGGCACTGCATCGAAACCCTCGAGCTGATCGAGCGCACCGCACGGAGGATCACCAACCCGACGAAGCGCTGGGAATACACCGCGCAGCTGTGCGCCACCGAAGGTGACACCACCACCATCTCGAAGAAAGCCACCCGGCTGCGCAAAGAGTATCTTCCACCCCGCCCACCACAAGACGGGGTACGCATCCAACGCAGCGACAAGCACGACAAGTTCATCATTCGGCTCACCGGCCCCACCAACGACCTACAAGACCTGGTCACCACGTTTGAGACCCCCGGCGAGGACGGCAAACCCATCGACCCGATCGACTGGCTGGTCAACAACCGCCACATCGTCCAAGCACCGGTGGCGATACACGCGATTATCACCGACAAGGACATCGACCACGTCCTCGCCGGCACGGATGACCGACCCGACCAGGAGCCCGTCGTGGTCACCAACACTGGTGTGAAGATGACCACCAGCCAAGTCCTGCGCCGCCACATCCTGCCTGATGGCTACATCACCCTCGCCGCACCGCACCTCGGGCCGATTAATACTCACCGGGCACGCCTTGCCTCGCCGGTGCAGCGCCTGGCGATCGAAGCGGACTCGCCAACCTGCTGCTGGCCGGACTGCACCACCCCGATCGCCAAGTGCCAGGCCCACCACCTGACCGACTACGCCCAAGGTGGGGAAACGCACCCGTCGAACATGTGCTGGCTGTGCCCACACCACAACGCGGTCAACGGCCAACCCGAACGCGGCCGTATGGCACGCATCGACGGCCGGATCGCCTGGATCGGCCCCAAATACGGCACACCACGATTCACCGGCCGCGACTACGTTGACGCCGAAACCATCATCGGCGGACCCGCCCAAGGCACACCACCTAGAGGATCAGGTTAATCACCACGGTCAACAGCGCGACCACCCCGATGAGCGCCGCCATGTACCAGGAATCGGACTCCTGCGGCGCGCTGTCCTCGGGGATCACTCCACCCGCCGCCGTCGGCGGGGGCTTCGGCGCGCCCGCCGACGGCGGGGGCTTCGGCGCGCCCGCAAACGCCGGGCTGACGGCGAAGTAGTCGACGAACGCGTCTGACAGCGCGTCTGCGATGTCGTCGCCGTCAGCGGTCGTCGCGCCGAGCAGCATCGTCTTCTCCTCGCCGTTGAGGTTGTTGCGCCCCGATACGGTCGCGGAATGCACGCCTAAGAACCCGCGGCCCGGGATCCACACCGGCCCTCCGGAATCGCCGGCCTTGCCCGGCGCAATATCGACGAGGAAGGAGTTGCCCACCCGCGCGTGAAACACCCCGCACGTAGTCGCCCGCGTCGCCTGGCCGTAGGTGCACACCTGCTCGCCGGGGCGCACCGAATCCAGCGCCACTGCCCCATCGCCGCTGTACTCGTTGGGCCCGACCTCCACGCCCGCGTCCCAGTCGATGCGCGCCCAGTCGTTCGTCGTGCCCTCGCTGGCGGCGGAGGTGGTGAGGGTGCCGGTGGGCGGGGTGACCGTGCCGTCGGCAAGCAAAAGGCGCACCCGGTCGCCACTTTCCCCGCAGTGCGCTGCGGTGTAGCTGGATGCGCCAAGGTTAAAGCCGACGGTGCACGCAGAGCCACCAACGACGATCGCGTCGCCCTGGTCCACCACCGTCGGCTCCGCCGCGGACGCTACGGTGTGAGACAGCGCAAGCGCCGCCACACCGCAGGCCACAACGAGTTTTTTCACCCCACCGAGTCTACTCGAGCGCCCGGGTGGGCAAAATAACCGCTAGGCGATGACGACCACCAGGTCGCCACCCTCCACCTTGGTCGGCTGGGTAAACGCGAGGCGCTCGATCGTGCCGTCCTTGGTGGCCGAGATGCCAGCCTCCATCTTCATGGCCTCGATCGTGGCAACCTGGTCGCCGGCCTTGACCTCGTCGCCCACCTTCACGGTGACGTTGACCACGCCCGCGAACGGCGCAGCCACGTGGCCCGGGTTCGACGTATCAGCCTTCTCGGCCTCCGCGACGGTGGATTCGGCGTTCTCGTCGCGCACCAGCATCGGGCGGATCTGGCCGTTGACGGTGAGGATGACCTGGCGCATACCCTTCTCGTCCGGCTCGCCGACAGCGTCGAGGCGCACGGACAGCGGCGGGCGCTGCTCGTCGATCTCGCCGTACCAGATCATGGTCTCCTCGCCCTCGACGAGGCCGTAGAAGAAGGTCTTGTCGGAGAGCTGGTCGGTCACGCCGTAGGTGCGGCGGTGCTCGAGGAACTCCGCGTACTGCTTCGGGAACAGCAGCTTATCCAGCGCCGCGCGGCGGGTGGTGTGGTCCTCGGATACCAGGTCGCCCTCAAGCTCGGCCGGGACCTCGACGGTGTGGTCGACGGGGCTGCGGTCGGCGAGTGCGGCGTCGCGAAGCAGCGGCCAGCCGCCCGGAGGCGTGCCGAGCTCACCCTGCAGGAAGCCGATGACGGACTCCGGAATGTCGTACTTGCGCGGGTTTTCCGCGAAGTCCTTCGGGTCCACGCCCGCGCCCACGAGGTGCAGCGCCAGGTCGCCGACGACCTTCGACGACGGGGTGACCTTGGTGGGGCGGCCGAGGATCTCGTTGACCGCGGCGTAGTAGTCCTCGATCAGCTCGAAACGGTCGCCCAGGCCCAGGGCGTTGGCCTGCGTGCGCAGGTTGGACAGCTGGCCACCCGGGATCTCATGCTTGTACACGCGACCAGTCGGGCCGGGGATGCCGGACTCGAACGGCGCGTAAACCTGGCGCACGGCCTCCCAGTAGGGCTCCATGTCGGAGACGGCCTGCAGGGAGATGCCGGTGTCGCGCTCCGTGTTGGCGAACGCCGCGACGAGGGCGGACATCGACGGCTGCGAGGTCGTACCGGCCAGCGGCGCGGACGCCACGTCGACGACGTCGGCACCGGCGTTGGCGGCGGCGAGGTAGGTGGCCAGCTGGCCGCCCGCGGTGTCGTGGGTGTGCACGTGAACCGGCAGGTCGAAGCGCTCGCGCAGGGCGGAAACCAGCTTCGCCGCAGCGCCCGGGCGCATGAGGCCGGCCATGTCCTTGATGGCAAGCACGTGGGCACCGGCGTCGACAATCTGCTCCGCGAGCTTCAGGTAGTAGTCCAGCGTGTAGAGGTCCTCGTTCGGGTCCAGCAGGTTGCCGGAGTAGGCCATGGCGACCTCGGCGACTGTGGTGTTGGTCTCCAGCACGGCGTCGATGGCCGGGCGCATCTGGGAGACGTCGTTGAGCGCGTCGAAGATGCGGAAGATGTCGATGCCGGAGTTCGCCGCCTCCTGCACGAACGCGCGGGTCACGCTATCCGGGTACGGGGTGTAGCCGACCGTGTTGCGGCCGCGCAGCAGCATCTGGATGTTCACGTTCGGCATCGCCTCACGCAGCTCGTCCAGGCGCATCCACGGCGACTCGTGTAGGAAGCGCATGCCGACGTCGTAGGTCGCGCCGCCCCAGGCCTCCACCGAGGTCAGTTCCGGTGTGAGGTGGCCGACGTGCTTCGCCGCTGCCACCAGCGTGTTCGTGCGGATGCGGGTGGCCAAAAGCGACTGGTGCGCGTCGCGGAAGGTCGTCTCGGTCACGCCGAGCGCGGTCTGGTTGCGCAGCTTCTCCGCCCACTTTGTCGGGCCGAGCTCGAGCAGCTCGTCGCGGGAGCCGCGCGGGGTCTCGCCGTAGTCAGCGGTGGGCAGCTTCTTCGACGGGCGGATGGCCGTCGGGCGCGGGCCGTTCGGCTGGTTGACCGTCACGGAGGCGAGGTAGTCGAGGATCTTGCCTGCGTCGTCGGCAGCCGGCGGGGCCTCAAGCAGGAAGGGGTGCGCGGCAATGTAGCCGGTGTTAATGCGCTCCTTCTGGAAGTCCTGCTGCGACAGCAGCGCGCGCAGGAAGCCGATGTTGGTGGAGACACCGTTGACGGTGAACTCGTTGAGCGCGCGCAGTGCGCGGTCGACGGCGACCTGGAAGTTGCGGCCGCGGCAAGTCATCTTGACCAGCAGCGAGTCGAAGTTCGGGGTGATCACGGTGCCGACGGCCACGGAGCCGTCGAGACGCACGCCAGCGCCGCCCGGGGAGCGGTAGCCGGTCACGGTGCCGGAGTCCGGGCGGAAGCCGTTGTTCGGGTCCTCGGTGGTGATACGGCACTGCAGGGCGGCGCCGTTGACCTCGATGAGGTCCTGCTCCAAGTGGATGTCCGACAGCTTCGCGCCCGCCGCGATGTACATCTGGTTCTTCACGATGTCCACGCCGGTGACCTCCTCGGTCACCGTGTGCTCGACCTGCACGCGCGGGTTCATCTCGATGAAGACGTGGTTGCCCGCCTCGTCCACGAGGAACTCGACGGTGCCGGCGCCCTCGTAGTTGATCTCCTTACAGAACGCCACGGCGTCGGCGCAGATGCGCTGGCGCTGCTCCTCGGTGATGTGCTGCGCCGGCGCGATCTCGACGACCTTCTGGTGGCGGCGCTGCAGGGAGCAGTCGCGCTCGAAGAGGTGGATCACGTTGCCGTAGGAGTCGGCCATGATCTGCACCTCGATGTGCTGCGGGTTGATCACGGCGCGCTCGATGTAGACGTTCGGGTCGCCGAAGGCGGCCTCCGCCTCGCGGGACGCCTCGGCGGCGAGCGCCTCGACGTCCTCCGGCTTCTCAATGAAGCGCATGCCGCGCCCGCCGCCACCGGCGACGGCCTTGACAAAGACGGGGAACTGGAACTCCTTGGCGTACTCGGCCAGCTGCTTCGGGTCGGAAGAGGGCTCGGAGTCCTTCAGCGTGGGCAGGCCGGCGCGCTCGGCGGCGTGGACGGCGGCGGCCTTGTCGCCGGTCAGGTCCAGGGTCTCCGGGGTGGGGCCGATGAACTTAATGCCGTTGGCGGCACAGGCGCGGGCGAGGTCGGCGCGCTCGGAGAGGAAGCCGTAGCCCGGGTAGACGGCGTCAGCACCGGTCTCCTTCGCGGCGCGGATAATCTCGTCGATATCCAGGTAGGCTTTCACCGGCTGGCCCTCGGTACCGATCTGCACCGCCTCATCTGCGAACGGGCGGTGGAAGGAGTTGCGGTCCTCCCGGGGGTAAACGGCGACTGTCTTCGCGCCGGTCTCAAACGCGGCGCGGAACGCGCGGACGGCGATCTCACCGCGGTTCGCAACCAGAATCTTCTTGAATGCGGGCAGGTCATTGAGAGGAAGCGTGTCCACTGGAGGTAGGTCCTTTCGCTTTTGTGCCAGGAGCGCGCGGTTCGCATATCGAACACAGCAGATCGATCATACCGCTAATCCCGACTGTAATGGTCATTTTTATGTGGGAAATCTGCGAAAACGGGGGGTGCGTCCCGCACACGCCGCAGCCCGCCGGCGGCGAGGCGGCGCGGCGGGCTGGGTCAAGCGGGGCGTCGAGAAGCGGCAGGCGCTTAGAGGTGACGCTCCTCCGGGCCGTTGTAGGCGGACAGCGGGCGGATCAGCGAGTTGTTCTCATACTGCTCAATGATGTGAGCGATCCAGCCGGTGATGCGCGCCATGACGAACAGCGGGGTGAAGAACTCGATGTCGAAGCCCAGGATGTAGTAGGCCGGGCCCGACGGGAAGTCCAGGTTCGGGCGGATCTTGATGGAGGTGTTCTCGTACATGGTCTTGGCCATGATGTCGTAGATCTCCACCCACTTCTGGGCGTCCTTCTCCGGGTGCTCGGCAGCCAGCTTCTTGAACGCAGCCTCCATGGTGGGCACGCGCGAGTCGCCCTTCTTGTAGACGCGGTGACCGAAGCCCATGACGAGCTCCTTGTTCTTCAGCTTGTTCAGCGTCCACTCCTCCGCGTTCTCCGGGGAGCCGACCTCGACCATGTTGTGCATGACGAACTCGTTCGCGCCGCCGTGCAGCGGGCCCTTCAGCGCGCCGATGGCCGCGGTGATGGCAGACCAGGCATCGGCCTGGGTGGAGGTGACGGTACGCGCGGTGAAGGTGGAAGCGTTGAAGGAGTGCTCCGCGTACAGGATCAGGGACTTCTCAAAGGCCTCGATGTCGGACGGGATGGTCGCAGGCGAGCCCTCCTCGTCGCCGAAGACCATCCAGAGGAAGTTCTCGGCGAAGCTCTTGTCCTTGGTCGGGGCGATGTAGTCCTTGCCCTGGCGGCGGCGGATGTCGGTCGCCACGACGGTCGGCAGCTGGGCGAGCAGCTGGGTGCCGATCTTGCGGATGTGCTCCGAGTTCGGGGTGAACTTGTACTCGTCGCGGGTGCCCAGGAAGGACACCGCGGTGCGCAGCACGTCCATCGGGTGGCAGTCCTTCGGCAGGAAGTTGATGACCTGGATGAGCTCCTCGTCGATGTCGCGGTTGGTCATGCAACCGTTGCGGAACTCCTCGCGGCCTGTCTCGTCCGGCAGCTCGCCGTGCCACAGCAGGTAGGCGACCTCCTCGAACGTGCAGTTCTCGGCCAGCTCCTGGACCGGGTAGCCCTGGTACAGCAGGGAGTTGGTCTCCGGGTTGACCTTGGAGATGGCGGTGTAGTCGGCGACGACGCCGGCGAGGCCCTTGCGGATTTCCTGATCAGACATGATGTGTGCTCCTTATGTGTGAAATGGGTTAGGGGTTGAGTGCTTCAGGCCTACTCGAAGGTGGACTTGTAGCTGTCCTTGGAGTAGGTGAAGACGGACTGGTCGAACTGGTTGTACTCGTTGTAGCGGACCAGCTCGTAGAGGCGCGAGCGGTGCTGCATCTTGTCCAACCATTCGGTCTGGATGCCGGTTTCTGCGATGTCGCGCAGCATCGCCTCGGTCTGGCCCATGGCGATGCGGAAGGTGGTCACCGGCCAGATCACCGCGTTGTAGCCGAGACCCTGCAGGGTGTCGGCCGAGAGCAGCTCGGTCTTGCCGAACTCCGTCATGTTGGCCAGAAGCGGCGTGTCGACGGCAGCGCGGAACTTGGCAAAGTCCTCCTCCGAGTACAGCGCCTCGGTGAAGATAAGGTCCGCGCCAGCGTCGGCGTAGGCTTTCGCACGTTCGATGGCCTCGTCGATGCCTTCGATGCCGGCGGCGTCGGTGCGGGCGCAGATGACGAACTGGTCGTCGGAGCGCTCGCGCACCGCGGCGGTGATGCGGCGGACCATCAGGTCGCGCGGCACGACTTCCTTGCCGTCGAGGTGGCCGCAGCGCTTCGGGTTGACCTGGTCCTCCAGGTGCAGCGCGGCCAGGCCGGCGGCCTCGAACTCGGCGACGGTGCGGGCGGCGCTCATGGGCTCGCCGAAGCCGGTATCCGCGTCGATAAGCACCGGCAGGTTGGTGGCGCGGGCGATCTGGCCGCCGCGGTTGGCCACCTCAGACAAGGTGGTCAGGCCGATGTCCGGCAGGCCGAGGTCGTTGGCCACCACCGCGCCGGAGACGTAGACGCCTTCGAATGCGCCGATGTCTTCGATCAGGCGCGCGGTCAGCGGGTTGAACGCGCCCGGCAGCTTCGTGATAGTCTCCGCCTCCAGCGAAGCCCGCAGTGCTTTACGACGCTCATGCGGTGTTTTTTCTGGCGCAAACATTTAGAAGATGCCTCCCGGGATCTCAGGTGCGTTTGCCTTCGCCTCGTCGCCCACCACAACGTTGAGCTCGGACAGGTCGGTGAGGTTTTCCAGGTCCTGCACGGCTGCGAGGAAGCGGTCCTGCTCCTCCGGGGTCACGATGCCCTCGGCCAGGGTGCGGAACTTCTGGATGTAGTTCTCGCGCTCGAACGGGCGGGCGCCGAACGGGTGGGCGTCGGCAACTGCCATCTCATCCTCGATGACGGTGCCATCTGCGAAGGTGATGACGGCGCGGCAGCCGAAGGCCTTCTCGTTCGGGTCCTGCGAGTGGTAGCGGCGGGTCCACTCCTCGTCCTCGACGGTGGAGACCTTGTGCCACAGTTCAACGGTCTCGGGGCGGCCGGCGCGCTCCGGGGTGTAGGAGTTGACGTGGTGCCAGGTGCCGTCCTCGAGCGCGACGGCAAACATGTACATAATCGAGTGGTCCAGGGTCTCGCGCGAGGCCTTCGGGTCCATCTTCTGCGGGTCGTTCGCGCCGGTGCCGATGACGTAGTGGGTGTGGTGCGAGGTGTGCAGGACGACCGACTCGATGTCGGTGGTGGACTTGCCGGCATCCGCGATGGTCTGCTTCATGCGGCGCGCCAGGTCGATCGGGGCCTGCGCCTGGTACTCGGCGGAGTGCTCCTTGGTGTAGGTCTCCAAAATCGCGCGCTTGGCCTCGCCGTCTGCGGGCAGCGGGACGATGTAGGTGCGCTCCGGGGAGTGCAGCATCCAGGCGATGAAGCCGTCCTCGCCCTCCCAGATCGGGGCCGGGGCACCCTCGCCGCGCATGGTGCGGTCAACGGCCTCGATGCCCATCTTGCCGGCGAACGCCGGGGCGGAGGCCTTCCAGGAGGAGATCAGGCCCTTGCGAGACTGACGGGTCGCGGTCGTGGTGTGCAGCGCCTGGCCGACGGCCTGGTAGATGGTGTCCACGTCCAGCTCGAGCATGGTGCCGATACCTGCGGCAACCGACGGGCCGAGGTGGGCGACGTGGTCGATCTTCCACTCGTGCAGGCAGATGCCCTTGACCAGGTTGACCTGGATCTCGTAGCCGGTGGCAATGCCGCGGATCAGCGCCTTGCCGTCGAGCCCCTTGTGCTGGGCCACGGCGAGCAGCGCCGGGATGTTGTCGCCCGGGTGGGAGTACTCGGCGGCGAGGAAGGTGTCGTGGAAGTCCAGCTCACGCACGGCAGTGCCGTTGGCGAAGGCGGCCCACTCCGCGGAGAAGGAACCGTCGATGCCGAAGACCTGCGCGCCGCTCTCGGCGACCGGGTGTGCCTCGGCCATCGCGCGGGCGGTGGCGACGGGGCGGCGGCCGTAGGAGGCGACCGCGACCGACGCGTTGTCGATGATGCGGTTGATGATCATCTCGCGGGTGTCTTCCGGGACCTCGACCGGGTCAGCGGCAACCTTGGCCACCTTGTACGCAAGGTGCTCTTCGATGGGGAAGTCGTCGGCGGACTTCCGGGTGCGAACTTCATGGTTGATCATTGTGGGTGCAACTCCTCGGCTTGTGTGGGGACGAGTGGGCGTCGATAAGCGAGCGCCCTGTTGTTGCAACTCATACTAGGGGCGCGAATGTGTGCCAGGTCATTCTCCAATGTGTGAAAATTAGTGTCACGGGCGAGTAAGCTTTGTAAACTTTGTAAACACACAGTTCAGGACAGGGAAGCAAAGGCAAAACGCGATGGCCAAGCACTACGCGGGGGCACGAATTCACACGCTGCGCGCGACCGAAGGGCTGACTCAGGTGGACATGGCGCGCAAACTCGGCATCTCCACCAGCTATCTCAACCAGCTCGAGAACGACCAGCGGCCGCTCACCGTCACCGTGCTTTTGCAACTCACCCAGGTCTTTGGCCTCGACGCCAGTTACTTCTCCCCCGCCTCCGAACAGCGCGTCGCCGGCGAGCTCGCCGAGCTGCTTCCCGACGTCCCCGACGCCGACCTCGCCGACATCGCCCTGCGCTACCCCGCCGTCGCCGAGGGCATCAAAGCACTGCCTGGGTTGCTCGCCGGCACCGCCAACAACCCGCACATCGTGGTGCGCGACTTCTTCCAGCAGCACAACAACTACTTCCACGACCTCGACAGCGCCGCCGAGGACTTCGCCGCCGGTGCGCACGCCCGCCAGCTTCGACTGACCCGCATCGCCGGCGCGCTCGACCGCGACTACGGCTACACCGTCCGCTTCAACCAGGCCACCGGCGGCGAGCGCTCACTCGCGGACGCCGCCAGCCGCGAAATCCGCGTCCGCACCGGCCTCACCGAAGCGCAGCAGTGTTTTGAGCTGTCCTACCACTATGCGCGCATCGCGCACCGCTCGCTTATCGACGCCCACGTCTCCCCCATCGCCGCCCCCCGCGCCCGCCAACTGGCCCGCCACGGACTCGCGCAATATTTCGCCGCCGCCGCCACCATGCCCTACTCGCTCTTTTTGGAGGCGGCTGAAGAGACCCGCTACGACATCGACGTCATCTCCGCCCGCTTCGGCACCGGCTTCGAATCCACCTGCCAGCGCCTCGGCACCCTGCAGCGCCCCGGCGCCGCCGCAATCCCCTTCGTATTCATCCGCACCGACCGGGCGGGCAATATTTCGAAGCGGCAGTCCACCACCTCGTTCCACTTCTCACAACGCGGCGGCACCTGCCCCCTGTGGGTCGTGCACCGCGCCTTCGAAACACCAAACCGCGTCACCCGGCAGGTCTCCGTCATGCCCGACGGGCGCACGTACATGTGGGTGGCGCGGATGGTGCAGGGCCCGGCCGTGGAATTCGGCGCGCCCCGGAAAGAAAACGCGGTGACGCTCGGCTGCGACGCAGCCCACGCCGACCGCATGGTCTACGCCGACGGGCTCGACCTCTCACCGGACTCCGCCACCCCGATCGGGCCCGGCTGCGAGACTTGCCCGCGGCACGAATGCCCGCAGCGGGCGTTCCCGGCGCTGTGAACTAGTCCAGGTCTAGTCCAGGTCCGACTTCTTCACCAGGCGGCGCGCCGCCTCCGTCACGGACCCGGACAGCGACGGGTAGACCGCCATGGAATTGGCCAGCTGCGCGACAGTGAGGTTGTTCGCCACCGCGATGGTCAGCGAGTGGATGAGCTCGGAGGCGGTCGGCGCGACAATCACGCCACCGACGACCTGGCCGGAGCCCTTGCGGGCGAAGATCTTGACAAAGCCGTGCTGCAGCGAGCGCATCTTCGCGCGCGCGTTGGTGGCCAGCGGTAGCTTGTACACGTCGGCGGCGATCTTGCCGTCCTTGATCTCCTGCTCGGTCACACCGACCGCCGCGATCTCGGGGCGGGTGAATACAGCGTTGCCGACAGTCTTGATGCGCAGCGGTTTCACGCCCTCGCCGAGCGCGTGGTCGACGGCGATGCGGCCCTGCTGCGCGGCGACAGAGGCGAGCGGCATGAGGTCGGTGCAGTCGCCCGCGGCGTAGATACCGGCGACGTTGGTGCGGGAAACACGGTCGACGTGGATGTGGCCGGACGGGGTGGTCTCCACGCCCGCAGCTTCCAGGTTCAGGTCGGCGGTGTTCGGGATCGAGCCAATCGACATCATCACGTGCGAGCCCTCGATGGCGCGCCCGTCAGTGGTGTGGACGACCACGCCGTCACCGGTGTTTTCCACGCGGTCGACGCGCGCGTCCTTCTCCAGCTGCACGCCCAGGTTGCCCAGGACGGTCTCGAGCACGTCGGCGGCGTCCGCGTCGTCGTGCGGCAGAATGCGGTTGCGCGAGGCGACCATGGTCACCTTCACGCCCAGCTCAGCGAAGGCGGAGACGAACTCCGCACCGGTCACACCAGAGCCGACCACGATCAAGTGGGTGGGCATCTCGATCAGGTTGTACATCTGGCGCCAGTTGAGGATGCGCTCCCCATCCGGCTCCGCCCCCTTGAGCACGCGCGGGCTCGCGCCGGTGCAGACGAGCACCATGTCGCAAGTGATTTCCTCGGTCGTGCCGTCGGCAAGCTCGACCTCGAGGCTGTGGGTGGTGTGTCCCTTCTGCTCGTCGGAAAAGCGCGCCCGCCCGTCGATAAACTGCACGCCCACGCGGTCGAGCTGCTCGCGGATGTCGCGCGACTGCTCTGCCGCCAGCGCCACGACGCGGTTGTTCAGCGCGCTCAGCGCCAGCTTCGCCTCGCCCAGGCCGTGGTTGAGCCCCATGTCGTCGGCGCGGCGCAAGTCCGTCTTAATGTTGGCACCCGCAATGAAGCTTTTCGACGGCACCACGTCCTTCCGGATCGCCGAACCGCCCGCACCCTGGTCTTCGACCACGACGATCTCCGCGCCGTAGTTCGAGGCGACCAGCGCCGCCTCGTAGCCCGCCGGGCCTCCACCAACAATGACGATCTTCTTCGACACCGAGTTCTTCTCCCCTTATGTACGTGAATCTAGATTTTTCCTGAGCCAGTCTACCGGCCAGGCGCAGGCGACGCTGATTGCGCGTTGAAGTACTGCTCCACCACCGAGCCGAAGAAGCGCACGCCGACGGCAATCGCGCGCTCGTCGATGTTCAGGTTGCCCTGGTGCAGGTCGTACTTCTCGCCCGCTCCGCTCCACGCACCGAGGCGCACCATCGCGCCCGGGACGTGTTCGAGGTACCAAGAGAAGTCCTCCCCGCCGGAGGACTGCGGGGCCGTGACGATCGCGTGCGGGTCGACTGCGCGGCCGGCGGCGACGGCGAGGGCGGTCGCCGCGTCGTCGTTCAGCACCGGCGGCACCCCGCGCACGTAGTCGAGGTGGTACGTGCAGCCAGTCGGGGCGACGACCAGGTCGATCAGGTCCGTGAGCAGGTCCTCGAGGCCGCGCCAGGTGGTGATGTCGGCGGTGCGGATCGTGCCTTCGAGCACGCCCGCCTTCGGGATCGCGTTCGGCGCGTCGCCTGCATCCACGTGTCCGAAGACCAGCACGGTGCCGGTTCGCGGGTCCACGCGGCGCGAGAGCAGCGCCGGCAGCTGGGTGATCAGCGCGCCAAGCGCGTAGACCACATCGGCCGTCAGCTGCGGGCGCGAGGTGTGCCCGCCCGGCCCCTCGACGCGCAGGCGCAGCACGTCCGAGGCCGAGGTGATCGCCCCGGCGCGCACGCCGACCTGGCCGACGCGCAGCTTCGGCTCCGCGTGCAGCGCGTAGATGGTGCGCACGCCCTCGAGGCCGCCCCACTTGATCACGTCGAGCGCGCCGCCGCCCATGACCTCTTCGGCCGGTTGGAAGATGATGCGGACGCCGTGGGGTAGGTCGACGTCGGCAAGCGCGCAGGCGAGCGCCAAAGCCACGGTGGTGTGCACGTCGTGGCCACAGGCGTGCGAGACGCCCTGCACGGTCGAGGCGAAAGGCAGACCGGTCTGCTCGGTGACCTTCAGCGCGTCGATGTCCGCGCGAAACGCGAGGCGATCGCCGGTCTCCGGGCCAATGTCGACGTACAGGCCGGTGCCGGGAAAGGGTACGGGCTGCAGGCCGTGGGCAACCAGCACGCCGTGGAGGAACTTGGTCGTCTCCACCTCTTCGTTGGACAGCTCCGGGTGCGAGTGCAGATGGCGACGCCACCCCAAAATCTCGTCGTGGTGCTGCGCCACCCAAGCGTCGACGGCCGCGGCGATTGATGCCGTTTCTGCCACTGCGCCTCCTTCTGCCTCGATCTAGGTGTTGAACGTGTTAAGTCTACGCGCACCCTTACACGTCAATGTTGCGCGGCCCGTACAGGCGATCGCCCGCATCGCCCAGGCCCGGCACGATGTAAGCCTGCTCATTGAGGCTCGGGTCAATCGCCGCAGTAATCAGTCGGACCGGCCCGCCATGGGCCTTGAGCTTCTCGACGCCCGGCTGCGCACTCACCATGCACACGCACGTAATATCGTCCGCCCCGCGCGCCACGAGCAGGTCGATCGCGTGGATGAGCGAGCCGCCGGTGGCCAGCATCGGGTCGACCAAGAACACCGGCTGACCGGACAGGTCCTCCGGCAGCGCCTCCAAGTAGGGCACCGGCTCGTGCGTCTCCTCGTTGCGCGCCATGCCGATGAAGCCGACCTGCGCGTCCGGGATCATCGACAGCGCCGGGTCAATCATGCCGAGGCCCGCGCGGATGATCGGCACGATGATCGGCGGGGTGCGCAGCCGCGAGCCGCGCGCGGTGGCCACGGGCGTGGCGGTGTCGAAGGTCTCCACCTCGAGGTCGCGGCAGGCCTCGTAGATCAGCATGGCACCGAGGTCAGCGAGGGCGGCGCGGAAGGCGGCGTTGTTGCTGCGCTCGTCGCGCATAATCGTCAGGCGGGAGGCGGCCAGGGGGTGTTCCACAATCGTGATGTCCATAGGCACCAATGGTAGACGAGGTGCTTTCCCGCCTTTGAAAAACTTTTTTGGCGCCCGAGGGAACCGGGCGTGTGTTGCGTGCGTCTAACAATGCATGGACGTATTTGAACTTGAAGCCTCGCTCGTAAACTCGCACACCGACTCGCTGCGCGCCGACGCCGTCGCGCTCAACCACCTCACCCACCTGCCCATCCCGGAATTTGGCCCCGTGGCCAACTTCGCCCGCGCCGTCGATAGCGCCATTGCCTGTGCCAACGGCAAGGCCGACGAGCTGCGCGAGGCCGCCCACCGCATCGCCGGCAACATGGACTTAACCGCGCAGGCGGCCTACCACGTCGACGAGACCACCGGACAGTGTCTGGAGGGAGGACTGTGAGCACACAGACACTCGGTGCCGCGCTGACCCAATTTGCCAAGCACCCCACGGTGGACGCCACGCTCAACGTGGTCAAAGGCTCCCCCATCGACCCGGTCTACGCCATGGGCAAGATCCTCGGGGCCTGTCCCGAGCCGATCCCTACCCTGCCGCCGTTTTCCACCCCGGGCTTCGACGACTTCGCCGCGCTGGCCGCCATGGTCGGCGGCGACCCGCAGCGTTTCCAGGAGGCCGCCGTGTCCCTGGCCGCGCAGCGCGACGAGATCAGCGACCTGGTTGTCGCCGGCGGCGTTTACGTCGCCACGGCGGTCGCGGAGCTTATCGCCACCGCCAATTCGATGGTCCGCAACGCGCTCGCCGCCGCCGGTGCTGCCACTGCGGGCGGCCCGCTCGCCCAGCTCGCCGCGGCCGCGCCCGTCGTCAGCGCAGGCCTGACGCGGGCCGGGCTCATCCTGGATACGCTCGGCAAGGATTTGGATAGCCTAGCCAACCAGCTCAACGAGACAACGGCGGCGCGTCAGGCACAGCAGGCGCTTAAGGCGTCGCCAATTGCCCAGCAGGCCGAGCATACGCTGCGCTCGCTTGCCGACGCCCCACAGGTCACCCCCACCGCCGCCTCCACAGATGTCGCCCCGCCGGAGCCGAACCAGCCGGTCTCCGACGAGCTGGGCGAGCGCCCCAACGCCGCGGGCAACGCCGCAGTGCAGGCCGCAAAGTCGCAGCTAGGCACCCCGTACGTGTGGGGCGGCAGCCAGCCGGGCGGCTTCGACTGTTCAGGGCTGACCTCCTGGGCCTACAACCAGGCCGGGGTAGACATCCCGCGCACCGCCGCGGAACAAGCCATCGGCCAGCAGGTCGCCTACGAGGACCTGCAGGAAGGCGACCTGGTGGTGTGGGACGGGCACGTGGCCATGTACGCCGGGGACGGGATGATGATCGAGGCGGGCGACCCCGTCCAGCTCAACCCGGTGCGCACCGAAAACATCGGCATGCCGTTCCGCGGCTTCTGGCGGCCGACTGCCTAGCGCGCGGGCTGGGTGTGGTGCGCGCGCTGGGTTTTAGTAGAGTTTGCGTTCATGAGCACGCGCGCAATCCTCCCCGTGAAAATCTCGCTGACCCAGGGCGACTTCTACACCCTGTGGGCTCCTACCTGGAAGGAACACGGCGCCGAATGGCAGGCGTTCCTGGGCGATGACGAATCCGTGTTGGTGTTCGACTCACCAGCCGAGCTGCTGGCGTACCTGAACACCCACGCCAAGCACGACCTGAGCGACCACCCGAAGTGGAAGGCCTTTAGCGCCCAGGGCGACGACCGGGTTGTTCCGGATGAGAAGCACACCTTCGACATCATCGGCGCGCCCGAGTACTTGGCTGGGCGCCCGAGCCATGTGAACGTGTCGTCGTTAAGCGGCGTGCTGCAGGTCGCGCGCTCCCTGGCTGATGTGGCGAGCGCCGAGCAAGCGCAGATCTTCTTCGCCTCCCACTCGGTGCTGGGCAACGTCGCCCGCGGCTCGGAGCACTACTCCGGCGACAACGGCATGGACGAGTGGTCCGGCGTCGGCCACGTCGTGCTGGCGAATTGGAAGGACGTTGTCGCCTCGCTGGATGACTCGGTGCGCCGCGTCCCAGCTAGCGAGCTCGACGCGACTGCGGTCAGCGCCGCTCAAAGCGCCATCGAATCCGCCGAGGCCGCCCGCGCGCAGGCGAAGCAGGCGGAAGAGTCCAAGGCGCGGGAGCAGGCCGCTGCCGCCGACCCGTACGACTCCACGCTGTGGGCCACCGCTGGCATCGACCCGGTGAAAATCTCGGTGCAGGGCAAGAGCGTCTACACGCTGCGCACCTACCTGGGCTCCACCCCGGTGTTCTTGGGCAAGTTCGGCGAGATCTTCACCTTCCCCACCGGCAAGCACCTCACCCGCTGGATCCTGGAGCACGACGACCACGACCTGGGTGGGGTATCCACCTGGCCGGATGTGGTCAGCGCGGCGAACGCGGGCACGCTGAAGGTGGAGGTCCACCCGGACAACTCCTATTCCTTCAACGGCCTGGCTGAGGACATTGCGAAGGGCGTCGACGCGGTGGACACCCAGCAGATGGCGAAGGCCTACGAGCTGCTTGCCGACGCCGCCGACTGGGCCAAGGACGACTCCCTCAACGAGTTCCTGCTGGCTAACCCGCGCTTCCAGGACTACCTGGCGTACATGCTCGGCTCCACTGAGGCCGCCGGTTACGTGCCGTCCGCACCGTTTACGGATAAGGCGCAGAGCTGGCGCGAGATGGAAGACCAGCTGATCAAGCGTTTCTCCAAGTTCTAGGTCGCACTCTTCGGCCGCCGCCACTGGTCATCTCTTAGAATGTGGTGTTATGACTGCCGACCAAGTCGATCCGCTCATCACGTCCATCTACCGCTGGTTTGACGTATCCGGTGTGCTGCTGATGGGCGTCATCGGCGGCACGCTCGCCCGCCACCGCGGCTACGACATCATCGGCTTCTTCTTCATCGCCATGCTGTCGGCCCTCGGCGGCGGCATGCTTCGCGACGTCCTGATCAACGAAGGCACCGTCGCCGCCATGAGCCAACCGGAGTACCTCATCCTCGCGTTCACGGGCGCGCTGATCGCCCGCTTCACCTACTTCAAGGGCAAGGCCTGGGAGTTCCTCCAGAGCCACGGCGACGCGCTGGTGTCCGCGCTGTGGGCGTCGACAGGCGCATCGAAAGCGATCCAGTACGGGCTGCCAATTCTGCCCACGATCATGATGGGCGTGTTTACCGCGACCGGCGGCGGCATGCTTCGCGACGTCGTCACCGGCGGCGTGCCCTCCATCTTCGGCGACAACCAACCCACCGTCATCCCCGCGGTCGCCTGCTCGCTGATCACGCTGCTCGGCAGCGCCACCGGGTATATGGCGCTCGGCATGATCCTGGGACCCGTGGTGAGTTTTGCGCTGTTCCTCATCGGTTACTACGGCAACTGGCGCGTGTCCACCAACTCCGAATACGCCCCGGTCAACCAGGGCGCGGCCCAGGTGGCCACGCTGGCGAAGAAGGCGGAGCACCGCTCCCGCGCCGTCGCCCGCGAGCTGGAGCCGACGCGCGTGCGCTCCTGGCGCCACCGCCAGATGGAAAAGGCGCTGCAACGCCGGATCGAAAACGAGGTAAAGAAGGGCAAGCGCCGCTCCACCGCGCAGCACGAGGCGAACGATTTCCTCGAGGATTTCACCACCGAGTTCGCCGCGATCGACCCGTCGATGCTCGCTGAGGCGGGCATCCCGCAGCCCGAGTACGCCAAAGAGGAAGAGAGCCTGTTCGACGGCCTCGGCGTCGACCTCGCCGGCGACTCCTACGACGACTACGACGCAGAAACCCACACTACCGGCCAGTTCGAGGCCGTCGATCCGGAGACGGTGGCGATGCACAACGACATGTTGGACACGATCCTCGCCGACGAAAAACTCACCGACGAACTGATCGAACGCCTCGCCGCCCGCTACGCGCAACGCGATAAGGAGGCGTAGCGCGTGCCGCGCCACTGCCCCGCGTGTCCGGCGGCGTAGCATCAGTCCCTGTGCCTGGAAACGCTCATCTTTCACTCTGTCTCTCCGCGCTGCTGCTCAGCGCCCCGCTCGCGCTCGCTTCCCCGGCTGCCGCACAAGAACCCGATCCGCTGACGGAGTGGCCCCTGGAGCCGGTTGAGGGCTACTTCGCCGACAACGGCGAATGGATCCCGCCTGTGCGCATCGAGGCACCCAACACCGATAATTGCCCGAACGCGCAGCACCCGCCCCGGGCCGTGTCCACCTCGGAGCGGCTCGCGCCGGGCGCGCCTACCCCGCCCCCACTGCCGCAGGACTACGAGGGCCCGTGCGGCGTCAGCGCCCCGGCGGGCTACGAGGTCCCCGACGACGTCTACGCCTCGGCCTGGCTCGTCGCCGATGCGGACACCGGCGAGGTCGTGGCAATGAAGGATCCGCACGGGCGCTACCGGCCTGCGTCGGTGATCAAGGTGCTCCTCGCGCTCGTCGCCATCAATGAGCTCCCGCTGGACAAGCAGGTCACCGTCTCGGCGGAGTCCGCGGACCAGGAAGGCTCGCGCGCAGGCCTCGGCGCGGGCGGCATCTACACCGTCGACGATCTGCTGCATGGTCTGCTCATGTCGTCCGGCAACGACACGGCGCACGCGCTCGCCCAGGAGCTCGGCGGCGACGAGGAAACCCTGCGCAAGGTCAACGCGCTCGCCCACGAGTTGGGCATGCGCGACACCTTCGTCGCCTCCTACTCCGGGCTCGACGCCCCCGGCATGTCGTCTTCCGCCTGGGACCTGGGCCTGGCCTACCGCGCCGCCTTCAACAACCCAGTCTTCGCGGCGACGGTCGACACGGAGTCCTACCCGTTTCCTGGCTTCGACGATGTGCCCGGCTTCGAGATGTGGAACGACAACCAGCTCTACCTGCAGGACCCGGACGGGATCGGCGGCAAGACCGGGTTCACCGACGACGCGAACCACACCTTCGTCGGCGCCGTCAACCACGACGGCCGCCGCCTTTTTGCCGTCGTCCTCGACACCACGATCGGTAAGCACCGCGCGTGGGGCCAGGCGCAGGAGCTGCTCCACGCCGCCTACCCGATCGCCGCAGGTGCGGGCGTCGCCTCGCTTATCGACGCCGCGCCAACCCCCACCCCCACGCCTACTCCCACCCCGACCGCTGCCCCTGCAATAGAAGAAACACCGGCAACAATCCCGTGGCTGTCCATCGGGATCGTCGCCGGTGTCACCGTGCTCGCGCTTGTGGCGCTTGTGCTTAGTCTCGGGTCAAGAGGGAAACGACCCCGACACCGAGCGCGCCAATAGCCGCGCCAACACCGACCGCCTTGCCGGTACCAGTGCTGCGCGTTTCCTGGCGGGCGGCACCCGCGCGCACGTTAATCACTGCGGGCTCCGGCACCTCTGCCGGTGCCAGGCGCAGGCTCTCCTCCGTCGTCGCCGTCCAGGCGGAGACGTAGAGCACCACGCGCCAGATCAGGTACATCACGACCATCAACGAGATCAACGGGCCGAAGATGGCACCGGCCGGGTTGCCCGTCAGCGAGCTGATGATCACGCCGGCGAACTGCTTGATCACCTCGAAGATGACCGCGCCGAGCAGTGCGCCCTTCATACCGGATTTCACCGGCACCTTCGTGCGTGGCAGGAACATGACCACCCACAGCATGACCAGGAAGTTCGCCAGCACGCCGACGAGCAGGCCAACCACCCACACCAGCACACGAGCGCCCGGTACCTCGTCGAGACCGACGTACTCAAGCAGGGTATTAGTCCAGCTGGACACGCCCAGCGCCGTGACCGCAAACGCGACGACGAACAGGACGATCAGGCCAATGAGGCCGAGCAGGTCCCACAGCTTCTTCGTCACGAAGTTGCCGCCCTCGTCCGCGTCCAGGTTCCACATGGCGGACACACCGACGCGCAGGTTATTCATCCAGCCCAGGCCGGACCACAGGGTGGTGAGCAAACCGATCCCGGCCACGGCCCCGCGCTGATCAATCGCAGAGGCGATCAGGTCGTTAACCATCTCGCCCAAGTCCCCGTCAATGCTTTGGGTGACCTGATCCTGAATCTGCTGCATTAAGTCAGGCCGCGCGTTGAGGAAGAAACCAAGGCCAGCGAACACCAGCATCAAAAGCGGGAACAGCGACAGCACGGAGAAGTACGTCACTCCGGCGGCGAACTGGTTACCGCCCTGCGTAGCGAAGCGCTCGTTCATGCGCATCAGGTGGCCGACGGCCGGGGCCTTCTCCGCGAGCTCGTCAGCGGCGCCCTCCTGCTGCTGCTTCGTTGCGCGTTCGATGCCATGGTCGTCGGTGTACGCCTTGGTTGGCGACGTCGATGTTGCCATACGGCAGTCCTTCCTCAAGTTCAGTGAGCTGGTGTCAGGAACTCAATCGTAGAGGAAAGACGCAGCCGTCGATAAGCGAGCGCCTAGGCGCGCTTGAGAAAACCGGTCTTCTCGTAGACCTCGGCGAGCAAAGGCGCAGCCACCTCGCGGGCGCGGGCCGCACCGCGGGCCAGGATCGCCTCGAGCTCCGCGCGATCCGCCATCAGCTCCTCGTAGCGGGCGCGCAGCGGCGTGGTGAAGGCCTCGAGCGCGTCCGCGGTGTCCACCTTGAGCGCGCCGTAGCCCTGCCCCTCGTAGCCGGCGACCAGGTCGTCGATGGACTTGCCCGTCAGCGCCGACTGGATGACCAAGAGGTTCGACACGCCCGGCTTGTTCTCCTTGTCGTAGGCGATCACGCCGTCGGTGTCGGTGACCGCGGAGCGGATGCGCTTCGCCGAGGTCTTCGGCTCATCCAGCAGATTAATCAGGCCCTTCGGGTTCGCGCCCGACTTGCTCATCTTGGAGGTCGGATCCTGCAGGTCGTAAATCTTCGCCGCGCCCTCCGGGATGAAGCCCTCCGGCACCACGAAGGTCTCGCCGCGCTTGGCGTTGAAACGCTCCGCCAGGTTGCGGGTCAACTCCAGGTGCTGGCGCTGGTCCTCCCCCACCGGCACCAGGTGCGGCGAGTAGAGCAGGATGTCCGCCGCCATCAGGACGGGGTAGGTAAACAGGCCCACCGAGGTGCGGTCCTGGCCCTGCTTGAGGCTCTTGTCCTTGAACTGCGTCATGCGGCTGGCCTCGCCGAAACCGGTCAGGCACTGCAGCACCCACGTCAGCTCGGCGTGCTCCGGCACGTGCGACTGCACGAACAGCGTGGACTTCTCCGGGTCAATGCCCAGCGCGATCAACTGCGCGCAGCCGGCGATCGTGCGCTGCCGCAGCTCCTCCGGGTCCTGCTCCACCGTGATCGCGTGCAGGTCGGGGATGAAGTAGAACGCCTCGTAGTCGTCCTGCAGGTCGATCCACTGCTTCAGCGCACCCAGGTAGTTCCCCAGGTGGTAGGAGTCGGCGGTGGGCTGGATTCCGGAAAGGACGCGTTGCTTCGACATGGCTCCTTAGTCTATCCGTAGCGCGGGCGGAAGAGCGGGTTTGGGTGGGAAAACTCCCGGAGGTTCAGTCTCCGCCGCCCTTCACTTTGGCTAGACGCACCACTAGGGTTTTGGCATGACAAACGCGCCGTTGGACAAATCAGGAGCGGAGCTGAGCTCGCGACCCAGAGTGGCGGAAAGAGGCTGCTGAACTGGACGCAGCCATCCGACTTCACTGAGCCCTCTAGGACCGCTACCGCTCCAGCCACTCCGAGCGCAGCAGCCCGTGGCGGGAGCAGCAGGCCTCCCACCCGAAGGGGCTGATCTTCACCACCATGCGGCGCTCGCAGACCGGGCAGATCCGCGGCGCGTCGTAGGGGCGGTTCGGGTTGACGGGCAGCTGGAGCTCGCCGGACAGGATGGCGTCGGCAAGTTCAGTGCTGTCGGGCACGCGCATTAGAGGGCCTTGATGGTGTCGTAGAGCGCGCCGTGGCCGGACTTCATCTTCTGGCCGACCGGGGTAATGCCCAGGTCGAGCACGCGGTCGACGGCCTCGCGATCCTGCTCGATCGGGCGGCCCAGGGTGGTCAGGTAGTTGCCGCCGATAATCGCGTTGGCGCCGCCAAGGAGGCCGGCTTCGGTGCCGTCGTCGCCAAGCGCGAGCTCGGTGCCGCCGGCAAAGCGCAGCTGGGCGGTCGGCATAGCCAGGCGGAACGCGGCCACGGCGCGCAGCGCCTCGCCCTGCGGAACCAGCGGGCGGTCCTCAAACGGGGTGCCCGGGCGCGGGTCGAGGAAGTTCATGGGCACCTCGTGCGGCTCAATCTCAGCGAGCTGGGCGGCAAACTCGGCGCGCTGCTCCAGGGACTCACCCAGGCCAATGATGCCGCCGCAGCAGGTTTCCATGCCCTCTGCCAGCACGTACTCGAGGGTGTTCTTGCGCTCCTCCCAGGTGTGGGTGGTCACCACGTTGGGGAAGAAGGACTTCGCGGTTTCGAAGTTGTGGTTGTAGCGGGACACGCCCATCTGCTTAAGCTGGCGTGCCTGGTCCTGGGTGAGGATGCCCAGGGAGGCGGAAATAGAGATGTCCACTTCCTCTTGGATGGCGGTGACCGCTTCGGCGACCTGGTCGAGCAGCTGCTGGGTCGGGCTCTTCACGGCGGCGACGATGCAGAACTCGGCCGCGCCCATCTTCTCGGATTGCTTGGCGGCCTCGACGAGCTCGTTGATGTCCAGGGTCACGGCGCGGACCGGGGACTCGAACAGTCCGGACTGGGAGCAGAAGTGGCAGTCCTCGGGGCAGCCGCCGGTCTTCAGGGAGATGATGCCCTCGAGCGAGACGTCCACGCCGCAGTGCTTGATACGGGTTTCGTGCGCGATCTCCAGCAGTTCCTTCAGGTCCTCGTCCGGAACTTGGAGGACCTGGAGGATCTCCTCCTGGTTCAGGCCTTCGCCCTTTTCCAGAGCCTTTTCGCGGGCGATATCAAGAATTGGTGCATGTGACATGGGTAATACTCCGTTCTCAATGTAATGACTGACAAAAGGCTACCGCATACCTTGAACACCGTTCAGTCAATCCCCGAAAAAAGCCCCGCTTCCCCAAATCTGGGGGCGGGGCGCGCGTCTTAGTTTTCTGAGCCGCGGCGCTCGCTGCGCGGAGGCAGCCGCATCTTCCGCAGGCCCCGGTACGCCGTCCGGGCACCCGGGATGCGTCGGGCACGCTGATACAAAAACGTGGTCAGCGCGTCGCGAGGATCATAGGCGGCCGCCGCCTCCTCGTCGTACTCGTAGACGGGCAGGCTCCAGCCCCGCTTCAGGGAGAGCAGGCGCACTCCGAGGACTGTCGCCAGTGTGGCCAAGATGACCACCCATTCGTGCGCGCCCAGCCAGTCAAGCCCCCACCACACCATGACGCCGATAACGGCGGCCGAGGCGTACATCTCCTTGTGGAAGACGAGCGGGACGCGGTCCGAGAGCACGTCGCGGAGCACGCCGCCGAACACGCCCGTGGTCACCGCCGCCACGCACGCGATGATGAAACCGTGCCCGTGGCTCACCGCAGTCTGGATGCCCAGCACGGCGAAAGTGGCCAGCCCGATCGCGTCGGCGACCAAGAAGCTGCGCCGCAGCCGCACCATCAGCCAACTCACCCGCACCGTCACAGCCGCGGCGATGATCACGGTGAGCAGGTAGAGCGGCTGCTCCACCCAGGTCACCGGGTAGGTCCCCAGAATGACGTCGCGGACCGTGCCGCCGCCAAGCGCGGTGAGCGCGCCCAGGGTGATCACGCCGAACAGATCCATGCGCATCCGCCCGGCCGCCACCGCCGCGGTCATCGCCTCGGCGACGATGCCGATGACGTAGAGAATGATCAGCAGGTGCTCAGTACTGAAGCTGGCAATCATATCGGTCATACTCAGCCCTCCGCGTACTCAACCAGCAGCGGCGAGTGATCCGACCAGCGCAACTCCACCGCCCCGGCCTTCTCCACCCAGCTGCGCTGGGCACGGGCGAGCATGTCTGCGGTGGCTGCCTGGTAGTCGATGCGCCACCCCGCGTCGTTATTAAAGGCCTGGCCGCGGTACGTCCACCACGTGTACGGCGCGCCCTCCGGCGACAAGCGACGGGCGACGTCGAACCACACCGGCTCGGTCGCGGCCGTGCGCAGGGCCGGTACGTCAGACACGCCGTACTCGACCGCGCCCGCCCAGCCGGCGGCCGCCTTGTCCTCTATATCCTGCGCCGCCTCGTCCGGGAACGCACCGAAGACCGAGTCCATGAACGCGCGCTCCGAAGGCAAAAAGCCGGACTTCTTCCGGTTCGTCTTCCAATTCTTCAGGTCCTCGCGGCGGTGGCAGATGTTCCAATCGCCACCGATGACCATCTGCTTGTGCTCCGCGGCCCACTCGCGCAGAAGCGGCTCGAAGCGGTCTAAGAACTCGTACTTCTCGTCCTGCTTCGCGGTCTCAGCCGCACCCGACGGCAGGTACAACGAGGCGACGCGCTCCCCGCCCGGCAGGGTGGCGGCGATGAGCCGGCCGGCGGTTTCGAAGCCGGGGAGGCCGATGTGGGCGTCGATAAGCGGGCGCTTCGACAAAATGCCAACCCCGGCCCGGCCCTTGGCCTCGGCGGGCGCGACGATGAGCTCCCAGCCCTCATCGAGCGCCGGGGCGAGCGCGGCGCGCGCCTGCTCCTCGGTCGCGCGGACCTCCTGCATCAGCACCACGTCGGCGGGCGTGTGCCGCAGCCACTCCAACATCCCGAGATTTTCCTCGTTGCGGACCTTCGTGGCGGCCCGAATCCCGTTGACATTCACAGAAGCGATAGTGAGACTCATGCCCCCGAGACTACCTATTACAGGACAAGCGGTATGCAAAAGCTGTACGCTGAAGAGTTGAATACTGCCAACCTGAATTATGAGGAGCACAATGGCTAAGATCATCTGGACCCGCACCGACGAAGCGCCGCTGCTGGCGACCTACTCTTTCAAGCCGATCGTGGAGGCTTTCGCTTCCCAGGCAGGCATCGATGTCGACACCGCCGACATCTCGCTCGCCGGCCGCATTATCTCCCAGTTCCCGGAGCGCCTCGGCGACAAGAAGGTCGACGACGCGCTCGCACAGCTCGGCCAGCTGGCGAAGACGCCCGAGGCCAACATCATTAAGCTGCCGAATATCTCCGCTTCCCTGGTGCAGCTGAAGAAGGCCATCGCTGAACTGCAAGCCGCGGGCTTCGACATCCCGGATTACGAGGACGCGCAGGAGAAGTACGACGCCGTCAAGGGCTCCGCCGTCAACCCGGTACTGCGCGAGGGCAACTCCGACCGCCGCGCCCCGGAGGCCGTGAAGAACTACACCAAGAAGCACCCGCACTCCATGGGCGAGTGGTCGAAGGACTCCAAGACCAACGTCGCCACCATGGATGCCGGCGACTTCCGCCACAACGAGAAGTCCGTCATTATCCCGGCCGAGGACACCCTCACCATCAAGATGACCGACGGCACCGTGCTCAAGGAGGGCCTAAAGGTCCAGGCCGGCGAGGTCATCGACGCGACCTACATGTCCGCCGCCGCCCTCGACGCCTTCCTGGAGGAGGCCGTCAAGCGCGCCAAGGAGGAGGGCGTGCTCTTCTCCGCGCACCTGAAGGCCACCATGATGAAGGTCTCCGACCCGATCATCTTCGGCCACGTCGTGCGCGCCTACTTCAAGCCCGTCTTTGACAAGTACGGTGCCGAGCTCCTCGAGGCCGGTCTCGACGGCGAGAACGGCCTCGGCGCCATCCTCGACGGCCTGTCCGAGCTGGAGAACGGCGAGGAGATCCGCAAGGCGTTCGAGCAGCAGCTTGCCGACGGCCCCGCGCTCGCCATGGTCAACTCCCACAAGGGCATCACCAACCTGCACGTGCCCTCCGACGTGATCATCGACGCCTCCATGCCCGCCATGATCCGCACCTCCGGCCACATGTGGAACGCCGACGACCAGGAACAGGACACCCTGGCCGTGATCCCGGATTCCTCCTACGCTGGCGTCTACCAGGCTGTTATCGACGACTGCCGCGCCAACGGCGCCTTCGACCCGACCACCATGGGTACCGTCCCGAACGTCGGCCTCATGGCGCAGAAGGCTGAGGAGTACGGCTCCCACGACAAGACCTTCAAGATCCCGGCCGACGGCACCGTCCAGGTCGTTGCGTCGAACGGCGATGTGCTCATCGAGCACGACGTCGAGGCCGGCGACATCTGGCGCGCCACCCAGACCAAGGACGCCCCGATCCAGGACTGGGTCAAGCTGGCCGTCAACCGCGCCCGCCTCTCCGGCATGAAGGCCATCTTCTGGCTCGACGAGGAGCGCGCGCACGACCGCAACCTTATTGAGCTGGTGAACAAGTACCTGCAGGACCACGACACCGAGGGCCTGGACATCTCCATCCAGTCCCCGATCGAGGCCACCAAGACCTCCGTCGAGCGCATCCGCCGCGGCGAGGACACCATCTCGGTGACCGGCAACGTGCTGCGTGACTACAACACGGACCTCTTCCCGATCCTCGAGCTGGGCACCTCCGCGAAGATGCTCTCCGTCGTCCCGCTCATGGCCGGCGGCGGCCTGTTCGAGACCGGTGCCGGCGGCTCCGCGCCGAAGCACGTCCAGCAGGTCCAGGAAGAAAACCACCTGCGCTGGGACTCCCTTGGCGAGTACCTCGCACTGGCGGAGTCCTTCCGCCACGAGAAGAACACGAACGGCAACGACCGCGCCGGCGTCCTCGCCGCCGCGCTGGACAAGGCCACCGAGCAGCTTCTCGACGAAGGCAAGTCCCCCTCCCGCAAGGTCAATGAGATCGACGACCGTGGCTCCCACTTCTGGCTCTCCCTGTTCTGGGCAGAGGCACTGGCCGCCCAGACCGACGACGCCGAGCTGGCCTCCGTGTTCGAGCCGATCGCCAAGGACCTGCGCGACAACGCCGAGACCATCGACGCAGAGCTCCTGGACGCCCAGGGCAACGCTGCCGACCTTGGCGGCTACTACTGGCCGGACGAGGAGAAGACCTCCGCGGTCATGCGCCCGTCCGCAACGTTTAACAAGATCATCGACGCGCTGGAGAAGTAAGCGTTAGGTCTTCACTGTCCAGGCCCCGGTCGCTGCGTTTTCGCGGCGGCCGGGGCTGTTTTCTTGCTCCGTAACCGGAAAAGGGTGCCAAAACGACCCCAGAACACCCCCAAAACCTTCGCTGCCTGCGGAAACGTTTTCTTGCCTCTTTCTTGCTTCTAGAGGATACTTGAGGCATGTCGCCACTTAATTCCACGTCGGAGCCTCAACTCATTGCCAGGATTAAACGATTCCTCGCTTTGCCTGCGGAACTCCCCTGGCTGGAGTTTAAGGAAAACAGCGCCACGACCGGCCCGGAGATCGCCAAATACGTGAGTGCGCTGGGCAACTCGGCACGCCTTCATGATGAACCAGCAGGCTATCTGATCTGGGGTGTAAGTGACGCTCATGAGATCGTAGGCACTTCGTTCCAATGGGAGACCACGAAAGGCAAGGGCAACGAAGACCTTTTCCCGTGGCTGCAGCGTGTAGTCTCCCCCACGCCAACTCTCTCCTTCGAGGCGGTCACAATCGAAGGCAAAACTGTGGTACTCCTCCGGATTCCGGCTGCACTCTCGGCCCCTTACGCCTACGACGGAACTCGGTACTTCCGACAGGGCAGTTACACCAAGAACCTGATGGACTTTCCAGATCGCGAACGCGAGTTGTGGAGGAAGCTCAACCAGTTCGAGTTTGAAACCAGCAATGCCGCAGAAGGCCTCGAGCCCGAAGAGATCACCGAGCTCCTCTCCTCCGACGCTTTCTTCAACAACCGGCCGGAATTGCCGCGCAATGTTGGCAGCGCCCTCGTCGACACAATGCGAGCGGCGGAAGCGATTACATATTCCCACGAATCGGGCTGGTGCATTCCCGCTTGGTCCGCACTGATGTACGCGCGCTCCCTCAAAGACTTCCCTCAGCTCGCCAGCTTGGCCCCACGCGTGATGCATTTCGACGACACGTCGAGGAAACAGCTGCAACGAGAGTGGGAGTTTGATGAGGGATACGCCACGTCGTTTAGCAAGATTGTCACCTTGGTGAACACAGTAAGGCCTGGTGGGGAGACCATCGATTCAAGCGGACGCCGAGTTGAAACTCCGCTGCTACCGACGGTGGCATTTCGCGAAGTGTTTGCGAATGCGCTCATGCACCAGGACCTAGAGCAGCGCGGTCAATACTTAACCGTTGAGGTGTTCAGTGATCGAGTCGAAGTGACCAACCCTGGAACCCCGTTAGTCGATCCCCAGCGTTTTATTGACTCGGCTTCTACAACTCGCAATCCACGCCTCGGCGAAGCGCTTCGCCTGGCACACTTCGTCGAGCAACGTGGAAGCGGTTGGGACAAGATCGTTGCATCGCTGGAAGCAGAGCACTTTCCGCCGGCGCTCATTCGATCAAATGGCACAACCACCGTCACGCTGAGTGCCTACCGCCCGTTCAAGCTGATGACTACGGATGAAAAGATCGAAGCTGTCTACCAGCATGCGTGTCTTGGCTTTCTGGATAATCGCGCCGTCACGAATGCATCGGTGCGAAGTCGCTTCGGTCTCAGGGATACGCAGACCGCCCAGGCGACCCGGCTCATTAACGCCACGGTGGATGAAGGCCTCATCCGGCTCTACGACCCGAATGCCGGAGCTCGCAACCGCCGTTATGTCCCTTTCTGGGCCGAATAGTTTTCTTGCTCGGTAACCGGGAAAGGGTGCCAAAGTAGCCCGAAAACCACTCCAAAAACTCTCCTACCTGGAGAAATGTTTTCTTGCCTCTTTCTTGCTTCTTGAGCGGGTTGCAGGGGCCCGCCCCGCGCCCCAGCCGCCAAAAACCTACCCCGCGTTGCGCAGCGCGGTGGCCAGCCCGTTCATGGTGACCTGGATGGTCTTGGAGACGAGGAAGGTCTCGTCGCCGGCGCGGTAGCGGCGCAGCAGCTCGAGCTGGACGGCGTTGAGCGGCAGCAGGTAGGGGTAACGGCGCTTGAGCGAGCGGGCCTGGCGCTGGTTCTCTGCAACAAGGTCAGCGTGTCCGGTGATGCGGAAATAGACCTGCTTGGTGCGCTCGAACTCGTCGGCAATGAGCGTGTAGATGCGCTCAGCCACCTCGCGGTCTTCCACCAGGTCGGCGTAGAGGCGGGCCAGCGACAGCTCGGCCTTGGCCATGACCTGGGCCATATTCGACAGTACGGAGCGGAAGAACGGCCAGTCGCGGTAGAGTTCGCGCAGGTCGTCCCAGCGCTCTTCGCTCTCGCCCGCCCAGCGCTCGACCGCGGTGCCGACGCCGAACCAGCCGGGCACGTTGGTGCGCGACTGCGCCCAGGACAGGACCCAGGGGATGGCGCGAAGATCAGAAATCGCGGTGGTCTGTTTGCGCGACGCGGGGCGGGAGCCGAGGTTGAGCTCGCCGATCTCGTGCAGCGGGGTGGATTGGGTGAAGTAGTCGATGAATCCGGGGTCGCCGATCAGTTCGTTGTACTTTTCGCCGGAGTAGGCGGCAAGGGTGCGCATGATGTCGTAGGCGCGGGTCGGGTCGGCGATCGGCTCGGTGTCCAGCAGAGAGGCCTCAAGGGTGCCGGCGACGAAGGCCTCGAGGTGGCGGCGCGCGGTCTCGGGAGAGCCGTACTTGGCGGAGATGATCTCGCCCTGCTCGGTGATGCGGATGGAGCCGGCGACGGCACCCTTGGGTTGGGCGAGGATGGCGTCGTAGGTGGGCCCGCCTCCGCGGCCGACTGCCCCGCCGCGGCCGTGCGCGAGCCGAAGGCGGATGCCGTGTCGGTTGCAGAGCTCGACGAGGGCGAGTTCGGCGTCGTAAAGCGCCCAGTTGGCCTGCAGGTAGCCGCCGTCCTTGTTGGAGTCGGAGTAGCCGAGCATGACCTCCTGGACGTCGCCGCGGGCGCGCAGGTGCTCGCGGTAGAACGGCAGCGACCAGAGGTCCTCGAGGATGCGGGCGCCGTGCGCAAGGTCCTCGATAGTCTCGAAGAGCGGGACGACGTTGACGCTGCCCAGGCCGACTTCTTTGAGTAGGACCATGGGCTCGAGGATGTCGGAAACCGTCCCGGTCATGGCGATGATGCACTGCGCGATCGCACCCTGGCCCAGGTCCCGGACGGCGCGGGCGGCGGCGGTGAGGATGCCCATTTCCTTGCGCGTGTCGTCGCTAAGCTGGGCTGAGGCGCGCAGCAGCGGGCGCGGGGTGCGCAGCTCATCGACGAGCACCTCCACGCGGTCCTCTTCCACAAGCGCGGTGTAGTCCTCACACACGCCGGCAACGCGGAGCACCTCGGCTACGACCTTCTCGAAGGATTCGGAGTTCTGGCGCAGGTCGAGCGTGTAGAGGTGGAAGCCGAAGGTAGTCACCGCGGAGCGCAGGCGCCCCAGCCGGTCGTCGGCGATGATGGCGCCGCCGTGCGCGCGCAGGGAGGCGTCGATCACATCCAGGTCGGCGAGCAGTTCACCGGGGTCCGCATACGCCGAGCCCGAGGTCACCGAACCGGCGAGCTGCTCGCGGGTGGCGGCGACGCGGTGGCGGATGCCGTAGATGGCGCGGCGGTAGGGCTCATCGACGCGGGACTCGGCTGTGTTGTTGGCGGCGTCGGCAAGCTGGGAAAGCTCCGCCGAGCAGGTGGAGTAACGGTCCGAGAGGGACAGCTCGCGCTCGAGTTCGCCCAGTTCGTCGAGGTAGTGGTTCAACACGGTGTCGGCGGCCTGGCGGGTGGCGTAGGTGAGCGTTTCGGCGTTGACGTAAGGGTTGCCGTCGTGGTCGCCGCCGATCCAGGAGCCGGGGCGCATCACGGGGGTAAGGGCGAGGTCGCGGTCGAAGGTGTCGCGCAGCTCGTAGCGGATCGCGCGGTTAAGCGCCGGGATCTGCTCGAGCAGGGAGAGTTTGTAGTAGCGCAGACCGACATCGATTTCGTCCTCCAAGCGCGGGCGCGCGATGCGGATGAGCGCGGTCTGCCACAAAAGGGTCATGCGCAGTTCCATCTCGCGCTCGATGGCGGCCGGGTCGGCGCCGGCGTGGAGTTCGCTGAGCAGGCGTTTGATGTGCGTCTGGGTGTCAAAGACGGTGCGGCGGCGAGTCTCGGTCGGATGCGCGGTGAGCACCGGGGAGACCTGCGCCCCGGCGATAAGTTCGGCGACCTTGTCGGCGTCCACGCCGCTGTCTTTCAGGTGCGCGAAGCTGGTGCGCAGCGAAACCGGCGCGGCCGCCTTCTCGTCGTCCAGGTCCTCGACCAGGTTAGTCAGCAGTGCGAAGTGGCTGAATGCGCGCGCAACCAGGTTCATCTTGGTGATGTCCATGTCACGGAAGACGGCGAGCAGGTCTTCTGGGGCGGCATCCCCGTGGGCGATGTCGAAGGCGGTGCGACGGGTGGATTCGACCAGGTCAAAGATCTCCTGGCCCTCCTGCTCGGCGAGCACGCGGCCGAGCACCCGGCCCAAAAGTCGGATATCTTCGCGGACGTGATCGGCGGGCTGGACGGACACGGGGGTCTCCTTCGGCTAAGGCGCAGCTCAAGCGGCACTCAAGCGGCGCGGACGTGACGTGCTAGCTAAAGTAGCTGAGATCACACCTCCTGTCTCGGAAACGGAGGTCACACCATCACAAGCAGGGGCATCTGCGGGATTTTTATTCAGCCCCTTAACTCGCAAAACAGACCGCTTGGTTCATTTTGCACCGACCGCACATTACGGTCGGATGCCATGAGCAACTACGACAACTCCAACGCCAACGAGTGGGCCTTCGCCACCCGCTCCATCCACGCAGGCCAAACCGTCGACTCCGATACCGGCGCGCGCAACCAGCCGATTTACATGACCACGAGCTACGTCTTCGACGACGCGCAGCACGCGGAGAACCGCTTCAACCTCTCGGACGCAGGCCCGATCTACACGCGCCTGACCAACCCGACCCAGCAGGCGCTGGAGGATCGCCTCGCTTCCCTCGAAGGCGGCGTCGCCGCCGTCGCCTTCGCCTCCGGCATGGCCGCGGAGACCGCAGCGATCCTCAACCTCGCCTCGGCCGGCGACCACATCGTCACCTCCCCGCGCCTCTACGGCGGCACGGAAACGCTCTTCGAGGTCACGCTGCCGCGCTTGGGCATCAACGTCACCTTCGTGGATGACCCGGACGACCCGGCCAGCTGGCAGGAAGCCGTCGAGCCCAACACCAAGGCCTTCTACGCGGAGACCTTCGGCAACCCGATCGCCGACGTGCTGGACATCCCGGCAGTCGCCGAGGTCGCGCACGCGAACCAGGTGCCGCTGATCGTGGACAACACGATGGCCACCGCCGCCCTGGTGCGCCCGCTCGAGCTCGGCGCCGACATCGTCGTGGTCTCCACCACGAAGTTCTACACCGGCAACGGCGCGGCCATCGGCGGCGCGATCATCGACGGCGGCAAGTTCGACTGGACCGTCCAGCGCGACGGCAAGGACGTCTTCCCCTACTTCACTACCCCGGACCCGGCCTACCACGGTCTGAAGTACGCCGACCTGGGCGCTCCCGCCTTCGCGCTCAAGGCTCGCGCTGGCCTGCTGCGCGACACCGGTGCGGCGATTTCCCCGTTCAATGCGTGGGTCGCCCTCCAGGGCCTGGACACCCTCCAGCTGCGCGTGAACAAGCACAACGAGAACGCCGCGGCCGTCGCCGAGTTCCTCGCCGGCCACGAGAAGGTGGCCAAGGTCAACTACGCCGGCCTGCCGGATTCCCCGTACAAGGCCGTCAAGGAGAAGCTCGGCATCGAGCACACCGGCTCCGTGCTTTCCTTCGAGGTCGCGGGCGATCCGGACGACCGCACCAACGCCTGGGCGTTCATCGACGCGCTGAAGCTGCACTCCAACCTGGCAAACATCGGCGACGTCCGCTCCCTGGTCGTCCACCCGGCCTCCACCACCCACTCGCAGTCCACCCCGGAGGGACTCAAGCGCGCGGGCATTAGCCAGGCCACTGTCCGCCTGTCGGTTGGTATTGAGGACATCACCGACATCATCGACGACCTCAAGCGCGGTTTCGCGGCGATCTAGATGCACACACTCGCCCCGGAAGGTCAGCTCGCGGTCGTCGATATCGGCTCGGTGCACACCGAGGCCGGTGCCCAGATCGACGAAGTGCAGATTGCTTATCGACGCTGGGGCGAACCGGCCGGCGACCCCCACGGCAGCAACAACATCCTCCTCGTCGAGCACGCTTTAACCGGCGACACGGACGCTGCCGACTGGTGGTCCGAGGCCATCGGCCCTGGCAAGGCCCTCGACACGGACCAGTGGTGCGTGATCTGCACCAACGCACTGGGCTCCTGCTACGGGTCAACCGGCCCGGCCTCGGCGCACCCGGACGCCGACGGCACGGTCTGGGGTTCGCGTTTCCCGGCCGTGTCCATCCGCGACATGGTGCAGGCCGAACACCGCTTCTTAGGCGAGCTCGGTTTCTCTCGCGTCCACGCCGTCCTCGGCGGTTCCATGGGCGGTGCCCGTGCCCTCGAGTGGACGCTGCTCCACCCGGAGCAGGTGGATTACGCCCTGGTCATCGCTGTATCCGCGCGGGCGAGCGCCTGGCAGATCGGCGTGCAGACCGCGCAGATCACCTCGATCACCCAAGACCCGGCTTGGCAGGGCGGCGACTACCACGACACCGGCCACTCCCCCGACGCGGGTCTGGCCGCCGCGCGCCGACTGGCACACCTGACCTACCGCGGCGAGATGGAGATCGACGAACGCTTCGGCACCGCTGCCCAGACCGGCGAGAACCCGCTCGGCCCCTACCGCGCCGACGGCGAGCGCTTCGCCGTCCAGTCCTACCTGGAGCACCAGGGCCGTAAGCTCACCGAGCGCTTCGACGCCGCCTCCTACGTCACGCTCACCGAGGCGCTCAACCGCCACGACGTGGGCCGCGGACGCGGCGGGCTGAACAAGGCGCTGGCCTCATCGACGGTGCCCACCATGATCGTCGGCGTGGACACCGACATCCTCTACCCCTATCACCAGCAGGAACACCTCTCGCGCAACCTGGGCAACCTGCTGGCAATGTCGAAGCTGTCCTCCCCCGTCGGCCACGACGCCTTCCTCGTGGAGGCGCGCCAGATGGACCGCGTGCTGCGCAACTTCATCGCGCTGACGCACGAAACCCCGTCCGCGCACGACGTCGCGGTCACTCGCGGGGACTACGACATATAGGAGACGGCCACGGTGGCGTCGTCAAGCGCGGCGCACAGGCTCGCGCTGCCCATCCCCACCCAGCTGATGGGCACCGACGCCTCGAGCTGCAGGCGCTCGTGGACGTGCCCGAGTGCCCACGCGTCGTATCCGCAGGCCTCGAGCTCCTCGACGCTGCAGGGCAGGCAAGGGTTGTTGGAATACTCGCCAGTGACGGAAGTGTGCAGGAGTCCGAGGTTTGGCGCGCCGTCGATAGGCTGCGGGAACGAAGGCACCAGCCGGCGCGGGTCGCGGTCGACCTCGACGGCGGCGGTGTGCAGCGCCCACTCGCCTGCCCGAAGCGTCTGCGGGTGCGGACCAGCGACCGTGACGCCACGCGGGATCACGTCGGAGAGGTCGTGGTGCACGTCGTGGTTGCCGGCGATGAAGACGGTCGTGCCGAAGAGCTCGCAGGCGCGGTTGAAGAAGCGGGTGACCTCGTCGAAGGTGGCGTCGGTGAACCTTTTGCGGTCGATGACGTCGCCAAGCATCACCATATGCCCCGCCCCGGCCTGCGCCCCGCGCTGCAGTGCACCGAGCGCCCAGTCAATGCCCGGGCCGGTTTTCTTCGCGCCCGCCTGCGGGCGGCCGAGGTGGATGTCTGCGAGGACGAGAAGTGGTGCGGTCATTACCCCAGGCTAACGCGCGTGGCGGGACTGCCACCAACGCACGCACACGAGCACGATGGTGGAGGTGCCCACGCCGATCAGCGTCATCGCCATCGCCTCCGCGCGATGGCCTTGGTCGTACTGGTTCATAATCCAGGGCGCGAGCAGGTTGATGTTGCTCGGTCGGATCAGCGAGGACATCACCAGTTCGCGGATGCCCACGAAGAACGCGAGCAGCCAACCGGCGAACAGCCCGGGCGCGAGCAACGGCACGGTGACACGGGCAAAGGTCTGCCACGGCGTAGCACCGCAGATCGCGGCAGCCTCGAGCATCGTGGGCGACATGGATGCCGCTGAGGTCTTCACGTTCTGCACCGCCATCGGGGTGAACAGGACCGTAAATGCCATGACCAGGATGAACTGTGTGCCGTACGGCGTCCACGGCAAGCTCGGCGAGTTCCACAGGAGGATGAAGCCGATGGCGAGGACAATGCCCGGCAGTGTGTCTGGGGCGACGGCGAGGAAGTCAGTCACCTTCACCAGTGCGCCGCGCTTCCGCATCGTCATGAGCGTGACCGCCAGGCCAAGCAGCACGGCCGTCGTCGCGCCGATCGCACCCAGCACGATGGAGCGGGTGAGCGCCTCCTGCGCGGACGGCATCACCAGCACGATCCCGAAGTAGTCAAACGTGAGGTTATCCAGTGTCGGTGCCTTAGACCGCAGGATCGTCATCGCCGCCAGGACGATCGAGATGTATGGAATGAACACGGAAAGCGCAAACACGACGAAGCTGTAGATCCACGCCAGCGCCATTGCGCTTCTCGACGCCCGCAGCCGCACCGGCCGCGCAGCCCGCCCACCACCGGTGAGGTCTTTCCGGCTCGCCCACTGCTGGATCGCCCACGCGGTCACGCCAAGGGCGAACAGCACGCTGGAGGTAGCCGCGGCGTTGGAGAAGCTGAGCGGGTCGATCGTGACGTCCTCGTAGATAGAGGACACGAGCACCTTGTAGCCAATCGCGTTACCCAAGGTCACTGGCGTACCAAACTCGCCAGCTGCCTTGATGAAGACGATGAGCGCGCCCAGCGAATAGGGCCCAATCACCATCGGAGCGATGATGCGCGAGCACTGCTGCCAGCGGGATGCGCCCGCCACCTGCGCCATCTCCAGCTGCGAGGCGGGGATGCCCGCGAAGCAGTTGCGCAGGATGAGGTACAAGAATGGAAACAGTTCCGCCGCCATGATGAACCCCATGCCCCACACGGAGTAGATCACGTCGTGGGCGAGGCTGCCGAGGGTCTCGCCCAGCAGCATCTCGGCCACGCCGCGCACGCGGGTGAAATCCATCCACGCCATCGCGGCCGCGAACGGCGGGGTCATAAACGGCACCATGATGAGCACCTCGACCCACTCCGCCTTGCGCATGGGCGTCCAGGCGCGGAAGAGCGCGAGCGGTGCAGCGAAAAGGGTGGCGAAGAACACCACGATCAGCGAGAGCACCACCGTGTTGCTGAGCACCCCGAGCATCTCGGGTTCCGCCAGCGTCCCCAACGCCGAGGGCTCCTCGCGATACCCGGTCACCGCGGTGACCAGTACCGATGCAAGTGGGGCGGCGACGAGCACGAGCAGGATCAGCAGCACCGGGTAGATGCCAGGACTACTGCGCCTGCGGCGCTTGGTGGGGCGGGCTTGGCTGGGGGCCGGCGCGGTGGTCGTCGTCAAGTGTCTCTCGCTTCTCGCACAGGCAGCGCATCACGCGCCGCAGGGTTTTACAGGTAGCGCTCCGCGAACTGCTCGCGGACGTTCTTGGACTCGGAGGAGATGGCCTCCCAGTCGTCAGAGATCTGCGCGATTTCGGCGAGCTTCGGGCTTTCCTTCGGCGCGACCTCCGGGTTCGCCGGGATCATGTACTTGGATGCGGAGATCTCCTGCGCTTCCTCGGAGAACATGAAGTCCACGAAGGCCTTCGCGGCCTCCTTGTTGTCGGAGGTCTTCATGATCATGACCGGGCGCGGGGACACAGTGGTGCCCGACAGCGGCAGGTTGATCTCCAGGGATTCTCCCTTGTCCTTCTTGGAGTAGCCGGAGTAGTCCACGCCGCCCAGCACGACGCCCTTGGAGCCGGAGGTGACCTTGTCCAGCGCGGGGCCGTTCGCACCCTCAACGATCATGCCGTTGTCAAAGAGCTTGTCGAACAGCTCCCAGGTCTTGTCCTCTCCCCACTCGGCGACCATGGCGGCAAGCAGGTCAGCCGCGGTACCCGACTCGCGCGGGTCCGGCATGATGACCAGGTCCTTGTACTTCGGGTCGGCCAGGTCCTCCCAGTCGGTCGGTGCCTCGTCGATGACGTCGGTGTTGGCGATGAGCGTCAGTGCGGAACCGTCGCGGCCGTGGAACGTGTCGTCCGGGGCGTTCCAGTCCGGGTTGGAGTTCTCGATGTTGGCCGGCTTGTAGGGCTCCAGCGCGCCATCTTCCGCCTGCTTGGAGGCCGCCTTCCAGGACGCGAGGTAGACCACGTCCGCTTGCGGGTTGGCTTCCTCCGCCTTGAGCTTGGCGGTGATCTTGCCGGTGGTGTCAGCAAACACGTTGACCTTGACGTCGGTGCGCTCCTCGAACGCCTCGACCAGCGCGTCAGTCAGCCCCTGCGGGTTCGCAGAGTAGTAGTCCAGCTCGCCGGAAAGCCCTTCCGGTGCCTCCCACTTGGCGGCGGAGGTTTCGCTCTGCGCAGCGCCAGTGGATTCCGCGGACTCGTCGACGGACTCGACGGAACCGCAAGCGGTCATGGTCAGCGCCGCAGCAACACCTGCGATAACGGCAGCAAACTTCTTCATCTTCTTCTCCTTGAGAGTTTTGGTCTTCGCAGGCAGACGCGCCTGTGAGGAAACGTGAATTTACGGGTTGGTCACGGTCAGCAGGACGGTGTCGCCGCGCCCAATCGGCGCGCGGGTGTACGCCAGCCACGGCTCGGGTGCCCCGTCGACAAGACAGCGGATTTCGTACCGGCCGCCGGTGTATTGGCGCTCGACGACCTCACCCAGGATGGAGTTCTCCGGATACGAGACCGGGCGCTTTCCATCTTCCAGCACCGTGACCTGGACGTTTTCGGGCCGGTTGTCCGGCAGCGTTGCGTGGGTGTTGGTCACGCCCACGAACCCGGCCACGAACGCATCGGCCGGGTGCTCATAGAGCTCCACCGGCGCGGCGAACTGGCGCACCTCGCCCGCGTCCATCACGGCGACGCGATCCGACATCGCCAGGGCCTCGGCCTGGTCGTGCGTGACATAAATGACGGTGAGGTTCAGGTCGTATGCCAGCCGGGTCAGCTCGCTGCGAATCTGAGTGCGCAGCGCCGCGTCCAGTGCGGACAGCGGCTCGTCCATAAGCAGCAAATCTGGCTGCGAGACCAGCGCCCGCGCAATAGCGACGCGCTGCTGCTGACCACCGGACAGCTCGTTCGGCCGCTGCTCGGCCTTCGAGGAAATGTTGACCATGTCCATGGCCTCCGCCACTCGCCGCTGACGTTCTTTCGCATCCACCCTGGCGGAACCGGTAGTGAGCGGGAACTCCACGTTCTTCGCCACCGTCATATGCGGCCACAGCGCCAGATCCTGGAACACCATCGACAGATTGCGCTTATTCACCGGGGTATTCGTCTTCTCACCGAACACCTCGCGGCCGGCAAACCTGATCGTGCCGGCATCCGGCGTCTCCAGCCCAGCAATGCAGCGCAACAGCGTCGATTTGCCGCAGCCGGAGGGCCCAAGGATCGATACAAACTCGCCCTTCGCAATGCTTATCGACGTCGCATGCAACCCCGTGCCATCAGCAAACTCACGCCTGACGTTCTCCAACTCAACCTGCGCGGTTGCAGTTTCCTTAGCGGCCGTCACTGTTGCCACCCGCTTGCAAGCACTGTGCCTGTCTTAAAAGCGTCCTCGTGCTCAAGCAGTCCGACTTTTTCAAGCTCCGCGATCAGCGTCTCGCGCTTGCGGATCGCGTCCTTTCGAGAAGAGTCCTCTTCTGAGATCTCTACCCACACCTGGTCACCGAACTTGGCCACCTCGAGGTCAGTCTTGATGCCTCCCACTTCAACCCGCCATGTCTGCTGGTTGACGATACGAGACATCTTCAGATCAACGTCTGCAAGCGTGGTACCCGTTGCCTTCTTCAGCTTCCCGGGCTCCAGGTCAGCCACAATCGCTACCGCGTCGTCTACCGAAGGAATTTCGCACTGTGAAGTGACACACGCGGCGCTTTTCTTGTTGCTGAAGTCCAACGTCGACGTTGCAAAGCTTGCGTTGACCTGGGCGTCGTAGTTCGTATCTGATGAGTCGAAGTTCTGCTTTCGTGCCCGGTCCAAGCCGTCCTCCACGGTGCTCTTGGACAGGGAGTTATCCCCCAGGGGAAGGCGGTACTTATACGTAATGTCGTAATTTTCCGCACTGTCTTTATGCCGCAGACGCGCCGTCCATCCATGGTTAGCCAGCATCCCGTCGGCAGTGTCGAAATAGACTGCTTGCTCCGATCCGGACTCGCTCAACACGTCAAAGTATGAACGGAACTGCGGAGACGGTGCACCTTGAGCATCAACTGCTGCATCGCTTAATCGCAGCTTGACCTGGTAGTCCGGAGTAGCTACCGCCGCAGCGCCCGCGTCCGGCACAGCGCAAAGCACCGACGCGATACATACAGCTAGCGCGGGGATTGCCCGTTTCTTCTTGAAAAACACCGGCATGACGTTAGGCAGCCAATGTAACCTTCACCCAAATTAGACGTGAAGCTTATGTAAATTCTTTCCGGTTAAGACCCCAGCGAGTCCACCGTCCACGCGAGCGTGACCATCCCTAGCCCGCACAGCGTGCAGAACGCCGCGTCGGCCTTGCGTGAGCGCACCGCGAGCAAGCCGAGGATTCGCGAGTCGCACAGATACCGCAGCGCCGCCAGCCACAGCATCGACGCCCCCAGCGTGAAGGTGGCGCGGCGCCAGTGCTCCGTGGCCGCGAACAGCCCGGAGGCGACAAACCCCACGACAAACAACGCCACCAGCGCCCACTGCACCATTTCTGGCAGGGGCGAGGGCGGGTTGCCGCGGTCGTGGGGGTTGTCGAGTGAGAGCACGAATTTAGGCCTCGGCCAGACCGGCGGCGCGCTCTGCACTTTCCACGATGTTGCGGACCAGGAAGGTGCGCGTCATCGGGCCGACACCGCCCGGGTTCGGGGAGACCCAACCGGCCTTCTCCCAGACATCCGGGTGCAGATCGCCGACGGTTTTGCCGTCAACGCGGGACACGCCGACGTCGAGAAGCGCGGCACCCTCCTTAATCATGTCGGCCGTAATCATGTGGGGCTTGCCCGCTGCCGCGATGATGACGTCGGCGCGGCGTGTCTCTGCGGCGAGATCCTTGGTGCCGGTGTGGCAGAGCACGGCGGTGGCGTTGACGTTGCGGGAGGTGAACATGAGCGAGATCGGGCGGCCGACGGTCACGCCGCGGCCGATGACGCACACGATCGCGCCGTTAAGGTCCACGCCGAAGCGCTCGAGCAGCTTGATGGAGCCGTTCGGGGTGCACGGCAGCGGTGCTGGCTCGTTGAGGACAAGCTTGCCCAAATTGACCGGGTGCAGGCCGTCGGCGTCCTTGCCCGGGTCGATAAGGCCCAGGATGCGGTTTTCGTCCAGGTGCTTCGGCAGGGGAAGCTGGACGATGTAGCCGGTCACGGCATCGTCCTCGTTCAGCTCGCGGATGACCTCCTCGAGCTGCTCCTGCGTGGTGTCCTCGGGCAGCTCCTTCATGATGGAGGCGATGCCGAGTTCCTCGCAGTCGCGGTGCTTCATGCGCACGTAGTTCTGGCTCGCCGGGTCCTCCCCCACCAGCACGGTGGCCAGACCCGGGGTGACGCCCCGCTCCTTCAGCGCAGCAACGCGCCCCTTCAGATCCGCGAAAATCTCCTCGCGGTAGAGTTTTCCGTCCAATTTGATCGCAGTCACGCACCCCATCCTAGACTGTCGGTGTGTGCGCACTTCACGTCATCTTTGATAACCCCGTCATCCCAGGCAACACCGGCAACGCGATCCGGCTCTGCGCGAATACTGGTGCGGTGCTGCACCTGGTCGAGCCGCTCGGCTTCAGCTTCGATGACAAACACCTCAAGCGTGCAGGCCTGGACTACCACGACCTCGCCGATGTGCAGATCCACCCGGATATCGAGGCCTGCTTCGCAGCCCTCAGCGACGCGCGCATCTTCGCGTTTACCACCAAGGCCACTTCCTACTACCAGGACGTGTCCTACCAGGACGGCGACGCGCTGCTCTTCGGTACCGAGCCGACCGGGCTGCCGGAGGCGCACAGCCACCACCCGAAGGTGACCGACCAGGTGCGCATCCCCATGTTGCCGAGCCGGCGCTCGATGAACCTGTCCAACTCCGCAGCCGTCGCCGTGTTCGAAGCCTGGCGGCAGATGGGGTTTGCGGGCGGGGTGTAACTCACCCGAACCGGGCGTCCAGGCGCTCCTGGTACAGCGGCGGCATGATGCGCAGCTCCCACAGGCGTCGAGAGAGATCCGTATCCCCCATTTTCGCGCGGAAGGCCTCTCCCATGGTGAATCCGTGGTCAGGCTCGTCGAGTACCTCGATCGTGTCTCCCGGCGCGATTGTGCCTTCCTTGTTCACGCGGAAGTAGCAGCCGCAGTCCCCGCTGCGGGTAAAGGCTTTGATCCACTGCGGCTCGCCGATCCACGCCGCGAAGGTACGGCACGGCGAGCGCGGCACGCTGACCTCGAGTTCCACCTCGCCGATGCGGAAGCGCTGGTTGATCAGCACCGAGGTCCAGTCGATGCCTTCGGTGGTGAGGTTTTCACCAAACACGCCGTTGTCCAGCGGGTAGCTCAATTGGTTACCCCACCAGTCGAGGCGTTCGCGGCTGAAGGCGTACACCGCCTTCTGGGCGCCGCCGTGGTGGGCGGTATCGCCGATAACGTCACCAACCACGCCGCTGCCGTCGCCGTAGTTCGGCCCCGGGGCCACCACGTCGAGGCGTGCGGCTGGCTGTTTATTAATGCCGCTTTGCCGCGCCGCCCCGCCGGGGTCCTGTTGCGGGCGGGCAATATTCACGCTCAGTACACGGTTCATGCTGGCCAAGGCTACCTGCGTTAAGCATTCCTCCATCGCTTTTCCATGCAACTGTTAAAATCTGTGCCTGTTCCTGGCCCGACACACCCAAGTGAGCCCCGCCATGCATTCTCCCGCGTCACGTTTCCGCCTGATCGCCGCACTTGCTGCCTCAGCGCTGCTTGTATCCTGCGGGGATTCCTCCGATGCTGACTTGGAGGCCTACCAAGCCGAGCAGGACGCTGCCGTGTCAGAAATTGCGGACATGCTGCAGGACTCCTACACGCCACAGCCCAGCACCTCTGCCACCAAGCAATCGCGCTACCAGACAGAGCCCGACTACCAGGACCACCGGAGCTACGAGAGCTACCCCAGCCAGCACGCGGAGCCGCCGATCCAGCGCGAGGTCATCGACCCCCGCAACGACTCCTCCGGACAAAGCGGCCGCGACGACAACCGGGGCGTGTACTACCACAACTCCGTGGACTGGGAGTGGCTGAAGCAGCCCGGCGGGGTCGTACCGGGCGGACGGATCTACAACGAGACGGGGAATATGAACTGCTCGACGGGCTTTTTGGCGTCCCGGGGCGAGCGCGTCTTCATCATCACAGCGGGCCACTGCGGTGGGCGCGGCGACCAGTTCTACGTGGAGGACGCCCAGGGCAACTGGGCGTACGCGGGCGAGATGGTGGAATCCTACCTAGAGCAGAGCGCCGACGGCAGCGTCATCGGCGCGGATATTGGGCTGATCGAGCTCACCGGCAACGCCCAGTATTCCTCCACGCTCCCGCTCGACCTGCCGCTACGCGGCTGGATCACCCCTCAGGAAGCGCAGGCTCGCGGCATGATGATCTGCCGCCTTGGCGCCACCACCGGCTACTCCTGCGGTGAGTTCGACAGCATCGGCAACAATGGACTGTTCTACTTCCGCAGCATCACCGACCGCGGCGATTCCGGCGGCGCGATCTTCGCCGTCGACAACTCCGGCGTGTGGGCCGTGGGTGTGAACTCCAACGTCTCCGACGCCAACAAGACCCTCGTGGGCGCGATGGAGATCGGCAGCGCCATCGAGTACTGGGGCCTCACCATCCACGGCTAGAAGTCAGGAACGTCCGCCGCTTCCAGGGCGGGCAGGGTGCGGGTGCGTAGGGCGTCGACAAGCGAGCGGGCCTGCGTGTCCTCAACATCGCGCGCGGTCATCCGCACCGCGCCGGGCACGAGGTCGAAGCGCACGTGCGCGAGGCCGAGTCGGCGCTGCAGCGGGCCCTGCTTGAAGGTGAGCTCCTGGATGTGCGGGATTTTGACCACCTGGAAGCGGCGGGTCAGCCGCCCAAACGTCACGCGCGCTGTGCCGCGGGTAGTGTCCACGGCGACGCTCTGGTGCCGCCAGTCCACCGGCGAGACCCAGCGGGCTTTGCGCGGGCTGCGCGCGGAAAACGTCGCGTCGGCTGCTACGGGCCCGGTGAGCTCGCGGGCGACAAGCGGGCCGATCGCGTCGATGACCTGCGCGGCCTGCGCGTAGGTGCCCACCGGCAAAAGCTTTGAAGTGCCCGAGGCCTTGTTCATCTCGGAGCCGTAGCCGGCCACTGTCACCGAGACCTGCCACCAGCCGAACACGCGCCACAGCATCGGTCGCTTGAGCTGGACTGCGTGGATGCGGTCGATGGGCACCGCTTGTCGACGTCGATTGGCCAACCCGTACGTCAAGTTGATCACCTCGCCGTCAACGGACGAGTGGAAGCGCCACGACTGGTCGATCGTGCGCCAGATCTGCGGCACGAAGCTCACCAGCACCGGCACGACCGCGGCGATGCTTAAGCCGGACCAGACCGGGATGGTCGCCCACGCCACCGTGAACAGGGTGGAAAACTGCAGCGCCGCCGCGGCCAGGGAACGCTTGATCGGAATCGGGTCGACGAGTGCGGGGGTTGCGGTGGGTACGTCGAAGGCGGCATCGTCAAGGTTGTCAAGCAGGTCCTGGCCCTGCATGCGCGCCAGGATCTCCTTGCGCAGCGCCTCGGCCTCGGCGCGCGGGAGGTAGGCGATCTCAATGTTGGCCTGCGCGCCGCCGGCCGCCTCGATACGCACCCCGGCCAGCCCGAACAGGCGCGGGGCGAAGGGCTCGACGATGTCCACAGCCTGGACGCGGTCGTAGCGCGCGGTACGGATCTGCGTGGTGAGCACGCCGCGGCGCATCTCGATTTCCTCGTCGTCCACGCGAAACCCAGTCCGCGCCCACCACAACTGCGAGACCCCGAAGAGCACGAGCAAGGCCAGCACTACGGCGCCGAGCGTCCACGCGGCCGCGGTAAGCCCGTAGTCGCCTTCTGAGAGCCAGTTGTAGATGGGCATGGTGAAGTTGAACGCGGCGATGGCGAGCAACGCAAGCAGCGTCGCCCACACGCGCAGCAGGGGACTTAAACGGTGGACGCGGCGATACTGCATCTCTTTCACAGGCCGCTCATCCGTTCGCGCGCCTTGACGGCCAGGCGGTCGCGCAGCGCGTCCGCCTCGGCTGCAGGCAGACCGGGCAGGCTCGCATCCGAGGTTGTCGACGCCGTGTTGACCTCCAGCTTTTTCAGACCCAGGGCGCGGGAGATGGGGCCGGAGGTGACGTCGACAAACTGCACGCGCCCGTAAGGCACGACCGTCATGATGTGCCACATCTTGCCCTTGCTCAGCACCAGGTCATCCTCTGTTTCCAGCCACCCCATATTGCGCACCTGGAAGGGGATGAGGAAGTACTGCCAGACGAAGTAGACCGCGCACACTCCGAGCGGGATGGCCCAGCCCCAGCCCCACTTCCACCAAGCGAAGCCCAAAAAGCCCAGCACAATCAGCGCCCAGATCGTGTTGGAGACTAGCTTCGGCACCATCAGTTTCGGCGAGACGCGGTGCATCTGCTCCACGGATGTCGGCAGCTGCGGGGCTGCGGGTTCTGGTGTGAGCGGGGTGGTTGACATGGTGGTCAACCTACCAAAGACCTCGCTTGGTCTTGCTGCGAGTCGGTGATGTTAGGGCTGATGGACTTTCAGCTGTACACACTGCACTCAGACTCAAGCTCATCTAGGGAAACAGTTTCGATCTCTCCTCGGCGTACTGCTTCTGCTTCCGCCTCGAGCGCAGAAATGTATTCCCGTGCATCCGGTCGCTGCCCCTGCTCCATATTCACGAGTTTACGACACCGCTCCTCTACCGGAAGTCACGCGAGCCGCGCGAGAACCACTCGGCCAGCTCGAGCGGCTCGAACTTGTCGGCCACCACGCTGACCGCGCCCGTCGCGTTTTGCACAATGCCGCGCACGATCAACGCCCGCGCCGTGCGCGCGAGCACCCGCTGCTTCTTCCACAGGCCTGGCGAGACCATCACGTTGAGCAGCCCCGTCTCGTCCTCCATGCCTAAAAAGGTCAGGCCCTGGGCAGTGTTCGGGCGCTGCCGGTGCGTGACCACCCCGGCGATGCGCACGCGCGTGCCGTCTTCGACGCGCTTCAAGTCCGCCGCGCGCACAATCCCCGCGGCCTGCAGCTGGTCGCGCAGCGCCTCCATCGGCTGCATCTGCGGGGTCACGCCGGTGGCGGCGACATCGGCGGCGAGCAGTTCGAAGGCGTTCATCCCCGGCAGCGCAGGCGCGCTGATCGCGGAGAGTCCGGGCAGCATCCCGTCGCGCTCGGTCGCGGCCACGCCGGCCTGCCACAGTGCTTGCCTGCGGTCCACGTCGAAGCAGTCCAGCGCCCCGGCGCGCGCCAGGGCCTCGACCTGTTCCACTTTCAAATCCGCCCGGCGCGACAGGTCCGGGATCCCGCTGAAAGGTTGGGCGGCCTCGATGCGCTCGGCGGCCGCCTCCCCTAAGCCGCGCACCAGGTTGAGACCCACCCGGATCGTCTCGTTATCCAGGCAGCGCGCCTGGCACCCGGACTCGTTCACGCTCACCGGCAGCACGCGCACTCCGTGGCGCCGCGCGTCCTGGATCAGCGACTGCGGTGAATAGAAGCCCATCGGCTGCGCGCGCAGAAGCCCCACGCAGAACTGCGCCGGGTAGTAGCACTTGAACCAGGCGGAGAAGTACACCAGCGAGGCGAAAGACTGCGAGTGCGACTCCGGGAACCCGTAGGCGGCAAAGGCGACGATCTTGGCCCACAGCTTCTCCGCCACCTCCTCGCCGATCTGGTTGGTCTCCCAGCAGCCGCGGAAGAAGCGGGCTTTGAGCGCCGCCATCTTCGTCGGCGAGCGCTTCGAACCCATCGCTCGACGCAACGCGTCCGCCTCCCTGCCCGAAAAGCCCGCGGCATCCACCGCGACCTGCATGAGCTGCTCCTGGAACAGGGGGATGCCGAGTGTTTTGCCCAGCGATTTCTCCAGCACGGGGTGGTCAAACTGCACCGGTTCGAGCCCATCGCGCCTGCGCAGGTAGGGGTGGACGGACCCGCCCTGGATCGGCCCGGGGCGGATCAGCGCGACCTCGACGACCAGGTCGAAAAACACGCGCGGTTTCAGCCGCGGCAGCGTGCTCAGCTGGGCGCGCGATTCCACCTGGAACACGCCGACGGCATCGGCGCGGCAGAGCATGTCGTACACGCGGGCGTCGTCAAGCGAAAGCTCCCACAGGCGCACCTCGCGGCCGGTGGTGTCGCGCACGAGGTCGATCATGTGATGCAGCGCCTCGAGCATGCCCAGGCCCAGCATGTCGAACTTCACCAGCCCGGCCGACGCGCAATCGTCCTTATCCCACTGCACCACCGAGCGGCCGGCCATGCGCGCCCACTCCACGGGCACCACATCGGCGATCGGGCGGTCACAGATCACCATGCCTCCCGAATGAATACCCAGGTGGCGGGGCTGGCCCTCGAACTGTGCCGCAAGCTTCTCGACGCCACGCGGCACCTCCTCAACCCCCTTCGCCCACCCATCCGCCGCCCCCTGGGCGTAGCCTAGCGCGCGGGCTGCGTCGCGCACCGCGCCTTTGCGGCGGTACGTAATCACGTTGGCCACCTGCGCGGCGTTGTTGCGCCCATACTTGGCAAAGACGTACTGGATGACCTCCTCGCGCCGGCCCGACTCGATGTCGATGTCAATGTCAGGCGGGCCCTCCCGGTCCGGGGACAAGAAGCGCTCGAAGAGCAGCCCGGCCGAGATCGGCTCCGCGTTCGTAATACCCAACGCGAAGCAGACCGCCGAGTTCGCCGCCGAGCCCCTGCCCTGGCAGAGGATGTTTTCGCGGCGGCAGAACTCCACGAAGTCGTGGACGATGAGGAAGTAGCCGGGGAAGTTCAGCTCCTCGATCACGTCCAGCTCGTAGCGGATCTGTGCCAGCGCTTGTGTGCGCACGTTTTCGGGCCAGGCGGCGTAGCGCATCTTCGCGCTGGCCAGGGTGAGCGCGCGCAGGTGCTCCATCTCGCTGCGCCCATCCGGGGTGGCAAAGCGCGGCAGCTCCGGGGCGACCAGGTTGAGCGTGAACGCGCACGCTCGAGCAAGCTCGAGCGTGTAGGCCAATTTCGACTCGCAGCCGGGGAGCATGCGGAGGAGCTGTTCGCCGGAGCGCAGCCAGTTCGCGCCCATCGGGTGCAGGTGCCCGTTCGCTTGCGCCAGCGAGTCGCGCCTGGCCAGCGCGCGCTTGGCCTGGGCGAGGCGTGCATCTTCCCGGGTCGCCGCACCCGGGGCAGCGGTGACGATGGCGGGTAAGTGCTCGTAGCGGTCCAACAGTTCGTGGCGCTCCGCGTCCTGCGGGGTCATGGAGACCTCGTACTCGCGCACGACGTTTTCAAGGCCGAAGGCGTCGACAAGGCGGTCGACTGCACCTTTTTCTTCCGCCCACTGCCAGCCGGCCAGCGCGACACACGTGCCGCCGAGTGCTTCCCCAATCAGCTCCAGCGGCGGGTAGGCCACCTTGTCCTTTTCCCGCGTGGCCATGTGCGCATCCGCCATCAGGTGAGACAGTCGCTTGTACCCTTCCGGCCCACGCGCGATCACGGGCAGGACGCGGTCGTCCAAGGTCAGCTCCGCGCCGAACACGGTGGCGATGCCGGCAGTTGCTGCAGCCTCGGCGAACTTCACCGCGCCGTAGAAGCCGTCCCGATCCAGCAGCGCGAGCGCGCCAATGCCCAGCTCGGCAGCTCGGGCCACCATCTCCTCCGGCTCGCTCGCACCCGAGAGGAAGTTGTAGGCGCTTACGCCGTGCAGCTCGGCGAAGAGAACGCGCGGTGCGCCTAGCGCGCACTGTGGCTTCTGGGTAGGCGCGGTATGCTGCACCGGCACGGGTGCAGCCGTCTCCTTACCGGAGAGGATCCGCTCCAGCTTGGACCACGAAAGTGGCGCGCCCCCATTGAATCGCATGTTCGAAATCTTAGCGCGCCCCGAACGTACGTGCTATTTACCCCAGGGGGTGACGTACTCGTTAGGCTCCCACCCCTCGGCTGCGGCAAGGAGCTCAGCCGCCTGCGCACCATCGAGTTCCTCGCGAATGATGTCCGCATGTCCCGCATGCCGCGCAAATTCTTCCACGTAGTGCACATAGAGGTAGCGCAGCTTCGCCGGACGCGCCTCATCCATGCCGTACCAAGGGAAGGGGCCGACAGGCAGCTCCGCTTCCACGTCGCCGCCACGACTCATCTCCATAAATTCAGTGCGCACCGCATCAAAACGTTCCAGCAACGCCTCCAGCGTCTCCCCCTCGGCTGGCACAAAGCTCGAGGCAAAATCAGCAGCCTCATTTTTGTACTCTTCGTTGCCGGCTCGAAAAAGCGACTGCGCCATCACAAACGTGACGTGCTTGAGAATGCCGCTGATGCTCAGACCGCTACGCAGGGGCGTGCGGCGCGCAGCAGCGTCGTCAAGCCCAAAGGCGCTGGCACGGACCGCATCAAGTTGCACGTCGAGGTAGTTGCACAGCGTATCCAACTCATTGTCCTTGCATGGGAAGTACATCAGGATTCCTTTCTGTCGAACGATGACACCGCTACCCTAGAGTGCTTTCCGGACAGTTTTTGTCCGGAGCGTGAAGCACAATAGAGCAATGGCGGATACAACACAGCGAGTCCTCCAGCTCCTCGGACTCTTGCAAGCGCGCACCACCTGGCAGGCACACAAGCTCGCAGCGGAACTCGGCGTCACGGAACGCACGATTCGCAGAGACATCACCCGTTTGCGAGACCTCGGTTATCCAGTCCATTCGAGCCGCGGCCTCGACGGCGGCTATCAGCTCGGCGCAGGTCGACATCTGCCGCCACTGCTACTCGACGATTCCGAGGCCATCGCGCTCGTCGCCAGCCTGCGCATGAAAGCACTTTCCGGCACCGACGAATTTGGCGAGGCCGCACTCCGCGCCCTTGCCAAGCTCGACCACGTCATGCCGCCGCGGCTGCGAGCCATCACACATACCCTCGAAGAGGCCTCGGCCTCGCTCCATCACGAGTATTCCGCCGCGCAACAACGAACAAGCGATCTCAAGCTACTCCAGCAGCTCACCAACGCGCTCCGGGATCGCGTACTGGTGCGCTTTACGTACCACAAGCCGTCGGCCAACCCGACGGAGCGCGAGGTTGAGCCAACCAAGCTCTTGACCCAGGGAGAGTACTGGTACCTCCAAGCATTCGACAGAGGCCGCAACGATTGGCGCACGTTCCGGCTTGACCGAATCACCAACCTCCACGTCACCACCTGGACGTTTACCCCTCGCGCAGCCCCACCCCCAGCCTTAAGCGTCGATATCGCACAAAGATTCCGCTGTGCGGCTCGCGTCCAGCTCGCAGCAGCACCGGAAGAGGTCGCCGCCCGTATCCCCTCCGCGTACCGCTCGGAGATAGAAGCTACCGATCACGGTTCGCGCTTCGTCACCGGTGCGCCGAACTGGGACGATCTTGCATGGCATTTGCTCTGGGTATGTCGCGATTTAGACACTCACCTACTTCTGGACGCCAGCCCCGAAGCAGACAATCTGCGCGACGCGCTGCGCCGCATTGCAGCAGACGCGCACGATGCCGAAGTAAACACTGCTCACGCAGGGACGCACGACCCCAATTCCAAAGCAGGGATAGACAGCTTGGTAAACAATATCCCGCAAAAATAGACTAAGCGGTACATCAGGTGCTAGGTTTTTACCCGTCAAAGGTTCCCTAAAAGTCTTAAAAGGAGACTCCATGCGTATCTCGCGCACCATCGCCACGATCGCGGCCTCCGCTCTCGCAGCCACCAGCCTCGTCGCCTGCTCCACCGAGTCGGACGACGCCACCAACAACGAGGCCGGCGGCGACGAGAACGTCACCGTCAAGATCGGCACCACCGACGCCGACCAGAAGGCCTGGTCCGTCTTCTCCGACCTGGCCGCGGAAGAGGGCATCGACCTGGACATCGTCCAGTTCTCCGACTACGCCCCGGTCAACGAGGCCCTCGCACAGGGCGAGCTGGACCTGAACAAGTTCCAGCACATCCTCTACCTGGCGTCCTACAACGCGGACTCCGGCAATGACCTGCAGATCGTCGGCTCCTCCGAGATCTACCCGCTGGCCCTGTTCTGGAAGGACCACGACTCCCTCGACGGCATCGAGGGCGAAGAGATCGCCATCCCGAACGACGACACCAACCAGGGCCGCGCCATCAACGTGCTGGTCCAGGCTGGCCTGCTCAAGCTGAAGGACGGCGCAGACGAGCTCGCCCCGGCTCCGGTGGACATCGACGCTGAGGCGTCCAAGGTCTCCGTCGTGCCGGTGGATGCCTCCCAGACCCCGTCGGCATACGGCGAGGGCCGCCCGGCGATCATCAACAACTCCTGGCTGGACCGCGCTGGCATCGAGCCGGGCGACGCGATCTTCCAGGACGATCCGGGCTCCGAGCAGGGCGAGCCCTACATCAACGTCTTCGCCGCTCGCGCCGAGGACAAGGACAACCCGACCTACACCAAGCTGGTTGAGCTGTGGCACGACCCGGCCGTGACCGAGGCCGTCCAGGAGGACTCCCGCGGCACCGCCGTCGAGGTCACCCGCCAGGCCGACGAGCTCAACGACATTCTGCAGCGCCTGCAGGAGCAGAAGTAACCCCCGCCCCTTTAAGCGAAGGAATCAACCACATGCGCTTCAACCGTATCCTTGCCGCGGCAGCGGCCTCCGTTGTCGCCACGACCAGCCTCGTGGCCTGCTCCTCCGATTCCGCCTCTGAGGCGGGCGGTGCCGACGGCGAGGCCGTCACCGTGAAGATCGGCACCACGGATGCTGACATGCTGGCCTGGACCGCCTTCGAGGACGAAGCTGAAAAGCTCGGCATCGACCTCGACATCGTCCGCTTCTCCGAGTACCCGCAGGTCAACCCGGCGCACGTCGAGGGCCAGATGGAGGTGTCGAAGTTCCAGACCATCAACTACCAGGCACAGTACAACGCTGACTCCGGCGAGGATCTGCGCATCATCGGTTCCGGCGAAATCAACGTGCTGGGCCTGTACTGGAAGGACCACGACTCCCTCGACGGTATCGAGGGCCAGGAAGTGGCCATCCCGAACGACCCGTCCAACCAGGGTCGCGCCATCAACGTGCTGGTCCAGGCTGGCCTGCTCGAACTGAAGGAGGGCACGCCGAAGCTCACGCCGACCCCAGTCGACATCGACGAGGCTGCCTCCAAGGTCAAGGTCGTCGCAGTCGACGCCTCCCAGACGCCGAACGCGTACAACGAGGGCCGCCCGGCCGTGATCAACAACAACTGGCTGCAGCGCGGCGGCATCGACCCGGCATCCTCTGTGGCCGCCGACGACCCGAACTCGGAGCTCGCGGAGCCCTACATCAACGTCTTCACCGTCAAGGCCGAGGACGTAGACAACGAGACCTACGCCAAGCTCGTTGACGCGTGGCAGTCCGACGCGGTGACCGAGGCCCTCAACGAGGACTCCAACGGCACCGCCGTGCAGGTCAAGCGCTCCCCGGAGGAGCTGAACAAGATCCTCGATGAGCTTGTGGAGGAGTACAAGTAATGCCAGCTACCGGCACCCGGATCGAGTTCCGGGACGTATCCAAGGTTTTCAAATCCGGCAACCGCGAAGTCACCGCCGTCGATGGCGTCACGCTCACCGTTGAGCCGGGCGAGATCCTCGGCGTCATCGGCTACTCGGGTGCCGGTAAATCCACGCTGGTCCGCTTGATCAACGGCCTCGACGCCCCCACGGGCGGGCAGTTGCTTCTCGACGGCACCGACGTCGTCGGCAAGTCCGAACGCCAATTGCGCAGCATCCGCCGCAACGTCGGCATGATCTTCCAGCAGTTCAACCTCTTCAATTCGCGTACTGCCGCTGGCAATATTGAGTACCCATTGAAGCTCGCGGGCGTCGAGAAGCAAGAGCGCGCACGTCGCGTCGAGGAACTGCTCGACTTCGTGGGCCTGGCCGAGCGCGGCAAGAACTACCCCGAGCAGCTCTCGGGCGGGCAGAAGCAGCGCGTCGGCATCGCACGCGCCCTGGCCACCAACCCCTCGCTGCTGCTTGCCGACGAGGCGACCTCCGCGCTCGACCCCGAGACCACCCAAGAGGTGCTCGAGGTGCTGCGGCGCGTCAACGAAGAGCTCGGCATCACGATCGTGGTCATCACCCACGAAATGGACGTCATCCGCTCCATCGCCGACAAGGTCGCCGTCATGGAGGCCGGCAAAGTAGTCGAATACGGCAGCGTCTACCAGGTCTTCTCCGACCCGCAGACCGCCGTGGCCCAGCGCTTCGTCTCCACGAGCCTGCGCAACACCCCCAACGAGGTCGAGGCACAAGAGCTTCTCGACGCCGCACCCGGCCGCCTCTTCACCGTCGACCTCTCCGAGGACTCCGGTTTCTTCGGGGCCGCATCCAAGGCCCGCGAGGCCGGCGTGAGCATCCAGCCGGTCCACGCCGGCATCGCCACCCTGCAGTCGCACTCGTTCGGCAAGATGACCGTGCGGCTCAACGGCAACGACGAAGCCATCAACGAGTTCCTCCACACCCTGCAGTCCACCACCGACATTGAGGAGATCACCCGATGAACGAAATGATCCTCGCCGAGCCCAACTGGGACCGCCTCGGCCCCACCTTTGTCGAATCCATCGGCGACACGCTGTGGATGGTGGGCATCACCATGGTCGTCGGCGGCATCTTCGGCCTGCTGCTCGGCATCTTCCTCTACACCACCCGGCCCGGCGGCATCCTGCAGAGCTCCCCGGTGTACTGGATCATCAACATCGCCGTGAACTTCTTTAGGCCGATCCCGTTCATCATCATGATCGCCATGCTCTACCCCATCACGCTGTCCGTGGTGGGCACGACGATCGGCCGCGGCGCCGCCACCTTCGTCATGTGCTTCTCCGCCACGTTTACCGTGGCCCGCATCGTGGAACAGAACCTGGTGGCGATCGACCCGGGCGTGATCGAGGCGGCCCGCTCCATGGGCGCAGGCCCGTGGAAAATCATCACCTCGGTCATCCTGCCGGAGGCGCTCGGCCCCTTGATCCTGGGCTACACCTTCATCTTCATCGCCGTGATCGACATGTCCGCGATGGCCGGCTACATCGGCGGCGGCGGTCTTGGTGACTTCGCCATCGTCTACGGCTACCGCCAGTTCGAGCCGCAAGTGACCTGGGCGGCCGTGATCGTCATCGTGCTCATCGTCCAGCTCGCGCAGCTGCTGGGCAACGTGCTGTCGAAGAAGGTCATGCGCCGGTAGGTGTCCGCCGGGCCCCGTAAACAGCGCAAGTTGCAGCTCGTTTATCGCCGATTTTCGGGGATAAACGCTGTCCAACTTGCGCTGTCTACGTTTCCCGAAGCCCGTTTCGCACACCCCGTAGACTGACCAGTATGAAGATCGCGGCCTTTGACTTCGACGGCACTCTCCACCACCCCGGCGACCCCAACGGCGGCTTCAACCCCGCAGACCTCGCCGCCATCCAGGCCTGGCGCGAGGCCGGCCACCTCGCCATCTCCGCAACCGGCCGCTCCCGCTCCGCCCTGGCGTACGGGCTGCGCGGCAGCGGGCTTTCCTTCGACTACCAGGTCCTTTCCAACGGCGCGTCCGCCGCCACTGGCGATAACCGCGAGCTCATCTTCGGCTACACCATCGACACGGACGTGCTCCACAAAGCGATCGACGCCTTCGGCGAGCGCGCCGGTCTGGCTGTCTACGGCACGACAATCGGCCCCATCGACGGCGTCTTCGCCGACAACACCGGCGGCATCAGCCACTTCACCGAGCACTTCACCCCCATGACCCGCGCCGACATCCCGGAGCACGAGTTCGCGGTCGTGCCGCTCTGGGTGCCAGACAACGAGTCGCTGCGCCGCGAGGTCGTGGCCTGGGCCGAGTCACTTGACGGGGACTACACCGTGGCGCAAAACCAGGAGTACGTGGACATCATGGCCCCGGGCCGCACGAAGGGCTCGGGCGTTATCGAGCTCATCGAGCGCCTCGGCTTCGACCGCGCCGACGTGGAGCTCTACACCTTCGGCGACTCGTGGAACGACATGTCCATGCACGCCATCGCGGACCACTCCTACAGCTTCGACCACTCTCCGGCCGACGTCCGCGAGGCCACGGACCACGTGATTAGTCGCGTGGCGGACGCGCTGTCACCGCGGTAGGCACCCAGCTCTCGTCGGTCTTCGCGGGCTTGCCACACGAGGGCACGACCCCGGCGACCTCTTTGCGCGCCAGTTCCACGGTGTATGAGGCCCCCTGCTTATCGACGCGCACATATCCCCCATCACCCGCCACCGCCACATCCGTGACTTCCAACTCGCCGTAGCGCACCTGCTCGCCCGCACGCGACAGTTCGGCGGCGACCGCTACCTCGGCGGCCTGGGCGGGCGCGCTGAGTGTGCCGCGGCCGCGGTTGCCGGGCACGAAGTACTCGCCGCGCAGCGCTGCCTCCAGCATGGCGTCGGTGGCCTCGAACGTCATCCGGCCGAAGCTGTAGGCCCAGGGCAGAAGCAGCATCGTCGGGGCGAAGCGGTGGCCCTTGATGTGCGAGGTCTCCCACACCACGTCGTTGCCCTGGCCGAATGGGTACTTCTCCACCAGCTTGTTCACCAGGCTGCGGCCCTTCACCGCGCAGCAGCGGTCACGCTTGGCGTGCGTGCACACGAGCAGCAGCGGCTTGGTGCGCGCTACCGCGCCTTCGTTTTTGCCGGGGCCAGACAGGTCGAGCGCCAACAGTTCTTCGGGCGCGTCGATGTGCATAACCTCGGTCGCGCCCTCCTCAGCGAAGACGAGGTAGACGTGGTGGTCCTCGATCTGGCGACCCTCGCGCGTTGGGTGGCGGATGAGCAGCAGGGAGGCGTCGTACTCGGCCAGGTGCGCCTTGAGTTTCTCGGTGAGCTCCTCCCCGAGCGTGCCGCCGTCGAGGACGTCGTGGGTCCAGGCGTGCGGCCACTCGAAAAGCACGTACGTCGAACCCGGCTTCGCGGTGCCGGGCAGCGACTCAACCTGGACGTCGGAGCAGAACACGTCCGGTGCGCTGGTCAAAGTTTCCTCACTCATGCCCACCACCATACAACCTTTAGGGTGCCCTAATACACAGCCTCGACGCGCCAGCTGCGCCGGGTCCACACCAGCAGCCATGCCTCCACCCCACGGTCCGATTCGCCCACGACCTGGAGGCGTGCCACGCGCTGGCCGGACGCGCCCCACCAGCCCTCGTCCACGGGCCAGGGGCCGGCCCAGCCCGTGACCAGATACTTGTGCGCGCCCCAGGCCAGCGCGTAGGGGTCGGCGGACAGGAGGGCTTCGGCGGTGACGGTGATGGGGTTCGCGTGGGCGTCGATAAGCATGATGCGCGAAGCCGGGTGGTCGATGCCGCCGCCGAGGCGGGCGGGCAGCGGTGCGGGGATCGCGCCCGGCCAGGGCTGGGCGGCGGTGGCGGGCGGCTGCTCGCCGAAGGGGGAAAACGCGATGCGCTCGGCCACGCCGCGGCCGCCGACGGCGCGCGGCTGCACCACCGCGTCGATGCCCAGCTGGGACTGCACGCGCTCGATGACGCGGCGGGCCCCGTCGCCCGCGCTGCTGCGGAAGAGCTCGCGCTCCTCGGGGATGGACAGCTCGAGTGGCTCCAAGATGAGCGAGGTGATCGCGCCGGCGCCGCCGCGGGTGAGCCAGCCGTCGAGCTGCCAGCGGACGCGGTCTGCGGTCGCGGACTCGGAAAGCGCCTCGCGGGTGCGCCAGACGCGTTCGACGCGCTCGCCGGTGGCCAGCTCCGCGATCACCTTCAGGCGCAGGCAACTGGCTCCGCGCTCGGCGAGCTTTTCGTGCAGCGTGGCGGCGAGCGCGCGGGCGGCGAAGGCGGCGGCGTCGACGCGTTCGATCGCATCCTCCGGGGTGAGCCCGACCGCGAGATCCGCGGCCGGGAGTTCGGGCGCGACGCGGCGATCCGGGGCAGCGCGCGCGATGCGGTGGATGCGCATCCCGCCGGCACCGAAGCGGGTGGTCACCGCCTGCGGCGGCAGCTGCGCGAGCTGGCCTAACGTAGCAATCCCCAGCTGGCCGAGCGCGTTGACGGTCGCGATATCCGCCCCGAGTGCCACCTCTGCAACCAGGACGCTCAGCGGTTGTTCGGCCAAGAACTGTGCGGAGGCCTCCGGTGCGACGAGCTGGGAGCTGCGGGTGGCGATCACGGCGGTGGCCAGCTCGTCGGCCGCGCCCGCGAAGGCCTCGATGCCGCTGCGCTGGGCGGCGTCTAACAGCATCTCCAGCGCCGTGTCCTCGTCCCCGTGGAAGCGGGCCGCGGCCTGCAGGTCCACCGCGACGAGTCCGGGGCGTAGGACCTCGACGGAGGCGGCGACGTCGTCAAGACTGCCGGCGAGCGCGGCGAACATGCGCCCGTCGCGGTCCGGGTTGTCGTCGACCACCGTCAGCTCGGGCGCAAGCGCCTGGGCGTTGCGCACCCGCATCCCGCGGCGCACCCCCGCCCGGCGCGCGGCCTGGGAGCAGACCTTGATCCGGTGCTGGGCGGCAATCGCCACCGGCTCGCACAACGCATCGCCTGCGTCCAGGGTGGCGGCTTGCACGGGCCAGTCGGGGAACCACAGCGCCGCCACCCGCATTTAGGGCACCGCCTTCAGGTGGCGCTCGACCACGGCCTCGCGCACCGGCCCAGTACCGAGCGTGAGCGTTGCCGTCGCGCCCGGCCAGCCCTTCGCGGTAGCGCGCACGCGCACGTCGATCCCCCGGATGCGCCCTGTGCCCCGACCGATGCCGTGGAATTGCGCGACCTGCCCGCTGATGCGCAGCGCGGGCGAGGGCACGGCCACGTTGACCGCCGCGAGTGCCGCATTACCCTTGCGTAGCCGCGCGAGCAGCGGCCGGGCACGCACGGGGCTTAAGCGCAGCTCCGTCCGGGTGCGCAGCACCACCAGGTCAAGGCCTTCGGCGAGCACACCGGCAACGGTAAGGTCCTCGATGCCCGGCTCCGGCACCGCGATGACCCGCTCGAGCGCGCCCGCCGACATGCCCGCATACGACAGTTCGGGCCACCCGATCACGCCCACGGTCCCGCCCTTCCCGGCGACGCGGTCGAGCAGCTCGACCACCAGCGCGGGCGTGTCGCTCACCTGTGTGACAGCGCGGCGCGGCAAGCCCCCACCCGGCAGCACCTGCGCCAGCCCGCCGTCCACGGAAAGTACACCCTCGCCCGCCACGACCTGCGGCGCAGCCTCGCCACCCAGCTCCGCCATCCGGGCGCGTAGCTGGGCGATCTGGGCATGCCGGTCTCCGCCAGCAGCCTGTCGAATAGGTGTTCCGTTCACACCGAACAGTATGCACCCCACCCCGAACACGAGCAACCACCAAGGTCGCAAGCACTTTCGAACGCGCGAGCTTTCGCTTATCGACGCCACGCCCACCTGCTACAGTAACTGCCCATGATGCCCGCCGACATCCGCTCCCGTGTCACCCCCATCCCGACCCCGCTTGCCGTCCGCGCCGCGGGCGCCGCCGGGGCGGCGGGCTCGGTCGCCGTCATGGCCTCTGCTGCCCCGATCGCGGTCCGGGCAGGGCTTGCGCTCGTGTGCATCGCGGTCGCGCTCGGGGTGACGTTTGCGCACCCCTACCGGCGCGAGATGCGTGAGTACGCGGCGCGGAAGGGGGCGTCCACGGTGGCGTCGATAAGCATGCTCGTGCCGCTGATGCTGTGGTGGCTGCTGCTCATGCTCGCGCCACTTGCGCAGTGGCCCACGTGGGGCGCGCTGGTTGCGTTCGTGGGGCTGTTCGCGCTCGCGTGGCTGCTGTTTCCGCACGTCGACGGGTCGCGGCGGCTCGCCTACGCTTAATCCAGATCGCGGTCCGCGGCCCAGCGGGTGAGCTGGTGGCGGTTGGAGGTCTGCGTCTTGCGCAGGATATTCGACGCGTGCGTTTCCACCGTCTTCACCGAGATGAACAGCTGCTTGCCAATCTCCTTGTAGGTGTAGCCACGCGCGAGCAAGCGTAGAACCTCGAGCTCGCGGCGGGTCAGCGCGTCGACGGCCGGGTCTTCCACCTTGACCGGCTCGCCCGCCGGGTCCTCGACCACCCCACCGGAGGCGAAGGCGTCGAGGACGAAGCCGGCCAGGCGCGGCGAGAAGTACGCATCCCCGCCGTGGACGCGGGCGACGGCCTCGGCAAGCTCCGCGCCGTCGATGTTCTTGGTCACGTAGCCGCGGGCACCGGCGCGGATGAGCGCGATCACGTCCTCGGCAGCGTCGGACACGCTGAGGCACAGAAACTTCACGCCCGCGTCTTCCTGTTGCACAGTGCGCAGGACCGCCAGGCCGCCGCCGTCGGGCATATGCACATCGAGCAGCACGACGTCCGGCGCGGTTTCACGGATGCCCTCGACCGCGTCGGCGACGGTGCCGGCCTCGCCGACGATGTCAACGCTGTCGGTCTTCTCCGCCAGCTCGGCGCGCACGCCGGCGCGGAAGACGGAGTGGTCATCAACGAGAAAGACGCGAACCATACCCATAAGGCTAACTGGGTGACAGCGTCAGCTCTACTTCTGTGCCCTGACCCGGCGCTGACGTGATCCGGGCGGCGCCGCCGGCGCGTGCCATGCGGCCGACGATGGAATCGCGCACCCCGTGGCGGTCCTCGGGGATCGCGTCCTGGTCAAAGCCCACGCCTCGGTCGCGCACGAACACGCTGAGCTCGCCGCCGAGGTGCTCGGCGTAGACGTCAATTGCTTCAGCGCCGCTGTGCTTGGCGGCGTTGACCATCGCCTCGCGCGCGGCCAACGCCAGCGGCTCGTTGTCCTCCGTCAGCGCCGGGTCCTCGCCCACCGTCACAGGCCTGATCACCACGCCGAAGGCGTCCTCGACCTCCCCGGCTGCCAGGTTGAGCGCCTGGAAGAGGGTGGACGGTTGGGCTGCGGCGTGCTCGGAGGCGTCGAAAAGCCAGGCGCGCAGCTCACGCTCCTGGCCACGCGCAAGGCGGGCGACCTCCTCAGGTCGATCCGCCTGCTTCTGAATCAGCGCGAGGGTCTGCAGCACCGAATCGTGCAGGCGGGCGGCGATCTCCGCGCGCTGATCCGCCACCGCCTTCGCCTCGCGCTCCGCAAGCAGCGAGGAGGTCAGGCGCATCAGCAGTGGGATGACCAGCACCGCCACGCCGCACACGGTGACCAGCACGGCGACTACCACGCCGGCGATCCCGGCGCTCTCGCCCAACACCGCTATTGCGAGCACCCCGCCCATGACCAGCAACGCGCCCACCGACAAGGTGAGCACGTTGGCAGTCGAGCTCATTTCCCGGTCGTAGGCTTGCAGCGCGAGCACCGCACCAACGATGAACAGGCCCACGAAGAACACGACCGAGGTCCCCACGCCACTCGACGCCTTCAACGAGACGAGCGCGCCCGCGATCGCCACCACCACCAGCACCAGGTTCACCACGCGTGCCCAGCCCTTCACCTTCGACGGCTCAGGCGTAACCACGGGTTCATCGTCCGCGGGCTTCGGCTCCAGCGGGGTGGTCATCCACAGCGCCGCGTAGGCCAGCGCGCCGACACCACCTGCAAACGCGCTGAGGATGAAGAAGAGGCGCACCCAGCGCTCCTCTACCCCGAAATAGCGCGCCAGCCCGGAGGCGATGCCGGCGACCATGAGGTTGCGGCGGCTCCGGGTAAAGCGCGGGTACAGCGCCGGTGGCTCGGCTGCATATGGGGCGGGTTTCGACATGTCCCTCATTGTTCCACCCACACCCACAAAGCGAATCGGGGACAACCCTGAGTTTTACGCACACGCAAAGTTCAGGGCTTTTCCCGATGGTCGCGCCCACGTTTCCCGGCGATAATGGAGGCATGGACACGACGAACACCTTCTCCAAGATGTGGGCAACCCGCCCGCCCCGCATCCCGAAGGACCAGGGCGGCAAAGCGGTCATCGCCGGCGTGGCAGAGGGCTTCGGCGCACGCTTCAACATCGACCCCATCCTCATCCGCATCGCCTTCGTCGCACTCACCCTCTGCTTCGGCGGCGGTATCTTCCTTTACCTGTTGTGCTGGATCAACATGCCCCGCTTCGGCGTCCCATTCAGCCCTTTGTCCGCCCTGGCGACCGGCGAAGGCAATGTCGCTCGCGAGTCGGAAACGGGCAAGGATGAACGCAGCCTCGCCATCTGGCTTCTGATCGGCTTAGTCGTCTTCTTCCCCTCGCTGTCCTACGCCAGCGACGGCACCACCATCTACAGCGCAGCACTCACCTTCGCGCTCTTCGGCCTGGGCTGGTACCTGCTCTACCAGCGCTGTCCCGAGCCGCCCGCAGGTCTGCTCGTGCCCCAGCAGGAGCGCCCGCTTAACGACGCCCACCCGTCCCCCACCACCGACTACGGCACCAACGCCGGCGCCCCATCCGAGAGCCCCTACGCACAGTCCGCCACCGCGAACCTGAGCACGCCGCCGGACTTCCCGCACCCGTCCACCCCGCCGGAGTGGGACCCACTGGGCGCGGCGCCAGGTCTGTGGCACCTGCCGGATCCGGCCGAGCCGACGCCGGAACCTGCGCAAACTAAGAAGCGCTACTGGCTTTGGATCCCTGTCGCTATCGTCGCGACAGCAGCGACCCTGTGGACGATGGCCGTACTTAACTCACTGCGCATCGGCGCAATCGGAGACTACGGGGTTGCAAATGTCTCCGCCTACAGCGCGGAGGCTATGCGGGAATACAAGCACAACATCGGCGAGGCTCGGATCGACCTTTCGCGCATCGAGCCGCTCGATGAGCCCGTGACAATAGAACTGCGCAACGGCATCGGCAAGATCGACCTCAAACTCCCTAACGACGTCCCGTTCGTGGTCAATTGCGATGCCACCATTGGTAGCGCCAACTGCCCAGAAGGAAAGCAAAACGCGGACAAGGACGGCGAGCTTCTCACGATTAACGTGAAGCAGCGCATCGGTTCCGTGTCCGCGGATTACTAAGGGAGGCTCGCGGGAGTTACTCCCACTCGATGGTCCCCGGCGGCTTGGAGGTCACGTCCAGCACGACGCGGTTCACATCAGCGACCTCGTTGGTGATGCGGGTGGAGATCACCTCGAGCGTCTCGTACGGCAGGCGCACCCAGTCCGCGGTCATCGCGTCTTCCGAGGCGACGGGGCGCAGCACGATCGGGTGGCCGTAGGTGCGGCCGTCGCCCTGGACGCCGACCGAGCGGACGTCGGCAAGCAGCACGACCGGGCACTGCCAAATCTGGTCATCGAGGCCGGCCTTGGTCAGCTCCTCGCGCGCGATCGCGTCGGCGGCGCGCAGGGTTTCCAGGCGCTCCTGGGTGACCTCGCCGATGATGCGGATGCCCAGGCCCGGGCCCGGGAAGGGCTGGCGGTTGACGATCGCCTCGGGCAGGCCGAGCTCGCGGCCGACGGCGCGCACCTCGTCCTTGAACAGGAGGCGCAGCGGCTCGACCAGCTCGAACTCCACGTCGTCCGGCAGGCCGCCGACGTTGTGGTGGCTCTTGATGTTCGCGGTGCCGGTGCCGCCGCCAGATTCCACCACGTCCGGGTACAGGGTGCCCTGGACAAGGAAGTCGACGCTTTGGCCCTCGAGCACACCCGCTACTGCCCTTTCGAAGGAACGGATGAACTCCGCGCCAATCGCCTTGCGCTTCGCCTCCGGCTCGGTCACGCCGGCGAGCTTGCCTAGGAAGGCCTCGCGCTCGTCCACGGTGACCAGCTTCGCGCCGGTGGCGGCGACGAAGTCGTTTTCCACCTGCTCGCGCTCGCCCTGGCGCAGCAGGCCGTGGTCCACGAACACACAGGTGAGACGGTCGCCGATTGCGCGCTGCACCAGCGCCGCAGCGACGGCGGAGTCCACACCGCCGGACAGGGCGCAGATCGCGTGGCCCTCGCCTACCTGCGTGCGGACCTGCTCGATGAGCTGCTCCGCGATGTTGGACGCGGTCCAGTTCTGCTCCAGACCAGCAACCTCGGTGAGGAAGCGGGTGAGCACTTCCTGGCCGTGCGGGGAGTGCATGACCTCGGGGTGGTACTGCACGCCAGCGAGCTTCTTGTCCACGCACTCGAAGGCTGCCACGGGCGCGCCTGGGGTGGACGCGGTGACGGTGAAACCCTCCGGTGCCTCGGTGACGGAGTCGCCGTGCGACATCCACACCGGGTGCGTTTCCGGGGTGCCGGCGTGCAGCACGCCGCCGGAGATGTCCATGTTGGTGCGGCCGTACTCGCGAGCGCCGGTCTCAGCGACCTTGCCGCCGAGCGCCTGCGTCATGATCTGGAAGCCGTAGCAGATGCCGAAGATCGGCAGGCCCAGCTCGAAGATCTCCGGGTCCAGCTGCGGGGCGTCTTCGGCGTAGACCGAGGACGGGCCGCCAGAGAGCACCAGCGCGGCCGGGTTCTTCTCGCGCACCTCAGCGGCGGAGATTGTGGACGGGACGACCTCGGAGTACACGCGCGCCTCGCGCACACGGCGGGCGATGAGCTGCGCGTACTGGGCGCCGAAGTCGACGACTAATACGGGACGTGTTTGCGGTGTAGTCACGGGACAGATTCTAGCCCACTGTCCACTCGCGCGACGACGCAGCCTACTCCGCGGCCGTCGATCCTATCTGCCCCTGCGCCTGGCCCGCCGCAAGCACAATGCTCAGCGCAACAATGCTGCTGGTCACCACCGCGCCGGCGGCGGCAGCCCCGCCCAGGTTGAAACCTGATCCGGCCAGCGCCTGATCCAGCGGGCGCACCGCCTCGGGAGGCAGCGCGCGCAGCTGCGCGTCCAGCTGCTCCAATGCAGGCGTGAGCCCCGGCACCGCGGTCTGCTGCGCCAGCGCAATCGGGATGAGCAGCATGAGCGGGCTCATCGCAAGCGCAAGGCCCCTGCTTATCGACGTCCCACTCGACCCCTCCCCAGGCACCGTCGGTAGTGGCGTCTGCACCTGGGCTGTCTGGGTTGGCTGGGTTGGTTGCGTCGTCGGCGCTTCCGTCGGCGCGGTCGGGGTGGTTGGGACGGCTGGGGCCGCAGTCGTGGGCTGCGGTGCTGCGGTCGGCGTCGCCGTGGTTGCGGACGTGCTCACCGTTGCCGACGGGGCGCTCGTTGTCGCACTCGTTGCCGCACTCGTTGCCACAGTCGGTGTCGCAGGTGGCACAGTGCTCGTTTCCGCGCTCAGCGCAGGCACGGTTGTCGTGGGCTCCAGTGCCTCGCCGGGCGTGACCTGCGCGTTGAACTCCGCGTCCGCGTGGCTGCCATCCGGGAACCACAGCGAGATCTGCACTGCGGCGTGCTCGTCCGCCTTGGCGTTTTCCGGTGGGGTGAGGGTGATGGTGCCGGCGCCGTCGATAAGCTCGATGCCCCACTCGGAAGGGCCGGAGGCGGAGATGGCCGTGCCCTCCGGCAGCGGATCGCCCGTGTTCGCGGCGCGCAGCAGGTGCCCGCGCGGCCCGGCGACGTCCTCCCAGTTCACCGAGAGGCTTTCTGCCAGCGAGCGCATCCGCACCGTCACCACCTGCGTGTCGGTGCTTTCGTCGCTGTAGGTCGCGGTGATGCGCAGGCGCGCCGTGTCGCCGGGCTTCGCGTCTGGGCCCGGGGTGACTTCGACGGTGTCGCCGTCGACGGCGGTGTGCCACGACGGGGCGTCGAGAAGCGATGCCTCGACCACCGCATCGATAGCATCGCCGGAGTTGCGCACCGTGAGCTGCTCGCCCCACGGCGCGGAGGTGTCGGCCCACGACGGGTTGAAGCGCTCGCTGACTGTGCGCAGCGTGACCGGGATTTCCACGACGCGAACGTCGCCGCGGCCATCCTCGGCGCGCACCGGCACCGTGGTCTCCCCGCGCGGCAGGTTCGCGCTCGGGGTGAGCACCACCGTGCCATCGGGAGCGACCTGCGCCCATTCTGGCGTTGGCGTGCCGTCGGCATCCGTGGCCGGCGCGAATGTCACGTTGCGCACCTGCGGTGCTGGCACCGTCAGCGACTCGCCGCGGGTGAGCTCCTGGGCCGGGTAGCGCACCGCGTCGACGGTATCGCCCTCCGGCGCAACGACGGTGACGGTGAATTCGTCGGTACCGATGCTTCCAGGCACTGCCTCCGTGGAATCCGGATACCGCGTGGTCACCGTAAACGTCGCGGTCGTGCCAACCGGGGCGTTCGCCGGCGCAGTGACCTCGATGCTGCCGTCTGGGCGTGCGACGGCTGCAAAGCCCTCCGCATCGGTGCGGGCCGTGGCCTGTGCCCCGTCCAGCAGCGTGCCCGACTGCGGCACCTCCAGGCGCGTCGTGCCGCGCGCCACCTGCGCGTTAGCCCACGCGGGCTGCGCCGTGGACGCCAAGGGTGCCACGTGCACCGGCACGTGAAACTCAGGCGAGACGGTCCTGTCCTTAAACGTCACCCGCATTGGTACCTCGTGATCCCCCAAGTGCTCCGCTGTGCGCGGGCGCGCCACGAGCTGGCCGCTGGCGGCATCCACGCTGATCCAATCGGTGTAGGTGGCGCCGTCGCCGTCCAGCACCGAAAACTCCGGGTCGACGGGTTGCTCCGGCAGGCCGTCGATGCCTGCAGAGTCGAACGTGGGCAGTGGGATTGCCGCCGCGCGGCCAGTGACCGTCGAGATGTGCTCGGCTGGGCGGACAACGTAGTTGTCATTGTCCGGCAGCCGGTTGAAGAACACGTACAGCGGCACGACGTCCCACACGTCGCCCTCCGACCACGTGAACTGCTGCCCCTCACGAGGCGACCACCGGAAGCGAATCGGGACGTTGCCTCCGCGGTAGCCCTGGATATTCAGCTCTTCCAGCTTCTTGTGCGCGTGGATCTTGAGTTCCTGGAACTCGCCCTCATCGTCGGTAATGACCTCGGTGGTCACGTAATCCAGCAGCGGATTGTCCACGTGCGGCTGCGGTTCCACGGTGAGATCCGCGTCCCACACCCCACTCGGCCAGAAGCCAGGGATCTCGCGCTCGATGCACTTTACGTCTTCGGCCCCCGGCTTGTCTCCGCACGTAACCTGCGGGTCCTTCCAGGAAATGTCCTCGCGCGTGAGCGTAAGCGTCTGCCCCGGTGTCAGGTGTAGGGGGCGGCGGGGAAAGCGCGGTTCTTCCAGCGTGGCCGGGTTGTTGTACAGCAAGTAGCTGGTCCAGTTGTTAAACAGCGCGACGGAGATGTGCTGCGTCCACGTATTGTCGTCCGGGAAGGCCACCTCCACCTTCAGCGTATAAAGCTTCTCCGGTACCGTCTTCTTGCTGTAGCGCAGCTTCTTGTACTCAAACAGATCCGAGGTAACAGTCACCCGGCCGGTGTCCGGGTCCACGTCCAACCACTCAGGGCCGTCCACCTTCTTGTACGTAATACCCTCGGGCGGGTCGATCAGCTGGTACTCCGGGGAAAACTTCGCGTACACCGGCGGGCGAAACCCAATGCCCCGCTCCACCTCCGAGCGGATGAGATACAGCCAGTTGCCAAACTCGGGGCGGTAGGAGGCGAACAGCGGGTATGCAAAGGTGCCAGCCGGTTCGAGCAGCATGTCGGTGCCGCCGCTAGGTTCCTCCGACGCGGTAGCCGTAAGCGCGATACTAGGGGCGCACAATGCGCAGGTCGTGAGCACGGCAAGTGCGGAACGGGCAACCCGGGAAGCCATCTGCAATTCTCCTACTCTTCTGCGGCGGTGCCTTACACACGCGCGCGAAAAGGAGCTGACGTGTTGGCCACCTGTATAAATTAGTAGCAGTTTGCCTAAAACACCATTAAGGGCTGCGGAGGTGACTCCACAGCCCTTACACGTTTTCGTTGTCTAGCCCCTTAGAACACCGCTTTGCGCAGGCGCTCGAGCGCCTCGTGTACACCGTCGACCGACGGGTCTTCATCCAGGTCGCGAGAGGACAGCTGCAGCTGTTCAATGGACGCATCGGCCGCCTGGATCGCGTGCTCCACCTGGGTGACCAGCGGATCGATGTTCTCGCCGAAGGGCTGCTTCGCAGTGGACTGCGACCAGCGACGAATCATCTCCAGCGGCATCTTGGTCAGCTCGGAAATCGAGTTGACCTTCAGCTCGACGCGGTTTGCCAAGGAGGAGTGCAAGAAGACCGCGTTGTCCATGTCGCGCAGCGCGACCTCCATCGCCTCGTACAGCATGCGCATCGACTCGATGCGATCCTCCTCAGCAGAGAAGGTCGCCGTCTGCGCAGCCTGGAGACGCGCCAGCGCAATTGCGGTACGTGCCTTTGCCGCACGCGCCTGCAGCTCTTCGGCCACCTCGGACAGCGACTGCGCGTTCTCGTCGATAATGCCGCGCATCGTTGCCCAGACCTGCAGCGGTGCGAGCAGCAGCGTGCGCGACGCGCCTTCTGCCACCACGTTTTCCATCTCGCTCTTGACCTGGTTGGTCACAGAGTTCTCCTGCAGCAACGTGTCGCAGGCAACCAGGAGCTCCTCAGCGGACTTTTTAATGGAGGTCTGGATGCCCATGAAGGTCTCCAGCTCCTTGTACAGCGCCGCAGTGGCCTCGTATACCTCGCCTTCGCCGTCTGGCAGGACGAAGCCGGCTTCCTCGCGGGCTGCGACCTCGGCGGGGAGGACCTCCGACATGAATGCGTCGTAGTCCGGAACCAGCTCACAAATTCGCTCCCAGCCCAGCTCCGCGCGGCGACGGCGGCCTACACCGTCGCGCTTGGCCTGGTGCTCGACGATGTTGGCTTCCTGGTAGACCTCGGCGGCGACCTTGAAAAAGTCCGTCATCGGGCGGGTACGCACCGACAGGTAGCGCCCGCCCGACAGCGGTGTCACCGTGGCCACCACGTCATAGGCCGAGCCACTCTTAGCCAGGTTGCGCACGTAGCCGACGAAGGGCTTGCCTGCCTCGATCCAGTCCCACATGGCCTTGAACACACCACCGGGCATCTCGACCTGACGGATGAGATTGTGCGGCTTGCCGATCATCTCTTCCAGCGGGTACTGGGCATAGTGCATGAACACTTCGTTCACGTCGGTCATGATGCCCTTGGCATCGGTGACCGAGAAGAAGATGTCATCAACCGCGACCAGGTGCTGTGGACCATCGGTCACATCCCGGTCAATAATCACTTCGTAGGCCATGATTACACAATCTAGCAGGAACTAACAGGATCTTTTTATTTTCGGACAGTCAAGCTTACCTTTTGGAACGACTTGGCGTCCTCGTATCCGCACTTCGCCATGATCCGACGCAGACCGCCAACCAAGTTCATTGTCCCGTACGGATCGTGCGAAGGCCCATGCAGCACCGTTTGCAGCGACTCACGCTGCTCGGCGGGCACCACCTGGCGCATCTCGCCGCGCGGGAAACGCGGGTGCGCGATCGCGGACTCCCAGTACACGCCCTCTCCCGAGGCCTCGCTGGCGCGCGCAAGGGGCTCACCCAGCATGACCGCGTCAGCGCCCACGCCGAGCGCGACGGCGATCAGCCCGGAGGTGTCCACCGGCGCATTAGCGATGACGTGCACGTAGCGCCCGCCGGTCTCGTCCAGGTAATCGCGACGGGCCGCGGCGACGTCGGCAATTGCGGTGGCCAGCGGCACATCCAGCGACATGCTCTGGTTCGACTGCCCGGAGCCGACGATCACGCCGGCCGCACCGGAGCGCATGAGGTGCATCGCGGTGCTGTAGTCGAACACACCACCGGCGATCACCGGCACATCCAGCGAGCCGATGAACTCCTTGAGGTTCAGCGGTTCACCGCCCTGCTGCACGTGCTCGGCGGAGATGATCGTGCCCTGGATGAACAACAGCTCCGCGCCAGCCTTGACCAGCTGCGGTGCTAGCTCGCGCGCGTTCTGCGGGCTCACTCGCACCGCGACGGTCGCGCCCGAGTCGCGCACGCGCGCCATGTGCTCTGCAAACAGGTCCATGTCCAGCGGTGCCTGGTGCAGCTCCTGCAGGATGGCGGTCCCGCTGGACTGGGACTTCAGCAGCGACTCTAGGTCGTCCCACTCAATGCTTGCCGCGCCGATGACCCGCTTGATCGCGTCCGCAAAAGAGGCATGCCGACCCAAGAGGCCTTCGGCGTTAAGCACGCCGAGGCCGCCCTGCTTGCCCATCTCGATAACAAATTCCGGGCTGGCCAGCGCGTCGGTGGGGTGCGAGACCAACGGCACGTCGAAACCGTAGGCGTCGATATGCCAAGTGGTGTCCACCACCTTGGAGGAACGCGTACGACGCGCGGGGACGAGCGAGAGGGCGTGCAGATCATAGGCGGCGCGAGCCTCGCGCCCTTTACCTATTTCGACATATTCGTGCATGGTTGTTACAGCTCACTCCTAGTGGCGGTAGTTCGGTGCCTCGACGGTCTGGGTGATGTCGTGCGGGTGGGACTCGCGCAGACCAGCAGCGGTGATCTGCACAAACTGCTTCGTCTGCAGCTCCTCGATGGAGGAAGAACCGGTGTAGCCCATCGCCGCACGGAGGCCGCCGACGATCTGGTGGGTAATCGAGTCCAGGTCGCCGCGGAAGGGCACGCGACCCTCGATGCCCTCCGGCACCAGCTTGTCCTCGCTGGTCACGTCGGCCTGGAAGTAGCGGTCCTTGGAGAAGGAGCGCTTCTCACCGGTCAGGCCACGGCCCTGCATCGCACCCATGGAGCCCATGCCGCGGTAGCGCTTGTACTGCTTGCCGCCAACCACGACGATCTCGCCCGGTGCCTCGGTGGTGCCGGCGAGCATGGAGCCCAGCATGACGGTGGATGCACCAGCGGCAAGCGCCTTGGCGACGTCGCCGGAGAACTGCATGCCGCCATCGGCGATAATCGGCACACCAGCCTTGTGTGCAGGCACGGAGGCCTCCAGGATCGAGGTGATCTGCGGCGCGCCAACACCGGCGACCACGCGGGTGGTGCAGATCGAGCCCGGGCCAATGCCCACCTTGATCGCGTCCGCGCCAGCGTCGATCATCGCCTGGGCGGCCGAGCGGGTGGCCAGGTTGCCGCCGATGACGTCGAGGCGGTCGCCGAAGTCCTTCTGCACGCGCGCGACCATCTCGAGTACACGGTTGTTGTGTGCGTGCGCGGAGTCAACCACGAGCGCGTCCACGCCCGCCTCGGCCAGCAGGCCCGCACGGTCGTAGGAGTCCTCGCCGGTACCGATGCCAGCGGCGACCAGCAGGCGGCCGTTCGCGTCCTTCGAAGCGTTGGGGTACTGCTCCGTCTTCACGAAGTCCTTGACGGTAATCAGACCGACAAGTTTGCCGTCCTTGGACACGATCGGCAGCTTCTCCACCTTGTTGGCGGACAAAAGCTCGAGCGCTTCCTCCTTGGTCACGCCCTCCTCGGCGACAACCAGCGGCATGGCGGTCATAATCTCGGCGACCTTGCGCTCGTAGTCGCGCTCGAAACGCATGTCGCGGTTGGTAATGATGCCGACCAGGCGCCCCTCATCATCCACGACCGGCAGGCCAGAAATACGGAAGCGGGCGCACAGCGCGTCCACGTCGTTGACGGTCATGTCAGGCGTCGCGGTGACCGGGTTGGTCACCATCCCAGACTCGGAGCGCTTCACCACATCCACGTTCTCCGCCTGGTCCTGGGCGCTCAGGTTGCGGTGCAGAACGCCAATGCCGCCCTGGCGGGCCATCGCGATCGCCATACGGGACTCGGTCACCGTGTCCATCGCGGCGGACGCGATCGGCATGCCCAGGGTGATGTTGCGGCTGAACTTCGAGGTCGTGGAGACCTCAGCCGGCACGATGTGGGACTCCGCGGGCAGCAGCAGCACGTCGTCGAAGGTCAGGCCGCGCAGTGCGACCTTGTTCGGATCGTCCCCACCTGTAAGAATTCGTTCGTTTGCCATAATTACTGCTTCTCCTCTCCCGCGCGGGCCGCACCTTTTTGCTTTCAGCCATGATATATCCTCACCCCGACTTGTACATAGGCGGGGGAATTGGCAGGGATTGAAAAAGCACATAGTGTGGGTGGCGTGAACTTTGATGACATGATGCCCAAGGATCCCTTCGCGGACGATCCGAATGATCCGGCGTCGTTTATTGAGGATGACGCACTGCCGGAACCGCTCTCCCCGCAGGAGCGCACCGACGTGCTGCGCGACCTGCAGTACGTGCGCGACTGCCAGCGTCGCCTGCGCCCGCGCGGCATTCGCGGCATTTACTTCATGTGCGAGGACTGCGACCAGTGGCACTACTACGACTGGGACATCATGGAGCAGAACATGCTGGCTACCCTGCGCAACCAGCTCCCGGCCGTGCATGAGCCGAGCGCCGAGATTGCTTACGACGCCTACGTGTCCTGGGACTACGCCCTAGGCTTCCTCGACGGCCTCGAGGCGCGCTAAGGGCCCGCTTATCGACGGCGCGCTTACGCATTCCAGCCCCGCACACTTTCCCAAAGTGTGCGGGGCTGTTTTTGTTAGTTCACGCCGCTAGTAGTTCTGCGCCTCACCCAGGGTGCCGCCACCCGGTGCGGTGTTGCGCTCCGATGAGCCGGGCACCACCGTTTCCTGGGGTGTGTGCCCCGCGTCGCCAGTCGCTCCGGACCCGCCCTCTGGGGCGGACGTAGGTGCCGAGGGGCTCTCGAGCGGGTTGGGCCGTACCGGCGCTTCGCGCGACTCGCTCGGCTGCTGCGCGGGAGGCTGTGCCTGGCTCGGCTGCGGGCTCTGCTCTGCGGGCTGGCTCTGCTGTACCGTTTCCGTGACCACCTGTGGCTCGGGCGGCGGCGGGGTGACAGTCACGGTGCTGACCTTGGTGCGCACGATTGGCTCAGGTGCTTCCGCGTCGCGACCTTCGCGGCCCTGGTTCGCCCGCGGCTCCATGGAGGCGAGCAGCTTGCGTGCCTGGTCGAACAGTGCGCTGGCCGCGTCGTGGTCGCCGGAGTCGTTCGCAGCCTGCAGCTCGTCGAGCGTGGAGGCAAGCTCCACCGCCGCGGTACGGTCGCCGAAGACCGCGGTCGCCGGGCCCCACAGCGGGGAGCCGGGCGTGGCGTTGTAGAGCGCCGCACCGCTGCCGGTGACCACGGCGGTCGCCGCAGCCGCACCGACGAGTCCGGCGACCCAGGGGCTCGGCTGGGTACGGCCGCGGCGCGCGCCCGCGCTGCGGCGGCCGAAGAGCTTGCGGCGCAGCGGCACCACGGTGGTGTCTTCTGCTTCTTCGGTGTCCCCTGCCGCTTCTCGTGCTGCCTCCACTCGCGGTGGCGCGGGCATCGGCCGGTCGATGTCGGCCTTCAGCTCAAGCAGCATCGCCGCGAGGGGGTCGCTCCCGTCGGAAGGGTCGACGCCAGCTGCGAGTGCATCAAGGAACGCGTCATCGTTCGCCACGGCGGCGAACTCTTCCGTCACGTTGTCCGCCTCGCCGTGCCCGTAGTCGTCTCCGTAGCCATGTCCGTCACTGCGCCGAGTCATCGTGCAACTCCCCTTCCTCCAAATGTTTGCGCAGCGTCGCAAGCGCACGGAACTGGGCGACGCGCACCGCTCCCGCGGTACTGCCCACAATTTGCGCCGTTTCCTCTGCGGAAAGGCCCATGAAGACTCTCAGGATGATGATGTCACGGGCCTTGTCACTGAGTACATCGAGCAACTCACGCACTCTGTTACTACCATCCGCTACCAGGGCAAATTCCTCTGGAGTTTCCCCGTGCGACTCGGTCTCAGGCACCTCTTCAGTTGGCGTAAGTTTATCGCGCGACAGCGCCCGGTGCGCGTCGGCAACTTTGTTAAACGCAATCCCGTAGACAAACGCCATAAACGGCTTACCCTGGTCCCGGTAGCGGTCGATTGAGGTTGCCACGGCCAGGCACACGTCCTGGGCCACGTCCTCGGCGGTAGGCATGCGTCCGCCGCCGATGCGGGCGCGGGTATAGCGCAGCACGAGCGGGTGGATCAGGCGGATTACCTGCTGCAGCGCACGCTCATCGCCGTCGACAGCGAGGGGGACGAGTCGGGCTAACTCGTCATTGACTTCCGGCGTGGCCATCCGTCTCCTTTCCTCCCTCGCAACTTCCTACATTAAACGCCGCAGTAGCGCTCGCACCTTCGCAGCAATCATAGGGAGTCTAACCGCAGACCACCGCACGGGCGACAAGACACCTGCCCAAAGGGAAGTGTTTTCCGTAACATTTCCAAGGTTCCCTTAAAGTTCATTCTCGGTTTACCTTCGGCATTTTCCCAGCTCACACAAGGCCCAAACGGGAGCTCGCTGGCAAAGACAGACAGCAGTCACCCACAGGACACCTATCGTTTACCCACGGGGAGAACACTTCGGATTCGGCACCGGCGCTGCTCGCCGGCACAAGCATGCACATGTCAATAGTTTCTACAAGGAGTCTCTACCACCATGTCCCTGCCGCAATATCTCCCCGGTCCGAACGCTGACTTCTGGGACTGGCAGCTGCACGGCGCGTGCCGCGGCGAAGCATCGGAGGTCTTCTACCACCCCGACGGGGAGCGCGGCCGCGCCCGCACCCAGCGCGAGAACCGCGCGAAGGCCATCTGCTACAACTGCCCCGTGCTTGAGCAGTGCCGCGAGCACGCCCTGCGCGTTGCGGAGCCCTACGGCATTTGGGGCGGCATGAGCGAATCCGAGCGCCAGGCCATCCTGCGCAGCGGCCACGGCGGTGCCGTGAAGGTCCCCGCCGCGGCTTCCGCGAAGTAAGAAACCAAAAAGCGCTGCCGGAACCCTCTTCACAACAAGGGGCTCCGGCAGCGCTTCGTGCGCGAAGAAGAATTAGTGCGCGTGGCCTGCGTGGCCCGCAGCTTCTTCCTCTTCTGCCGGCTTGGTCACCACGGAGGCTTCCGTGGTGAGCACCATGCGGGCAACCGACGCGGCGTTAACCACAGCAGAGTGGGTCACCTTCACCGGATCGATGATGCCCTGCTCGACAAGGTTGCCGTACTCCAGCGTCGCGGCGTTGAAGCCCTCATCGTTGCTCAGCTCGCCGATCTTGGACACGACCACGGAGCCGTCCAGGCCCGCGTTGTCAGCGATCCAGAAGGCGGGCTTGCGCAGCGCGCGGGCAACGGCCAGCACGCCGGTCTTCTGCTCGCCAGCAAACTCCTCGGCGTAAGCCTCGAGCTCCTTGGCAATCTGCACGAGCGCGGAACCGCCACCGGCGATCACGCCCTCCTGCACGGCAGCGCGTGCGGCGTTGATGGCGTCCTCGACGCGCAGCTTGCGCTCGTTGACCTCAGTCTCGGTCGCGGCACCGACGCGGATCACGGCCACACCACCGGACAGCTTGGCCAGGCGCTCTTCCGCCTTCTCGCGATCCCAGGTGGAGTCGGTCGTCTCGATCTCGCGGCGGATCTGCTCGCGACGATCCTCGATGGCCTCGAGCGTCCCCGCCCCGTCGACAAGCACGGTGTCATCCTTCGTCACGGTGACGCGGCGTGCGCGGCCGAGGTGCTCCGGGGTGGCGTCCTTGAGGTTGACGCCCACCTCCGGGTCGATCACAGTGGCCTGGGTGACCACGGCGAGGTCGTCCATGAAGGCCTTGCGGCGCTCGCCGAAGTACGGAGCCTTGACGGCGACGACCTTGAGCGACTTGCGCATCGTGTTGACCACGAGCGTCTGCAGCGGCTCACCCTCGACGTCTTCCGCGATGATCAGCAGCGGCACCGAGGACTCGGCGATCTGCTCCAGCAGCGGCAGGAAGTCCGGCAGGGAAGAGATCTTGTTGCGCACCAGCAGCACGCGCGCATCATCCAGCACGGCCTGGCCTGCGTCCGGGTCCGTCATGAAGTAGGGCGACAGGAAGCCCTTGTCAAAGGAGATACCCTCGGTCAGGTCCACGTAGGACTCGATGGACTGGGACTCCTCGACGGTGAGCACACCGTCCTTGCCCACCTTGTCCATCGCGCCGGCGACCATCTCGCCGACCTCCGGGTCGCCGGAGGAGACGGTAGCCACGTTTGCGATCTCCGCGGAAGCGGACACCGGGGTGGCGCGCTCGCGCAGCTCCTCGACGACCTTTTCCGCAGCCGCGGAAATGCCCTTGTTCAACTCGATCGGGTTCGCGCCCGCAGCGACGTTGCGCAGCCCCTCCGCCACGAGTGCCTGCGCCAGCAGGGTCGCGGTGGTGGTGCCGTCACCGGCGATGTCGTTCGTCTTCACAGCGACGGACTTGACCAGCTGCGCACCGAGGTTTTCAAAAGGATCTTCCAGATCGATGTCGCGGGCGATGGTCACGCCGTCGTTGGTCACGGTCGGCCCGCCCCAGGACTTGGAGAGAACCACGTTGCGGCCGCGCGGGCCGAGGGTGACCTTTACCGCGTCAGCGAGGATGTCCACGCCGCGCTGGATGCCCTCGCGGGCCTCCTGGTCAAATGCAATAAGTTTTGCCATTGGTGGCTTCAGCCCCCTTCGCTTACTTTTCGACGACAGCGAGCAGGTCGCGAGCCGACAGGAGGAGGTACTCCTCGCCGTTGTACTTCAGCTCGGTGCCGCCGTACTTGGAGAACACGACGGTGTCGCCCTCCTTCACGTCCGGGGCGATGCGGTTGCCGTTGTCGTCCAGGCGGCCCGGGCCAACAGCGATGACGACGGCTTCCTGCGGCTTCTCTGCAGCGGAGTCCGGGATAACCAGGCCAGAGGCGGTGGTGGTCTCAGCCTCAGCGATCTGCACGAGGACCTTGTCTTCCAGCGGCTTGATATTGACGTTTGCCATAATCGTTTACCTTGGTGACCTTTCGTAGATGTTGCGTTGCAATCCTTATTTAGGATTTGCAGTTGTAACGATTGTCTCGATGCGCAGCCGTCGTCGCGGGTGAACAACTGTGCTCTACACAACCTGTTTAGCACTCTACCCACGTGAGTGCTAAGCCACAACATCACTCCCCCGGCAACGCCAGACTACTGGGTGTGCGTCGCATTGAGCACGGCGTTGCGCCAGAGCTCGTACTCCTCCGGGTTGTCCTCACGGTAGTTCTCCACGGCACGGATCGCCTGGTCCACCGACGCGATAGTGCGCTCCTCCACGCTCTTGCCTTCGCGATTGGTAAAGATCACCGGCCCGCAGATCGCGCGAGTGGGATCGGTAAGAAACGCCGGGTTGTTCGTCGCCGCGGTGTTGCGCGCCAGCGAGGCCACCGGGTTCGGCTCCGCGCCCTGTGCGCGGGCATCCGGGTTGAACAGGGCGTGGAAGCGGTTGCCCTCCTGCTCAAACGCCACGTCGACAAAATCGTCCTCAATGCCGCCGAGGAAGTTCCGCGCCGTGTCCTCATCAAACACGATGCGCCGGTACGTCAGATCCGGGTTCACCAGGAAGCCGAAGCGCTCCCGGTCCGCCTGCTCGGCGTTCGTCGTGTACTCCGGGGTGTGGGAAAGCTCACTCATGGCCGCTGCAACCTCCGTGGTGTATCAAAAGGGCCTACTTGCTAGTGAACATAGCCGCTTCCACCCACGCTCGCAGTGCATGAAATTTTCCCGCACGTCACGGGCCTGAAGTTAGGCCCCGACGAGCGGCGTTTCCACCTCGAGCGAGGTATCCGTCGCCGCCGACAGCGGCGAAGGCTCTGCCCCCTCGTGGATGAGCTGGCCGGCCACCGCCGCGATCATCACACCGTTGTCCGTGCACAGCCCGAAGCGCGGCACGCGCAGCTCGATCCCGCGGGCCTCGCAGCGCTCGGCGGCGAGCGAACGCAGCCGGGAGTTCGCCGCCACCCCGCCACCGAGCAGCAGGGTCGACGCGCCGGTGTCTTCGCAGGCCATCACGGCCTTTGCGGTCAGTACGTCGCAGACCGCCTCCTGGAAGGACGCGCAGACGTCCTCCATGCTCACTACACGACCTTCTCGCTCTGCGGCCTCCACGTAGCGGGCCACCGCGGTCTTCAGCCCGGAGAAGGAGAAGTCGTAGCGGTGCTCGCCGCGCAAGTCCTGGGCCTTCGACAGCCCGCGCGGGAACGCAATCGCTTCCGGGTCACCGGCTTGCGCCAGCTTGTCCACCACCGGGCCGCCCGGGTAGCCGAGGCCGAGGAGACGGGCGACTTTGTCGTAGGCCTCCCCCGCGGCGTCGTCAAGCGTCGAGCCCAGCTCGCGCATCGGGCGGCCGACCGCCTCGACCTCGAGGAGTTGTGTGTGCCCGCCGGAGACCAACAGCGCCACCGAGTGCGGCAGCGCGGACTCGCCCTCCAGGTTCGCCACCGCGACGTGGCCGCCGAGGTGGTTGACCCCGTAGAAGGGCACACCCCACGCGGCCGCATACGCCTTCGCCGCCGAAGCACCGACCAGCAGCGCGCCAGCCAGGCCCGGGCCCACGGTGGCCGCCACCGCGTCCGGCTTCTCCACACCGGCTTGTTTGAGCGCGGCCTCCATCACCTGCGGCATGGCCTCGAGGTGCGCGCGCGAGGCGATCTCCGGCACCACGCCGCCGAAGCGGGCGTGCTGCTCCATCGAGGACGCGACCGCATCCGCGAGGACCTCCATCGTTCCGTCCTCATGCAGGCGAATGATGCCCACGCCTGTCTCATCGCAGGAGGATTCAATCCCGAGCACGATCATGGGTGGCACTTACCTTTCTGTCTCGTTGGTAGCGCTCTTGCGCGGGCGCATCATCGCGTACGCGTCCGCGCCGGAGGCCTGGTAGTAGTTCTTGCGCACGCCGGTGGTGACAAAACCGTAGTCCTCGTACATGCGCAGCGCCGGCACGTTATCGGTGCGCACCTCTAGAAACATGGGCCCGTCGAGCAGGTCCGCGGTGTGGACGAGCTGGTCCATCAGCGCGCGGCCCACGCCTCGGCGCTGGTAGGCGGGGTCCACGCCGATGGTGTGGATCTCAAACTCCGGATCCTCTTTCGGCCCCAGCATGGCCACACCCGCGTAGCCGACGAGCGTCTCAGTACCGTCTTCAAAGGCACCAACGTAGAAGGTGTATCGCTGGGAAAGCTCCGCGCGCACCATCGATTCCGTCCACGGCTGATCGCCTTGAAACAGGAGCGCCTCCAGCTCCGCGATGCGCGGGGCGTGTGCAGGGCCAAGCTCGCGAAATTCCACGGCTAGCCCAGCTTCTTTACGTCAACGTCCGGCAGGGCGGGCGAACGCGGCTTCTGCTTCGGCGGCACCGCGTCGGGACGGCGCAGGTAGTGCGGCACGAGCGAGGCCGGCGGTACCGAAAAGTCTGCGGCGGCGACCAGACCAGCCGTGTGCGGCGGAAGGTAGGTCACCTCGCCCGCGTCGACGCCCAACTGCGGGGCAAGCTGCTCCGGGACCGAGCACACGTCCACGGCCGGGCAGTCCAGCTCCGCGGGTTTGACAACCTCGGGTCCGGCGACGCGCTGGCCGCTCTCGTAGCGCGCCCAGTACACCTCGCGTCGGCGGGCGTCGGTGACGATTAGCGCAGACTGCGCGTCCACACCGTGGGCCACCGCGTCGTGGGTGACCACGCCGTAGACCGGGATCCCCAGCGCCTGGCCCAGCGCCTGCGCGGTAGCCATGCCGACGCGCAGGCCGGTAAACGGGCCGGGGCCGCAGCCGACCACGATCGCCTCGAGGTCCGAAAAGGCAAGGCCCGCGCCCGCGAGCAGTTCCTGAATGGTCGGAATGAGCAGCTCGTTGTGGGCGCGGGTGGAGACGACCTTCTCGGCGATGACGTCGACGGCGTTTGGCTCGTCGACGCCACCGGATACGGTGGCGGAGACTGCAGCCAGGCCCGCGACAAGCTCGGTAGTGGCCGTGTCGAGGGCGAGCACGCGCATTACTGCGTCAGCCCCAGGACCCACTGGCCGTTCTGCTTCGCCACGATCAGCGGGCTCTGCAGCGGGTATGCCGCCATTGCGGGCTGCTGGCAGATATCGATGTTGCGCAGGTCGACCTTGTCAAAGTCGGCCTTGGCGTTCTCGTCGGCAGGCAGAAGCACCATGTAGCCGGTGTTCTCGTCCAGCTCGAGCTCGTCAGCGGTGGCGTGGAAGGCCTCCAGCTTGCTGTCGCGCAGCTCCTGCGGCTCGGCCGGGCACAGGGTGGTGAATCCGACGTACTTCTCCGCGTCGTACACCCGCGAGGCGTCGATCATCTGCGCAGCCAAGGCGTCGCCCTGCGGGTTGAGCTGGGAGACGGAGCGCGTCAGGGAGTTCGTCGGCGTGACGCCTGCGGCCTGCGCGTTCTTGTTGGACAGAGGAATGAAAATCATGGCGACGAGCAGCACGACCCACAGAGCGCAGGCAAGCGCTACCCATCCACGACTGGTGTTGGAGAGCTTTAGCATGGGCTAAAGCCTACATCCCCGTTGCCTTATCGCCAGTTTTCGGTGTGCCCTGCCACTGCCAGGTGATGATGCGACCTTCCGACTCCGGGTTCTCGCGCACCAGCGTTTCGCGATCCAGCGATACAAGAAGATACGCGGAGCTGAGCTGTTCGATCAGTCCCCCGCCCCACTCGGCGACCACCACCGCGTGGTCAAGCTCCGTGTCCAAGTCCAGCGCGTCGAGCTCGCCGAGCGGGTCGCCGCTGGAGCCCTCGCCAAGCAGCCGGTAGGCGTCCACGTGGATCAGCCCCGGGCCGCCGGTCCGCGAGGCGTGCTCGCGCGCGATCACGAAGGTCGGGCTGGTCACCCGCCCCTTCACCCCGAGCCCCTCGGCGATGCCCTGCGTCAGCGTCGTCTTGCCCGCGCCCAGCGGCCCGTCCAGGATCACCACATCGCCCGCGCTAAGCTCCGCGCCGAGCTCACGGCCCAGGGCTTTGGTCTCGGCCGCAGTCTCACACACTCTTCGCACGTGTCCTCCTCGCGTATCGCTTCTCGACGCCCCGTTTACCCCCGCCCAACATACTCCCGCACCGTCCTGCCCTTGGGCGCGCACAGCACCTCGTAGCTGATCGTGCCGGTGGCCGTGGCCAGCTCGTCCGCGCTCATGCCGCCGGGACCGAACAGGATCGCTTCGTCGCCCGCGCGCACCTGCGGTTCCGCGCTGCCCAACCACACGACGATCTGGTCCATGCACACACGTCCCACCTGCGGGTACCACTGCCCGTCGATCGTCCCCCCGAAGCGCCCCTGCCACGAGCGGCTAATCCCGTCGGCGTAACCAGCCGGAATGAGCGCGGTGTAGCCATCCTCCGGGGCTTGCCAGGTCAGCCCGTAGCTCACGGACTCGCCGCGGGCAATCGGCTTGACCGCCACCACGCGCGCAACCCAACTCATCGCGGGGCGCAGCCCGTGGTCCTGGCCCGCAACCGGCTCGCTGCCGTAGAGGCTCACGCCGGGGCGCACCTGGTCCAAGTGCGCGTCCTCACGCGTCCACACTCCAGACGAGTTCGCGATGTGGGTGACCCCCGGGCGCAGACCTGCGCGCCGTGCCGCCTGGGTAGCGCGTTCGAAGGTCTCGAGCTGCTCCTGGGTAAAGGGGTGCTCCGGTTGGTCCGCGCAGGCAAGGTGGCTCATAATGCCTTTCACTCGCAGCGTGCCTGCGGCCTCTGCTTCGGCGGCGAGGGCGAAGGCCTCATCCCAGGCTTCCTCGTCGATGCCGGAGCGGTTCATCCCCGTGTCCACGACGAGGTGGACCGGAATCGGGGTAGGGAGGGTTGGCGCGGCGTCGATAAGCGAGCGCAGGTGCGCAATGCTTGGGGCACCGACCTCGATGCCGGCGGGGATCTCCTCCCCTGGTGCCCACAGCCAGGCGAGCACAGGCTTGGTGGTGAGGCGGGCCACCTCGCGCGCCTCGGCGAAGGTGGCCACGCCGAACGCGTCCGCGCCGTTGGCCTCCATCACGGGCACGCAGGCGTCGACGCCGTGGTTGTACGCATCCGCTTTGATCACGCACATCAGCTGCCGGTCGCCGACATGTGTTCTGATGCAGCGGGTGTTGTGCGCGATTGCGTCCAGATCAATCCGAGTAACCAGAGGGTGCATGGCCATATTGTGCACCATCGCGCACCTAGAACAGGTGGAGCACACCCAGAAGAATCAGCATGGCAGCAACAGCCCAGGTAGCACCCAGGGTGACCGGGCGCGGATTCTTGCGCGCCCACGCAAACCCGCGACCCGCCGCACTGTCCGGCTTCGCGCGCACCCACCCCACGAGCAGCGCCGAAACGGTTGGCAAGGACAGCGCCACCGTCGCGTACAAGATCAGGGAGGTGTAGCGCAGCGTCGGATCGATGCCCGCAGCCGATAGCAGGGCGAGCCCGCCATAAAAGGGAATGGAGGTGGCCGACTGCACCAGGCCCAGGACGAAGCCGGTGAGTACTGTCAGCGCGTTCGGCTTACGCAGCGGTCGCAGCACCGTGGCGATAAGCTTCGAGTTATCCCCGCCTTTGAGCGCCAGCACCCCGGTGAGTAGACCCGTGACCAGCAGGAGGATGCCAAAAATAGGGCCTTCAACGAAGCTTTGGACGACGGGACCGAGGCCGTCGAAAATGGCGAGCATGAGCAGCGCCAGGCTTGCCACCCCCAGCCAATCGCCCGCGATAAGCAGCGCCACGATCGCCGCATATTTTGGTTGATGGCGCGGCACAATGATCCCCACCGCCACGATCACGCCGATGAGCAACAGGTTCACCGAATCCACAAACGCCAGCGAAAGCGCACCAAGCATCAGCGATCCTCCAATCATTTTCCGGCCCACACTAACCTACGCGTTGCCCACGCGCCCAAGCGTGCTCGAGTACCATTGTCTGCGTGTCTGCGAAGCTGAAGAATTTCTCCGAACTGTCCAAGCGCGGCCCGCACCGCGTACTCGAAGGCGACCTGGGCTATACCGGGCTGCCCGGCAAGGTCTACACCCCCGCCGAGGGGCGCGACCTGCCCGCAGTCGCCTTCGGCCACGACTGGACGAAGAACGTCGACGATTACCACCGCTTCCTGCGTCACCTAGCCAGCTGGGGTATCGTCGCCGCAGCGCCGAACACAGAGACCGGGCTGCGCCCGGACCACGCCGGGTTCGCCGCCGACCTAGAAACCGCACTGCAGATCTGCGCAGGCGTGCGCCTGGGCAATGGCAACATCACCGTCTCGCCGCAAAAGCTCGGCATCGTGGGCCACGGGATGGGCGGCGGCGCTGCCGTCCTCGCCGCCGTGGACAACGAAAAGGTCCACGCAGTGGCATCCATCTACCCCGCCAACGTCGCCCCCTCCTCTACCCAGGCGGCCCGCTCCCTGTTCGTCCCCGGCCTGATCATCGGGCCCGGTGTGGACGCTGACGCCCTGTTCAATCCGGGCAACCCGGCGAAGCTGGCCTACAACTGGGCCGGCAAGGCCTGCTACCGCACTATTAAGAAGGGCGACCAGCAGGAGTTCTCCGAGGACGGCCTGCTCAAGCGCGTCCTCGGCCTGGGCAAATCCAACCGCGGCATCCAGGAAACCGCGCGAGGCCTGGTCACCGGTTTCTTGCTCCACCAGCTCGCTGGCGAGAAGAAGTACGCCGCCTACTCCGACCCCGAGGCCGCGGGCAGCGGCGTCGAGTCCCTGGTGGGTGATGACCTGGCAGAGGCAGCCGGGCTAAGCCGCGACGATAGCGGGTTCTCGCTGTTCTAGGGTTTGGTTTGTTGGGGTTTGTCGCGGGTTGCGGTGAGCCAGTGAAAGATTCAACATTTTCCGGGCCGTTTTTTGCATAACCCCAGCTCGCGAGAAGCCCCTCGTCGAATTTTTCACGCCCCCTACCGCGGACGCCTCCCGTTCGGTGGTTCCCTTCGCAGCACCGCACGGATCGGCTTCTTGCCGTCTTCCGGAGGCTGCAGCAACTTCGAATTCCGTAGCGGGTAGCTGTACTCGCCGCGCGGCACAACCAGCGGCGGCTTGTCCGGGTTCGCCTGTGCCATCGCGTGGTACTTCGCGGTCTGGGCCATTTTGCGCTGGTTGTCACGAAGCATCGCTTCGAAATCCAGCATGCGCTTCTCTGTGCGTCGCCGGTACTGCTCGGCAAACTCTGCGAAATCCATCACCATTCCCCTGTCTTCTTCATGGCCCACGGCTCCGCAGAGTCCGCAGCTGCCGGTGTGTCGTTGTCAGTGTGTTCGGTCTGCTTGGCGTCTTCAGTTGCATCGGCCGGTGCCGGATCCGGCGGCACCTGGGCTACCTCGGTGGCTGGACTCTCGATGTGTTCCAGCTTCTTCGGCGGCGGGGCCGGTTCCTCTACCTGTGAGAGCTCGGGCGGTGGAGGGATCACACCATCCTCGGGCACAGGCTCGGGCTCGGGTGCTGGCTCCGGCTCGGGCACAGGCTCCGGGCATTCGGGCTCAGGCTCCGGTTCCGGGTTTTCAGGCACATCGTGCGTGCAGCACTCGGCCCCTGGGCATTCCGCGACCGCTTCCAGCGAGGCGGCGAAGCAGTCCAGCCCCTCGAGTACTGCCGCCGCACCGGCTTGCACCAGCGTGCCCACCCACGCGGCGGTCTCGGTCTGCGGTGCTGGAGGCTGGAACTGCTCTACTGTCTCGCAGTCCACGGTTTCAATACCTGCGTTGATTGCGCCATCGATGTCGAAGTTGAAGTTGAGCTCAACATTGACCGGTGCGGGCTGTCCGACCAACCCCGCAACGGCGGAAGCGGCCGCGGTGCCAACACTTGCGGTGTCGACGCAGCGCGTTTCCAGCCGTGGGCACTCCGTCACCCTCGGCTCCGGCGCTGGCTTCGGCTCCGGTGCCGGAGGCGGTGCAGGCGGATCAACAGGCGCAGCGGGCTTGGGCGGCGGCTCCGGCGCAGGCTCAGGCGCTGGTTTCGGTGCCGGTTTCGGTGCGGGCGTCTGCGCCGGCTCGGTCGCTGCTGTACCGCCACCCTCGCACTCGCAGCTGCCGTCGTACTCCACCGGCGGCTCGGGCTGCTGCACGGCGACGTCTTCCACGCACTTCGCGATGGCCTCGAGGCAGTCCTCGATGACGCAGTTGCGGTCCTTCGCCGTCGCGCTCGCCTGGGTGAGTGCGCCGATTGCCACGTCGATGACCTGGTCGGTCAGCTGTGGGAACCCAAACTTCACAATCATTTCCAGCATCCGGCACGCCGGTGAGAGGATTTCCTGCATGGCGATGTCGCCGGTGGTGCAAACCTCCTCGATCGTCTTGCAGCACGCTTGGATCTGACAGCCGACCTCGTCGACGTGGTTGAAGTGCTCGGCCTCGCGGTTGGCGTCTTCGGCCTCTCGCTGTGTGATGCCCAGCTCTTCGAACCAGCGCTCCTCGGCCCCCGGATTGGCCCCGGGCTCGCCGAAAATGAAGTCCGCGATCGGACCGTCGGCCCTGGTTTTTGAGCGATCCAAGCCGGTATAGACCGAGCCACTCCCGCTGAGCTGGAAGCGGCCTTGCAGCTGCGCGCCCGTAGAGGCGAACCCACTCAAATTCTGGCCGCGCAGCCGGTCGATCTGTTGTAATAAATCGTCGGCTATCCCTTGCGCCACTGCTTGCTTCCCCGGCGAGGCGGGGGCAGCGCAGATCAGCGACATAACGCGCTGTACTTCTGCTTCAACGGCACTCATAGGTTGGCCTCCCCCGCGGCAAAGCCTGTGGCGTTGCCCGCATCGTGGTGCGCAACGTCACCGCTGAGCCGCACGATCTGTTCCCAGTTCCGCGCCCGCGTGGACAGGTATGCGGCCGTCGTTTCGTCCATGCGCGACAGCGCCGCCGCGATCCGCGCGCCCTGGTGCGAAAAGCCCTGCCCGAAACTGTCTGGCGCGACCTGCGCCGGGTCCGCCGCAAGTGCTTCCCCAGCTGCGCGATAGGCACCGATAGCGCGTGTGTAGCGTGCACGTACGGCATCGACGTCGACATCAACGCCAACGCCGTGTTGCGATGCGCTCATAGTTCCACCCCCGAATATCCCCCCGGCCCACCGTTGTGGACCTTGTCAAAATTTTTCCTGGCCCCTATTAGACGCAGCCAGACCCCCTGCGGTTCCCTCGTCCCCGAAAGAATTTCCGGGGACGAGGTCCTTATGCCCGCAGACTACACCGCAGCGACGACTGCCGCGAGGCGACCGGCGACCTCGCGGGCGTGCTTCTCGTCGGAGGCCTCCACCATCACGCGGAACAGCTCCTCGGTGCCAGACGGGCGCAGAAGGACGCGGCCGGTATCCCCCAGCTCAGCCTCAGCGTCTTCCTTTGCCGCGATGACCTCCGGGTCGCTCATGATCGCGGACTTGTCAGAGACCGGAACGTTGATCAGCTGCTGCGGCAGCACTTGCATGACAGCGGCGAGCTCAGCGATCGTCTTGCCGGTCTCCGCCATGCGGGCCATGAGAAGCAGGCCGGACAGCGTCCCGTCGCCAGTCGTGGCGTGCGAGGGTACGACGATGTGGCCGGACTGCTCGCCACCGAGCGAGAAGTCGCCGCGGTTGAGCGCCTCGAGCACGTAGCGGTCGCCCACCGCGGTCTCCTCAACGTGGATTCCCTCGCGCTCCATGGCGAGCTTCAGGCCCAGGTTGCTCATCACTGTGGCAACCAGCGTGTTGTCGGTCAAGGAGTTGCGCTCCTTCATACCGGTGGCGAGGATGGCCATGATCTGGTCGCCGTCGACAATGTTGCCCTCCGCGTCGACGGCGAGGCAGCGGTCCGCGTCGCCGTCATGGGCGAGCCCGATGTCGGCGCCGTGCTCGACGACGGCGGCCTGCACCTGGTCCATGTGGGTGGAGCCCGAGCCGTCGTTGATGTTGAAGGCGTTCGGGGTGTTGTAGATGGCAACCACCTCTGCGCCGGCGGCGGCGTAGGCCTTCGGTGCGACCTCGGAAGCCGCGCCGTTAGCACAGTCGACGACGACCTTGATCCCGGTCAGATCCGTCGTCATCGCCTCAGCTAGGTGCGCCAGGTAGCGCTCCTGCGCATCGGGAGCCTCCTCGATCACGCGCCCGATGCCGGTGCCGGTCGGACCTGTCTCGTCAAGGGTGGCCATAGTCTGCTCAATCTCGTCCTCCACGGCATCCGGCAGCTTCTTGCCGCCGGCGGAGAAGAACTTGATGCCGTTGTCCGGCATCGGGTTGTGCGAGGCGGAGATCATCACGCCGATGTCGGCACCGTAGTCGTCGGTAAGAAATGCCAGGCCCGGAGTGGGGATGACGCCGACGCGCAGCACGTCGACGCCCTTCGAGGCCATGCCCGCCGCCATGGCCGCGGCCAGCATCTCGCCGGAGACGCGCGGGTCGCGCCCGATCAGCGCGGTTGGGCGGCGCTTGGTGGAGCGTCGGTCGCGGGTGAGCACGGTCGCGGCTGCCGCGCCGAGCTTCATTGCCAAAGGCGCCGTGAGCTTCTCATTTGCCAGTCCGCGGACGCCGTCAGTTCCAAACATTCGAGTCATAGGCACAATTATGCAGTACTGGCCGACACTGGTCAGGCACGGGGCCTGCCCAATCACCCCTATAGACGGCAAAACGCCGCCACCCCAGCGAGAGGGGCGGCGGCGTAGCACCTGGCAGTGGAAGCGATTAACGCTTGGAGTACTGCGGTGCGCGACGGGCCTTGTGCAGACCTGCCTTCTTGCGCTCGACGGCACGTGCGTCGCGGGTGAGCAGGCCAGCCTTCTTCAGGGTCGGGCGCTCAGCCGGGTTGTACACGTTGAGTGCGCGGGCGATAGCCAGACGCAGTGCACCAGCCTGGCCGGTCGGGCCGCCACCGTTGAGGGTGGCCTTGATGGTGAACTGGCCCTCGCGCTCGAGCAGCGTCAGCGGGGACAGGATGTCCTGCTGGTGCAGCTTGTTCGGGAAGTAGTCCTCGAACTCGCGGCCGTTGACGGTGATGGTGCCGTCGCCTTCGGTGACGGTCACACGCGCGATGGCGCGCTTACGGCGGCCCACGGTCTGGATCGGGCCCTCGTGCAGGTTCACCGGCTCGGCGACGGCCTCCTCGGACTCGTCAACCTCGGGTGCGACTGCATCGCCGATGGTGTAGTTGAACTCCTCGGTTGCGGCGGTGGCGGCGTCGATGTCGCCAGCGTCTGCAACGTTGTTCTCTGCGTTGGTGTTCGGCTCGGTCATTACTGTGCCACCTGCTTAAACTCGTAGGTTTCCGGCTTCTGAGCAGCGTACGGGTGCTCATCGCCGACGAAGACGTGCAGCTTCTTGATGGACTGACGGGAAAGCTTGTTGTGCGGCATCATGCCCTTCACAGCCTCCTCGATCACGCGGTCCGGACGCTCGTCCAGCGCGCGGCCCAGGGTCATGGACTTCAGACCACCCGGGTAGCCGGAGTGGCGGTAACGCATCTCGCGATCGCGCTTGTTGGAGGAGATGTGGATCTTTTCGGCGTTGATCACGATGACGTGATCGCCGGTGTCGACGTTCGGTGCGAACTGCGGCTTGTGCTTGCCACGCAGGATGTCAGCTGCGGTGGAAGCGAGCTTGCCCAGCACCACGTCGGTTGCGTCGATGACGTACCACTTACGGGTAATGTCACCGCTCTTCGGGTGGTAAGTAGACATGCATGACTCCTTAAAGTCTGTCTAGATGGCTGCCGGCCATATCTTTTGTGCCCACACCCCCAACGGCGGCCGGTGGAGACCCGATGGGCGTGGTACCAACTTCGAAGTTGGCAGGACACACAGGGGCATAAGCTTACGCGAAGTCCGGCCCAGCTCCAAAAAGAGCTTTCGCTTGCCGACGCCGCGTCGTCCCCTCCCCTGCCGAAGACAGCCCAACGCCGCCGCGGGATCCCCCCCAATCCCGACGGCGGCGCCGAAGCTATGTTTACTAACGAACAATCGCAGGTGTGTGTACCCGCGCCACTTCCCCCGCAGCAGCGCAGGTAGTTGGCCTCACCTCCTTCCTAAATACCCAGCCCGGCGAGCAGTTAAGGCGCTAGCCCCAGCTGTTCGCCGCGGCGTTGTTGACTGCGTGCATGGTGTTGTTGCCGTCCTCAACGGTGTTGGCGATCTGGTTGAGGATCTCGTTGAGGTCAGCCGCGGCCTGGTCCCACTTGGCCTGGTGCGCCATGTAGCTGGTGGCCGCCTCGCCTTCCCAGGTCTGGGTCATCGGGCGGATGACCTCCTTGAGCTCGTTCAGCTGGCCGTTGATGTTGGCCGCGGAGCTGCGGATATCCTGCGCGGTGTTGCCGATCTGGCCGAAGTCGTACTTAATGTGCATGTCAGCAGTGTCCTTTCGGTGCGTGTGTGTTCTTGAATTACAGGGCCAGGCCAGCGGAGCCTGAGAGGCTGTCCAGGCTCTCGGTCGTAGAGACGTCGGCGTGCTCGTAGTGCTTGGCGTTGTCGCGGATGTTGTGCGAGATGTCAGTCAGCGCCTCAGTCAGTCGACGCTGCGCATCGTCGTACCTTGCCATCAGTCCATCGAAGCTGCGCTGAGCGCTGCCCTGCCAGAAGGTACGGACAGACTCGGCGACCCCCTGGATGCGATCGATCTCACGGTTGACGTCGGCGTTCACGTTGTCGGCGTGGTCGGCCGTGGAGCGCATCACATCGGCTTCGGTCTGAAAATTGCTCATGGTTCCCCCTCATAGAAAGCGTGGAATGTGTGTGGTTGTAAACAGTGGCCGCCGGCGGCGGTTTCCCGTTCATATATTGGACGTTGAAACACGCCCTGCGGTTCCCTTCAAAGGCGAAAAATTTTTAACCTTCCAAGGCAACCACCCCCTCATGGTCTTGTGAGCTGCGGCTTTCCGGGGTATAGCGGGCGGAATTCATCGCCATCGTGCACGTCGCCTGCTGCACTTTGGTGGGCTCGTAGCGTGTGTGGCACCCCACCGAGAGCTGTACGGCACCGTCAGGCCACGTCTTCCATAGCGCCTGCGAGCCGTCCGCCGCGCGCTCTAGATACGTCACTGCGTGCCCGTCGGTGCCCACCAGTTCCACCTCGGGGTCGCGCTCGATGTCTTCGCGCAGCTGCTCCGCGAGCGCTTGGGCGGGCACGTTGTAGCGCTCGTCCACACTCAGCTGCAGGCGGAAGTTGGGGTCCGGTCCTACCGCCCGCCACATGTCCCCGTCCTCTTCGATACTGAACCCGGCGGGTAGCTGCACGCTCAGCCCGTCCTGTTCGAGCACTTCCGGTTCGGGCTCCGGCGGGGCCGTGCTCGGCGCGGCTGAGCTCGACGGGGCGGGAGCTGGTTCTGGGGCGGTCTCGTGGGCGTCGTCAAGCGAAGGCCCGAACGTCCACCACAACACGAGCCCGCAGGCGGCCGCCACCACGACGACCAGGCCGACGATGAGCCACATGGCGCGCCGTGATTCGTGGTCTTCGCTGGTATCGCGCGGGCGCGCAACCGGCAGCGGCTCGGGCGTGTGCACGGCGGGCAGCGTGGTGGTGGGTGCCTCATCAGCGGGCAGCTCGGCGGTGAGGTGGATGCCGTAGTCCGCGAGCGCCTGGTCGATGAGGTGGATCATCTGCTCTTGGGCGATGAGGTGCACGTGCGCGCCGTGAGGCTCGTCCCCGAAGACGCTGCGAATATAGGTGGCGATTTCCAAGGCAGTGGGCGCGTCACAGCGGCGCAGGTTCGCGGCGCCGCTAAAGACAGTCGCGTCCTCGGTGACGCGCACTTGCAGGGTATCTGTGTCGTGTGAGGTCTCGGCGCGAGTCATAGGGTTGCTCCTTCCTCGTAGGGCGCGCACAGCTGGACGGTGCCTTGCGTGGACCCGGCTTGTACCAGGGTGGCGCGGCCGGGAGCTTGCGGCTTTGGTTTCACTCCGAAGAGCGCGCCCTCCTCACGGGTGCCGTCCATGATGAGCACGTCCGGGTGGGTGTCTTTGAGCGCGCCGAGGAAGCCGCCGAACATCGCGCGCGCCACCCCGCCGAACTTGCGGGCGGCAACCACGTGCAGGCCGATGTCGCGCGCGTGTGGCAAAAGCGCGACCACCTCGCGTAAGTGCTCCTCGCCGACGAGCTCAAGATCGTCGATGACCAGGTAAATATCAGGCCCGGTCCACCAGGAACGATCAGCGAGCTGAGCGGGCGTGACGTCTGAGCCGGGCAGCCGATCGCGCATCGTGGTCACCAGCGCGCGGATCGCCTCGGCAATGGCGGTGGACGAGGCGGCGTAGGCGGCCGTCATGTCGTCTGCGGCGCGCCCGAGGTGGGCCCGGCGCGGGTCGCAGATCACCATGCGGGCATCTTCGCGATCCATCGCTTGAATCGCGGTAATAGCGCTGGCGATCACGGTGGATTTGCCGGCGCCGCCGGCCCCGATAGCCAGGAGGTGCCCGGATTGGCTGTGCAGCGGCGCAAGGCGCGGCCCGCCAACCCCGATCGGTAGAGCGTGCGGTTGCTCCTGGACCAGCTCCGCGGTGCGCACGTGTGTGGGCAGCACCTTGAGTTTCGGCACCGGCTCCTGACCGGCGGCGGTCGCGGCGATGTGCGCGAGATCCTGCGCATTCGCGTGAGCGAACAGCATGTGCGTGCCGTCGGGGGTCAGCCCGTGACCTGGCTTCGCGGGCAGCTTTTGTTGCAGCTTGCGGTCGATCAGCGAGTCCATGGGCTCGGTCAGGTGCAGCTCGTAGCGGGTGCCAATCAGGTCGCGCACGTTCGGCCGAATCGCGTTCCAGCGCTGCGTGGTCACCGCCAGGTGCACCCCCGCGGCAGGGCCTTCGGAGGCGATGCGCGCCAGCGGCTCCTTCAAGTCTTCGAATTTGGAGTCGGGTGCGCACAGGGTGTGCCAGCCGTCGAGAAGCAGCAGGGTGTGCTTCTCGACGCCACCGCGGCCCTCCCCCGCGTCCAACAGCTCCACCACCTCATCGACGACGCGGCGCACGCGCTCCTCGTCCGTGCGCAGCGCGACACCCGCGACGTGCGGGAGGCGCTCCAGGTCGTCGAGGCCGCCCGAGCCGGCGTCGATGCCGTAGATGGCCAGCTGGTCGGTCGTGTGCGCCAGTGCGAGTGCTGCCGCGATCGTGCGCAGCGCGGCAGACTTGCCGGTCTGCGGCCCGCCCGCAATCGCGATGTGTCCGCCAGACGCGCCCAAGTCGATGACCAGCGGATCCTGGCGCTGGCGGTAGGGCAGGTCGATGAGCCCGACGGGCGCGGTGAGCGCCGCGCCTGTCTGCGCGACAGGGCTGCCGGGGCTTACCGCGTGCAGCGCGAGCGTATCCGGCAGCGGCGGCAGCCACACCTGGTGTGCACGCATCCCGTCCGCTGCGGCAAGCTCGCCCGCCTTGCTCACGATCGCCTCAAAGGTCGTACTCGTCTCCACGGTTTCAACGGTGTCCACTGTGTCTACTGTGTCCACTGCCGCCGCTTCGGCGGCTGCCGTCTCCCAGCCATCAAAGAGACGAACTGTCGGAACCTCCGAGCTACCGCGCACCGCGACGCGCCGGGTCAGCGCGCCGGAGACGTAGGAGGCGCGGAAGCGCACCAGGTCCGGCGAGCCCGCCTTGAGAAAGCCCGAGCCGGGCTCGCCCGGTAGCTCGTAGGCGTCCGGCACGCCGAGGACCTGGCGCGACTCGCCGGCAGAGAAGGTCTTCAGGCCAATGCGATACGACAGGTGCGAATCCAGCCCGCGCAGCTTGCCCTCTTCCAAACGCTGCGAGGCCAGAAGCAAATGCACCCCGAGCGACCGGCCGAGCCTGCCCACAGCCACGAAGAGCTCCGCGAAGTGCGGGTGCTGGGTGAGCAGCTCGGAGAACTCGTCCACGATGATCACCAGCGCGGGCAGCGGGGCGAGCTCCTCCCCACGCAGGCGGGCGGCGGTGTAATAGGTGATGTTGGCGTAGTTGCCCGCGGTGCGCAGGAGCTCTTGGCGACGGTGCATCTCCCCCGAGATCGCGTCATACATGCGCTCGACCAGCACGGCCTCGTCCTCTAAGTTGGTAATCACCGCCGAGGTGTGCGGCAGGCCCTCGCAGCCTAGGAAGGTCGCCCCGCCCTTAAAGTCGACGAGCACCAGGTTGATCTCCTCTGGCGAATGCGTGGCCACGAGCGCTGCGACCAGGCTTTTCAGCAATTCCGACTTTCCGGATCCCGTTGCCCCGATGCACAGCCCGTGCGGCCCCATACCTCCGTGGGCCGCCTCCTTCAGATCCAGGTAGACGGGCTCGCCCTCGGGCGTGGCCCCGATGGGGACGGTGAGCCGTTGACGGGTGCCCTCCCTGCCCGGCCACATCGTAGCTGCATCGAGCACGTCGATGTCGTCGATGCCCAGCATGGCGAGCAGGTCGCCCCCGGTTTTTCGCACATTGCTGGTACCGGTGGGGCGTCGATAAAAGGCCAAGTGGCGCGCGATCAGTGCCGCCTCCTCAGCACTAAAAGGATCGGGCACGCCGAGATACTCGCGGCCCGACTCGGTGACCGCGGCCAGCTCGTCTGTGCACACGACGTGGAAGGCGTGCTCGCTGACGAAGGCCTCCGGGTCCTCGTCCACCGTGATCACGCACTCGGCGCTGGCGTGCGCGGGCGCGAACGCCGCATCGTCGGCACCCCGGCGCGCTTGCGCCACCACCACGCGGAACTGGGCGCGCTCCGGCTCGCGCGCGTGCGGCAGCCACTTCGCCCACGGCATTGCCGCATGCTCCAGCTCAAGGCCAATTGTCTCCGGGCCGTGGAAGAAGGCCAGCTGCGACACCACCGCACTGGCCACGTCGTGGGCGCGCGGCCCTGCGAGCGTAATGGCGGGGAAGGCGGCCAGCTGCACCACGATCGGCATCCCGGGCACGGTGCCCACCGCCGCGACCGCCCGACGCAAGCTCACCGCGCATACCGGGTCGAGGTCCTCCGGCGAGCCGGGATCGTCCACCTCCACCGGCGTGCACAGCGCCATCGCACCAGTGCCGAGCCGCACCTGTAGCGCCTCTGGCGTGTCCGCGCCGCGCTCCCACACCCGTGCGCTGTCCACCCCGGTGAGCAGCATCGCCGGCTCCGGGTGCAGGTAGGAAAAGTGGGCGCGCTGTTTGACCGCGTTGGCGCGAGCCTGCTTGGTCAGCGCGTCCAGGTGTCGCAGGTAGACCCGCCGCGTCTCGTCGATATCGCTCTGCTGCTCCTGCGGCTGGAACATGGCGATGAGCCCGAAGGCCATCATGAGCGGGAAGATCAACATCATCGGCCCCATCGCTCTGCCGGAGAGCAGCATCAGCGCCATGACCGCGCCGACGGCCACCATCATCACGATCGGCAGCAGGATACGTAGCAGAGGCAGCGGCTGGTGCTTCTGCGCGTTGGGCACAGCTTCTGCGTGGAGTGCGCCGCTGGGCAGCGGCGGGGCGTCGGCAAGCGGCATGCGCGTGGGCACGAGTACCGGATTGTGGTCGACTCCGAGCACGAAAAATTCCCCCCAAGATCTGCCACAGCCGCTGGTTCCCCCGAACCAGACGTGCGAGCTGTGGACGTGCCCGGCAGTTTACGCCATACTTGGAAACACCGCGCGGCAAATGGGGGTTCGCGCACACACTTTTCGGGGGTTTTCCTTGGTAGCTACATCTGCCCATCACATTGTTCGCATGACCGTGCGCGTTTCCGCCGTGTCCTTCCACCGCGACATCGACCTGGTATTGCCCACCTCGTCGACTTTCGCGGAAGTGCTGCCTGAGCTGGCCACATTCGTCGACCTGCCGCGCATCCACCGCCCGTGGGAGGCCACCACCGTCGGCGGCGCGCCGCTGGATATGCACACCCCGCTGCACAAGCTCAAGCTTCGCGACGGCGCCGTGATCGTCCTGAGGCCTCAAGAGTCAATCGAGCCGCCAGTGGTTCGCGACGCCGCCGAGTCACTTGCCGCGGCAGCCGTCGGCACCCGCGACACCACAGGCCTGGCCCACCTGGCCAGCTTCGCCGGTGTGCTCGGGCTGGCTGTCCTCGCCGGGATGTTCACCTCCCTTCCTGTCGCGCTCGGTGTGGGCGCGCTCGCCGTGTTTGCGCTGGCCGTGTTGTCGCGCGTCTCCACGCTGTTCGCCCCGCTGCCGGGTGTGGCGGCGATTTCGGTGGCCTGCTGGGTCGCAGGTCTGCCCGGCGCGTGGGAGCCCGTCGATGTGGCACTCGGCGTCTTCGCGGGAGCCGCAACTGCCTGCGCGCTCGTCGTCCTCGGTGCCGTACTCGGGTTGGCCAGGCCTTTCGCCTCCGCGTGCACGGTCACGTTAAGCGTCCTGCTGAGCATCGGGGCGTGCGGGGTGTGGCTGCCGAGCGCGCAAGCCCCGGCGGCGCTGACGGTGCTCGCCGGACTCCTCACCGTCCTCTCCACCCCGGCTGTAGCCACCCGCGCCGCGGGTCTGAAGGTCCCGCGCGTGCCCACCGCGGGCGAAGCCTTCGCGACTGCCGACGGCTACCAGCCTGATGTCGACGAGCGCAGCCAACGTGCGATCACGCTCGTCGCCGCCATCTCCTGTGCGGTGGCCGCCAGCATGCTGCCTGCACTTTTTGCCATTGCCTGGGCAGGCGGGGCGTGGGTGTGCGCGCTTGCCGTGTGCACCGCCGGAGCACTGGGCATCTACGCCTCCCGCCACCACTACCCCGTGCCCCGGGCAGCACTTGTCACCGCCGCACTCGGCGCGGTGTGCGCGTGCGCGCTCGCCGTGGCGCGCACCGACAGCCCGCACCCCGTGGCAATCGCGGTGGCACTGCTGGTCACGCTCACCGCCGCGACCGCCGCGATTTGGGTACGCAACGTGCCGGAGCTGGAACCCACCACCGTGGTGTGGTTTGAGCGCGCGGAGACCGCCGCCATCATCGCTGCGCTCCCGCTCGCGCTCCACGTCGCCGGACTGTTCGCGCTGATCAGGGGGCTGTGAGCATGAAACGTTTCACCGCCATTGCCGCAGCCGCGCTGCTGTGCGCCCCGCTGCCGCTTGCCACAACTGCGTACGCTCAGGACTACGCCTGCGCCGTGCCCGTCCACGCCAGCCCGCCGGCACCGCCAAGCGTCGATGAGCAGGCCCGGCAGGCGCGCACCGATCCGATTGCCCGCGCGCACCGCTTCGCCACCGGCGATGGGGTGCGCATCGCCGTCATCGACACCGGCGTCCACCCTCACCCCGAGCTCGCCCGCCTTCACCCGGGCCGCGACTTCGTCGACCACGACAACCCCGACCCGTTTGCCGACTGCGACTCGCACGGCACCGTCGTCGCCGGCATCATCGCCGGGAATACCCACGGCGTTGCACCGGACGCGGAGCTCATCGCCATCCGCCAGACCTCCGCGCACTACCGTGACCGCGAAAGCGACGACCCCAGCGCGGGCTCGCTCGCCACGCTTGCTAGCGCTATCCACAACGCCATCGACGAGCGCGCCGACATCATCAACATCTCCGTCGTCTCCTGCCAACCACCCGAGATCGCCGAGCGCATCGACACCCAGCCCCTCGACGCCGCACTGGCGCGCGCCGAGGTCGAAGGCGTCCTGGTCGTCGCCGCAGCCGGCAACGAGTCCGGCGAGTGCGCCCAGGGCTACACCGTCTTCCCTGCGCACTCGCCCACCGTGCTCGCCGTCGCTGCCCGCGAGGGCTCACACGACATCGCGGGCTACTCCATCCGCGTGCCCGGCCCGGCGCTGTCCGCCCAGGGCACGGTCCCACTCGCCCTGGCTTCCGACGGCACCGGGTTTGCCACCGGCACCCACAGCGACAACGGGCCCGCCCCGTACGCGGGCACCAGCTTCGCCGCCCCGGTCGTTACCGGTACTGCGGCCCTGCTCATGCAGCGCTACCCGCACCTGCACCCCGCCGAGGTGCGCGCGCACCTCTACGCCGCATCCCAACCCAGCGGGGGCGCGCTCGACCCGCTCGCCGCGGTGACCCAGCTGCCGCCGGCGTCTCCCGCGGACGCGGAACCGCTGGCTCTGCGCCCTGCCGAGGAGCAGGTGTCGGCGTCAGTAGGCAAGATGGGCAACGTACTGCTCGCCGCGGCGATGCTCCTGATCTGCCTGTTCGCAGCACCGCTGGTGCGAGCCCAGGTCGCGGGACGCCGATCTTCCTAAATGGAGCTAGCTCCATTTAGACCAGCGCCGGTTGCAAAGCCCCAGGTCGCGGGACGCCGATCTTCCTAAACGGAGCTAGCTCCATTTGGACCAGGGCCGTCGGGTGTGCTTCGCTGTCAGCTTTTCCGGCCGCGGAAGAGCCCAAAACCGGCCCAACACTTCGGCATCAATTTGAGCCAAGTCAAGACTTAGTACGTCGCCGTGAGCGCCGCAGTTCGCTCTAGCGCTTCCCCACGCGGTAGCAGCTGCACGAGTCGCCACGGCACCTGCTCCACCTTGGCGGCACCGATAGCCTCGAGGGTCGCCTCGTCCGGCACGCCGTGGCGCAGGCCTGTCTGGTCCACCACGTGGTAGCCGTTGCCGGTGTCCACGGCTACCGCGCCGGACGGCAGGCCGACAAAATACGATGCCGCACCTGCGCCGGAAAGGCGCACGTGGCCGGCCATCGCCTCTGATGCGGGAAGCGTCGCCGCCCCGCCGTCTTCTGTAATACAGGTCGCCTCCGGCTCGTCTGCGGGCTCGCCCGCTGGGTCGAGCAGGCGCAGATCATGCTCGGGCAAGCGGATCGGCGCTGGGTTCTCCGCGTCGGGCTTCTCCGCCACAGCCTGGGCGGGCACCTCCGTGACTTGCGCGCCCGCCTCCAGCAGAATCTCCGTCTGCACGCTGGTAATCGGTTGCACGCCGCCGGAGGTCTCAGCCCATTCCCGCTCGCCGGTACGCAGCACGCGTGGCAGCGGATCCGGCAGCGCAAACGACGGCTGCTCCTGCAGCGCTCCGAAAAGCTGCGCGGGCGGACGCCAACGCGGTGTGGACGCATCAATCCCTAAGACGCGGCGCACGATCCGGCCGTCCGGGGTTGTCGACGGCGGCAGCTGGGTGCGTCCCTGCGCGGTAACCAGCCAGTCGCGGTGATCCACCTCCGCCACGATCGCGGACTCCAGCCCAAGCGACGGCACCTGCGCGTCCACCGCGCGCACCACCACCTCGGGCTCGGCGTCTCGCTCGCCGGGTACCGTGCACGCCGACCAGTACGTATCCGCCGCGTCCTCCGGCGCGAACACCGAAGGAGCGACGCCGATGCCGACGGGCACGCCGCGGGCGAGCTTTGCCAAGTGCTCGTCGCCGGCCCGCACCGGTTCTTCCGGCGCACCCACGATCAGGCGTGCCGAAGTCAGATTCGTCACCGGGTGGACGGTGTCATCCACCCGCGCGAACAGGCTCCCGTCGGTGGCGCGGATAATCGCCGCCTCGCCCGGATTCGGGTTCGGCCGCATCCAGGCGAACAGTCCCATGACGCCCGAGATCATCACCACCGCCACCACCCCGAAGATCATGGCGCGACGCCGCGAGGAAAGCGGATCGTGGATCATGCGGATATCCCCCAGGATCAGGCCGTGTTCCACCCTGCGTCGCAGAAAGCGGTGCCCGGAAACCTGCGTCTTTGTCGTTGGCAGCAAGCGCGCCATAGGTCTTGTCCCCCGATGCGTGTTGTGCGGTCACTGGCTCCCCCCGAGCCAGGCCGCTTCATTTTACTGCAGGGGCGCAAACTCCGCAGTGCCAGCAGGTGCCTCAACGAAGAGGTCGTCGGAGCCGTGCTCGCGGGCGTCGGCAAGCATGCGCTCAAGCTCGTCCTGGGTGAACTCCTTGTTTACCGCGAAGATCACCACATCGCCCTTGCGGTAGACGGGCGTGAGCCCGCGCGAGGTCCAAAAGCCACGCTGCATCTGCAGGCGCTCGAGCTGGAACGGCCAGAAAGCTGACGGGCTGAGCATGTAGAACTTGATCCCCAGCTCGGCTGCGGCGCGATCCACCACGTTCTCCGCGTCCGCATTACCGCGCAGGCCCTCGCCGATCTCGCGCGCCTGCCAGTACGCAATGTCCGTATTCGACCCACGCCCGCCGGTCGGCCACAGGTAGTGCCGCGACAGCATCGGCAGCCCGTTGTAGGCGTACCCCCAGCTGTGCCCGTCGGCGGGGTCACCAAAGATCGTGCCCTCCCAAGCTGCAGGCTGCGTGGCCAGCCAGTCCCAGGCCGCCCGGTCGTCGTCGCTGACCATGCGGTCGACCACCCGTGCGTCCAGAAACGCCGACTGCGCGCCAGCCACAGCGGTGTCACGCACCGTCGGCGCGGCAATCATCGCCACCACAAGGGCCATGCTTATCGACGCCACACCTGTCCCCCGCTCCCACGCCTTGGACCCCAAGCGTGCAGCAACCGGCGCGAGTGTGAACAGGCGCACCATAGCGGCAACTCCGATCGCGGCAGCCACCAACACGCTGAGCACCACCGGGAAGATCAGGCGGTGGGCGGTGTTGTAGTGCAGGTTGCCCGCCAGCGTGAGCAGACCGCTGAGCGGGCCCGCCACGGGTGCGATCGCGTTGGCGGTAATGGTCAGCGACAGGGCGTAGAACAGCGCAGGCCACACCTGGCGGCGCCACAGCAGGCACACCAGCGCGCCGAAACCGGCCAGCCACAGCCACACGGTGGCGTCGTAGTCCGGGAAGAACTCGTGGACGTGGCGGGTCTGCATGGAAAAGGCGATGTCCCACCCGCTGTCGAAGTCCTTGCTTTCCTTCGTCGCCCAGCCGGAAACTTCCCCGGCCTGTTCCGAACCGGCGAACACCTGCGGGAGGTACACAAACGCGGCGACGGCACCGGGGACGGCCATCCACACGGTGTCGGAGAGGCGGCCGCGCTCCGGGCTGATGAGTGTCGAGGTCAGCCAGTACAGGCCCACGCCCAGCACCACGACGGTCAGCGCCGCCGGGTGCGCCGTGAGCACGCCGAGCAGCCCCACCGTAGCCGGGAGGGCACCCGCGTGACGGGCGGGCAGGCGTGTGAACTGGTAGATCACTGTGCCGGTCAGCGACATGGCGAACAGGTAGGGCCACATGCCGACGAAGTCGCCCACCCAGGCAAGCTGCGGCGCGCCGTATACGAAGATGGCAGCGAGCCCGGCCGCGATCTGCGCCGTCAGCCCGCGTGAAGCGGTAAACGCGAACGCCAGGCACGCCGCGGTGATCGGCAGCGCGATGCCGGTGAGCACGATCATGCCTATGTTCAGCGTCGGGATCGGGTCCAGCCCAGCCGCTTCACCGAACAGCGCGATGCCGGTGTGGAACGCGGAAGGATACAGCAGGTTGGCGTGGGTCTCGACGTTCTGCAGCTCGCCCATCCGCGTCGGCGAAGCCACGCCGGTGTCCATGATGAAGCGCACCAGGTTCGCATGCCACTGCACGTCCCAGCCCTGCACGATGTTGTAGGCGCCGTGCGGCGAGCGCACCAACCAACCTAAACGGTCCGAGATAAGCATCCAGGATCCGCCGACGACACCGGCCGTCGGCAAGAGCCAGAAGGGGTCGAGGATACTGCCCTTCTTCCACTTGCCCGGAAACAGCGCGCGACGCCACGAGATGCGCCCGCCGCGCCGCGCCTTCCGCGCAAAGGCGTAGCGCCACGCCGCAGCCGCCGCGAGCGCGAACACCAGGCTCACCGCGTAAGTCCACAGGTTCAGCGGTGCAGAGGTCAGGCCCCATATCCAGGCGCTCATGCCGAAAATGCCAAAGCTGACCGGCAGCGCCATCGCCAACGCGTGCGGGCCTTTTACCCCGGCGACGAGGTTAAACGCCAGGCCCGGGAGGAGGAAGAACGGTATGGCAAGCACAGCTACTGCCGCAGGTGTCATTGTCCCTCCTCGGATATGTGTGCGTGAAAAGTATTCTAGGCCTTTAGTCCTCCGGCAACGTGCGTCGGTCGCGTGTCACGGCGGTCCGCTTCGCAAAGGCATCAGGGTGCGGGTACTCCACCCCGGTCAGCGTTAGTCCGCACGCCGGGGCGAGTGGCACCTGCGAGTCCCGCTTCGTCGCCTCGAGCAGCTGCGCGACCCATTCTTCCTGCCGCTTGCCCTCCCCTATCTTCAGGCAGGTCGCGACCAGAGCGCGGACCATGTTCCAGCAGAAAGCATCTGCGGTGATGCGGGCCTCGTAGACCTCGAGCTCGTGCTGCGTACTCACGTCGTGCCAGGTAAAGGCGTGGACGTCGCGGATCGTGGTCGCGTGCGGCTTCGGCTTGCAGAAAGCCGCAAAGTCGTGCAGCCCGACGAGCAGGTCCGCCGCCTGCTGCATGCGGTGAAGGTCGACAGGCTTGCCCCAGACGGCGGTGTCGGCGCGGCGCGTCGGCAGGGCACCGGCGGGGCTGGTGGTCACGCGGTAGGTGTACGACCTGTGCAGGGCGGCGAAGCGGGCGTCGAAGGCTGGTGGTGCCTCGTGGACGTCGAGCACCCGCACGTCGGCGGGCAAAAGTTTGGCTAGGCGGCGCACCAGTTTGGTGGGGTCGCCGTCGATGGAACGCTGCTCGAGCGCGGCCTGCGGAATATCCGTGTGCGCGACCTGCGCGCTCGCGTGCACACCGGCGTCGGTGCGACCGGCCACCGTGAGCGACACCGGGGTGCGCAGTACGAGCGCGAGCGCGTCCTCGATGGTCTCCTGCACGGTCCGCACGCCCGAGGTTTGGCGAGCCCAACCGTGGAAGTCCGTGCCGTCGTAGGCGATATCCAGGCGCAAGCGCATGTCCGTGCCCGATGCTGGCGGTGTGGTCATTCGGATAAGGCTAGCAGGTGGGGCATGGGATGGACCGGCTCACTGACGACACGGCTCAAGAAGTGCAAAAGCGAGACCATCGTGGTCTGCTTTTATGCACTCTAGTGCATAGAGTATCCCGAACATCAATAGAATTAGTAATCCCTTTAGCTATTCTTCAGCAATCAGCCCACTTCAGTAGCCATTTGTCAGCGATACTTAAGTGTTGCCAGGTGATTGCCAAGCAAATATAATGCATTGGCTGGAAGCCATGATTTTTCTCGCGCACCGCGCATTCTCCCCCGAAAGCTGAGTCCCATGACCACACGTGCCGCCCGTTCTCTCATCGCTGCTGTTGCCGCAACGTCGCTTTTCATCGGCGGCGTGGGCGTTGCCCCGACTGCACTCTCTCAGCCGGTTCCGCCGGCGAACTCCGTTGCCCAGGGTATCCCCGCTACCGGTAACCTGCAGATCCACAAGATCCTCGGCCTCCCGCAGAATACCCAGGCAGACGGTACCGAGAAGACCGTTGCCGGAGATCCGGGTGCGGGCATCACCTTCACCGTCTCACGCGTGAACAACGCCAACGGGCCGATCGACCTGACTAAGCAAGAAGGCTGGACGGCCATTTCCGGCATTCAGCTGCAGGACAACGGCTCCCTGCCTGACGGGTTCACCAAGGGCGAGACCACGACCAAGAAAACCGTCAACGACGGCACCGCCGCCTTTTCCGACTTGCCCGCCGGCCTCTACTTGGTAGAGGAGCCTGCCAACCAGGTGGACTCGAACGGCAAGGCCGTGACCCCATCCGCCCCCTTCCTAGTTACTGTGCCGATGACAAACCCGGGCGGCGACGGCTGGCTCGATACGGTGCACATCTACCCCAAGAACCAGGTCACGGAAGCGCCCACCAAGAAGATCAACCAGATCATCGATAGCAACACCGGTCCCGGCCTGCACGTGGGCGACTCCATCCAGTACCAGGTTGACTCGACCGTGCCGGTCATCTCCGCGCCTTCCCAGGGCCAGGATGGCAAGTTGCAGCCGGGGACGGCGCTGCCCAAGGCCTTCACGATCACCGATAAGCTGCCCGCAACGCTGGGTGAGCCCACCAACATCAAGGTGAACTTCGCTGGCACCGAGCTGCAGAATTCGCAGTTCGCCACCGAGGCCCACCAGGTTGATGGCCGCTGGGTGCTGCGCGTGCAGATCAACCCAGCCGAGTTGAACGACACCAACGCCGTGGAGGCCAAGCAGCTCAGCGTCACTTTCGACGCGCCTGTCACCGAGATTCCGGAAACCCTCGACAACGTTGCCTGGGCCCTGCCGGATGAAATTACGGATCCCGAGCCGTGGGACCCCGAGAACCCAGGCGACGGCACCAGGCCGGGTACCACCACCAGCGCTCCGGCCACGTTGAATTTCGCGGACATCGCCGTCAACAAGCTCGACGCCGCCAATGCACAGACCAAGCTGGCTGGCGCCGAGTTCCAGCTGCACCGCTGCGACGCTGACGGCAAGGCGGTCGGTGATGCCCTCACGCTGGGGGCTACGGACACCTGGACCACCAGCGATCAAGGCACCTTGCTCATCAAGGATCTCACCTACAACCGCGTGGACTCCACGGGCAACGCCGATGACTTCTGGACCAGCATTAAGGGCTTTGAGAACACCACCCAGTTCTGCCTGGTGGAGACCAAGGCCCCCGCCGGCTACGCGCTGTCCTCCGCACCGGTGCTGCTGACTTTCACCGCTCCCGTTGCGGACGATGACACCGCAACCCCGGTGAACGAGGCCCGCTACAACGCCACCGCCGACATCCAGAACGCGAAGACCAGCGGCATCCTTGACCGCCTGCCGCTGACCGGTGGCTTGGGTGTCTGGCTCATCATCGCCTTTGGCCTCGCATTGGCCGCCATCAGTATCGCCCTGTCGCGCAAGAAGGCCTAAGCGCCTCCGCGTGGTCGGCGCTACGCGACAACATTATAGGAAGGAAAGGGAGGGGATTTCCCCTTGAGCAGCGCACTTGTTGCCGGATCCTCCCCTGCGGAGACATCGCGCGGCCGTGGCCGCTCGATGCTCTCCGTCCTGTTTCTCATCGCCAGCCTGCTCGTGCTGCTCTACCCCGTAGTCACCACCTACTACCAGAATGAGAAGCAGGCCAGTATCGCGGATGCCTACCGCAACTCGACGGTCAAGGGCAAGGATTTCACCGAGCTTATCGACGCGGCGCACGCCTACAACAAGGAAAATGCCGGTGCCCCAATCCTTGACCCCTGGCTGGCCCGTGTGGCCAAAGACAACCGCCCCTACCAGGACTACCTGGAGCAACTCAACGTCACAGGCGACCCGGAAGATCCCATGGGCGTGATTGCCATCCCCAGCATCAAGGTCAAGCTTCCCGTCTACCACGGCACAGAGCCCGAGGTGCTGGAGCGAGGCATCGGCCATCTTTATGGCTCCCCGCTGCCGGTCGGTGGTGAGGGCATGCATTCGGTGCTCACCGCCCACACGGGGCTTGCGCACGCCACGCTTTTCGACGACCTGGACAAGGTCATCGAAGGCGATCGCATCTACCTCAACGTGGCGGGTCAGCAGATGACCTATCAGGTCCACAGCATCGAGACCGTGTTGCCAACGGAAATCTCTTCCCTGCAGCCGGTTCCCGGCAAGGATCTCATCACGCTGATTACCTGCACTCCCTACGGCATCAACTCGCACCGCCTGCTCGTGCATGCCCATCGCGTTCCCAACGATCCGGCCGCCGAGGATGCCTTTGACAGCAAGAACAGCATCCAGTGGTGGATGGTCCTGGTCCTCGTCCTCATCGTCCTGATTGTGCTGGCGTACTTTGCTCGAAGGAGGATGAATGCGCGCCAAGATTCTGCCGACAGCAGCACTCGTCCTGTTGCTTAGCGCTACTCCGGCCGCGGCCACCGTCGTCAATGTCGAGCTCGACCCCGGCAACCCTAATGGTGACGCTCCCCAAATCAACGTCGAGGACGTGCCCATTGTGCTTATCGACGCCTCCGGCAACCGCACCACTCTGCGCACCGTAGGCGGTGCCGTGGACTTTCAGGATGTCGCCGATGGGCATTACACGCTCACTTTCCCCGAAAACCCCGAGTACCGCTCCGTGGATTTCTCCGTGCCTGTGCGTGATCCCCAGACCGGTAAAGCGCTCGCCGGTGTGAAGGTCTACCCCAAACACAAGAACCTCCCTGGCGGCAGCGGCGGGGAGCAAAAGCCCACGCCAACCATCCCGTCGTGGGCGGAGCCTAGCTACCCACAACAACCAAGTTCCTCGAGGCCTGCCACCCCACCCGCCTCTTCCACCACCAGTCTGGCGCAGACGCCACCCGGCACACACGGTGGTACGCGCTGGTCGGACCGGTTGGCTTCCACCGGCACCAACGTGTGGTGGCTGCTCGCAGCGGCAGGCCTGGCCATCCTTGTCGGTCTCGGCCTGGTGAGTAGAGGCACACGGGACACAATGCAGACAGGAGACCAACGATGAAACGCATACAGACGCTCAGCGCGCGGATGATGGCGTTGTTCGCTGTCATCGTCCTCAGTATTGCCGCTGTTTTCGTCGTCCTGCCCTTCCCCGGTAGCTCTGCTCCCACCGCACAAGCCCAGCAGAATCCCCCGGCAACCCCGGCTGCGCAGCCGTGGGACAAGCCGAATACTCGCTGCGGCACGTCCACCGCGGTGGTCATCGACGCTTCCCACAGGATCGGATTAGACTACCTGCACTTTGGCACTTTTGAGTACCCCCAGCTGTTTTCGCGCATGCTCGAGCCGGGTCTCGAGTCTCTTCTTCAGAAGGACCCGGCAGCCAAGGTCGGTATCTACACTTATGATTCGGTATCCCCGGCAACGCTGGTTAACTCACCCAACCTGAGCGAGACGCCTATTGCAGATCCCCACAATCCCGGCAAGCTCAATCCAACACTGGCGAATAGGCTGTCAGACACTCGGCGTCGCGGTTCCAATGAAACACACAACATGCACGCTGGCCTGGTAGCAGTACTTAATGACATCAACAAGGGCGCCCGCTATGACCAGGTCATGGTGTTCACCGAGTGGGGGCCTACCGCCATGCTCAACCCGGACGGCACTGTCAACGACGGCGGCAGCGCGCGCGGAGTGGATCAGCAGGAGCTCGACGCCACCAAGGACATCATTCGTAAGTTGGCCGCCAAAGGCGTGCAGGTGATCCCTGTGGGCTTCGGTAATCAGCACTATCCCGATGAGCCAGGTGTCGCGGTTCCTGGGTACTACGACCGCAGCCCCAGGGATGCGAACCCCAACAGGGGTGATTCCTACGGCTTCAAAATCTTCCAGTCCGACAATTCGGCGCTGTACTACCTCACTGGGCCTAGCTTGCTGAAGGAGCTAGCCTCGGCCTCCATCGATAGCAACGCCTACTACAGCGTGTGGGTTCCGAGTAATCCGGAAATTCAGACCAGTAATACCGGCCGCAAAGGCGAGCAGTTCAGCATCGCGGACTTCGTCAGCCCCTGCCTTACCGCCAGCGTCAACGTGGTGGACAAAAACCAAAAGCTCGTCGAGCGTGTCTCGGGGCGCGGCGTAGAGATCGTTCCCAACCCCACGAAGCCTTATACGGCAATCGTTCCTACCGATCCCGCAGATGGTTTTGCCCGCGAGTCCATCCCAGGCAACCAGCCCGCCTCGCAGGCCGCGATGTCCTACACGCTCAATGCGCCGCTGGAAATGCACGCGGACGCGCAGTGCTTCGCCCAGCAGCCGGGGCAGCAGGAATGGACTGAAGTCAGCGGTGAAAAGGTCGAGCGTAACGGCGACAAGCTCACCGCGAACTTCACACGCGAGCGCAACGTCAGCTATCACTGCGCTTTCCTACTCCGAGAAACCACGCAGCTATCCATCTCCAAGCTCATCCAGGCCACCGGACCGGTCAACCACGCACTCAATTCCGAAGAGTACGGGCAATTCCACTTTGCCTACCGGTGCACCGACATCGGCGCGCCGTACTCGGAAACACACCCCTTCACCCTCAAGGGAATACTTTCGCCCGCGTTTGCTGAGGACTCCCCGTTGGCTGGTGCCTTCGATGGAGGCACCACCTTGCCCTACACTATCGACGAGCGCATCCCAGTCGGCGCGAGCTGCACCGTCACCGAGCTCGAGCCACGCACCCGACCGGGATACTTCTCCAGCACGACCAACTGGGAACTCAACGGCAAGGAAGTCCCCGGGAAACTCACTCGCGATGTGGCTGGAGAGGGGTACCAGTGGTACGTCGATAAGCAGCTCCAGCCTTACTCACCGGCAGAGGCCGCCCAGCACCCGCAAACCGCCTTCGAAGCGATGCCCGCCCAGCGCGGCGGTGCCGTAGCGCTCAAGGCGACCAACGTGTATGACTCGCCCCACGTCACCCAGAAGGTCAACATCACCGTAGACAACCCCGAGGTTTTCCGGGGTGGAAACACCGACCTCGCACCGAGGAATGTGTGGGTCAACTACCGCTGCCGCTATATTCCGGACGCCGGCGACCGCCCCGAAATCGCCGATAACCCGAGCCTGTCCCCCATCTTCGTGCCTGGCGACGGGGAGAACCCCATCCAAGTTCCGCTCAGCGAGTCCAACGGCACGCTCAGCGGCAGCGCCACACTCGGTTCCTTCCCCGTGGGGACGCAGTGCCTCTACGAGGTCACCGGCAAACCCACCGCAGACGGCTCCTCCGCCGACCCTATTGCCCAGGGCTTTTCCCTCGCTAAGCCGCAGTGGTCCTCGCAGGCATGTATGAAGGACACCGCTGCGTCCCCGGGCTACACCCCGAGCCCGCGCGAGTGCCCCGGCAACTACTCCTATGTCTACCCGGAGCTCAATGACAAGAGCGAAGCCCTCACCATGTCCGCGCACCTGGAGTTCCGCAGGAATCTGCGGCAGGTGGACGTGGCCAAGGAACTCGCGGGCGCTGCGGGCGGTGAATTCCACGGCACCGACTTCCCGGTCACCATGGTCTGCACCCAGGCAGGTGACAGCACCTGGCAGGTCTTTGGCCCGAAGGACTTCGCCATCAACTCCGCCAAGCAAGTAGAGATCGCGGATGTCCCGGCCGGATCCACATGCACCATCGAGGAGAAGATGCCGGAAGGCTTTGATTCCGAGGCCTACGACTTCACCCTGCCGGGACCCGTCACCGTCGACATCCCTGCCGACGCCGGGGCCGCATCCGCAGAGCCGATCACGGCCACCGTGAAAAACACCATCGAGGACAACTACGGCCAGCTCACCCTCAATTACAGGGTCAACACCGACAACGTCAATGCGAGCAACACCAACGACCTCACCGGTGTGGAAGGCAACGTCAACGCAGTGTGCACCTTGCCCGATGGCAGCCCCCTCAAGCTGATGAAGTCGCTGCGCCACGGTGACTCCTGGGAGGTGCAAGCCCAGGGCGGGATGAGCGAGCGCTACGACGCCGCCCGCGGCCTGCCCGTAGGCACCAAGTGCAGCATCAGCGTGACCCCCACGGAGGACCTCGAGGATCTCGAGGTGGAACAGAAGCCGGGCACCGCGCTGCAGTACCCGGAATACACCGTGCACGCAGGACCCAACGACCTCGACGTCGAGCTGGTTCTGGCTGAGCCGGCTAAGGTGCTCGAAATTGCTTTCTCCCGGGCGCTGCTGCAGGCACCCGACGCCGACGTCTACCTGCCGCGTGAGTACACGGTGAACTACGTCTGCACGCCCAACGACGGCTCTGCACCTAATCTCGGTAGGGAAACCGTCTTTGCTTCTGCGGCCGACGGCCCCCAGTCCGTCATCGTAGACAACGTGCGCGGTGGTGACTACTGCACAGTGACCGTGGAAGAAGGCCGCGCTGACAAGCCGTACACGGACGTCTTCTCCCGCGAGGTGCTCTTCACCGCTGGTCCTCCGCTCAACACGGAGGAAACGCTCACCGCTGACGGGCCGGCCCGCTTTCACCTAACCGTTGGGAGCGGAAACCAGAGTGAGCTGGTTCGAGCGCAGTTCACCTATACCCCGGTTTTCGCGGAGATGAACCTGTTCAAGGCGCTTCACGTCACCCAAGATGGTGCCCCCTTGGCGTCGGATTCTCCGGTCTACCAGGCGATTTTCAAGGACCCGCTGTTCAGTTCCTCGGTCGTGTGTACTCGTAATACCCACACTGTGCTGCAGACCGCAGCAGAGTTTGGACCGGGTTCGCCTGCGGCGCTGAAGGTGCCGGCGGGCAGCGAGTGCACGGTCACCGAAGAGGCGAAAAGCACCGTCTACTCCGGGGCACCGGAGGTCAGCATCGACGTCGGCGGCACCACCACACAGGGCAACGAGGCCGCCGTGCAGGTTGGCACCGGCACAAGTGCCACCGCTCCTGCGGTCACCGTAACCAACGCCTACGACATCAAGTCCGCTTCGATGCACGTGAAGAAGAAGGTAGATGGCACCGGCATGCCCTCCGTCTCCGCCGAAAAGCAGTTCCCGGTGGCGTGGACCTGCACGCTCAACGGCGTGGAGGTCGGCTCCGGTGTGCTCCGCATGGGCCGCTTTTCCGCAGCCCCGGAGAGTGCCATCGAGGGGATCCCGGTCGGTGCTAGCTGCCGCCTCAGCGAGGATCCCGCCAAGGTCAAAGACCCAGAAGCCAACGATCCTGAGCAGCAAGGTGACGCCTTCTACTCCACCTGGCGTCCGCGCTGGGCGGTCGACGAAAGCGAGACCGGTTTTGCCACCGAAAACCGCTGTAGCGATGTCGATCAGTGCGCCGTCGTTCCGGGTACTCCGCACGCCGCGACCTATGAAATCCGCAACGCCGGTTTCAACTACACCGCCGTTCTGTGGAACAGCTACGACTTCTTCACGGTGCCGGTCAGCGTGCACAAGCAGCTGGACAAAAGACAAGGTCAGAAGCTGGCCCAAAACACTCAACTCGCGCCCGCAACGGGTACGCTGCGCTGCACGGATCCTTCAGCCCCGAAGCACCCCTTCATTGCAGACCCCACCCGCACCGCGTCCGTGAAGTTCCCGCCGGGTGGCGGTCAAGGCGAGCTGACGTATGTCCCGGCCTCCACTACCGACGGTGCTTCCCAGGTCACCAGTGACACCATGGAGGTGCCCGCCAATTTCGTCTGTACCTTCATCGAGGACGAGCCACAGACGCAGTTCGAGGTCCCCGGCGCCAACGGCACCCTCGTGACGGTGGGCAGCACGGTCGAAACCAGCTTTACTACGACGACCGTGGACAACGGAGCTGCACCGCAGCCTGGGCCGGTCCCCTCCCCTGCCGAGGGCAAGCGCGGTGCCACGTTTGCCGTCGACAGTGAACTGGTGCGCAACAACGCGGACCTCTCTGGCGAGGCGGAGGGTGACCGCCACACGCTCCAGGTGACCAACTCCTACACGCTGGACACCACGACCATCACCGCGGAATTTGCCAAAGACCGGGTAAGCAGTGGTGATGTTTCCGAGTGGCTGCCGAATATCTTGAAGCCTTCCGTGGTGTGCGCGGATCCACTACTCGGCACCAGGGAAGAAAAGTCCGTGACTCTGGTGTCCGGGGCGCCGGCCACCCCAATCGGTGACTTCACCGTGGGCACTGCCTGCGAGGTCACGTCGAATGCGGAGGCCCTGGCCGCAGGGTACGACTTCGTCAACGTGGACGGGCGCAGCGTGCACACCCGCGGCGATGCGACCACCGGGGTCATCGCCAGCGCCGCCGTAACCGAGCCGCTCCAGGTGCAGACCCAGGGCTCCGGCACTGATCGGGTCATCATTGCACCCACGTACACGGTGCTGCAGCTGGCTCCTGCGGTGTCCAAGGACTTCGCTGGGTACAAGGTGTCGGAAATCGTTACCGGCGCAGACTCCTTCGAGTTCACCTACGCCTGCACCTTTAAGAACCTCGTTGGCGGCCAGCCCGAGCCTTTCCCCTCCACGGGAAGCTTTACGCTCAGCCGCCAGGATGGCAACTGGGCTGCCCCTGCCACGATGCCCCGGGGCTCCGAGTGCATCGTTAAAGAGCAGGCCCCGCCACAGGAGGTACAAGAAAGGCTCGATGCAGAGAACCTGCGGATGACCCCCTACTACACCACCTATGACGATCAGGGCGAGGAATTCCTCCACGCAATCGGCGCGGAGGGCGTCGCGCTGAACGGCGAGCTGCCTACTGCCGCAATCACCAACGGCATCTACCGCAAGGACGCCGAAGTCCAGGTCCAAAAAGTCCAGGCAGACCTCATCACCGCCCTGGGTGGTGCAAAGTTCTCCATCTACGGCACGGCTGCCGACGGCTCCCTGGCTGACAAGGTCTCCGAGATGACCACCGTCGATGGCGCGGCCGGCGAAGCGAGCAACACGTTCACCACGCGCCTGGAGCCGGGAACCTACATCCTGGTGGAAACCAAGGCCGGCAATGGTGCCTCACTCCTGCCCGGTGCATGGAAGTTCACCGTCGCAGCGGCGAACGACCCGGCCCTCGCGGACCTGCGAATCTCCATCGCTGGCCTAACGGAGAATTCCGGACTCATCACCCTCGTCGAAGCGAAGCCGGAGGCTCACAAACCGGCCATCATTCAAGTGGCCAACGTGGAGCAAGGTGCTCTGCCCCTCACCGGCAGCAGGGCCTTGGTGCTGTGGTTGCTGGCCGGAATCGGTCTTGCTGGCATAGCGTTCCGGTTGAGGAAACGCGCCTAGAGCGGCAGCTAGGGCGAAGCGGGCAAGCGTGCTCGTTTCGCCCCCAACCCGCCGACCGGACGCTGGGCAACAGGCTCGCGGATTGCGCGCGGGCGTGGGTTGCGCGTTTTCGCCGCTGCGGCTTTACGGGCTGTGGCGGCGTTATTCTTTGCGCGCTGCCCGGGCTGTTCGAGTGTGTCCGCGCTAGATGTCGAGACCGGCAGGTCGAGATCATCGGTTTCTGCACGGGTGATCGACAACCCGGTCTCGACATTTGCGGTCGTTCCACGCAGTTAGCGCAAGTAGGACAGCGTTTATCCCTGTTTGGGGACCGACAAACGCTGTCCAACTTGCGCTATCTAGAGACGCACAAAGGCCCCACCCGAACGTGTCGGGTGGGGCCTAAGCCACAAGGCGAGAAGGAACTAGTCCTCCTTGGCCTCGGTTTCAGCCTCAGAAGCCTCAGCGGACTCGGCCTCCTCGGCCTTCTCCTCTTCAGCCTTCTTGGAAGCTGCGGCGCGGGCGGTGCGCTCAGCCTCGTTGGCGGCAGTCTGCTCGAGGACGAGCGAGATCTGCGTCATCGGGGCGTTGTCGCCCGGACGGTTCTCCAGCTTGATCAGGCGGGTGTAGCCGCCCTCGCGGCCCTCGAACATCGGGGCCAGCTGGTTGAACAGGTAAGCGACGACCTCCTTGTTCGGCAGTTCAGCGGCAACGGCGCGGCGGTCCGCGATGGTGCCCTTCTTTGCCTTGGTGATCAGCTTCTCAGCGTAGGGACGCAGCGTGCGTGCCTTCGCATCGGTCGTGGTGATAGCGCCGTGCTGGAAGAGAGCCATAGCCAGGTTGGACAGAATGTGCTTCTGGTGGCTAGCGGACCCTCCGAGACGGGCACCCTTCTTCGGGGTAGGCATTTTCGTACTCCTCGTGTGCGTTAGTTGAGCGCGTGCTCTTTTATGGACTCGGCTTTACTCGGTCTCGTCCCCGCTCGGGTCAACGAAGTCGCCGGTCTCGGCGTCGTAGCCCTCGATCTGGGTCGGGTCGAAATCTTCCGGTGCATCCTTCAAGGTCAGGTTCTGCGAAGCGAGCTTGATCTTGACCTCGTTGATGGACTTCTGGCCGAAGTTGCGGATATCCAGCAGCTCAGACTCGGTGCACTCTGCGAGCTGACCGACGGTGTGGATCTCCTGGCGCTTCAGGCAGTTGTAGGAGCGGACGGTGAAGTTCAGGTCCTCGATCGGCGTGTTGTACGCGGCAATGTACTCGGACTCCTGCGGGGAGGGGCCGATCTCAATGCCCTCGGACTCCGTGTTCAGCTCGCGGGCCAGGCCGAACAGCTCCACCAGGGTGGAACCTGCCGACGCCAGCGCGTCGCGCGCTGCCATGGAGTTCTTGGTCTCCACGTCGATGATCAGCTTGTCAAAGTCGGTGCGCTGCTCGACACGGGTCGCCTCAACCTTGTAGGCGACGCGAGTGACCGGGGAGTAAATCTGGTCGACCGGGATACGGCCGGGCTCCCCGCCCGAGTTCGGCATGGCCGGGACGTAGCCGCGGCCGCGCTCGACGACAAGCTCCATCTCCAGACGAGCACCCTCGCTCAGGGAGGCGATGTGCAGATCCGGGTTGTGGATCTCCACGTCGGCAGGCGGCTCGATGGAGCCCGCGGTGACGTCGCCGGGGCCCTCAACCGACAGGTACATGACGACCGGCTCGTCGGAATCCGACGACAGGACCATGTCCTTGATGTTGAGGATGATCTCGGAAACGTTCTCCTTCACGCCAGCAATCGTGGTGAACTCGTGGAGCACACCATCGATCTTGATGGAGGTCACGGCCGCGCCCGGGATGGACGACAGCAGCGTACGGCGCAGGGAGTTACCAAGGGTGTAGCCGAAACCAGGCTCGAGCGGCTCGATGACGAACTTCGAGCGGTTGGTATCGATGTACTCCTCGGTCAACTGCGGACGGTGAGAGATGAGCATGAACTTCTCCTTTGTCGGCTCCCGCTATATGAAGCCGGTAGGAACGGATGATGTTGGAAGTTTTCGCGCCACGCTTCGTCGATAAGCAAAGGGCGCGAGACGAAGTGATTACTTCGAGTAAAGCTCGACGATGAGCTGCTCCTGCAGGGGCACCTCAATCTGAGCGCGCTCGGGCAGCTGGTGCACGAGGATGCGCAGGGTGTCCGGAACGACCTGGAGCCATGCCGGGACGACGGCGTCGAGCAGGTTGTCCTGAGCATCCTCAAACCAGAGCATGCTGCGGGACTTCTCGCGGACGTCGATGATGTCGTACTGGGTCACCTTGAACGACGGGACATCAACGCGCTTGCCGTTCACGGTGAAGTGACCGTGGGAAACAAGCTGGCGAGCCTGGCGGCGGGTGCGAGCCAGACCAGCGCGGTAGACGACGTTGTCCAGACGGGACTCCAGCAGGATCAGCAGGTTATCGCCGGTCTTACCGGGGAGACGGTTGGCCTCCTCGTAGTAGCGACGGAACTGCTTCTCCATCACGCCGTAGGTGAAGCGAGCCTTCTGCTTCTCCTGCAGCTGGAGCAGGTACTCGGACTCCTTGATGCGAGCGCGGCCAGCCTGCCCCGGGGGGTACGGGCGACGCTCGAAGGACATGTCACCGCCGACGAGGTCGACGCGGAGGCGACGGGACTTACGGGTAGCAGGGCCGGTATAACGAGCCATGGTGTTTTACCTCTTTTCCTTTCTGCCTTAAACGCGACGACGCTTCGGCGGACGGCAGCCGTTGAACGGCTGGGGCGTCACGTCCGAGATCGAGGACACCTCCAGGCCAGCAGCCTGGAGAGAACGGATAGCGGTCTCACGGCCGGAGCCGGGACCCTTGACAAAGACGTCAACCTTCTTCATGCCGTGATCCATTGCCTTGCGGGCAGCGTTCTCGGCAGCCATCTGCGCAGCGAACGGGGTGGACTTACGGGAGCCCTTGAACCCGACGTGGCCGGAAGAGGCCCAGGAGATGACAGCACCGTTGGCGTCCGTGATGGACACGATGGTGTTGTTGAAGGTGGACTTGATGTAGGCGTGGCCTGCGGCCACGTTCTTCTTTACGACGCGACGACGCGCGCCGGAACGAGTCTTCGGTGGCATAGGTTACTTCTTCTTTCCTGCGATAGTCTTCTTCGGGCCCTTGCGGGTACGCGCGTTAGTCTTCGTGCGCTGGCCGCGGACGGGCAGGCCACGACGGTGGCGCAGACCCTGGTAGGAGCCGATTTCAATCTTGCGGCGGATGTCTGCCTGCACCTCACGACGCAGGTCGCCCTCAACGGTGTAGGAGGACTCGATTGCGTCGCGCAGAGCTGCGAGCTGATCGTCGCTCAGGTTGTCCGTACGCAGGTCGGGAGAAATGCCGGTCTTTTCGAGCAGTTCCTTAGCACGGGTAGCCCCGATGCCGTAAATGTAGGTGAGAGCGATCTCCATACGCTTGTTGCGCGGGAGATCAACACCAGCGAGACGTGCCATGTGGCTACGTTCCTTTCGGGTTGTTACGGTGGTTTTCTCCCTACCCGTCCACGCCAAACAACGCTTTGTCCGGGCCGAGCCGGAGGATGGGTTGTGGTTCACGCGGCTCCAGCCACCGTGGCCGGAGGTAGACGACGCGACACAGTGCGTGCCGCGCCTGGGTAAGGAGGCTTACGTACTTACTTGTAGCGGTACGTGATACGTCCCTTGTCCAGGTCGTACGGGGAAAGCTCCACGACGACGCGGTCCTCAGGGAGGATGCGGATGTAGTGCTGGCGCATCTTGCCACTGATGTGAGCAAGGACGGTGTGCCCGTTATCAAGCTCAACGCGGAACGTTGCGTTCTTCAGCGGCTCGATTACGCGGCCTTCGACCTCAATTGCGCCTTCTTTTGCCATTCAATCCACTTCCTACTGCCCCGCATTTATGCAGGTACTAGTCGTTTTTCACGTCTGCTACTCGGTGCCAAACATAGCGAAACATGCAGTGCTTGCACACCAAACGACAACTATAGCCATTTACCTGCGACAACACAAACCCCGCCTCCCGGTACGCACGCGGGAGGCGGGGTTTTGAGTTCAGGCGCGATTAGTAAACGAAGACCTTGTCGCCGATCTGCAGATCGTTGAAGTAACGCTGCGCGTCAGCTTGGTACATGCGGACGCAGCCAGCGGACAGGATCGTCGGGTCGCCCTGGTGGAAGGCGATGCCGTTGTAGGTGAAGTAGGTCGCGTACGGCATCGGGGCGTTGTTGAATTCGTAGGAGATCTCGTCCTTGACCTTGCGGTTGACGTAGAACGTACCGCGCGGGGTCTCCTGGCCCGGGCGACCGGGGCCGACGAGGTCAGCGGTGTAGTAGACCTGGCCGTTGTTCTGCAGCCAGGAGCGGCGACCGTCCACGTCCACGCAGGCCTTGGCGTCCTTCGGGCACGGGCCGTAATCGAAGGCCGGGCGCTGCTGCTGGGCCGGAGCCTGTGCCGGGGCGGGAGCCGGCTGCGGCTTCGGCTTTGGCTTGGGCTTCGGCTTCGGGGTGCGCTCGGCGATGAGCCCCGGGAAGAGGCGCTCGACGGTCTGGTCGATCGACGCCTTGGCCTGCGCCGGCAGGTCCGGGTTGATCGCGGCGAGGCCGTCGGCCTGGGCACGCAGGCTGTTGCGCAGGTTCCAGGCCGCGTCGCGCACTGCCTGGTCGGTGCTGGAGCCCAGGTTCTCCAGCTGAGTGTTCGCGCTCTTCAGGAACACGTCCAGGCCGGAGTTGGAAGACAGTTGGGCGATGGAAGACCCGCCGACAGGCTGCTGAGGTGCCGGCGCGGCTTCTGCGGTGGTCGGGTTGACAGCAAGCGAGGCAAACACGCCTGCGGCAGCAGCGAAGGCGGCGGCACGACGCTTGGTGGCCGAGGGCTTCGCGTGGCGAGGTTTGTAAGACATAGACAGCAGTCTAACCACCTTTTGGCAGTTTTGAACAGTTAGGCGCGCGGAGAGTCTGCCTCGCGCGGGGTCAGGATGCGGGGACCCTGGGCAGTGGCGGCCACGGTGTGCTCCCAGTGCGCGGCGGGTGAACCGTCGGCGGTGACGACCGTCCAGTCGTCGGCAAGCACGCGCGAGTCGAACTCGCCACCCAGGATGAGCATCGGCTCGATCGCGAGCACGGAGCCGTCCTGGATGACCGGGCCGCGGTGCGGTTTGCCCTCGTTGGCCAGGAACGGATCCTCGTGCATGGTGCGGCCGATACCGTGGCCGCCGTACCCATCGAGGATGCCGAGGGTGACACCGAAGCGCTCCTCGGCACGGTAGGTGGCCTGCTCGAGCGCGTGCGAGACGTCGGTAAGCCGGTTGCCCGGCACCATTGCCTTGAGCCCCTCGTGGAGCACCCACTCGGTGGCGCGGTTGAGCGCGTCGACTTCGGGGGCGAGCGTACCCACACCGAAGCTCAGCGCGGAGTCCCCTACCCAGCCGTCGAGGGTGGCGCCGCAGTCGATGGAGACCAGGTCGCCGTCCGCGAGCACAGTGTCCGCGTGCGGGATACCGTGGACGACAACCTCATTGACCGAGGCGCAGATGGAGCCCGGGAAGCCCTGGTAGCCCTTGAACGTCGGGGTTGCGCCGTGCTCGCGGATCACGGTCTCGGCCATCTCGTCCAGCTCGAGCGTGCTTACCCCGGGGCGGGCGGCCGCCTTGACTGCGTTCAGCGCCAGGCCGACGATGCGCCCGGCGGCCTCCATCGCGTCCAACTCCGCGGCCGACTTCGCGGCGATCTTGCGCTTCCGGAATCCCATTGTCCTGCCTTCCTTTAAGTCGTGAAAACGAAAAACGGGGCCGGTGTAGGCGATACACCGGCCCCCGTCGTTGACGCTGCTACTTCAGCGCGTTCAGCTTGTCCATCGCGCGGGCGTTGATCTCGTCCACGTCGCCGACAGCGTCGATGGAGATGATCTCCTCGCCGTAGTGGTCGATCAACGGAGCGGTCTCGTCGCGGTAGACGCCGAGGCGGGTGCGGATGGTTTCCTCGTTGTCGTCGGCGCGGCCGCGGGCGAGCATGCGCTCGACCACCACGTCCTCGTCAACCACAAAGTTCAGCACGCCGTCCAGCTTCTGGCCTGCCTTGGTCAGCAGCTCGGTGAGGATCTCTGCCTGCTCCACCGTGCGCGGGAAGCCGTCGAGCAGGAAGCCGTCCTTCGCATCTTCCTCCTGAAGGCGGGACTCCACCATGCGCGCGGTGACGTCGGTAGGCACGAGCTTGCCGGCGTCGATGTAGCTCTTGGCCTCTACACCCAGCGGGGTGCCCTCGCCGATGTTGGCGCGGAACAGGTCGCCGGTAGAGATGTGCGGGACGCCGAGCTTTTCGGAAAGAATTGCGGCCTGGGTGCCCTTGCCAGCACCAGGAGGGCCAAGAAGTACGAGACGCATTATCGCAGAAGTCCTTCGTAGTTGGATTGCAGGAGTTGGGATTCAATTTGCTTGACCGTGGTCAGGGCCACGGACACCATAATCAGGATAGCCGTACCGCCAAACGCGCTCATACCCATCTGGCCGGAGCCGGCCAGGCCCGCGTCCAGCGCCAGGTTCGGCAGAACAGCGATGAAAGCCAGGTAGAGCGAGCCGACGACGAGCAGGCGGTTCATCACGTACGCCAGGTACTCGGCGGTCGGGCGGCCCGGGCGGATATCCGGAATAAACCCACCGTACTTCTTCATGTTCTCCGCCTGGTCGACCGGGTCGTACTGCACGGAGACGTAGAAGTAGGAGAAGAAGATGATCATGACGAAGTAGGCCACGATGTACTGCCAGGAACCCGGGTTCTGCAGCCACGCCATCACGTTGTTCATCCACCAGTTATCCGGCGGGGTGGGGTCATTCATGGTGACGATCTGAGTGATCAGCACCGGCACGTACATCAGCGAGGACGCGAAGATGACCGGGATCACGCCCGCCTGGTTGACCTTCAGCGGCAGGTAGGTCGCGGAGCCACCGTACTGGCGACGGCCCACCATACGCTTGGCGTACTGCACCGGAATGCGGCGCTGACCCTGCTCGATGAAGATGATGCCGACAACCAGCACGACGAGCGCCGCGATCACGATGGCGAGCGCCACGCCGCCGGAGTTCTGCAGAATGATCGCGCCCTCGGACGGCAGCTTGGTTGCGATACCGGCGAAGATGAGCAGGGACATGCCGTTGCCCACACCCTTTTCGGTGATGATCTCGCCGAGCCACATGATGATGATCGCACCGGAGGTCATGACGATGATCATCATCACGAGGGTCCACACGTTGCGGTCCTCGATCAGCACCGGCATGCCCTGGCCGAGCAGCTGCTCGCGGTCCGCCAGCGCCACGATGCCCGCAGACTGCAGCAGCGCCAGCGCCACGGTGAGGTAGCGCGTGTACTGCGTCATCTTCGCCTGGCCGGCCTGCCCCTCCTTCTTCAGTTCCTCGAACTTCGGGATCACCACGGTGAGCAGCTGGACGATAATCGACGCCGTAATGTACGGCATGATGCCGATCGCGAAGATCGACAGCTGAAGCAGCGCACCGCCGGAGAAGAGTCCGATGATGGAGAACATCGTCGCCTGGTCGCCCTGGGAAATATCCTGCAGGCGGGACTGGATCAAGCTGTAGTCCACGCCCGGGGTGGGGATTTGGGCACCGACGCGGTAGAGAATCATCAGCGCAAGGGTGATCAGAATCTTGCGGCGCAGATCATGGTCCTTAAACGCCTGAAAGATAGCGGACACAAAGCCTCCTGGCTCCCACTGCAAACTTAAGCAGGAGATCGCGAACAGAATTCGTCACGAGCTGGCCCTACCTACCAAAAAGGCATGCAAAAGCTCACCCGTACATATTTGACCCCACTACCCTACCAGCCCGAACACGAAACCCAAGAGTCGAGTCACGGTTTAAGGCTACTCCAACCTCACCCGAAGCGCGCTGGCACTTTTTCAGGTTGCGGCAAGGTGGGCGTGTGGGCGTCGAGAAGCAAAAGCTCTGTCGTAGACCGATCTGTCTTGAGTTTACGTACCAAGAGGTTTATCATTCCGTATGTTGAGAATAGAACTTCCCTTGAAAGGACCAACATGCTGAAGAAAATCGCAGCACTGACCACCGTCACCGCACTTACGCTGGGCCTGACAGCCTGCGGCGATGAGTCGAGCGACACGGCCGAAGGCGATTCGCAGACCATCCGCGTCGCCACCTCGCCGGGGCCCTACTCCGAGCTTTTCCAGGACGCCGTGGGCCCGATCCTGGAGAAGGACGGCTACACCGTCGAATACACCTCCTTTACCGACCTCACCCAGGCCGACATCGCGCTCAACGAGGGTTCCGCGGACCTGAACGTGGACCAGCACACCGCGTGGATGAACGTGTTTAACGAGGAAAAGGGCGGCAACCTCGCCTCCATTACCGAGGTTCCGACGGTCCCGGCGGGCCTCTACTCCGACAAGTACACCGACATCGAGGAGGTCGCCGACGGCCAGACCGTGGGCATCCCGATGGACGGTTCCAACAAGTCGCGCGCCCTGCACCTGCTTGTCGACGCCGGCTGGATCACGCTGCGCGACGACGCCGACGAGACCCTGATCGCAGAGTCCGACATCGCGGAGAACCCGCACAACCTGGACATCAAGCCGATGGACTCGGCAAATCTCTCGCGCTCCCTGCCCGACCTCGACTGGGCAGTGATCCCGGGCTCCATGTCGTACTCCGCGGGCCTGGACCCCAAGCTGCAGGTCTTCCAGGAGAACCTGCGCCCGGAGCTCATCCTCGTGGCCGTGACCACCGAGGACAAGGTCGACGAGCCGTGGACCGAGGCCGTCGCCGAGGCCTACCGCTCCGACGAGTTCAAGGAGTACTTCGACGCCAACAACGAGAACAACTACTGGTTCTTGCCGGAATCCCTGCAGTAGCCCGGAAAGGTAGCTCATGACGCACTCCCCCGGCACCGCGGTCGCCTTCGAGCGCGTGTCCAAAGTCTTCGACACCGCGAAAGGCGAGTTCACCGCGCTCGAAGACATCACCTTCACCGTGCCCACCGGCGGCATCTCCGGAGTCGTGGGCACCTCCGGGGCGGGCAAGTCGACGCTGATCCGCACGGTCAACGGCCTGGAGACGCCCACCTCGGGCACCGTGACTGTGCTCGGCCGCCAGCCCGCCGAACTCAGCCCGAAGCAGCTGCGCGAGCTGCGCCGCGAGGTCTCCATGGTCTTCCAGAACTACAACCTCCTGGAGACCAAGACCGTCGCGGAAAACGTCGCCACGCCACTGCTGCTCTCCAAGACGCCGAAGGGCGAAGTGTCGCGCCGCGTCGCCGAGGTCCTCGAGATGGTCGGACTCTCCGACCGCGCGGACCACAAGCCGCGCCAACTCTCCGGCGGCCAGCGGCAGCGCGTGGGCATCGCGCGTGCGCTCGTGACCAACCCGAGCATTTTGCTTTGCGACGAGCCAACGTCCGCCCTCGACCCACTCACCACCACCCAAATCCTCGAGCTGCTGCGCGACATCAACGCCAAGCTCGGAGTGACCATCCTGCTGATTACGCACCAGATGGACGTGGTGGCGCGCCTGGCCGACTCCGTCGCCGTACTCGAGGCCGGCCGGTTGGTCGAGTCCGGGCCGGTGGCCGAGGTCTTTGCTAACCCGCAGGCCACACTCACCCAGCGCTTCGTGGAGACGGTGATCCCCCGCGCAGTCCCCGACAGCGTGCGCGCCACGATCGAACGCGGCGACTACGACGAGGTCGTGCAGCTGATCCACACCGGCAGCGCCGTCGCCGACGTCTTTAGTGAGCTAGCGCGCCGCTTCGACACCGAGGCGCACCTGTTGTCCTCTGCCGAGACGGAACTCGCCGACACCAGCGTCGGTGCCACCATCCTCGGCCTCCGCGCGGGCGGCCCGCTTAACGACGCGGTGGCTTGGCTGGAGGGCCTCGACGGCATAACCGTCAACCGCATCACCGGAAAGGACGCTTAAACCCATGGAACAGCTCAACTCCTGGTGGCGCGACACCACCGGCTCCCGCGTCACCCCATCGATGTACGTCGACTCGTTCGGCGAGACCGTCTACATGGTCGGCATCTCCCTGTTCATCGGCGCACTCATCGGCATCCCGCTGGCGCTCGCGCTGGTGATCACCCGGCCCGGGGGCTTAAAGCCCAACGCGGTGATCTACGGCATCCTCAACGTGGTGGTCAACGTGATCCGCTCGCTGCCGTTCATCATCCTGCTCGTGGCGATCTCTCCGTTCACGCGCGTCATCGCCGGTACCGCGATCGGCACCACCGCCGCGCTCGTGCCCCTGACCCTGTACATCGCGCCGTTTATCGCGCGACTGATCGAGCAGTCCCTCCTCGAGGTCAACCCGGGCATCACCGAGGCGGCCGACTCCATGGGTGCCAGCATGAGCCAAACCATCCGCTACTTCCTGCTGCCGGAGGCCAAGTCCTCTATCATCCTCGCCGTGACCACGGCCACCGTCGGCCTGATCTCCGCCACGGCCATGGCCGGCACCATCGGCGGCGGTGGTGTGGGTGACTTGGCGATCTCGTATGGCTACCAGCAATTCGACTCGGTGGCCATGCTCACCACGGTGATCATCCTGATCATCGTCGTCCAAGCGATCCAGTCGCTGGGCAACAGGCTCGCGCACCGCGCGCGGGCGTAGGTTTCGCGTATACGCCGCTGCAGCTTTATGGGCTGCGGCGGCGTTTTTCGTTGCGGGTCTGCTTGGTCGGGGCTGCTTGACCGTAACCCTGCTAGATGTCGAGACCGGCAGGTCGAGTTCATTGGTTTTTGTAAGGGTTCTCGACAACCAGGTCTCGACATTTGCGGTCGTTCCACGCAGGTAGCGCAAGCAGGACAGCGTTTATCCCGGTTTGGGACCGACTAACGCTGTCCAACTTGCGCTGTCTAGCCGCGCCCGGCGACCCGACCCGCACGCGCCCACCCCGCGGCAACCTCACGCGCAATTCGCTACGCTGCAGGGGCATGAGCTCCCACGCCATGACCACAAGCAAATTCCCTCCCGCCGACGGCATCTACGAGGCCGACGAAATCACCAGCCAGATTTCTCTCATGCTCTGCCACGGATGGCACCCCGATGAAATCACCGCGTGGCTGGAGGACGACATGGACTCCGACCCAACACCCCTGGTAGAGGAAGTCAGCGCAGAATACGCCTGCCTCGTGCCGGAGGCCTCCGAGGACGCCAAGCGCATCGAAGCCCTGCACGAAGCGCTGGCAAAGCGCAACATCTCGTTCTCCTTCGACGAGGGCTACACCAAGGCCGAAGCCGTTGAGGGCGGCGGCAGGGCCGCCGAAGAGGACGGCCACCGTGGCTATGCCTACTGCACCCAGCAGGACGTAGACAGCCTCATCCACAGCGGGCTGCTCTACTTCGGCTTCGGGGACAGAGAAAACCCCAGCCTGGAAACGGATGCCGAGGTTGCCACCCTAGTCGTCGAAGCGCTCAAAGAGATTGGCCTCAACCCCGTGTGGGACGGCAACGCAAATGCACGTATCACGTGCGAGAACCTTGTCTTTGAGCTGCCACTCAACCACTAACCCCCAACGCGAAAAGCCCGCCACCCCTTACACAGGGGCGGCGGGCCTTAAAGCGTTCTCAGACCCTGAGAGGCGCTTACGCCTCAGTGATGGAGCCGCCAGCAGCCTTGATCTTCTCGGCTGCGGACTTGGAGAACTTGTTGGCGGTGACGTCGAGCTTGACGTCGATGTCGCCGTTGCCCAGGACCTTGACCGGCTGGTTCTTGCGAACCAGGCCAGCTGCGACGATGTCCTCGATGGACACGGCGCCGCCGTTCGGGAAGGCCTTGGCCAGGTCGTTGACGTTGACAACCTGGAATACGACGCGGTTCGGGTTCTTGAAGCCCTTCAGCTTCGGCAGGCGCATGTGCAGCGGCATCTGGCCGCCCTCAAACGCTGCGGAAACCTGGTAGCGAGCCTTCGTACCCTTGGTACCGCGGCCGGCGGTCTTGCCGCCCTTGCCGGCTTCACCGCGGCCAACGCGGTGCTTCGGCTTGTTCGCACCCTTTGCCGGGCGCAGATCATGAAGCTTGATGATGTCAGCCATGTGCTATCTACTCCCCTGCAACTTCTTCGACGGTGACAAGGTGACGAACCTTGAGCACCTGGCCGCGAGTTGCGGCGTTGTCCTTCTTGATCACGGACTGGCCGATCTTGCGCAGACCAAGAGCCTCGAGGTTCTTGCGGGTCTGCGGCTTCTCGCCAACCTTGCCGTGGTGCAGTGTGATCTTCAGTGCCATTGTGGTTTACGCCTCCTGTCCTGCACGTGCGCGCAGCATACGGGCCGGAGCGACGTCCTCGAGGTCCTTGCCACGCTTTGCGGCGACCTCTTCGGGGCGCACCAGTTCCTTCAGGCCGGCAACGGTTGCCTGAACCACGTTCAGGGCGTTGTCGGAGCCGAGGGACTTGGCCAGGATGTCCTGGACACCTGCGCACTCGAGCACCGGACGGACTGCGCCGCCGGCGATCACACCGGTACCGGGAGCTGCCGGGCGCATCATGACGACGCCTGCGGCCTCTTCGCCCTGGACCGGGTGGGGGATGGTGCCGGCAATCATCGGGACGCGGAAGAAGTTCTTGCGAGCCTCTTCTGCACCCTTCTGGATTGCGGCGGGGACTTCCTTCGCCTTGCCGTAGCCGACGCCGACCATGCCCTGGCCGTCGCCGACGACAACGAGCGCGGTAAACGACATGTTGCGGCCACCCTTAACGGTCTTTGCGACGCGGTTAATGGTGATGACGCGCTCGATGTACTTATCGCGGTCGTCGTTCTGGTTGCGGCGGTCGTCGCGGCGGCCGCGGCCACCGCGCTCGTTCCTGTTGCCCTTGTTGTTCTGGTTGTCGGCGGAGCGTCCGCCGTCACGCCGTTCACGTTCGGCCATTACGCGATCCTTCCGTTGATGGTGATGGTTGCGGTGATCATTAGAACTTCAGACCACCTTCACGAGCTGCTTGTGCAAGAGCTGCGATGCGGCCGTGGAACTTGTAGCCGCCGCGGTCGAAGACAATGGCTTCGATGCCGGCTGCCTTGGCACGCTCTGCGACGAGAGCGCCAACCTTGGCTGCCTTGTCCTTCTTGTCCCCGTCCAGGTTGCGCACGTCCGGCTCCATCGACGATGCGGCAACGAGGGTGTGGCCGGCGAGGTCGTCGATGACCTGGACGTGGATGTGGCGGGAGGAGCGGTGCACGACGAGACGCGGGGTCTCCGGGGTGCCACGCAGGGTCTTGCGAATACGGTTGTGGCGACGTGCGCGGGCCTCGCGGCGGCGGGACGAGATGTCCTTGCCGACCGGGGTGCGCTTGGTGTTCTCTGCAGTATTGCTCATGATTACTTACCCGTCTTTCCGACCTTGCGACGTACCTGCTCGCCTGCGTAACGGATGCCCTTACCCTTGTACGGGTCATCCTTGCGCAGACGGCGGATGTTCGCCGCAATCTGGCCAACCTGCTGCTTGTCGGTACCTTCGATCGAGAACTTGGTGTTGCCGTCGACAGCGAATGCGACGCCCTCCGGAGCCTCGATGAGGATCGGGTGGGAGTAGCCGAGGGAGAACTCGAGGTCCTTGCCCTTCTGCTGGACACGGTAACCAACGCCGAAGATCTCCATGTTGATCTTGTAGCCCTCGGTCACGCCGACAACGAGGTTGTTGATCAGCGAGCGCGACAGGCCGTGCAGCGAGCGGTTCTTACGGTGGTCATCCGGACGAGACACCACAATCTGGCCGTCCTCGACGGCTGCGGTGATCGGGGCCGGGATGTCGACGGTCATGGTGCCCTTCGGGCCCTTCACCTCGACGGTCTGGCCGTCAATCTTGGTCTCGACGTTGTTCGGGATTGCGATGGGTGCATTACCTACACGCGACATAGTCTATTCAACCTCCCCTTTACCAGACGTAAGCGAGGACTTCCCCGCCTACACCCTTCTCTTGGGCCTGTCGGTCGGTCAGGAGACCGTGGGACGTGGAGATGATGGCCACGCCCAGGCCGCCAAGGACCTGCGGCAGGTCGGTGGACTTTGCGTACACGCGCAGACCCGGCTTGGAAACGCGGCGCAGACCGGCGATGGAAGCCTCGCGGGTCGGGCCGTACTTGAGGTCCAGGGTCAGGGCCTTGCCCACCTTGGCGTCCTCAACCTTGTAGTCAGCGATGTAGCCTTCCTGCTTCAGGATCTCGGCGATGTTCACCTTGATCTTGGAGGACGGCATGGACACGGTCTCGTGGCGCGCGTTATTTGCGTTGCGCACGCGGGAGAGCATGTCCGCAATCGGATCAGTCATGGTCATAGCGAGTGACCGGTTCCTTTCTCGTTGCGGTTCCCTGCGATTTTCATCAACCCACCTGACCCATAAAGGTCGCGTTTTCCGCATGGTCTGTCGGGGGCTACTTCACGCTCCCCACGCTCAGTAACGTGGGGCGCTCGCCGCCTCCCTTGCACGCGGTCCGCAAATCGGGCGGGGGGCCTGCAACAAAGTTGGATGTACATTTGGTCTTGTCGGCTTGTGGTTTTCACACAAGTCCGACGGATAACCCTATACGCAGGTCACCGCGCAGGGCAAATCGCTTATCGACGCCCACGCGTACACTCTCGCACATGAGCCCCCAGCCCGCACTGCAACCTATCCTCAACCATCTCGACAGCACCCGCGAGGCACGCGAAGCGGCGTACCGGTGGTTCCACCAGCACCCGGAACTGTCGATGCAGGAAGTGCAAACCACGCAGCGCATCGTGCAAGAGCTCGAGGCTGCCGGAATTTCGTTCACCCAGCCGAGTGAGACTGGCGTCGTCGCCACCATCGAGAACGGCCCTGGCCCCGTCGTCGCGCTACGGGCCGACATCGATGCGCTGCCGGTCCGCGAGACCTCCGGCAAGGAGTACGCCTCCACCGCCACCCAGGTCGACGAGGCAACAGGGACGGAGTACCCGGTCGCGCACGCCTGCGGCCACGACGCCCACCTCATCTCACTGCTGGGCGCGCTCGAAGCCTTCCACGCGCACCGCGACGCGTGGTCGGGCACGCTCGTCGGCGTGTTCCAGCCCGGGGAGGAGACCGCCTCGGGGGCTCGCGCCATGGTGGAGGCCGGCATCGCAGAGGCCATCCCGCGCCCTGACGTCTACCTCGGCCAGCACGTGCTCTCCTCGCTGCCCGGCGGCACGGTCGGCACCCAGGTCGGGCCGGTGCTGTCACAGGCGTTCTCCGCAAAAGTCACGGTGCACGGGACGGGCTCGCACGGCTCGATGCCGGAAAAGAGCGTCGATCCGGTGCTGCTCGCCTCCACCATCGTCACCCGGCTGCACCACGTGGTCAGCCGCGAGATCACCGCGGCGGAGACGGCGGTGCTGACCGTTGGCGCGATCAACGCCGGCTTCAAGTCCAACATCATCCCGGACTCCGCCACGCTGCTCATCAACACGCGCGCGTACTCGCAAGAGGTCAGCGACCACCTTAAAGAGGCGATCGAACGCATCGTGCGCGCGGAGTGCCTTGCTGCGCGCAGTCCCCGCGAGCCCGAGTTTGAGTACTACGACGTCTACCCGCTCATCAGCAACGACGAGGCTGTCACCGAAAGGGTGCGCACAGCGTTCGAGGCCCACTTTGGCGACGAGGTGACCGACCTGGGACGGGTGCCGGCCTCGGAGGACTTCTCCGTCATCCCCGACACGCTCGGTGTCCCCTACAGCTACTGGGGTCTGGGCGGGTTCGCCAGCTACCCAGATGCGCCGGGCAACCACTCGCCCGAGTTCGCGCCCGACCTGCAGCCCACCCTGGACCGCGGGGCGGAGGCGCTCATCGTCGCGGCGGGGGCCTGGCTGGTCCGAAACTAACGCCTGAAACTAACGCGCGTCAGAACGGCAGCGCAGGTCGCGCTGCAACCCGCTGCTGCCCGATGTCGGAGGCGTCGCCCGCCTCGTGTCCTTGCCGGTAGGCGTCCGGGTCGAAGGAGCGCTTCGAGGTGTCCGCATGCAGGTGGAGGCCGCGGTCTGCGGCGAAGTCGGCGAGGGCGTTGCGGGCCTGCTCGGCATCGTCGATAAGCGCAAGCGCGTAGGCCTGCGAAGTGTCGGTGACGCGGCGCTCGGACTGCGCGAGGCGCTGGCCGATGCGGGTGGCGAAGCCGGTCATGTACGAGCGGCGGGTCACGATGATGGATTCGCCCAGGTGCGTGGCGTGCAGGCGACGCGCGCCCGCCATCATGACCGGGACGAGCAGGCTATAGAGCGCGTCAACTCGCGCCAAGTGGTCGGTGTGACCGAAGAGCGTGGCCTGCTTGACGCGCGTGGAGTTGTAGGCGCGGTGGTAAAAGCCGGTGCAGTGCAGACTGTCGGCAATGGCGAAAAGGAGCTTGGCCTGCATGTCGGTGTACGCGCCGCTGATGTCGTAGGTGCGGCGCTCGATCGCGTTGCCCTGGCCAACGCTGGTCACGTCGCGCTCGCTCAGCCCGTAGACGGCCATGAGATCGAAGGCCTTGGCGTAAAAGGAGTCGCCTTCCGGTGTGCCTTCCCTATCGGCTGCCTGGCGCAGCAGCTTCTGGACGCGTGCCTTGAGCTTGTGAATGTCTTTCATGAGCTTTACCTTTCGTACGTTATGGTTGGTGCGTTTATTTTTACTACACATCGCCTATTCGCGCTACCCCTACGAAAAGCGCGCCGGTGGCTACTGTGGGAGACACACGATCAACGAAAAGGAGCACCCATGGCACGAGAGGAAAGCCTCCAATCCACCCACGCCTGGCTCGCGGCGCTGGCAGAGGAGTTCGACATCTCGCCGACGCTGGTGCGCGAGCTCGTCGGCGACATCCTGGAGCTGACTGCCGACGTCGCCCACAACGGCCCGTCGCGCCCAGCCGCGCCCACCACCGCCTTCCTCGTGGGTCTCGCCGCAGGCCAGGCCGGCCTACCCCAGGACGACACCGCGCAGGCAGAGCAGGTCCGCGCCCTGATCGCGCGCACCAGCGAGCTGCTCAAGCGCTACGACACGGGGAGCGCGGATGAGCAGGATTAACCGCCGTTTCGCCGTCACCAAGGTCACGGTCCCCGAAGAGGGGGAAGACGGGCCGAAGTTCTACACGGACACCCGCGCGGACACCGTCACGGTGGAAGAGCCCCTAGAGATCCGCGCGCAGGGAAAAACGCTGACCTCCACCATGCGCACCCCGGGGCATGACGTAGAGCTCGCGCACGGGTGGTGCTTCGCCGAAGGGCTGATCACCTCAGCGGAAGACGTGCGCACCGCCCGCTACTGCGCGGGCGCGGTCGGCGCGGGCGGGGAAAACACCTATAACCTGCTGGACATGGAGCTCGCCGAGACGGCGCAACCTGTCACGCCGGAATTCATCCGACTCACCCCCACCACCAGCGCGTGCGGGGTCTGCGGCACCCAGTCCATTAGCGAGCTACTCCACAAGGTGCGCACTCCGATTACACCAATCGAGCTGGACCCAGAGCTGATCGTCGAGCTGCCCGAGCGGCTGCGCGCCGAGCAGAAACAATTCCGCAAAACCGGCGGCATCCACGCCGCCGGGGCCTTCGACTTGAAGGGCAACCCGATCGTGGTGCGCGAGGACATCGGCCGCCACAACGCAGCCGACAAGGTCATCGGGCATTTGCTTCTCGACGGCGCGCTCCCGGCCCGCGACATGATCCTGGTCATGAGCTCACGTGCGTCCTTCGAGCTCGTGCAGAAGGCGGCGGTGGCGGGCTTCCCCGCGCTCGTGGCGGTCTCCGCGGCCTCTTCGCTCGCGGTGGAGCTGGCGCGCGAGGCGAACATGGCGCTCGCCGGCTTCGTGCGCAACCGCAGATTCAACCTGTACGCGGGCAACTTGCGTTCAGTAGAATCATAGGCATGACGCCCCGCCACGTACCCAAAGAAATCATCGAGATGTTCTACCCGCCTATGCAATTCTTGCGGGACAACACCGACCCGGACCACGCCCACCTGGTGTGCGTGCGGGCGACGGCGGTTAACGGGTGCCCGGTATGCACTGCGATTCACCGCCGCAACGCACGCGAGCACGGCTGGAGCGAGGACTACATCCTCAAGGTGGAGCAGTGGACTCGCCACGCGCGCGAGTTCAGCGAGACCGAGGCGCTTGTCCTCGAGCTGGCGGACGCGCTGACGGAGTTGGAGGACACGCCTGAGTCCTTGTCCGAGGACCTGTGGGAGCGCGCGACGGAGGCTTTCGGCGAGGAGTACGTGCGCGCGCTGATCGTTGGCGCGGTCGGGGTCAACAGCTACAACCGCCTCGGCATCGCCTTCCAGCAGGACCCGAAGAAGGTCCTGCGCGTGACGGAGTTCGATTTGGTGCCGGCGGAGGAGCGTTAGGCGTCGATAAGCGGGCGGGCGCTTAGTCCTTGTAGACGGTGTTGGTCTTGTTCAACCAGGCGTAGACCGCGCCGATGCCCAGGCCGCCGCCGACGAAGTTGCCGACCCACACGATGATCCAGTTCAGGGCGACTGCGCCGAAGGTGAAGCTCTCTGCCTGCGGGTCAGCGAACAGCTCCATCCCCATCAGGCAGAAGTTCGCGATGACGTGCTCGAGCCCGAGGCCGACGAAGATGGCGATCATCGGCAGGATCACGATGAACTTGGAGATGACCTCCTTGGACAGCAGCGCACCCACGATAGCCATGTTGACCACGAAGTTCGCCAGGACCGCCTCGATGAACGTGCCCCACGGACCCTTGTTCAACTTGCCCTCCACGAGGGTGGAGATCAGGTGTGTGTCATCCAGCGAACCGAACTTGGCCGACTGGCTTAAGATCCAGGCGATCAGCAGCGCGCCCACCAGGTTGCCCACGGTCGCGACAACGACGATCCAAATGCCTTTCCCCCAGGAGAACTGTCGCACGGTGGCGGCCCAGGAGGAAAACATCATGTCGCCGGTGGCCAGCTCGGCCGCGAGCACGACGATGGCGAACAGGCCGAGGCCGAAGAGCATGGCGAAGACCACTGCGCCGGAGCCGGGGAAGAGCTGCTCGGTCATGTTGCCCACCACGGCAGCGAAAGCGGTGCCCACCATGAGGTAGATACCGCCGAGGATCGAGCGCACGAAGAAGCGGGCGGGCTCGTTGTCCAGCAATTCCTCCTTCTTGCCTGCACCGGCTTGAATTGTGTCGTTGAGCGCCATCGCTCCTCCTTAGCTCGCGTACGCCCCAGTTTGCGTACATATGCGTGTAATACAGTGCATGATGCTAACGCATCGGCCGCCGATCCTTCGCCCGCAGCAGGGGTATCCGCGGGGGTGATCCCACCAGCGTGACCGCGCGGGTCCGTGCCCGCGCCCCTGTGCCAGAATGGTGGGCGTGAGCACTCCCCAATCCCCCGCCGAGCTGATCGCCGCAGTGCGCGAGCTGCGCGAGGCACTCGCCGGCACCGCGCTGCCGAGCGATCCGGCCGCGGCTGCCGACGCCCGCGCCGTGGTCAACCAACTCGACGATTACATCCTGCCGCGTCTGAGCAACCTCGACGCCCCGCTGCTCGCCGTCATCGGCGGATCTACCGGCTCCGGCAAGTCCACGCTGGTCAACGCGGTACTGCGCGAGCGCGTCTCCAACCCGGGGGTGATCCGCCCCACCACTCGCCAGCCGGTGCTGGTGGCCAACCCCGCCAACGCGGACTGGTTCAACTCGCCCGAGGTCCTGCCAGGTCTTGCCCGCTCCCACGGCGCGGGCGACGAGCAGTCCACCACGCTGCGGGTGGTGGAAACAGCCACCATCCCCGCAGGGCTCGCGCTTGTCGACGCCCCCGATTTCGACTCCATCGACGACCACAATAGGGCCCTGGCCTCTCAGCTTCTCGCCGCCGCCGACCTGTGGATCTTCGTCACCACGCCAGCACGCTACGCGGATCAGCTGGTGTGGAACTTCCTCCACGACGCCGCCGGTCGCGGCATCGAGGTCGTCGTCGTGCTCAACCGTCTCGACGAGGCCTCCGCCGAAACCGTGCCGTCCGACCTGCGCCGCATGATGGACGAGGCGGGCCTGAGTGGTGCGACCGTCTTCGAGGTCCCCTTCGTCACCGACCTCGGCGGGCAGGCAGGCGGGGAGTTTCTGCCGGATGAGCTGGTTGCGCAGCTGCGCGACTACCTCAACCGGCTTGCCGGGGATACCGCAGCGCGCCGCGAGGTGGCGGGCAAGACGGTGGCAGGTGCGCTGGGCGGGGTGCTGGTGCGCGTCGAGAAGCTTGGGGCACGCCGCGAGCAGCAGGAGGCCTTCGCTGCGCAGATCGACACCGCGATCGACGCGCACTACCGCAGCGCCTGCGACCACGTCATCGACGCCACCAGCGACGGCAAGCTTCTGCGCACCGAGGTCCTCGACCGCTGGCAGGACGTGGTGGGCACCTCGGACGCCTTCCGCGGGGTGGAGCGCTGGTTTAGCCAGGCCGTGGACAAGGTGGGCAGTTTCTTTACGGGCCAGCCCGCGCCGCTGCGCGAGGTGGAAACCGAGATCGAGTCGGGCCTGCACGCCGTAATCGTCGACGCCGCCGAAACCGCCGCCGCGAAATCCTGGTCGCACGTGGGTGCCGTCGCCCCCGAGCTGCGTGCGCAGGCCGCGCCCGAGCTGGCCCGGGCGAGCGAGACGATCTCCGAGGACGCCGCAGCACTTGTGCGCCAGTGGCAACAGGCACTGCTGACACGCATCCAGGAGACCGCAGGCCAGAAGCGGCAGCGCGCCCGCGTGATGTCTTTCGGCCTCAACGTGCTGACCGTCGCACTGATGCTCGTGGTCTTCGCCTCCACCGCCGGGCTGACCGGCGGCGAGATCGCCATCGCGGGCGGCTCCGCCGTCGTCGGCCAGAAACTCCTGGAGACCATCTTCGGCGAGGACACCGTCCGCCGCATGGCTGCGGACGCCCGCGCCGATCTCAACGAGCGCCTCGAAGCGCTGCTTGGGAGCGAGCGCGAGCGCTACCGCGAGATCACCGCGCCACTGCACGCTGGTACCGACGCCGCCGAGCTGCGCGCGCTTTCCGCCGAGGCTCGCACACAGGCCAGCGCGCGTTTCCCCGAAACGATGCCAGCAGCAGCGGCCGTGCCCGCGGTTGCTTCCGCGCCCGCGCCCGCTGCAACGCCCGACGCCGAGGCCGACTCCAAGCTGCGCGGCCTACTCGACCAGCTGCGTGGCACGTTTACCCGCCCGGCCCCGGAGGGAGACGCCAATGGCACTGCTGAGCGCTAAGCCGACCCTTGGCGAGCGCCTCACCGCGCTCGAGGAGGCCGCAGAGATCGGCCGCGGCTACCTCTCCCCCGCCCAGCGCGAGCGGCTGGAAAAGGTCGCCCGCGCCGGTGCCGAGCGCCGCGCCTTGTCCGCCGAGCACACCGTCGTCGGTTTCTTCGGCGCGACCGGCTCCGGCAAGACCTCGTTGTTTAACGCCATCGTCGGCGAGGACCTTGGCAAGGCCGCCGCCCGCCGCCCCACAACGTCCTCCCCGCTCGCCGCGATTTGGCAGCCCGCCGGCTCCGAGGAGCTGCTCGACTGGCTCGGGGTCGAGGACCGCCGCGCCCGCCCGGGCGAGTTCGCCCCCGACGCTGGCCCGCTCATCCTGCTCGACCTGCCCGACTTCGACTCGGTCGAAGCTTCCAACCGCGCGATCGCCGAGCGCCTCGCCGGCCAGGTCGACGTGCTCGTCTGGGTCTCCGACCCCGAAAAGTACGCCGACAGCGTCATCCACGAGCAGTTCATCCGCCCGCACGCAGGCCACGCCGCGGTCACGCTCGCCGTACTGAACAAGTCCGACTTGCTGGCCCCCAGCGACGTCGACACCGTCAGCGCGTCCTTCAAGGGGCTTTTGCTTGACGACGGCCTGTCCAACGCCCACGTCGTCCCCACCTCCACCCGCACGGGCGCCGGGATTGATGACCTGCGCGCCGCCATCACCCGCGTCGCCCGCGCCCGCACCGCGCAGTCCGCCCGCATCGAGGCCGACATCCAGTCCGCGACCGCAGACTTACTCCCTCCAGCCACCGGCAAGCAGCTGGCCAAGCAGGAGAAGAAGACGCGCCCGGACAAGCAGGCCAAACGCGATATGGACGCCACCCTCGCCGAGGCCGCGGGTGCCGACCGTCTGGCCAACAACGCCGCCGCCGCGTACCGCAAGCGCCTGCGCGAGCGCACCGGCTGGCTGCTGACCTCCTGGATCACCCGCTTCCGGCCGGATCCGCTCAAGCGCATGGGCGTGCGCGAGCAGTCCGACGAGGTGGGCGTACACCGCTCCTCCATGCCGGAACTCGACGCTGCATCCAAGGCCGTAGCCAACCGGGGCGTGCGCGACTACGCGGAAGCCATCGCGGCCGGGCTTCCCGAGCAGTGGGCCGCAGCCGTGACCGACCGCGCGAGCCAGGCTTCCGAGCAGGTACCCGAGGCACTTGACCGGGCGGTCGCGCGCACCCGCGTCCCGGCCCAGCCGTCGAAGGCCTGGTCGCTGCTGACCATCGTGCAGTGGCTCGCCCTGGTCGCCGCGCTCATCGGCGTGCTGTGGTACCTGCTCGTGGCGTTCGTACCCGGCATCCTCACTCCCCTGCTCGGCACCGACCTGGTCCCGGACGTCGAAGGCTGGCCCATCCCCACCCTGCTGATCATGGCCGGGCTCCTCACCGGACTGATTATCGGCCTGATCAGCGCCGTCTTCGGCGGGATGCTCGGGTCCGGAGTGCGCAGGCGCACGAAGACGGCGCTACGCCGGGAGATTGCCATCGTTTCCGAGGAAACTGTGGTGGCCCCGCTCAGCGAGATCCGCGAGGACTATGCCCGTTTTGCGCAGCGCCTCGCCTTCGCGCGCGGGTAGCGTGAAATTTTCCGCAGCGCGATCTTGCCGGTTCCTGCTGACCTGGGAAAATTGAATATAGCTAGTCTAACTATGCGAAATCTTTCACAGCCTGCGCCGATACCTTCCACTATCCGCACGGTGGGCGCAAAATATCTCTCGTATGCCAGACACCCAGTGGTAGGGTGGGCCGCACTTGGCAAGAAACCGAGGAGACCAACGGCAGAAATGTTTTACGACGAAGCAATCCAAAAGGCCGGTTCCGCCACCACGAAAGCCCTCGGTGCCCTCCAGACCGCGAAGGTGTTGCTCCACGGTTTCGCCCGCCCTTGCACGGCAAGGTGGCCGGAGGTCACCGCCATTATCAACAGCATCGAGTTCGATGAAGCGACAAAGGATTTCTCGCTTTCCGAAGCAGCCCAGGAGCGCATGGACGATTGCTATGAACAGCTCGACAAGGCGGCAGATGATGCATGGCCCGAAGACCCAGACCCGTCTGATCTCATAGCCACAAATGCGTTGGATGCCGTCGCAAATCTCGCTTCAAACACGGTGAAGTATTGGGAGCAGTTAGGGGTGGCATTGTCGCCCGATAAAGACGACCACCTCCACTTCCTTCGCCTGCTTGCCGCCGCACGCAGCCGGGTCACCGGGGAAACGCTCCACTTCGCTGAGATCGACAACGTGGGCAACGTGTTTGTCTTCGAGGAGTTCCTTCCCCCGGCACTGGCGGAGGCGGCTGGGGGCGGGAGCGCGACGTCGACAAGCACGCGCTTGGCCGACGTAATGATCAAGCGCGCAGACATAGAAGCAACCACCATCGCTGTCGCCGCTGAACCGGGAATGGTCTCCATCGTCGGAGACGTCAACACGGCGCGGGCCATCTACGACGCAAACTTGGAAGCCGAGGCAGCAGCACGCGCCAAACCCCCTGTTCAACCAGCCGAAGAGCGGGCGAACTACGAGCCACTCGTCGACTTCACCACCGACGCCCCGTTGAGTTTCAGGGACGTATTACACGCGATGGGAAATCCTGAGCCGAAGCCCATCATCGACCGTATGAATTGGAACACATTCCTCGGAAACGGATACCGGGCGAGCGTAACCGTCGGCGGGCACAAGTTTGCCGCCCAAGCAACCGAAAAGGACGGTGTGGTGGCTGAGTTGGAGATCAGCCCGGAAAACAACGCTAGTTTCCTCGGAATCCCGTTCCACATCCCCACGTCGAGGTTTACCGAAAAACTCGACGCCCTCGGCATACCGTGGGCCGACGATGGGCGATCAGGAATTGTCCTTTACGAGCACTGGGTAACGCTCTACAACGACGAGGGCCGGATCGAAGCCGTATTGTGGTACAACCCTGCAACGCTCACCGATATTGAACTGCTCGATATCGCGTTTCCGCCCGACTCGCAGAAAAGTTAAGTAAGCCGCATACACGAAAAATGCCCCCGGTTCTTCTAGTGAACCGGGGGCATCTGTGGAGCGCTCAAGCGAAGGCTTAAGCCTGCTTCATCTTGCCGTCCTTGTCCGCGAACGGGAAGCCGAGGTGGGTCAGCAGTGCGCGACCCTCTTCGTCGTTCGTGGCGGTGGTGACGACGGTGATGTCCATACCGCGCGGGCGGTCGATCTTGTCAATGTCGATCTCGTAGAACATCGTCTGCTCAGACAGGCCGAAGGTGTAGTTGCCCGCACCGTCGAACTGCTTGTCGTTCAGGCCGCGGAAGTCGCGAATACGCGGGAGTGCAACCGTCAGGAGACGATCCAGGAACTCCCACATGCGGTCGCCACGCAGGGTGACCTTCGCGCCGATCGGCATGCCTTCACGGAGCTTGAAGTTTGCGATGGACTTCTTCGCGCGACGCAGCTGCGGCTTCTGGCCGGTGATCGCGGTGAGGTCCTCGAGTGCGCCGTTGATGACCTTGGAGTCACGCGCAGCGTCGCCAACACCCATGTTGACAACAATCTTGGTCAGACCCGGGATCTGCATGACGTTGTCGTAGCTGTACTTGTCGTTCAGCTTGGTGCGGATCTCGTCCTGGTAGCGGGTCTTCAGACGCGGAGTGTAGTTCTCGCTCATGCTAGATGTCCTTCCCGTTCGACTTGGCAACGCGGACCTTCTTGCCGTCCTCGTCAAAGCGGTAGCCGACGCGAGTCGGGTTGCCGTCGGAGTCCAGGAGCATCACGTTGGACACGTGGATTGCTGCTTCCTGGGTGACGATGCCGCCGGACTCTGCGCCGCGCTCGTTGTAGGAGTTTGCGACGTGCTTCTTCACACGGTTGACGCCCTCGACGAGGACCTTGTCACGCTTCGGGTAGGCCTCGATGACCTTGCCCTGTGCGCCCTTGTCCTTACCGGCGATGACCTGGACCATGTCGCCCTTCTTGATCTTCATTAGTTAGATCACCTCCGGTGCGAGAGAAACAATCTTCATGAACTTCTTGTCGCGCAGCTCGCGGGCAACGGGGCCGAAGATGCGGGTGCCGCGGGGCTCGGTGTCGTTCTTGATCAGAACGGCAGCGTTCTCGCCGAAGGAGATGTAGGAGCCGTCCGGACGACGGGTTTCCTTGGTTGCGCGGACGATAACCGCCTTGACAACCTCGCCCTCCTTGACGTTGCCGCCCGGGGCAGCTTCCTTCACGGTGGCGACGATCGTGTCGCCGATGCCGGCGAAGCGTCGAACAGAGCCGCCGAGGACGCGGATGCACAGAATTTCGCGTGCGCCCGTGTTGTCGGCGACCTTCAGACGCGATTCCTTCTGAATCACAGTTGGTCTCCTGACCTGGATCGATGTGCGTCAGATTTCCGTCCTGTACGCACGTGGTCATGTGCTCATTGTGCCTTCGCTTATCGACGAACCACGTAAACGGTCGAAGGGTCTCGGACTTCCAACTCGGAAACGCGCTGCAAGCCCGACCAGCGAGAGACAACTGCAGTATTAAAGCATGTGTGGTGGGGAAACACCAAATCCCATCCGCCCCACAGCCGGTGGCGGACATCACCCGTTTTCAATTGGTAACCCCAATCAAAACCACGTATGGTGTTACCTATGAACTTTGACAGCACGTTGGCCGAATCAATCGGCTTCAAGGCGTACCTCTTCAACAACGAACTCCCCAAGTTCGCCGTACGCTCCATGCTCGCCGGGCTGTTCCTCACAATCATTACCGCGTTCGCCGCCGTGGCGGCCACAGCGGTCGAGGCTGAGGCACCTGGCTTCGGCAAATTTGTCTTCGCCGCCATCTTCGCTACGGCACTGTACGTCATGGTCGTCCTCGGTGCCGAACTAGCCACCGGCAACATGATGTTTGCCACTTACGGCTCAACCACCAAACGGCTGGGTTGGTTCAACGGCTTCGTTCTCGTTGTCGTGTGCACCCTGTTCAACCTGCTCGGCGTCCTGCTCACCGCGTACTTCATCACCAAATCCACCGCGTTTGAGGCGGTGGACCCGGAGAACTTTCTCGCCGGGCTCACCAACGTCAAGCTAGCCAAGGATCCCTGGCACCTCTTCTTGGAGGGCATCTTCGCCAACATCGTGGTGAACATCGGCATCCTCATGGCGGTACAGGCTGGCAAGGACTACACCGCCAAGCTCATCGCCATCGTTCTGGTAATCCCAGCTTTCGCTGCGATGGGTTACGAGCACTCGATCGCGTCCTTCGTCATCTTCTCCCTGTCCGGTTATGGCATCGGACCGGAGCACTTCGAAGGCTTCACCCTGGTCAACGGCCTGTCCAACTGGCTGTTCGTGTGGCTGGGCAACTACGTCGGCGGTGGCCTACTCATGGGCGGCGTCTACGCCTGGCTGAACAAGGGTGCCGCGCCTAAAGTCCGTTCGAACTAACCTCAAAGCGCCTTAGACAAACTGCCGCACCAGCGCGACCAACGCAACAACGACGATAATGCCGCGCAGCACGGAGTTTGGAAGGCGCTTTGCTATCTGCGAGCCGCCAATCCCGCCGATCAGCCCGCCCACGGCCACAATCGCCACCCCGGCCCACACGATCTCCGCACCATAGAAGGCCCAGGCCACGAGGTAGACCACGGCCGCGGTGACGTTGACAAAGAGCGAGAGGAAGTTCTTCACGGGGTTGACGTCTTTCAGCGAGCGCCCCGTGGCCACCGACATGATCGCCATGTACAAGATGCCCTGGGCGGCGGTGAAATAGCCGCCGTAGATGGCGGCCGCCCCCATCGGCGCGATCAGCTGCGGGCGCTTCCACGCCTCACCGACCGGCTCCCCCGCCGCAGCCGCCCCCACGGTGGTGCGCCGCGACAGCCACGCGGTCAGCTTCGGTTGGAAGACCACCATCAGAAGCGCCACCACGATCAGCACCGGCACGACGAAATCGAGCGTGCTGGACGGAGAAGCCAGCAGCAACAGCGAGCCCGTCGCCGAGGCCACGATGGTCACCACCACCATCGGCCCGAGGTAGGGCAGCTCCCGCGCAATCTCTTTGCGGTAGCCCAGCACCGAGCCGACGGAGGCGAACACCATACCGGTCGTGTTCGTACGCACCGCCACTCCGGGCGGCAGCCCCACCGCCATGAGCACCGGCAGGGTGAGCAAAGAACCGGAGCCCACCGCTGAGTTGATCGCCCCCGCCATAATGGCCATCACAAACAGCAGCAGCGCGCTGACCGGTTCCATCTGTTCCTACTCCTTTGTTGCTCCCGCCGGTTTTTCGGCAGACTCAGCCGCCGGCTTGGGTTCTACGTTAAAGCACGCCTCGCCAAAAGCGAGTTTCCCGGGGAGGTGGAGCGCGGGGTTGATCGCGCCGACGCGCTTGGTGTTGGACACCACAATTGGGGTGGTGACCTCGTAGCCTGCGTCCACGATCGCGTCGATATCAAAGGTGGCGAGCAGGTCGCCCGCGCGCACCTCGTCACCCTTCTTCACGTGCGCCGTGAAGTGCTCGCCCTTGAGGTTCACGGTGTCGAAGCCGATGTGCATCAGCACGTCGACAGCCTTGCCGTCGGTGCCTGTACCGCGGATGGCGTAGGCGTGGCCGGAGGGGAAGGTCACGGCCACCTTGCCGTCGAGAGGCGCGCGCAGCTCGCCCACGGTCGGCACAATCGCGATGCCTTCGCCAAGCTTGCCCTGCGCGAACATCGGATCCGAGACCTGCGCCAGCGCCACTGCCTCGCCGGTCAGCGGCGAGACCACGCGCAGCGCGTCCGCAGAGGGCGCAACCAGCGGTGTCTGCTCTGGCTCCGCCTGCTCCGGCGCGTCCGGGTCGATGGTGCCGTTCTTGCCCACCAGGTAGCGTCCGTAGCCGTAGGCTGCACCGAAGCTCAGCACGAAAGTCACCACCGCCAGGACGAGGAAGATGCCCATGTCGCTCGCGCGCATCGAGACCACGCCGATGAAGCCCGCGGCTCCGAGGGCCATGGCCTTGACGTCGAAAATCGCGATGAGCATTGCGCCTATCGACGCCGCGCCCATCCCCACATAGAACGGCCACCGCAAGCGCAGGTTCACACCGAAGATCGCAGGCTCAGTAATACCGAACACCGCCGAGATGCCCGAGGAGCCCGCCAGGCCCTTGAGCTTCGCGTTGCGGGTGAGGAAGTACACGGCCAGCGCCGCCGCGCCCTGTGCGATATTCGCCATCGAGGCGGTGGCGAAGATGAAGGAGCCGCCCTGCTTAAAGAGCTCGAGCTCGATGGGCGGGAAGGACTGGTGCAGGCCGGTAATCACGATCGGCGAGTAGACCAGACCGAAGAGGAAACCGCCGATCGGACCGCCGACCTCGTACAGGTTGGCCAGGCCGTGGATGAGCAGGTCGCCGAGCCAGCGCACGGCCGGGCCGACAGCGATGAAGGTGATAAACCCGGTGATCAAAAGCGTCGCCAGCGGGGTGACCAGGAAGTCGACCGTGCCCTTGAGGCGCTTGTGGAACCACTTTTCTATCGTGGCCAGGATCCACGCCACCGCCAGCACCGGCAGCACCGCGCCCTGGTAGCCGGCCTGGGCGACCGGGAAGCCGAAGAGGTCCCAGTAGGTCATGGAGCCGTCGGCCATGGCGTTTGCCACCTCGTAGCCGTTGATCAGCTCCGGGTGCACCATCGCCATGCCGATGCCCGCGCCGAGGTACTCGTTGCCGCCGAAGCGCTTCGTGGCGGAGAAACCAACCAGCACCGGCAGGAAGGCAAACGGCGCGGAGGCCAGCACGTTGATGATCTGGGTGAGCCCCTCGATCGCGGGGAACATACCCACGAGCGACTCACTACCAAACAGGCCCTCGGCGGTGAGCACGTTGTTTAGCGCCATCAGCAGACCGCCTCCGACCAGGATCGGGATCAGCGGCACGAAGATGTCGGAGAAGACCTTGATGAATCGCGTGAACCAGTTGCCCTGGTTCGCCGCCACCGACTTCAGCTCCTCGGTGGACACCGCAATGCTTTTCGACGTCAGCGCGTCCAACTCTTTAAACACCAGGTCCACATCGCCGGGGCCGACGATGATCTGGAACATGCCGCCGGTTTCAAACACCCCCTTGAGGTCCGGGTCGTCCTCCAGTGCGGCGGTGTCCGCCTTGCTCGGGTCCTTCAGCACCATACGCAGGCGGGTGGCGCAGTGGGCGGCGCCGACAATGTTGTCCTCGCCTCCCACCCCCTCCAGCACCCGGCGCGCGACAGCAGCGTGCTCCATAGCGTGGTCCTTTCCGGCAGGGGCTTACCCCCTGCTCATCTGGGAAAAGTAGGTTCTTCCCCAGTCAACCACGCGAGTGTCATACCTTCGCTGAACAAACTATAAAGTTCCCCTATTCGGGGCTATACGGAACGAAACAATGCCCATTCGTTTCCGTTTGGCGCGAAAACGGCGGAGGAGAACGCCACTTCCCCGCCACCGGCGGTCAGCTCCACGGCCGCGCCGTCGGCCGTGCACACCAGCTCGCCAGGCCCGCACTCAGCCCAGCGCACCAGCCCGTCCACGGTCAGCGAAAGCGTGCCGCGCCCTGTGCCCTCCTGTGGGGTCCACGCAAGGGTCGCGCCGACGTTGTCTTCCACGTCAACCAGTTCGACCTCCAACGGATCGGACCCGAGCTCGCAGCGCCAGACCACCATCTCGTCCTGGGCTTTGGGGAGACAGAGGGAGGTGTGCAACGTGGCGTCGATAAGCTTGAGCTCCCGCGGCAGGGTGAGCTGGTGGACCCAGCCCTCGGCCTGAATCGTGGGGGTGTCGTCGCGCGCGGGCAGGCCCATCCAACCCAGCATCAGTGCGCCGGAGCGGTAAGGGATGAGCTGCGGGGCGTAGAACTGGTGGCCGTAGTCCAGCGGGGTGAAACCGGTGATGACTTCGAAGCGCAGGCCGTCGAGACGGCCGACGACGTAGCCGCACTCGTCGGAATCCAGGAATTGGGGACAAAACACCAGCACATCAAGTACTTCGCCGGTGGTCTGGTCCTCCACGCGCATAAGGTTCGGGCACTCCCACATGTAGGCCGAGGCCGTGTTGTAATCCAGCCCTATGAACTCGATTGGGCCTGCCAGCTCCCAGGTATCCAGGTCCTGGGAGGTATAGACCACCACCGCGCCCGTGTTGTTCTCCCGGCGCGCGCCGATGACCATGCGCCAGGACCCGTCCGGGGCCTGCGTCACATGCGGGTCGCGGAAGTCTGCGGTAAAGCCCTCCGGGAAACCCTCGATGACAGGATTGTTCTCGCGGCGGCGGTACACCCCGCCCAGCGGGCCCTGCACATCCTCCACATCGACGATGTTCTGGCTGGTCACTCGCTCACCGTCCACCTTCAGGTTGCCGGTGTAAAACAGCCGCATCCGCCCCTCGTGCACCACCGAGGAGCCCGAGTAGCAACCGTTCGCGTCATAGGGAAAGTCCGGGTAGAGCGCATCCGGCAGGTGAAAATAGCGGCCGTCGCCCAGACGCGTGACCGCGTGCCCCCACCCGGTGCGCTTCGGGGTGCGCGGGAACGAGGGGTCGTGCTGGTAGAACACGTGCAGCTCGTCGCCGATCAGGGTCAGCCCGTTCGGGTCGTTCAGGCGCCCCTGCGGCGGAGTGAGGTGGAATTTCGGCCGGTACGTCATGGTGCATAGTCTACGGTGGGAAGCATGATTACTGTGTACGGCGAAGCGCTCGTCGACCTCGTGCCCACCTCTACTGACCCGCTCGCCCCGCTGCAGCCCGCGCTCGGCGGCGGCCCCTTCAACGTCGCCCGCGCGCTTGGCCGCCTCGGCGCGGATGTGGAGTTCCAGTCCCGGCTCTCGTCAGACGCCTTCGGCACCGCGCTTAAGCGCTCGCTTCTCGACGCCGGCGTGCACCTTTCCAACTGCCCCACCGGCCAAGAGCCCACCACACTCGCCGTGACCGCCCTGGCCGCGGACGGCTCGGCCACCTACACCTTCTACGTCGACGGCACCGCCGACCGGCTCGCCACCCCCACCCCGGTAACCGGTGGCTACGCCGTCTTCGGCACGCTCTCGCTCGCGCTCGAACCGGCCTCGCTGCGCTACGCCGAGGCAGCCTCCGCCTCAGCTAAGGCGGGTGCCGTAGTTTGCTTGGATCCGAACATCCGGCCCGCCTTCGCCTCGGAGAAGCACCGCCTGTTCCTGCGCGGCATGCTCGACGACGTCACCGTGCTCAAACTCTCCGACGAGGAGGTCGACTTCCTGGGCGACACCTCGCGGGTGCCCGTCGTAGTGACCACCCTTGGTGGCGAGGGCATCAGCGTGCGCGCCCCCTTCGGCACGTGCACTGTGCCTGCGCCAAAAGTGCAGGTGGCCGACACGATCGGCGCGGGCGACACCATCATGGCCGCGCTGACCTACCAGTTCCAGCACCGCGGTCTCGACCGCGCGGGCCTGCTCGAGCTGAACGAGCAGCAGTGGGAGGAAATCCTTAGCTTCGCGGTACACGCCGCAGCACTGACTGTCTCTCGTACCGGCGCAGAAACGCCCCGCTTGGAAGAAGTACTTTCCTTCCAGCGGGGCGAGTAAAAGCTCGCGGCGAACTACTCCACGGTCACGGACTTCGCCAGGTTGCGCGGCTGGTCCACGTTCAGGCCGCGGGCCTCTGCTACCGCGCAGGCGAAGATCTGCAGCGGCACCGTCGACAGGATCGGCTGCAGCAGACCTGCGGACTCCGGAATGCGGATGACATCGTTGGCGTAGTCGGTGACGTCCTCGTCGCCCTCCTCCGCGATCACGATGGTCACGGCACCACGCGCGCGCACCTCCTGGATGTTGGAGACGACCTTCGCGTGCAGGTTATTGCGCGAGTGCTTGGACGGCACGATGATGAAGACCGGCTGGCCCTCCTCCACCAGCGCGATCGGGCCGTGCTTGAGCTCGCCGGCGGCGAAGCCCTCGGAGTGCAGGTACGCCACCTCCTTCAGCTTCAGCGCGCCCTCGAGCGCCACCGGGAACCCGACGTGGCGGCCCAGGAAGAGCACGGACTTCGAGTTCGCCAGGTCCTTGCCCAGCTGCTTGACCTGATCCTCGTTGTCCAAAACCGTCTGCAGCTTGTCCGGCATCGTCTGCAGCTCGTTCACGATGGTGCGGATCTCGTCCGCGTACTTGTTGCCGCGCACCTGCGAGAGGTACAGCGCCAGCAGGTAGGAGGCGACGATCTGGGAGATGAACGCCTTCGTCGACGCCACGGCGATCTCCGGGCCCGCGTAGGTGTAGAGCACCGCGTCGGACTCGCGCGGGATGGAGGACCCCACCGTGTTGCAGATCGCGATGACCTTCGCGCCCTGCTCGCGGGCGTGGCGCACCGCCATGAGCGTGTCCATGGTCTCGCCCGACTGGGAGACAGCCACCACAAGCGTCTGCTCGTTGACGATCGGGTCGCGGTAGCGGAACTCGTGCGCGAGCTCCACCTCCGTAGGAATGCGGCACCAGTGCTCAATGGCGTAGCGCGCCACCTGGCCCGCGTAGGAGGCAGTACCGCAGGCCACGATGACGATCTTGTTGATGGAGCGCAGCGTCGACTCGTCGATACGCAGCTCGTCCAGCGTCAGTGCGCCGTTCTCGTCGAAGCGGCCGTAGAGCGTGTCGCGCACTGCCGCGGGCTGGTCGTGGATCTCCTTTTCCATGAAGGAGTCGTAGCCGCCCTTCTCCGCGGCGGTGACGTCCCACTCCACGCGGAAGGGCTTGCCCTCCGCCGGCTCGCCGTCGAAGGTGGTGATCTGGTAGTCGTTCGCGGTCAGGGTAATGACCTGGCCGTTATCAATCTCAACCGCGTCGCGGGTGAACTCAATAAAACCGGAGACATCCGAGCCGAGGAAGTTGCGGCCCTCGCCCAGGCCAATGACCAGCGGGGAGTTCAGGCGCGCAGCGACGATGCGATCCGGGTGATCCTCCTCGATCGCCAACAGCGTGAACGCGCCCTCGAGGCGGTTGGCGGTCAGCTGCATCGCCTTGGTCAGGTCGCCTGCGGCCTCGTTGTCGTAGGTGTCCAGCAGCAGGGTGGCCGCCACCTCAGAGTCCGTATCGGAGATGAAGGTGTAGCCCTTGGCCTCGAGCTGGTTGCGCAGGGTGGCAAAGTTCTCGACGATGCCGTTGTGCACCACCGCGAGGCGGCCACCGCCCACCACGTGCGGGTGCGCGTTCGCATCGGTCGGCCCGCCGTGGGTGGCCCAGCGAGTGTGGCCAATGCCGAGGTGGGAGTCCGGCAGTGGAGACTTTGCGATCTCCGCCTCCAGGTCGGCCACCTTACCGGCCTTCTTGCGGCATTCAATGGAGCCCTGCCCCATCACCGCGACACCAGCCGAGTCGTAGCCGCGGTACTCCAGACGACGCAGGCCTTCAATGATGACGCCCAGCGCGTCGTGCTCACCCGACGCCGGGTCACCTACATATCCAACGATTCCACACATAACGACCACGATACACGGGGCAGACCTTTTCCCCGATTTCGCGCGCGCCTAATGGAACCTAATTGGACACGACCACCTTCGCCTCTTCCCCTTCGCCGTCCAGACGCACCTTGAAGGTGGCAAGGGCGTGGTCATCGCCCTGCAGCGACGTACCGTCGTCAAGGAAGAACTTCTGCTTCAGCAGCGGCGAAGCAATCGTGGGACGCCCATCGACCTCGCCGACGATCCCGCGCGAGATCACGCCCACGCCGGTGTAGGGGTCCACGTTGTCCACCGCGAACAGCTGCTCGCCGTCCGCCGTGTGCAGCCGGAAGATCGCCACCTGCTGCTCACCGGGCAACAGCGCCGCAGCACCGACGCCCACTGAGAGATCCCGCAGTGCGCAAATTACTGTGTCAGCCATTTTTCTTGTACTCCCTTGCTCTACTTCGCGCCGACGGTCGGGGTCATCAGCGGCACCTTGCGGCCGCCCTGCGGGTGCTCTTCGAACTGCACCGTCGGATCCGGCGTATCCGGCGCGTTGATAAAGGACACGAAGCGCTTAAGCTTCTCCGGGTCATTGAGCACGTCCTGCCACTCGTCCGAGTAGTTGGCCACGTGGTTATCCATGAAGGACTCCAAGTCATCGGCGATGCCCAGCGAGTCGTCAACGACGACATCGCGGATGTGGTCCAAGCCGCCCTCGACGTCCGCCTGCCAGGCTGCAGTGCGCTGCAACCGGTCCGCGTTGCGGATGTAGAAGGCCAGGTAGCGGTCGATGTAGCGAATCAGCGTCGTATCGTCCAGGTCCTTGGCCAGAAGCTCCGCCTGCCGCGGCGTGGCACCAGCGTTGCCGCCCACGTACAGGTTCCACCCCTGCTCCGTGGCGATCACGCCGATGTCCTTGCCGCGCGCCTCCGCGCATTCGCGGGCGCAGCCGGACACGCCCATCTTCAGCTTGTGCGGCGAGCGCAAGCCGCGGTAGCGCAGCTCCAGGTTGATCGCCATGGCCACCGAGTCCTGCTGCCCGTAGCGGCACCAGTCCGTGCCCACGCAGGACTTCACCGCGCGCAGGGACTTGCCGTAAGCCTGCCCGGACTCCATGCCGACGTCGATCAGGCGACGCCAGATCTCCGGCAAGTCCTCCGTGCGCGCGCCGAACATGGCGATGCGCTGGGCACCCGTGATCTTCAAGTACAGGCCGAAGTCCTCGGCGATGCTGCCCATCTCCTGCAGCTGGGCGGGCGTGATGTTGCCGGCCGGCTGGCGCGGAATCACGGAGTAGGTGCCGTTCTTCTGCATGTTGCCCAACATGCGGTCGTTGGTGTCCTGCAGGCCCGCGGTCTCGCCCTCCAGCACGTGGCTTTCCGTGTGCATGGAAGCCACGATGTTGGCAAAGGTTGGCTTGCACACCTCGCAACCGCCGCCGGTGCCGAAACGCTCGATGAAGGTGGGGAAATCCGTAATCCCGGTGGAACGAGCGATTTCGAAGAGCTCGGCGCGCGACTGGCTAAAGTGCGGGCACACCGCCTTGGACTGCTCGATGCCCTCGGCTTCCAGGATGCCCTTCATCAGCGGGATGCACGAGCCGCAGGAGGTACCTGCGCGGGTGGCACCCATCAGCGTTTCCACCGAGTGGCAGCCCTGCCCGATTGCCTCGCGCACATCCCCCTTGGACACGTTGTTGCAAGAGCAAATCTGTGTCTCGTCCGGCAGGTCGCCCGCGCCAATCGCGGTGGTACCCGCACCCGTCTCGGGCGCGATCAGGCTCACCGGGTCGCCCGGCAGCTCGGAGCCGACCATCGGGCGCAGCACCGAGTAGTTCGAGGCCTCGCCCACCAGGATGCCGCCGATGAGTCGCTTGCCTTCCGCATCCAGGATGAGCTTCTTGTACACACCGGACACCGGGTCCTGGATGTGCAGCTCCTTATGGTCCGCCTCAGTGGAGAAGGCGTCGCCGAAGGAGGCCACGTCCACGCCCATGAGCTTGAGCTTGGTGGACATGTCCGGGTCCTCGAAGTCGGGCGCAGGCTCGCCTGCGAGGCGCGCGGCCACGATCTCCGCCATCGTGTTGCCCGGCGCGACCAGGCCGTAGGTCTTGCCGTCGACGGCCGCGCACTCACCAATCGCGGAAATGTGCTCGATCGAGGTGCGGCACTGCCGGTCGGTGAGGAAGCCGCCGCGCGGGCCGAGCTCCAGCCCTGCGTCCGGGCCCATCGTGTCGCGCGGGCGGATGCCGGCGGAGAAGATCACCAAGTCCGTCTCAATCACGCCGTCCTCACCCAGGTCCAGGGTCACCGCGCCTTCGCGCTCCGTGGAGGGCGTAATCGAGCGGGTCGTCGCGCCGACGTGCACGTCCACACCCATCTGGCGGATCGCCTGCGAGAGCATCTCGCCGCCCGCGTCGTCTACCTGCAGCGGCATCAGGCGCGGCGCCATCTCCACCACGTGCGTTTTTGCGCCCATGTGCTGTGCCGCACCAGCCGCTTCCAGCCCGAGCAGGCCACCGCCGATAACCACCGCGGTCGCCTCGCCGTGCTTGCCCACCACGCCCTCGATCGCGGCGCGGATGCCGTCCATATCGTCCAGCGTGCGGTAGACGTGCACCTGCGGCAGGTCATTGCCCGGCAGGCGCGGCACGAAAGCGCGGGAGCCGGTGGCGAGGACGAGTTCTTCGTAGGAGAACACGTTGCCGTCGGCAAGCACGAGCTCGCGCACCTCCGGCTTGATCGACACCGCGCGCCCCGGCACAACCGTGACGTTGTCCGGCAGTGTGTCAAGGTAGAGCGCCTCGCGGTCCCAGTTGCCCACATAGCTGGACAGCTGCACGCGGTCGTAGGCGTAGTCCTCAGTCTCGCGGTTGATGATGGTGATCTGCGCCTCCGGGCGGCGCTGCGCAAGCTCCTGGGCGAAGCGATGGCCTACCATGCCAAAGCCGACGACCAGGATCTCTGCGGGGTTGGTCTGCGTAGTCATGAATCTGTCCTTCTCGATGTCGGGGGACTTACTCCCGACTCTACCCAGGTAAATGGTCGTACGCTTGGGGGCTGCTTAGCCCACCGCGCCCGTGAGGCGGCCGTGGAAGGCGCTCGCCTGCTCGCTCATGCCGACAAACCGCACCCGCTTGTCGTACTGCGCGTAGCGCTGCTCAATGGAGTCCAGCGCCGCGATGGTCGAGGCGTCCCACAACGTGGCCTCAGTCAAATCCACTACGACCTCTTCCGGATCGGAGGAGTACATAAACAGCGTGGTCAGGTCGTTCGAAGACGCAAAGAGCAGCTGGCCGCGCACCGCGTAGTGGGCCACGCCGTCGATCTCCTCGCGCGTCACCTCCACCAGGTGCGCCACGTTGCGCACAAACACCACCGACGCGACCAGCACACCGACCACCACGCCGATCGCCAGGTTGCTGGTCACCAGCACTACCGCCACGGTGATCAGCATCGTGACGGTCTCAGAGACGGGCAACTTCCGCAGCGTCGCGGGCGTAACCGAGTGCCAGTCGAAGGTGCCCACGGAGACCATCACCATCACCGCCACCAGCGCGGCCATCGGGATCTGGCCGACCAGGTCGTTGAGCAGCAGCATGAGCCCCAGCAGGAATGCGCCGGCGAAGAACGTCGACAGGCGCGTGCGCGCCCCGGAGGCCTTCACATTGATCATGGACTGCCCGATCATCGCGCAGCCGCCCATGCCGCCGAAGAGCGCGGAGACGATGTTCGCCGTGCCCTGTCCGAAGCCTTCGCGGGTTTTGTTGGAATGGGTGTCGGTGATCTCGTCGATAAGCTTGGCTGTCATCAGCGACTCCATCAGCCCCACCAGCGCCACGCCCAGCGCGTAGGGCGCGATGATCTGCAGCGTCTCCCAGGTGAGCGGGACGTGCGGAATCACCAGCTCCGGCAGGGTGTCCGGCAGCTCGCCGCGGTCGCCCACTCGGGGCACGTCGATACCGAAGGCCATGCACAGCGCCGTGACCACCACGATCGCCACCAGCGGCGCGGGCACCACCTCGGTCAGCTTCGGCATGCCCACCATGATCGCCAACCCCAGCGCCACCAGCGGGTAGACGGCAAAGGGCACGCCGAACAGCTCGCCGAGCTGCGCGGAGAAGATCATGATGGCCAGCGCGTTGACAAAGCCGACCATCACGCTGCGCGGGATAAACCGCATGAGCTTCGCCACGCCGAGCACCGCCAGCACAATCTGAAACACGCCGGCGAGCATGATCGCGGCCAGCATGTACTCGTAGCCGTAGTCGCGCACGAGCGGCGCGATGACCAGGGCGACTGCCCCCGTGGCGGCGGTAATCATCGCGGGGCGACCGCCCGTAATCGCCACCACCATCGCCATGATGAACGAGGAGTACAGCCCCACCTTCGGGTCCAGCCCCGCGATGATGGAGAAGCTAATCGCCTCCGGGATCAGGGCGATGCCCACCACCAGCCCGGCCAGCACCTCTTTGCTCAAGATTCGCGGGTTTCGCAGGGCCTCGCGCACGGTGGGCCGTGGCGCGTAGCGCACGCCCTCCTGCGCAGTCAGCACGGTGGCAGCCATGATCTCCTCTTTGGTAGCGGGTACAACGACCCACATACTCTAGCCCCGCCCGCTTATCGACGCCCGCGCTCACCCCGCCTTACGCAAGTAGTAATGCGGAGACTCCGCGTAGAGCAGCGTGTTGCCGGTGAGCCCGCACCAGGCGCGCAGGTCGATGTCGATGGCCTCGTTGACCGAGCGCAGATGGAGCACCTCGCCTGCGGCAACCTGGTCGCGGAACAGCAGGAAGAGCCGCACAAGCACATCTCCGCACGCAATGTCTTGCGCGTCCCAATAGTGCTGCGAGGCGGGCGGCTCCTGCTGCGTTTTCACTGCTGCGCGTCCCCCGCTTGGTGCAGGTAGGTATCGCGGGCCTCGACGATCTGCGCCAGCTGCTGCTGCGCCAGCGTATCGGCCACGATCGGGTTATCCGCAAAGGTGGCGAACCCGCAGTCGGTGCTCAGCAGCACGCGCTCTTTGCCAAAAGCCTCCACGGCAGCTGCGATGCGGGCCACGACGTCCTCGGTCGGCTCCAGCACTTGCTGCTTCTGGTTGAGTACGCCGACGCAGACGCGCTGGTCCTCCCGGATCCCGTGCAAGGCATCCAGGCTGCCAGCGCGTGGTGTGGCCAGCTCGAGCGAAAGCGTGCCCACGTTCAGCGCCGCAAACAGGTCGACGAAGGGGGCGAAGTCGCCCTCGAGCGCGGCCGACTCGTCCGTGGTCCAGTTGCCGCGGCACACGTGCAGTGCGAGCCGCTCTGGGTCGAAACCCTCGGTGAGCTGGTCCAGCAGCGACTGCGCAAAGGCGAGCTCCTCGTCCACGCTACCGGCAAGCTCGTCGAGCGCGCCGCACATGAAGGTGCGCCCGCCGCCGTCGTGGCGGCCGTAGACCACCTCGGTGAGCACAGGTTCATCGATCTGGATCATGGCGGTGCCCAGCGAGTACAGCTCGTGGAGCTCCTCGCGCAGCACGCGCACAATGTCGGTGGTCATCTCCTCGCGGCTTTCGTACGCCCGGTCGGAGACGCACTCCATCCACATCGTGCGGGTCAGCAGATAGGGCCCCGGGAGGCACACCTTCACCGGCGCATCGGTGATGGATTGCAGGAAGCGGACCTCGTGCGCCACGAGCGGCTTGTCACGCCCGAGCGGGCCGAAGACCGCAGGGTGGCGAACCTCGCCGGCAGGCACGTCCAGCGCGCGCAGTTCGCGCTCGAAATCCTCCGGGTCCTCCACGTACGGAAGCAGGTCCGTAATGGGGATGAGCTGGCAGTTTTGCAGCCTGCCCGCAACGAAACTGGAGTAGTTGTCGCGGCGCATCTCCCCGTCGGTGACCACGTCCACGCCGGCGCGCTGCTGCGCCGCGAGCACGAGCTGCACCGCATCGTCCGCGGTGGCCTGGAACTCCTCTTCCGGCATCCGGCCCGCGAGGTGCTCGTGGACCGCGTGGAGCAGCCAGGGCTTGCGCGGCCACGACCCCATGGTCACGACCGAAAGCGGCGCGAGCTTCGGCGCGGGAGTAGGTGCAGGGAACTCGGTAGGCACCGTCGGGGTAACCACTTCCTGGGTCACCGGCATCTGCGGGCGCTTGCGCTGCTTCTTGGCGCGCTTCTTCGGTGTGGGTTCCTGCGCGGGCTCAGCTGCCGGTGTTTCCGTGGGTGCTTCCGTAAACGCCCCCTTGCACACCAAAAAGCGCCAGCGGGCCTGGTCGGGTTCCTCGATCACGTTGACCAGCTCGTTGCCGGTGAGTCGGCACCACGAGGGCAGGTCGACTGGCACGGTCGGCTCGTAGGAGATGATCTCCAGCAGCTGGCCCGGATCGAGCGGATCAATGTGCTGGCGAATCAGTAACAGCAGGCCGTTGCCGCAGTCGAGGTCTCCCCCGTCAAAGCTCGAATGGGGCGGGTACGGATGTTGAGTCTGTGGCACTTGCTGCGCGCCCTAGTAGGAGACGCTCGGCGTGCCGTCGGCGAGGAACTCGACGAGCTTCGCGCCGCCGACGATCTGTGCGCCCTCGATGAGCTGGTCCTCGGTGTAGCCGCGCTTCTTAATGCACGGTGCGCACACGTAGAGGGTGCCACCGGCAGCGATGAAGTTGTCGATGAGCTCCTTGAGCGGGGCGAAGCCCTCCTCGTGGATGTCGTCGGCGTAGCCGTCGACTGCCAGGTAGGCACCCTCGGAGGAGAGGAAGACCATGGTGTCCTGGGCGGATCCGACCGCAGCGTTCGCTACGACGAAGCCGACGGTGGCCAGGTCAGTGTCGTTCTTGGCGTGGGCAATGGTGACGCAAAATTTTCCGGTAGACATGCGTCCCACCATACGCAGAAATCAAAGGACGTGTGGACGTCGATAAGCATGCAAAAAGCCGCACCCCCGAAATTGGGGGTGCGGCCTTGGCGCGCTAGAGACTAGCGAGCCTTCTCGACGATCTCGACGAGACGGAAGTGCTTGTCCTTGGACAGCGGGCGGGTCTCCTCGATAAGGACCAGGTCGCCGACACCGGCGGTGTTGTCCTCGTCGTGAGCCTTGACGCGGTTGGTCGTGCGGACGATCTTGCCGTAAAGGGCGTGGGACTTACGATCCTCGACCTCGACGACGATGGTCTTGTCCATCTTGTCGGAAACGACGTAGCCGCGGCGGCGCTTCTGCACTGCCTTCTGGGTGTTCTGTTCAGTCACGTTTGCCTCACTCATGATTAAGCCTCAGCTCCCGGGACGACGGACAGGCCGAGCTCACGCTCGCGCAGCACGGTGTAGATGCGTGCGATGTCGCGCTTCACGGTGGAGATGCGGCGGTTGTTGGTCAGCTGGCCGGTCGCGAGCTGGAAGCGCAGGTTAAACAACTCTTCCTTCGCGTCGGACAGGCGGCTCTTCAGCTCTTCATCGGTGAGTTCGCGGAACTCAGATGCGGGGGTACCGTTCGCCATTAGTACTGGTCCTCCTTCTTGATGATGCGAGTCTTGCACGGAAGCTTCGCAGCCGCACGGCGCAGAGCCTCGATAGCAACCTCGTCATTCGGGTAGGACATCTCAAACAGGATGCGACCCGGCTTCACGTTGGCAACCCACTTCTCCACCGGGCCCTTACCGGAACCCATACGCACGCCGAGCGGCTTCTGGGTCAGCGGGCGGTCCGGGAAGATGTTGATCCAGACCTTGCCGCCACGCTTGACGTGACGGTTGATGGCAATACGGGATGCCTCAATCTGACGGTTGGTGATGTAGGCCGGCTCGAGTGCCTGCAAAGCCCAGTCACCGAAGTTGATGGTGTTACCGCCCTTGGACACGCCACGACGGGTCGGGCGGTGCTGGCGGCGGTACTTCACGCGCTTAGGGATAAGCATGTGTTTAGCCCTCCTGCTTCTTCTCGGCGCGCTGGCGGCGCTGGCCGCCACGACGCGGGCGGCGGTCGCCGCGGCCACGGCGCTCGTTGGACGGAGCGTTGAGCTCAGACTCGCGGACACCGCCAACGACGTCGCCCTTGTAGATCCAGACCTTGACGCCGATGACGCCGAAGGTGGTGTGGGCTTCTGCGGTGCCGTAGTCGATCTCCGCACGCAGGGTGTGCAGCGGCACACGGCCTTCGTGGTAGCGCTCGACGCGGGACATTTCTGCGCCGCCCAGACGGCCAGAGGTCATCACCTTGATGCCCTTGACCTGCGGGTTGCGCATTGCGGACTGGATGGCCTTGCGCATCGCGCGACGGAACGCGACGCGGTTCACCAGCTGCTCAGCGATGGACTGAGCAACGAGGGTCGCGTTGGCGTCAACGTTCTTTACCTCGAGGATGTTCAGGGCAACCATCTTGCCGGTGAGCTTCTCCAGCTCGCGGCGGATGCGCTCTGCCTCGCTGCCGCGACGGCCAATCACGATGCCCGGGCGGGCGGTGTGAATGTCGACGCGGACGCGGTCGCGGGTGCGCTCGATGACGACGTCGGCGATGCCGGCGCGCTCGAGGCCCTTGGACAGGAACTCGCGGATCTTGATGTCCTCGTGGACGTAGTCAGCGTAGTTCTTGTCGGCGTACCAGTGGGACTTGTAGTTAGCGGTGATACCCAGGCGCAGGCCGTGTGGGTGGATCTTCTGGCCCATTACTTAGCCCCTTCCTTGGACTCGACAACGACGGTGATGTGGGAGGTGCGCTTCCGGATCTGGAAGGCACGGCCCTGGGCGCGCGGCTGGTAGCGACGCATGGTGGGGCCTTCGTTGGCCCAGCACTCGGACACGACGAGCGTGCGCGGGTCCAGACCGAAGTTGTTCTCAGCGTTGGCGGCTGCGGATGCAACAACCTTCGCGACGTCCTTGGCCGCACCCTGCGGTGCGTACTTCAGGATTGCGAGGGCCTCGGAGACGGACTTCCCGCGGACGAGAGCCAGCACGCGGCGGGCCTTCATCGGGGAGGTGCGGACGAACTTGGCAGTCGCGGATGCAGTGGTGATTGTGTCAGCCATTGCTTATCGACGTCCCTTCTCTGCCTTGACGTGACCCTTAAAGGTCTTGGTGGGTGCAAACTCGCCGAGCTTGTGACCGACCATGGACTCGTCGACAAACACCGGGACGTGCTTCCGGCCGTCGTGGACGGCGAAAGTGTGACCGATGAAATCGGGGAGAATGGTCGAGCGGCGGGACCAGGTCTTGATGACCTGCTTGGTACCGGCCTCGTTCTGAGCATCCACCTTGTTGAGGAGGTGCTCATCGACGAACGGGCCCTTCTTCAGGCTGCGTGGCATGTCTGTTTACCTCCTCTTAGCGCTTCTTGTTCTTCGAGCGACGACGGCGCACGATCATGTTGTTGGAGTAACGGTTCGGGTTGCGGGTACGGCCTTCCTTCTGGCCCCACGGGGAAACCGGGTGACGGCCACCGGAAGTCTTACCCTCACCACCACCGTGCGGGTGGTCGACCGGGTTCATGACAACACCGCGGACAGTGGGCCTCCAGCCCTTCCAGCGCATACGGCCGGCCTTGCCCCAACGGATGTTGATCTGGTCTGCGTTGCCCACCTCACCGACGGTTGCACGGCAGCGGATGTCCACGCGACGAATCTCGGAGGACGGCATACGCAGCACGGCGTAGGAACCTTCCTTACCCAGCAGCTGGATGGAAGCACCAGCGGAACGGGCAAGCTTGGCGCCAGCACCGGGCTTGAGCTCCACAGCGTGGATGGTGGTACCGGTCGGGATGTTGCGCAGCGGCAGGTTGTTGCCAACCTTGATGTCCGCGTTTGCGCCCGACTCGATAACGGTGCCCTGCTTCAGGCCCTTCGGCGCAATGATGTAGCGCTTCTCACCGTCAAAGTAGTGGAGCAGTGCAATGTTTGCGGTGCGGTTCGGGTCGTACTCGATGTGAGCGACCTTCGCCAGCACGCCGTCCTTGTCGGAGCGGCGGAAATCGATCACGCGGTAGCGACGCTTGTGGCCGCCGCCGCGGTGACGAGTGGTGATGTGGCCGTGGGTGTTACGGCCACCCTTCTTCGGGAGCGGGCGCAGCAACGACTTTTCCGGAGTCGAGCGAGTGATCTCCTCGAACTCGGAAACGGAGCTGGCGCGGCGACCCGGGGTTGTCGGCTTGTACTTACGAATAGCCATATTGTGTCCTTTTCTATCGAGTCTTCTTAGGCAGTTGCGCCGAAGATGTCGATGGAGTCGCTGCCCTCGCGGAGAGTGACGTAGGCGCGCTTGGTGTCCTTGCGCTTACCGAAACCGGTGCGGGTGCGCTTGCGCTTGCCCTCGCGGTTGACGGTGTTCACCGAAGCGACGTCAACGCCGAAAATCTCTTCCACGGCGATCTTGATCTGGGTCTTGTTTGCAGACGGAGCGACGTAGAACGTGTAGGTGTTCTGCTCCATCAGCGCGTAGGTCTTCTCAGAGAGGACCGGAGCGATGATGATGTCGCGCGGGTTAGCAGTCTTAGCCATTTACTTCTCCTCCTCCGCTGCGGTGGCGGAAGCCTTCGCCGCGTCGCGGTTAATGAAGGTGTGCAGTGCCTCGACCGAGAAGACCACGTCGTCTGCGTTGAGGACGTCGTAGGTGTTCAGCTGCCCCGGCTCAAGGATGCGAACGCCCGGCAGGTTCCTTGCGGAAAGACGGGAGTTGACGTCCTCACGGCCGATGACCAGCAGAACGGACTTACGGTCGGTCAGGCGCTCGATGAAGGCGCGTGCAGACTTGGTCGAGGGCTTCTGACCCGGGACCAGGTCCTCAACGACGTGGATGCGTGCGTTACGCGCGCGGTCGGTGAGGGCACCAACGAGAGCTGCCTTAATCATTTTCTTCGGGGTGCGCTGCGCGTAGGAACGCGGCTGCGGACCGTGAACGGTGCCACCGCCGGTGAACTGCGGAGCGCGGATGGAACCCTGACGGGCACGACCGGTGCCCTTCTGGCGGAACGGCTTCTTGCCACCGCCGCGCACGTCGGCGCGGGTCTTGGTGGCGTGCGTTCCCTGACGTGCGGCTGCCAGCTGTGCGGTCACAACCTGGTGCAGCAGCGGGATGGAAGCTTCGCGGTCAAAAAGTTCTGCCGGAAGCTCTACGGAACCGTTGGTCTTTCCGTCAGCGGTGTGGACGTCAAGCGTCAGGTTCGTCATGCGTGAGCACCGCCCTTCACTGCGGTCTTGACGGTAACAACGCTGCCCTTGGCACCCGGGATTGCGCCCTTGACCAGGATCAGGTTGTTGTCGCCGTCGATGCGTTGGATCTTCAGGTTCTGGGTAGTAACGCGGTTACCGCCCATACGGCCAGCCATGCGCTTGCCCTTGAAGACACGGCCCGGGGTAGCAGCGCCACCGATGCCGCCGACGCGGCGGTGTGCTGCCTGGTTACCGTGTGCGGCACCCTGGCCGGCGAAGCCGTGGCGCTTCATAGCGCCAGCGTAGCCCTTGCCCTTGGTGGTGCCAACGACGTCGACGTAGGTGTCGCCGTCGAAGATGGTCGCGTTGTACTCCTGGCCGACCTCGTACTCGGAGGTGTCGTCCATGCGGATCTCCGCAACAACGCGGCGCGGCGTCACGCCAGCCTTCTTGAAGTGGCCGGTCTGCGGCTTGTTGGACTTACGGGGGTCAATGTCGCCGTAAGCAATCTGGATGGCGCTGTAGCCATCGGTCTCTTTGGTACGAATCTGGGTGACCACACACGGCCCAGCCTCGACGACGGTGACCGGAATTACACGGTTCTCCTCGTCGAAGACCTGGGTCATGCCGAGCTTCTTGCCCAGAATGCCCTTGATCTGGTTCTCAGACATGTATTGGTTCTCCACTACTTAAAAGTTCGGGGATCTCTACTGCTTACTGGATGTTCACGTCGACGCTTGCCGGAAGGTCGATGCGCATGAGCGCGTCAACGGTCTTCGGCGTCGGATCGAGAATGTCGATGAGGCGCTTGTGAGTGCGCATCTCGAAGTGCTCGCGAGAGTCCTTGTACTTGTGGGGAGAACGAATAACGGCGTACACGTTCTTCTCGGTGGGCAACGGCACCGGTCCAACGACGCGGGCACCCGTGCGGGTGACCGTAGCAACGATCTTCTTCGCAGATGCGTCGATCGCCTCGTGGTCGTAGGCCTTGAGCCTGATGCGGATCTTCTGTCCCGCCACGCTTACCTCTTCCTCGCATCCCCACGTTCAACTCCTCGCCCCGCTCGAATGTCGATCGGAGTGAGAAACGAAATCGAAGCGGTGGGGTTTGTAGCTTCTAGTTTCTCTATAACGTTGTCCGGGCTGGGCCCATGGCTCAACGCCAGTGTCGTTTCATTGACTTCTTGACACTTCCGGAAGATGCAAGGCACCGCAAATAACTGCTGCGCAATCAGTGCTTCCGCCGCGACCCAAAGGCCGGGGTGCAAGACTCGGAAGGGTGCGTGACCCTTGCGTACTGCCGCTGTTTATTTGCCATGGCGCCTTCTCCGGCCCTCCCCAAGGGGAAGGTCCTTCTACCGAAGGTGTCATGTTTGCCGGACCATCGCGCTTGCGCGCCATGTTTCGGCAACCCGAGTATTAAAGCACGTCGCGCTATAAAGCGCAAGCTCAGCTTTTCGACGCCCACCCGTCCCCCATCACCCGTCGAGAAGAATGTTGCGAAACGGTACCAATTCGCTGCCGGCACTGCTCCATCCCGAGCGAGGTGTAAGAATCTGTGTAGAGTTGATGAAAGCCCGGGTCCCCGAGGATTGCGGCGTTCGCAACGCCGATGTACCGGGCCCTTATATATAGGAACAAAATCCGCAGTGAAGGAAGGACCGTCATGGCCGATCACACTCTGAACGACAACACCCTCGCAACCACCGATTCCGCTACCGGCGTCGACGCTGAGCAGACCCGCCCGCGTAACGAGAACCTGGAGTCCGACAGCGGCACCACCGTCATCGACGACAACGTTGTGGGCAAGATCGCTGGTATCGCGGCCCGTGAGGTCTCTGGCGTGTACAACCTGGGCGGCGGCGCTGCCCGTATGTGGGGCGCAGTCCGCGAGTCGCTGACCTCCTCCACCAACGTCCAGCAGGGCGTCAACGTCGTCGTGGAGGACGGCCACACCTCCGTCGCCGTCGCCATCATCGCTGAGTACGGCGTGGCAATCCACGAGCTGGCAAACGCCATCCGCGAGAACATCACCGTCGCGCTGACCCGCATGACCGGCCTGATCGTCGACCGCGTCGACGTCACCGTGCACGACGTGCACCTGCCGGAGCAGGAGACCAACGCTGATCAGGACGAGTTCCAGCCGAACAACCAAGCACTGGGTCAGTAGTCATGGCGCGGACCCCCATCACCCTTGAGGTCGGGGAAGCCGTCCGCGACAGTGCGCTCGGCGTTCCTGGTGTCGCCGGTCTGCACCGCGGCCGCGTCGGCGAGGTGGCCCTGCTGCTCCCCAATGCCCGCATTGACGGGCTGCGACAGGCCTACCGAGACGGCGAACGGGGCATCGAAGTACACATCGTCTTTGATACCGCCTCGGGGCGCGACATCCAGTCCGTAGCTACAGATGTCCGCTCCGCGATTCTGGACGCGGCGGATCTCCCGTTCGTCGACGTCGTCGTCGCTGACGCGCAGTAGGCACCCGACCCCACCCGCGGCTACGCGCCCCTCCCCTCTCTCCATTTGCGGGGGAGCCGCGCGCGGCCACCAATACCTCCGAAATGTGGTTTTAATATGAATGCTTTTTCCAATAAGGCGGTAACCGGTGCCCTTATCGGCGTGGTTATCGCGTTCTTTGTGACCTTCGGCGGTTGGCTGGGTCTTCTGTGGCTGCTGCTGTTTAGCGTGGTCGGCGGCGTCATTGGTGCGCAGCTGGACGGCCGCCTCGACATTGCCGAGATCTTCAACACCAACTCCGGCAAAGGCCGTAGCTAATGGGTACGACGTTCTACCACATCAGCGAGCGCGCGGTAGAGCGCGTTGCTGAGGTGGCGGCCTCGTCGGTGCCAGGCACCCTTGCGGTGGACGCGAAGCTGGCCGGACTTGCCGGCCGCAGCTTCCCCAGGATTGATGTCCACCTCGACCGACAGTCGGGTGTCGCGGCGATCGAGGCCGAGATCGCGACCGCTTACCCAGCACCCATTGCGGCGATTACCGACGCCGTTCGCGCGACCGTCATCTCACACGTGCGCACCCTGACCGGCCTCGACGTCTCGCGCGTGAACGTCTCCGTCGCCAGTGTTGAGGCCCAGGGCCTCGACGGACGTGTGACCTGGGACGAGGTGGCGAGCCACTCCGCGTTCGCCATCCCCACCCCGATCCGCGTCCACCAGTTATCGGTGGAGTCCCCGCGCACGAAGCAGCGTGCGCCGCTTACGGAGATCCACGCGCGCTCGCTGGCAGACGACATGTGGGAATTCAACGCCCCTCGTCCGGCTGCAGTGCAGAGTGTGAAGGCACCTCGTCCGGCGAAGGTGCGCACCGAGGGCTTCGCGCCGGACGCAGTCCGGGTGTCCTCCGTGGACACGCCCACTCCGGCCAAACCGTGGACGCCGCACACGCCCGAGCCGCGTGTACCCGCGCCGTTCACCGTCACGCCGACGCAGCTGCGCCGCGTGCGCGTGCCGGAGCCTGCGGCAGTTCGCCGTGCCGACGTACCGCCGCGCCGCCCGTTGACCAAGGTGTCTGCTTCCGCCCCGGCGCAGCTCACCCCGGTGCGCACCGCGCCCAAGCGCCCGTTGACCAAGATCAAGGTCAACGCGACGCCGCTGCGCGAGGTTGCACCTCCTGCACCGGCACCGCTGGCGCGCCCGCGTGCACCGCGCCCGGCACCGCTCAAGCAGATCTCTATTATTCCGGTGGTGAATGACTATGACCGCACCCGCTAACGCTCAGCCCGCGGACCAGCCGGAGCCTACGCAGCCAGTCGGCCCGCACCCGGGTGATGAGCCCCGCGCCAACCCGGCAGCCCGCTGGCTCACGATCCTCATCGCGATTGTGTTGCTCGCCTGCGCCGTCGTCGTTGGCCGCGACCTCTGGTACTACTTCCAGAACGACGACTTCTCCGACTCCTGGCTACGCCCCGTCTTCGAGTTCGTTGGCCGTGCGGTTATCGACGTCCCCGCAGTCACCGTCGGCATCATCATCGCCATCGTGGGGCTGTTCCTGATCATTTACACCTTCATGCCGCGGGCGCACACCCACGTGCGTGTGAACTCGCCGGCCTCGATCTGGACCCGCCCGGTGGACATCGCCCGCAAAGCGACGCACGTGACCCGCTCCGAGGTAGGCAACTCCCGGATCCAGTCCCGCGCGGACCGCAAGAAACTGCGCGTCCAGGTGGAGGACGACGGCACGGGCGCATCCCTCCAGGAGCGCCTCTCCTACACGCTGCAGAACGAACTCCAGGGGCTCAAGACGCCGCCGGCGATCTCGGTCAAGGTGCTCCCGAAGGCACAGGACCCAGCTGCGGCAGCGGGTGCGCCTGGCACGTCTGCCGGGGCTGATGCGGCCGGCACGCCTGCTGCAGCAGACGCAGGGTCCACCGCGGTCCAGCCGCTTCCAGAGCAGACCCAGGGGGTACAACGATGAGCAAGACACTTTCCTTCTTCGACCGGCTGGTCGTCTTCCTGACCGGTCTGCTGCTCCTGGTCGCAGGCCTGGTCCCCGTGGCCTACTACTGGGAGATTCCCTACGCCAGCGAGTACCTGAACCGCTTCGACCGCGAATCTCTCGGTTACGTCCCTGACGAGACCTGGTACCGCAACGCGCTGATCGCCGCTTTCGTGGTGCTACTGGTGCTTGGCGTATGGTTCTTCCTGGCCAATATCCGCAGCCGCGCCTTCAGCACCCGCGAGATCCTCACCGCGGACTCCCAGCACGGCGAAAGCACGATTAACGTCGCCCGCGTCGCCGCTGCCGCGTGCGAGTTCTTGGAGAAATCCGAGATGATCAACCAGGCCAAGAGCAAGGTCGCGGTAGTGGGCAACCGGCCCACCGCCCGCTTTACTGTCACCGCGGATCCCAGCTACTCCTACGAGGACCTCACGCGCTTCCTGGAGGGCGCTGACGAGGACTTCCGCCTGGCCAACCACACGATGGAGATCGACACCGTGTGGGAGCTACAGCTCGACCGCATCACTGCCTAGGGATCAACCAGCACCACGCGTGCGACCCGCCCCAGCGAGACCGGATCACCGCCGGCCGCTGGGGCGATGTAATTTGGCTGGGTGCATGGCGCAGGCACATCTCCCAGGGCATTATCTTCTCGCTGGCTAGCGCGCCGCACACATTCCACCAACAGTCGCCTCAGTCACGCACGCTCAGATCTTCGCTGGGCTGTGCAGCATGCGATCTCTAGGCGAAAGTGCCGCCAGCCGGGCCCCCATTGCCGGTGAGAAGACAAGAACAGGCCTGCGTCTCATCGCGAGAAACAGACCTGTCATGTTGGAGTCGACTATACACTCGTCAATATCTACGGGGCCAAGGGCCACCAATGACTCTAGAGAAAATCCCTAGATGTAGACGCGCACACAAGCCTCCTCAGCGCTAAGACCACAAGGCACTTTCTTCACGAGTGACTGAGACCAATTCCGTCCGCCTCATACGCGAAAAGCACGCTAAGCAGTAATGCTTCCTCCACCGCCCACCGTCTAAAGGTCAACCAGCACGACGTGCGCTACCCGCCCCAGCGAGATCGGCTCACCGCCGCCAGCTGGGGCGATGTACATCTCAGCCCCCTGCTCGCAGGAGAGTACGCGTGCAAACTTATACGACTCCTGCGACGTCGCCCGTCGGCCCTCTGACCTCCACAGGGTGATCCGCTTTCCAACAATCGCGCGGGCTCCGTCTTCGAAGCCCACAAACCACCTAGCTCCACCGACGTCTGGCTGTTCCAGGCCTTCCAGCGGAGGCACCTCGTCGGGATCCAAAGCGTGCACAAGCGTGACGACACCTAACCTGTGCTCGATGCCTTCCGAGTCCGTCACGATGAGGCTTCGCCCGGGGCCGACTGCACGGAAGTGTGTCGCTTTCCACGCGCTCGGCATCCTTGCGTCCTCCCCCACAGGCCGCACGACGACGTCCGAACCGCTTAGCGTAACCCGCTGCTCTGGTGCAGTGGTTTGGACCGTCATAGGTGTCTCCGCGGGCCAGCGAACCAGCGATGGGTGCTCGGCCTCCATCGCGTTGAGAATCTCCAACATCTCTTCGTCGCTCGTCCCCCACCCGGCTCCGCGGTTACGCAGGGTGCCGAGTAGCGCGGAGAGGCTTAGATCCGGCTGGCCTTCCCAGACCCGCTGAAGCGCGTCGATAAGCTTCGGGATGCGTGTTGGGTCGTAGTTTTCCACGCCGGTGAATTCTAGCGGGCTCTCGTTGGCCCCAGACGCCGAGATCCAGGCATGCGAAAAGGGCCGCTCCCTCGCGGGAAGCGGCCCTGTTTCTATGCTCTGGTCAGTACCAGATCAGCGGCTGGAATTAGCCGAGGATCTTGGTGACGCGGCCAGCGCCAACGGTGCGGGAGCCCTCGCGGATAGCGAAGCGCAGGCCCTCGTCCATAGCGACCGGCTGGATGAGCTCAACGGTCATGTCGACGTTGTCGCCCGGCATAACCATCTCGGTGCCCTCCGGCAGCTTCACAACACCGGTCACGTCGGTGGTGCGGAAGTAGAACTGCGGACGGTAGTTGTCGAAGAACGGGGTGTGGCGGCCACCCTCGTCCTTGGACAGGACGTAGACGGAACCCTCGAACTTGGAGTGCGGGGTGTATGCGCCCGGAGCGATGATGACCTGACCACGCTCAACGTCCTCACGCTTGAGGCCACGGAGCAGCAGTGCAGCGTTGTCGCCAGCCTCAGCGGAGTCGAGGAGCTTGTTAAACATCTCGATGGAGGTGACGGTGGTCTTGGTGGCCTTGTCGCGGATACCGATGATCTCAACCTCGTCGTTGACGTTGAGGACACCGCGCTCGACACGGCCGGTCACGACGGTGCCGCGGCCGGAAATGGTGAAGATGTCCTCCACCGGCATCAGGAACGGCTTGTCGGTCTCGCGCTCCGGATCCGGGATGGAGTCGTCGCAAGCCTGCATGAGGTCAACGACGGACTGTACCCACTTCTCGTCGCCCTCGAGGGCCTTCAGAGCGGAGATCTGAACGATCGGAGCTTCCTCGTCGTAGTCCTGCTCAGCCAGCAGCTCGCGGACCTCCATCTCGACGAGCTCGATGATCTCCTCATCGTCAACCATGTCGCACTTGTTCAGTGCAACGAGGATGTACGGAACGCCAACCTGGCGAGCGAGCAGCACGTGCTCGCGGGTCTGCGGCATCGGGCCGTCGGTCGCAGCGACAACGAGGATCGCGCCGTCCATCTGTGCCGCACCGGTGATCATGTTCTTGATGTAGTCGGCGTGGCCCGGGGCGTCAACGTGTGCGTAGTGGCGCTTCGGGGTGTTGTACTCAACGTGGGAAATGTTGATGGTAATACCACGCTCGCGCTCCTCCGGAGCCTTATCGATCATCGCGTAGTCGAAGGCCTTGTTCTCCTCCGGGTACTGGTCTGCCAGCACCTTGGTGATCGCGGCGGTGGTGGTGGTCTTGCCGTGGTCGACGTGACCGATGGTGCCGATGTTCACGTGCGGCTTAGTGCGCTCGAACTTTTCCTTTGCCACTGATTGTCCTCCTGGACTTCATGGTGGCTACGACCTTCGCAGCCACGTAGTTTACATTTGCCCTGCCCTTGGCGGCGTTTTCACGCATCCGAGAGCAATGACCATTTCACAATGTGCCAGTTACCTGATCCTAGATAGTTCGTGACCGTTTTTCAAACCGGCCGACCCGAGAAAATCCGGATCCACCTAGTGCGTAACGGCCGGCTCAAGCTCCAACGCCGCAGCTCATAAGAGCGTTGAGAGCCTCAGCCCGACCGCTACCCACCGGCGAGTTGTGTCTACCCCCGTCACCCGGCCCTACCGCTGGCACGCGGTTGGGCCGTCAGGGAGTAGCACTTTCGGGCGAACGACTAGTTGCCGTTGCGCTCGTCGATGATCTCCTGCGCGACGCTCTGCGGAACCTCAGCGTAGGAGTCAAAGACCATGGTGAAGTTCGCACGGCCAGCGGTCGAGGAACGCAGGTCGCCGATGTAACCGAACATCTCGGACAGCGGAACCTTTGCCTTGACGACCTTCGCGCCGGAGCGGTCCTCCATAGCGAAGACCTGGCCACGACGCGAGGAGATGTCACCGTTAACGGTACCCATGTACTCCTCCGGAGTGACGACCTCGACAGCCATCAGCGGCTCGAGCAGGACCGGCTTTGCCTTGGCCACTGCCTCCTTGAGCACCTGGGAGCCAGCCATCTTGAAGGCCATCTCCGAGGAGTCAACCTCGTGGTAAGCACCGTCTTCCAGGGTGGCCTTGATGTTGACCAGCGGGAAGCCTGCCAGGTAACCGTACTGCATTGCGTCCTGGATACCAGCGTCGACCGACGGGATGTACTCCTTCGGCACGCGACCACCGGTGACGGCGTTCTCGAACTTGTAGGAAGCGGACTCGCCCTCCTCCAGGGTCTCCGGGTCCGGGTTGTACGGCTCGATGGTGACGATGACCTTTGCGAACTGGCCGGAACCACCAGTCTGCTTCTTGTGGGTGTAGTCCAGGGACTCGACCTTCTTACGGATGGTCTCGCGGTAGGCAACCTGCGGGTTACCGATGTTCGCCTCGACCTTGAACTCGCGCTTCATACGGTCGACCAGCACGTCGAGGTGGAGCTCACCCATGCCGCCGATGACGGTCTGGCCGGTCTCCTCGTCCAGCTGGACGGTGAAGGTCGGGTCCTCTTCAGCGAGCTTCTGGATAGCGGTACCCAGCTTCTCCTGGTCAGCCTTGGTCTTCGGCTCGATGGCCACCTGGATAACCGGATCCGGGAAGTCCATGGACTCCAGGATGATCGGGTGATCCGGGTTGCACAGGGTGTCACCGGTGGTGGTGTGCTTCAGGCCAATGAACGCGTAGATGTTACCGGCGTCAGCGTGCTCGACCGGGTTCTCCTTGTTCGCGTGCATCTGGAAGAGCTTGCCCACGCGCTCCTTGTTCTGCTTGGTGGAGTTGAGCATGTTCTCGCCCGGGATAGCCTGGCCGGAGTACACGCGCACGTAGGTGAGCTTGCCGAAGAACGGGTGCACAGCGATCTTGAACGCTAGTGCGGAGAAAGGCTCATCGACAGACGGCTTACGAGTCATCGGGGTCTCGCCGTCGACAGCGGTGCCCTGGACCTCGCCCACGTCGAGCGGGCTCGGCAGGTAGTCAACCACAGCGTCAAGAATCGGCTCGACGCCCTTGTTGCGGTATGCGGTACCACAGAAGACCGGGTAGACCTCGGAGTTGACGGTGAGCTTGCGGATAGCGCCCTTGATCTCTTCCTTGGTCAGCTCCTCGCCGCCGAAGTACTTCTCCATGAGCTCTTCGTCGGACTCTGCGACGGTCTCGAGCAGCTTCTCGCGGTACTCCTCAGCAAGCTCCTGCAGGTCCTCCGGAATCTCGGTGATCTGCGGCGGCGTGCCGGTCTCGACCTTGCCCGGCCACTGGAGAGCCTTCATGTCGATCAGGTCAACAACGCCGTCGAAGTTGTCCTCGGCACCGATCGGGATCTGCATTACCAACGGCTTCGCACCGAGACGGTCAACGATGGTGCCAACGGTGTAGAAGAAGTCCGCACCGAGCTTGTCCATCTTGTTGACGAAGCAGATACGCGGCACGTCGTACTTCGCAGCCTGACGCCACACCTGCTCGGACTGCGGCTCGACGCCCTCCTTGCCGTCGAAAACAGCAACAGCGCCATCGAGCACGCGCAGGGAACGCTCCACCTCAACGGTGAAGTCCACGTGACCCGGGGTGTCAATGATGTTGATCTGGTTGTTGTTCCAGAAGCAGGTCACGGCAGCGGACGTAATGGTGATGCCGCGCTCCTTCTCCTGCTCCATCCAGTCGGTGGTTGCGCCACCGTCGTGGGTCTCGCCAACCTTGCGGTTGATACCCGTGTAGAACAGGATGCGCTCGGTCGTGGTGGTCTTACCAGCATCGATGTGGGCCATGATGCCGATGTTGCGAACCTTGTGCAGGTCCTTAAGCACTTCTTGTGCCACGTTATTACCCCAACTTAAAAGTCGTCGACGCGCTGGGCCGAAACCCAGCGTGCGCCTATGGCGAATAATTTCTTTGTCAATTCTGCCACTTCTTGAAGCAAATGGCAGGATAAGTCGCATTCATCACTATGAGAAACACCCGGGTGCCACCTCACAACGCGACTGTGGGAAGCAGGTATTCAATTTGCTTCTGCTGTCTTGTTGCAGGTGACGTCCGGGTGTCATAGCTACCGTGCGCGCAGGTATTACCAGCGGTAGTGGGCGAAGGCGCGGTTGGCCTCTGCCATCTTGTGCATATCCTCGCGGCGCTTCACGGATGCACCGAGGCCGTTGGAGGCATCGAGGATCTCGTTAGCCAGGCGCTCAACCATGGTGTTCTCACGACGCTGGCGGGTAAAGGTAACCATCCAGCGCAGTGCGAGGGTGTTGGAGCGGCCAGGCTTGACCTCAACCGGCACCTGGTAGGTAGCGCCACCAACGCGGCGGGAACGAACCTCGAGGTCCGGGCGGATGTTGCCCAGAGCCTTCTCCAGGGTGCCGACCGGGTCGGTGCCGGTCTTCTCGCGACACTGCTCGAGGGCACCGTAGACGATGCGCTCGGCGGTGGACTTCTTGCCGTCCTGGAGGACCTTGTTGACCAGCTGGGTCACCAGCTCGGACTGGTATACCGGGTCCTTGACTACGGGACGCTTCGGAGCTTGCTGCTTACGCATATCTGATTACTGTCCCTTCTTTGCGCCGTAACGGGAACGAGCCTGCTTACGGTCCTTCACGCCCTGGGTATCCAGCGCGCCACGGATGATCTTGTAGCGAACGCCCGGGAGGTCCTTCACACGGCCACCACGCACGAGCACCATGGAGTGCTCCTGGAGGTTGTGGCCCTCGCCCGGGATGTATGCGGAAACCTCAATACCGGAGGTCAGGCGCACACGTGCGACCTTACGCAGTGCCGAGTTCGGCTTCTTCGGGGTGGTGGTGTACACACGGGTGCACACGCCGCGACGCTGGGGCGAGCCCTTCAGCGCAGCGGTAGCCACCTTCTGGCTCTTATCGTGGCGGCCCTTGCGGACCAGCTGCTGAATAGTAGGCATTCACGCTCTTTCTTGTTCTCGCGATCCGTGCGCAAGGTGGCCGTACATGCAAAAATGAGGGCTCTTCTTCGGGGCCCTGCCGATGCATGAACTACCAGCACTTTCACGAAACCGCTTGGAGTTCGTATTTTTCCGCCACGCGATAGGTCGCGAGCGAAACCTCGTATACCTTACAACACGCCAAGGTGGCACGGCAAATCCGTGCTATTCTGCGTTCCATGAGCGAGCCGAACCTCCCCCGCAAGCGACTCAGCAGCGCCGAGCGTGCTCGTGCTGAAGCCTCCCTCCACGACGCATTCGTCGATGGCCAGCTCACGGTCACAGAGTTCGACGAGCGATCCGCCGCCCTCTACAGAGCCACCTTTGTCGATGAGCTTCCTGCGCTTATCGACGATCTCTCCCCCGTCACTCCCCAACACAACCAACCCGCCCGGCAAGACGGCACCATGGCTCGCTACGCCACCGGCGAATCGGGCGGTTCCCCGTTCAGCCTTTCCATCATGGGCGGCAGCGAACGCGGCGGTGATTGGCTCGTCGCTCCGAATCACACGTCCATCACGGTCATGGGCGGCAACTCCCTCGACCTGCGCGAAGCGCGACTGAGCGCACACGAGACCATCATCAACGCGTTTGCAGTCATGGGCGGCATTGAAATCATCGTGCCGGAAGACGTGCGCGTGGTGGACGCCGGACTGGGAATCATGGGCGGATTCGGGGTGGAAACCCACCCGTCCTGCACCATCGCACTCGCAGACCTTCCGGTGGATGCGCCTGTCATACGCGTGCGCGGGCTCGCGCTCATGGGCGGGGTAGGCATCGTCCGCGCCGCCCGTGGCGCACGTGTTTAGTGAACGGCGCGGCGAATGAGCTCGCGAATGCGCGCCCGGGTATCGTCGTTAAGTTCTTGGATGGCGTAACTGGTCGGCCACATCGCGCCGTCGTCAAGATGGGCGTTCTCCTGGAACCCGAGCGTGGTATAGCGGGCGTCGAATTTCGACGAGACCTGCAGGAAGAGCACGACGCCGTCTGACCCTTCCCAGGCGGGCATGCCATAGAACGTCCGCGCGTCGAGTTGGGGCGCTTCCTCCGTGACCATCGTGTGGACTGCGGCGGCGAGGTCGCGGTCTTCCGGCGGCATGGCGTCGATCAGCTCCTGCACGGCCTCGAGATTCTTGGCCTTCTTGTTGCCGCCTTTTTCGCGACGCAGTTCTTCTGCGCGCTGGCGCATCGCCTCGCGCTCGGCTTCGCTAAATCCGCTCATGCCGCCACGATACGCATGGATTGACTTGCGCTGTTCAACGCCCTGATCGCGTGTCGGCGGTCTTCCTAAAAGTGTCTTCCTAAATGGAGCTAGCTCCATTTGAACCTACGCCGGTTACAAAAGCCCAGGTCGCACTTCGCCGAGCCCCCTAAATGGAGCTAGCTCTATTTGGGCCTGCGGCGTCGAGAAAACGCCAGGTCGCGCCTCAGCGATCTCTCTAAACGGAGCTAGCTCCATTTGGCCCCGCGCCGGTTGCAAAACACCAGGTCGCGCATCGGCGATTTCCCTAAACGGAGCTAGCTCCATTCACCCCAACCGCTCCCGGCAGCAAAGGTCCTCAAAAGCCACCCCAACGCTTTGGGGCCCACGCAGCCAGCAACGCCAACGGCCCGGCCCCCACGAAGGGAGCCGGGCCGTTAGCAGCAGACCGGAAAAGACCTAGCAGTCAGCCAGAAGGCTAGATCTGGTCGAGCCCGTACTCGTCGAGCGGGACGGAGGCACCGGTGTACTCGCCGAAGCCCTCGTCGCCGTAGATGCCCTCGCCGAAGCTCGGGATGGAGTACGCGGCGGAGCGCGCAGCCTCGGTCGGCTTGACCTGGATGTTGCGGTAGCGGGAGATGCCCGTACCGGCCGGGATCAGCTTACCGATGATCACGTTCTCCTTCAGGCCGATGAGCTGGTCGGAGCGCTTGTTGATCGCGGCGTCCGTGAGCACGCGGGTCGTCTCCTGGAAGGAGGCGGCCGACAGCCAGGACTCGGTAGCCAAGGAAGCCTTGGTGATACCCATGATCTCGGAGCGCATCTCTGCCGGCTGGCCTTCGTCCGCGACGGTGGCGGCGTTGACCTGGCGTGCCTCGGCGAGGTCGATCAGCGTGCCCGGCAGGAACTCGGTCGAGCCGGAGTCGATGACCGTGCCGCGGCGCAGCATCTGGCGGATGATGATCTCGATGTGCTTGTCGTGAATCGACACACCCTGAGTGCGGTAGACAGCCTGGACCTCGTCGATGAGGTGCTTCTCCACACCGCGGCGGCCGAGAACCTCGAGCACGTCGTGCGGATCCGCAGCACCGCGGAGCAGGCGGTCGCCGACCTCCACGTGGTCGCCCTCGCGCAGGGAGCGCTCGATCATGGCGTCCGGGTTGGACTCCATCGGGCGGCGCACCTGGGCCAGGCCCTGGCGCTTGGACAGCTTCTCGTAGACCACGTCGTCGGAGCCGTCGTCCGGGTGGATGGTCAGGGTCCAGAAGTTGCCCTCGTCCTCCAGCGAGATCGTACCGGCTACCGACGCGATCGGAGCGCAGTTCTTCGGCACGCGGGCCTCGAACAGCTCCTGCACACGCGGCAGACCACCGGTAATGTCGCCGCCGACACCACCCTGGTGGAAGGTACGCATGGTCAGCTGGGTACCCGGCTCACCAATGGACTGTGCAGCGACGATGCCGACGGCCTCGCCGATGTCCACCAGCTGGCCAGAGGCCATGGACTTGCCGTAGCACTTGGCGCAGACACCGGTCGGGGTCTGGCAGGTCAGCACGGAGCGGACCTTGAGCTCAGTGATGCCCTTCTCCACGAGCGTGTCGATGCGCTCCTCGGACAGCTCGGTGCCGGCCTCGAAGACCACGTTGCCCTCGGCGTCCTTGACGTCGGAAGCCAGCACGCGGCCGGAGACGGAGGTTTCGACCAGTTCGTGGCGGACGAACTTGCCCTCAGAAGCTTCAACCGCAACCGGAACCTTGACACCCTGGTGGGTGCCGCAGTCCTGCTCGCGGACGATGACGTCCTGGGCCACGTCAACCAGACGACGGGTGAGGTAGCCGGAGTCAGCGGTACGCAGCGCGGTATCGGCCAGGCCCTTACGGGAACCGTGAGAGTTGTTGAAGTACTCCATCACGGACAGGCCCTCGCGGAAGGAGGTCTTGATCGGGCGGGTGATGTACTCACCGCGCGAGTTCACAACCATGCCCTTCATGCCGGCCAGGGTCCAGATCTGGCGCATGTTACCGGCAGCACCGGACTTCACGATCATCGGAATCGGGTTGTCGTCTGGGTACAGGTCCTCGACGGCCTGACCGACCTTGTTGGTGGCGTCCTGCCACAGCTCGACCAGACGGTCGTAGCGGTTCTCCTCGGTCAGCGCACCCTTCTCCCAGTACTTGCGCTCGATCTCCTCGGCTTCCTTCTCGTAGCGCTCCAAGACCTCGGTCTTGTTTGGCAGCACGAGCACGTCGGACATCGTAATGGTCACGCCCGAGCGGGTGGACCAGTAGAAGCCAGCGTCCTTCAGCTTGTCCAGGGTCTGCGCAACAGTGATCATGGGGTACTTCTCCACCATGCCCTGGATGATGTCGCCAAGCAGCACCTTGCCGGAGCCGCCGCCCTTACGCACCATCGCGCCTTCCTGGTACGGGAAGTTGTACGGCAGCAGCTCGTTGAACATGATGCGGCCGAGCGTGGTGTCCATCATCCACGGCTGACCCTTGGTCCAGCCGTCCGGGAACTGCTCCTTTTCCACCTCAACCGTCGGGCGGAGGTGGTCGATGCGGACCTTGATCGGTGCCTGCAGACCAAGCACACCGCGGTCGTAGGCCATGATGGCCTCGCGGTAGGAGGAGTACACGCCGCGTGCCGGGCCGTTCTCGTCGGCAGGCGCGTACGCGCCCTCGCCGCCGACCTCGGAGGTGGACTTCTCCATGGTGAGGAAGTACAGGCCGGTCACCATGTCCAGGCGCGGGATCGCCAGCGGCTTACCGGACGCCGGGGACAGGATGTTGTTCGAGGACAGCATGAGCACGCGGGCCTCAGCCTGCGCCTCGGCAGACAGCGGCAGGTGGACTGCCATCTGGTCACCGTCGAAGTCAGCGTTGAAGGCCTCGCAGGCCAGCGGGTGCAGCTGGATGGCCTTACCCTCGACCAGCTTCGGCTCGAAGGCCTGGATGCCCAGGCGGTGCAGGGTCGGTGCGCGGTTGAGCAGCACCGGGTGCTCGGAAATCGCCTCTTCGAGGACGTCCCACACCTCGGGGCGCTGGCGCTCGACCATGCGCTTTGCGCTCTTGATGTTCTGCGCGTAGTCGTTGTCCACCAGGCGCTTCATCACGAACGGCTTGAACAGCTCGAGCGCCATCAGCTTCGGCAGACCGCACTCGTGCAGCTTCAGCTGCGGGCCGACAATAATCACGGAACGACCAGAGTAGTCGACACGCTTACCCAGCAGGTTCTGACGGAAGCGGCCCTGCTTGCCCTTGAGCAGGTCGGACAGGGACTTCAGCGGGCGGGAGCCCGGGCCGGTGACCGGACGGCCGCGGCGGCCGTTGTCGAACAGCGCGTCAACGGACTCCTGCAGCATGCGCTTCTCGTTGTTCACGATGATCTCGGGCGCGCCAAGATCGATCATGCGCTTGAGGCGGTTGTTGCGGTTGATCACGCGACGGTACAGGTCGTTCAGGTCGGAGGTAGCGAAGCGGCCACCGTCCAGCTGCACCATCGGGCGTAGCTCCGGCGGGATCACCGGGATCGCGTCCAGGATCATGCCGGCCGGGTCGTTGCCGGAGCGCTGGAACGCAGCGACAACCTTCAGGCGCTTGAGCGCGCGGACCTTCTTCTGGCCCTTGCCCTCAGCGATGATGGTGCGCAGCTCCTCGGCCTCGGCCTCGAGGTCGAAGTTGCGGATCAGGGTCTGGATCGCCTCGGCGCCCATGCCGCCGGTGAAGTAGTCCTCGTAGCGGTCGACGAGCTCCTCGTAGAGCACCTCGTCGATAATCATCTGCTTCGGAGCCAGCTTCTGGAAGGTCTGCCAGATCTCCTCGAGGCGCTCAACCTCGCGCTCGCCGGCCTCGCGGATGTGGGTCATCTCCTTGTCCGCGGCCTGCTGCACCTTCTTGCGGGCAGCGGCGGTCGCGCCGGAGGCCTCGAGCTCAGCGAGGTCTTCCTCCAGCTTGTGGGCGCGCTCGGCGATCTCGGAGTTGGCGTCCTCCTCGACTTCCTTCTTCTCCAGCAGCATCTCCGCCTCGAGGGTGGACATGTCGTTGTGACGTGCCTCCTCGTCGACGCTGGTGATGATGTTGGCAGCGAAGTAAATGATGCGCTCGAGGTCCTTCGGCGCAAGGTCAAGCAGGTAGCCCAGGCGCGAAGGCACGCCCTTGAAGTACCAGATGTGGGTCACGGGAGCGGCGAGCTCGATGTGGCCCATGCGCTCACGGCGCACCTTGGACTTGGTCACCTCGACGCCGCAGCGCTCGCAGATGATGCCCTTGTAACGGACGCGCTTGTACTTACCGCAGGCGCACTCCCAGTCGCGGGTGGGGCCGAAAATGCGCTCGCAGAACAGGCCGTCCTTCTCGGGCTTGAGGGTGCGGTAGTTAATGGTCTCCGGCTTCTTCACTTCGCCGTGGGACCACTTACGGATGTCTTCGGCAGTGGCCAGGCCGATGCGAAGCTCGTTGAAGAGGTTTACGTCAAACACGTAAATTCCCTTTCACCTCCCCCAGCTGGGGAGGATTGCGTGTGGATAGTTTCTTCTCGTTTTCTTTCCAGGCGTCGACAAGCGCATGCTTTACGACGCCCGCCTGGCGTCTAGACGGAATCCGCCGCAGAGCCCTCATCGCGCGAGAGGTTGATGCCCAGCGAGGAGCCGGCCTGATCAAACTCATCGTCGTCGCCGTCGAGCTCCATGGCGCTGCCGTCGGTAGAAAGCACCTCAACGTTGAGGCACAGCGACTGCAGCTCCTTGAGCAACACCTTGAAGGACTCGGGGATGCCCGGATCCGGAATGTTGTCGCCCTTGACGATTGCTTCGTAGACCTTCACACGGCCGACCACGTCGTCCGACTTGATGGTGAGCAGCTCCTGCAGGGTGTAGGCAGCGCCGTAAGCCTGCATTGCCCACACCTCCATCTCGCCGAAGCGCTGGCCACCGAACTGTGCCTTACCGCCCAGCGGCTGCTGGGTAATCATGGAGTACGGGCCAGTGGAGCGGGCGTGAATCTTCTCGTCCACGAGGTGGTGCAGCTTGAGCATGTACATGTAGCCGACCGAGATCGGGTACTTGTACGGCTCGCCCGAGCGACCGTCATACAGCTTGGCCTTGCCGTGCTCATCGACCATGACGTCGCCGTCGCGGTTCGGCTTGGAGTTAGCGAGCAGGCCCGCGATCTCATCGTTGGACGCGCCGTCGAACACCGGCGTTGCGGTGAGCGACTCCGGCGGCACGTCGTAAAGCTTCTCGGGCAGGGTCTCCAGCAGTGCAGCGTTGGCCGGGTCATCCGGGTTCACGGTCCAGCCGGCCTTAGCCAGCCAGCCGAGGTGCACCTCGAGGACCTGGCCAATGTTCATACGACGCGGCACACCGTGGGTGTTCAGGATGATGTCCACCGGGGTGCCGTCCTCCATGAACGGCATGTCTTCGGTCGGCAGGATCTTGCCCACGACACCCTTGTTGCCGTGGCGGCCGGCCATCTTGTCGCCGTCCTGGATCTTGCGCTTCTGCGCCACGTAGACGCGGATCATCTCGTTGACGCCCGGGGACAGATCGTCGTCGTCCTCGCGGGAGAAGCGGCGCACTGCAATGACCTTGCCGGTCTCACCGTGCGGCACCTTCAGGGAGGTGTCGCGCACCTCGCGAGCCTTCTCACCGAAGATGGCGCGCAGCAGGCGCTCCTCCGGGGTCAGCTCGGTCTCACCCTTCGGGGTGACCTTACCGACCAGGATGTCGCCGTCGCGCACGTCCGCGCCGATGCGGATGATGCCGCGCTCGTCGAGGTCCTTGAGCACGTCCTCGGAGACGTTCGGGATCTCGCGGGTGATCTCCTCGGCACCGAGCTTGGTGTCGCGGGCGTCAATCTCGTGCTCCTCAATGTGCACGGAGGTGAGGATGTCCTCCTCCACCACGCGCTGGTTGAGGATGATGGCGTCCTCGTAGTTGTGGCCTTCCCACGGCATGAACGCAACCAGCAGGTTACGGCCCAGCGACATCTCGCCGTCCTTGGTGCCCGGGCCGTCAGCGATGACCTGGCCGGCCTCAACACGCTGGCCAGCGGACACGATCGGCGTCTGGTTGTAGCAGGTGCCCTGGTTCGTGCGGTGGAAGGTACGCAGCTGCTGGGTGTCGCGCGTGCCGTCGTCGCCCAGCACGGTGATGTAGTCACCCGTGACGGTTTCCACAACGCCCGAGAGCGGGGAAATGACGGTATCGCCGGCGTCGTATGCGGCGCGCTGCTCCATACCGGTGGCCACGTAGGGGGCCTCGGCGCGCAGCAGCGGCACGGCCTGCTTCTGCATGTTCGCGCCCATCAGCGCACGGTTCGCATCGTCGTGCTCCAGGAACGGAATCATCGCCGTTGCGACGGAGACCATCTGGCGCGGGGAGATGTCGAGGTAGTCGACGCCCTGCGGGCCGACGACGCCGATGTCGCCGTCCTTCAGGCGGACCTCGATACGCTCGCCGGTCAGCTCGCCGTCCTTGGTCATCGGGGTGGCCGCCTGCGCAATCGCGTAGCGGTCCTCCTCGTCAGCCGTGAGGTAGTCGATCTGGTCGGTGAGCTGGCCGTTGTCCACCTTGCGGTACGGCGTCTCGATGAACCCGAAGGGGTTGACGCGCGCATACGAGGACAGGGCACCGATCAGGCCAATGTTCGGGCCTTCCGGGGTCTCAATCGGGCACATGCGGCCGTAGTGCGAGGGGTGCACGTCTCGGACCTCAATGCCGGCGCGCTCACGCGAGAGGCCACCCGGGCCCAGCGCGGAGAGACGACGCTTGTGGGTAAGACCAGACAGCGAGTTGTTCTGGTCCATGAACTGGGACAGCTGCGAGGTACCGAAGAACTCACGGATGGCAGCCGACACCGGGCGCACGTTAATCAGCGAGGTCGGCGTGATCGACTCTGCGTCCTGGGTGGTCATGCGCTCGCGCACGACGCGCTCCATACGGGACAGGCCGACGCGGACCTGGTTCTGGATCAGCTCGCCGACGGTACGCAGGCGGCGGTTACCAAAGTGGTCGATGTCGTCGGTGTTGATCGGGATGATCTCGCCGGACGGGGAGGTCATCTCGGTCTCGCCCGCGTGCAGGCGCACGAGGTACTCGAGCGTGGTGGCGATGTCCTCTTCGGTCAGCGTCATCAGGCCCTCGTGGTCACCGCCCAGACCGAGCTTGCGGTTGACCTTGTAGCGGCCCACGCGTGCCAGGTCGTAGCGCTTCGCCTTGAAGAAGGAGTTTTCCAGCAGGGACTGCGCAAGATCGCGCGTCGGCTGCTCGCCCGGGCGCTGCTTGCGGTAAATCTCCAGCAGCGCCTCGTCGGTGTTTGCCACACCGTCGTTCTCCAGGGTGGACATCATGAGCTCGGAGAAGCCGAAGCGCTCCGTGATCTGCTCGGTGGTCCAGCCCAGCGCCTTCAGCAGGACGGTCACCGGCTGACGACGCTTGCGGTCAATGCGCACACCGACGGTGTCGCGCTTGTCCACGTCGAACTCCAGCCATGCACCACGCGAAGGGATCACCTTCACGGCGTGCAGCGGGCGCTCGGTGGATTTATCAATCGTCTCGTCGAAGTAGACGCCCGGGGAACGCACGAGCTGGGAGACGACGACACGCTCCGTGCCGTTGACGATGAAGGTGCCCTTGTCCGTCATCAGCGGGAAATCGCCGATGAACACGGTCTGGGACTTAATCTCCTGCGTGTCGTTGTTAATAAACTCCGCGGTGACGTACAACGGCGCGGAGTAGTTGATGTCCTTGTCTTTCGCCTCCTCGATCGTGTACTTCGCGTCCTCAAAACGCGGCTCGGACAGCGTCAGGCTCATGTTGCCCGAGTAGTCCTGGATCGGGGAGATCTCGTCGAGGATGTCTTCGAGGCCGCTCTTGACGCGCGCCTCATCCCCGCGCAGCTCCTGCTCGCGCTCACGCCACTCAGGCGTGCCGACGAGCCAAGCAAAAGATTCAAGCTGTACATCAAGAAGACCCGGGACGGTGATCGGCTCTTCGATCTTGGCGAACGAGTAACGTTCGGGGGCCCCGGGAATTTCAGCCATTGACATGGTCTGGTTTGAGACTGCCAAGTTGGGTCCTTCCAGCACCTAAGGCGGAGGCCGCTGTGCCCACTCTGGCTCTGCAGGCAAGCGGCGTTTCCGCTGGGTAAGTTAGCATTTCGGTCTGCTTCAGAAGACCCGCCCCCAGAGATGACAAAATCACCTTGTCAAATCAGCACTCGCCGAAATCATTGCTGCCAAAAGGCCCACTTTTCGACGAGCGCCTCATGCAAGGCGCACGCGCACACTGGAGACGGCTTCCAGCGCAACGACTTAGCCTATAGCACACTTCCACGTTTGTAAAGAGACGACACACCCCCGTGCCATCTTTGCGGTAAAGGAGCGAAGCCGTGCCGTCGAAAAGCTTGCTCTCGCTGCCAGAACCCCTCTGGCGACGCCGCTGCGGGGAAGCCTACCACTACAAGTGGCGGGGAAAACAAACTCGCGGCGCGCGCCTAGCGCTCACGAGCCGGGCGGAACGCCCCGACCAGGCCCAAAAGGGCGATGAGCACGCCGAGGGCAAGCACCGCCCACGTGGCCTTTTGCGACACCGACTGCGAGTACACGCGCGACAGCTGCTGCACCATCGCCTCGGTATCTGCGGGGTCCATCGCCGCGTCGTAGGTATACACGTTGTTGGGGTGTGCGCCCTGGTTATCCGCGTAAAAGACGTCGACCTTCTCCTTGATCCCCACGACCAGCCCGGAGATCTGGTCGACCTGGTACTCGCGGTCCGCAGCGTAGTAGCGGAAGGTGCGCACCGATTCCTCACCCACCTCAGTGGAGCTGGTGTTGAATGGGTCCGCGTAGCGCAGCGCGAGGTTCGTCGGCTCAATGTGCTGGGTAAAGGTGTAGACGGTACGGCCCGCGATCTCCTCCTCGCCGGCAAACTGCGCGGGCGCGCCGCCGCGCAGCTGCGGGTCGAAGATGGCGTAGTCCTGCTGCTGCACGTCCGAAGGCAGCTTCAGCCACGGGGCATCTAGCGGCACCTCGACCGGCGGCATGCCCATCACGAAGGCCACCTGGGCGGGCAGCGCGACCTCGCCGGTGAGCCGGTCGAGCACCATCGACCACGTTGAGGCCGAGACGAGGTTGTCAAAGTCCCGCTCGGCAGTGCCGGCGCGCAGGGTGTCGCCGATGCGCACGCTGGCCACGTCGTCGTTGGCGGGGTCCTGGATCTCCATGTGGAGCTGGCGCGTCACCGGGGCGCGCTCCCCTTCGCGGATGCCGTCCTCATCATGCAGCGTCCATGTGGTGCGCTCCAGGTCAAGCGGCAAACGCCCATCCCCGAGCAGGAAGCGCGGCGCGAGCAGGCTGCCGACCACGAGCGCAAGGCCGAGGCCGACAAGGAGCGCGGAAAGGATCCGGGATTTAGGCAGCATGGCCAAAAGTGTAATGGACGCCCGCGAGCACGCCCGAGGGCACGTCGCGCCAACCCGGAAGACAGGTGTAGACGAGAAGGTAGCGCTGAGACCTCACGGCGGGCGACCTGAAAATTTTGAAGCAGAGCTTACGTTAAGGAAACTCCCATAAGGCCAGGTAAAGCGCATTGGTTACGTATTTTTTACAAGAAACGTATTTTTCTCGCATCCTGCCGGTAGGGATATTTTTGTACCATCTTGCACTTTCCTTGCTTTTACATGCACATATAGTGACACCCTTTTGTTTCACTAATATTATTCCATGCGCAACTACCCCCGGAGTTCCACTCTCAGGAAACGGCACAATGCTGCAAACATAGTGATCAGCAACACTTTTCGCGTTCGCCACATATACACTCGTCCACAAATCACCCCCACGACACCGCTCCACCATTCACACGTGTCTAAGAAATGCTTAATGTGAAATGGCACCCCGTCAGAAAATCTTAAGGAGTATGTGATGACATCCACATCCCCGCATAACAGCAAGGGCCGCCGCCGCGGCCTCACCATGCTCGCCGCGTCGATGGCTCTCGCGGTCGGCTCACAAGCTCTTCCGGCCGTTGCCGCACCGGCTGCCGGCTTCTCCCCCGCCGCGCACGCCGCCGAGGCACCGGGTGCCAACGAGTGGGATCCGGCCAACATCGTTGCCGCCGACGCTATCGCCCCCGGCGAGCGCGTGACGAAAGGCAAGCTGGATGGCAAGCACAACGTGGTCTGGGGCTATCTCTCCTTCGCTGACCGCGGCACGATGGAGGCCGATGACATGCGCAGCACTTGGCGCGACACCGCCGTGCCCGCAGGCATCGACGTCTACATGCGCTACGACACCGGCGGCGGCAAGATGTCCCGCATCCACAAGGCCACCACGCACACCGATAACCTGGGCAACACCGTCTACGCCTTCACCTTCAAAGACGGCAAGCCCACGCTTGCCGACGGCACGTGGAAGGACGGCTCCGCAGACGTCCAGCTGCTCATTGGCCAGGACAACGTGGCGGACAACCCCGCTATCGGCGAGCCGATGGCCGCGGTGCGCGTCACCCCAGGTGGCGCATGGTACAGCGGCAGCGTCGCCGACTCTCGCAACATGAACTGGTCCATCCACCCGGTGGACGTCGACAGTCCGCGCGGCCCGATGTGGGGCGAAACCCTGGTCAAGATCTACCAGGTCTCCCCCGCCGCCACCGGACTCAAGAGTCGTCTCACCGCCAACGCAGACAAGGCGATCCCTCGCACCTATTCCGGGCGCGTGTGGAACGACTCGATGAAGGGCAACAACACCGAGAACGTCTGGAAGCGCGATGCATACAACATCAACGTGGACAATGGCGTGCTTTTCGACGGCACCGACACCCCGGCGAAGGGCCACACCGTCTACCAGGCAGTGCCCAACGACGCCGCGTACCAGGCCCTCGACGCCATCCGTCGTGAGACGAACCCGCAGAACAACCGACAGCGCGCCGACATCCAGTCGCGCATGAAGCGCATGGCAGACTACGTGCGCGCAAATCCGGAGAACTTCACCGTCTACTCCGCCAAGGTCAACGACGACGGCACCTACACCCTGCGCTCTTCCTTCGACCAGGCGCGTCACGCCGACTACGTCTACATGTGGGTCGAGGACGGCGAAGGCAACATCAAGACCAACCTGTCCGCCTGGAACACTCCGGAGTTCCGGGCACCGGTGGGTAATGATGTCTACACGGAGGCGGGGCACGCGCAGGCGTCGCTAAGCGATCAGAAGTCCTACCCCAACGGGCACGTGCCGGGCCAGGCGCACCGGCCGAATACTCCCACACCGAATTCCCCACGCCGCGACGGCGGCGGCAACTGGTCGAACGTGCACTTCGCGCTGGCGACGAACCAGGACGGCACCGGCCACACGGTCAAGCCGGGCGAAGACGACCGCACCCCGGACAACGACGCAAACGATCCGACTTACGGCGACCGCGTGGAGACCCCGCGCGGCACCGACACTGTCGTCGGCCCGCCGAAGAACACCGACAGCACCCCGCTGCCGGACGGCACCACCTACGAGCAGCACCCATCGCTGCCCGTCACCGGCCCGGACGGCACCACACTGCCGGAGTTCCCCGGCACCGTCACCGTTGACCCGGACACCGGCAAGGTCACGGTGAACCCGGATAACGGCGCGCGCGAGGGCGACTACGACATCCCGGTGCTGATCACCTACCCGGACGGCACCACCGACACGGTGAACGTTGAGGTCACCGTCCCGGCGCGCCCCGACACCCCGGGTGGCCCTGACGACCCGGACAAGTCGGATGCGGACACTCACGACCCCTACTACCAGCCAGCCCAGGGCAAGCCTGGTGTGGGCACGAAGGTCGACCAGACCGTGAAGGTGCCGAAGGGCACGAAGTTCGAGCCGACCCTGCCGGAGGGCTGGACCGCCACCGACGCGGACGAGGGCGGCGACTTCACAGTCACCCCGGCGAAGAACGCGCGCCCGGGCAAGGTCAACATCCCGGTCCTGGTCACCTACCCGGACGGCTCCCAGGAGACGGTCATCGCGCCGTTTACCGTGCTGCCGCTGGATGCGGACGAGAACGATCCGCGTTACGAGGATGCGGTGACCCCGCCCGGCGAGTCGACCGTAATCGCCCCGCCGAAGAACCCGGACGGCTCTGACCTGCCGGATGACACGACCTTCGCGCCTGGCGACAACGATGTCCCGGGCACCGTCGAGGTCGACCCGAATACCGGCGAGATCACCGTCACTCCGAATGAGGACGCCACCCCGGGCGACTACGAGATCCCGGTCGAAGTCACCTACCCGGACGGCTCCACCGACACCCCGACCGTCACCATCACTATTCCGGAGGACACCGGCGGCGATGACGGCTCCTCCGACCAAGCCGCCGACAACGACCCGGGCTACGGCACAACCGAGGGTGCGGCTGGCAAGGAGACCAAGGTCTCCCAAAACGACGACCGCGAGCTGCCCGAGGGCACGAAGATCACCGTCGCCGACGCGCCAGAGGGCTGGACTTTCGGCAAGCCGAACGAGGTCGGTGACTTCACCGTCACCCCGGATGCCGACGCGCTCGACGGCACCCGCGTGACCATCCCGGTCCTCTTCACCTACCCGGACGGCACGAGCGACAAGGCGGACGCCATCTTCATCGTCTCCAACGACGCCGGCGCGAACGACCCCTCCTACAAGGAGACCGAGGCACCGCGCGGCAAGGAGACGTTTGTCGACGCCCCCACCAACCCGGACGGCTCCACGCTACCCAAGGACACCACCTTCGCCCCTGGCGAAAGCGATGACCCTGACTTCCCGGGCAAGGTCGAGATCGACCCGAACACCGGCGAGGTCACGCTGACCCCGGATGAGGACGCCACCCCGGGCGACTACCGCATCCCGGTCGAGGTGACCTACCCGGACGGCACGCAGGAGACCATCGACGTGCCGGTCCGCGTCCCGGACGACGCCACCGTCACTCCGCCTGGCGATGGCGGCGATGGAGGCGACGGTTCCGATGATGGCGACGGCGGCGACGGCGACGGCGGTTCCGACGACGGCTCCACGGACGCCGCTGACAATGACCCGGCCTACACCCCCGCGAGCGGACCGGCCGGCAGCGCGACCGAGCTGAAGCAGGACGGCGACCGCGAGCTGCCGGAAGGCACCAAGTTCGTCCTGCCGAAGGCACCGGCCGGCTGGAGCTTCGGCGAGCCCAACGAGCACGGCGACTTCACCGTCACCCCGCCGGAGTCCGCCCTGCCAGGTACCTCCATGACCATCCCTGTGACCGTGGAGTACCCGGATGGTTCTCGCGAGGTCGTGGACGCGCAGTTCGAGGTCGTCGGCTCGAGCGACGATGCGAAGGACAACGATCCCATCTACCCGGACGACACCAAGGTGAAGCCGGGCGAGACGGAGAAGATCGACCCGCCGCGTAACCCGGACGGCTCTGGTCTGCCGGACGACACCAAGTTTGAGAAGGACGACTCGGATCTCCCGGGCACCGTCGAGGTCAACCCGGATACCGGTGAGATCACGGTCACCCCGAACGAGGACGCCAAGCCTGGTGATTACAAAGTGATCGTCGAGATCACCTACCCGGACGGCTCCACCGACACCGTTGAGGTGCCCGTCAAGGTGATCCCTGACGACAAGGGCACGGATGCCACCTCGGATGCGGATAACAACACGCCTGGCTACGAGAACCGGGAAGGCCCGGCGGGCACGCCGGTCAAGTTCACGCAGTCCGGTGACCGCGAGCTGCCGGAGGGCACGAAGTTCATCTTCCCGCGCTTCCCCTCCGGCTGGAGCATCGAGGGCGATGCGGCAACTGGCGACTTCACCATCACCTCCCCGAAGGACACGCCGAACGGCACCGAGGTGAAGATCCCGATCATCGTGTCCTACCCGGACGGTTCCAACGCCTCGCTCACCCCGGTGCTCAAGGTCACCAGCACCTCGCCTGGCTCCGACGAGAACCCGGGCACGCCTGGCGACGGCAACGACGGCGACGGTAACGATGGCGGCGACTCCAACGACCGCGAGAAGAACGACCCCACCTACGGTGATGATCGCACGGAAACCCCGCGCGAGAAGGACACCGTGATCGAGGGGCCGAAGAACAAGGACGGCACGGACCTGCCAGACGGTACGACCTTCAAGCCGGGCGAGCACGACTTCCCGGGCAAGGTCGAGGTCGACCCGGACACCGGTAAGGTCACGGTCACCCCGGACAAGGACGCCAAGGGCGGCAACTACGACATCCCAGTCGTGGTGACTTACCCGGATGGTTCCAGCGTGACCATCACCGTCCCGGTCCGAGTCCCGCCGAAGGCAGGCAACGGCACGGAGGTCGAGGTCGCACCTGGCGACACCGTCATCATCGGCGGCGACGTCGACCCGAAGGATCTGCAGATCCGCTTCCCCGACGGTTCGGTCAAGGACATCTCCGAGCTGGACCCGACCAGGGATAAGAACGGTGACATCATCATCACCATCCCGAAGGATTGGGCCGACGGCACCTACATCGTCGAGACCAAGGATGGCACCCGCGTGGTTGTTCTGAAGGTCCGCAGCCCCCAGACCGACGGTGGCGAGACCAAGACTGGCTCGTCCGAGCTGAGCGAGCGCTGCGTCGCAGGTCTCGCAGGTGTTGGTATCCCGCTGCTCCTGCTGATCCCGCTGGGCGTGGCCACCCAGGTTGCGATCCCGGGCCTGGAGGACTTCCGCGCCCAGGCTGGCAAGGCAATCGAGCAGGTCAACACCCAGATCCAGCAGCAGATGGGTATCTTCAACGAGCAGCTCGCTCAAGCGCTGGGTAAGAACTTCCCGGCCCGCGAGCTCGGAACGGCTGCAGCTGGCCTGGCGATCACGGTGCTCGGTCTACTCATCGCCGACCAAATCGCCCAGGCTTGTGCCCCGGGCTACGAGGGGCTGAGCTCCAAGATTGGCGGCGGCGAAGGTGACAAGGCGCAAGGGTCCTCCGCTAAGGAGGACGCGAAGAAGAACGAGGAGGATGAAAGCTAGTCCCTTGTAGCGGCACAAGGTTCACTACGGCACACCCCTGCACGGTCGTTGCGACGACCGGGCGGGGGTTCTGTCGTGTGTGCAGCAGGCAACTCGCCCGCTAGTTCATCAGCACTGCGATTGCGTCGCCACGTTCAGCCGCTGCCGCGTAGATCGTAGCTAGCTCCCCTACCGCATACGAGTCTTCCATCGTCCCAAGGTCGATAGCATCAAGCAGGGACGAAAGCTTTTCGACGTCACCCGGCTCGTTGCCCCGCAGTCCATCCGTTTCCTGCTGCGGATCCAAGTCGACGCCCCCATACACAATCGCCGCCGCAGCATCTTCACCGACGAGTTCGACCAGCACCCGGTGCGTCGCGCCGTACAGCTTATCGATATCTGCAACCGGGTACGTTTCTTCCTCCATCGCATCACACACTGTGTCTGCACGGGTCTCAGCATCAGCGGAAAGAAGCGACGAATACTCTCCCGCCGGCATCGACACATAGATCGGAATAGGACCACTCACCCCGTCATCAGCCAACGACTCCGACTCGACCGAAGTCTCAGCCGCGACCTTGTTATCTGAAGCAGCCAGCATCCGGTCGAGAGCGCCATCAAGATACTTGTTTTTGCCCCGGAAGCGCGATGTCGCCAACCATTGCAGCTCCGGAGCTTCACGAAAGAACTTCTTCCGCACCCCTGTTTGGATCACCACGGATTGTTGTCCTGCGATCGTGTCTGACTCAATCCGCAGCAGCCTGTCGAGTTGGTCAATATTGGATGCCGACATCACCTCACACAAAATGGTCAGATCGAAATTCAGTACCGCGTCCAGCTCAGGACCCATCTCCTCGTCTTTGAGCCGCTCCATTTCATCGACCACATAGCTAATGTCGGGGTGTTTCACCCCGAGCCCCGGAAAATACCCAAAGAGATAGCGAGCTAGTGGATCATCAAACGATCGCTCCGCCAGCGGACGGACTCCCTCACGAATCGCGTTGAGCTCAGTCCGACTTGCATGCTCTTTGAGTTGGTCGAACAGACTCATACTCGCATCCGGGTCAAGCATGTTTGCCAATTCAGGACTAACTTCCTCCACCACCCGCAGAATCTCACTGCGAGCAGCCTCCGCCTGGTTCTTCCGATCCAACTTCACGAACATGTCCGTAACTCCTCACCTGTGAGAGTCTCAACTACAGAACGAAAACGTGACTGACTCACGCGATACCGTAGCGCGAGCGGAAAATCGATGCGTCACTCTCAAGCGCGGCGAGAACCTTCCCAGCCGCGAATTCCACTTCCGCGTCGCAGCACAGCGCTCACAGGTTGCCAGGGTACCGAATAGTCTTCGAATTCGAAGGCTAAACCGAGTGCTACCTGGTCTGAGCACCCGCTCCTCAGCGGTAAGGGAATTGCACTCCTGCACCCCCAAACACGCGAAACCCCCGCCCGCCGGTGTGGATACCGGCGGCGGGGGTAGCGTCGAGAAGCGAAAGGCTCTTACTTGAGGGAGACCTTTGCGCCAGCCTCCTCGAGCTTAGCCTTAGCAGCCTCAGCGTCGTCCTTGGAAGCGCCCTCGAGGATGGCCTTCGGTGCACCCTCGACCATTTCCTTAGCGTCCTTCAGGCCCAGGCCGGAGACGATCTCGCGGACAGCCTTAATGACACCGATCTTCTTCGCGCCAGCGTCCTCGAGAACGACGTCGAACTCGTCCTTCTCCTCAGCAGCGGCAGCGTCGCCAGCAGCGCCCGGAGCAGCAGCAACAGCAGCAACCGGTGCAGCAGCGGTGACGTCGAAGACCTCCTCGAATTCCTTCAGGAACTCGGAAAGCTCGATGAGGGTCATTTCCTTGAACTGCTCAATGAGCTCGTCCTTAGACAGCTTAGCCATGGTGGCATCCTTTCTGTTGGTGGGCGTTTCCGCCCGAATGTTTGGTGTGTGTAGTTAGTTCGCGTTATGCGGCGTCGTCCTGCTTGTCCTGCAGTGCAGCGACAAGGCGGGCCGTCTTGGACGCCGGAGCCTGGAACAGGCCGGCGGCCTTTGCCAAGGAGCCCTCGAAGGCACCAGCGAGCTTTGCAAGAGTGGTCTCGCGGTTGTCCATCTCGGCGATGGCGTCAACCTGAGCAGCGTCGATGGCTTTGCCATCCATGTAGCCGCCCTTGATCACGAATGCGTCGTGATCCTTGTTGAACTTCTTCATGACCTTCGCAGCGTCGACTGCCTCGCCCTTGATGAAGGCGACAGCGGTCGGGCCGACAAGAAGATCGTCGAGACCCTCGATGCCCTGCTCGTTAGCAGCGATCTTGATGAGGGTGTTCTTGGCGACGTGGTATTCGACGTCGAAGCCGAGCTCACCGCGCAGTTCCTGCAGCTGACCAACGGTCAGGCCACGGTACTCAGTCAGCACGATCGAGCTAGCTGCCTCGAACTTTTCCTTCAGAACCTGAAGTTCCTTCTCGTTCTTCGGGTTAGCCATGTACACACGCCTCCTTCCAATTCTTCATGTCCTTCAATCCGCCCGGGACACAAAAAGTGCCCCGTGCAGAAGCACGAGGCACCTGAAAGGCAAGCCACGTTCCTCCTGCGTGGGTCGATCCCTGGAGTGGGATACCTTCGACTCCGCATGATGCAGAGTGACCGACGGTCTTCGGTGAAACTTGAGCGCGGGTTTGCACCCGCTCAAACTTCGTGCCGTAGCTTAGCTGGTTGTGGGCGCTGATTCCAAATCGCGGTCGTTTGGTTTTGCGCTGATGACTGTTTTTAATTTTGCGCGAAACAGTCATCAGCGGGTTTTCGGCCGCTACTGGGGCGCGCGACCTGGGCTTTTGCGCGCCGGTTTTCACTGATGACTGTTTTTGCGATTTTGCAAAACAGTCATCAGCGATTCTGTTCACCCGAAGCGTGCCGGAGCATTTTCGCCGCCGCAGCAAACAGCACGATCCCACCCAGCAGCGCCATCAGTCCCACGCCCAGGATTAGCCCGCCCCAGAACCCGCCGGCGGTGATCCCCTGCGCGGCCATAATCTGCTGCGCGTCCGCGTCGTCCTCGGCCGCGTGCAAACTGTTGGGGTCAGTCCCGTCAAAGGAGGACACAATCCCGCCGCCAGCAGCTGCAGTGCTTGTCGACGCCGCAGACGTCGCCGCCTTTGTCGCTCGCTTCTCACTTGTGGTCGCACTCGGTTTCGCTTGCGCAGTCTTCTTCGCCTGGCCAGAAGGTTTCTTCTGCGCCGTCGGCTTCGCGTGGCTCGCTGGCTTTTCCTGCGCCTGCGCCCGGCGCGCAGTCTGCGTCGCAGACTTTTGCTCGGCAGTCCGCTGCGCAGGACGCTGTGTCGCGCGCTGCTCCGCCGGCCGCGCAGTAGCGGTATTCCGCGGTGCAGCAGTCTGCGTCGCAGACTCCTTCTGCCCACTGTGCCCGTCGCGACCCAGCAGGTGCGCAAAGAAAGGACCAGCCTTCTCACCAAACGAGGCGAATTCCTTATCTATATCGCGGATGCCCTTGGCCAGGGCGCCCAGCCAGGAGTCGGGCTCGCCGGAATCCGCAGTAGAAGAAGTGCCACAGTTATCCAGGTCAACGCCTTCCAACGCCGTGTACCCATTCGAGGCATACTCCTTGGCCTGCTGCACTGCGTCATCACCAACAGCAAAGGTGGCGGTGAGGTCCTTGGAAAACGGTGCCCCCGCGGCATCGGTGCCGGCGAACGTGAAGGTCGCAGCGTAGAACCCTGCTTTTGTAAAACCGAAAGCCTGGTGATCGTGATCGTTTAGTCCGTACTCCAGGGTGCGCGAACTGTCACCGGAGTCGAGCTCTAGCTTCGCCCCTCCAACGCCTTCGTGCCAGGTGTAGATCCGCCCCGGACCGCGCACTTCCCGCATGGTCACGGTGATTTTGCTGCCCTGCTGCAGGCTGTCCCCCGACAGGCGCGTGGTGGAAAAGCCGAGCCACGGCAGCCCCTTCACCTGTGCTTGCGGCAAGACCCACATGGATTCGGGCTCGCCGGGGAAGGTGCTGCGGAAGTTTGCGGGGATCTCTGTTTTCGCGGGATCGGGGACCTCGAAGAGGAAGGTTCCTGAGTCGCGCGGGGTTGGCGCGCGGGGGTCGCTGTCGTCGATGAGTTTGGCAGCGATCCCGCCCTCGTCGACCAGGCCCATATCCATATGCCCCGAACTAATCAGCGCCGAGGGTTTGGTGCGCAGCGCGCTCGCGGCTTCGCAGCGTGCGTCGGGCGCCGGTTTCGGGGAGGCGGGCGGCGCAGGCTCGGCAGAAGCAGACGGCATAGTAGGCGCGGGCTCCGCAGAAGTAGGCGGCGCGGGCTCAGCTGGAGCAGACGGCACAGACGGCTCAGTAGGCGCAGGCTCAACAGACGTCGACGGCTCAGCCGGCTCCCCCGCGCCCCCGCCGACGTAGTGCTTCACCTCGCGCATCTCGGTAGTCGTGCCGTCGGCCAGACCGACGTCGCTGTCGTCGCCGACGAGCCAGTATTGGGTGATGGGTTCGGTGAGCTGGCTCGTGCCGTCGTCAAGCACTGCCCTGCCTTGCCACGTCATGGCGTAGATGCCGGGCTTGCTAAAGGTCCAGTTGAAGTGGCCGTGCCCGCCAACCTCGTACTCGACGCTTTGGGCGGCAGGGTCGGCGCTGTTGAAGAGGATTTCCGCAGGCGAGGTGGCGTTTTTGAAGAAGATCTGCACATCACCTGGCCCCTCCATGTCGGTCAGGTCGAAGTACATCAGGTCGTCCTTATAATTGGACGGGATGGCCTCCGGGTCGCCCTCGTGGGCGGGGTCGAAGGCACCGATGCCGGACCAGATGGGCCGCCAGTTGTCGCTCCAGTCCACGGACTGCGGGGCGATCCAGACGCTCTCGCCCGGGGTGCCGAGGAAGTCGAGGGAGCCGTCATCGGGGATTTGGATGCGGGAGACCTCGTTGCCTTCTGCGTCGGCGTCGCGCGGCAGGCGGAAGCAGATGCTGTCCTGGTCCACGACCTGCTGCCCGTCAACGGCCATGATCTTGAGTTCGTTAGACACGCTGGTGCCGTAGAGCGCGTCATTGTGCGAGTGGTAGAGCAGCTTGCGGCCCGCGCACGGGTGGGTCTTCCCCTCCCATTCCGTGTCGGCGGGCAGGTCGACGCCAAAGCCCACATCGCCGGGGACGTGCCCGGTGTCGGTCAGCTCGGCGGCGAAAGCTACCGGAGCGCTAACCACAACAAGCACCGCTGCGGCGATTAGTCTCAAAAAGCGCATCTAGACGGTCTCCTTCCGGATCGTGCGCAGCACGCCGCGCTTTGGCGCGAACAACCAGCTCAGGCCGAAGATGGCGGTCACGCACAAGACGATGGTGGCGCCGGTGGGTGAATCGAAGGACCAGGCGAGCCACACGCCGAGCACGCTGCCCGCGATCCCGATGAGCGCGGCGAGCACCATCATGGTTTCCAGGTTGTCGGTAAACAGGCGGGCGGCAGAAGCCGGCGTGACGAGTAGCGCGATGACCAGAATGTTGCCGATGGTCTGCACGGAAACCACCACCGCCGCGGTCACGCACAGATACAGCGCTAGGTCCAGCGCGGCGACCGGCAGGTGCATCGCGCGGGCGGTTTCGCGGTCGAGCGCCACCGCGGTCAGCCAGGGCCGCAACGCCACCATCACCGCGATGATGAGCACCCCGGTGATCCCGCTGACCCAGAGGTCGCGGGGGCTTACGCCAGTCAGGGAGCCAAAAAGAAAGGCGCTTAACGACGCCGTGTAGCCCTCCACCCGCGAAATAATGACCAAGCCCAGCGCGAAGGCGGCCGCGAACACAATGCCGATGATCGCGTCCTCTTTAATCGTCCTGCGCTGTGACAACACCGCGATCAGGATGGCCACCAGCGCCCCGGCCACTGCCCCGCCGAGCAGGACCGAGGCGTGCAGCGCGAAGGCCACGGCCACGCCCGGGAAGACGGCGTGTGCAACCGCGTCGCCGATAAACGCCATGCCGCGCAGCACCACGAAGCAACCGACGACGGCGCAAAGCACCGAGGCGCACACCGCCGCGGCGAGTGCTCGCGGCAGAAACGCCAGTTGGGGGTTAGCTACATCGGCCAGGAATTGCAGAAAACCGATCTCAAGCACTGGCGGCCTCCCGTACGTGCGTCTGTAGTCCGGCGAGCCATGGGGAATCCGGGCCCACACCAAAAGTGTCCATCCACGCCTCTCGTTCGGTGAGCGCGTGCGGGGCGGCGTCGGCGACGATGCCGCGGTTGAACAGCACGAGCCGGTCGCAGGCGTCGACCGCCTCGACAATGTTGTGGGTAGACATCACGATCGCGATGCCTTGGTCGGCGAGCTCGCGGAAAAGCCCCAGGAGTTGTTCGGTGGACGGGATGTCGAGGCCGGTAAACGGCTCGTCGAGAAGCAGTGCCTTAGGCTTGCGCACCAGGGCGCGGGCGACGAGCACCCGCTGGCGCTGGCCGCCGGAGAGATCCGCGATGGGGCGGCGGGCCAGATCGGCGAGGTTCACGTACTCGAGCGCCTCGGCGACCGCCGCCCGCGTATCCGCGCCCGCGCGCTTGTACCAGGGCCGCAGGTCCAGGGTGGCGTTTTCCACAGCAGAGGCGACGTCGATGGGAAAATCCCAGGCCACGTCGTGGCGCTGCGGGACGTAGCCGACGCGCTTGCGCACCTGCCGACCTTGCGCACCAGCGACGCTGACCGTACCGCGCGCGCCCGGGATGAGCCCGAGGATGGCACGCAAAAGCGTCGTCTTGCCCGCGCCGTTCGGGCCGATCAGTCCGACGAACTGGCCGCGCTCGATAGACAGATCAACCCCGCGCATCACGCTGCGGCCCGGGTACCCGGCCTCAAGCCCGGTGACCTGGATCAACGCTTCTTCGCTCACTTACTCTCGCCCCTTCCTGGCGCGCACGATGAGCAGCGCGATAAGCGCGATGACCAGCGCACCGATGCCGAGCGCGACGAGCAGACCGGTGTACTGTCCGCCGCCCTGTGTCTCTTCCTCCGCCGCGGTCTCACCCCCGCGGAAGGGGCCTGCAAACGTGGTGGTGCGCGCCTGCGCCGGGTCGGTGCCGTCGCCTACTGCCACGCGCACGATCTGCTCATCGGTATGCGTCACACCCTCGTTGTCTTTGACCACCGCGCGAACACCAACGAGGTGCACGCCGGGCTCAGTGAAGACCCAGTTGGCGTGGGTGTGCGTGTTCGGCTCCACCCACATCGGCTGGGTGCCGTCGACCTGTGAGGTCCACAGCAGTTGCGGCTCGTGGAACCCGCCGGGTTGCAGGAACAGGGAAAACTCGCCTTCGCCCTCGTGTCCGCCGAACTCCAGGCTCACCCCGTTGGAGGAGCGCTCGAGCAACGACGGCGCCTGCGTGTTCCAGCCCAGCCAGGGCACGCCTTGTACCTCGGTCTGCGGGATCACCCACACGTCCTCGCCCGCGCCCGCGCCGGTGAAGTCGAATTCCCCGGTATCGGGCAGGGTTTGCTTCGCGGCGTCGGAGACCTGAAACACCACGTCGTCAAGCTCGCGCCACACGGGCGGGTCCTGCGAATCATCGCGCGCGAGCATGGTGAGCTCACCGTCGACGAACATCGTGCCAAGATCGACGTGACCTGCGGAGATCACCGCATCACCGTGGGCGATCTGCTCGTCGCCGCTGACGGTTTGCTGCAGCGCCGGATCAGTCTGCGCGCCAGCCGCGGGCGCAAGCGCAATCGCCGCCGCCAGGAGCATCGTTTGCATTTTCATTTATGGTTTCCTTTCACTCAAGCATCTGCTTATCGACGCCGCGTTTTCCTCCACAAGGCGCACATACGTCCCCGCCGGCCCCGCCCCCGGCGGGTCGAGCGTGTCCCCGCGGATCGGGCACACCTCGATGCCAAGCTGCGCTGCGGTCTCGGTGAGCACGCTGCTCGCGCCCGCCACCTGCGGTTCCAAAAAGACCGCGGGTACGTGCAGGTTCTCCAGCGTGCGGGTAAAGGCGATGACGTCGCGCGGACTCGGCTCCACACTCGGGTTCGGGGTGACGAAGCCGGCGATGCGCAGCCCGTAGGCCTCGCCCAGGTAGGAGTAGCCGTGGTGGGTAGTCACCAGGTTGCGGTTGGACTCCGGGATCTGCGCCACGGCCTCACGCATCACCTCGTCCACGCGGTCCAGCTCTTCTAGGTATTCGTCGGTGTTGCGCGCGTAGTCTTCGGCGTGCGCCGGGTCAGCGCTGCTCAGCGTGTCGCGGACGATCTTGACCACCGCCTGCATGGCCCGCACGTCGTGCCAGAAGTGCGGGTCCAGCTCGCCGTGGACGTGGTTGCCCAACACCGCCTGGGGAAGCAGGTAGGTCTCGTCGCCCGGGTCACCGAGGAAGCGAAAGGTCCGTTCCGGCGGGACCGGCTGCAACGTGGTCGTGGGCACCGCAATGACCGCGTCGGCCGGGTCCACGTCGCCCAGGTCGTCGTGGCGCAGGGTGAGGTGAGCTTTCCCATCGTGGTAGACGGTGGTGATGTCCACGTGCCCTTGGTCCAGCACCGTCTTGCCCGGTGTCACCTGGGCGGGGTCCTGGCCCACCACCACGGTGAAGGTGTCCTCCGCGCTGCCGCGCACGTGTGAATCAGCGACCGCGTCGCGGACCTCGCCGCGCAACGTGAACTCGTACACACCCGGAGCGGAGAATGCCCAGCTGACGTGGGTGTGGGCGTCGACAGGCAGCGTAGTCACGTCTCGCGAATCGATGCCGTCGTGCGAATCGAAGACCACCTCCGGAGTGCCGAAGGTGCCGAGGATGAAGGCGAAGACATCAGCGGGGCCGTCAGCGTTCACAAGCGAGAGCTCCGTGATGCCCGTAGCGGGCAGCTCCTTGCCCGTATCCACGCGCAGGCCCAGCCACACGGTATCCAGACTCGCGTCTTCGACCAGGCGGATCGGCGTAAAGCCGTAGCGCTGCGCCTGCTCCGCGACCTCCACCACGGGGGTGTCCTCGCTTGCTGTGGCGTCGATGGTGTGGGTCAGCGACTGCGGTTCCAGCAGCAGACCGTTGGTGAAGACGGCGTCGGCGTACGCGATGTCGCGAGTGGCGTGCAGGCTCGGCTCGTAGGTGTGCGGGTCCACGCCCGCGCCAATGAGCGGCGTGACCTCGGCGTGTTCGCCGGCGACGTTTTCCACCACGTCCGCGAGGATGGAGGTCGACGCCACCACGCGGAGCCCGTCTGTCTCGGGCGTGCCGGTGGCCGGGCTGCAAGCGCTGAGTGCGAGGGCGGCGGCGATTGCGGCTGTGTGTACCGGCTTCACTGCTCGACTCCGAATGCCGCGAGCAGCCGACGACGCAACGCCGTATCCAGGCACAACATCCCGCCGCCGAAGACGAGGATGCCCAGGCCAAGCACAGCGATCGGCAGCGTCATCACGGTCGTGCCGGTCTCGGCGAGCGCGCCGTTGCGGGTGCTGGCGGTGCCGGCGTTATCACCGGTGCCTGCGCCGCTCGCGCTGTCTGTGCTGCCTGCGCCGCCTGCGGTGCCAGCCGCGTGCGTTTCGCCGCAGTCGCCCTCCGCATCGTAAACGGACCCGAAGTCGAAGTGCCCGTCGTCAGCGTTGCCGGCGCCTCCCACCTCGAAGGTGAGCGTCGCGGTGCCGCTGAGCTCGCCGCCGTCCTTGGCGGTTGCGCTGTGGCGAATGCCCACGCGGTAGGTGCCCGGTGCGCTGAAGACCCAGTTGGGGTGGACGTGCGAGTTCGCCGGGATGGTGTGTCTGCCCTGCGCGCTACCGTTTTCGGCGCGGAACCACTCCTCGCCCACGATTGCACCCAGTCCGCCCTGGGTGAACACGAACATGCTGCCAGGCCCGTCGAAGCTGGTTACCTCCCAGGTCACGTCACCCGTGGTGTGCTCGAGAAGCGACTCGTGTTGTGTGTTCGCGCCCAACCAAGGGACCCCGGCCTGCTGGGTTGCGCCGATCATCCAAGCTTTGCCAGCCGGGATCGGACCAACCGCCTCGGGCAGCTCAGTCTGCGCGGCCTCCCCGAGTCCGAAAACCATGTCGGCCGGGTCATCCCAGGTGGCCGGCACCTGGCGGTCGTCTTTAACCTGCGGACGCAGCCCCGGCTTGCACGCTGCGGTTTCCGTCTTCTGCACGGTTTCCTGCGCGACCTCGTTCGCGTGCTCTTCTACCCGGAGTTCAGGCGCGTCGGTCTCCGCCAGCGTCCCCATTCCCGCCGCCTCAGCCTGCTCACCAACGCGCCAGGTGTACGTCGCTTCGTTCGACGTCGCGCCGTCCGCGTGCGCCACAACACGCATGGTGTACGTGCCGGGCTGAGTAAAGAGCCAGTTCGCGTGCGCATGGGCGGGCGCATCCTGGTGGATCTTCTCGCCAGCAGCGACCTCGAGCGCACCGCTTGCAAGCACCGGGCCAACGCCACCGAGGCCCTGCGTCTGGAAGACGTACACCGACCCCGGACCGTCGATCTCAAGGAACTCGATATCAATGTCGGTGGCCCCCGCGAGCGCCTGCGTATCCCAGCCAGGCCAGAGCAGATCCGCCTGCTGAGTTTGCGGCAGGAAGTAGCCGGCTTCACCGATGCCCTCCAGGGAGGCAGTTTCCTCCGTGTATGCGTGCTCACCCACCACGAGCTCCACATCCTCCGGCGCATGACGCACGTGCGTGCCAGTGACGTCCTCCTGCAGGCTCAGTGCAATTGTGTCGCCATCTGGATGCACCGCGAACGCGTCCACGTGGCCCGTCTCCAGGGCCAGTTCGGCCGCGGCGGCGCGCGGCACGGTGAGCACCAGGACAAGGATCGCCATTATCGACGCCAACACGCGCCGCACATCTCCAAAAGTTTGCACTTAATGAACACTATTTTCATTAATGGCGTGAGGCAAATCGCCAGGCACACAGGTTGTTCCCAGACTAGTTCCGCACCCGCGGAACTTCGGGATGATTCCAGCCTGGTTACCAGGCGTACCGGCGACCCCAAACGTTGCGCCGGACGTTGCCCTAAATGTGCCCTAAATGGAGCTAGCTCCATTTAGGGCAACGCCACCTACAAAACCCCAGGTCGCCACTCGACCACAACCCCAAACGGAGCTAGCTCCATTTAGACCAACACCACCTACAAAACCCCAGGTCGCTTATCCCCCGCAACCCCAAACGGAGCTAGCTCCATCTAGACCAACCCCACCTACAAAACCCCAGGTCGCCACTCGACC
>NZ_KV825615.1:260638-380092 GCF_001831515.1 Corynebacterium sp. HMSC074A01
ACCCCAAACGGAGCTAGCTCCATTTAGACCAATCCCGCCCCCGCCCCCTACGCACACCCAAAGCAAAAGCGCCCCGGCCCCAGACTCACGAAGAGTCTGGCACCGGGGCGCTCAACGCGCGTGGGACTTATGCCTTCTTGGCGTAGTCCTTCTCCACGGACGGGTCAACCGGGACGCCCGGGCCCTGGGTCGCGGAAACGACGATCTTCTTCAGGTAGATGCCCTTGGCAGATGCCGGCTTCAGGCGCAGCACCTCGTCGAGCAGAGCGCCGTAGTTCTCAGCGAGCTGCTCGGCGGTGAAGGAAGCCTTACCGATCAGTGCGTGCAGGTTCGCAGCCTTGTCCACGCGGAAGGCGATCTTGCCGCCCTTGGACTCGGAGACAGCCTTCGCCACGTCCGGGGTGACGGTGCCGGTCTTCGGGTTCGGCATCAGGCCACGCGGGCCGAGCACGCGAGCGACGCGGCCAACCTTGGCCATCTGATCCGGCGTTGCGATGGCAACGTCAAAGTCGAGCTGACCAGCGTTGATCTGCTCGATGAGCTCGTCGGTGCCAACGATGTCGGCGCCAGCTTCCTTCGCCTTGGTGGCGTTCTCGCCCTCGGCGAAGACGGCGACGCGGACGGTCTTACCGGTGCCGTGCGGCAGGTTGACGGTGCCGCGGACCAGCTGGTCGGCCTTGCGCGGGTCGACGGACAGGCGCATAGCGACGTCGATGGTGGCGTCGTAGTTCTTGGAGGAGGTCTCCTGCGCCAGCTTGACGGCGTCGAGCGGGTGGTACAGGGCGTTGCGGTCGACCTGTGCGAGAGTCTCGTTGTAACGCTTGGACTTCTTAGCCATGTTGCGTTCCTTTCTTCGAATGTGATTTCAAGGAGTGGTGGTCCGGGCCTGGCCGGCCCTCCCACCGTGAACGTCGAGCAGGTTTTACTTCTCGACGGTGATGCCCATGGAACGGGCGGTACCAGCGATAATCGCGGCGCCAGCCTCGATGTCGCGGGCGTTGAGGTCCTTCTTCTTGGTCTCAGCGATCTCCTTGCACTGATCCCAGGTGACGGAGCCGACCTTCTGGGTGTGCGGGACGCCGGAGCCCTTCTGAATGCCCGCAGCCTTGAGCAGCAGGGAAGCTGCCGGCGGGGACTTCAGGATGAAGTCGAAGGAGCGGTCCTCGTAGACGGTGATTTCCACCGGGATGATGTTGCCGCGCATCGATTCGGTAGCGGCGTTGTAGGCCTTGGTGAACTCGACGATGTTCACGCCGTGCGCACCGAGAGCCGGACCAACCGGCGGAGCCGGGTTCGCCATGCCTGCTTCGATCTGCAGCTTGATCAGGCCAGTGACCTTCTTCTTTGCCATCGTTAAACCTCAATTCCTTGGTACGACGCTCCACCCACGATGTTTGGTGGCGCGCCTCCGGATGCCCTATTTCGTTCAGAGCCACCGGGGAGACGAACAAAAACGTCGCGCCTTACCCACGTGTGGGCACGCGCGACGTATCAGCTTACGGCAGGTAGAGCCTCAGAAGCAAAACGCTCCTGTTACATGATCCGCTCGATCTGGTCTGCGGTCAGCTCCACCGGGGTCTCGCGGCCGAAGATGGACACGAGCGCCTGGATCTTGCCGGTCTCCTCGTCGATCTCCGAAATGGTCGCGGAGACAGAGGCGAAGGCACCAGACAGGATGGTGACGGCCTCGCCGACCTTGTAGTCGTGCGAGATCTTCGGCGTGCTCTCCTCCTGCGGCAGATCCACGACGGTCTCGCCCTCGGCGTTGGTCTTCGCCGCCTGGCCCTCGACCGGGGCGGCCTTGGGCATCAGGAACTTAGCGACGTCACGGTGCTTGACGGGCGTCGCATTCCCCTCATTGCCCACGAAGCTGGTCACACCCGGAGTCTCGCGAACCACGGACCACGCCGCGTCGTTCATCTCCATGCGCACGAGCACGTAGCCCGGCAGCAGCTTGCGCTTGACCAGCTTGCGCTTGTCGTCCTTCTTTTCCATGACCTGCTCGATGGGCACGACCACGTCGTAGATGGAGTCCTCCACCTCGAGGGTCTGGATACGCATCTCCAGGTTGGTCTTCACCTTGTTCTCGTAGCCCGAGTAGGACTGGATGATGTACCAATCGCCCGGCAGCTTCTTCAGCTCGCGCACGTAGGCGCGCAGGCGGCGCTTGTACTCGGCGTCCGCCTCGGCTGCGTCGTCGTCGCCCAGCGCGGAAGCCGCAGCGTTGACGTCGCCCTGCGCGATCTCACCCTCGGCTGCAGTCTCAGCCGCTGGCTCGGTCTCGGGATCAGTCTCCGGCGCAACCGGGGCACCCTCCTCGACCATGTCGAGCTCTGCCTCGCGCTCGGCCTCAGCTGCCTCTGCGTCAGGCTCCTGCGTGGCGTCGTCCGCGTTGGTTTCCGGGTTGGTTTCCGGATCGGTCTGCGCCTCCACGGGCGCGCCCTCCCCGATCATCTCCAGCTCGTTGTCCTCTGCCATGGTCAGTCTCCTTCGATCCTTTACACGTCCCACCCAAGCGTACCCCCCTTGGCGGGTACGAGTGCGGGCCAAAAACTTATCCCGCCCCTCGAGTCTTTCCGAGGCGGCGGGATATTAAATAACCTTCAAGCATTATAGCTAACGGATGAAGATCCATTCAACCAGCATTGTGGCCAGGCGATCAGTGCCCCACACCATGATGGTCAGCACGATGAGGAAGGCGAACACGATCAGCGTGTAGTTCAGCATTTCCTTGCCGGTCGGCCAGATGACCTTGCGCATCTCTTCGACGACTTCGCCGGGGAACGCGGCGACGCTACTCTTCTTCGAGTCCTCGTCGGTGTCGGGCTGCGCGGGCGTGCGCTTCTGCTCGTAAGCGTCCGTGGAAACAGGAGAAACCCCGCGCAGCTGACGCTTGCCGGTCGGCTGTGCTGGGTTCTGACCGTTGGGGTTAGTCAAGAAAACTCCTCCACGTTGATGTTTTGGCAGGGGCGACAGGACTCGAACCTGCAACCTACGGTTTTGGAGACCGTTGCGCTACCAATTGCGCCACGCCCCTAGGTTCCTGCATTGTTTTACACGTACAGGAGCCTAACCCTACCACGGACACCGTCGCGCCCGCTTTAAAGGTTGAGTAGCGATGGAGAGAATTGAACTCTCGACACAGCGATTATGAGTCGCTTGCTCTACCACTGAGCTACACCGCCCTGCGCCTACCGGGAAGGCCCCGGCAAACAACAGAGCCCCCTGACAGAATCGAACTGTCGACCTTTTCCTTACCATGGAAACGCTCTGCCGACTGAGCTAAGGGGGCACAGCCTCGTTGTTGTGAGTCTTACCTTTCGGTGTGACCCGCTCCGTTGAAGCCTTGAAAAGATTAACCCGAACCGCTTATAGAACACAAATCGCCTGCACACCACTGGTTTTCGCGCATGTTTATGTGCGCTATAAACACCCCTCTCAACGATGCAATCGAGGGCTGTGAAAGATTTTTTCACCCCGCACCGTTTCCCCAGGAAACTTGTATATACAACTGGAAAAGTGGTCGAATCTTTCACGTGCGCAACCGAGCAACCCCAACCCGCAACCGAGCAACCCCAACCCGCAACCACCCCAACGCAAAAACCCACCACCTCACATAGAGGCAGTGGGTAAACACTGTGCCAGGTAGAAGATTCGAACTTCTGAAGGCTAATGCCGGCGGATTTACAGTCCGCTCCCTTTGGCCGCTCGGGCAACCTGGCGTGCACCTTAAGTGCGTTGACTACCTTACAACACCCTTGCCAGTAAACAACAAATCAGCAGGTCAGCGCCACAAAATCCAAACTAGCCGACCCGGTCGATGGTGTAGCGAGACAGCTGGCGCAGCGCTTCGGTGACGGGCCCCTGGGGCAGGCTGTCGAGTTCGCGGTTGGCGGCGGCGAGGTAGGCGTTGACGTCGTCAAGCGCGCGTGCCCTGCCCTCGGTCTGACCGATCAAGGCAAGGGCACGCTCGACCTCCGCATCGGTCTGCAAAGGCCCTGTGAGCATCTCGCGCAGCTCGCGGCCGGCCTCCGAGTCCTCCGCCATGGCATAGAGGACGGGCAGGGTGAACACGCCCTCGCGCAGGTCGGTGCCGGGGGTTTTCCCGGACTGTTCGGGGTCGGAGAAGATGTCGATGATGTCGTCGACGATCTGGAAGATCATGCCGACCGCGGCGCCGAGGCGCTGGCAGCTTTGCACCACCTCGCGGCTCGCCCCGGCGTGCGTAGCACCCAAGTAGGCGGCGGAGGCGATCAGCACGCCCGTCTTGCCCTCAATCACCTTGAGGTAGTGCTCGATGGGGTCCCCGCCGCGCGCGCCGATGGATTCCAGCATCTGGCCGGTGACCAGGTCTTGGAAGGTATCGGCGAAGTGGGCGACGGTGGCGGTGTCGATCTCACTCATGATCCGGGAGGCGTGCGCGAACAGCACGTCGCCCGCGAGGATGGCCACCGTGTTGTCCCAGCGACTGTTGGCGGATTCCACGCCGCGCCGCCGGTCCGCCTCATCCATCACATCGTCGTGATACAGGGTGGCCAGGTGCACCATCTCGGTAATCGCGGCAGCCTTGACCACGTTCTCGGCCTCCGGGTGCGGCCCGAACTCACTGCACAAAAGCGCCATGAGCGGGCGGAAGCGCTTGCCGCCGGCGACGGCGAGGTGCGTGACTTTGTCGGTGATGAAGTCTTCGCCTTGTGAGAGCCGCTCGAGCAGCACGCGTTCCACCTCGCCCATCCCGTGCGCGATGCGCTGGTTGAGGGCGTCGTCGCCAAGATCCATGGTGAACGCATGGCTTTGCGACGCGTGGTTGGCGTTGGTCATCGATACCATCCTTTAAGGTTGGGCGAGACGGCCGCCGCGCACCAGTTTTATGGCAGCACGCAGCGACCCACGAGTAGTGCCCTCAACCGTAGTGCAACACGCTCCCTGCGTGTATCAGCGGGGCCGGGGTAGTCCGTGCCGGCAAGCCTGGCACAATGTTGGCCGTGATGGATGTCTTTGATTGCGTTGTCGTCGGCGGGGGCCCTTCGGGTGCGGTCGCGGCGATTGCCGCCCAGCGTGCGGGCTTTTCCACCCTGCTTGTCGACGCCGCCGAGCACGGCCGCGACAAAACCTGCGGCGATGGACTCACCCCGCGCGCGGTGCACACGCTGCGCACGCTCGGCCTCGAAGAGGTACTGCCCGCCTACCGCAACCAGGGACTCAAGCTCCACGGCTACGGCGGGGATGTCACCGCCCCCTGGCCTGACAGCCACTACGGCACGTTGGGCTCGGCGAGCCCGCGGAAGCTTTTCGACGCCGCACTCATCGACCACACCACCGCCGCCGGCGCGACCGTCTGGACCGGGTGCGCGGCGCGCGACGCCAACTTCGACGCCCACAGCGCAATCACTGCAGTCCACACCGACCGCGGCCCAGTACGCACGCGCTGGGTCATCGTCGCGGACGGGGTGCGCTCCCCCTTCGGCAAGCGCCTCGGCCGCACCTGGCACAAGGACCAGGTCTACGGCATCGCCGCCCGCTCCTACTGCACAAGCCCGCACAGCGAAGAGCCCTGGATGCACTCGCACGTGGAGCTGCGCGACCCGGCTGGTGAGATCCAGCCGGGCTACGGGTGGATCTTCCCGCTTGGCGACGGCACGGTCAACCTCGGCTGCGGAGCCCTATCTACCGACGCCCGACCAGCCAAGGTGAACACGAAGAAGCTGCTCGCACACTACGCCCGCGAGCAGTCCGCCGACTGGGGCTTAGGCGAACCACAAGAGGTCACCTCGGCCCTGTTACCCATGGGCGGTGCGGTTTCCAACGTGGCGGGCCCGAACTGGGCGCTGATCGGCGACGCCGCAGCCTGCGTCAACCCGCTCAACGGCGAGGGCATCGATTACGGGATGGAAACGGCGGTCATGGCGGTCGAGCTACTCGCCGAGCGCGCCGACCTCACGCTCGCGTGGCCCTACGTGCTGCGCCGCGCCTACGGCGACGCCTTCGCGCTGGCCCGGACGGCGGCACGCCTTCTGACCTACCCGCAGTTCCTGCCTGCGGCGGGCCCGCTCGCGCTGCGCGGGCTTGGCGGTCGCTACCTCATGCCCGCTGCAGCACGGTTGATGGGCAACCTGATTACAGAAGAAGACACCGACCTGGTCGCCCGCGCCTGGCGCGCAGCCGGGCGAGTCGCGCCGCGCGGCAGCGCGCTGTGGGACGCTGCCTAGCCGGCGCCTAGCCAGCGCTTAACCAGCCCGCGTCGCGCTGTGCAGCGCCACGATCCCGGCACTTAGGTCCTGCCAGCCCGCGTCCTGCCAGCCGTTGCGGTTGATCGCCGCGGCGAGCTCCTCCTGGTCCGGCCAGGCGCGGATGGACTCAGCGAGGTATTCGTAGGCCTCCGCGTTGGAGGAAAAGACCTTGGCTAAAAGCGGCAGCGCGACCGGCAGGTACTCCTTGTAGAAGGTACGGAAGCCGGGCACGACAGGGGGGGAAAACTCGTTGACTACAAGGCGACCGCCTGGCTTGGTCACGCGCGCCATCTCGCGCAAGCCCGCTTCGAAGTCGTAGACGTTGCGCAGTCCGTAGGAAATGGTGACGGCGTCGAAGGTGGCGTCGGCAAAAGGCAGGTGCATCGCATCGCCCACCACCTTGGGCACGTCGCGGTCACGGCCGGCGGCGAGCATGCCTTGAGAGAAATCGCAGGCGACCACCCAGGCACCCGACTTGGCCAGCTCAACGGTAGAAACCGCGGTGCCCGCGGCCAGGTCAAGCACCTTCTCCCCCGGGGCGAGCTGGAGACGCTCGCGCGTACGACGCCGCCAGTACTTATCCAGCCCAAAGGACAGGACGGTGTTGGTGAGGTCGTATTTTTCGCCCACGCCGTCAAACATGCCGGCGACGTCGAAGGGCTTTTTCTCCAGATCTGCCTTGGCCATAGGAATGCATTGTACGGCTCCACCCCACTTCCGTGGGTGTTCACCGGAGCTCTTCTTGCAACTTCGTTCCACCGAAGTTTAAACTTCCCTCTACCAAGACACATCGAAAGAGAAAGACACACCATGATCCGACGGGCACTCGGCGTCTGCGCCGCCCTCCTCCTCGCATGCGGCGCGACAAGCTGCGCCAACGACCCTTCATCCGGCGATGAACCGGTCGTTTTGACCACTTTCACCGTCATCCAAGACATCGCCGCCAACGTCGCCGGCGAACACCTGCGGGTGGAATCCATCACCAAACCCGGTGCCGAGATCCACGGGTACGAGCCGACCCCGGGCGACATCGCCAAGGCGTCGGAGGCGGATCTCATCCTGGACAACGGTCTCAACCTGGAGAACTGGTTCGCCCAGTTCGTGGCAGAGCTCGACGTCCCGCACACCGTGGTTTCCGAGGGCATCGAGCCGATCGACATCACCGAGGACGCCTACGCCGGCAAACCCAACCCGCACGCCTGGATGAGCCCGAAGAATGTGCAGACCTACGTGGACAACATCGTCGATGCCTTCAGCGAGCTCGACCCGGAGCACGCCGAGCAGTACGCGGAAAACGGGGAGAACTACAAGGCGCAGCTGCAGGAAGTCCAGGACGAGATGACGCGCGAACTTTCGGCACTCCCCGAGCAGCAGCGCGCGCTGGTGACCTGCGAGGGCGCGTTTTCCTACCTCGCCCGCGACGCCGGGCTGCAGGAGCAGTACATCTGGCCGGTCAACGCAGAAAACGAGGCGACCCCGCAGCAGATCGCCCGCACCATCGAGTTTGTCAAGCACAACGAAGTGCCCACCGTCTTCTGCGAGTCGACTGTCTCCAACGCGGCCATGCAGCAGGTTGTCGACGCCACGGGTGCCCAGCTCGGCGACACCCTCTACGTCGACTCCCTCTCTCTTGAGGACGGTCCCGTGCCCACCTACCTGGACCTGATCAAGCACGACTCTTCCGCCATCATCGAGGGCCTGACGGGGCAGGCATCATGACGCCCGCGATCAGCGTCGAAGGCGTGACCGTCCGCTACGGCGATGTGGAGGCCCTGCACTTAGCCAGCGTGTCCATCGCCCCGGGCCGCGCCTGCGGGCTCGTCGGAATGAACGGCTCTGGCAAATCCACCCTGTTCAAGGCGATCATGGGGCTGGTCAAACCCGATACGGGCACAGTGCAGATCAACGGCACGCACCCCGCCGCCGCACGCAAGGCCCAGGTAGTCGCTTACGTCCCGCAAAGCGAAGAGGTGGATTGGCAGTTCCCAATCACCGTGCGCGAAGTCGTCATGACCGGCCGCTACGGCCACATGGGCTTTACACGCCGCCCGCACCGTCGCGATGAGGACGCCGTCAATGAGGCCCTGGAGCGCACGCACCTGACCGACTTCGCCGATCGCCAGATCGGCCAGCTTTCGGGTGGGCAGAAGAAGCGCGCCTTCGTCGCCCGCGGCATTGCGCAGGGCGCGAGCATCATGCTTCTCGACGAGCCGTTCGCGGGCGTCGACAAGCAATCCGAAGCGACGATCACCGCACTGCTGCGCGAACTCGTCGACGAAGGCACCACGCTGTTTGTCTCCACGCACGACTTCGCTGCCCTGCCCGCGCTCGCCGAGGAATCCGTCCTGTTAAATAAGCGCGTGCTCATGCACGCCCCCACCGAGGACGTGCTGCGGCCGGAAAACCTCGCCCGCGGCTTCGGCATGACCCCAACGCACACGGAGGAACACGCATGATGTCACTCTTATTGGATCCGCTGAACTACAGCTTCATGGGCCGGGCGCTGGCCACCGCGCTGACCGCCTCCATCGTCTGCGCGATGCTGTCCTGCTGGCTCGTGCTGGTCGGCTGGTCGCTGATGGGCGACGCGGTCTCCCACGCGGTCCTGCCCGGCGTGGTGCTCTCCTACATCGTGGGCGCACCTTTCGCCGTCGGCGCCGTGCTCTTCGGCTTCCTCGCGGTCGCCCTGATCGGCCTGGTGCGCAACACCTCGCGGGTCAAGGAGGACGCCGCGATCGGCATCGTGTTTACCTCGCTCTTCTCCTTCGGGCTGGTGCTCATCTCGGTCACGCCCTCGCACACGGACCTAAACCACATCATCTTTGGCAACCTTTTGGGCGTGTCCCGCGCGGAGATGCTGCAGGTAATCGGGCTTGCGGTGCTCGTGTTCGGCGCGCTGCTGCTCAAGCGGCGGGATCTGACGCTCTATGCCTTCGACCCCATCCACGCGCACGCGATCGGGCTGAGCCCGCGCGCACTCGGTGCCGGGCTGCTCGCCCTGCTCGCGCTCACCACGGTGGTTGCGCTGCAGGTCGTGGGCGTGATCCTTGTTGTTGCCATGCTGATCATCCCCGGCGCGACGGCGTACCTGCTCACCGATTCCTTTGGCAAGATGCTGCTCATCGCGCCTGCCATGGCCGCCGGCTGCGCGGTCTTGGGCCTGTACTGCAGCTACTACCTGGACACCGCTACCGGAGCGATGATGGTGCTCGCGCAGGCCTGCGTGTTTACGCTGGTGTATCTTTTTGGGCCCCGGGGGCTGGTGCGTGCCCGGGCGCGCTCACGTACACCGCGTCAGTCGCAGCACGCCCCAGCGGAATAGTCACGCCATCGGCCGCGTTTTGCACCTCCACCGCCCCGGAAAAGGGCGCGCCCTCGGCCACGTGGAGGTGCGAGCCGACGTTCAGGCCGTGGGCGTGGAGGTAACGCAGCAGCTCCGGGTCTTCGTCGGAGATCCGCTCGATGACCACGTCGCTGCCCGGTTCCACCGTGCTCAGGGTGACGGCGTCGGGGGCCTGTATCGAGCCATCGGCGGCGGGGATCGGGTCGCCGTGGGGGTCGCGGGTCGGGTAGTGCAGCAGGGCCGCCACCCGTTCCACTAAAAGGTCGGAGACGGCGTGCTCGAGCTGTTCGGCTTCGTCGTGGACTTCGTCCCACGAGTAGTCGAGCACCTGCACCAGGAAAGTCTCGATCAGGCGGTGGCGACGCACCATCTGCAGCGCGTGCGCCCTCCCCTGCTCCGTCAGCTGCACGGAGCCGTAGCGCTTATGCGAGACGAGTTTTTGGTCAGCCAGCTTGCGCACGGTGTCAGACACCGTCGACTGCTTCACGCCCAGCGCCTTCGCGATCATTGAGGTGGTGGCCGGCTCGTCCGACCACTCTTCAAGCTCCCAGATCGCCTTGAGGTAATCCTGGGTGCTTGCAGACAGATCCGAGACTGACATAGTTGGTCAGTCTACCTGGCCTTAAGCCCCGCGCGATTTCCGACGCCTCCCCGCCCACTTCGGCAGCGTGATATCGCGCCCGAAGATGCTGACCACGTTCGAGCGGTAGCCAGCGCGCGCCTCCTCGTAGTACCCGAGCAGCTGCTCACACAACGCATCCCAGGTCTTATCAGCCACGGACTCGCGGGCGTTGTGCTTGAGTTCGTCCAGACGGGCGGGGTCGAGCAGGTAGCGGGCGGCGTCGGGAAGCTCTTCGCTAAAGGTGTCCACCTCCAGCAGCAGGCCGTTTTCCCCGTCTTGGATCAGGTCGATCGGCCCGCCGGCCTTCGGGCCGATGGTGGGCACGCCGGAGGCCTGCGCCTCCTGGATGGCCTGGCAGAAGGTCTCGAACTCGCCGGTGTGCACGAACAGGTCCAGCGAGGCGTACGCGCGGGCCAGCTGCTCGCCGGACAGCGCGCCGGTGAACACGGCAGACGGCATGAGGTGCTCGAGCGCGTCGCGCTCCGGGCCGTCGCCCACGATGACGAGCTGGATGTCTGGGTCCTGCTCCAGCACCGCGAGGCGGCACACGCTCTTCTCACTGGCCAGCCGGCCGACGAATCCGACGATCTTCTTTTGCCCCGTGGGATCCCACTGATACCGCAGCATGTCCGAACGTTTCGTGGGGTGGAACAGCTCCGCATCCACGCCGCGGCCCCAGCGCTTCACGTTCTTGATGCCGTGAGCCTCCATCTCCCGGATCGCCTCCGAGGACGGCGCGAGGTTGAGCTGGCAGCGGTTGTGAATGTTGCGCGTCCAGTCCCAAGCCAGCGCCGCCACTGCGGACAGCTGGTACTTGGTGGCAAAGCCCGCCACGTCAGTCTGGTACAGCCCGACCGCGGGCACCCCCAGCTGCATCGCGGAGAACGCGCCCGCACCGCCGAGCACGAACGGGCTGGCCAGGTGGATAATGTCCGGGTCAAAGTCCGCGAGCGCCGCGGTGACATTCGTGGTGGGCACGCCGATCGGCAGCGAGTCCACCAGCGGCACGCGCATGGTGGGCACGCGCACGATGGGAAACCCCAGGTAGTCAGCGACTTCCTCCTGGAAGTCGCGCGCGCCCGGGGCGACGACGAGCGCCTCGTGGCCGTTGGCCTTGAGGTACTCGAGCACCCGGAGCACCGAGTTGGTCACTCCGTTGATGTTCGGGAGGAATGATTCCGCGACTATTCCGACTCGCATACTGTGTTACCTTCCCATGTCCGCGCGAACACCACTCAACCGTTGCGCAAACTTTGTTATAACTCAACGTGAACGCTGTGGTACCCAGCGGCGCACCGCCAGCCACACGGCCGCGAACACCAATGTTGCCACCACCGCCACCGAGACGGCAGGGATCAGCGCGAGCGCCCAGCCGCGTCCCTCCACTTTGACCAGGTTGGGATCACTCTTGGCGTAGGTCACCCAGACCTGCTGGCCCTCCCCCAGCCCCGAGGGGTACAGCAGCCCGCTCGGCGGTGAGAAGTGCCGACCTTCGGCGTCCTGGTATTCGATCGAGGTGCGCCACGCACTCACCCCGGTCACCGTGGCGATGCCGCGGCCAGGATCGGCCATGATGCGCGCGTCGTTCATCGCGGCCCCGCCCACCATCGCCACCGCGCCCAGCATGGCGGCCAGGTAGAGCCCCAGCACCAGCTGTTTGGCGCGCCGCTGCCACTGGATCACTTGGTCAGCCTCTGCGCCAGCGCCCGCCGCGTCGCGCGCGTGGTGTCCACCTCGACGATGGTGATCGGGTTGGGCTCCGCCTCGAGTGCAATCAAGGTCTCCAAAAGCTCCGGCAGGGTGTCCGCGTGCGCGTAGGCCGCCCCGTAAGCCTCGGCCAGCTTTTCGACGCCCACGTCATGACTTGTCCCAAACACCCGCTCAAAGTCGCGCTCCACCGACTCCGCGCCGGCCTCCAACGTGTGGAAGATACCACCGCCGTTGTCGTTGGCCACCACGATGGTGAGGTTGCCCGGGCGCGGCTCGTCGGGGCCAATGAGCAGGCCGTTGATGTCATGCAGGAAGGTGAGGTCGCCCACCAGGGCGACGGTGCGCGGGGCGCGGATCTCGTCCGGGTGCAGCGCCTGGGTGGCCAGGGCGATGCCGACAGCTTGGGAGAGCGTGCCGTCGATACCCGCGGCTCCGCGCGCGGCATAGGTGGACACGCCGTCGAAAGGCATGCCCACCAGACTCACGTCGCGCACCGGGTTGGACGCCCCCACCACGAGCGTGTCGCCCACGCCTAAGGTGTCGCACACCGCGGCGGCGACGTGCATGCCGGTCAGCCCGAAGTTGTCCTCCTGCAGCGCATCGCGCACGGTCTGCGCGCCGACCTCGCCTGCGGCCTCGCAGATCTTGATCCAGCTATCCGTGGGCTGGTCCGTGGCGTTGACGCGCGATCCGCGGCGATCCGGCTGGCCGGTGAACGTCTCGGTGCGCGAGATCCCGATGACCTCGATGTCCGGATCGGCCATCAGCGCCATGACGTCGCGGTGCAGGGTCGGGTGCCCCACCACGATGAGCTGCTCCGGCTTGGTCTCCGCGGCGAAGTCGCCGCCGTCGTGCGAGATCGCCACCTCGCTCTTGGCAAAGAAGCGTGCGGCGAGCGGGTGCACCTGGTGGAAGGGGGCGGGCGCGGTCGGCTCCGCGATGGTGGGCACGTGCTCCAGACTGGGTACGTCCCAGGCCTCATCACCAGCGATGACCAGGGTGTTGCGGGTCAAGTCCACGTCCACGGCGCCGTGGTCGACCCAGGTGGGCGCAGTCTCGAGCCTGCCCGGGCCGACCCGGCGCGGCTCGCCCACCGGCGCGGGCAGGGTTTCGGGCACGAGCGGGGTATCCAGCGCAACGTTGATGTGCACCTGGTCGGCGGCAAAGGAGACGGCCTCGGCTTCCTCGCGCGTTGCCACCTGCTGGGTAGCGGCGTAGCGGCCGAAGATGCCGTCCTGCCAAATCGTTTGCGATGCCCCGGTGCCCACCAGGCGGGCGGGACGATCCGCGCTGATGATGGCGAGCGGTATGTGCGACATGTGCGCCTCCACCACAGCGGGCAGCGCGTTGGCGACGGCGGTGCCGGAGGTCATGACCACGCCGACGTGGCGGCGCTGCACACGCGCGAGGCCTAAGGCGGTGAAGGCGGCCGAGCGCTCGTCGATACGCATGTGCACGCGGATGTCCCGGCGCGCCAAGAGCGCGTACGCGAGCGGCGAGTTGCGCGAACCTGGACTCATGACCACGTCGGTGACGTTGTCTGCCAAGCGTTGGGCGATGATGCGGGCCAGCTCAAGCGATTCCATGGTGGCCCATTCTAGCTGCCGCCTACTGGCCCTGAAGCAGCCCTTCGGCGCCCTGGCGCAGCTCGTCGAAGATGTCCTGGGCGCTATCGCGCACGTCGTCGGGGACCTCTACCGGCGGTGCCTCCGGCAGCTCGGTGGGAACTGGCTCCTCGTTGTCTGTGTCGCGAGTGTCCCTGCTGTCGCGGTCGCCGAAGAGCGAGGGCCGCTTCGTGGTGGTCGCGGTCGTGGTGATGGTTTCCGTCTGCGTATTCGTCACGGTCACCGGCGGCTTGGAGGCTTCGGCGGAAGCTCCCCGCCACAAGAAGAATAAGACGATGCCGGCGGCCAGCGCGATGGCGAGCAGGACGCCGAGCACCGTGGCCAGCGTGTTGGAGCGCTCCTCCGGCGCGGGCGGCGGGCCGGGCGGGTTCGGCTGCGTGTACTGGGGCTGCTCGTACTGCCCGTAGTCGTAGTACTGCTGATCCTGGTACTGGTCCCGGTAGGGCTGCTGCGGGTACTCCGGCTGCTGCCGTGCTTGCTCGGCGGGCTCCGGAAAGTACTGCTTCGGGCGGGGCCTGCGCGGTTCTTCCTCCGGAACGCCAAACTGGCGCGTCTGGTTATCCATGCAGATAGCCTAACGCGCCAGTTGTAACGGGGTTGTAATCTACAGCACCAGCCCGAAGACGGGGACTGCGAGGAAGTAGGTGGCCAGGGAGATCAGGACCAGTGCGATGGCGTTGAGCCACACGCCGCCCTTGATCATCTCGCCCATGGTGACGTAGCCCGAGGAGTACGCGATCGCGTTCGGCGGGGTCGCCACCGGCAGCATGAAGGCACAGGTTGCGGACAGCGCCACCGGGATGGCCAGCAGCAGGATGTTCATGTCGGTGGCCTCGGTCAGCCCGATGCCCACGGCGACGCCGCCCATGATCGGCAGGAAGGTCGCCGCGGTTGCGGTGTTGGAGGTCAGCTCGGTGAGGATGAGCACCAGCGCGGCGATCGCGAAGATGAGCAGGAATATCGGCAGCACAGCCAGCCCCTTCGCCGCCTCACCGATCCACAGCGACAGGCCGGTGGCGGTGAACATTGCGGACAGGGACAGGCCACCGCCGAAGAGCAGGAGCACGTCCCACGGCATCTCATTCGCGGTCTCCCAGTCCAGCAGGCGCTTGCCGTTCTTCATGCCCGGCACGATGAACATGAGCAGGCCGGCGATGATGCCCACGATGGCGTCGTGGTAGGGGAAGTCCCACCCGTAGTGTTCGCGCGCCAGTGGCAGGAAGACCCACGTCAGGGCTGCAAGTGCGAAGATGACGCCGGCAGCGATCTGCGCGAAGGTCCAGGGGCCGAGCTTGCGGATCTCGTCCTGGATCAGCTCACGACCGCCCGGAATCTGGTCAATCTCCGGCTTGAACACGGTGATCAGTACCAGCCATGCGATGACGGTGAACACGATGGCCACCGGCATACCAACGATCATCCACTGCCCGAAGCCAATGTTGATGTCGTGGGCTTCCTTCATGTAGCCCTGCAGCAGCGCGTTCGGCGGGGTACCGATCAGGGTGCCCAGCGAGCCGATAGACGCGGAGTAGGCAATGGCGAGCATGAGCGCGGTAGCGAACTTCTTCTGGTTCTGCATCCCGCCCACGGAATCGGCGGTGAGCATGAGCACCGAGGTGCCGATCGGCAGCATGACCACGGCGGTTGCCGTGTTAGAGACCCACATGGACATGAAGCCGGTGGCCAGCATGAAGCCTAAGATGATGCGCTTTGGGCTGGTGCCGACGATCTTGACCACCACGAGCGCGAGTCGGCGGTGCAGGTTCCAGCGCTGCAGGCCGAGCGCCATGAGGAAGCCACCCATGAACAGGAAGATCGTGGCGGAGGCGTAGGGGGAGGACACCTTGGAGAACTCCGCCACGCCCATGACCGGGAAGATGGCGATGGGCAAAAGCGCCGTCGCTGCCAGCGGGATCGCCTCGGTCATCCACCACACGGCCATGAGCGCGGTGGTGGCTGCAACGACGCGCATCGCCTGGGCGGTGTACTCCACCTCCGGGTCGGCCCCAGAGGATTGGGCGACCGTCTCAGGGGCGTTCGCCGGGAAGATAAACCAAATGAGCGCGGCGAGCGCCACGCCCACAATCAAGCCGATGAGTTGGCGGCGCCATTCGCCTGGTTCTGGGGCTTTGGCCAGATCACCATCCGACAGCGCGGAAGAATCGTGCACAACGGGGGTAGACATGCCCCACCTACTTTCCTACCGTTCCAATACAGCGTTTACAGGGTGTTTGGTGTGATTTTTCACATTCACCTGTACTGAAAATTTTAACGCACCGGGTGTAAAACCAAACATTTGGGCAGTGGCTCCCCCGCATACCCCACACCTGCTACCCCCGTATGTAGGGGAGGCATGCACGCACCCGCTGGAACCACCACGTTTCGCGTTCGGGTGTCGCACGCAGGCCGTGGAGGCGCTCCGGGTCGGGGGTGGTGCGGCGGACGGTGAGGCGGCCGTCGACAAGCGGGCGGGGCTCGGCCACGTCTTCCGCGAACAGGTTTTGCGTGGCCAGGCCGGCCGCGCGCGAACCGGTGAGCTTCGCCGCGACCAGGCCGGCGTCCATGCCGACCGCCGTATCGAGCGCGCTGGCCACGGTGATGTCCAGACCCAGCTCGCGCGAGATGCGCACCAACGGGCGCACTCCCCCGAGCGGGGCGACCTTGCACACGGCCACGTCTGCTGCGGCCAGCTCGGCGACGCGGTAGGGGTCGCTGGCTTTGCGGATCGACTCGTCCGCCGCGATCGGGGTGCTCACGCGCCGGCGCACCTCGGCGAGCTCCTCGACGCTGCTGCAGGGTTGCTCCACGTATTCGAGTTCGGCCACGTTCGCGAGCGCGTCGATCGCCGCGCAGGCCTCGTCGACGCTCCAGGCCCGGTTGGCATCGACGCGCAGGCGCGCGTCGGGCCGCAGGGCGTGGACGCGGGCAAGGCGGGCGGTGTCGTCGGCAAGCGACTGCCCCTGTTCAGCCACCTTGATCTTGAAGGTGGACACCCCCTGCGGGTAGCGGGCGAGCACCGCCTCGACCTGCTCGGCGGGCACGGCGGGGACGGTGCCGTTGACCTCGACTGTGCCTGTGGCTTCGGGCAGGCCCTCGAATGCAGCCTCGATCCCGGCGCGCAGCCAGGCAGCGGATTCTTTCGGCCCGTACTCGGTAAACGGCGCGAACTCACCCCAGCCAGCGGGGCCGTCGATGAGCAGCGCCTCACGGGTGGTGATGCCGCGGAATCGCACGGCCATAGGGAGGGCGACGACGTGCGCGCGCTCCAGGATTTCTTCAGCGGTGGGCAACATGCCCTCGCATGTTAGCGCCGCCCCAGCACCAGGGCCACCGGCCCTTGCGATGCCTGGCACGCGCCCTTGGCCGGGCAGCTGCCGCAACCGCCCGCGCAGGAATCCTGCAGGTACTCGCGCTGCAAGTATCCGAGAACCTCCAGCTTCTCGACGACCGCGTCCACCGTCTCCCGCCGCAAGCTCGCCCGCGCGGCGATGTCGGCGCGGCTGACGGCACCGTCCTCGATGGCGGACATGACTGCGCGCATCGGGCTCGCCATCTACAGCACCACCTTGAGGATCTGGAAGGCGCCGACTGCCAGCGCCCATGCCATGGCAAGCTGCAACACGAAACCGAAGCACGTCCACTTCAGCCCGATCTCGCGGCGTTGCGCGGCGAGTGTTGCCACGCACGGCGTGTAGGCAAGTAGGAAGAGCATGAACGCCCAGACCGCGGCGGTGGCGTGCCCGCCGGAGGCGGCGTCGAAGTCCTCGCGGATGGCAGCCGCCAGCGAGGCGTCGGTTGTCTCGATGGCCGCAGCTGCGTCCTCAGTGGTGCTGGTGCCCGCGGTCACCGGCTCGCCCAGCCCGTAGGTCTGCGCCCAGCTGGAGATCACGGCCTCCTTGGCCACGAACCCGGTGATCAGGGGGCCGGCGAGCGACCAGGAGTCGAAGCCCGCGGGCGCGAAGACTGGGGCGATGGTCTCGGAGACTGCGCCGTAGACCGACTCCTGGGGCGCGACTTCGCCGAAAGCGGGCGCGTCGTCGGCGGCGAAGTTCGCGGGCGTGGACTGCAGCGCCCACACCGCGACCACGGTGATCACGATGATCTTGCCTGCGGTTTCCAAGAAGCCACGGAGGCGCACCCACATCACGCTCAGCGCCAGGCGAGCGCCCGGTAGCTGGTAGGCGGGCAGGTCGATGACCAACGGCTCGGACCCCATCGTGGCCCACAGCGTGCGCCGCAGCACAATGCCGGTGCACACCACCAGGGCGATAGAGATGAGGTACATGAGGAAGACGACCGAGCCCGCGTGCTCGGGGAAGAAGGTGGCCGCCAGCATGACGTAGACCGTCAGCCTTGCCGAGCAGGACGTAAAGGGCACGAGCAGCGCGGTAAGCAGCCGGTGGCGCTTATCCCCCAGCACGCGCGTCGCGGAAATGGCGGGCACGTTGCACCCAAAGCCCACGATCAGCGGGATGAACGCCTTGCCCGGCAGCCCCATCGCGCGCATCACACGGTCGGCAACCACGGCCGCGCGCGCCATGTAGCCGGAGTCTTCCAGCACCGCGAGACACAAGAACATGAGCGCCATGAGCGGGGCGAAGGTGAGCACCATGCCCACGCCGCCGATCAGCCCGTCGATGACCAGGCCCTGCAGCCAGCCGATGTCGGGCAAAAGGCTCGCAGCGAGGTCTGACACCGGCCCAGTGAAGAAGGCCTCGAGTCCGTCCTGCAGCGGCGCGGCCACCGTGGTGGTGATCTGGAAGACCAGCCACATCGCGGCGAGGAAGATCAGCGGCCCGGCTACCGGGTGCAGCACGAGTTTGTCGATGCGCTCGGTTGCGGTCTCGCGGGGCTCGTCGCCAAGCTTGGCTTCTTTAAGCGCCGCATCCACCCACGCGAAGCGGGCGTCTGCCAGGGCGAACTCATCCGTGTCCGCGGTTGGGCGCAAGGTGTACGCGGGCAGGGCCAGCTGCTTCTCGACGCTCCCCTGCAGCCGCCCCAGTTCCCTTTTCCTCGGATCCACCGCGACCACCGGCACACCGAGCGCCGCCTGCAACGCCTCCGGGTCCACCGGCACGCCGGCGGCGTTGGCCACGTCCATCTTGGTCAGCGCGACGACGATGCGATACTCCACCTCCGCCAGCTGCGCGACCATGTAGAGCCCGCGCGCGATGTTGGAAGCGTCCACAGCCACCACGACCAGGTCGGGGCGCTCGGCCGCTGGGCGGTCCAGCAGCAGCTCGCGGGTGAGCTCTTCGTCGGGGCTTTGCGGGTCGAGCGAGTACGCGCCCGGGAAGTCGATGACGTTGAAGGCCTCGCCCCCGTGCTTCCACACGCCGCGCGAGACTTCGACGGAGGTGCCCGGCCAGTTGCCCGTCTTCACCTTCGCGCCGGTCAGCGCGTTAAAGAGGGTGGACTTGCCCGCGTTCGGCGCGCCGATAAGCGCGACCGTGGGCTGGCCCGTGACCGTGCCGTTGGGGGCTGGCGCGCAGCAGGAGGGCACGGTGTGCAGCTCGCTCATCAGGCTTCGACCTCGATTTGGCGCAGCGCCTCGGTGCCAAGCGCGTAGCGGGTGCTGCCGAGCTTGACCACGCGGCCGCCGCCGGAAGTCTTCTGCGCGATGGTGACCTGTACGCCGGGGCGCAAGCCCAGCTCGCTGAGGCGGCGGGTTGCTTGGGGTGCGGCGTTGACAGCGCAAATGGTGGCGCATTGGCCGACGTGGACGTCGCAAAGCTGGCACAGCGTGGGGGTTGCTGTGATGGTCTGGGATCTCATAGTTCTATTTAACTCCCCCATGGTTTAGGTAAGCAATACCTAACCTACATACGGGGGTAGGTAGGCTCTCCCCCATGAGTTACACCACTGACCAGCCCTTCGACCCCACCCAGTGGCGCAGCGTTGAAGGCTTCGACTTCACCGACATCACCTACCACCGCCACGTCGGCGAATCGCGCGCGGACGGCATCGTGCGCATCGCCTTCGACCGCCCCGAAGTGCGCAACGCGTTTCGCCCCCACACGGTCGACGAGCTCTACCAGGCGCTCGACCACGCGCGGCGCGATCCTTCCGTGGGCGTAATCCTGCTGACCGGCAACGGGCCGAGCGAGAAAGACGGCGGCTGGGCCTTCTGCTCCGGCGGCGACCAGCGCATTCGTGGTCGATCCGGCTACCAGTACGCGGGCGGCGAGACCGCCGAGACCGTCGACACCGCGCGCGTGAAGGCGGAGGGCGGGCGCCTGCACATCCTGGAGGTGCAGCGCCTGATCCGCACGATGCCGAAGGTGGTCATCGCAGTGGTGGGCGGCTGGGCCGCCGGCGGCGGGCACTCGCTGCACGTGGTCTGCGATCTGACGATCGCCTCCCGCGAGGAGGCGCGCTTCAAGCAGACGGATGCCGACGTCGGCTCCTTCGACGCCGGCTACGGCTCCGCGTACCTGGCCAAGATGGTGGGCCAGAAGTTCGCCCGCGAGATCTTCTTCCTCGGCCGCACCTACGGCGCGGAGGAGATGCAGCGCATGGGCGCGGTGAACATCGTCGCAGATCATGGGGCGTTGGAGGACGAGGCCATCCAGGTCGCGCGCGAGATCAACGGCAAGTCCCCCACTGCGCAGCGCATGCTGAAGTTCGCGTTCAACCTTGTCGACGACGGGCTCATGGGCCAGCAGGTCTTCGCCGGTGAAGCCACGCGCCTGGCCTACATGACCGACGAGGCCGTCGAAGGCCGCGACTCGTTCCTGGAAAAGCGCGACCCGCGCTGGGACGAGTTCCCGTTCTACTACTAGGGGTTTAAGGAGTTGTGGTGGGGGCGTATGCCCTCAGCCCTGCGTCATAAGTCCAGATCTCGCAGTCAATCTGCAACCGGTTCTGGTACATATTGGCTTCAACCAGGATCGACAGATCGCCCCCACCGACTCGCTCTTGAGCAAGGTCGTACCAGGTTCTTTGGGAATTGGCACCGTCGAGGAAAGAGCGGAGAAACGACTCTCCCCACTCGAAGTCGTGCAGAACCCATGGAGCTTCACGTTCACAAATACTCTCGAGCATTTTGCCGAATCGCTGAGCAATATCACGCCGACTATCACCGTTTTTGATCTGGGCGATGTGGTTCCCCGTCTCGATGACCGTCGTCACCGGTAGCACGAACTGAACCGAATTATCCTCCTGAAGTGCAACAAAGTCCTGTTGCGCTTTCTCCATGTCCTGGTTCTTGCCCGGTATGCGCAAAAGGTTGCTCAGCACACTGGTATCGATAAAGATCGCACGTCGGGACATCTCAAGCCCCGCTTTTAATACCGAATAGTGTATTCAGATCCGCGAAGCGTGTTTCAGTCGATGAATCATCGATGAGCTTGCCATCCGAAACTGCCTTGCCAAGAGATTGCTTCGACAGCTCTCGGGTGTAGTCAGGCAGATCTTGCAACTGGCTCACGTGACTTTGCCCTGTCTGCTCATCGCGGAAGCAGACGAGCACACTGTCGTTAAATCGGCCCTCGATACCGTCGAGGATCGCTGTACTGTGCGTTGTCACGAGGCACTGCGTCCCTTTCTCTGCCACCGCTGCCTCCAGTAGCGAGATGATTCGCTGCGCCTGCGAGGGGTGTAGGCCATTCTCAATCTCCTCGATAACTAGCTGCACTGCAGGACTGGGTCCGCTTCCGACCGCGACTCCCGGCAAGTTCACATCCAGGTTGTCCGTCGGAGACTTCAATGCTGTCGCAATTGCGAGAAAACGCAATAAGCCGTCACTCATTTCTCTGGCGGGTGTCCGGCCCGAAGCTTTTTCAGCCAAGGCGAGCATCACATCACCCAGATCAGAACTGGAGAAACTCAATCCTTGAATGTTCTTTCCCGCGACGTCGCTCACAAGCTGCTCGATCTCCGCAAAGATCTCGGGCGTACTCTGCTGAACCTGAAGGAGCGTGGCTGAAAGATTCTCGCCGGTGCGCCGCAGCTCATCGTTGCCCTTAGGGACGTAGTTTCGCATCAGAGAAGGAACTGGGTCGAGGTGGTACACAGACTGCAGCACTCCCCGCACAGTCTCTGCCGCTTCAATGACCGATTTCTCGGCTCGGTTGGAGCCAGGCAGGGTTTGCAGAATTTGCACGAGGATCAGCCTGGTATCGCGGAAATGGAAGCTCGGATCTGCCCCTCGCTTGCCGCTGAATACCTCTGCGGTAATGAACGCAGCGGTATTCTCTTGCTTCTTCGTCTGAAACAAGCTTGCACTCGGTGATTTCGAACCGCTTTTCACACTTAAGCCCGGCCCCGTCAGCTTCTCGGATATCAGCCGAAGTTCGGGCTCCACCTGGACCTCGACATCGTAAACGTACTGATCCTTCGTCGCGGGATTCACCACTGTGCAGCCGATAGAGAAGCTCTTTGCCCCATGCGGCGCACACCCCCGGGAACCTCCGCGCACTGGCCCTCGAATAGATCCAGCCCCGTCCAGTGCCTCGACCATGTCTAGGCCTGTTGCAAGTCGGGCGAGCACTTCGAGCCCATCCAAAACGTTCGATTTACCGGAACTGTTCAGACCCGTCAGAAATGTCACAGGCCGGATAGGCACCACAGCACCATGGAACGACTTGAAAGCGCCTAAACGTAGCTCACTGAGATGCGCTGTATCCGCACTCAACGTCCAGCCTCCTTATCCATCAGGCTATTTCCGTTAGAAGCATAGTGGAACAGGCCCCACAAAGAAGTTGGGAAACTAGGCCGCGTATGCGCCCCGGCGCCTTGCCAGCAGACGGTCGGCCACCAGCATCGCGACGAAGCTCACCCCGAACAGCGGCAGGAACGCCCCGACGGCGACGGTGAACACTGCAAGCACAGCCCAGTCGGTACCGGTCAGGTGTGCCCGGCCGGGCACACCTGCGAGCGCGCCCTTCGTCGGGCGGCGACGCCACCACAGCATGTAACCCATGACAATCATGGCGCAGATCCCCACAGCCAGGGCGAAGAGCGCGAGCTGGAGCGGCAGGCCGAACATCACGCCCATGTGCAGGTAGATGCCCCAGGACGTGAGCTTGGAGAACAGCGGGAGCTCAGAAAACGGCAGCTTATCCACCACTTCGCCGGTCGCCCCGTTGACGCTCACCGCGTCGGAGGTAATGCGGCCGGGGGTCCAGCGCTCGCTGGCCTGCCATGCCTGCGAGGTGTCCTCCGGGATGAACAGGCGCAGTTGCCCGGTCAGCCCTTCAGCGCGGGCGGCGTCCAGTACGACAGCGGATTGCTCGGCGACCTGCTGGTCAGTCAGTGGGGTACCCGGTGTACTGCTTACTACGGTGTCGATTGGCTCCGCGTCGCCGCCGAGCCATTCGACGGTCTTGTCCACATTTTGCCCCGCAAACAGGGACCAGGTGATGCCGGTTGCGGAAAGGGCAAGCATTCCGACGAGCAGCCAGGTGCCAACCACGCCGTGCAGGTTCAGCACGCGACGGCGCTTGCCCGAGGTGTTTTTCAGTCCAGTGAACACCTTCTTGCCGGCGGTGCACCACCACAGGTACAGGCCACCAAGCGCGATGACCCATAGCCAGCTGGCCGCCAGCTCCGAATACAGCTCACCGGGAGTGCCCAGGTGGAGGTTCTTGTGCAGCGCGGAGATCCAGTGACGCATTGGCAGCTCACCCACGCCCGAGTAGCTCGGCTCGTCGCCGATCACAGCACCAGTGTGGGGGTTCACGAAGACGCTGCGTAGCTCGTCGTTGTCGGCGATCGATTCGTCGATAAGCAGCACGCGCGTCGACTCAGTTGGGGTGGAAGACGGCCAGACCTGCGCGACTTCCATCTCGGGGTGCGAAGCCTGCGCGGCGGCAACCTGGTCGGCAAGGGGCGTGGAAGTTTCTTGCGTCTCGACGGTGAGCACATCACGGTAGAACATGTTCTCCATCGTGGGAGCCAGCGCGTAGAGCCCACCGCTGATGGCAGCGACGAGGATGAACGGGGCGACGAAGAGCCCTGCGTAGAAGTGGATGCGGCGAACGAAGGCGGGGAGCCCGCTCCTCGGTGAGCGCTGCGTACTCAAAGCCTCCGCCGGTTCTCGCATCGCCGCTTTTGTTGGTGCTGTCACATTCATACTTTCGGTTGATTGTTAGGGACACCAAGTAGTCGCACGTCACACTCCCCAGGTTCCCACGGGGGTAAACTTTCGTTGTTTCCCCTGCTTAAGCAGAGCGCTCCCCTACCCCCGACGTGGGCGTTCTTTATGAACGCCCCGCCCCCTGCCCCACCAGCACCCGGCGCGCACTAACCCACGCCCCGGCCACAAGCACTACCCCGCCCACGAGCGCGACCCCCACGCGCAGCGGGCTGGTCGCGGTCTCGGCCCAGGCCGGCACGGCGAGCACCCACAACCAGCTGCCCGCCAGCACGTCGCCGCCTATGGTTACGGAAAGCACGGTCCACGTAAGCGTCGCCGCGAGCGTCCACGCAATACCGAAGCGCGCAGTAATAGCCAGCGCACACAGGGCGAGCGCGCTGGCCGTCAGCAGCGCGATGACAGTTCCGACCAGGCCGAACCCGCCGGTCAGCGCCCCGAACAGCACCACGAGCGCCACCACCGTGCACACCCACGTCAGCAGCGCGGTCACCACGCGCAGGTGCTCGATGCGCATGAGCTGCCACGCGGGCCGCAGCCTCGGCCACACCAGGGTGGGCAGCAGCCCCGCCCCGACCGGCAGGATCAGGTATATCTCCAGCGCGCGCCGCACGTCAGCGGGGTAGCGCGTCGCCACCAGCATCACCAGTGCGGTAAGCAGGAGCAGCACGCTTAACGACGCCACACTCCCCGCCTTATGCACACCCCGCAACGCCGCAACGAAGCCCACGTGCGGCGGGCGCGCTACTGCAGGCCGCGACTCCCGCGGCACAGCCACGTCGTGCGCCACTTTGCGACGCATGCGATGCCTGCGCGGCGGCGTCCACACCGCGCACGCAGCGCCAAAGGCGGCAAACAGGAGGCACAGCGCAAACGGCGCCCACGGCGACTGGCCGTCCAGGGCAGAGCCGGGGTCCAGCGGCAGCAGGTTGAACTGCAGCCCCATCAGTGGCAGTTCGAGGCGCAGCGGCCAAGCTGCGGGGTTGGCCCACCACCATTCGCGGTCGCAGAAGTACCCGAGCTCGACCTGGTAGAGCAGCGCAACGAGCAAGGTGGGCAGCATCCCGATCCGACGCACCAGTGCGGCAGCTACGCCAGCCACACCGCACATACCGACCCAGACGGCGGCACCGACGGCGAACACCGCGCCTACGCCATCAAGTCCGAAGACGGAGGCAACCAGCCAGTTCACCCCGAAGTCCGCGAAGCAGAACGCACCGAGCGCAGTCCACACGAGAACGAGGCGAGCCGCGCGCACCCGGCGCGGGTCCACCGGACGCCAATCAGTCCCACAAGAGCGTGCCTTGCGCTCGCGGGCCTCCACCACGCCGGCAAACAGTGCCGCAACCGGTGCGGCGAGGGCTGTGACTAAGAGCCCCTGCCAGTTCATCAGGTCGCGGGCCGTCTCCACCTGGCCCGCGAACGAAAAGGCGGCAAAAACGCAGCCGAGCAGTAGACCCATCCCGGCGAGCCACCACAGGGTCGAGCCGCGCGAACGGATCCATTCAGAGCGCAGGTAGTTCACCGGGCTCCCCCGTTCCCGTCGGAGGTGAGCCGGAAGAAGGACTCCTCCAGGTTCGGGCCCAGCTCGGCAAGCTCACCTGCAAAACGCACCTCGCCGCCGGCGATAACGGTGGCGTCGACGGCCATGTGCAGGACCTCACCGAGTTGGTGGGAGCTAACCAGCACGGTGCGCCCCGCCGCGGCGTATTCGCGCAGGTAGACGCGCAGGTGAGCGATGCCTTCGGGGTCGAGGCCGTTCTGGGGTTCGTCGAGAATGAGCACCTCGGGCTCGCCGAGCAGAGCCTGCGCCAGCGCCAGCCGGCCCTTCATACCGGTGGAGAACGCGCCCGCCTTCTTCTTACCCGCGTCCTGCAGCCCCACAAGTTTCAGAACGCGGTCCGCCTCCGACTCGGGCAGGCCGAGCAGTGTGGTGTGCACACGCAGGTTGTTGCGAGCGCTCAGGTGGCTGTAGAAGGCGGGGTCGTTGATGGAGGCTCCCACGTGGCGCAGGTTGGCCCGGTCGAAGGGGCACCCCATGAGCGTCACCTCGCCGGCGTCGGGCGCGAGGAGCCCGAGCAGGGCCTTCATGAGCGTCGACTTGCCCGCACCGTTGGGCCCGAGCAGGGCGTGGACGCGGCCGGGGGTGGTGTGCAGGGAGACGTCGGTAAGCACGCGGTGGCTGCCGTAGGAAACGGTCACGCCCGCGCAGGCCAGCTGTGATGAAGTCATGCCCCCGATTCTCGCGGCCCGACGCCCGCGCCACATCGCCCCGCGGGCGGAACTTAGCTCCTCCCGTGGGAGGAGATGCCGGCACGCTGCGCGATGAGCACCAGCGCGATCCGGTCGCGCGCGTCCAGTTTGGAAAGCAGGCTGGACACGTGTGTTTTCACCGTCGTCTCCGCGATATACAGCTGCTGCGCGATCTCGGCGTTGGTCGCCCCGCGGCCGATCTCGGCCAGGACTTCGATCTCGCGGGCGGTCAGCCCGTCGAGCTGCGCCCGGGCCGGCGGCTCGCCCGCCCCATCGCGCGCCCACTGCATCACACGCCCCGTCACCCCGCTGGCCAGGACGGACTCTCCGCGCGCGACGGTGCGGACCGCGTCCGCGAGCACCTCCGGGTCAGCGTCTTTGAGCAGGAAGCCCTGGACGCCGGCGGCGATGGCGGACTGGATCAGCGCGTCGTCGTCAAACGTGGTCAGCATCATCACACGCGTGCCCAGGGGCAGGATTTCCGACGCCGCCGCGATCCCGTCGAGCACCGGCATGCGAATATCCATCACCGCCACGTCGATGCGGTGCGCCCGCGCCTGCTCCACCGCCTGCGCCCCGTCCTTGGCTGTGGCAACCACCTCCATATCCGGCTGCGTGGAGAGGATGGTGGACAGGGCGGAGAGGAGGAGCGGTTGATCGTCGGCAAGCAAGATGCGAATCATCGGCCCAGCTCCGCGCGCACAATAAAGGTGTTTCCGTGCTGCATGGTCTCAAGCGTGCCACCTGCGCTTGCCGCGCGCTCGCGGCACCCCTCTAAGCCCGTGCCGGTGCCGGGGCGAGGGCGGATCGGCCCGGTCGAGGTGATGGTCACGGTGCACCGCTGCCCCGCATCGACTCGCACGCGCACCTCCGGGTCCTGTTGGTGGCGCGCGGCATTGGTCACGGCTTCGGCGACGATGCGGTAAGCAGCCACGCTGCTCACGGCAGGGACCTGCGGCAGGGTGCCCTCAAGCGACACGCCCACCCCCGCCTCCCGGAAGCGGCGAATAAGCTCCGGCAGCTCATCCACGCCAGCGGTCGGCGAGAGCACCACGCCGTCGTCACGCAGGCCCCGGACAAGCTGCCGCATGTCCGCAAGCGCAGCACCCGCCTCCTCACTGATCTGCGTCAGCGTTTCGCGCTCGTTGCCCGCCGCGAGCCCCGCGTTGGCCTGCACTTTGATCAGGGTGAGCGTGTGCCCCAGAAGGTCGTGCACATCGCCGGCGATAGCCAGCCGCTCAGCTTCGCGCGCCTTCTGCAGCCGCTCCCGCCTGGCCCGATCCTCCTGCGCCAGATTCGCCGCCACCAAATACGCCACCGCGCACACCGCCCAATGCGCCGCGAGCGTGAGCCCCCAGTCGATCCCGCGCCGGTAGAACAGGACGAGGCTCTCGTCCCACGTCCACATAAACGGCGAAGCAAAGGACCACGCCATCGCCGCGGCAAGCACACCGTAAGCGAAGCGCCCGCCCGCAAACCTCCGCGCGACGAACACTGCGACCGGCACCGCGATGACCCACACCGTGTAGCCCAGGTTGATCGGCGCGAGCATCCACACCGCAGACCAGGCCATGTTCAGGGCAATCATGCTTGCCGACGCCCACCTCGCCCGCGCCCGCAACACCCCGAACGCCGCCACGAAACCCCAGGACAACAAAGCTTGCGCCCACCCGAACACGTCGCTCGGGTCCGCACACGCGCCGGCGGTGTATACGAGCGCCAGCACTGCGGCAGGTGCGGCGAGCACTGCGTCGACCGTACGCCACCGCACCGCTCACAGCCCCCGGACGAACTCGGCGAAGCCCGGCGCGGTGAACTCCAGGTAACCGTAGCTAGAGGTATCGATGAGCCCCTTGTCCAGCAGGGAGCGTCGCGCCATACTCAGATCGTTGGAGTCCCGCCCCATTGCCTCGGCGATCGCGCTGCGCTTGACGGGGCCGTCTCCGACAGCCTCACCAGTGGCAGCCATGGCGCGCAACATCCGCGCTTCCGCGGGTGTGGCCTTCTTCCAGCGGGCGCGGAAGAAGGTCTGGCGCATCTGGTTGAAACCCTCGCCCGCCGCTTCCACCTGCGGCACTTCCAGCACGGTGCCGGGGCCGGGGAAGCCGGCGGCGCGCCATGCCTCATCACCGATCACCTGCATGAAGTAGGGGTAGCCGCCCGCGAACCCGAGTGCCGCCTCGAGTGCGTCGGCGGACCAGCGGACCCCCTTCGCCGCGGCGAGGCTATCCAGCGCGTTACTCGCCTGCGCGCGGGTGAGGTTGTGCAGGTGCTGGTAGCCGAAGCGCTCGGCGAAGCTTACTGCGTCTGTCACCACGTCCTGGGTGTGGCTCAGGCCTGCGGTGTAGGCGGCCATGGGCAGGTCGCGCTGCTCGGACTGCATGTGTTGCCAGGCGTAGGCGAGCGCTTTGATGCCGTCGGCGTCCGCGCTCTGGATCTCGTCGATAAACAGCACGAGGCCGCGGGAGCGTTGTCGCGCCGCTTCACCTGCGGCGGCAAGCAGTTTCTGCAGCCGGCGGCCTTGGCTGCCCGTCTCCGGGCTCGTGCGCGGGGCCGCCCCGCTCACGGAGACGCCGGCAACCTCGACTTTTGCGGATTTGATGAGGGTACGCAGGGCGTCGACAAGCGAGCCCTGCCAGGTGCTGGAGATCTCTTCTAGTGCTTCCACGAGCGCTCCAAGCAGCGGCCCGTCGCCCGCGGTGACCCAGAGCGTGTCGAAGCCCTTGGCCGCGGCGTCGGCTTGCGCGGCGCGCAGCAGGCTCGTTTTGCCCACGCCGCGCGGGCCGGCGAAGACTTGGATGCGGCCGACCAAGCGCGGCTCGACGATGATGAAGGCGAGGTCGCGGCGGATGTCTTCAAGGATCTGCTCGCGGCCGAAGACTTCGGGCGCGATTTCGCCTGGGGTGTACGGGCTGGGCTGCATGCCACCTTTATACCTCTTTATGACTCGCCGAGTCATAAAGATCCATAAGCACTGCTAGGCTATTTCCGTGACCAAGCGCCTTGAGATCCTGCCCGTCGACCCCGCGAACCCGCTGGCCATCATGCCCGCGCTCGAGGAAGCGCTGACCGGCCAGCGCGCGCTTTTGCCCGTGCCCGCCGACGACCCGGCGCGTGCGGACCTGCTGCGCAACACGCAGGGCATAGGCCAGCCTATCGACGATGACGTAGCCCTCGTCGTCGCCACCTCCGGGTCCACGGGCCGCCCGAAGGGCGCGATGCTTTCGCCTACGAACCTCATTTCCAGCGCGGACGCGACCCACCAGGCACTCGGCGGCCAGGGTCAGTGGCTGCTTTCCATGCCCGCCGCCTACATCGCGGGCATCCAGGTGCTGGTGCGCAGCATGGTCGCCGGCGTCGAGCCCGCCTACCTGGATCTTTCCCACGGCTTCAGCATCAACCAGTTCGCCGAGCGCGCCGAGGAGCTCGCGGCGACCGGCGAGCGCTGCTACACCGCGCTGTCGCCCCACCAGCTGGCCAAGGCCACTTCGAGCCTGCAGAGCATCGATGCTTTACGACGCTTCACCGCCGTCCTCGTCGGCGGCGCCGCCACCAACCCCCGCCTCCTCGACTCCGCGCGCAAGCTGCGTATCAACGTGGTGACCACCTACGGCTCCTCGGAGACTGCGGGCGGCTGCGTCTACGACGGCGTGCCCATCGCGGGCGCGCGCGTACGCGTTGACGGCGGCCGCATTATCCTTGGCGGCCCGATGGTGGCCAAGGGCTACCGCGGCCGCGTGGAGCCGAACCCCTTTACCACTGACGCCGACGGCCGGCAGTGGTTCACCACCTCGGACGCCGGCCGCATCGATGGCGGCACCCTTACCGTTGAGGGCCGCCTGGACAACGTGATTTCCTCCGGTGGCTTCAAGCTGCAACCGGAGGTGCTCGAGCACTTCCTGCTCGCCCAGCCCGGCGTGACCGGTGCCTGCGTCGTCGGCGTGCCCGATGAGCGCTTCGGCCAGCGTATCTGCGCCGCTTACACCGGCTCCGCGTCAGTCGCCGAACTCATGGATGCCTTCGAGGACCTGCCACGCTGGCAGGTGCCAAAAGAGCTGCGCCCCATCCCCGCACTCCCCCAGCTCGGCCCGGGCAAGGTGGATCGCGCCGCGGTGGCGGAGCTGTTCGGCGGGAACTAGTCTCCGACGTTTACGCTCTCGCAACACGGGGTCCTGCACACTTTGGGTTGTACATACCCATCCCTCACACAAGGAGGACACCATGAAACGTCTCACCGCTTGCGTCGCCGCATCCGCGATCGCGCTTTCCGCGTTCGCCGCACCCGCCCACGCCGCAACCGTCGCCCAGAAGGACAAGGACGGCACCTGTGCGGTCAGCCTCACTGCCGGCGAGAAGCAGTTCATCTCCACGCTTTTCGACGAGTCCAAGGCCATCGGCGAGCACGAGCAAGCCCGCGATCTCGTCGCCGCAGTTGAGTCCGTCTACCCCGGCGTCATCGCAGAAAACGAGAAGGCGCTCAAGGGCGAGGAGGCAGACCTGACCAAGGTGCTTCCCGCCCAGCTCGCTGAGAAGTACGCAAGCGCGCAGAAAACGCTCAAGGAAACCGAACCGACGACGGAGCGCACACTGGAGGACATCAACACGGACTCCTGGCACGTCGGCCCCGAGACGAAGCCTGTCGAACTGCCCTTCGCCGTAGCGAAGAGCGATGCCAAGCTGTACGACGCTTGGTCCGCCACGCCTGCCGGGAAAGTCGCTGTGAAGCAGATGCAGCTTAGCGACGCCGACGTCGCCGCTGCCGCAGCCTGCGCCAAGGGCACCCAGGCAAATGTGGAATACCCCACCGCGAAGCCGGATCTGAACGTTCCAGCCATCATCGGTGGGGTCGTCGCAGCGCTGTTGGCGCTGCTCGGGCTGCTTGCCCTGCCACAGCTCGGCCTGAAGCTGCCGAAGCTGCCGATGCTGGGCAAGTAAGTAGCGCTTAGAACTCGGCGATCGGGCCGAGCACCCTATCTACCTGCTGCGGCAGCAGCAGGGCGATCAGGGACAGCAGGCCCGCCAGGCCCGCGATGGTCAGCACGGCGATCAGCCACGGCGACTCGGCAGAGGAGCCAGTGGTGGTACCCGGCTGCTCGTCGACCTGCTTCATCTTGTTCTCGAAGGTGAGGTCGTGGTTAATCGGGTCGATACCGAGCGCGTTCAGGCTGGCGAAGAAGAGGTCAGTCTGGTCGATCTGGCCGGTCAGGTTGGCCGCACCCGGGCCGGAAGCTGCGACGCGCAGCTGGGCACCGGTGTGCTGTTGGCCGCCGAGGGCGTCCTCGTCCTCGTTGGTCTTAGAGGTGGCGAAGTTGACCGCCATGGTGGAGCCTTCGACCGTGGTCAGCTGGGTCACGCGGCCAGCGGTGTTGCTGTCCTCGTAGGTGATCTGCGCGGTGTGCGCGTGATCTGCGGTCGCGACGATGAGGGTTTCCTCACCGGTCTTGTCCGCCCACTGCTGCACGGCCTGGACGGCCTCGTCGAGCTGGCCGACCTCGCCGATCAGGCCGCAGGCGTCTGCGTCGTGGTCGGCCTTGTCCGGGGAGGCGGACTCGACCTGGAGCAGGAAGCCCTTGTCATTCTGCAGCAGCTCCAGCGCCTTGGTGGTCATGTCCGCCAGACGCGGGGTCTCCGCGGTGAACTCCGGGTTTGCCACACACGTCGCCGGAGCCATGTCGCCGCCGTCGGTGGTCGGGATGGACTGGTTCAGCGTACGCGGCATGTTGCCCTCGGAGAACAGGCCCAGCACCGGCTTTTCTGCGTCTGCCTTGTCAACGGCGTTGAGCTCGGAAAGATTGGTCGCGACCTGGTAGCCGTTGTCCTTCGCGTTCTCCAGCACCGTCTTGCCTGCGGTCCAGGTGTTGCCGTCCTCGCCCCACTGGCCGCCCTGCACGACCTCGGTGTTGAAGTACTTCATGCCGCCGCCGAGAGTGACGTCGGCGCGCAGGTCGACGATCTGCTCCGAGATGGAGCCGAGGCCGCCGTTCTCGCGTAGCTGCTCGCCCTGCGCCACCTTCTTATCACCGGACGGCGCGTAGTAGGAGCGATCAAGCGCGTGTGCGGCAAAGGCCGCCGGGGTGGCGTCCTGGATCTCCGCAGTGGAGACGTTACCGATCTTCATGCCCTTCGCCTTGGCCAGCTCGCCGAGGGTAGCAACCGGCTTGCCCTTGCTATCGACGCCAATCGCGCCGTTGTAGGCCTTCACGCCAGAGTTCCAGGCGGTGCCGGTCGCGGCGGAATCCGGGACGTAGTTCGGCAGGCCGGTCTCCTTGTCCAGGGAGAAGGTGGTCAGGTAGCCGGTGTAGTCCAGGTTGTCCAGGCCGTCGAAGCGGCCCGCAGAACCCTTCAGGTAGTTGCGGGCGGCAGTGATTTCGGAGTCGCCCGTGCCGTCGCCAATCAGCAGCACAACGTTCTTCGCCTTCGCGTTATCGATGCCCTGACCGGCGGTGCCGAACTGGGCGCAGTCGCCGACCTTCGGTGCGGCACCTTCAGAGACGAGGTAGCACAGCTGGTCGCCCGGCTTCGCCTTGGAGCGGGTAGCCAGCGACATGACCTTGTTACCCTTGTTGATCTCCCACGGATCCTGACCGCCCTCGGTGCCGCCGTTGAGGCCGAGCGCGTTCGCCATGACGTAGAAAGCGTCAGTCTGGTCGAGCTGACCGTTGACGTTCTCGGAGCCCGGGCCGAAGCCAGCGATGCGCACCTGGGTGCCGGTGTGCATCATCGACTTGGTCTCCAGCTCGCCGCTTTCATTGATGGACCACGGCTGGGTGCCGAAGCCGACGGACATCACCGCGCCGCCATCCTTCTGCGACTTCAGACGGGTCACTGCGGATACCGACGGACGGCCGTCCGGCACGATCTCTGCGGTGTGCGCGTGGTCAGCCGTGACCACGATGAGCGTGTTCTTGTCCTTCTTGGCAAAGTCGAGGGCTTCCTTGATGACCTCGTCGATCTGCTCGGTCTCACCGATCATGCCGCAGGCGTCAGCGGCGTGGTCCGCCTTGTCGATGGAGGCAGACTCCACCTGGAGGAAGAAGCCCTTGTCGGACGAGGGGTCGTCGAGAAGCTCGATTGCCTTCTTCGTCATCTCCGCTGCCGTAGGCTCGTTACCGGTGTCCTGCGGGGTGCAGGTCTCCGGCTCCTTGTCGGTGGCGTTGCCCGGGACGGTCTGCTCGTAGCGGCGGGTCATGTTGCCGTCGTTGAACAGGCCGAGGACCGGCGCGTCCTGGTTAGCCACGGTGACCGCGTCGAGGCCAGCCTTGTCATCAACGATGGTGTAGCCCTTGGCCTCCGCGTTCTCGCGCACAGTCTTGCCGGCTTCCCACTCCGCGCCGCCGTCGTGCTTCTCGGTGAGGAAGGGGTTACGGTTCTCGCCGCCCGCCTGCACCTCGGTGTCGAAGTACTTGCGGCCGCCGCCAAGGGTGAGGTCCGCGCGGGTGTCGATGATCTGCTCGGAGATCGAGCCCAGGCCGCCGTTCTCACGCGCCTCCTTGCCTTGCACGACCTTCTTCTCGCCCGACGGCGCGTAGTAGCCGCGCTGGGAAATGTGCGAGTGCATCGCGCCCGGCGTGGCGTCCTGGATCTCGGCGGTGGAGACGTTGCCGGTGCGCATGCCGGCGTTCTTCGCCATCTCAATCAGGTTCTCGTGCGGTGTGCCCGCCGCGTCGACAGAAAGCGCACCGTTGTAGGTCTTCGTCCCGGTGGACCAGCCGGTGGCGGACGCCGCGGAGTCGGTCACGTACTGGCGCTTGCCCTCCTGGGAGACGGCGAAGGTGGTGTACGCACCCGAAGCCGTCAGCTCGTCCAGGCCCTCGAAGCGGCCGTTCGCACCCTTGAGGTAGTTACGCGCTGCGGTGATCTCCTGGTGGCCCATGCCATCGCCCAGGATGAAGATCACGTTGCGGGCCTGGGCGTCGGTGTTGCCCTGCCCGCCCTTGCCAAACTGGGTGCAATCCCCCGGCTGCGGGACGTGCACCAGGTTGCCTTTAGCATCAAGGGTCACACAGGACTCTTTGCCGTTAAAGTTCTGCTCCGCCGGCGCGGCGGAAGCTGTGGGGAGACTCGCCAGAGCCAGCGCGGAAGCGCTGACCACGGCGGTCAGGGTTTTAAACGGAATACGCATGTGGGGTTCCTTCACATGAAAAGCCAAGAAAAGTGGATGGTTGTTCAACCGCCACACACCATAAATCCAGCAAATTTCCAATACGGAAAACCCAGATGAACTTTAGGTGACTACAAAAACGTAATTAAGGGCGCTACCCGAGTAGCCGGGTAGCGCCCTTTACTTGTGCTTAGCGCGGATTACTTCTGCTCGGAAGAGCCTTCCTTTTCAGAAGAGGTCTTTCCCTCCGCGGAGGAGCCCAACACGGTCAAGCCGTTGTCAAAGCCCTCCTCGCGGCAGGCCTGCGCAATGAGCACGCCCGTCAGGCTGAGCGCGGCGATGGCGCCGAGCGCGATACCCAGCGGCTGCAGCTGCTCACCGTAGCCAGCGAACTGACGGTTGACGGCGTTCGCCTGCGCCTGCAGTTCGCGCATCCACTCAGGCTGCTCGAAGTTGTGGCCGTGGCCACCGCGGCCAAAGCTGTTGTCCGGCAGGGAGTCCTGCACGCGGCGGTTGAGCTGGCCAACTGCCTGCTGAATCTGCGGGCCGAACGCCTCGTTCACGCCGTAGCCAACGCCGGCCAGCAGGCCGATCGGCAGCAGCCACAGGATCGGGCTGTTCGCTGCAAACGCGTTAGCGACGCAGCGCTTCGCCTTCTCAGACGAGCTCTTGGACGGATCCTGCGGATCAGCCGGAACGTTCGGCTCCGTCGGCTCCGTCTTCTTCGTGCCTACCTTGATGATGAGCTTCTGCGCAGGAACCTCGACGACGCTGCCGTCCTCTCGGTGGATACGCTCACCAGGCTTACCTGGCTGCACAACCTCGTGCTTACCCGACTCCAGGTTCGGATCCTCTACAACCTCGTAGTCGTAGGCAAGCTCTTCGGTCCAGCTGGTGCCCTTCGGCGGCTTGCTGCCAACGCGGACAACGCGCTCGACCGGCTGCTCCACCAGTTCGGCGACAGGCTTGCCATCAACAACCTTGATGACATACTTGCCGTCCTTACCTGCAACGTCCTCGACCTCTTCACCCGGCTCCAGGTTCGGATCGAACACAACCCGGGTGGTGTAACGGACATCGATCTCAATGCCGCCCTCAGGAACCGGCGTCGGATCCTCCGGCTCGCCCTCAGGCTTCTTCGTACCGATGAGGATAACGTGATCCTGCTTCTCAATCAGGGTCTCTTCCGAACCATCGGCCTTGTGGTGTACCAGACCCGGCTTGCCCTCCTGCTCGACCTTGTGCTGGCCAGCCTCGAGTGTCGGATCGAGCTTGACCTTCACATCGAACGGGATCCGCTCATTCCACTCAACACTATCCGCCGGCTTGGTGCCGACGCGGACGATCCGCTGGATCGGTTCCTTCGTCGTCTTTACAGAAGGCTCACCATTTTCGACGGTCACCTCGACCTTGCCGTTTTCACCCTCCTGCTCCACGATCTCCTCGCCCGGCTTGAGCGTCTCGTCGTAGATGATCCTCGTGGTGAACGGCAGCTCGACCTCCTTCGGCGGCAGCGACGGACCTGGCGTCGGATCCTCCGGCTGATCCGGTTCATCAGTCGGCGGCGTCGGCTCGTCGGTTGGCGGAGTCGTCGGCGGCGTTGGCTGTTCCGGCTCGTCGGTAGGCGGAGTCGTCGGCGGAGTCGGCTGTTCCGGCTCATCGGTCGGCGGCGTCGGCTGCTCAACCTTCTTGGTGCCGATGCGGATCACCGCGTCTTTCGGCTCCTTGGTGCGCTCAGTCTTCACCACCGGATCACCGGACGGCTTGCCGCTGACAAGCTTCTGCGTGGTGGTCACAACCTCCTCGCCGAACTCGCCGTGCTCGACAACCTGCTTGCCCTCTTCGAGGTTCGGGTCCTCGATGACCTTGGTCTCGAAGTCAACCGAACGGGTCGTCTTGGACACCAGCTCGTTGTCCTCGAGGCCCGGACCGTACTCGACGATCCGCGGAGTCGGCTCAGTACGAGACGATTGCTCGGTCTTTGCAGCTTCACCGCTGGTACCCGTGAAGGAGGCCGTATAGGTTGCCTCGCCGTCCTTACCTTCCTGGACGACCCGCACCTCGCCCGGAGCGAGGTCCGGGTTCGCATGCAGCTCGGTCGGGTACGGGATCGGCTCCTTCCACTCCACCTTGTCGGACGCAGTTGCCTGCTTGGTACCGACCTTGATCACCTTGGTGACCGGCTCAGTGCTGGTCGTCTCGCCACGCGTGGCCTCGACAACCTTGCTGTTCTCAATCTTCTGGGTGATCTTGGTGATCTGCTCACCGGGCTTGCCCTCGGTGACAACCTTGTACTCGCCGGCAGGGATCTCCGGGTCGTACTCAATCCGGGAGTCGAACGGGATCGGCAACTTCTCTTCCAGCTCGTACGTGCCATCGGTCATGGAACCGACACGGACGATCTGCTTCTTCGGCGCCTTCGTCTCCTCGATGGTGATGGTCGGCTCGCCGACAGGCTTGCCGTTCTCGACCTTCTGGGTAGAGGGGATCAGCTCTTCGCCGTTCTCCCCCTCCTGCTCAATCTTTGTCTGCCCGACCGGCACCGTGTTATCCACGATGAACTCGGTCTCGAACGCAACCTCGCGGGTCTTCGTCGACGTCAGCGTCTGGTCCTCGAGGGTCGGACCGTACTCGATGATCTGGTTGACCGGGGCCTTGGTCTGCTTCTCCTCCGGCTTCACCGTTGCTTCATCGCCCTTGGAGGTGAAGTCCGCGGTGTAGGTCTTCTCGCCCGGGACGCCCGTCTGGACAACCTTGATCTCACCCGGCTTCAGTGCCGGGTTCGGGCGGGTTTCAACCTCAAACGGGACCGGCGCCTTCCACTCGACCTTCTTGGAGCTCTCGGACGGCTTGGTGCCGATGACGATGACCTCGTTGACCGGATCCTTCGTCCGATCCCACTCACGGGTCTCCCCGTTCAGCTTCTCTTCACCAAGCTCGCCCTTGGTCTCAACCTTGTACTCGCCGGCAGGGATTTCGTCGGAGTACTTGTACTCAACCTTGAACGGCACCTCGCGCGTCAGCACATCTTCAACGTTGACCACGGCCTTGGCGTTGTCCTTCGAGCCGTCCTCGTAGGTCACGATGACCGGAACATCGATCTTGTCGCCAGCCTTAGCGGTTGCCGGCGCGGTGGAGATGACGTTGCCCTTGTCATCCAGGCCAACGAGCCAGTCACCGTTCGCCGTCTTGACCTTGTAGGTCGGGTTGCCGAATTCGTTCTTCTCACCCGTCGCCTCGAGGCCCTTGCCCTTCGGGTTGATCGTGTAAGGGGTATCCGGGTGCAGATTGATCTCCGCAGGCTTTTCGACGCCAATCGGCGACGTCGCCGTACCACCCGGGTACACCGTCTGCGACGGAATAACCGGCTCAGACTCCCAGTTGTTGGTCAGCTTCACAATGGTGCTGACGGGGACATCATCCACCGAGCCATCGGGGTAGGTAACGGTGATCTTGTAGTCGTGTTTATCACCCGGTTTCGCGTTGGCAGGCGGGGTCACAGAAATCTCACCGGTATCCGGGTTGATCTCGTAGTCCCACCCGTCAACGGTGGTCTTGGTGATCGGATTGTCACCGTCGACACCAAAGGCGAACTTGGACCCTGCCGGAATGTTGTTTGGCTTGATGGGTCGGTCGACCTTGACACCTGGGCCGGTAACTTCCACGGAGTAATACGGCTCGTTAACGTCCTTCTGCTCCTCGATCACCTTGAACGGTGCGAACACAGTCTCCTGGGAACCGTCCAGGTACGTAACCTCCACAGGAACCTGGATGCCGTCGCCAGCCTTCGCGTCCGCCGGCGGGGTCGCCGTCACGATGCCGGATTCATCGACCTTGACAGTCCAGCCCTCGACAGTGCCAGGTGCGCTGAAACGCTTCGACTTATCTTCGGCCAGGTCGCGCTCCGGAACCTTGGTGTCATCCAAAATCGGGGAAGCCTTCTCGACGCCAGGCTTCGTGGTCTTCAGCTCATACTTCGGCTCGTAGATCTGGCGGTGCTTACCCTTGGCCACGACGGTGGCGATGGTGAAGTCCCGCGAACCATCCTTGTAGGTCACACGAACTGGAATATCCGCAGAAGAGCCAGGAAGGACGTTAGCTCCAATTGGCGTGGTGATCTCACCCGTGACTGGATCAATCTTCACCTGGTCCCAGGTGAGGTTGCGCGGCGGCGCAATGTAGTCAGGATCCTTCGGGTCAGTCACGAGGGAGAAGCGTGGTTCAGCATTATCATCCAAGTACGTGCGGTCGACCTTACTCGTCACCGTGGTGCCGATATCACCAGTCACCGTCGGGTAAGACGGCTGATTGGCGCGGGCGTATGCGTCAACAACGGTAAAGTCCGCCGGCACGCTTGCCTTGGAGCCGTCAGGGTAAGTGACTTCTACCGGAATGGTGACGGTAGCACCGTTCGGCACGTTTTCACCCGGGGTTGCGGTAACGGTACCGCTCTCATCGATGGAGAACTCCCAATCAGCAGGCCACTGCTTCTTCGGAGGCAGCTTGTATGTGGCCTTCTTCGGATCATCCAACAAGGTCGTGATGTCCGACTTCACCGACTCGCCAGCCTTAGTGAGCTGGGGACGGTAGAAGGCGTTGTCCTCGCCGGAGCCGTCGCCAATAACGCTGATGGTGCCGGTAGCGATCTGCGGGTTCGCGCCACTAGGGTAGTACACCTTCACCGGAACGGTGAGCTGCGCGCCTGGCAGAGCAGACTTCGGGATGGTGGAGGTCAGCTCACCGGTGTTCTCATCGATGGTGACGGTCCAGTCGCCCACCTTGTACTCGGTGGTGCCGTCCTCGAAGGTGTAGCGGTTCGGCTCTTCGTCGGTTTCCTTGCCACCCAGGCCAACCGGGGGCATGACCGGCTGAAGCTTCACTTCCTCCTCGGCCTTGCCGGAGACAGCGGTGTAGTCCGGCACCTTCACGTTGTTGACTACTTGGAAGGAAACATCGACTTCGTCGATCGTGCCATCCGGGTAGGTAGCCCTGATCTTCGGGGTGATCGTCGAGAAGTTCGGCGCGTCCTTCGGGGACTTTGCGGTGACCTTACCGTTTTCATCCACGGTCACCGTCCAGCCCTCCGGCACACCACCCACTACCTCATAAGACGTCGGGGTGAAGGGGCCATAGTCATCAATGACCTTGCCCACAGTCAGCTGTGCTTCGATGTCTTGCCCCGGAACACCCTTCGTGGTGCCTGGGGTCTCGAGCTTGAGCTCCGAAACCTGGGTGTGGTTGTGATCCACCGTCACAAGCAACGGGATGATATCCTGCGAGCCGTTGGAGTAGGTCACAATGACGCGTGGCTGAGCAAAGGTACCAGGAGCTGGGTTCGACGGCGCGGTGACGGTGACCTCATAGGTCTTGGGATCCATCTTGGCGTCCCAGCCTGAGTAGACGTTCTTCTTGTCCAGCTTGACCTCGGCCTCAAAGCCGCCGTCCTCACGCTTCTTCACCAGGTCCGTAATCTTGTCCCCGGCTTCCTTGAACGAGACCACCTGGCGTTCCTTGGTGGGTTTGTTGTCCTCCACGCCGGAGATGATTGCCTGCTGGTCAGGGTCATACTTCGGGTCGTGGAACTGAGTGTCGTCGAAGCTCCATTGGTGTTTGTCAATAAAGTTCGGCTTGTTATAGCGCGTCAGCGAGTTCGAGCTTTCGAAGGCTCCATCATGCCCGAGATACTCATTGTTGCTCTTAGCAGCGTCCTGGAGCTGTGTAACCGTACGCGGCTTGGCGAGCACGTTGAAGCGCATGCCCTGCTGAGCGCTCAGGTTCGTGCCCTTGTACTCCGGCATGGTGTAAAAGATCTCACCGGTCTCCTGGTCGATGCGCACGCTCGACGTGCCGCCACCAGAAGCCACAGTGTCGCTCGTGCCGATGAAGTTACCTTGCGCGTCGTAGGCCTCCACGACCATGCGGGACATGGAGTCATCGGTTCCGCCGCCGGTCACGGCCGGGATGTTGATCTTGCCGACCTTGAGCTCCTCGCCCTTCCTGATGACCAGCTTTTCCTTGGATTCCCACGTGACCGTGATCGGGTTACATTCGATGTTTTCGCTCGGCCACGGGTTCACGAGGGCCGAAAAGGACGCTCCCCTGGTGGCTCTATTTGCTCCGGGGTTTTCCTGCGTATAGTAGCCTTGCCAGGCATAACGTACCGGGTTACCGTCGGTAGCCTCAGCGAACTGCTTGACTTTCGCATCGGTCAGTTCTGCGAAGAGGTTCAGGTTTCGTTGTTGGCCAGAACCGTCAATACGAATTTTTTCGTCGGCCGCATGAGTGACTACCTCGCCTTGAAGAAAGGTCTCGCCAGCCTTCATAGAGGGAACTTGACCACGATCGAGGTACCCACCCATGCGGCCTGAATGGGTAAAGCCCCAATCGGCGAACGTGCGGTCTTTTGAATTGTCAAAGGCGACGCTCAAGCCCCACCGTTTTTTGTCGGGGCTCTCTGCAGCCGGCTCCACGGTGTTCCAGTGGAAACCAGCTTGGCTGCCCTTCCCATCCGTTGAATCGACAACACACGAGCCGGCCGGCAGGTCAGAGGCCTTCTGGGCGTCCTTCTCCACCGCGCCGGACCTCTCGCGGATGCCGCCCGTGTAACTGGATGCAGCGGCAGCGTGCGGCGCCAGCGGCCCCGGGGCGACGACGCTCACGCCGCCAAGGGCGAGGGCGATAATGGATGAGGCTGCGATGCCTGTAGAAGTTGATTTACGAAAACGCCGAGATGATCCGGCCATGGGATACTCCTCAATCAAGCCGCTGAACAGGGCCTGGCAAGCGCGGCTCGTTATCAGTGTTTGGTTATGTACACATCACCTCGCCCGAAGAGTTTTAGCCCAAACAGCTGAGGTGATAGATGACATCACATTTTAGGGGTGCTTTAAGCACAAGTCCAGGAATACGTTTTTGTATCGTCGAGGCGAACACCCCCGCCCATGCCGCCGCTCAGATGCTCAGCGGTCGACAGGTAGGCATTGCCGCGCAGTGCCCCGGTACGCCTGGGGTTAGCGGGCTGGTTCGTTGAGGGACAACGCGGCGTCGATAAGCAGCCTCAAGTCCTCTTGCGCATAGGTGGCGCGCAGCTGGGCGTCATTGCCGCCGCGCAGATTGCCCCGCACAAGCGCCACACCTTGGGAGGCCGGCACCATCGAAAACTCGCGCGGGTGCGGGAAGACCTGGCGCACGTAGTGGCCCGAGCGCAGTGCGCAGCGGTTGAGCCAGATGTCGTCGGCGTGCGGGGCGCACTTCAAAAAAGCAGTGCCCTGCGCCGCGACTGCGTCGACCATCGCCGACGGGTAGGCCACCCCCGATACCCCGGTGGCGAAGTGGCGCGGGTCCGGATCCGTATCCTGCACCGATTTCCACTGTCTATAGGGGGCCAAGCGGCCGTCGTGCAGCACGATCTCGTGCGCTCGATAGGCCACCACGTTCTTCGGGTCGGCATCGGAGGCGTTGAGCAGCTTTTCCGCGAACCACTTCGGGTACATCATGTCGTCATCCACAGTGATGACGCGGGTGTTTGTTCCCGCGAACTGTTGGAAAGTGCCGTAGTACTTCGTGTGCGGGCCGTAATGCCCGTCCGAGCAGCGCACCTTAAGGCCGTGCTCCACGAGCGCGTGCAGACCCTTCGGCCACTCGCCCTCGTAGTCCTCTTTATCCAGCCACAGGTAGACCGGCAGGCGCTTGGTGCCCACGAGCAGGGAGGAAATCGCCACCACCGCCGACTTCAGGCGCGGCCCGTGGGAAGTCAGCGAGATGACCGTGCTGCCCTCTTGCGGGAAGCGCGCGGGGGACTTGCGCGCAACCACTCGCAGCTGAGGCGCGCGCAGTAGCGCACCTACCCCGCCCAGTGCTTGCCGAAGCGCATAGTCGATCCACATGAGCCAAAACTTTAGCCGACACGAGCAAATCGGGGCATGATGGGAGGCATGACTGACACGACGGGCAATGGAAACGACTCTGCGCAGAATGGTGGCGGCAGTGCCGACGGGACTGCGACTTTTCACGACTGGTGGCAGGCGGCGCGACCCCACACGTGGCCGAACGCTTTCGCGCCCGTCATCGCCGGTACGGGCCTGGCGGCGTACAACGGCGGCATGCACCTGGGCAAGGCCCTGCTGGCGCTGGGAGTTGCGTGGACCCTGATCGTCGGCGTGAACTTTGCCAACGACTACTCCGACGGGGTGCGCGGCACCGATGATGATCGCACCGGCCCCACCCGCATCACCGCCTCCGGGCTGGCGCGCCCGCAGGATGTGAAGCTTGCGGCCTTTGCCTCCTTCTTTGTTGCGGGTGTGCTGGGCGTCATTCTCGCAGTGATGAGCGCGTGGTGGCTCGTACTCATCGGCGCTGCGTGCATCGCTGCGGCCTGGTTCTACACCGGCGGGAAGAAGCCTTACGGCTACTACGGGTTCGGGGAGTTGGCTGTGTTTGTCTTCTTCGGGCTCGTCGCGGTGCTGGGCACGCAATTTACCCAGGCGGGCTGGCTAACTACGGAGGGGTGGCTGGTGGCCATCGCGGTCGGCGCGATATCGGCGTCGGTGAATTTGGCTAACAACATTCGCGATTTGGATTCGGACGCGCTTGCAGGCAAGAACACCCTGGCAGTGCGCATCGGCGAGGTGCGTGCGCGCCGCCTGTTTACCGTGCTGACCCTGACGCCGTTTGCGGTGACGCTGCTTTTGGGCAACTCGCTTGCGCTCGTGGCGTTTGCCGCGCTGCCTTTCGCTGTGTCCTCTATTTTGACCGTGCAACGTCAGCGCGCTCAGGGCAAGGACCTCATCCCGGTGCTGGGCATGAATGGTCGCGCCATGCTGGCGTGGTCCGTCCTGACCGCCGTTGCGCTCACGGTGACGGGGTTACAGCTTTGGGGTTCCGGCATGGTGGTGCCGTACACGACGCACTAGGTGTGCGCCGCTCTTGGCGCTGTCGGTTTTCCTGGCCCTGACAGTCTGCGGCCGCAGACTGTTGGGGCTGTTTTTCGTCCGTACAGGCCGTGCAGGCGGCGTCGCACGTGCGGGGGCTGGGTTTCGGCGGGGCTGTGGGGTGCGCCCGGTTGTAGGCGGTGAAGCGGGTGCCGTCGGCGAAGCGGTAGTGGATGTCGCCGCCCCGCTGCCGGATGTGCACGGAGTTGTTACTCACTAGCGAGTGGCACGACGAGCACAGCGGAAGCAGGTTGTCCATGTTGGTCTCCCCGTTGCGGGACCAGTCTTTGATGTGGTGCATCTGGAGAAAACGGGTATGCGTACATCCGGGCATGGCGCATTGGTGGCCCCAGCTGGCCAGGAGTGCGGCGACCTGGCCGTCAGTGGCGAAGCGCTGTTGGCGGCTCACGTTGAGCGTCAGCCCCTGGCTATCCAGCACGTGGAAGCGGACCATGGCGTTGGCGATGTAGCTTTCCACCGCCGAGGACTTCGCTTGCAGGTTGTTGGGCATCCAGGCCCGGCCGTCCTCGGTGACCATGATGTTCACGTGCGCGCCAGGAGTACGGAGCGGGCTCGAAGGGCTGGTGCGCACCATGTTGATCATGGCGATAAAGGCGGAGTAAAAGTTGCGTGGCTCAGGCGGGCCGAAGCGCGAGGCGTTGTGCTCCCCGTCAAGCGCTTCGGCGGTCGATGTGATGTCCTCCCAGATGCTCTTGCGGTTGGCACCTGGCGGGGCGGTCTTCTTCGCCGGGCAGGCCTCTTCGGTGGCTTCCGCCTGCTTTAGGAGCGCGTCAAGCGCTTCGGGGTCGTCCAACTCTTCGGGTGTCGCGCCGTCAAGACCGTGGTTGGCCAGCTGCGCGAGTTTGAGCGCGGCAAGCAGTTCCTCACCGGTGACGGCTGGCAGGAGGACATCAAGGTGGACCATCCCGTCTTTGCGCTTGTTGAGCCGGAAGTACGGCTCGGTGGGGTCTTTATCATCATTCGACTCCACACCGGCAAGCTTCTGCTGAAGCTCGGAGAAACACATTGCCTCGGCGGCTGCGACGAGTTCGCCCTCGTTCTCCTCATTCATGTAGTTCAACAGCCACCTGACGGTCGTGTAACTAATCCGCGCTTTTTCGAATGACTCATAAAGCATGCGATATTGCCGTATCCCTCTGGCAACGAATACATACTCGAATGCAGTACTGCGGGGGATACGTAGATCACGCATTAACCAAGCGGCGGTAGTTTTCGAACCTAGGCGCGGCGCACACCCCTCCTCGTCGAACTGCCCGACGGCATCAAGCATCCGAGCGCGAGCAACAGTGGAATCATCGTGGTTGACGTGGATATTCTTTGCTAGTTGAGCAGCGAGTTTTTCTTCTTCCGGGGTGACAAGGTCCATGACGGTCTCTCAATTCTGCGGCGCGGCGGTTTGGGTGGGTGGTTTTGCCTTCCGTTATATACATACGCATGTTCGAGCGCAACAGGTAGCGCACGTTGTGATTAAAATGTGACATTCCGCGATTAAGCGCACCACGCGAGTTTGGAATGGCAGATGAGGAACCTCAAAAAGTCTGCGGCCGCAGACTCGCGGACGGCACCGCACCCAAAAACAGTCCGCGGCCGCGGACTTTAAACCCGGCGGGCTCGCACGATCGCGTAGCCCAGCCCAAGCCCGAGCGCGCCGCCAAGCGCCACCAGCACCACGAAGGGCAACGCAGTTGGGTTCATGAATACGAGGATTTCGAGCGCCTGCACCACCGGCGGCACGACACACCACAGCCAATTGACCTTCTCAGAGCGCACCGTGTCCCAGGCGGCGAGCGCCAGTGACAAAAGCGGGTGGCCGAGCAGCAGCACCACGGCCCACCCAGCAGGGCCAAGCAAAGATGACGCCAGCAGCATGGCAGCCGAGACCACGGCGAAGATGCCAAACACAGCCGACTCGGCTAGCACGCCGCGTCGAACTCCTCTTCCGTCCACGTCTGCACACTCCCATCGTAGGCACTTACGCTCAGCACAGTACCAGCTGGCTGCTCCAGGATTTCGCGTTTCGTCGCGCTCGCAGACGCAATTGCCTTCTCCGGGCGGAAGACGCCGTTGCCCCCATCGTCGTCGGGCGCGGGGGTAAGGAGGAGGGCGCGGTTGTCGGGGTACGTGGCGTCGAGAGGCAATTGCTCCGCCCACGGCGCGGGATCGCTCAGGTTCACCCGGATGTGCCCGGACTGTGCTTCGGGGGCGAAGTAGCGGGCGAGGACTTCGTTCGGCTCGTCGTCGACAAGGCCCAGCCTGTCCGCCGCGATATCAAGCTGACTGATGGACTCGCCACACGTCTGCACGTGCGCGATGATCTCGCCTTGCTCGTTGTGGGAGAACCCAGATGCACCGATCACCTCGACGTTGACGTAGTTGCCGCACCCCGCCAGACCAAGCCCCGCCGCAATACTCACGGCCAGCAGCCGCGTGCGCTGATCCATGCTTGCACCTCCTTGACGCATTGCCCAGTAGCGTAGGGAACAATGTTCACGTAATCCTGAACGTGTCGCGAAAGGTTGTTTTTCTCGTGCTGGACGTGTTGACGGGCTTTGCCATCATCTTCGCCGTGATCGGTGTGGGCTTTCTGCTCGCGCAGAAGGGCGTGATTGGCAAGGGCGAGGCGCGCCTGCAGCTCAACCGCATCGCGTTCTGGGCGGCCACCCCGGCGCTCATCTTCTCCAGTGTGGCGACCTCGGATACCTCGGCGTTCGCCTCGCCAGTGGTGGGAGTGATCGCGATTGCTTCGGTAGCCACGATGGCGATCTACTGGGCGCTCAGCGCGCTGTGCTTTCGGCGTAGTGTGGCGGAGACGATGGCGGGGGCGGCCGCATCAAGCTACTACAACTCGGTCAACATCGGCCTGCCGATTGCCACCTACGTGATTGGCGACGCCACCTACGTCGTCCCCGCCCTCGTCCTACAGATGGCGGTGCTCTCCCCCATCATCATCGCGGGACTGAACGCTGAGGGCGGCGGCCTGCGCTCGATCGGCAGCTCCTTTATCGCCGGCCTCACCGCCCCAGTCGTGCTCGCGGCCTTCGCGGGCTTCGCCGTCTCGGCCTCCGGCTGGCAGGTGCCTGAGCCGGTGATGGCGCCGCTGGAGATCCTCGGCGGGGCATCGATCCCGATGATTCTGATGAGCTTCGGTGCCTCGCTCAAGGGAGATGGTGTGCTTTCGCAAGAGCGCTTGCCGACGCTCACCGCCACCACCCTCAAACTCGTCGCCATGCCCGCCCTCGCCCTGCTCGTCGGCAGCCTCATGGGCTTAAACGGCACGCAGCTCTACGCGGCACTCATCCTCTCCGCGCTGCCCACGGCACAAAACGTGTACAACTACACCGCCACCTACCGCGTCGGCGAGACGGTCGCGCGCGACACCGTCTTCCTCACCACGTTCCTCTCGCTGCCGGCGATGCTGGTCATCGCCGCACTTTTCGGCTAACGCTAGTCTGCTAAGACTAGCGCTCAGCGAGCTCGCTGGCGATCCACTCCTTGCGCGCCTTGCGCTGCTCGCGCCACTGGGCGACCGCCTCAGTGGCCTCGATGCGCTGACGCTTGAACACCAGCATGGACAGCGGGAACGCCACGATCAGGGCCAACAGCGCGGACATGATCAGCGGCACTGGAGCGCCGATGAGCAGCGCAGCCCCCTGGATCACCACGGTCAACGCGATGAACAGCCCGAGTCGGCACAGGCCATACACCGCGGCAGCTTTGTTAGCGCGGGAACGGGCGGCGGGGTCGAGCTCGGGGGCTTGTTGTTGCATATACCTAACCCTAGACGGCAACCAAGTATGTTGGAAGTTATGGGAAGGCTACTACTGATCGTGCTCATCGTCGTCGCCATCTACCTGATGTGGCGCGCATTCGGGCCCGGCTCGCAGCAACGCATCGAGCAGGCCCAGCAGCGCCCGCAGATTAAGGGGCCCGACGATGATGAAGACTTCCTCTGGAACATCGAGAAGAACCGTTTCAAAGAGCGCCGCGCCCGCGAGGAAGCGGAACGCAAGCGCCAGGAAGAGGAAGAACGCCGCCGTCGGCGCGAAGAAAACGGCGAAAGCTAGCCCCGACTAGTTCCGCGCGAGCACCTCGGGCAGGCGCTTTGCCCACTCGAGTGAATCGCGCACCCCGTCAGCCACGCTGCGCTCCGCGCGCCAGCCGAGCAGGCGGGCGGCCTTGTCGGTGCGGGTGGCGCAGCCCGCCACGTCGCCGTCGCGCGGCGGGGCGGTGCGCACCTCGAGCGGGGTGCCCGTCGCTTCGCCGACCGCGTCGGCCAGCTCGAACACGGTCGTGCCCTGGCCGGTGCCCAGGTTGATCACCTCGTAGTCGGCAAGCTCTGCCTGAAGCGCCGCGACGTGGGCGCGCGCCAGGTCCCACACATGCACGTAGTCGCGCAGGCCCGAGCCGTCGCGGGTGGGCCACTCAACGCCGGTGACGGTAAAGGGCTCGCCCGCCTGGTAGGCGGAAATCATCTTGCCGAGCGCGTGCGAGGGTGCCGGGTTCTGCAGGCCGGTGCGCAGCTTGGGGTCCGCGCCGATCGGGTTGAAGTAGCGCAGGGACGTGGCTTGGATAAGGCCGGCCGCGGCGGCGTCGGCAAGCACGCGCTCCAGCATCCACTTCGACGCCGCGTACGGGCTGGAGGGGTCGCAGGCGCTGTGCTCGTCGACAAGCAGGCGCTCGTCGGCCGCGTACATCGCCGCGGTAGAGCTGAGCAGGACGCGCTTCACGCCGCGCTCGGCGAGCGCGCGCACGCAGGTCGTCGCCTTGCCCACGTTGTTCTCGTAGTAGTACAGCGGCTTGGCGACGGACTCCGGCACGATAATCTTCGCGGCGCAGTGGACCACGGCCTCGATGTCCGGGTGCTCGTCCATGATGCGGTGCAGCAGCGCCACGTCCGCGATGTCGCCCTCGTAGTGGGCGAAGCGTTCGGCAAAGACGCGCAGGCCGGTGGAGTAGTCATCCAGGATCACCGGGGTCATCCCGTTGTCTTCGCAGCAGGAAGCGATGGTGGAGCCGATAAAACCGGCGCCACCGGTAATGAGGACCTTCATGTAACGCGCCTCCCTAGTTCAGCCCGGCGTAGGAGTGCAGGCCGGCGATCACGGTGTTGACGTACGTCATGTTGAAGATCGTCATCGCCAGGGCAAACACGTTAATCCACGCAGCCTTCGAATTCTTCCAACCCGCGGTTGCGCGCGCGTGCAGGTAGGCGGCGTACAGGATCCAGGTGATCATGGACACGGTTTCCTTCGCGTCCCAGTTCCACGGGCGGCCCCAGGCCACCTCGGCCCAGATCGCGCCGAAGACGATGCCGATGCCAAACAGCGGCAGCGTAATGATCGCCGTCTTGTAGGTGATCTGGTCCAGCGTCTTTGCCGACGGCAACGGGTGCACAATCTTGCCAATGAAGCCGTGCTCCTCACCCTTCGGCTGCCACATGCGCAGCAGGTACAGCAGCGCGAACACACCGGAGACGATACCGACCGAGGCACCGATCGACACCGTGGAGACGTGCACCGGCAGCCAGTAGGACTGCAGCGCCGGCACCACCGGGGCGGCCTTCATGTGGAAGACCGTCGAGTTGAGGAACATCGCCACCACCATCGGGAACAGCAGCCACGGCCAAATCGTGTGCCAGCCCTTGCGCCCGATCACGATCGCGGCAGCCACCATAATCACCGCGGTCATAAACAGGATGTACTCGTACAGGTTGCCCAGCGGGAAGCGCTGCGCCGCGATACCGCGGGTGACAAAAGCCACCAGGTGCAGGGCCACACCGAACCACACCAGGGCCTGCGTCATGCCCGCCCACTTGCGGGCATTCGCTACCCGCGCCTCGTACGCTTCGTCCAGGTCCTGCTCGGAGGGCAGTTGCTTCTCGACGACCGCGGGACCGCCCGCGCCGACCGCGATCCTCTCTTCCGTGCGCTCCTGCGCACGCTCTTGCATGCGCTTCTCGCTGCGCTCACGACGCGCGTCTACGACTGCGAGGACGCGGCCGTAGTACACGCACGACATCAAAAGCGCGACGATGTAAATGATGAATGCAGTGCGAAACGTGAGATCGGACAGCTCCGCCATGGTGGTGTTGACAAGCATGGTTGTCAACTTACCTTATCGACACCTTGTTTTCCAAGGTTATCCGAGGTCATCCACCTCTTCGGGGTCATCTTCCTCCGCTTGTCCAAGGATCTCGGCGGCCAGTTCTCGAAACTCCGGGCCCCACCCGGCGCGGTCGGTGCGCGCAAGACCCGCGATCTCCACGGCGGTGACGCCGCCCGCGGCCGGCGTAAGGCGCACCCAGATGCGACGGCGCTTAATAGTCAGCGAGCCGGCCAGGGCAACCAGCATGATCGTGGAGGCCAAAAGCGCCCACATCTGCGTCGGGTCGCGCGAGATCTGGTAGTTGGCATACTCGGCCGCGCCATCGAAGCGCACCTTCACCCCGCCGTCAATGGTGACTTCCTCGCCCGGGGCGAGGTTGACCCGCTCCACCTTCTGCAGGCGCCCGTCCGCGATGAGCATCTGGTCCAGCACGAAGATATTCTGTGGGCGGCCCGAGTCCAGGCCCGAGTCGCCGCGGTAGATGTCCATCGAGATCGCCGGGTTGTCCATCGCGGGGAAGGCGGAGCCCAGCGTGTCACCGTCTGTGCCACCCCACTGAGCTGTCGGGGCAAAGTTGCCTTCCAGGGCGATCTGGTGCTGGCGACGCTCCTGAAGATCCGGGTACATGCCCGCCGGCGGATCGAAGCGCATCACGCCGGAGGACAGGAAGGTCTGCAAATCGTTCGGGCGGAACTGCATCATCTGCGTGCGCGACTCCCCGTTCGGCCACGTCACCGTCACCTGCGGGGCGAACCCGTGGCCCTGCAGGTAGACGCGGTCGCCGTGGATGCGCAGCGGGTGGTTCACGGCCAAGGTGGTCTCCTGCCAGGACTCCTTCGGCGCGCCCAGATCGTCCGTGTAGATGATGTCGGACCAGAAGCCGTTCGCCTGCCCGTTATTCAGGTACTCGGCGCGGAAGTTTTTAGCATCGATGCAGAAGGGGGTGAGCCCGGTGCCGTCGAAAAGCGGGCCGGCGCGGAAGACGTCGAAGTTGGCGGGCGAGGTATTGCAGAACTCGGTGGACTGCTCCACCGGCACCGCGTACTCCGACTCCGAGTTCGTCACCACAATGACCTGGCCCTCGTAGTAGACCATGCGGCCCGCGGCGAAAGCGACGATCATGCCCACAATCCCGATGTGGAACAGCAGATTCATCAGCTCGCGCGTATACCCGCGCTCCGCCGAGATGGAATAGGTGCCCGCGCGGTCCTGATCCGGCGAGTAGGCGGCCACGTGCCAGCGCTTCAGCAGGCCGCGGACCTTCGCCTCGACCTCCTCGCGGCTGCCGACGACCTCGCCCTCCGCGTGCAGCGGCATGCGGGAGAGGTAGCGCGGGGCGCGGGTGGGCTGGGCGCGGTAGGCGCGCCAGTGGTCGATCGAGCGTGGGATGATGCAGCCGATCAGCGACACCATGAGCAGGGTGACGATGGCGATAAACCAGGTGGAGCTGAAGACGTCGAAAAGCTGCAGGCGATCGTAGATCGGCCCCATCGTCGGATTGGCGTCGAGGTAGTCGTTGACCAGCGACTCGCTCACGTTGCGCTGCGGCAGCAGCGCGCCCGGGATCGAGGCCAGCGAGAGCAGGAAAAGCAGCACGAGTGCCGTGCGCATACTGGTCAGCCAGTGCCACGCTTTGCGCAGCCACGTCCACACTTGCTTCACCTAAATCACCGTCGCTCCATATCCAACGATCCACTGCCTCGACCAGCCGACAAACAGGCCCCACAGGCCCGACACCAGCATGACGCCTACGAGAATCATGAGGATGCCGCCGATGATTTGAATTGCGCGCGAGTGGCGGCGCAGAAAATCGACGCTGCGCACCGCCTGCGCAGACCCCAGCGCCACCAGCACGAACGGCAGGCCCAGCCCCAGGCAATAGGCCACCACCAGCAGCACGCCGCGCGCCGCGGTCATGCCTTCCGTGCCCATCGACACCGAGATGATCGCCCCGAGCGTTGGGCCCAGACACGGTGTCCAACCCAGGGCAAACACCCCGCCGAGCAGCGGCGCGCCAAGCCAGCTGGCTACGCGCTTTGGCTGCATGCGCGTATCGCGCTGCAGGGCCGGGATGGCTCCTAAAAAGACCACGCCCATGAGGATGGTGACCACGCCACCGATGCGCATGAGTAGCTCGGCGTTGAGCGCGATCAGGCTGATCGCCCCGAACACCGACACCGTGGCTAAGAGAAACACCACGGTAAAGCCTGCGACGAAGAGCCCTGCCGCGCCTGCGACTGCCCACTTGCGGGACTGCACCTGCGGGCCGTGCTCATCCATGCGCATCTCGCCGCCGACCACGCTGGTCAAATAGGACATGTAGCCGGGCACCAGCGGGATCACGCACGGCGAGGCGAAAGAGACCAGCCCGGCTGCTGCTGCGGCACACATGCCCAGCAGCAGCGGGCCGCTCGCTACGAGGTCCGCAAACGTCTCGCCCACCTTAAGCGCCGTCCTCCTGCTCGAGCCTGTCCACCACATCCAGCAGATCCTGGGCGGTCACCTCGCGCAAGAACACCGCGGCCGGGCGGTGCTGCGCGTCCAGCACGATCGTGGTGGGGATCACCGAGCTGGGCACGCCGCCGAGGAAGGAGGCGGTCTTAAACGGCGGGTCGTAGATGGAGGGGTACGTCGTGTGGTTATCCGTGAGGAAGTCGCGGGAGATTTCCGGCTGGTAGTCGCGCACGTTGATTCCCAGCACCGTGCCGGTGCCGCGGCGCTCAAGCTCGTCCTGTGTCTCCTGCAGATCGTCCACCTCGGCGCGGCAAGGGGCGCACCACTGGCCCCACGCGTTCAGGATGACGATCTCGCCTTCATAGTCACTTAAGCGGATCTCCTCGCCCGGCTCCCTCAGCGACTCACCGTGGAAGTCCTCCACCGGCTTGCGCTCAGCCTCTTCGTAGAAGATCTCGGTCTGCCCGCCCGGCGAGTGGAACGCAAAGGTCTCCGACCCGCCATCGGACGAGCAGCCGGTGAGCAGCAGCAGTGCCGCCATGGGGGCCGCGAGCAGGCCGAAGCTTCTGCGCATGACGTGAGTACCTCTCAAATCTTCTCGGCGGGGGTGGTATACGACCAGTCAACAACAACGTCGCCGTCAAACACAAGTGACGTCACGCTGGCCAGATCGCACTCGCGGCTCGCGTGCGCAAGACGTTTGCCCTGCACGTAGCGCTGCACCATCACGATGGGCAGCTGGTGGCTCACCATCACCGCCTCGTGGCCTTCCGCTTTGTCTCGGGCATCTTCTACCGCGGCGCACATGCGCTCGCAGATATCCACGTAGGCCTCGCCCCAGCTCGGTTCGAAGGGGTTAAGCATGTGCCGCCAGCGCACCGGGTGCAGAAGCTGGCTGCGCCATCCCTTCGTGCGCAGGCCCTCGAAGGTGTTGCCCGCCTCGATAATGTCCTCGCGGGTCTGGATCTCGAGCCCGGTGACCTCCGCGATCGGCGCGGCCGTCTCCTGGGCGCGCTCCAAGGGACTCGCCGCCAGGTAGGTCACGTCGCGCCCGGCGAAGAATTGCGCGGTCACCGCCGCCATCGAGCGGCCCCGCGAGCTTAGGTGGTAGCCGGGCATGCGCCCGTAGAGTACCTTCTTCGGGTTGTAGACCTCGCCGTGGCGCACGAGGTGGACAGTGGTTTTACTCACTCGGCGCCACCGCCTGCGCGGCGGCCTTGGCCGCAGGCACGAGGGCTTCTTCGATGCGGCCGAAGTCCTCGTCGGTCAGCGCGGTGGAGACGAACCAGGTCTCGAACGGGCTCGGCGGGGCAAACACGCCGTTGTCCAGCAGGGCGTGGAAGAACGGGGCGTAGCGGAAGGTATCCGCCGCCTTCATGTCGGCAAAGTTGCGGCCTTCGCCTTCGGCGAAGCGGAAGGACAGCATTGTCGACGCGCGCTGCACGTGGTGCGCCACGCCCTCGCGCTCCAGCGCTGCCGAGACCATGTTCGCCAGCGTGTCCGCGTTACGCTGCAGCACCGGGTAGATGTCCTCCGAGGCCAAGCGCAGCGAGGCCATGCCCGCGGCCATCGCCACCGGGTTACCGGACAGGGTGCCCGCCTGGTAGACGGGGCCGTTCGGGGCGAGACGCTCCATGATCTCCTTGCGGCCGCCAAAGGCAGCTGCCGGCAGGCCACCCGAGATGACCTTGCCAAAGGTGGTCAGGTCACCGGCGACGTTGTCCACGCCGTACCAACCGGCATACGAGGTGCGGAAGCCCGTCATCACCTCGTCCAGGATGAGCAGCGCGCCGTTGGCGTGCGCCACCTCTTTCAGCTTCGCGTTGAAGCTGTCCTGCGGGGCGACCGTGCCCATGTTGCCCGCTGCCGCCTCGGCGATCACCGCGGCGATCTCGCCCTCGTTCTCCGCGAACGCGGCCTTGACCGCCTCAATGTCGTTGTACGGCACCACGATCGTGTCTGCGGCCTGCGCGCCGGTCACGCCCGGCGAGTCCGGCAGCGAGTACGTCGCAATACCCGAGCCTGCAGCGGCGAGCAGCGCGTCGACGTGGCCGTGGTAGCAGCCGTCAAACTTGATGATCTTGGACCGGCCCGTGTAGCCGCGCGCCAGGCGCACCGCCGACATCGTCGCCTCGGTACCCGAGTTGACCATGCGCACCTCCTCCACCGAGGTACGGCCCACGATCATCTCCGCGATCTCTACCTCCGCCTCAGTCGGCGCACCGAAGCTCAAGCCCTTGGCCATCGCCTCTTCGACCGCCGCGAGGATCTCCGGGTGCGCATTGCCGTGGATCATCGGCCCCCAAGAATTGATGAGGTCGACATAGGCGTTGCCGTCGACGTCGATAAGCGAGCTGCCATGCGCACTCTCAATGAAGCGCGTCTGGCCGCCCACGGAGCCGAAGCCGCGCACCGGCGAGTTCACCCCGCCCGGCGTGGTCAGCTGCGCGCGCTCCCACAGCGCGGCGGAGCGGGAGGTATGAGCGGACGTTGGGTACTTGGCCGAAGTAGTCATACCCGCCAATCCTAGGCCATTCGGCTTACTTGGCTTGTTTGCCCTGCCTGCGGAAGATGCCAATGAAGATGACAACCAGCAGACCGATCGCGATCCAATTCGCCACCCGCGCGTACTGCTCCAGCACGAAGACCACCGGCTCGCCAATCGACCAGCCCAGCGCGAAGTAGCCCAGCGACCAGATCGTCTTGGACACGAAGTCCAGCACCAAGAACTTCCACAGCGGCATGTTTGTCATGCCCATCAGCACAAACACCACAAACGCGATCGGCAGTGGGATCGGCACGTACGCCAGGAAGATGCCCAGCCAACCCAGCTTCATCGCCCACTGCTCCACCCGCGCAATATTCTTCGCGGTGCGCTTCGAATTCTGGGCCTGCACCTCCAGGATGCCGCGGCCCCATAGCTTGCCGGCCCACCAGTAGATCCAGTCGAACTTAATCGCTACCAGCGAGCCAATGAGCAGGTAGAAGAGCCAGTGCTGGGCCTCGCCTACCGACGCCAACGCGCCCGTCGACGCCGCACCAATCCGCGAGCCCGTCACCGCCAGAAGAATCGGCGGGTCCAGGCCCAGTAGCCAGGCGCGCAGCGGGATCATCGCCAGCCCGAACAGGCCGACGAAACCGAACCAGCCCAGGCACCAATAGTCAGCCTTGGTGGGCTTCTCGTTCCAGGGCATGCCTGGCTGCTCCCACCATTCCTGCTCCGCCTGTGGGCCGGTGTGTTCCTCGCTCGACATAGGCAGGAAGTCTACCTATTTGCGCGCTGCTTGTTAGAACTGCTTGTTAGAACTGCGGGAGCAGCCCCGGGTTCAGCGCCACCACAATCCCGATTACTGCGAGCAGGCCAAGTACCACCCCGGCGATGATGCCACCGGTCGAAGAGCCGTCCTTGTCCGCGCCGGTCAGCTTCGCGCACTCCTGCTTCACCGGCTGGTACGCGGACTGGGCTGCCTCGGTCTTCGCGCGGGCCTCGGCGGCGGCAGCGCGGGCTGCCTGGGCTTCCTGCGCGCGCGTGGTTACGACCTGCTTCGCCTCATTAAGTGCTTCCGCGGCCGCAGCCTCGCGGGCGGGCTGCGCTTCCTTCGCGGCGGCGAGCTCCTGGGCGCGCGTAGTCACGATCTGCTCCGCCGCGTCCAGCGCGTAGGCCGCCTCGAGGATCTGCTGCGCGTCGGTCACCTCGGCCTCGCGCTCGTCTAGCGCCTGACGCTTGGCCGCGTCACCATGCTCGATGGCGTGGACGAGCCCGTCGTAGTAGGTGTTGAAGCGCTCGGTGTACTCCGCAACCGAATACGTTGTCTCCGGCTTCTGGTCGTAGGCGAAGGTCTGCGCGTGCGCCACGGTCCACGGGTAGCCGTCGTGGTAGAACTCCTCCGTGTTCACCGCAAAGCCCGTCGCGCGCATGTCAGGGTTCACCAGTGCCATGTAGTGGCCCGCGCCTGCAGAGAACGGATCCCTACCCTGCTGTTGCGCTTCGAAGTAGATCGGACGTTCGCGGTGGAACCACCCGTCGAAAGGATTCTCGTAGTTCCACGACAGGTTGTCCCACCCGTTATCCGAGTGCCCGCGCGGCAGCTGCTGCGACCAGTTGATGTTCACCTGCGCCTGCGCCATCAGGACATCCGCGACCGGCAGCGCGGGCTGTCCGTCGCTTTCCCGCAGCTCGTTCGCCTCCGGCAGCCATGCAATCGCTGCCTTCATGTTGTCCAGATGCGTCGCGTCGTCAGCCGCACCGATGCGCGTGTCGTCAGCGATGCGGTACCCGGTCTGCCCGCTAAACGGGTCCTGCTTGGGGTAGCGGTAGTCCGTGTGCAGCTCGGCGACCGCATCGTCGGCCCCCATCGCCTCAAAGAACCCGAGCGAGCCGCGATCAAACTGCGCCTTCGCCTCAGCCTTGCTCTCCTCGAGCGCGGTTCGCGCAGCTTCCGCGCCCGCCTTCGCGTCCTCGAGCCCCTTGCTTGCCGACGCCACCGTCACCCCCTCCGGCACCGCACCCTTTGCCGCATCACGCTCCTTGGTCGCGGCGTCAAGCGCGCGCTCGGCATCCGCGACCATGTTCGCGCTGGCGGTGCGCTCCTGCTCGGCTGCGTCGACGTCGCGCTGCGCCTGCGCGAGTGCCTCCTGCGCTGCACGCTCGGTGTCCTCGGCGGTGCGCTGTGCGCCGGTGGCGTCCTGCACGGCGTCGATAAGCGCGACGCAGCGCTCCTGCGTCACTGGCTCCGCCGCCGCCTGCGGTGCCACCATGATTGTGGCCGAGCAGGTCGCGGCCAACACGAGTCCCAGATGCTTCTTCATACCAGCAGATTAGCAGTCGTTACCCAGCCGCGCCCAAGGTGTGGTCTAGAGTTTCCTCCATGACACAGGCACTTACCCGCACGCAACGCCTCGACCGGCTCCCCGTCACGCGCAAGCACAAAAAACTCCTGTTCGGATCAGGGATCGGCTGGGCACTCGACGCGATGGACGTCGGGCTCGTCTCCTTCGTCATCGCCGCGCTCGCCGTGCACTGGGATCTGGAGAAGACCACCACCAGCTGGATCGCGTCCGTCGGCTTCATCGGCATGGCCATCGGCGCCTCCCTGGGCGGACTCGCCGCCGACAAGATCGGGCGGCGCAACGTCTTCGCCATCACCCTGCTGCTCTACGGCGTGGCCACGGGCGCCTCCGCGCTGGCTGGCTCGGTGGCCGTCCTGCTCGTCTTCCGCTTCCTCACCGGCCTCGGGCTCGGCGCGGAGCTGCCCGTCGCCTCCACGCTGGTCAGCGAGTTCGCGCCGCTGAAAGTGCGCGGACGCATGGTGGTGTGGCTCGAAGCGTTCTGGGCGGCGGGCTGGATCCTGGCCGCGATCATCGGCACCTTCGTCGTCGCCGAGGGCGAAAACGGTTGGCGGTGGGGCCTGGCGCTCGGCGCTGTTCCTGCTGCGTATGCGCTGTACGTGCGCATGCAGCTGCCAGAATCGGTGCGCTTCCTCGAATCGCGCGGCCGCGAGGAAGAGGCAGAGGCGGTCGTGCGCAGCTTCGAGGAGGGCGTGGCTCCGGATCAGTTGGCCAGTGTCTCGGTTCCGGATGAGTCTGTGAGCACCAGCACCCACATCTGGAGCCCCGAGCTGCGCGCCCGCACCGCTGCCTTCTGGACCGTGTGGTTCTGCGTCTCGCTCGCCTACTACGGTGCGTTTACTTGGATCCCTTCACTGCTTGTCGACCAAGGCTTCAGCCTCGTCCGCTCCTTCAGCTTCACCCTGATCATCACGCTCGCCCAGCTGCCCGGCTACGCCCTGGCGGGCTGGCTCATCGAGGTCTGGGGACGCCGCACCACCCTCGCCGTCTTCCTCGCCGGCTCCGCCGTCTCCGCCGGGCTGTACGGGTTCGCTGCGGTGCCCTGGCAGATCATCACCGCCGGTTGCCTGCTCTCCCTGTTCAACCTGGGCGCCTGGGGAGCCCTCTACGCCATCGGCCCCGAGCTCTACCCCACCCAGATCCGTGCCACCGGCACCGGCGCTGCCGCGGCCTTCGGGCGTGTCGGCTCTATTCTCGCGCCGCTCATCGTCCCGCCGGTGCTGGCGTTTGGCGGCCACGCCGGCGTCTTCGCGGTCTTCGCCGCCGCGTTCACGGTGGCGGCGGCAGCGGCGTTCGTCCTGCCGGAGCAGCAGGGCAAGCCGCTGGGGTAGGTTGCGTCGGTGGTTGGGCTAAATGACGAACACACCTTGACGAACAAGTCCAAAAAATCGGGTTGTTCGACCTGCCGTGTTCGTCAAATAGCGCCGACCCCCTACACCAACCCGCGGGCCGCCTCTCGCGCGTTGCCGATCGCAGCGGGCACGCCCACGCCCGCGACCCAGGCACCGGCGACGCCAACGCCCGGGACATCCGCGAGCGCGTCTTTGACGCTGGCCACCGTGGCGAGGTGTGTTTCGTCGTAGCGCGGCAGGCCGCCGAACCAGCGCTGCACGAAGATCTCCTCCACGCCAGCAGCGCGGCCGTCGAAGCCGGTGATGGTCTGTAGGTCGTCGAGGGCCCAGTCCACGAGGTCGTCCTCGCTGGCGGTCATCGCCACGGTGTCGCCGTAGCGGCCGAAGCTGGCGCGCACCAGGGCCCCGCCGCGCTCCGCGAGGTGCGGCCACTTGCGCGAGGACAGGGTGAACGCCTTGGCGTGGACGTCCTCGGCGTCGGTGCTGACGAGAACGCCGGAGTTTTCGGGCAGACCCTCGTCGGTGGCGAAGCGCAGGCCGACAACGGCAGAGTTGGCCAGTTTGACGGCGCGCAGCGTCTCGGCCGCTTCCGGGGCGATGCCGCGCAGCAGCAGCGCGGTCGTCGGTGCTGGGGTGGCGAGCAGGACGCGGTCGTAGACGGTGTCCTCGCCGCCCTTGAGGCGGTAGCCCTCGCCCTCGCGGGTGATCGCGGAGATGAACGCGTCGACGTAGATGTTGGTGCCGGACTTTTCGGCAAGCGCTTCGTAAAGTTCCTGGTAGCCCTCACGGAAGGTGGCGAAGATCGGCGCGGGCTTGCCGGATGAGGGAGCGGCCTTCTTGCGCGCCGCCTCCAGGTTGGCCACCGCGGTGGACAGGTGCACCGGGCCGTCGGCGGCGAGCCGGTCGAACTCCTCGGCCAGCTGCGGCACGGTGGCGCGCACGCCCAGGTCGTCCGCAGTGCACGAGTAGACGCCGCCGAGCAGGGAGGACACGATGTTGTCCACCACGTCGTCGCCGTAGCGATCGCGCACCAGGGCGCCGACGCTCATATCGCCGCCGACGGTCCACGCAAAGCCCTCGCGCTGCCCCTCCTCGTCGATGCGCCGCGCGGTTTCCTCGCTCACCAGGTGTGAAACCGGTTCCGAGGTAGACGGGATGCCCATCACGCCGCCGGCCGGCATCGCGCGGGTCTCGCCGTCAACGTAGAGCAGCGAGCGCAGGCCGGAGGGGCTGACGAGGGAGTCGGCGAGCCCGAGCTCGTCGACAAGCTGCTTGGCCTCTGGGCGACGCGCGATGAAGGCTTCTGCGCCCATGTCGGTCGGCCCGCCGTCGAAGGCCACGGTGTAGAGCTTGCCGCCGATGCGGTCGCTGCCCTCGTAGACGTCCACGGTGTGGCCGGAATCGCGCAGCTCATACGCTGCGGTCAGCCCGGCAAGGCCTGCACCGACGATGGCGATATTCAATGGAGCGCTCCTTACTTTTATGCTTCGTGGATCATGGCGACGGCGTCGGTGATCGCACCGGCGTCGGTGGTCGGCAGCACGCCGTGGCCCAGGTTGAAAATGTGGCCGGTGGCGTTGCCCGCCTCGATGGCGCGGGCGGCCTCCGCCTTGATGCGGCGGACCTCCTCTTCCACCACTTTCGGTCCAGCGAAGAGCATCGCGGGGTCAAGGTTGCCCTGCAAAACGCGCGGGGAGGCGAACCGGGTCGCGGCGACGTCGAGAGGCACGCGCCAGTCCACGCCCATCACCTCGGAGCCGGCCTCGGACATCGCGCCGAGCAGCTCGCCGGTGGCCACGCCGAAATGGATGCGCGGGATCACGCCCTCGACTTCCTTGAGGATCTCCACCGAGTACGGCAGGACGTGCTCGCGGTAGTCGGCCTCGGTGAGGAAGCCGGCCCAGGAGTCGAAGAGCTGCATCGCGTCGATGCCGGCGTCGACCTGCGTGCGCAGGAAGGCAGTGATCGTGGGCACGAGGCGGCGCATCAGCGCGTGCCAGGTCTCCGGATCGCCGTGCATCATCGCCTTGGTTTTCTCGTGGTTCTTGCTCGGCCCACCCTCGATGAGGTAGCTGGCCAGCGTGAACGGCGCGCCCACGAACCCGATCAGGGCCTGGGTGTCGGAAAGCTCGTCGAGGATGATCTCGATGCCCTTGGCCACCTCGTCCACATTGTGGTCGAGCACGGGCAGCTTATCGACGTCCGCACGCGTTGCAATCGCCTGCTCCATCACCGGCCCACGACCCGGCACGATCTCCACGCCCACCCCGGCCGCCTTCAGCGGCACCACGATGTCGGAGAACAAAATCGCCGCGTCCATGTCGTGGCGGCGCACCGGCTGCAGCGTGATCTCGGCGAGCAGCTCCGGCATGAAGCAGGAATCGAGCATGGGGATGCCCTCGCGTACCTTGCGGTACTCGGGCAGGGAGCGGCCGGCCTGGCGCATGAACCACACCGGGGTGCGCGAGGGGGTGCGGCCGTTGGCGGCCTCGATGAACGGGGCAGAAGAAAGGTCGCGTCTGGTCATGGTCCCCCAGCTTACGCGGGAAAAATTAGGCCGGGAAATGACGCACGCGGACCGAACGCAACTCGATGGCTAAAGAGCTGCCCAACATCAGCGCCGTCGCACCCACCGGAGGCAGCACACCAGCGATGGCGAGCAGCACCGCGACCAGGTTGTACGTCCAGGCGACCAGCATGTTGGAGTCGATCGTGCGGCACACCCGGCGCGCGAGTTCCACCAGTTGCGGCACCGCGGTCACATCGCGGCGGATGAGCAGCACGTTACACAGCTGATCCACCTTGCCGATTTCGGCGCCCAGGATGGAGTCGTCCGCGTACAGGATGCTCACGTCGGCCACGCGCAGGGTGCGCGCGGCGGAGTGGTCGCCCACCATCGCCACGGTCGCGCCCTTCGTGTGCAGGGAACGCACTGCGTGGGGCTTATCCGGCGCGGTGATGCCGGCGAGCACCTTGGAGATGCCCAGGAAGTCGGCGAAGCGGCGCGCCACCGGGTAGGTGTCGCGGGTGAGCATCACGGTTTCTACCCCGATGGACTCGAGTCGGTCGATCGCCGAGATCGCGTCCTCCTTCGGCGGGTCGTACAGGGTGATGACTCCGCGGTCGCGACCCTTCCAGCGCACCACGACGGGTGTGCCCCCGGCCGTTGCCGCCAGCGAGAGTCGACCCTTGAGCTGCGAAAGGTTCGTCGGGCGCCACAGCATCGCCTCGAGGTTCTCGGTGTGCTGATCCTCGTAGGTCAGCGTCAGGCGGCCGCGCACAGAGCCGTCCGGGGTGGTGTCCTCCTGGGTCAGCTCGATCCAGCTCGGCCCGCCGTCGTCCTTGTCGCGCTTGTCGCGCGCCTCGCGTGCCGCCTTGACCAGCGCGCGGGAGGAGGGGTGATCGGACTCGACCGACAGCGCACCCGCGATGGACAAGACGAGGTCCGGGTCCTCGCCGTACTCGGCGGTGACCGTCTCCACCGTCATCGTCGGCTCCACCAGTGTGCCTACCCGGTTAAACACCGCGGTGTCGGTGGCCTCCAGGATGCGGAAGGTCGAACCGTCACGCACGAGGATGCCGTTTCGCGCCGCAGACTCAATGCCCAGCCGGATCGCCAGCGCCGTGGAGATGGCAAGTGCGACCGGTGCCACCACCGCGAGGATCGCCAGGGCCGTGGCAAAGGCGGCGTTTAAGTTACCGGTGAGCAGCCACCACATGCCGAAGTCCAGCACGGCCAGCACATAGGCCGCCGGAATGAGCATGCTCGCCGCCTGAGTAGAGATCATCGTGGTCGCGTTCTGGTGGTGCGAGGCCCGCTCAAGCCAGCGGTTCACCGTGGACAAGCGGGTGGCGTGGCCCACGCGGGAGACGCGCATCTTCACCTTGCCCTTGCGCAAGATGGAGCCGGCGTAGACTTTGCTGCCGACTTTGAGCTTGCGGGACTCGTGGGCGTCGATAAGCTCTGGCTCGAGCAGGCCCGAACCACCGACGACCTCCCCATCCGCCGGGATGATCGCGCCCGGGACGATGACGATGTCGTCGCCGCGGTTGATCTCTGCGGCCGGCAGCGGCTCCTCGATCACCTTGCCGCTGCGCGAGCGGCGGCGCACCATGTACTCCGACTCTGCGCCGGGCGCGCGCACGGAAAGCTCCTGCTGCAGGTGCGGGCGCACGCGCATGCTGAAGAAACGGCCGACGAGCAGCAGCGAGGTGACCGCGCAGGCGACCTCGAAGAACAGCGCCGGTTCTTCCACCATCCGCAGCGGGAGCCAGCCGCCGTAGTTGCGCCAAGAAAGCTTGCCGACGTCCGTAAACACGAGCACCGCGGCGGACCAGACGTAGGAGGCGAGAATCGCAATCGAGCTCGCGCCGTCCAGGGCCGAGATGCCGCGTCGCACCCCGCCGGCCATCGCGCGGTGGAAGGGGAACGCGCACCACAGCGCCACCGGAGTAGTCAGCGCGAAGCAGAGCCAGTGCCACCCGTCGAATTGAAGCGCGGAGACGTAGGTGAGCAGCAGCACCGGCAGGGTGAGCAGGACCGCGACCCACATGCGCAGCGGGGTGACCAGGTCGCGGGCGGTAAAGAGCACGTCCTCGCGCTCGCGCAGGCGCCGCGCCGCCTCGCCTGAGCTGCGCACGAATCCTTGGGCGCGGGCGCGGCGCAGACTCAGCTGTTCGTCGCGGCGCAGCCTCCGGCGACGGCCGCTTAAGCCCCGCACGCTGCGGCGTGGGCTGGGTCGCGTCGCCGCCGCCCGGCCGAGCACGCTGCGGCGCAGGGTGGAGTCGGTGAGCTTGGCCGTGACCCCGAAGCGGGCGAAGACGTCCTCCAGTTCCACGATCGGTGTGGTGCTAGGCACCGTCACCCAGGCGGTCTTCGTGCTGTACACCAGGCGCGCCGAGACCCCCTCGAGCGCCTCGAGTTCCTCCTCAATGTCTTTGAGCTGCGGGGCGTCTTCCAGCCCCTCCATCTCAAAGGCGTAGGAGGTGTTCGGATACTGCGGGTTGCCGTCCGCGCCGATGCGCGGGGTATCTAAGTCGATGCCGCATTCGCGCGCCGCCTCGCGGGCGGCGTCGATGGATTCTTCCAGCGCGGCGTGCTGTTCTGCAGACACTTCCTTTTCTTACCCTTCCACGCTGCGCCAGAGGTCACCGCTGCGCTCGTCCACGTACGCGTTCGCCGCCGGGCGGAACGCCAAGAACAGGGCGGCAACCAAGACCAGGGTCACCGCAAAAGCGGCCCAGCCTGCCACGCCGATGAAAAAGCCGGCCATGTTCACAAACACGGCAACGGCGACCGCCGCGGCGAAGACGCGGCGCGGAGCCTTCGCGCCGCGTTCGAAGAAGGCCGCGCACCCGGCGATGGTCAGCCCGAGCAGGATATCCAGCCCAGCGACGATGCGCATGTTGGTAGTAAAAGCCTGCGCGAACTCCGCGTCCGCGTCCTTCGGTGCGCCGCTGGCGAGCATGAGCATGCCGGTCAGCAAGAGCAATACAGCACCGGCGAGAGCCACGTAGTAGGCGGCGCGCAGGCTGGCGGGCCAGGTAGGGCCTACCTTCCCGTGAAAACGCCGGTTCCTGTCGTTGGGGTCAGCAACGAAGGTGGGAAACATTCCCGCCATGTGCGCTCCTTACTCACCATCTCCGCTGGGCTCGTGTGTCTTCTTCGGCTCCACCCAGTCCACCGATTCCTTCCGGGTAGAGTAAACCAGCCCGAGCACGCCCGCGACACCAAGGATGATTTGGATCACCCCGTCCGCGGCGTAGAGCGCCACCGGCACAGTGGCGGAGGCCGGCGTCATCATAAACAGGGTCAACACGCGCAGCCCAAAGAAGGCGGCGAAGATCTGTAGCAGGCGGCGCGCGTTCGACGCCCACTTCCCGCGCTTAGCCACCGTCCGCAGCGCGTAAGCGAACACGCCCAGGATGACCAGCTGGATCAGCGCCATGAGCACCACCGAACCGTAGATGCCGAAGGTGAGCATCGCGTCGCTTAGCTCCTCGCCCCGGCCCTCGGCGGCCTGCTTCGCGCTCTCGCGCAGCGCCGCCGGGTCGAGGACTGTGACCACGACGGTGAGGATCTGGTGGAGCAGCTCCCCGGCGATCATCACGGCCCAGCAGGTGAGCATGAAGCGCACCGCCTCCGGCGGCGCGCCCTTCTTCCCCTGCGGGTCAGGCTGCGGCGCCGCCGCCGGGGCGATGTGGCTGGGCGACTGCGGGTTGTGTGGCGGGAGGCTCACCATAGGCGTTACCGAACTTCCTTTGCTGCCTCGATGGCGTAGTAGGTGAGGATCTGGTCCGCGCCGGCGCGCTTGATCGACACCAGCGACTCCATCATCGTCTCCTCAAAGTCGATCCAGCCGTTGCGCCCGGCAGCGGCCATCATCGCGTACTCGCCGGAGACCTGGTATGCCGCCACCGGCACCGGGGACATGTCGGCGACCTCGCGCAGCACGTCCAGGTACGGCAGGGCGGGCTTGACCATGACGAAGTCTGCACCCTCGTCGATGTCCAGCTGCGTCTCCAGGATCGACTCGCGGATGTTCGCCGGGTCCTGCTGGTAGGTACGTCGGTCGCCAGTGAGCGAGGAGCCCACCGCATCGCGGAAGGGACCGAAGAACTTGGAGGCGTACTTGGCGGAGTACGCCATGATGGAGACGTCCTGGTAGCCGGCCTCATCCAGCGCGTCGCGGATCACCGCGATCTGGCCGTCCATCATGCCCGAGGGGCTGACGATGTGGGCACCGGCCGCGGCCTGCGCGACGGCCATCTTGGCGTACAGCGGCAGGGTTTTGTCGTTGTCCACGATCTCGTGGCCGTTGCGGTCGGTGCTCAGCGCACCACAGTGGCCGTGGTCGGTGAACTCGTCGAGGCAGGTATCCGCCATAATCAGCAGGTCGTCGCCGAATTCCTCGCGCAGGGCGCGCAGGTTGCGGTTGAGTACCCCATTCTCGTCCCACGCGACCGAGCCGGTGGCGTCTTTATCCTCATCACGGGGCACGCCGAACAGGTCGACGCATTTCACGCCGGCCTCGAGCGCCTCGTGGCACAGGGCCTTCAGCGTGTCGGTGGTGTGCTGGTAGACGCCGGGCATGGACGCGATCTCGCGCTTGTCCTCGATGCCGTCGGCGACAAACATAGGCAGGATGAAATCCGCCGGGTGCAGGCGCGTCTCCGCCGTCAACGCTCGCATCGCGGGGTTCTGGCGGAGGCGGCGGGGGCGGCGGGGCAAATCGTAGTCAGACATGGCCCCCATCATAGGCCCCGCACCTTTTCGCTCCTACTCGCCGGAGGCTTTCGCCGGCTCTGCTTTCCGACGGATGCGGCGCTTCTTGCGCGGCGGCGGCAGCTGGCCGGCAGCGCGGAGGGAGGCGACGTGGTCCGCCAGGGCGTCGATAAGCGAGGGCACATCGGCGACCTCGGGCACAACATCCACGCGTAGGCCCTGCGCCTTGGCCTCCTCGGCCGTGTACGGGCCGATGCAGGCGATGATCGTGCGCTGGTGCGGCTTGCCCGCAATACCCACGAGGTTCTTCACCGTGGACGCGGAGGTAAAGCACACCGCGTCGAAGCCGCCGGTCTTGATCATGTCGCGGGTCTCCGGGGCCGGCGGGGCGGCGCGCACCGTGCGGTAGGCCACCACGTCGTCGACCTCCCAGCCCTTCTCCACCAGGCCGTCAACCAGCACGTCCGTGCCAAGGTCGGCGCGCGGCAGCAGCACGCGGGAGACCGGGTCAATGTCCTCGACGTACTCGGGGAAGATCTCCACCATGCCCGCGGCGTTCTGCTTCGTGCGGTGCGGCACCAGCTCCGGGAACATGCCGAGTGCGCGCAGCGCGTCGGCGGTCTTCTGCCCTACCGCGCCCAGGTGCACCCCGGCAAAGGCGCGGGCGTCCAGGCCCAGCTGCTCGAACTTCTTCCACACCGCGTCGACCGCGTTGACGGAGGTGAACAGCACCCACTGGTAGCGGCCCTCCACGATGCCCTTGATCGCGCGGTCCATCTGCGCCGGGTTGCGCGGCGGCTCCAGCGAAATCGTCGGCACCGACTGCGGGATCGCGCCATAAGAGCTCAGGCGAGCGTTCATCGGGCCCGCCTGGCTCTTCGCGCGCGGCACGAGCACGCGCCAGCCGTACAGCGGACGGTTTTCCCACCAGGAGTACTTCGAACGATCATCAGCCACGGTGCCCACTGTAACCACCAGCGAACCGGGCAGCTCCGCATCCAGCTTGCCCACTGTCTCCAGCGTGGCGTCGAAGGTGCGCTGCAGGCGGGTCGTGCCGTTGGTGGTCACGGCCACCGGCGTGGCTGGCGACATGTCGCGCGCGAGCAGCTGCTCGGCGAGCTCACCCAGCTGCTCCTTCCTCGCCTGCAGCACCAGCGGCTCGGGCGCGGCGGCGAGCATGTCCCAATCCACCTCTTGGCTCAGGTCGGCCTCGGTGTACGTCGAGCCCAGCGCGATGCCTGCAAAGGAGGGTACCGTCGACGGCAGGCTCATCCCCGGCACCACCTGGAACTCCAGCCCGGCGGCGGCCACGGCGGAAATCTCCTCCATGACCTGGTCGCGGGTGAGCGGGTTGCCACGCACGAGCCGGAGCACGTCGCCGTCGCCGGCCTCGCCGCGCTCGATGGCAGCAGCGGCCTCGTCAAGCGCTGCTTGCAGCTTTGCGACGATCGCCTCCCCGGACAGCGCGACCTCCTCGATCTCCGCCGCGGTCGGGTCCTCGGGGCGCGGCGGCTTACGACGTGCACCTGCCTCCTTCGCTTCAGCAACCAGGCGTGCATAAGCTTCGTCGGCTGCGTCCATCTTCGCCTTCGGCACAGGCAAAGCGGCAGCGACGACGTCTCGGGCACCCTGAGCGACCTCCGGATCAACGAGGGCGATAGAATTGTTTTCCATCACCTCGCGAGCCCGCACGGTGAGCAGGTCAGGGTTGCCCGGTCCCGCACCGACGAAGATGACCTTCCCCGGCGGGGGCGTAATCGAGGGCAATGTCATAGAACGATCTTTTCTAAGGCGCGAAAAATAGTGGCCCCGGCGTATCACACGTGCGCACGCGAAAAGCGCGCAGCATGCAAGGAGCCACCCGCACACACCTTCCGGTGCGCTGTGTGGCCCCCAATTGCGTCGGGGCTATCCGACGTATGGTAACTACACCTTAAGATGGAAGACCGCTGAAAACCAAACTCGTGACACTATTCCATCAGTGCCCGGGCACCGCGAGCGAGCAGCGCCTCGGCTGCGCGAGCACCCACCTCGACGGCATCGGTGCCGGTCACGGTCTCAACGAGCTGGGTTTTTCCGTCGAGCGCGAACACCCCGGCGCGCAGGGTCAGCTCTCCGTTTTCCTTCCGCGTGGCGTACGCCGCAACCGGCGCGGTGCAACCTGCTTGTAGCGTGGCGAGCACCTGTCGCTCGGCGGCCGCGCACGCGGTCGCGTCCTCGTCGATGAGCGCGTCGAGCGCGCGCACGTTGTCCGCGTCGTCGGCGCGGCACTCCACGGCGAGCGCCCCCTGCGCCGGGGCAGGCACCAGCGTGTCCGGGTCAAAGACCTCGGTGGCGCGGTCCGCGTACCCGCCGCGGCTAAGGCCGGCATACGCCAGGATGATCGCGTCGAACTCGCCGCGCTCCACGTAGCTCATGCGGGTCTCAATGTTGCCACGCAGCGGGCGAATGTCCAGGTCGGGACGCAGCGCGCGCAGCTGCGAAACGCGCCGTGGCGCGGAGGTGCCCACCTTTGCCCCCTGCGGCAGCTGCTCGAAGGTGAGGCAGTCGCGGGCGATGAGCGCATCGCGGTGGTCCTCGCGCTCCGGGGTGACCAGGTGCAGGCGCGTATCCGGAGCGGTGGGCAGGTCCTTGAAGGAGTGCACGGCCATGTCCACCTCGCCGCTAGCGAGCGCTTCGCGCAGCGCCGTGGTGAACACGCCGACGCCGATGCGCTCCACCGGGGACATGTTCACGTCGCCCGCGGTGGTCACGATGTGCAGTTCGGCCTCGACCCCGTTTGCAATGAGCGCGTCGCGCACGTGCCCTGCCTGCGTGGTGGCGAGGTGGGATCCGCGGGTTCCAATCTTCAGCATCATTTCTCCTTCGCGTTCAGTTCTTCCGGTCGCGGCAAACGCTGCGCGTCCACGGCCACCGACGACCGGCCGAGCCCGAAGAGCTCCTCAATCGCGGTCTCCACACTGACCGTCTCAGAGGTGGCGGCCAGCTCCTTAATCTTCACTGTCGGCGTGTGCAAAAGCTTATCGACGACACGCTTCACCGCCCTGGCGACCTGCCCAAATTCCTCCTCGGAAAGCTCGGGCAGACGCGCCCGCAGGCGCTCGAGCTCCTGCTCTTGGACCTCGTTGGCGGTCCGGCGCAGCCGGGTGACCGCGGGCGCGACCTCACGGACGCGCTGCTCGGAGCTAAACGCGTCCACCTCCTCGCGCACGATCGCCTCGGCTTTGACCAGGGCGCGCGAATCCTCGCTGTCCGCATCGCGCAAGGAGGCGTGCAGGGACTCGATGTTGACGAGGTGGACGCCCTCGCGCTCGGTCACCGCGTCATCGATATCGCGCGGCAGCGACAGGTCCACCAGCATCGTCGGGCCCGAGAGGTCCTCCGGGGTGATGGTGAAGTCGTCCGAGGCGGTCGCGGACACCGTGATGTCGGCGCGGCTGATCGCGCCTGCGCGGGCGTTGAAGTCCACCACCTCGGCGGCCACCCCCGCCTCGCGCGCGTGTTCCGCCACCCGTTCTGCGCGCGAGCGCGTGCGGTTGGCGATGATCAGCCGGTCAATCCCCTGCTTGCCCAGGTGCGTGGCGGCCAGCGAGCTCATCGCCCCGGCACCCAGCACGAGCGCGGTGCGGCCTTGAAAGTCCTCGATGTCAAGGATGCGGCGGGCCTCGTCGAGGGCGAAGGTGACCATCGAAGCACCCGAGTCATCAATGCTGGTCTCCGAGTGGACACGCTTGCCCGTGTGCAGCGCCGTCTGCGCCAGCGAGTGCAGGGTCGGCCCCACCGTGCCACGCTCCGCCGCATCCAGGTAGGAGGCGCGCACCTGGCCGATGATCTGCTGCTCGCCCACCACCATCGAGTCCAGGCCCGCGGCCACGGTGAACATATGCTCCGCGGCTGCGTCGGCGTAGCGCACGTACAGGTAGCCGCGCAGCTCAGCCTCCGGTACACCGGAGACCTCCGCGAGCACGCCGAGCACGTCCTCCACACCTGAGTGGAAGGCCGTGGACACCGTGTAGACCTCGAGCCGGTTGCAGGTGGAAATAATCATCGCCTCGGTCAACGATGGCTGCTTCACCAGCGACGCGGCGGTATCGTGCTGCACCGTCTCGTCCATGCTCAGGCGCTCCAACAGCGCCACCGGCGCAGAACGGTGCGACATCCCTACGACGAGCACACTCACACAATCACTCCAGTCAGCCCTTCCGCGGCCAAGAAAATCAAACTAAAGGATACCCCGCTACGAGTTCAGTTCCGCGACGAGGTCATCCGAGTCGACCTCCCAGCACGCAAACTCCTCATCGTCGATCACCACGACGGGGACGCGGTCGCCGTACTCGGCGGCGAGCTCGGGGTCCGAGTCGACGTCGACAAGCGAAAGCTCCGCGCCGCACTCGCGCACCAGCGGGCGAATCTGCTCCGCCACGCGCACACACGAGCCGCAGCCCTCGCGCACCATCAGCTCCACATGCTTGCCCATCCGCTTCCTCCTGACTGATTGCCTACCAAGCGGTACGATGTTCCAAGCTAACACCCACAGCGAAAGGTACAGCGAAAGGTGAGGACATGAGCGAACACGGCGATCTGCTCGCCGCGTGGTCCGTCTCCCACGGCAACCTGCGGCGATTCATCGAGGATCTCGCCGTGCCCCCGCTTGACGACGAAGCGCAGCGCACCGCCGGCGAAGCAGCCGCAGCCGCCGCCGTCGAGGAAACCTTCGGCCTGACCATCGACGACTTCGCCCTCGGCGTCGACTCCGTCGGCGGGGCGTTCGCCACCGCGGGCGCATCCAAGATCACCCCGCCCGACCCGGACGTACCGCAGGACGCCGAAGCCGCCGCCTTCTTCGACGTGGACAACACGCTCATCCAGGGCTCCTCGCTGATCCTGCTTGCCGAGGGGCTGGCCAAGCGTCGCTTCATCACCGCCGGCGAGCTCTTCCCCGCCCTGATCAAGCAGCTGCGCTTCCGGCTGCGCGGGGCGGAAAGCCACGAGGACATCGTCTCCGGGCGCGAGCACGCGCTGAGCCTGGTCAAGGGCAAATCTGTCAACGAGCTGCAGTCGCTGTGCCGCGAAATCGTCGACCGCCAGATGGTCAGCAAGGCCTACCAGGACACCATCGACCTGGCCTCCATGCACATCGCCGCAGGCCAGCAGGTGTGGCTGGTGTCTGCGACGCCCGTGCAGATCGGCCAGGCGCTCGCCGAGCGGCTCGGTTTTACGGGCGCGCTCGGCACCGTCGCGGAAGAGGAGGACGGCGTGTTTACCGGCCGGCTCGTGGGCGACATCCTGCACGGGCCCGGCAAGCGGCACGCGGTCGCCGCGCTCGCCGCCATCCAGCGCCTCGACCTGGCAAAATGCACCGCCTACTCCGACAGCATCAACGACCTGCCGATGCTGGGCATGGTCGGCTCGCCGGTGGCTATCAACCCGGATCGTGCGCTGCGCCGCCACGCCCGCGAGGCCGGCTGGGCGATCCGCGAGTACCGGCCGCTGCGCAAGCTAGCGCGCAACCGCGCAGTGCTTGGGGCCTGCGTGGCTGGTGTGGTTGCTGTTGTTTGCGGATTTGTGCGGCTCCAGGCGAGGCGTGAAAGATTCCACGTATGACCATTTAGCGACCTGGGCAAACGGGAAATCGGGGGACCCTTAACCCAAAAATAACCCCGCAGGTTTCCCTGCGGGGTGTTGTCATTAGAACGGTACTTCTTCGCCCTCGGACCGCGACGCTGCGGCTGGCGAGTGAGCGGACCAGGGTCAGACCGAGGAGAGCGCCCTTGCCTTGATCTGGTCGAACTCCTGCTGGGTAATCGCTCCCGAGTCGAGAAGGGCCTTCGCCGAGGCGATCTCATCGGTCGGGCTCGATCCGGCGGAGCCGCCGGCGACGGACTTGATGTACTCCTCCTGCCGCTGCTGGAGCTCCTGGTGCGCCTCGGCCGCGCGGTCGGTCATCCCCCGACCTCGAACAAGCAGGTACGCGAGCATTCCGATGAACGGCAGCGCGACGATGAACACCACCCACAGCGCCTTCGCGAAGCCGCCGAGGTCCTTGCTGCGGAAGAGATCTCCGAAGATCCACCACAGGGACATGAACCATGCGAAGAAGATGAAGAACTCGAACATGGCGAGTAGGAATGAGCCGTTGTCGTCGAACATCTGCTGACTGCCTCCTGACTGGATGGACGCTGGCCGAGCGGTCCACGCGGACCCCAGCGCACGACGGTTAGGAACAAGGACGTGCCCGGGCCGTCGCCGAACCACGTTAGCAGATCTTCCTCACCAAGCGTGGTAGCCGGGTTGCGACGCGCTGACCGGGTTGGGCTGGTGAAGACGGACCTGGGACTCCACGATTCGTAGCGACCAAGCAACGGATCGAGAGGAGTCCCAGGTGAGTGTTGAGGCTACCGTCCTGCCCGCTGCGATGCTCGGCATCTCGGGGTTGGTGGTGCTTGCCGCCGGTGAGTACGGCGGTGAGCTGGAGCTGTTGGTGGAGACCTCCGAGTCGGTGACCGGGTGCCCGCGGTGCGGGGTGGTCGCGGTGGCCCGCGGCCGGCGTGAGCATCTGGTGCGTGACATCCCCTCGGCGGGGCGGCCGGTGCTGCTGGTGTGGCGCAAGCGGCTGTGGCGGTGCGCCGAACCGGCGTGCCCGCAACGTACCCGGTCAGTACACCTAATAAAGCGACGTCAGTACGTTCGCTAATGCTCGAGCTGATCTTTCATCGCTCGTACCTCTCGGCTGCCAGCGTGGTCACTTATTCGCAACCGCCCACCGTGCGTTCTCTACACCCCTCACCGTTGCACCCGCGTGAGACTCTTAGACGGACCTGACGATCCACTCACGATCGCCAGGCAGTGCAATTTCGGACAAGACCAACTCGCCAAAGTCAACGATCTTGCCGAAGAAGACCACAACAAAGCCGACCAAGAAACAGGACGACCAGCCTTCTACGACAACGCTATCCCAACCGAATACAACCACTCGATACGAATCAGAAAAGGCCCCATGAAATAGCACAAAAAGTGTCCGACCGACGACACGCCGACCGGACACACATTTTGCTACTTAACCCCCGAATACAACCACTCGATAGGAATCAGAAAAGGCCCCATGAAATAGCAAGCAAAGTGTTCGGCCGACGACACGCCGACCGGACACACTTTTTGCTACTTAACCCGGAAATCGGCCCCGCACTGATGTCGACATTTTCACGCGCACAGCAAAACACCCGCCCCAACAAATGGGACGGGTGCAAATCATAAGGCTTACTTGCCCAGCTTACGACGCTGCACGCGGGTGCGGCGGAGCATCTTGCGGTGCTTCTTCTTGGACATGCGCTTGCGGCGCTTCTTAATAACAGAACCCATGGGGCTTCCTCGTTTCTTGTGTACGTACAGTGCGAGTCAGCGCGACCACCACCCCCGCATAAAACGGGGCTAGCGGGCCAGCACGAGGTGCACGCTCTGCCGGGCGCGCGCCAACTTCAGTGGTTGACAGCATACCGCGCGGCCTGCCGCCACCAAAAATCCGGCGCCAGGCCCCATGACTAGTGGGCACCCGACGCCGGAGGTGTTGGTAGCGCTTCGCGCAGTGATTCTACCCCACGTCGTAGACGGAGGACTCGAGGTACTCGTTGACCGCGGTCTCGTTCACGCGGAAAGAACGGCCCACGCGCACTGCCGGCAGCTCGCCGGAGTGCACCAGGCGGTACACCGTCATCTTCGAAACACGCATGATCTCCGCGACCTCTGCGACTGTCAGAAACTTACCTTTATCTTCGTTTGCCATGAAATATATAACCCTTCAGCACGGTCGCGCTGTAGGCTTCCCCTCCCACAGGACGAACACGCACGTGCTTGAACCACCCTATCGTGAAACCAGGGCCGAATGCGACTCAAGTGCCAAAATTTTTCAGAGTGTTTTCAGTCGACCCCAACACACTCGTGTGAAAGGTGGGGTTTACGCGCCTTGACGCGCTACTTGCGCCCCATCTCCGCCGAACGCTCCGCGCAGGCCTCCGTCGCTCGGTAGAGCGCGCCGCGCAGGCCCGACTCCTCCAGTTCACGGATCGCCGCGACGGTCGTGCCCGCCGGCGAGGACACGCCCGCCCGCAGCGCCGCCGGGTCCGGCGTCTCCTCCAGCATCGCGCCTGCACCCGCTGCGGTGGCGGAGGCGAGTTGGGTGGCGAGGTCGCGGCTCAGGCCGAGGGACACGCCGGCGTCGACAAGCGCCTCAGCGAGCAAGAAGAAGTAGGCCGGGCCCGAACCCGACAGGGCGGTGACCGCATCCAGCTGGTGCTCCTCGACCTCCACGAAGGTGCCCGCGGCGGAAAGCAGCTCCGCGATCTGCGCGCGCTGCTCGTCGTCGACGAAGCGGCCGAAGGCAGCGGCAAGCACGCCCTTGCCCACCAGCATCGGGGTGTTCGGCATCACGCGCACGATTGGCGCGCCCGCCGAGGAGACCGCTTCCTCCATCGCGTGCAGGCAAATGCCTGCCGCCATCGACACCAGCACCGGCTGAGTGTCCGCCTCGGCGATGTCGGTGCTCACCTCGTCGAGGAGCTCGAGGATCTGGTACGGCTTCACGCACAGAAAGACCACGTCCGCCTCCGAGACAGCACCGTTGTTGTCATCCGTGACTTGCACGCCGTAGCGCTCGGCCAGCTCCTGGCCGCGCTCCGCCGTGCGGTTCGTCGCCGTGATGCGCTTCGGGTCGATCCCGCTGGCCACCAAACCCGCAAGAAGGGACTCACCGATGCTCCCCGCACCGATAATCGCGATCTGGCCGCGAAACGCGGGCTCGGCGGGCTGCTCGGCGTCCTTCGCCGCCACCTCGGGCTGTTCTTCGACGTCTGCTCGTTGTCCGGTAGTGCTCTGTTCCATGCAGCACAGCGTAAACCCTCCGACCAAGCACGCGCTCGGCGGAGGGTGAAAGGGGGGTATCGCGCCCGCTAGATCAGGGCCGGGCCGAAAGCCATGACCGCGGCGGCGATGCCCGCCATCGTCACGGTCAGCGCGTCGTTGCCAGTGCGCAGCGCCTTCACGCCGAAGATCACCGCGACGACGGCGACGATGCCGGCAATGACAGCCACGGCAGTCGCAGCGTTCGCCCAGATCCACTGGAACGCCAAAAAACCCAGCACGCCGAGGATGAGACCGAAGAAGACGAGCAGCACCAGCATGATCGGGTTGATCGTATCGTCTGCGTCATCCGCGGAGTCTGCGGTCGCGGACTTTTTGGGTGCAGCAGGCGCGGCCGAGTCTGCGGCGGCGGACTTTTTGGTGTCTGCCGAGTCTGCGGCCGCGGACTTTTCCGGCGCGATCTTGACCGGGCGGGAGACACCGGGGCCCACCTTGGGTAGGACTGCGGTCTCGTCAGCAGAAGGTGCCGAAGGCTCAGCGGAGTCTGCGGCCGCGGATTGCTCCGGGCGCTTCACCTCTACCTTCTCCACCTCTACCTCGCGCGGGGCCGAAGCTGCACCAGAAGCTGCACCAGAAGCCTTATCCTTAGCCTGCTCCTCCGGCGGGTCGATCGGCACGCTCGAGTGCTTCGGCTCGGGCGGTCGAGCGTCCACGCGTTTAAGGGAGCCGGTGAGCTCAGCAACCGAGACGCCGCCCTCTTCCAAGCTCCGGCGACGCCGACGGCGCTTGCCCGCCTCGGGGTTATCCTTCTGGGCCCGGGCGAGCAGCTCCGCTACTGTCAGCTGCTGATCCTCAGACATTAGGCGTGGTCTCCTTCGTCATCTCCTGGGGCGAGTCCCTGGTCAATCCGCTTCAGAATGACGCCTTCGCGCAGCGCCCAAGGACAGATCTCTAACTTATCAAGATTAAGGGCACGCATGGCGGCTTCCGCGACCAGGGCCCCCGCAACGATCTGGTGGGAGCGATCCGCGTTGATGCCCTCCAGCTCAGCGCGGTCGGCCGCCGTCATGCGCGAGATGAAGGCAATCAGCTGGCGCAGGCCAGGCGCGGTGAGCGTGCGCTGCACGTATGGGCCGGCTGACGACGGCGCCGCACCGGTCAGGCGCGCCAGCGAGCGGAACGTCTTCGACGTACCGACGGCCAGGCCTACCTCCCCCAGCGCGTGGAACTTTTCGGCCGGGCCCGCGAGCTCCGCGTCGATGTAGTCGCGCAGCGCATTGATCTTCTTGCGCTCCGGCGGGTCCGTGTCGAACCACTCGTGGGTCAATCGGCCCGCGCCCAGATCCAGGGAGACGGCAAGGTCCGGCACCTCCTCGCTGCCGGTGGACAGCTCGAGCGAGCCACCGCCAATGTCCAGGTTGGTGATGCGGCCGGCGGACCAACCGTACCAGCGGCGCACTGCCTGGAAGGTGGAGCGGGCCTCCTCCTCGCCGGAGATGACTTTGAGTTTGACCCCCGTCTTCTTCTCCACCTTCTTCAGCACGGCCTCGGAGTTGGTCGCCGAGCGCACTGCGGAGGTGGCGAAGGCGAGCAGCTCGTCGCACTTGAGGTTTTCGGCTAAGCCCCGGGCTTCGTCCACGGCGTCGATAAGCTTGGCGACGCCCTTGTCCTCAATATTGCCGTCCGCATCGAGCTGCTCCACGAGCCGCAACGGCTGCTTCCAATCGCTCATCGGGGTCGGGCGGCCACCTGCGTGGGCATCCACCGCCACCAAGTGAACGGTGTTGCTGCCAACGTCTAATACACCTAATCGCACACCACCAGGGTAATGGGTCTACGGTGTTGAGGTGTGAATCAACCAGCCTCCAATGAAGTTTTTCTTGGATTTCCCGCCACCTCCCCCGCCGGAAAATCCATCCTGGCAGGGCGGGAGACACCCCCGGACTTCCCCCGCGAATGGTTCGAATTCGTCCACCCGGACGACCCCACCCACTACTTCAGCCTGGACCTGACCTGGCTGGAATCCACCTGGTCCTGCCGCTTCGGCACGCCCGAGTGCTTGGGTATCGACGAGAGCTTCCCCGTCGTCGGCTGCTGCATCCACGGCGCCTACATCGCCGATGAGACCGACCGCGACGACCTCTACAACGCCGTGGCAGAAATGCCCGCAAAGTACTGGCAGCTGCGCCCGGCGGAGACCGATTCCTACATCGCCAACGCGGACCCGACCGTGCTCGAGCCCTGGCTGGAGTGGGACGACACGGAGGAAGAGGACGACGGCCCGCACATCAAGACCCGCGTGGTCGACGGTGCCTGCATCTTTGCCAACCGGACGAAGGAAGGCAGCGGGCCGGGCTGCGCGCTGCACCAGTGGGCCATGGCGGAAGGCCGCAACATCATCGGCTCCAAGCCGGAGGTGTGCTGGCAGGTGCCCTTCTCCCGGGAGGACGCCTACGAGGAACGCTCCGACGGGGAGGAGATTCTGCGGACCACCATTGGCGAGTACGACCGTCGCCAGTGGGGCGGGGGCGGCGAAGACTTCGACTGGTGGTGCACCAGCGCCCCCAGCTGCCACACCCCGCAGGGTGAAGGTGCGGCCACCCCGGTGTGGCAATCAATGAAGGACGAGCTCACCGCGCTGATTGGTGAAAAGCCCTACGAGGTTGTGGCGCGCCACTGTGCCGCCCGCGCGAAGGCACCGCGCGAGGCGAAGTCCATCCACCCCGCAGCGGAGACCGGCGCTTAGGCCTCGAACTTGTAGCCCAGGCCACGCACGGTGACCAGCTGCTTGGGCTTCGACGGCTCCTCCTCGATCTTGGTGCGCAGGCGCTTGACGTGCACGTCCAAGGTCTTCGTGTCGCCGACGTAGTCCGCGCCCCAGATCCGGTCGATGAGCTGGCCGCGGGTCAGCACCCGGCCGGCGTTGCGCATCAGATACTCGAGCAGGTCGAACTCTTTGAGAGGCATGGGGACCGGCGTGCCGTCGATAAGCACTGTGTGCCGCTCGATGTCCATCTTCACGCGGCCGCCCTCCAGGATTTCCTGGTCTTCGGGCTGTGCCTGCTCCCCCTCGCCGCCGCGGCGCAGCACCGCGCGGATGCGGGCGATGAGCTCGCGGGTGGAATAGGGCTTGGTCACGTAATCGTCCGCGCCGAGCTCCAGGCCCACCACCTTGTCGATCTCCGTGTCGCGGGCCGTGACCATAATGATCGGCACCATCGAGGTGGTGCGCAGGGACTTGCACACCTCCGTGCCGCTCATCCCCGGCAGCATGAGATCGAGCAGGACCAGGTCCACCTCGTTTGCGGCGAAGGACTCCAGTGCGCTCGGGCCGTCCGGCGCAACGAGCGTGTCAAAGCCTTCCTTCTGCAGCAGGTAGGCCAAGGGATCAGCCAAAGATTCTTCGTCTTCAACGATGAGAATGGTGGTCACTGTGGTTCCTTACATCTTCCTAGTTCGAAGTCGGATGCTGCGCGGCCCCAACGCCCGCGTCTGCGGCACTTGCAGCACTTGCGGCAGCACGCTCCGGGTCGAAGATCGGCAGCTCGATGGTGAACGTCGATCCCGTGCCGGGACGGGACCATAGTTTGATGTTACCCCCGTGGTTGGCCACGACGTGTTTGACGATGGCCAAGCCCAAACCCGTACCCCCGGTACTGCGCGAGCGCGCCTTATCTACCCGGTAGAAGCGCTCGAAGACGCGCTTCTGGTCCTCCGGCGCGATCCCGATCCCCCGGTCGGTCACCCGCAGGTGCAGCACCGTGCCCCGCATGACCTTCTGGGTCACGCTCACCGGTTTGCCGTCCGGCGAGTAGTTGATCGCATTGGAGACCAGGTTGGACACCGCGGCAGTCAACAGCGAGCGGTCCCCCAACACGTGCAGTCCGGTGCGCTCGCCGCGGATGAGCTCGATGTCGCGGTCCTCGGCGGTGACGTGGTTGCGCTCTAACGCGTCGTCGATGACCTCGTCGATGCGCACCGGCGACATGTCCGGCAGACGCTCCGCCCCCTGCAGCTTGGACAGGGAGATCAGATCCGTGATCATCTCCCCCATCCGGTGCGCCTCCTTTTGCAGGCGGGTGCCGAAGTAGTCGACCATCTCCACGTCCGAGGGGTCTTCCATCAGCGCCTCGGCCAGCAGCGCCATGCCGCCAACCGGGGTTTTTAGCTCGTGGGAGACGTTGGCCACAAAGTCGCGGCGCGCGTTTTCCATGCGCACGTTCTCCGACTCGTCGGTCACGTACACCGCCGCATAGGAGTTCTGTGTGAGCGTGAGCGGTTTGATCACCGCGCGCACGTTCCGAATCCGGCTACCCGTGGCGCGCTGCGGCAGGTCCAGGTTTAAGAGGTGCTCCTCCTGGTCCTCGAAGACCTGCTCTGCAACAGACCACACCTCGGGGTTGACTGTCCCGTCGTGCACGATCGACATGTCGTGCGCACGCGCGTTGGACAGCGCCACGCGCCCGGAGCGCTCCACCACCGCGACTCCGGTGGGCGAGCCTTGGATGGCCAGGTGGTACATCTGGCTAATCGAGCTGGTTTCCTCGCTGGTCTCGTCGCTGTAGTCGCGGTTGCGCTCACGCCAACGCAGCGCCCGCTGCACCAGTGGTGCGGCGAGCGCTGCGACGCCAATGCCTAGAAAGAAGGCGATCAGTGGGGACATGCAGGCAAAAGTGGGCGAACTACTTCTGGCCCTGGTTTGCCACTGCAGCGGCACCGGCGGCAGCCGCCTCCGGGTCCAGGTAGGTGCCGCCCGGGTTGAGTACCTTGCCCTCCGCGTCAATCTCGTAGACCAGCGGCATGCCCGTGGGGATGTTCAGCCCGGCAATCTCTTCCTCAGAGATGTTGTCCAGGTACTTCACCAGCGCGCGCAGGGAATTGCCGTGCGCGGCGACCATGACGTTCTTGCCCGCGAGCACCTCCGGCAGGATCACGTCAATGTAGTAAGGCAGGAAGCGGGCCACCACGTCCTTAAGGCACTCGGTGCGCGGCACCTCCGGCAGGAAGGAGTAGCGCACGTCGTGCGTCTGCGAGTACTCGTTCTCCGGGTCAATCTCCGGCGGCGGGGTGCCGTAGGAACGACGCCAGGTCATGAACTTTTCCTCGCCGAACTCATCGCGGATCTCGGCCTTGTTCAGGCCCTGCAGCTTGCCGTAGTGGCGCTCGTTCAGACGCCAGTTACGGTGCACCGGAATCCAGTGGCGATCAGCGGCGTTCAACGCAATGTTGGCCGTGCGGATCGCGCGGCGCAGCAGCGAAGTAAACACGACGTCCGGCTCGACGTTGTGCTCCTTCATCAGCTTGCCGGCGTTCACCGCTTCCTTCTCGCCCTGCTCAGTCAGGTTGACATCGACCCAGCCGGTGAACTGGTTGGACTTGTTCCACTCGCTTTGCCCGTGACGGACAAGAATCAGCTTTCCGTTGCTCATACCCCCAGCATGCCACGAATCGCGGACCCGTGCTTTAGAATCGTCACATCTACCACCCGATACGCTGACGTCTACTAGCAAAGGCACCCTGTGAAGTTACGCCGCTTTCGCGCAGCCACGCTCGCCGTGCTCGCCACCGCACTCATCGCCCCACTCGCCCCTGCTGCACAAGCAGCTGAGCCCGCGCTCGTCGCCCCGGGCGGCGCGTTCCGCGTGTTCGCGCAAGACCCGCCGAAGCACCTGCCCGCAGGCGGGGGTGTCAACGTGGTCATCCCGCCGGAGGCCTCCGCCGCAGCGTGCTCCCAGGGGCCGAACGGCACGATCCGCGGGCAGCGCGTCATGCTCACCGCCGGTCACTGCCTGGCAGCAGACAAAGACAGCCCGAAGATGGGCGAGCGGGTCACCGTGCCCGTCAACCGCCAGTACGTGCCCATCGGTACGCGCGGGAAGGTACACAAGCCCACCGACTACGAAAACACCTTCTGGCCGCACGAGTTCTTCTGGGACACCATCAACACCGACGACTGGGGCATCGTGCAGCTTCACGACGGCGTGCCGGCCACCAGCCTCTCCCAGTCCCGCGATGCGGGCGGCCGCACTCACGGCGCGCCGGTGCGCCTGCGCAGCATCCGCGACCGGCCGACCCTGCCACACAACACCTTCAGCACCGACAACTTCGGCGAACCGATCTGCAAGGACGGTGCCACCACGGGCCGCAGCTGCGGCACCCAGATCGGGCGCAGCCGCAACGGCGTCTACAGCTGGGGCCTGTACTACGGCTTCGGCGACTCCGGCGGCATCAACTACGACCCCAACGACGGTGCCGTCGTGGGCGTGACCTCCATGGGGCTCGGGCCCCTGGGCAAGGCGCAGCCCGCCGACCGCATTATCGAGACCGCCTACGGCGTGCCCGACGGCCAGGTCAACAAAGAGTTCAAGCTCGAGGACTCCACCGCCCCGCACGCCAACTTCACCCCGCTGAACACCGAGCAGCAGCGGATCACCGACACCGTCAAGCGCGAAAACCCGGACCTGCAGCTGTACACGCCCGAGGAGGCCTGGAACAAGGCTATCGACGCCGCGCAGACCGACGCCGCCATCGTCGCCGATCGCGCCGGCAAGGTCCGCACCATCGATGAGGCCCAGAAGCTGGCGGACACCGCAGCCTTTGCCGCTAACCACCACGCCGCCCAGCTTTCCGCCACCGGCACCAACTACGCAATTAGCAACCTCGCGGGCATGGGCAGCTCGAACTAGCCGCCGATGGCGCGGCGCTCGCCCGCGCCCGGCGCGAAGTCGGCGATCGTCTCCTTGTACACGCCCACCAGCGTCTTTGCGCTTTCCTGCCAGCTGAAGGTAGCGGCGTGGGCGACGGCGGCTTCGCCCATGGAGATCCGCAGCGCGTCGTCGCTAAGCAAAGCCCCAAGCGCCTCTGCCCACGCGCCAGGCTCATGCCCGTCCACCAGCCGGCCGGTGGACCCGTCCGCGACGGCGAGCGGGAGCCCGCCCACGCGCGCGGCGACAACCGGCGTGCCCGTGGCCTGTGCCTCGACCGCCACTAGGCCGAAGGACTCGTTGTAGCTCGGCACGGCGACTACATCCGCCGCCTGGTATACCGCCACCAGCTCCTCCGGTGGCCGCGGGCCGAGGAAGCGCACGAGGTGCGCAACCCCTTCCTCCCGCGCGAGCTGCACGTAGCGCTCGACGCTGGCACCGCTTCCCGACGCCCCGCCGCAGATCACCGCGCGCAGCGGCAGCTCCGGGTGTGTGCGGTGCAGCTCGCCGAGCGCCCGGATGAGTACCTGCGGGCCCTTGAAATCCTGCAACCGGCCCACAAACGCGACGACCTTGGCGTGCAGCGGGATGCCCAGCTGGCGGCGGGCAAGCTCCGTGTTGCGGTTCGTGCCCGGGGTAAACAGCTCCGTGTCGGCGCCCGGGGTGACCACGCGGATCTTGCACGGGTCGACGTCGTAGTGGCGCGCCAGCTCCTCGATCTCGTCCTCGGTGTTCACCACGAGGCAGTCGGCGTTGTCCACCAGCTGCTGCTCGCAGATGCGCCGGGCCTCGGCCTCGGTCTCGCTATTCGACGCCGCGTTTTTCACCGCGGCCCAAGTGTGCCCGGTGTGCACGAGAGGGATCCCGGCCAAGTCCGCGAGCAGCCAGCCGACCTGCCCGGACAGCCAGTAGTGCGAGTGGATCAGGTCGTAGTCCAGGTCGTGGGCGCGGGTGAATTGCACCACCCCGCCGGCGAACGCGGCCAGCTGGGTGGGCAGCTCCTCTTTGCTTAAGCCCTCGTAGGGGCCGGCCACGATGTTGATCACCCGCAGGCCCTCACATACCTCGACCACCTCGCCCTGGCTGGGACGGGTGGCGCGCGTGTACACGTCGACGCACACGCCCTGGCGGGCCAGGCCCTTGGCCACGTTAAAGGTGTAGACGTTCATGCCGCCAGCGTCGCCCACGCCCGGCTGCTCCAAAGGCGAGGTGTGCATTGAAATCATCGCGACGCGTAGTTGGCCCATAAGGCCCAAGCGTACTTAGTGGGCGGCGTGCTTGTGCCAGGCACCGAAATCGCTGGCCATATCGGCGGCGAGGTGCTGGTAGGCGCGCTTGGTGTCGGTGGAGAGCCGGTCGAGGTCCACCACCGCGCCCTCGGCCAGGTGCCGGTCGTACGGGATCGTGTGTACCGCCCGGGCGCGGGAGGCGAAGTGCGCGGAAAGCTTCGCCGTGTCAATGGTGGGCCTGCCCGGCGCGGCCGCGGAGATCACCACGGTGGAGTTGGCGGCCAGCTGGTCGTAGCCGTGCAGGTTCAGCCAGTCCAGGGTGGCCGAGGCGGACTGCGCTCCGTCGAGCGCGGGCGAGGTGACCAGGACGAGCGCGTTGGCCAGGTCGAGCACGCCCGCCATGGCGGAGTGCATCAGGCCGGTGCCGCAGTCGGTGAGAATCACGTTGTAGTGGTGCTGCAGGATGTCGATGGAGCGGCGGTAGTCCAGCTCCGAGAAGGCCTCGGAGACCGCCGGGTCGCGCTCGGAGCCGATGACCTCGAGCCGGGACGTGGCCTGGTTGGTAAAGGCGCGCACCTGCGGGTAGCGCGAGGTATCCGGCGCGGCGAGCAGGTCGCGGATGGTGGCCGGGCTGATCGCCGCGGCGCGCTGCGCCAGGGTGCCCAGGTCCGGGTTGGCGTCGATAGCGATGACCCGGTCGCCGCGGGTCTCGGCGAACACGCCGCCGAGCGCCACCGTGGTCGTGGTTTTGCCCACCCCGCCCTTCAGACTCATCACCGCGATGCGGTAATCGCCGCGCAGCGGGGCGCGGATCCCGGCGATGAGCCGCTCGTACTCGAGCTCCTTGCGCGACCCGCCCGGATTGATCCTGCCCCGGCTGGCGGCGTGGACGAGCTTGCGCCAGCCTGCTTTCGGTGGTGCTTTGACCGGGTCGACCAGGTTGGAGTGGTCGAGCGCGGGTGGCGGCGCGAGCTCGACGGTGTTCTCGCTGTGAGCAGCGCGTCCAGCGGGCTCAGCATACGTGGTCATGAAATTTTCCCCCCAATTTTCCCCTCGTATGTGTTGGGCACCAAGCCTAAGGCAGGGTCGCGGAGCCTGCAACGGGAGCGAATAATTTTCCCATTCACCCCACAAAGCTACAGTTGCGTAGGTTATACTCGCACCCTGTTAGTTGCCAACAACTAAGGAGATACGACGTATGGGAGCGCGCGAGACCGCCAGGCCCTGGATCCAGCAATACGCCGCATGGACCGACCCGAACCCCAAGATCGGGAGCGACACGCTGGTCAGCATGTTCAACCGGGTCGTGGCCACCACGCCGAAGAATCCAGCCACGTGGTTCATGGGCAAGACGCTCACTTATGAGGAGCTCAACGCCAAGGTCTCCCGCTTCGCCTCGCAGCTCTACGGCCTCGGGGTGCGCGCCGGCGACCGCGTCGCAGTCGCCCTGCCGAACTGCCCGCAGCACATCATCGCCGTCACCGCGATCCTCCGCCTGGGTGCTACCGCGGTGGAGCACAACCCGCTGTATACCGCCTACGAGCTGCGCAGCCAGTTCCTCGACCACGGTGCGAAAGTGGCCGTCGTCTTTGACCGGCAGGCCGAGACCTTTACCACGCTGACCGAGCAGACCCCGCTGGAAACGGTCATCTCGGTCAACATGATCGAGGAAATGCCCTGGACCACCAAGGCGGTGCTGTCCATCCCGATCGGCCCGATCAAGTCCAAGCGCAAGGAGCTCAGCACACCCGCGCCCGGCACGATCAGCTTTTCCAGCCTGATTGCCACCCCGCAGCAGGCAGTACCGACGCCGCAGGTGGAGCCGGAAGATACCGCGATCATGATCTACACCTCCGGCACCACCGGGGAGCCCAAAGGCGTGCCGCTGACCCACCGCAACATCGTCTCCGTGCTCACGGCCGGTCTCTCCTGGCTGGAGAACTGGGGCGCGGTGGAGGAAAAGGTCCTCGCTGTCCTGCCGCTGTTCCACATCTACGGCTTCGCGCTTAACTACGGTCTGCCGCTGACCTGCGGCGGGCAGATGGTGCTCGTGCCCGCGCCGAAGCCGGAACTCTACCAGCCCGCCATCACCAAGACCCGCCCCACCGTCCTGCCTGGCGTGCCCACGCTCTACGACCGCATTATCGACTGGGCGCTGGAGTCGGGTGCGGACCTCTCCTCTATCCACACCTCCATCTCCGGCGCGGCGACCCTGCCCGCACCCACCATCGAGCGCTGGGAGCAAGCCACCGGCGGCCGGCTGATCGAGGGGTACGGGCTCACCGAGACCTCGCCCATCCTGGCCGGCAACCCGCTGGACGGCTCCCGCAAGCCCGGCTACATCGGCCTGCCCTTCCCCAACACCGATATCCGCATTGCCAACCCGGATAACCCGGCGGAGACGATGCCGCCCGGCGAGCCCGGCGAGCTGCTTGCCCGCGGCCCGCAGGTCTTCGGCGGCTACTTAAACAAGCCGGAGGCCACCGAGCGCGCCTTCCACGACGGCTGGTTCCGCACCGGCGACATGGCCGTCATGGAGGAAGACGGGTGGATCAAGCTGGTCGCCCGCATCAAGGAGATCATCATCACCGGTGGCTTCAACGTCTACCCGGACGAGGTCGAGCAGGTCATGCGCGAGCACCCGGACATCACCGACATCGCGGTGGTTGGCCGCCCGCGCGAAGACGGCTCGGAGGATGTCGTCGCGTGCGTGACGCTTCGCGACGGTGCGGCGCTGGACCCGGACGGCATGAAGGCCTACGCGCGCGAAAGGCTCACCCGCTATAAGGTGCCGCGTACCTTCTACCACTTCGAAGAGCTCAATCGCGACCAGACGGGGAAGGTGCGACGTCGAGAAGTGCAGGAGACGCTCATGGGCATGCTGAACGCCGACAGCTAAGCGCGCCGCACCCCAAAAGCTACGGGAGCGTAAGGTGTGTGGCATGTCTTCAACAGTGCAACCATCCAACACTGGCGCAACCCCCGATCCGAACACAGAGAAGCCCTGGCTGCAGTACTACCCGGAGTGGACCGCCCACTCCCTGGAGTACGGCACCACCACTCTGCCGGAGATGTACCAGCAAAACCTGGAGAAGAACGCCCACAAACCGGCGGCAACCTTCTTCGGCCGCACGCTGACCTTCGCCGAGCTGGACCGCGATGTGCGCCGCGCCGCCGCGGGCTTAAAGGCATTCGGCGTGCGCGAGGGCGACCGCGTAGCCATCATGCTGCCGAACTGCCCGCAGCACATCGTCGCTTTCTACGCCGTCCAGCTGCTCGGCGGCGTGGTGGTGGAGCACAACCCGCTCTACACGGCCAACGAGCTGCGCCCGCAGTTCGCCGACCACGGGGCACGTATCGCCATCGTGTGGGATAAGGCCGCGGACACGCTGGAGAAGCTGCGCACGGACACCTCACTCGAAACGGTCGTCAGCGTGGACATGACCCGTGCGATGCCGCGTTTGCAGCGCCTCGCACTGCGCATCCCCATCCCCAAGATCCGCGAGGCGCGCGCCCAGCTCACCGGCCCCTGCACCAACACCGTGCCCTTCGAGGCGCTCACCGGCTCCGCCATCGGCGGCGAAGGCACAGACCTGGAAATCCCTGCAACGCTCACCCCCGACTCGCCCGCCTTGGTGCTCTACACCTCCGGCACGACCGGCGCGCCGAAGGGCGCGGTGCTCACCCACGCCAACCTGCACGCCAACACAGTGCAGGGCCGCGCTTGGGTCAAGGAGCTGCAGGAGCCGGGCCAGCGCATGCTGGCCACCCTGCCCTTCTTCCACGCCTACGGCCTGACCTTCTCGCTCACGCTGATGATGCTGGTAGGCAGCGAGCTCGTCCTGCTCCCGGCCCCGAAGATGGACCTGATCATGAGCGCGCTGAAGAAGCACCCGCCGAGCTTCGTGCCGGGCGTGCCCACCGTGTTCGAGCGCATCGTGAAGTCTGCGCGCGAGCAGAACGTGGACATGTCTAAGGTCAAGATCGGCTTCTCCGGAGCCTCCTCCCTGCCCGCCGAGGTCATCGAGGAGTGGGAGGCCATTACCAGCGGCCACCTGGTGGAGGGCTACGGGCTGACCGAGACTTCGCCGATCATCGTGGGTAACCCGCGCACCGCGGACCGCCGCCCCGGCTACATCGGCATTCCCTTCCCGGATACCCAGATCCGCATCGTCAACGAGCACAACCCGGACGAGGACATGCCCTACGGCGAGGAGGGCGAGATCCTGGCGAAGGGCCCGCAGGTCTTCGGCGGCTATCTCAACAACCCGGAGGCCACCGAGCGCGCCTTCCACGACGGTTGGTTCCGCACCGGCGACATGGGCGTGATGGAAGAGGACGGCTTTATCAAGCTGGTCTCGCGCATCAAGGAGCTCATCATCACCGGCGGCTTCAACGTCTACCCCGCCGAGGTAGAAGAGGTCATGCGTAAGCACCGCGACGTGGTCGATGTCGCCGTGGTGGGTCGCCCCCGCGAGGACGGCTCGGAGGACGTCGTCGCCTGCGTGGTGCTCCGCGACGGCGCTGCGCTCGACCCGGAGGGACTCAAGGAGCACGCGCGCGAGAACCTCACCCGCTACAAAGTGCCGCGCACCTTCTACCACTTCGAGGAGCTGGCCCGCGACCAGATGGGCAAGATCCGCCGCCGCGAGGTCCGCGAGGACCTGCTGCGCATGCTGGGCTAGAGGCCCACCCACACGGGCTCAGGCACGAGGGCTACGCCGAAGCGCTTCTCGACGCCACGCTGCACCCGCCGCGCCAAGTCCGCAATATCATCCGCGCTCGCCCCGCCACGGTTGGTCAGGGCGAGCGTGTGCTTTGTGGACAGCCGCGCCGGCGCATCCTCGCCCGGGAAGCCGCGCGGGAAGCCTGCGCGCTCGATGAGCCAGGCCGCCGACAGCTTCTCTTTCCCATCCGGTTGCGGGAAGCGCGGCATGCCCTCCTCGCCCACCTCGCGCTCGATTCGGTCCGCCAGCGCCGTATCCACGACGGGGTTGGTGAAAAAGGAGCCCGCCGACCAGGTGTCGTGGTCTGCCAGGTCCAGCACCATCCCCTTCTGCCTGCGGGTTTGCAGCACCGAGGCGCGCGCCTCGGCAAGCGGAACACGCTTGCCGCCTAAGTGACGCAGCGGGGCGGAGAGCTCGCGGCGTTCCAGCTCGATCTCCAGCTCAAGCACCACGGCGCGGTGGGTGAACTTCAGGTTGGAGTAGCGGTACGCCAAATCCAGGGAGCTGGCGGGCACCCACTCATCGGTATTGGTCTCACGGTTCCACAAACGCACCCGTGTGAGTACGTCGGCGATCTCCGCGCCATACGCCCCCACGTTCTGCACCGGGGTCGCACCCGCCGAGCCCGGGATGCCGGATAGGGCCTCGATGCCGGCCAGGCCGTGCTCGACCGCGTAGGCCACCACGTCGTCCCAGACGGTGCCCGCGCCGATGCGCAGCGTGGCGTGGGAGGGGGACGAGGCGGCGTCGATAAGCGAGATGCCCGCGTTCGCTGCGACAACCGCAACGATGTCCAACTGCCCCTCGGCCACGAGCAGGTTCGAGCCGCCGCCCACCACAATGAGCGGCGTGCCCGCCTCATCGAGGCGCGCGACGGTCGCGGCGAGCTCCTCGGCGCTCGTGCAACGGATCAGGTCAGCGGGGGTGCCGCCGACGCGGAGCGTGGTCAGGGAGGCGAAAGATGAATCAGACACCCCACCAACGGTAGTCTGTTCATCATGACTGCACGTAGTGAAACCACCGTAACCATCAACCAGCCGGCCGAGAAGGTCGCCGAAGCATACGCTACCCAGGCGTACTGGGAGTTCATCGCAGAGAAGCTCTCCCCGGAGCCGGGCCAGCTGCACGAGTTCACCGGCGAGACCGCCACCCTGTTTGAGGTGCTGCCGAAGTCCATCCTGCCCGAGGCTGCCCAAGCCATGATCAGCCAGGACCTCAAGCTCAAGCGCGTGGTGAACATCGGCAAGCTCGACGGCACCACCGCCAAGCACACCTTCACCGGTGACGTGAAGGGCACCCCGGTCGACTTCTCCGGCGAGATCACCATGACCGGCGAGGGCGAAACCACCACCCTGGCCTACGACAACGAGGCGAAGGTGGACATCCCGTTCATGGGCGCCGCCCTCGAGCCGAAGGTCGCCGAGGCCCTCGAGGAGATCGTGGAGAACGAAGCCAAGCTCACCGAGCAGTGGATCGCGGAGAACCTGTAAATCTCCCCGCACCACCACAATCTCAAGGCGCAGGCCGGTCCCGGCAAGCCGTACGGGGTAATCACCCGCGGCACGACCGGGTATAACCGCCTGCGCCGTTGCGATCGCTGGGCCTTTTACAACCCGGCGATCCGCTCCCTTCTGCGTAGCGCACCCGCCCCGCTCGCGCTCGACGTGGGCTACGGTGCCTCGCACACCACCACCGTCGAGTGGGCGCGCTGGCTACGCCGCATCACCCCGTCCACCGAGGTCGTGGGCTTGGAAATCCACCCCGATAGGGTGCTGCCGCCGCGCGACGGGGTGCGCTTCGAGCTCGGCGGCTTCGAGCTCGCCGGCTACCGGCCGCACCTCGTGCGCGCTTTCAACGTGCTGCGCCAGTACGACGTCGCTGAGGTCGGTGAGGCCTGGCGCACCGTCTGCGCCCAGCTGGCCCCCGGCGGCATGTTCATCGAGGGCACCTGCGATGAGCTCGGCCGCCGCGCCACCTGGGTGCTTCTCGACGCCTCCGGGCCGCGCTCGCTTACCCTCGCCTGGGACCCCTTCGACGTGACCACCCCAGGCGATGTCGCCGAGCGCCTGCCGAAGGCGCTCATTCACCGCAATGTGCCGGGCGAGCGCATCCACGCCCTGCTTGCCGACGCCGACGCCGCCTACGCCCACGCCGCCGCCTTCGAACCCTACGGGCCCCGGGTGCGTTGGCGCGAAGCCCGCAAGGAGCTCATCTCCTCAGGCTGGCCCATCCAGCCTGTGCGCCGGCCCCTGCGGGACAACGTGCTCACCGTGGACTGGGCGGCCGTGGCCCCTGCCGTACACTAGGCCGCATGAAAACTGCGTGGAAAGTCATCGTTGGCATCCTTGCCGTGCTACTGGTCCTCCTGCTCATCGCCGAGGGCGGGATCCGCATGTTCATGGCCAACCAAATCACCTCCGAGTACTCGACGGGCGCGCAGTCTGACGCCAGTAGCGAGGCTGAGTTGGCCGAGCCGAAGGTGTCCTTTGGTCCGCAACCGGTGATCTTCGGGCTCGCCTCCGGCAAGCTGCCGCACATTGACATCGAGACACCGTCGACCCTGGTGGTCAACGGCGACGAGATCTACGGCGAACCCGCCTCCCACGTGCAGATGGACAATATGCGCTACGGCTCCGGCGAGCCGATCGCTGATTCCCTGCGCCTGGACACCGAGCTGACCAACGAGCTGATCCGCGCCATGCTCAACCAGCAGCTGCGCGAGCAGATGGGCGAGGACTCCTTCCTCAGCGGCATCATCACCGTCTCCGACGTCAACACCGACCCCGAGGCGGGCACCATCCACATCGCGTTCAGCGGTGGAGCGGCCAGCCTGGACCTCAAGCCGGTCACCGAGGGTGGGCAGATGCGCTTCGAGGCCACCGGCACCAAGCTCTTCGGCTTCGACCTGCCAGACGAGGCCGCAGGCGCGCTGAGCGACGCGATGAACCAGGGCATGGAAAACCAGGGGGCTGGCCAGCTGCGCATCGAAGACTTCACGGTCGTCCCCGGCGGGGTGCGCGTGACCATGGCGGGCGAGAACGTGAACTTCAACGACCTGCAGCAGATGCAGGGCCAAAACTTCGGGGCCTAAGCAGGCCTAGGCGGGCCTAAGCGGGGCGAGCGAACACGCGGGCCGCGCCCGCCTCCAGCCACTCGATCGCGGCTTCCTGGCCCGGCTCGACGTTAAAGACGCAGATGTCGAGGGAGGTTTCGGGCAGCGGGGCGGATGCGGGCACCGCCAGGCACGACGCGCCGAGCTGCTCGGCGACGCGCACCACGGCCGGATCGGGCGTGCCGGGGCACACGATGCCGACTTCAACGGTGAGGGATTGGTGGACCGCGATGGCGTCGGCAAGCATGGCCTCAGGCGCGGCATCGGGGTCCAGGGCGAGCCACAGCGCGTCCGCGCCCGCCTCCGCGGCGAGGCGCGCTTCTGCGGCCTTGATCACGCTGTGGTGGCGGCCCGTGGGCCAGCCCACCACGGCGATCACCTCAAGACCGGTGCGCACCGCCTGCGGGATCTGGGTCGGCTCCACGACCAGCCCGGCCGTCCCTGGGGCTGCAGGGAGAGAAAAAGGCCTCCCGGCGACAAAGGTGCCGCAGCGGGTGGCCAGCCACTCTATATCGTTCATCAGCGTGTGAGAGCGCCCTAGTAGCCGTAGTTGCCGTTGAGGATGCCGTCGATCTGCGGCTTGACATCAAACCAGTAGATGCCGATCGCCACGGCACCGAACCACATCACGAACGGGAAGCTGAGCAGGCACACCAACCCGGACAGGCCCAGGATCGCGCACCAGGCACCCTTAGACTGCCGATCCGCGGCCTCGAAAGCATCCGGGCGAGTGGTGGCCGCGAAGTAGAGGCCGACGAAGCCTGCGATCCCCACCACGAGGAACAGCGCGGCGCTCACCATGTTCGGGATCGACACGATCAGTCCGACCGTGCTCAAGTCAAAGGGAATGGGCATGGGTTACTTTCCGTCCTCGGCAACGATTTCGCCCTCGATGATATCCGGCGTCTCATCCTTGCCCGCAAACTGCTCCTGCACGCGCCCGAACAGCGCTTCCAGACGCTGGCGGACGTCCTCGAGCACGCCGTCGGTGTCCTTGGCGCGCAGCTCATCAATCTTGCTGTTAAACGTGCCGCGCACATCCTCCACCGTGCTGCGCAGGGTGGCCATGACCTCGTCGGAAAGCTCCAGGTCGCGCTTCTGGAAGGCCTGGAACTGCTTCTCCGCCTCGGCAACAAAGTTGGAGGCCGCCGCGCGCACCTCGCTCTCATCCGAGGCGCTATCCAGGCGCTCGCGCGCGCTGGCGGTGGCTGCCTTGAGCTTGCCCGGCAGGTCCTCGGCGTACTTGCCCGCCTGCTTGCTCAGCAGCGAGCCGAGCGAGGAACCGGCGGCAAGCAGGGCCTGGCCTGCGTCGCGCAGGTTGGCGCGCAGCCCGTCGGCGGCGGTGTTCTCTTCGTGTGCGGCGTGCTTACCCGAGGAAGTGTTCTCAGTCATGAATCATCCTTTGTTAGAAAAAGAGCAGTTGAGACACAGTGTAAATAACCAGCCCGGCGAGCGCACCCACGATCGTGCCGTTGAGGCGAATGAACTGCAGGTCCTTGCCCACCATCAGCTCAATCTTGTCGGAAGCCTCGCGACCGTCCCAACGCTGGATCGTCTCCGCAATAATGCCGACGATCTGGTCCGCGCCGTTGTCGGCGGCATAATGCACCGCCTTCTCCAGCTTCTCCTCTGCCGCGGCGCGCACCTTTTCGTCGTGCGCCAGCTTCTCGCCCCACTCCTGCGCGGCGCTGGCCACCTTGCGGCGCAGCAAGCTGTCCGCATCCGAGGCGTTGGCGATGAGTGCCTCGGAGACCTGCGCCCAGATGTTGCCCGCGGCAGCGGTCACCGCGTTCGAGCCCATCACGTCGGTTTTCAACGCCTCGACGCGCGCGATCATCTCGCCGTCGAACTGCAGGTCCTGGGCAAACTGGTTGAGCTGGCGGCGGATCGCGCGGCGGGCCTCGTGGTTCGGGTCATGGTCTACCTCGGCCATGAACTTCACCAGCTCGGAGTACACTTTCTCCCCCACCAGGTCTTTGGCAAACTTGGGGGCCCAGCGGGGCATGCGCTCGTCGATAAGCGTGATGATGCTCTCCTCCATCCCACCGAGCTTGGTGCGGGACCAGGCGATGATGCCATCCACGATGGGTTCGGCCTTGCCGTCGGCGATGAAGCCGTCGAGCGCGCGGCCGAGCGGCGGGCCCCACGTCGGCTCGGCAAGCCGATCGATGAGCTGCGTGTTGATCAGTGCCTCCGCATCCGCGGGGTCGATGCCACGCACCAGGCGGACGGTGAAGACGCCGACCTCCTCGCTCACGCGCTCGGCGTTTGCGGGCTGCGCGAGCCACGCGCCGACGCGCTCGGGCAGCTCAGCTTCCATCACCTTCTGCGTGATCGTCTGTGCGTTGAGGAAATTCTCGCTCACGAACTCGCTGAGCGCGTCGGCGACCTGGTCCTTCTTGTTGGGGATGATCGCCGTGTGCGGGATCGGGATGCCCATGGGGTAGCGGAACAGGGCGGTGACGGCGAACCAGTCGGCGAGCCCGCCGACCATGCCGGCCTCCGCTGCCGCGCGCACATACCCCACCCAGGCGGGCGCGCTACCGGTGGACTGCCACCAGGAGCAGGACAGGAAAATCACCGCCATCAGCCCAAGCAGGCTGGTAACGAAGATCTTGTGGTTTCTTAGAGTCCGCCGCCGCTCCTCTCCATTCGCGGGTGCGGGCATGAGCGCGTGCTGAGCCATACCCCGATTATGGCAGGGCAGGTGCCGCGTGCTCGACTCAAGGCGTAAGCGTTGGCCGCGCACGCAAAACTCCCCGCCCGAGAACCTCTGCGTTCCCGGACGGGGAGTTTAAGATTTGGCGCAGTGACTAGTTCACGCGGCCGGTGGCCTTGCGGTAAGCCTTGTAGTCCTTACGACCACGGCCCAGCAGGATAGCACCGCCGACGAGGGTGAGGACCATCTCAACCACGCCGATGATGAGCATGATCTGGGCGTAGTCGTGCTGCTGAGCGCCGAAGCCGTAGAGCATTGCGGCACCGCCCCACACAGCCATACCGAAGCCGTGCAAGGAGGCCAGGATCAGCCCCATCGAGATCCAGGTGGCGTGCTTGTTCAGCGAGGCATGGGGCGCGGCGAGGGAAACCGGGTCGTAGCCCTCAATGTAGGTGTCCTGAATAGCCGGCTCGTAGTCCGGGAAGGATTCGCTCCTGATGTCTGCAACAGCGTGCTCGGAAGCCATGATGACTCTTTTCTCTAGTCCTGCGTCAAATACTCGGTCAATACTCCGTCGTCATTATACGACGGCCTAGTCGTCGCCACCGCGGAAGGCTGCGCGCGCACGCTCGGCGTTGATTGCGCCGACCGCGTCCAGCGGGATACCCGCCGGGCACACATCCGCACACTCGCCGTAGAGCGAGCAGTGGCCGAAGTTGGTCTCCAGCTCGTCGACCATGTTGCGGGCACGACGGCCGCGCTCCTGCTTGCCCAGGGGCAGCAGCTTCAGGTGCTTGAGCTTCGCGCCCGTGAACAGGTGCGCAGCACCGTTCGGGCAAGCAGCCACGCAGGCACCGCAGCCGATGCAGGCGGCGTAGTCCAGCGCGGTCTCCGCGTCGTGGTGGTTGACAGCCAGCGTGTCGGCGTCCGGTGCGGTACCGGCGTTGACGGAGACGTAGCCGCCCTGCTGCATCACGCGATCCAGTGCGGAGCGGTCCACGGTGAGGTCCTTGATCACCGGGAACGCGCCGGAGCGGAAGGGCTCGATCTTCAGCGTGTCGCCGTCGTTGTAGTTGTACAGGCGCTGCAGGCAGGCCGTGATGTTCGTGTCGGCGCCGTGCGGGCGGCCGTTCACGCTCAGGCCACAGGTGCCACAGATGCCCTCGCGGCAGTCAGACGCGAAGACGAAGGGCTCCTTGCCTTCCTCGACCAGGTTGTTGTTCACGTGGTCGAGGAGCTCCAGGATGGACATCTGCTCGACGGCGTCATCTACCTGCACCGTCTCAAAGTGCCCGTCAGTGTCGGGTCCGGCCTGACGCCAGATCTCAAGTGTCAGTTTCATTACTTGTAGTTCCTTGTCATCAGCGGGATCGAATCAAAGTACAGGGGTTCTGCGTGGCGAATGAACTCGCCCTCGCCAGCCGGCTCCCACGCGGAGACGAAGCACCAGTTCTCGTCGTCACGCTCAGCCTCGCCGTCCTCGGAGAGGTGATCCATGCGGTAGTGCGCACCACAGGACTCGTCGCGGTCAAGCGCGTCGATGCACATGAGCTCGCCCAGGTTGATGTAGTCAGCCAGGCGGAGTGCGGCCTCGAGCGTCTGGTTCATCTCATCAGCGGAGCCCGGGACGGAGATGTTGGCACGGAAGTCCTCGCGCAGGGCGCGGATCTTCTTGATGCCCTCCTGCAGGCCCTCAACGGTACGGGAGACACCACAGTGCTCGTAGAGGATCTCGCCGAGCTGCTTGTGGAAGTACTCCGGGCCGTGCGGGTCATTGCCCTTGACGTTCATGATCTGCTCGACCGCGTCCTTGGCGCGGTTGACAGCCTCGGTGACCTCCGACGCGTCCTCTGCCAGGCGCTCCTCGCCAAGGTGGTTGGCCAGGTAGTTCGGCACGGTGAACGGCAGGGTGAACCAGCCGTCGACGGAAGCCGAGAGCAGCGAGTTCGCGCCCAGGCGGTTCGCGCCGTGGTAGGTCCAGGAGCACTCACCGGCAGCGAACAGGCCGTCGATGGAGGTCATCTCGTTGAAGTCGGTCCACAGGCCGCCCATGGTGAAGTGGACGGTCGGGGCAATACGCATCGGTGCCTTGTACGGGTCCTCACCAGTGGAGTCCAGGTACATCTCGAACAGGTTGGAGTAACGCTCGCGGATCGTGTCCTCGCCGAGACGCTCGATGGCGTCGGAGAAGTCCAGGTACGCAGAGTTGTGCAGCGGGCCCACGCCGTAGCCGGCGTTGAGCTGCTGGGAGATCGCGCGGGATGCCACGTCGCGCGGCACCAGGTTGCCAAACGCCGGGTAGCGGCGCTCGAGGAAGTAGTCGCGCTCCTCCTCCGGAATGTCCTTCGGATCGCGGTCGTCGCCCTTCTCCTTCGGGGTCCAAATACGACCGTCGTTGCGCAGGGACTCCGACATCAGCGTCGTCTTCGCCTGCCACTCTGCGTTCACCGGCAGACCAGTCGGGTGGAACTGGATAAACGCCGGGGAGGCAAGGTAGGCACCGCGCTCGTAGGCACGCATCATGGCGGAGGAGTTGGAGTTCTTCGCCAGGGTGGTCTTGTGGTAGACGTTGCCGTAGCCACCGGTAGCCAGGATGACAGCGTGGCCGGTAAACGGCACAATCTCACCGCTGATCAGGTTGCGGGTGACAATGCCCTTGCAGCGCTTCTTGCCGTCCTCTTCCGTGATGACCAGGTCCATCAGGTCATTGTGGGTGAAGATCTCCACGTTGCCCAGGTGGATCTGGCGCTGCAGCGCCGACGCGGTGGACAGCTGCAGCTGCTGACCCGTTTGGCCACGGGTGTAGTAGGTACGGGAGACCTGCACACCACCGAAGGAACGGGTGGCCAGGGTGCCGCCGTACTCACGGGCGAACGGTGCGCCGATGGCGTTCATGTGGTCGATCACGCGCACCGACTCGATGGCCAGACGCCAGCAGTCGGACTCGCGGCAGCGGTAGTCGCCGCCCTTGACGGTGTCCTTGGTGTGGCGGTACGCGCCGTCGTTGTCCACCTTCTTGCCGCGAGCGGAGTTCACGCCACCCTGCGCAGCAATGGAGTGCGCACGACGCGGCGCGTCGTGGTAGGTGAACGCCTTGACGTTGTAGCCCAGCTCGCCGAGGGCGGCAGCTGCGGCACCGCCGGACAGGCCGGTGCCCACCACGAGCACGGTGAACTTGCGACGGTTCAGCGGCGAGACCAGGTTCATGTGGTCCTTCTGGTAGGCCCACATGTCCTTCATCCGAACCTCATCGCGGTTCGGCTCGTTGGACTCGAGGACGTGACCCGGGGTCACACCAGGCGCGACAGACTCCGGCTGGCGGAAGCCCTGCGCGGTGTCCTGGGCAGCGGTGACAGTGGTGTCGGCTTCGCCGCTCTGTGCGCCCTGGTTGGCGTTAAATGCGGTAGTCATAGTTGTATTTCTCCTCTATCAGCCGTTACCGGGAAAAGCCTGGGACCCAGCCGAGCATGATGGCGATCGGCATCACAACGTTGCCGATGACCACAATGAACGGAAGGACGTACGCCAGAAGCACCATCAGGCCGCGGCCGCGCTCGCCCAGCCAACCGAGGTCGGAGACAGCGAGGTAGATGCCGTGGGTCAGGTGCAGCAGCAGCGCAAGGTTGGCCACCACGTAGAACAGGGTGACGTACCAGCGCTCAGGCGCAAACGTGGCGAGCAGGTTGTTGCGCACCTCGCCGTGCATGAACTGCTCAGAGGCGACGACCTGGCCGACCGTGAGGTCCAGCAGGTGGAAGATGATGAACAGCAGCAGGATAACGCCGGTCACCAGCATCCAGCGGGTGGCGGTGGACTGCCAGCCACCCATCAGGCCCGTGCGCTTGAACTTGCCGCGGGACTTCGCCGAGCGCGACTTCAGTGCGAATGCGCCCCAGATGTGCAGCACCAGGCAGGCAAGCAGCACAATGCGGACGATCCACAGGAAGCCCTCGTGCGGGAACAGCGGCTCGCCCATCTCGCGCAGGAAGCGGCCGTATGCATCAATCGGCGCCTCCCCGTTCGCATCGAGCGGCATAAAGATCTTCAGGTTGCCCACCATGTGGCCAAGCACGAAAAGACCAAAAATAAGGCCAGTGATGGCCATGGTCAGCTTCAAAGCCCACGTTGGGTAGGACGGCCGCTCGCGCAGCGGCTTCTCAGTGATTTTTCCGTGACGAATTGCTTCACGGTCTGCGTTTTGTACAGTCATGGCACCTCCAGTGTCGCTACTACTGTAGGCAACCTTTGGTCTTGCCACATACTTTATTGTCCGCTTCGCACGCCGAGACACCCCCTCCCACCTCCCACAATGAGCATATCTTTTGCGGATCGCTCCATACTCCCAGCAGATTTCAACCTTGCCAGGTTTCCCTACGCGCATTTGTGACTTTGGACACCTTGCACCAACTTTGTTGAGGGTACCCCCTTCAGTACCCCTTAATGTGTCAACCTTTGGTTGGTAAGTCAACCCTAAGAGTCAACCTGAGGTTGAGCCATTGCTTTGCGACGCCCACCCGCCTCCCCCACACACGAAAAACGCCCCGGCATAACCAGGGCGAATTTCAGGCGTGTCCGTGACCTTTACAAGTTGATCATGTGGCCTTCGACGCCGTGCGCGATCTCCTTGAGCACCTCAGACAGCGTCGGGTGGATGTGGATGTTGCGCGCGATCTCACCGGCGGTGAGGTCGAAGCGCTGCGCCAGGGTGATCTCCGGCAGCAGCTCGGAGACGTTCGGACCAACCAGGTGCGCACCGAGGATCTCGCCGAACTCGGCGTCCGCAACAAGCTTGCCAAAGCCGGCGGTCTCAGCCAGACCGACGGCCTTGCCGTTCGCGCTGAACGGGAAGGTAGCGACCTTGATGTCACGATCCGGCCACTTCTCCTTGGCCTGCTCCTCGGTGTACCCCATGGAGGCGACCTGCGGGTTACAGAAGGTAGCGCGCGGGGTCATCATGTAGTCCTCGATCTCGAGGGTCTCCGCACCAGCGATGGTCTCCGCAGCAATGATGCCCTGGGCCTCCGCCACGTGCGCAAGCTGCAGCTTGGCGGTCACGTCGCCGATGGCGTAGATGTGGTCGACGTTGGTGCGCATGCGCTCATCAATGTCGATCGCGCCGCGGTCGGTCAGCTCCACGCCGGTGTTCTCCAGGCCGTAGCCCTCAACGCGCGGGGCGAAGCCGACGGAGATCATCACGCGATCCACGGTCAGCGTCTCGGTCTTATCGGTGTCGTTCTTCTTAATGTCGACCTCAACGGAGTCACCGTTGTCGCGCACCGCGGTGGTGGCGTGGCCGGTCAGCAGCTTCACGCCGAGCTTCTTGTACGCCTTGGCGATCTCCTTGGACACGTCCTTGTCCTCGTTCGGCAGGACGCGGTCCATGTACTCCACCACCGTAACGTCCACACCGTAGTTGGACAGCACGTAGGCGAACTCCATACCGATGGCACCGGCACCGACGATGACCATCTTCTCCGGAGCCTCCGGATTCAGGATCTGCTCCTCGTAGGACACCACGTTCTCGGACAGCTCAATGCCCGGCAGGGTGCGCACGACGGAACCGGTAGCGATAATGCAATCGTCGAAGGTGACGACCTTACCCTTATCGTCGCCCTCGGTGATCTCGATCGTGTTCGCATCCTTGAAGGAGCCAAGACCGTTGACCTCGGTGATCTTGTTCTTCTTCATCAGGTAATGCACGCCGCCGACGATCTTCTTGGAGACCTGGCGGGAGCGCTTGTGGGCGTCTTCGTAATCAAACTCCACATCGCCCTTAATGCCGAACGTCTTGGCATCGTGGTTGAAAATTTCAGCAACCTCGGCGTTCTTAATCAACGCCTTGGACGGGATGCAGCCCACGTTCAGGCACACACCGCCCCAGTACTGCTTCTCTACAACTGCAACCTTTTTACCCAGCTGAGCTGCACGGATTGCGGCAACGTAGCCACCGGGGCCCGCGCCGAGGACAACAACGTCAAAATGTTCTTTACTCACGCCCATCAGGATACGTGTATTCCCGCACTTTGGGTACGACTCCCCCGATTTTGCGTGCCCCTGCGCCGACTTCGCCTCGGCCCCGCCGCTTTCCGACGCCCGCTACCCTTGGGTAACGCTTCAGCGATCTGGCACTATATACCCTAACGATCCCCACACCAGACTCAGGAAAGCGAGCCAACCTGTGAAAATGACGCGCCCGGCGATCGCTGCCGTCGCCGCTCTTGCCGTCGCTGCAACCGCGATCCCGACTACTGCCCACCTCACCGCGAGCAACTCGTCTGACGCGGAGACCGCCCACATCGCCGCGGCGCAGTCGACCACGCAGGCGACCGTGCCGGAGACCAGCTCCGCCACAAGCGCAGCCGAGACAGCTGCGGCCGCGACCACGACTGAAGGCACGGCCGACAACGCGCCGTCGGCAAGCGAAGAAGCGGCAGAGCCCGTAGTGACCACCACCACCGAGGTAGTCGACGAGGTCGGCGTGGTGGATGCGCCCGTCGACAGCGACCTACCCGAAGGCGAGGACATCGGCGCGTCCAAGCCCACCGGCGAGGAAGGAGATTTGGGCGAGGTGCTGGACAACGCGCTGGCAGGCCCGGAGACCGACCCGGAGAAGCTGGCCAACATGCCGGAGGAACAGGAGAGCCCTGCGGGTACCGTCAAGCCGCTTTCGCGCTCGCTGCCGTCGACCGACGGCGGGGAGCAGTCCTGGATTCAGAAGGTCAAGCAGTTCCCAGGCGGCGAGGCGCTCGAGGTGTACTCGCCGTCGATGGAGCGCGACATCCCGGTCGCGATGATCCGCGCGACCGATAGTGCAGGCAAGCCGATCGACAACGCGCCGACCTACTACCTCCTCAACGGTGCTGGCGGTTCCGAGCAGAACACCGACTGGCTGGCGCAGGCCGCGGGCACGATCTACAAGACCCTCGGCAATGAGCCGGTGAACGTGGTCATCCCGATGGAGGGCGCGTTCTCCTACTACGTGGACTGGCTCACCGTGCCTGAGAAGAACCGCTACCTCAATGGCAAGCAGATGTGGTCGACGTTCTTGGCCAAGGAGCTGCCCCAGTCGATCGAGCCCTACATGAACGCGAACGATAAGCGCGCCGTGTCCGGGTTCTCCATGTCCGCGACCTCGTCGCTGCTGCTCGCCGAGCACAACCCGGGCTTCTACGACGCGGTCGGATCCTTCTCCGGCTGTGCCGCTACCTCCACCCCGCTGCCCTCTTTCTTCGTGGGCCTGACCGTCAACCGCGCGGGCGGCGGCGTCACCCCGGAGAAGCTGTGGGGCCCGATGGGCTCGGAGTACAACCGCTACAACGACGCGCTGGTCATGGCCGAGCACCTGCGCGGCACCAAGCTCTACATCTCCTCGGGCACCGGCCTGACCAGCGAGACCGACATGATCGGCTACCTGAAGAACAAGCGCGGGCTGACTTCGAGCCAGGCGTTTTCTAACCACATGACGCTGCTGGTTGAAGGCGGCGCGATCGAGGGTGCGATGAACGCTTGCACGCACGACCTGCGCGCCAAGCTCAACGCCAAGGGTATTCCCGCGCACTACAACTTCCGCGCGACCGGCACGCACTCCTGGCCGTCCTGGCTGGAGGACATGCGCGAGTCCTGGAAGACCGTGATCCGCCCGGCGCTCCTCCCGGACGCCTAGGAGCACGTCTACAACACGGCCCTAAAAGCGAAGCGCCCTGGTCGCAACTGATGAGCTGCGACCAGGGCGCTTTCTCCGCCGCAAAAGGGCGAGAACAGGAGCTAGAACATCCCCATGCCGTAGGCGATGGTCGACGACATCGACGAGCCGACGTGGATGAGCTCGCCGAGCACGGTGTTGATCTGGACCTGGAGTGCTTCCAAACCGTTCATAAAAGGGACCTCTTTCTCTTCTTGGGGCAGGTGCCAGTAGGACTTGCAGTGCTTTACGGTGCCCTGCAAGGCACACACTTCTATGTTCGCGTTTGCTGGCACGAATATTACAAACTGTGTGGCCCATTGTCGCACACGTAAACCCCAATTGCCCCACGAGTAACGTATGATGAACTTCCGTCACAGCCGCGCGGAGCGGTGTTTGCCCACTTCCCCCGAGCAGAAAAGTTAAGGAAACCCGGACCGATGAAGATGAAGCGCGTAGTTGCCGCTCTCGCCTCGACGCTGGCGCTGACCTGCGGTGTGGCAGCCCCCGCCGACGCCGCCACCGTCACCGCAGGCCAGGTTGCTGGTGACAGCCCGGTCGGCGTCGTCAAGCCGTGGGATGCCCGCAGCAACCCGCCGCTGGCGCTGAACTTGAACCAACCGCAGTCCTGGACAAAGCAGGTCGACCACCGCAATGTGTTGTCCTACAAGGTGTACTCGCCGTCGATGCGCCGCGACATCCCCATCGCGGTTGTCCCGGCTACCAACCCGGCGGGCCAGCGCGTGGCAAACGCGCCGATCATCTACCTGCTCAACGGCGCGGGCGGCGCGGAGCAGGACCAGGATTGGCTGAAGTCCTTTGAGGTCCGCGAGTTCTTCGCAGGCAAGGGCGTCAACGTGGTCATCCCCCAGGCCGGTGCGTTTTCCTACTACACGGATTGGGTCGACCCCAACCCGCAGGGCCGCTACCTCAAGGGCCCGCAGATGTGGGAGACCTTCCTGACCAAGGAGCTGCCGGGCCCGATTGAGCGCACGCTCAACGCGGATAACCGCCGCGCCATCGTCGGTTTCTCCATGTCCGGCACCACCTCCCTGGTACTGCCGCAGCACCGCCCCGGCTTTTACGATGCGGCGGCGTCCTTCTCCGGCTGCGCCTCGACGTCCTCGCCGCACGGCTACAACTACGGGCGCGTCACCGTCAACCGCGCGTCGTACGTGCCGAACTTCCAGCAGATCACCCCGGAGCAGATGTGGGGCCCGATGGGCGGGCCGAAGAACCGCTGGAACGACGCGCTACTCAACGCCGAGCGCCTGCGCGGTACCAAGCTCTACATCTCCACCTCCACCGGTCTGGCCGGCCGGCAGGACCAGGTCAGCTACCTGGTCGGCGAGGCGGGCGTGCCGGAGGTTGCCGCTGGCATTGCCGCCACCACCCTGCAGGTAGAAGGCGGCGCGATTGAGGCCGCGATCAACCAGTGCTCGCACGACCTGCGCGCCAAGCTTGTAGCACTGAACATTCCGGCGCACTACGAGTTCCGCAACGCCGGGACGCACTCGTGGGGTTACTGGCGCCAGGACATCAAGAAGGCCTGGTTCACCACGATCGCCCCGGCTTTTGGGATGTAAATGCGCTCGATTGATCCGCACCTTCTAGACGACATCACCGGGCCCGAGGCACTCGACTGGGCCACCGCGTGGTCGCGCGCCACCGAGGACGCGCTCGAATGCCCCGCCACCGCCGAGCTGCGCTCGCGCCTGCGCGCCGCACTCGATACCAGCGATCGCATCCCGTACGTGGTGCGCCGCGGCGAGCACCTTTACAACTTCTGGCGCGACGCCGATAACCCGCGCGGCGTGTGGCGTCGCACCACCTTGGACGAGTACCGCTCGGATACACCGCAGTGGGAGGAGTTAGTCAGCGTCGATACCCTGGCCCAGGCCGAGGGCGAAGACTGGGTGTGGAAGGGCGCGACCGTCCTGCCGCTGGAGCACGACCGCGCACTGCTCAAGCTCTCGCGCGGCGGAGCCGACGCCGTGGTCATCCGCGAGTTCGACCTTGCGCGCGGCGCCTTTGTCGCCGGGGGTTTCTACCTGCCCGAGGCGAAGACGGACGTGAGCTGGGTGGACCGCGACACGCTGTTGGTGGGCACCGACCTGGGCGAGGACTCGCTCACCCAGTCCGGCTACCCCGCGCAGGTGCGGCGCTGGCACCGCGGCACCGACCTGGGCCAGGCCGAAGAAATCTTCCGCGGCGAGCCGACCGACGTCGCCGTGGGCGCGCACTTCGACCCCACCCCGGGGTTCGAGCGCACCGTCTGCACCCGCGCGCTGGACTTTTACACCTCGCGGACCTGGGTCGACGGCGTTGAGCTCGACCTGCCGACCGACTGCACCGCGGTGACCTACAAGCAGTGGCTGTTCATCCTGCCGCGCACGGACTACGAAGCCGGGCCACAGACCGTCCCGGCCGGGGCGCTCGCGGTCATCGAGCTCGACGCTTTCCTTCACGGCGCGCGCGAGTTCACGCTGCTCGTTCGCGATGCCGCGGTCGAGGATCTCTCGCTGACCGCCACCGGCGTCTACGTGACCACGCTGGAAAACGTCGCCACGCACATCTACCGCTTCGCCCTCGGAACGTGGGAGCGCACCGAGGTAGAGCTGCCGGAGGCTGCGACCGCGTCGATCGTCGCCACCAGCCCGCTCGACGGCGATGAGGTCTGGCTCAACGTCGCCAGCTTCACCACGCCAAGCACGCTTTTGCTTCTCGACGCCACGCCCACCCCAATCAAGCACGCCCCCGCCCTCTTCGACGCGGCAGGCCTGACTACCCGCCAGCACTGGGCGACCTCGGCGGACGGGACGAAGATCCCCTACTACATCACCGGCGACTTCTCGCGTGGTGCACGCCCGACGCTGGTGGGCGGCTACGGCGGCTTCGAGGTCTCGCTCACTCCGGGTTTTTCCAACCTGCGCGGTCTTGCCTGGCTGGCCAAGGGTTACTTCTACGTCCAGCCCAACCTGCGCGGCGGCGGCGAGTTCGGCCCACGCTGGCACTCGCAGGCGGTCAGGGAGCACCGCCACAAGGTGTGGGAGGATCACCGCGCCGTATTAGAGGACATCGTGGCGCGCGGCTACGCGACACCGCCGCAGATCGCCATCCGCGGCGGGTCCAACGGCGGGCTGCTGACCTCCGGGGCGCTTACACAGTACCCGCAGTGCTTCGGCGCGGCCGTGGTCCAGGTGCCGCTGACGGATATGCTGCGCTACCACACCCTTTCCGCGGGCGCGTCCTGGATGGCCGAGTACGGCGACCCGGATGATCCCGCGCAGCGCGCCTTCATCGAGACCTGGTCGCCGCTGCACAACGTGGCGAGCACGCCCGCGTACCCGCCGGCGCTGGTGACCACCTCGACCCGCGACGATAGGGTCCACCCCGCGCACGCGCGCACCTTCGCGCTCGCGCTGTGGGAGGCAGGCCAGCCGGTGGACTACTTTGAAAACACCGCGGGCGGCCACGCCGGTGCCGCCGATAACGAGCAGGTCGCGCGTGTCGAAGCCATGATCTACGCCTGGCTCGAGGAGAAGATCGGCGACACTGCCACGGGGACCGACAAGTGAGGAACCTGACGCTGGCGACGATCTTCGCCGCGATCAGCGGCTTCGTCGTCTTGTGGGTCGCCGCCCGCGCGCTGGACGCGGAGACCGGCTACCGCTACTTCGCCGCGTTCTGGAGCGTGTTCTTCGCGGGCACTGGGCTTATCGACGGCATCACGCACGAGACCACCCGCGCAGTCGCCTCCGCCCGCGAGACCAAGAAGCTGGGCGCGGCGAATCCCTGGCGCATCGGCGCGCGCCTCGCCGCGATCGTGCTAGTCATCGTCGCCCTCGGCGGGGTGCTGCTCATGGGCCTGGTCGTGCCCCAGTCCCCCTGCACCGCCACCGCGCTCATGACGATCGGACTGGCCAGCTACGCCTTCCAGGCAGTGCTCGCGGGCGTCCTCTCCGGGCTGCAGGCCTGGGATCGCTACGCCGGGCTGTTCGCCCTGGACTCAGGCGTGCGTCTGGTGCTGGCCCTGGCCGCCTGGGCCGCCGGCTGGGGGCTCACTGTCTTCCTCGTCATCACCGTCATCGGCGCGGCCAGCTGGCTCACACTGCTGCGCCGCGAACACCTGCACGTGCCGGTGGATGTGAACCGCGGGATGTTCGTACGCCGCATGCTCAGCGCGATGGTGGCCTCCGGGGCCTCGGCCGTGCTGATCACGGGTTTCCCGGCTGTGATCAACGCCGCCTTCCCGGCCGCGCCGGTCGCCGCGCTGATTAACGCGGTGATCCTCACCCGCGCGCCAGTGCTCGTGCCGCTGCAGCGCTTCCAATCCGCACTGGTGGTCCGCTTCGTCGAGCACCGCGACCGCATCTACGCAGCGCTGGCCATGCCGATCGCCGCGGTGCTCGCGCTCGGCGCGGTCGGGTTCGTGGCCGCCTGGGCGCTCGGCCCGCTGATTCTGCGGCTACTCTTTTCCCCCGAGTACGCCATGAGCGGGCTCACCCTCGGCGTGCTCACCTTCGCGTCCGCGTGGATGGGCGCGCTGATGATCACCGGGGTGGCTGTACTCGCTCTGGAGCGCCACGGCTGGTACGTGGCCGGCTGGCTCACCGCAACTGTCGTTGCTTTCGGCATCGTGTTTGGGGCGCCGGCGGCCGCAGGCGGCCACGTGGCGAGTGTAAGCACTGCCCTCTTCTTGGGCCCTGCCGCGGGCGCGCTGGTGCATATCGCCGGCCTGCGCCGGGCGGTAAAGTAGACCCCCATGGAAACAATGCTGGTCACCGGCGGTGCCGGGTTCATCGGATCCAACTTCGTGCGCACGGTGCTCTCCCGCGGCACGGCGGGCAACGTGATTGTGCTGGACAAGCTCACCTATGCGGGCAACCGCGCAAGCCTCGACGGTTGCGACGTGGAGTTTGTGCAGGGTGATGTGGCGGACGCTGCGCTCGTCGAGAAGCTTGTGGCCCGCGCGGACACCGTGGTGCACTTCGCGGCCGAATCCCACAACGACAACTCGCTGCGCGACCCCTCCTCCTTCGTGCACACCAACCTCATCGGCACCTATGCGCTGCTCGAGGCGGTGCGCGCACACGACGTGCGCCTGCACCACATCTCCACCGACGAGGTCTTCGGCGACCTGACCCTCGGTGCCAAGGACGCCTTTACTGAGACCACTGCGTACAATCCGTCCTCGCCGTATTCGGCCACCAAGGCGGGCTCGGATCACTTGGTGCGCGCCTGGGTCCGCTCCTTCGGCATCAACGCGACGATTTCGAACTGCTCCAACAACTACGGGCCGTATCAGCACGTGGAGAAGTTCATCCCCCGCCAGATCACCAACCTGCTTCAAGGGCAGCCGGCGAAGCTCTACGGCACGGGCGCGCAGGTGCGCGACTGGATCCACGTGGACGACCACAACGACGCCGTGCTGGCAATCCTTGCACGCGGCACACTCGGCGAGACCTACAACATCGGGGCGCATACCGGCGCAGACGCCGTGCACGTGACGAACAAGCAGGTCATCGAGGAAATCTGCGAGCTGATGGGCGGCGCTTACGAGCACGTGGCGGACCGGCCCGGCCACGACCAGCGCTACACCATGGACGCCACCAAGCTTTTCAACGAGCTGGGCTGGGCCCCGCGCTACACCGATCTGCGGGCGGGCTTGGAGCAGACCATCGAGTGGTACCGCGACAACGAGTCCTGGTGGGCGGGCGGCAAGGCCGAGGTAGAGGCGGGCTACGCGGCGCGCGGACAGTAGACTGGCCCGCATGGTTGACACCTCGATTGAAGGCCTGCAAGTCCACTCGCTGCGCGTCCACGAGGACAACCGCGGCTGGTTTAAGGAGAACTGGGCCGGCCAGGCGCTTGTGCCCGCGCAGCAGAACGTGAGCCTCAACGCCCGGCGCGGCGCGACCCGCGGGATGCACGCCGAGCCCTGGGACAAGTGGGTCTCGGTAGCCACGGGCCGCGTCTATGCCGCGTGGGTGGATATGCGAGAAGGCTCGCCCACCTATGGCAAGACTTTTGGTCTGGAAGTCGGCCCGGACACGGCGGTGTTTGTCCCGCGCGGTGTGGCCAACGGCTTCCAGGCCCTCGAAGACGACACCTCCTACATTTACCTGGTCAATCAGCGCTACAACCCGAACGGGTCTTACGCGTTTTGCTCCTACAAGGAAATCGAGTGGCCGCTGCAACCCACCGAGCTCTCCGAGGCCGACAAGGCGCACCCCGCGCTTGCCGACGCCACGCCAGTCCCGCCCCGCAAAATCCTCATCACCGGCGCGAACGGCCAGCTGGGCCGGGCGCTCAAACAGATCTACAGTGCCGAGGAAGCGGACTTCTTTACCCGCGCCGAGTTCGACCTCACCGACATACCGGAGCTGGACTTTTCCCAGTACTGGGCGGTGATCAACTGCGCCGCCTACAACGACGTCAACGGGGCTGAAAACGATCGGGCCACCGCCTGGGCGGTCAACGCCGAAGGCCCGGCGCGCCTGGCGGCGATCTGCAACGCACATGATCTGACGCTCGTGCACGTCTCCAGCGACTACATCTTCGACGGCACCAACGAGGTCCACGATGAGGCGGAGCTGCCGTCGCCGCTGTCGGCCTACGGGGCGTCGAAAGCCGCGGGTGATACGGCGGCGCAGGTGGCGCGCAAGCACTACGTGGTGCGCACCGCCTGGGTCTTCGGCGAGGGCAACAACTTCATGTCCACCATGGCGGGCCTCGCCGCGCGCGGGGTGGAGCCGAAGGTGATCATGGACCAGCGCGGGCGGCCCACCTACGCAGAGGACCTGGCCAAGGGCATCGCGCACCTGCTGCGCACCAAGGCCGAGTACGGGGTCTACAACCTCACCTCAGACGGGGATGCCGTAGGCCGCGACGAGATCGCCATGGCCGTGTTCATCGGGGTCGGCCACGCCCCTTCCGAGGTCCACCCGGTGACCACCGCGCAGTACGCCGAGCTCAACGGCCCTGAAGCGCCGCGCCCGGCGGAGTCCACGCTGAGCTTGGACAAGATCAAGGCGACCGGGTTTGCGCCGATGAATTGGCGCGCAGCACTCGCCCTCTACCTTGCGATGCACTAGGTTTAGACCCTGTACTTGCTTCGCTGCCAGAAACATTAAAGGAGCCACCAATGTCGAAGAAGTTTTTTGCGGCTGTTGCCACCACCGCTGCCCTTGGTGCTGCGTGCGTGATCGCGCCGGCGCAGGCGGCTCCTGAAAAGGCGAGCGAGACGGCGACTGCGACCGCTACCGAGACGGGGACCGCAACGCCGACCGGCACCCCGCTGCCCACGCCCACGGTGACCGTGACAGTCACGCCGACGGTGACGCCTACGACGTCGACAAGCACGACCGCGGCTCCGGACATCATGCTGGCGCTGTCCAGCGGTGACTTCTCCAACATCAGCAAGCCGCAGATCGCACTGCTGGTGCTCGGCGTGCTGACCACGGTGCTCAGCCTGGCCGTGAAGTTCGACGTGCGCGAGATCGCAGCGGGCCGCTACACGTTTGAGGACTTCCTCAAGGAGATGTCCGAGGGCTAGACTACCAGCTAGTCTGGGACGCATGCGAGGCATCATCTTGGCCGGCGGGTCCGGCACGCGGCTGTACCCGATCACGCAGGGCATATCGAAGCAGCTCATGCCCATCTACGACAAGCCGATGATCTACTACCCGCTGACCACCCTGATCAGCGCGGGTATCCGAGAGATCCTCATCATTACTACCCCGGAGGATGCGGGCGCGTTCAAGCGCTTGCTTGGCGACGGCTCACGTTTCGGCATCATGCTCAGCTACGCCGTCCAGCCCTCCCCGGACGGGCTCGCGCAGGCATTCATCATCGGCAAGGACTTCATCGGCGACGAGTCGGTCGCGCTCGTGCTCGGCGACAACATTTTTGAAGGCGCGCAGCTGACCCGCATCCTGGGCGAAACGCGCGACGTGGACGGCGGCGCGATTTTCGCCTACGAAGTCTCGGACCCGCAGCGCTACGGCGTGGTCGACTTCGACGCCAATGGCACGGCCCTGTCTATTGAGGAGAAGCCTGCGCACCCAAAGTCCAACTTCGCCGTGGTGGGCCTGTACTTCTACGACAACCGCGTCGTGGACATTGCTAAGCAGATCACCCCGAGCGCGCGCGGCGAGCTGGAAATCACCAGCGTGAACGAGGCCTACCTGCGCGAGGGCGCGCTGAAAGTCCACCGTCTGCACCGCGGGGACGTGTGGTTAGATACCGGCACGATCGACTCCATGAGCGAGGCCAGCGCGTACGTGGAGGTCATCCAGAAACGCACCGGCACCATCATTGGCTCGCCCGAGGTGGCCGCCTACCGGGAGGGCTTCATCTCGCGCGAGGCGCTGGAGGAGCTCGGCCACGCCACGCTGAAGTCGGGCTATGGGCGCTACCTGTTGGACGCGGCGCGGGACTAGACTCAGCTAGTATGTCCACGCTCGCTGAGAGTACGTTGGCTATGTCAGACAAGGATGCATCAATTTTGGAGCAAGAAAAGCAGGTCAAGCCATTGCGCGTAGGCGAAGTCACAGTGCTCATGTCCGTGTACGCAAAAACGCAACCTGGCGACCTTGCTTTCGCCTTGGAGAGTCTGCAGGCACAGACTCGGCCTCCCGAACGCATCCTCGTGGTTCTCGACGGCCCGACCTCTCCGGATGTCCGCGAGCTTCTCAGCAAAGTCGATACGTTACCACTGCCGAAAAACGTTGGTCTCGGGAAAGCTCTGGCTGCAGGTCTTCATGCAGTGGATACCGAATTTGTCGCACGCCTCGACTCAGACGATGCCGCTTTCCCGCACCGCATCGAGACCCAGCTTCGCTTCCTTAACCAGCACCCCGATATCTCGGTAGTCGGTTCATCCATGAGGGAGTTCAACGACTCAGGTCACGGCAAAGTCAGAGCACTACCGGAAACCTCCTCAGCAATCGCAAAGTACGTCCGTCTGAATTCCCCAATGAACCACCCTTCCGTAATGTTTCGCACCGCCGACGTGCTTGCCGCAGGAGGCTACCGTGATCTGCATGGCATGGAGGACTATGACCTATGGGCACGCATGATCTCGCAGGGGAAAAAGCTTTATAATCTTCCGGAACCTCTGACATACTTCCGAGTGGATCAAGAGCAGTTCAGACGCCGTTCCGCGAAAAATGTACGCAAGGCTGAAAGGGCACTTCAGTCGGCACTTGTCCGATATGGCCTTGTCTCACCGATGCGTGCGCGTTTCAACTTCGTACTCCGAAACCTTTATCGCGCGCTCCCGCTACAGCTTATGCAGCGTGCGTATAGTGTGTTGTTCCATCGAGGTAAGTGAGCGTCGGGTAAGGAACTCTTTCACCCACTATTCCTCACAGGCTGCTCACACGCGTGTACGCCCTACTTTTTCACCGCGCGCGGTAACCTATTGCACGCTATGAATGTTTCTCATAACGCTTTCCCGGATGCAGGCCAGGAGTCTTTTGCAGACACCTGGCTGATCGTCCCCTGCTACAACGAGGGGCAGGTCATCCAGGAGGTGCTGGCGAGCGCGCGCGAGACGTTCCCCAACATCGTGGCGGTCAACGACGGCTCCCGCGACAACTCCGCACAGGCCATCCACGCCGCGGGCGCGCACCTGGTCAACCACCCGGTGAACCTGGGCCAGGGCGCGGCGATCCAGACGGGCGTGGAGTACGCCCGCGCTCAGCCCGGCGCGAAGTACTTTGTCACCTTCGACGCCGACGGCCAGCACCAGGCCAAAGACGTCAAGCGGATGATCCACCGACTGCGCACCGAGCCCCTCGACATCGTGGTGGGCACCCGCTTCGCCGGGCAGGAAGAAACACAGGTCCCATGGATCAAGCGAGTGGTGCTCAAAACGGTGGTGTTTCTCTCCCCGCGCACCCGCCGGCTGGGCTTGACGGACGCGCACAACGGGCTGCGCGCATTTAATGCCAAGGTGGCAGGCGAGATGAACATCCGGATGAACGGGATGTCGCACGCCTCCGAGATCGTCGCCATGATCGACCAGCACGGCTGGCGGGTTGCCGAGGAGCCGGTGGACATTCTGTACACGGAGTACTCCATGAGCAAGGGCCAATCCCTGATCAACGGCGTGAATATCCTCGCCGACGGCATCGTGGCAAGGAGGCTGCCGTGATCCAGTTCTTCCTCATCCTGGCCACCTTGGCGCTGGCCGTCTACTTCTTCACCCACCGCAAGAAGGCGAACGCGAAGGCGTGGGTCAAGCTCGGGTTCGTCCTGCTCATGTTCGCGGCGATCTGGGCGATTCTGCGCCCCGACGACGTGACCGTCCTGGCCAACTGGCTCGGTGTCTCTCGCGGCACGGATCTGATGCTCTACGCGCTGATCTTCGCGTTCTTCTTCACCACCGTCTCCACCTGGACGCGCTTCCGCGAACAGGAGTTGCGCTACGCGCGCCTCGCGCGCGCGGTGGCCTTGCAAAACGCGGTGCGCCCGGAAGATACGCTGGGGATCACAGATAAAACAGGCAAGGAGTAGTTCCCCGTGAGCGATACGAAAATCCCGCCGCTGATGTGGGCCTTTACCGCAGTGTTGGCGCTCGGCACGGGCGTGGGCGGCTACGTGATTGGCAGCCAGAGCGCTACCCCGCCGGCGGCGACTGAGACGCAGCAGGCCCCGGCCGCGGGTGAGAAGGAAGCGAAGGTGGACGTTGCTCGTCGAGAAGCGAACGACGCTATGGCGCTTGGCGACGTCGACGCGCCCGTGGTCATCTCCGAGTTCTCCGACTGGGCCTGCCCCTACTGCATCCGTTTCGGGGCGGAGACCATGCCGGAAATTGTGAAGCAGTACGTGGAGACCGGCAAGGTGCGCTACGAGATGAACGACTTTGTCATCAACGGCGAAAGCGCGCTCAACGGTGCACGCGCGGGCCGCGCCGCCGCCGACCAGGGCAAGTTCTTCGAGTTCCAGGAGGCTTACGTGGCGGCCGCCTCCAAGGTGGAAGGCCACCCGGACTTCAGCCTCGACGAGCTGGCCGGCTTTGCCGTAGAGGCGGGCGTGCCGGACCTCGAGCAGTTCCGCGCGGATATGGAAAGCGACAAGTACGACCAGGCGCTCACCGAATCAAACAAGCTGGCCCAGCAGGCCGGCTTCAACGCCACCCCGAGCTTCTCCATCAACGGCCAGGTCCTCGAGGGCGCGCTGCCGTACGAGAAGTTCGCCGAGGTCATCGACGCCGAGCTGGAGAAGGCCGGGGCGTAGGGCGAGTCTCCTATGTCGCATTTGCACCCCGTCCCCTCTACCGACCAGCTGACCGCGATTGAGTTTTTCGCTGGCATCGGTCTCGCGCGGGCTGGGATGGCTGACGCAGGAATCTCGACGGTCTGGGCGAACGATTACGACAAGAACAAGTTCGCCATGTACTCGGGCCAGTGGGGCGACGATGACTTTGCGCTGGAGAACGTATTCGATGTTGACCCAGACCAGGTGCCATCCGCGGACATTGCCTGGTCCTCATCTCCTTGCACCGATCTCTCACTGGCTGGGAAGCGGGGTGGGATCAGCGGGCGGGAATCATCTGCATTCTTTGGTTTCACCAACGTCCTTCGTGGAATGGGAGACCGCAGGCCGAACGTCGCGGTCTTAGAGAATGTCGTTGGCCTGGCATCTTCCCATGGTGGTGACGATCTCCGCGCCGCGATCAGAGAATTCAACGAACTCGGATACGCGGTGGATGTCGTCACCATCGACGCGCGCAGGTTTGTCCCGCAGTCCCGCCCAAGACTCTTCCTCATTGGCGTGAAGCAACCGCTTGACGGCGGTAAAGACGACACGGCGCTGCGTCCAGATTCTGTGGCGTGGGTACACCAGGAAGATGACCTGCGGACCTTCAAGTTCCCGTTCCCAAGCATCGCTGCTCCCCGCAAGGACGGGTTCAGCGGCGAGATCGAACACCTTGCAGACCACGATCCGCGGTGGTGGGACAGCCAGCGAACCGAGGCCTTCATCAGCTCCATGTCGCCAACACAGCGACTCCGCGCCGATGGGTTTATCAACGCGCCAGCAATAACCGCACGTACTGCCTACCGGAGAACTCGCAACGGCGTTCCCACCTGGGAAATGCGCGCTGAAGACATCGCGGGATGCTTGCGCACAGCGCGCGGTGGCTCCTCGAAGCAGGCGGTGGCGGTCATGGGGCATGGCCAGATCCGGGTTCGCTGGATGACCGGACTCGAGTACGCACGCCTCATGGGTGCCGGGTGGTACAACCTCAGTGGCTTGCGTGAGCCCCAGGTCCACTACGGTTTTGGCGACGCGGTGGCAGTGCCAGTGGTGTCTTGGCTTTCACGAGCGGCACTGGCCCCACTCGCCCTGCCAAGATGCCAGACGAGCGAGGCATCTCAACCGCAGGCCTAGTAGCCGCGGCGGATCCACTCCTCCAGGTGCGGCGCCTCATCACCGATCGTGGTGTGGTCGCCGTGACCGGTGCGCACCACCGTCTCCGCTGGCAGGTCCAGTACGGAGGTCTGCAGCGAGTGGATGATGGTGTCGAAGGAAGAGAAGGAACGGCCCGTTGCGCCCGGCCCGCCCTGGAAGAGGGTGTCGCCGGAGAAGAGCTCGCCTGCCTCGGGTGCGTAGATCACCACGGAGCCGGGCGAGTGGCCCGGGGTGGACATGACCTTGAGGTCGGTGCCGGCGATGTTGAACGTGGCACCGTCGAGAAGCTGCTCGTAGTGCGCGTTGGGGTTCTCGCGCTGCCACAAAAAGCCGTCGGTGGGGTGCAGGTAGACCGGCGCGTTGACCAGGCGGGAAAGCTCTGGCGCGGCGTCGATGTGGTCGGAGTGGCCGTGGGTGGCGATGATGCCCTTGACGCGGCGGTTCCCCACCGCGGCGGCGATCGCCTTGGCGTCGTGGGCGGCGTCGATGATGTAGACCTCGCTGTCGTCGCCGACGATCCAGACGTTGTTGTCCACCTCCCACTCACCGCCGTCCAGCTTGAACAGGCCAGAGGTGACAACGTTTTCTACGCGGAAAGTCATGGTGGTCCTTTCGGGGTTGGGTGGGCTAGAACTCGACGACGCTGCGCAGCACGTCGCCGCGCTTCATCTTGGCGAAGGCGTCTTCTACGTCGCCCACGCCGATGCGCTCGGAGACGAACTCGCCGAGCGGGAAGCGGCCCTGCAGGTGCAGGTCGACGTAGGTGGGGAAGTCGCGCTCCGGGAGGCAGTCGCCGTACCAGGCCGGCTTGATCGAGCCGCCGCGGCCGTAGACGTCGATAGCCGGAACGTCGATGTGGTCGGTCTGGTTGGGCACACCCACCATGACCATGCGGCCGGCCAGGTCGCGCGAGTAGAAGGCCTGGCGCCAGGTGGGCTGGATGCCGACGGCGTCGATGGCCACGTCGGTGCCGAAGCCTCCAGTAAGCTCGCGCACCTTGTCGATAACCTCCTGCTCGCTCAGATCCTTCGAGCAAATGGCGTGGGTAGCGCCGAAGGTTTCGGTGGCGGCGTCGCACTTGCGCTGGTCAAGGTCGACGGCGATGATCGTGGTCGCGCCCGCAAGCGCCGCGCCAGCGATGGCGGCCAGGCCAACGCCGCCCAGGCCGAAGACGGCGACGGAATCGCCGCGCTGGACCTCGCCCGTGTTCACAGCGGCACCGAGGCCGGCCATGATCCCGCAGCCGAGCAGGCCCGCAGCCGCCGGGTCCTCGTCCGGGTTCACCTTGGTGCACTGCAGCTCGTGGACCAGGGTCTTCTCCGCAAACGAACCGATGCCCAGCGCCGGAGTGAGCTCGGTGCCGTCCTCCAGGGTCATGCCCTTGGACGCGTTGTGGGTGTTAAAGCAGTTCTTCGTGTCCCCCTTGCGGCAGGCGCGGCACTCGCCGCACACCGCGCGCCAGTTCAGCACGACGAAGTCGCCGGGGGCGACGTGGGTGACGTCCGCGCCGACCGAGTCGACCACGCCGGCCGTCTCGTGGCCGAGCAGGAATGGGTACGCGTCCTCAATATCGCCATCGCGGTAAGCCAGGTCGGTGTGGCACACGCCGGTGGCCTGGACTTTCACCACCACATCGTTTGGGCCCGGCTCGGGGATGACGATAGTGGTGACCTCGACGTCTGCGCCCTTCTCGCGGGCGATTACTCCTTGAACTTTTTGTGCAGTCATACTCCCCCACCGTACCGAAAGTGGGGAATCTGTCACCGTCGCAAGTCTTGACACATATCTAGGTACGTTTCATACTTAGGTACATGACCTTCCCCCAACCGTGGATCCGCGCGTTCATGCCCACCGCGGTGCTGCGCTGCCTTCGCGACGGCCCCGCGCACGGCTACGCCATCGCGCAATCGCTCGAGGCTCTCGGATTCGGCAGGCCAAAGGGCGGCTCCCTCTACCCCGTACTGGGCAAGCTCGAGGACGCCGGGTTCATCGAAGCGAGTTGGGCTCCCAGCGAAAGCGGGCCCGGCCGAAAAACTTATGCCATCACCACCAAGGGCGAGGCTGAGCTCGCCGATGCCCACGCAATGCTCGACCAACTTAGGGCTTCGCTTCTCGACGCCCCCACGACCCGAAAGGACACGAAATGAGCCGTTGGACCGACCGCGCAACCCTCGTACTGACTCTCAACCACGGCTTTTCTCACGATGCCGCAAAACGTGCCGCAGGCGACGCCGCCGCGTACGCACAGGCTGATGGACTGACTCCCGAGGCTGCCTTCGGCAAGGCCGACGAGTGGGCCGAGCAGCACGCCGCCGAAGTACGCGACGAGCTCGCGCACGGCGGCACAGACCCGTTCGTTGGCGAAGCGAGGGCGCGTCCTCCACGTCTGATCTGGATCTTTTTCGTCGCCACGGCCGGCTTCGCCATCGGTCTCACCATCGTCACCTGGAACGACGACGTCTCCCTCGGCATGGTGGTTACCCCGATGGTCCTCGCGCTCGGGTTGAGCACCACGCTGGCCACCTATTGGAAGCTCCACACCCGCATGGCGACATGGAAGGCCGGCGCCATCTCCGCCATCCCCCTCGTAGTAATCAGCTTGCTCGGCGCATGGGCCATCATGGCGCTGGACTCCATCGATCTGCCCTTTGGCAACGGGTGGGGCCTGATCCTCGCGCTCATCTTTGCGGCCGGGGCGTTCTTCCTACCGTGGAAGAATCAGACTCCGAAGGAAAGCGCTCCCCATGGCGACTGGGACACCACGGTCGCAGCCGAGCTGCGTGCTCGCGGCGAGTACCACGAGCGCGAGATCCGCGAGACCATCGCAGAGGCCCACACGTTCGCCGCAGAGAACGGCACGACGGTGGAGGAGGAATTCGGCGATCCCAAGCGCTACGCGCACAGCCTCCCGGCGCGGCCGAAACGAAGGCTGCAGCGTACAGCCCGCATCAACGCCGGCCTACTCCTACTTTTAATCGCCAACATGGCACTCAACGGGTTCAGTGAAAACGGCCCGAATATGGTCGCCGTCTACATCTTCGGTTTCGCCGCGGTGTGCTCGGCCGCAGCGCTGATCATGTCCGTGATTAGGATGCGGCGATAACGCGAGCGACGTGGGCGTGGCCACGCTGGTTGACGTGGATGGGCAGGTTGCCCGGACCGCCGTAGAAGTCCACCAGGCCGGCCCACATGCGCTTATTGTCCGGCGCGCACATGTTGTTGTGCCAGGTCGAAGGCTTCAAGTCCAAAAACTCAATGCCTGTCGCGCGTGCCAGGTCCACCTGGGCCCACTGCGCGGAGTCCTCCCACTCCTGCACCGCGGCGAACGGGGTCGTATCCGACACGTTCGGCGCGATGTGGAAGAGGCAAACCTTGTCGCCCTGCGTGATCTTGGGGTAGCCCACGATCTGGATGCGCGCGTTCGGGGCGGCGGCGCGGATGCGGTTGATCTGCGGCACCATGGCGGCGACAAAGTCGCGTCGGAAAGCGGCGCGATTGCGGCCGTCATTGTGGTAGGTGTCGTTAAACCCGGTGGAGATGATCACGCGGGAGGTGTTGCGGTTGAGCCCACCGTCGCGCACCGCGCGGGTGACCTGCGATGAGAACTGCGGGCCCTTCTGGATGGAGACGGTGCCGGTGCAGGAGTAATCCCAGGCAGGCAGGCCGAGGCGGGCCGCGGCCTGTTTGCCCCAGCTGGTCGGCGAGGTCGGGCACCACGTGGTCACCGAGGATGAGCCGCGCGGGTCGAGCCCAAGCTTGCCGGCCGCCCACTGCGGGCCACTCGGGTCCGCGATGACGGAGTCACCGAAGATCACCATGTTGCGCTGCTGCGCCCCCGCGCTTGGCGCGGCAACGACTCCGAGTGCCGCGAGGACGGCCGCGCAGATGGCGGCAAGTGTTGTGCGTAAGCGTGTGCTCGTCATTGTGCGTGTACTCCCAGTTGCGAAAGAATTTTGTACAGAGTAATCATCCCAAGGTCGCAGCGAAACGTTACCCGTGTCATACTCTCCTAACAACACAAGTTAACACGAGTACACAATTGTCACACTACTGAACGTTTTGCAATACTAAACAGATACACTTATCGCCCGTACGCAAATTTCGGGAAAGAAGGACTGCAGCCATGCACAAACCCGCGCTGACCCCCTCCCGCGTCGCGTTCACTGCGCGCTCCACCGTGCGCTTCCTGCGCGCCGCCAACCGCGCCGGCCTCATCAGCGGCGAGGGCGGCCCGAAAGCCATGCTCGCCCTCGCCCCCAACCTCGCACGCTACCACTTCACCACCGCCCGCGAGGTCGAGCAGGGCGCAGCAGCAGTGCCCGAGCGCACCGCGCTTATCGACGACGACGGGCTCCTCTCCTACCGCCAACTCCGCGATCAATCGCGCACGCTCGGCCGCTGGCTCCTTCAAGTCCAGCAGGACAAGGGCCTCGACGCTTTACGCATCGGTGTCATGGCACGCAACGGCCGCGGCATCATCCTGCCGCTCGCCGCGAAGGGCTACACCGGCGGCACGATCTTCCTGCTCAACATCGGCTCGTCCCCCGAGCAACTCGCCGGGATCATCGCAGAAAACAACATTGACATCCTGTTCATCGACGACGAGTTCGCCGACCGCATCCCCGAAGGCATCGAGCACGTCACGCGCGTGTGGGCGCACACCACCCGCGACCACGGCGACGAGCTGACCCAGGCGGGCATCATCGCCCGCGGCACGCGCGGCTTGCCAAAGCTGCCGCTGTTCCCCAAGCACGGCGACATGGTGCTCATGTCTTCCGGCACCTCCGGCATCCCCAAGGGTATTTTGCGCCCGGAGCCGAAGATGCCGCTGGTGGTCGCCGGCTACCTCGAGGCCATGCCGTTTCGCTCCGGCCACACCATCCAGATGACGGCGTCCATCTTCCACACCTGGGGCTGGTCCGCGCTCAACATCACGCTCGGCGTGCGCGGCACCGTGGTCACCCAGCGCGTCTTCGACCCCGAAAACGTCTTCCGCCAGCTACAGCAGTTCCGCTGCGACGGGATGGTCTCCTCCCCAATCTTCTTCAAGCAGATGCTGGACATTCCCGACAACGAGCGCTTCGACACCTCGCACCTGAAGTTCATCGGCTCAGCGGGCAACGCGCTGACCCCGGCGATCGTCGAGCGCATGCACAAGCGTTTCGGCCCCATCCTGGCCAACATTTACGGCTCCACCGAGCTCGCGCTTGCCGCAGCCGCCGACCCCGCGCTGCTGGCTAGCGACGCCTCCGTCGCCGGCCGCGTCCCGCCGGGCACCATCCTCAAGATCTACGACGACAACGACAACGAGGTCCCTCAGGGCAAAGTCGGCCGCATCTTCCTCAACAACGAAACCGCACTTCGCGGCTACACCAACCCGGAGACCCCACTTGTCACCATCGACGGGCTGGTGGAGATGGGCGACCTCGGCTACTTCGACGAGCACGGCTACCTGCACGTCTTAAGCCGCAACGACGACATGATCATCGTCGGCGGCGAAAACGTCCATCCACAATCTGTGACCGAAGTCCTCGAGCGCATGCCCGGCATCGACGAGCTGCACTCCGGTGGCGTCGACGACCCGGACACGTTTAAGCGCATCGCCGTCTGGGTCGTGCCGGAGCGTTCCGAGGCCGGCAAGCGCCTGACCGCCCAAGCCGTGCGCGACTGGGTCCGCGCCAACCTGGCCGACCACTCCATCCCCCGCGACGTCAACTTCGTCCGCTCGCTACCGCGCAACGCCACCGGCAAGGTAGTCCCCCGCCTGCTGCCGGAAAGCCGCCGGGACAGCTAATGGCACGCGCCACGTACGCGCTCACCCTCGCGTTTTTGATCACCGCCGGGTGGTCCGCCAACCACTTCGCGTCGGTGCTGGTGCTGCTACGCCGCGACCACGATGTCTCTGCCGTGTTGGCCAACAGCGCCTACGGCATCTACGCGGTTGGGCTCTTCCCTAGCCTGCTCATCGGCGGGTGGGTCGCCGACCGCTTCGGGTCGCGGCCCGCCGTGGTCGCGGGCACCGTCATCGCAGCCGCGGGGAACGTCTACCTCATGCTGGGCATCCCCGGGCACGGGTTGCTCCTCGGCCGCTTCATCGTCGGGCTCGGGGTGGGGCTGGTCGTCAGCGCCGGCACCGCCTGGGCCGGCAGGCTCCGCGGCGCGAGCGGCGCCACCGCCGCAGGCATCGCCCTGACCACCGGATTCATGCTCGGCCCGGTCTCCTCCGGCGTGGTCGCCCACCTGGCCGCGGACGCGGTGAAGGTCCCGTTCGTGGTGCCGATTGTGATGGCTGTGGGGGTGATGGTGGCGTCGATACGCATGCGCGACGACGGCGCACCTGCGGTGACGCAGACTGCTGAGGCTCGCCCTGCCCACAGCGAGGCCAAGGCGCTCGCGACGGCGGTGCCGATGGGGATCTGGGTCTTCGCTTCAATCACGACGGCGATGGTGGTGCTGGCCGGACGCACCGACTTCGCCATCGGTGCGGCGTTTATGCCTGGTGTGGCCGCGGTGCTGGGCTTTAGCGTAGCGCTGGCCGTGCAGGCGCTCGCGCGGCGCGGGCAGTGGGGGCCACGCGCGGGTGTGGTCGGGGCGCTCGGTGCGGCCGGCGGCATGGCGCTCATCGCGGTAGGCGGGGCGCAGCCATCCGCCGCCGTGTTCCTGGCTGCTACCGCGCTGCTCGGGCTGGCGTACGGGCTGTGCCTGCGCGAGGGGCTTCTCGACGTTGACGAGTACACCCCGCCCGAAAAACGCGGCCGCGTCATCGGGCTGTACTACGTGGCGACCTACATCGGGTTCGGGATCTCGCCGCTGATCGCCTGGATCACGCCGCGTGTCGGTCCGAGCCTGCCGTTTGCGGTGTTCGCCGTGCTGGCCGCGTGCTCCGCGCTCATCCGCAGCGCGCAGATTCGGCGCGGGTGCCTGGTGCGCGGGGTTGTTGGGGGTTGAGGTTTCGTCGGTGTGCGGCGTCGTGGGTGTGCAGGCCTAGATGGAGCTAGCTCCGTTTAGCCGATGTGGCGATGCACGACCTGGGATTTTATGGGGCGGTCGGGTGTAAATGGAGCTAGCTCCGTTTGGACAATGCAGCCTCGCGGGTTCGAGTGCATTGATCTCGTCGCTGATTGTTCAGAAGACTGAAATGGTAGCGGTGT
>NZ_KV825616.1 GCF_001831515.1 Corynebacterium sp. HMSC074A01
TTCGTATTTTGATCGGCAAATTACGAAACGAGCGCGCTACAGACGTGTCACAGGTCATAAAAAGGCGCGCCCCTTGCGTGTCACCGTGACGCAGCATCCCGGCCGTGTCACATAGCTACAACCCCTGCAGCGTGCCCTCAATGAGGACGGTCTATGTCGTAGACATGTGCCCGTAATGTGTGTCTGTGTCTCTCCCTTAAAAGGTTTGGGTCGAAATGCCGCAAAATTACGAAACATCCCCGAAATGTGACGTGTCTGTGCAGGTCACAGCGTTATCGCGTGTTTCGTAATTTGGTTTTCCGGTTTTCGTAGTTCTACGAAACCGCAGGTAGAGCGTTTCGTAATTTTTTCGTATTTTGATCGGCAAATTACGAAACGAGGTCAAAACTACGAAACGAGCACACTATAGACGTGTCACAGGTCACAAAAAGGCGCGCCCCTTGCGTGTCACCATGCCGCCACACAACAGCTGCCCCACCACAACACCCCAGCCGTGCCACGTGGCGTGTAGAAACGTGCTCGGTTCGATTCGTAAAGATTAGGTCGCAGGCTATTGTGCGCGACGCATAAGTTCCGTACGATGGCCCCCAGACCGTATGTGGCGTTTTAATTCGTTTTTGGTTTAGCCAGCCGCATACGGGGGATAACCCCGAGGATAATTCATAAAGAGACAGCCTCTCGACCGTGATAGGCGCGGTTCCTCCGACGAGATAGACCGGTCGGCAACGGCATTGCCAACCACAAAAGCGGTCAGGTAGGGAGTAAGCGCTCCCGTAAAGCGATGGGACGGCAGACCACCGTTCTAGCGAGTTGAGCACGGCACTCCAAGCCGCCTGAATAGCAAGCCGGTAAAGCACCCCGCTCCGGGACAGATCAATCTGCCCAGGAGCGTTTTTCTATGTCCGAAAAGGACACGACTACCGCCGTCGCGCCACGCTTTTACACGCTGCAGGAACTCGCCGATCTCGGCGTCGGCTCCGAGTCCACGTTGCGAAAAGCTATTAAAGAGGGCCGTCTTTCATTCCACCGTTTCGGCACCGCCTATCGGATTCGCCAAGACGATCTCGACGCCTACCTCGCGGCCGCACGCCGCCCTGCCCCGCAGCTATTCGACGGCTTCGTCGATGCCGTCGTGAATGCAGCGCCCCAACTGACAGATGAGCAGCGCCAGCAGCTCGTCACGGTGCTGGGCGGTGTGAAGCACTAATGCGGACAAACCCGCCTACGACGAGATCCCGCCGCTTAGCTCAGCTAGTCAGGCTGGGTCTTGAACTGAGTGCGAGGGCTGATGGGTGATGGCCGTGCTACTACACACGCGCGCTCCACCGTCGTGCCCCGAGTCCAAATAAACAGTTCATTCAACCAAGGAGAACAAACCATGTCTTTCAGAGACGATTACGCAGCAGCGCTGCGCGATGAGCAGCAAGCAAAAGATACCGTGAACGAGGCGCGCCGTGCACACAAAGCGACAAAGGAGCGCCTTGCGCAGTTGCGCAAGTATGCCGAAGAGTTCGAGGTGAATCTCGACGGTGACAAGTCCGCCAGCACCGAAGGGGACAGCGATACACCTGAGAACGGTGACGGCGACACGCCTGAGAGCACCGAGGGCAGTAAGCCGAAGCGGCATCTAGAAGTTGTACCCGACTAACCCTTTAGCCGTACACGCAATCACCTCATGTGTGTACGGCCACGCGGCGTGACGACGTACAGCCGTCACGTTTGATGTCGCCACACACCCCGCTCGCAAGGGCGGGGTTTTCGCGTGTGTGCGGGTGGCTGCGGCACCGCTACACGTGACACTGTCACGATGCTTGCGCCGGTATCGGCGACGGGGCATATACACGTCTGCCCCGTCGCCTGGATCATCCGCCACATGGCTGGCGGTATGTCGCGCTGCTGTTATGCGCGGTTCTGGCCGGCATAGTCTTGTGTGGACTTGAAATATGCCGAAGACGGGGCCGTGGGTGCAGCAAAGACAGCAGCGTGGACAGAGCAGATTTCAGCAGCTGTGCTGCTGAAGATGCAACCGCGACGGCAGATGGTATGCGGCGCATGCCGCATCATGCCGCGTCGGTAGAAACGTTGATGTTCATCACGGCACGCTTGCCGTGATGGAGCGTTTCGTGATGACCCAAACACGACACACAGATGCTGGCATATCCGACTGTATATCGACAAGATATATCGGATTGCCGGCAGTGTCGTGACGTAAAGCATGGGTCATCACACAAGGTGCAGCGCCAGCTGCACTATTGGGCACCTTGACCGGAGCGCAGCGGAGGGAAAGGTAGACCCAGCCAGACCGAGCGAGCGAGGTCTGAGTCTGGGGCTATGAGGGGCGGCGCGCCAGCGCCGGGCACCGGGTTATGCGAGCGCCAGCGAGTAGTAATACCCGGTGCAGTGCCTCGGCTATGCCGAGCGCCGGAGCGCAGCGGAGGCGTCGCACCCCCTTATGCCCTTTTCCCCCTTCTACCCCTATAACGACAAACATATAGGGGTTTTGACACAGAAGGGGGCTGCGACCTGCGTGTTTCGGGTCTTTATGCGGTCTTCGACCCTTACCCGAAACGGCCCGTTGATGCGCGAAGCGCACATGGTGCCTACACAAAATCTGCAGGTCGCCACGCTGTGCGCACCACATACGGCGTCAGTCGTTGTATGTCGGTCTTAAAGTAAGGGCCGATGACGGGTGGAAACGCCGCTTGCGGCGTCTTCCCGCGTCATCGCGCACGCCGTGTGCAACGTGAGCTTGCGAACGTGCCACGGCGTCGAACCGAACGGCAAGACCGACATCGTTAACGTGGTGCGCACAGCCACACCCTGCACTCTGGCACCGCCGCTAGGCGGTCATTGCAGGGTGGTGAACATCCCGCAGCGAGCCATCCGCCGCAAGGCGGTGTTGATGCTGCTGCGGGGGTCAACGACACGGGCTGAGTAACACACTCCATATCGGCCCGTGCTACAAGCACACTATCGGTGCAGACGTATCACGTTCGCGGCGGCCATATGCGCGCAAGCGCATGTAACAGACACCGCCAGCGACGTGTGTTTCGCGAGCGCCCGCTCGCAGCAGATCCAGCGGCAGCTGTTGATGCAAATGTGTAGCGCCGCGACTCGATTGGTTCATCTTTGTGGCAGCGGCTGTACGGCCCTGTGGCGGCCGTAGACGCCTCGGATGGACGGAGTGCGCGTGCAGAAGAACAGTTTCGAGACGTCGCTGTTCGTCGTGTATCTGCCGAAGTCGATGTGCAAGGAGATCCCCGACTACTACACCAGTGAGGTGGACGGGCGCGAAGTGAAACGTCCGCGCTATGCAGCCCGCGACTACGAAGAAGCAATGATGTACCCCGAAGAGTCAATGCGTTGGCTCGCCGAGAACTTCATTCCCGGCGGTATCGACGCAGTCGCTGGCGGTGATATGAACTTCGACGAATCAACGCCACACATCCAGTTCCAGGCGGATACGTTCTCACCGAAGCCCGAAGATCCCGACAAGCTCCGTTGCCGCCCCGGCATCGCGTACAACACTGACACCTCAGTGCGGTACACATCCGGCCCGAAGAAGGGCAAGCAGATCTCGGGTAACCAGAAGTTCATCGACGCGCAACGGGGCCTGCGCGAACACATGCACTCGCTGGGCTATCCGGTGGAACTGGAAGTCTCCGAGCGGCATGACGAGTCGTTGAACCTCGGACGCTACGCAGAACAACAAGACCGGGAGCGCGACCTCGCCAAGCGCGAGGATGATGTGGAAGTCAAGAAGCGATCCGTGCAGCGCGATATGGACGCAATTGATCGTGACCGCGAGCAAACAGCAAAAGAACTTGAACAGGCAAAAGCTGCCAACGAAAAAGCGCAAGGTGTGTTGCAGCACGCCGAAGAACAGGCTCGCGCTGTTGCCGAGCGTGTGCTCAACGAGGCACGTGAGAAGGCAGAGCAAGAAGCCGAGCAGATCCGCAGTGACGCGCGCGAGAAGGCCAAGCAAGAAGCCGAGCAGACCATGGGCCTTGCCGAAGCGCAAGCAGACGAGCTGCTCGAACGAGCCGAAGAGACTGCACAGGCCAAGGCGGGCGAGATTACAGCCGCAGCCCGCAGCGAAGCGGAGTCGATCACACGCCAAGCCGACGAGGCCCGTAAGCAGGCTGAGCGCGACGCTGAGACGATCCGCAGCGAAGCACGAGATGAGGCCACAAGCATCCGCGACGAGGCCACGCGCGACGCTGCAGTAACGCGCACGGATGCCCGCGATGAGGCTGATCAGATCCGCCGCAACGCGCACACGGACGCCGAAGATGAAGCAGCCATCATCATCGAAGAAGCGGTGAAGTCAGGACAGCAGTTGGAGCATCTGGACAAGAAGTTCCTGGTGCAAGAACTGCATCGCAGCCCGGAGCTGCTTGAGCGCTACACGCTGTTCAAGCAGTCGCAGACCTCAGGCAAGAAGGGCGGGGCGCAGCAACGTGCGCGCGAGCGTATCGAGAAGCGCCGCCAGCAGCAACAGCAGCGTGATCGTGACGGCGGTATGGAGCTTTAGCAGCTCACCATGCGCTCTGCACGCCCGTCTGCGGGCCGTACAGGGCGCCGTCGGCGTCGTCGGTCATCTGCGGTATGAAACCGCTGAGATTCGGCGAAAATCGAAGAAATCTCGGCTAAGCGGGGCCAAGTGTCACTACGTTGCGCAGCGAATTGGCCGGTTAAGTGGCGGAGATATTGCGCAGCGCGTCGGTGTGTACGACGGCGCATGTGCTGCACAGCAAACATGCCAGCACACAGACCTGCAGAATGTCGTTGTCATCCTGTTGCGCAGTAAAGGTGTCAATAGGATGACAAACCACTTCACTGCCCAATTCACATGTCATTAAAGTGACAGGGCATTTGATTGCGCAGTAAACGTGTCGATGAAATGGGTGCCCAATACACAGTGCAACCTACGTGTTAATGAAATGTCACAGACACTACATAGTGCAGTGAGTTGCGCAGCAGAAACGCCAGTAAAAGCACCGCACCACTGCACCGTAAAACTGCACAAGTGATTCGCAGCAAATTGGCGTGTGAAATGGTTGAAAAAATAACCCCGCAGCGTATGCGGGGTTCATCCACGATTACAATTGCAACCGGGCTCACACTGCTATCGGAGGGTTAACTCCCCCTGCAACGCGTTCACAACGTCACGGGGAAGTACAGGGACCTGACCCCCGTTAGGTAGACACCTGAT
>NZ_KV825617.1 GCF_001831515.1 Corynebacterium sp. HMSC074A01
TTTTAAGATGAGGTTTCATTTGAGGTGCCCAGTAGACGACTGGGTTGATAGGCCGGAACTGGAAGCACAGTAATGTGTGGAGGTGACTGGTACTAATCCACCAAATACCAAACAACAAACCAACCATGAAACACTGGTCTTGGTAAACACATCAAACCGTGTGAAACAACAAAAGCAATCGCGTCCACTATGCAGTCACTGACACAACACACCAACGTGTCAACACTGATTCAAAATGAATATTGTGTCACCAACAACCAACAACACTGGTTGACTGGCATGCCCCCAAAGGTGTGTCGGTGGTTGATGGCGGCGGGGAAACGCCCGGTCCCATTCCGAACCCGGAAGCTAAGCCCGCCCGCGCCGATGGTACTGCACTCGGGAGGGTGTGGGAGAGTAGGTTACCGCCGACCCAACAACTTCAAACACATAAGCACCCCGCACACCACAAAGGTGTGCGGGGTGCTTTTTGTCATCCCCCGAGGTGCGTGGCCGTGGGCCGACACTCCTCGGGGTGGAATGAGTTTGTAATAAGCGCGCGGTTCAGGGGTGTTTGCCCAGGTCGCTGAAAGCCCGGGGGCCGGGCCCGTCCTAACTATGTCAACCTCCACAACCAACTGCGCCTCTAACTATCAGGATAATGCTCTTATATACAAGTCGACAGCTTGATGAGCGGTTCTTCCATTCTTGCCAAGGGCTCAAATCAAGGTCATCACTCGTACGTCTAGCGTCAGTGTTTGATTTGCTTCATATCGCTGATGAATGGGCAGCGCTGGACCCCGGCTCTGTTGCGGGTCGGTTACAGGAGATCGTTGATGTTTTGATCACTTTCATTCACTCGGGCCTGACCCCCGGAAAGTAGACACGTCG
>NZ_KV825618.1:0-234 GCF_001831515.1 Corynebacterium sp. HMSC074A01
GACTGGTACTAATCCACCAAACACCAAACAAACCAACACCACAACAACACGTGGTCCTGGAAACACGAATCAACGAAGCGAAACAACAAAAGCACTCGCGTCCACTATGCAGTCACTGACACAACACACCACAGTGCCAACACTCAAAAAAGATAAGAGAATACTGTGTCACTATCACGCACAACCCACTTGGTTGTGCAGGCTGGCATGCCCCACAAGGTGTGTCGGTGGTTG
>NZ_KV825618.1:334-8171 GCF_001831515.1 Corynebacterium sp. HMSC074A01
ACCGGAAACACCCCGGCGTGCGGGGTGCTTTCTCGTTGTACCCAGGTGTGTCTGTATGCCCCTGGTGTGTTTGTATGCCGCGGGGGTGGTGTGAGGCCGGGTTTTGTGTAAATGGTGTACGTGTGTCCCCCGGGGGGGGGGCTGGATTCATTTTGTAACGAGCCCGCATTGCAATGGTGTTGTGCCTGGTTGCTGGAAATTCGACGCAATATTATTTCGGCCTCCCGCGGCGCGGCACCACGACGGTGCCCAACCGAGCCACCGGCATTGAGATGCCGAGGGTATGCCCAACCAAGGGATTTAAAGATCCAGTAGCGCCTATAACTCTAGGGCCACAGCCTACGAGAAATATCCTTTCATGTACTCCTGCGATCCGACGCCCACCGAGTCAAAGCACTCGGCCATTTCGACCTCTTCCTTGAGATATTCCAGCTCGTCCTTATCCCCGCCGTTCTCTGCTTCCCCTACATCGTCTATCGCGTTTTCAAGGGCATACGGTTGCCATACGGTGAGACCTAAGTTCTCGAAGACATAACTAGACGGAGCCTCAGCTTCATTGATTCTGGCTCCTCTATTGAGCGTTTTGAGCAGCTCTGCGCATTCAATAGCGTTCATATGCGACAGGTTGCGCCCTTCCCACTCGACATCAACACCATCTTTCTTAGGGTTAGTTGCAAATTCCATGAATTCGACCCCGCCGGGTCCAACGTGCACCTGAATACGCGCACCATCAAAGTAGAGGGTGGTGTCAGTCGAACCGCGCTCAGGTTGTCCTAGGACCGCTTGCACCTGCTGGGCAGTATCGCCAAACTGGATAGTGTGTTCGCCGGTAGGCGTTTGGAAACGAACGCCTACGTGTGAGATCAATTGGATCGGGGCACGCATCGGAACTCCTTCGTCGTGAACAAGTTTGCTCTGAGAATACCCTCCAAACAGCCCACACAGGCAGGAACAGTGCTGAACAAGAGGCTGCTGAGTTACGAAGCGTCCTGCGCGTTCACGCGCTAATCGTGCCAAGTAGCTCACGGATGCAGAAAGGTTTGCCAGCTTCAGGAGGAAAACACCCGTCTAAAGGAGGAATGCGAGTTTCTGCACAAGCGGCCAAACATTGCATGGAAGAGACATACCGGTGATCCGCTTCCGGTTTGTCGATGATCACCGCACCGAGCATTCGTTTAAACAGGGGTCAGGCCCCCGAGTATTATCTCACTCAGCCCGTCACCACAGGGGCGTAGAAGAAGCGGAACAAAACCCAGGACGCTTCACTGCTGCCGGATAGCCGGTTGCAACATCACGACCACCGAACCTGCTAAGGAGGCTTCACCACGCGCAAGGCCCCGGCCCCAGTAGGCCCGGACGACAACAAATTAATACGGCCGAGTCGCTGCAGTCGGCTCGGCTCCGGTGACGGTGACGGTGGCGGTGGCGGTACCAACTACTCGGAACAGGGCAGTACCGAGTTATCGCAACATCGGCACCAAAATGCTGCAGCCGACACCCCGGGGGCTGGATTCATCTTGTAACGAGCCCACATTGCAATGGTGTTGTGCCTGGTCACTGGAAATCCAGCGCAACATTATTCCACCCTCCCGCGGCGCGACCCCACTCATTGCACCGTGTACCGACGCAATCAGGCTCCGAACGCCCGCGCGCCCCAACGCATGCCGAAACCGGCGGCAACCAGGCCCAGCAACGCGGTCGCCAACGCGTAGCGCAGCGCCTCCGAGTAGTCCTTGTCCTTGATGAGCTGGCCGAGTTCTTTCGCCAGCGTCGACCAGGTGGATAACGCCCCCGCGAATCCCGTGCCCACCGCCATGGCGACAAGCACACCCTGTCCGTAGACGAAGCCGAGGACGGAGCAGGCCACCATGTTTGCCGCCCAGGTACCCACGCGCGGTGCGGGGATGCGGGACAGCGCCCAGCGGGCGATACCTCCCAGGAATCCGCCGATGAAGATGCCGGCGACAACAAGAAGATCCATGGCTAGCTCTTTGTGGTTTGGCGGTAGGGGTGGGGTGAGGTGGCGTCGGCAAGCAGCCAGGCACCGACGCAAACAACAAAGCTTGCTACGACTAGACCGAGGGCCCAGATGGCGCTCGAGTGTATGGCGGCAACTGCCATGGCGGAGAAGGTAGTGAACCCGCCGAGGAAGCCGGTGCCGAAGAACGGTCCCGGCTTGAAGTAGCCCATGGCGAACGCGCCAACCGTGTTCACGGCGAGCGTCGCAATGGCGGCTGGGCCGGGGGCTACGGCGAGCAACGCGGCACGCAAAAGCGCCCCCAGTGCGGCACCGAGGCCGACAAGGAGCGCTTCGCGGAAGGTGTTGCCCTGCATGCTCTACAGGGTAGCAGGGTGGATTACTGCCAGTTCATCCCTTGCTGCTGGACGAATCGGGCGACCTCGTCCGGGTCCTTCTTCAGCTTCGGGTCGAACTTGAGGTACTCGCGGGTCTCGCGGGCAACCAGGCCGGAGAGGATGAGCAGACCTACCAGGTTCGGCAGTGCCATGAGGCCGTTTGCCAGGTCGGAGAAGGTCCAGACCAGCTCGAGCTCGGTGGTCGCGCCCAGGAAAGCGACGACGGTGAAGATCATGCGGTACGGCACGCTCGCCCACTGGCCGACAAGCGACACGACGGAACGCTCACCGTAGTAGGACCAGCCAAGGATGGTGGAGAAGGCGAAGAAGATCAGGGAGACCGAGACGATGGTGCCGCCCCAGTGGCCCGGGAGACCCTCGGCGAAGCCGGCAGCAGTCATCACGGCTGCTTCCTCGCGGCCCATTTCCCAGGTGCCGGCGGTGACGATGACCAGGCCGGTGATGGTGACGACGATGATGGTGTCGATGAAGGTCTGGGTCATGGAGACCAGGGCCTGGCGGACCGGGTGCTCCGTCTTCGCAGCTGCCGCGGCGATTGCGGCGGAACCGAGGCCGGACTCGTTGGAGAAGATACCGCGGGCGACACCGAACTGGATGGCCAGCATGATGCCGGAGCCCACGAAGCCGCCGGTTGCGGCGGTGCCGGTGAAGGCGTCGGTGAAGATGAGGGCGAGGGCCGCTGGGACCTGGTCTGCCATCATGATCAGGACGACGAGGCCGCCGACGACGTAGATGACGATCATGAGCGGGACGAAGGCAGCGGTGATCTTACCGATACCCTCAATGCCACCGAGGACGGCAGCGCCAACGCCGAAGAAAATGATGATGCCGGTGACCAGCGGGTCCAGGCCGAAGGCGTCCTCCATACCCGCGGCAATGGAGTTGCCCTGGGTGAGGTTACCGATGCCGAAGGAAGCAAAGATGGTGAACAGCGTGAAGGCCAGCGCCAGTACCTTACCCAGGCCGCCGGGGATGCCGCGGCGGAGGTAGGTGTGCGGGCCGCCCTGCTGCTTGCCGTACTTATCGGTGGTGCGGAAGCGAACACCAAGGTAGGCCTCGGTGTACTTGGTGGCCATGCCGACGAGGCCGGTCATCCAAATCCAGAACAGGGAACCGGGCCCACCGATCGAGAGCGCGGTGGCGACGCCGACGATGTTACCGGTACCGACGGTGGCGGCCAGGGCTGTGGTGAGCGCCTGGTAGTTGGAAATATCGCCCGCGCCGTCGCCGTTCTTATCGACGAAAGCGTGCCGCATTGCGCGACCAAGCGTGCGGAACTGGATGCCACCGAGGCGGACGGTCAGGAACAAACCGGTGCCAAGGAGCAGCGGGATGAGGACGAACGGGCCCCAGACGACGCTGGCAATCCCGCCGAGAAAATCATTCAGCGATGAGGACATAACTCCACATTTCATGCTCGGGTTAGGGGGACAACACTTCCTCTCGCAGCACCATGTGTGACTGGTGCCACAGAAGTTGGTGGTAATAGTAGCCTGTCGCACTATCAAAAGTCATGTGTTTGGCGAAGGTTTTTAAACTTTCCCCAAGGTTCCCCACAATTAGGTGGGGCAGCGCGGGCATTGGCGTGGCAGAAAGTGTGGTTAGCGGGGAAGATGGGGCGTAAAGGGCGTCGAGAAGCGGCGCGCCTTGCAGTCCGAACATAAAGGAGCACCCCATGGCACACGAACGCGCCGGTCAACTCGCCCAACCCGCCGACCTGATCGACATTGCGGAGCTGGTCACGGCCTACTACACGCGCGAGATTGACGCGCGGGACCCGGATCAGCAGGTCAGCTTTGGTACCTCCGGGCACCGCGGCTCCGCGCTGGACAACGCGTTCAACGAGCAGCACATTCTGGCGACCACGCAGGCCATCGTGGACTACCGCCGCGCGAACAGCATCGGCGGGCCGGTCTATATCGGCCGCGACACGCACGCGCTTTCCGAGCCGGCGATGGTGACCGCGCTCGAGGTGCTCATTGCGAACGAGGTGCCAGTGCTTGTCGACGCAGCGGGGCGCTACACCCCAACGCCCGCGGTCTCCCATGCGATCCTGTCGCACAACGCGAAGCTTTCCGGCGGCGTGACCGGCACGGACCCGCAGCGCGCCGACGGCATTGTGATTACGCCTTCGCACAACCCGCCGCGCGACGGTGGCTTCAAGTACAACCCGCCCAGCGGTGGACCGGCAGGCGCGGATGCGACCGATTGGATCGCCAACCAGGCCAACGACTACCTGGCCCGCGGGCTAGACGGCGTGCGCCGCGTGAGCGTGACCGGCGTGCTGGATGAGCGGGCCGAGCGCTTCGACTTCCTCGGGACCTACGTTGATGATCTGCCGAACGTGGTGGACATCGACGCGATTCGCACCTCCGGCCTGAGCATTGGCGCGGACCCGATGGGTGGGGCGTCCGTGGACTACTGGGGCGCGATCGCTGAGCGCCACGGGCTGAACATGGAAGTGGTGAACCCGAACGTGGACGCCACTTGGCGGTTCATGACGCTGGATACCGACGGCAAGATCCGCATGGACTGCTCCAGCCTGAACTCCATGGCCTCACTCGTACACAACCGCGACAAGTACGGCATCGCTACCGGCAATGACGCGGACGCGGACCGCCACGGCATCGTCACCCCGGACGCGGGCCTGATGAACCCGAACCACTACCTGGCCGTGGCCATCGAGTACCTGTTCAGCCACCGTGAGGGCTGGGCCGAGGGGACCGCTGTTGGCAAGACGCTCGTGTCTTCTTCCATGATCGACCGTGTCGTCGCCTCGCTTGGCCGTACGCTGGTAGAGGTCCCCGTCGGCTTTAAGTGGTTCGTGCCAGGGCTTATCGACGGGCAAATCGGCTTCGGCGGCGAAGAATCCGCAGGTGCGTCCTTCTTGCGCAAGGACGGCACCGTCTGGTCGACAGACAAGGACGGGCTGATCATGGACCTGCTCGCCGCCGAGATCACGGCCGTGACCGGCAAGACGCCGTCGCAGCGCTACGCGGAACTGGCCGAGCAGTTCGGCGCGCCCGCCTACGCGCGCATCGACGCCCCGGCCAACCGCGAGCAGAAGGCCACGCTGAAGGCGCTGTCCCCGGAGCAGGTCACCGCCACCGAGCTGGCCGGCGAGCTGATCACTGCGAAGCTCACCGAAGCGCCCGGCAACGGTGCCGCCATCGGTGGGCTGAAGGTAACCACTGAAAATGCCTGGTTTGCCGCACGCCCCTCCGGCACCGAAGACAAGTACAAGATCTACGCGGAGTCCTTCAAGGGCGAGGCGCACCTGAAGGAAGTGCAGGAGGCTGCGAAGGCCGTGGTGGCCGACGTGCTCGGGGAGTAGGCGTTAGGCCGGGCGCGCGAGCTGGGCGACGAGAAAGTCGGAGTTGGGGTGAAACGGCGCAAGCTCCCAGCTCTCGTAGCAGTTCTGGACGCTGAAGCCCACCTTTTCGGCCAAGGCGAGGAAGTCGTCGAACGTCCAGCCGCGGCCCGCGCCGAAGCCGACAAAGAGGCGGCCGCCGGGGCGTAGCGTGCGGAAGATGTTGGCGAGCGCCGGCTCGCGGCCTGCCGGGTCGAGAAAGCCCATGACGTTGCCCGCGCAGACGGCGACGTCGATGTCGCTCGCCGGGATCTCGTCTGCGGAGAGGTCGCCGACGACCCAGGTGGCGTCGGGGAAGTCCTCCTTGGCGTGGCCGATGAGTACCGGATCTATATCGGTACCGATCACCCGGTGTCCGCGCTGAGCGAGGTAGCCGCCGACCCGGCCGGTGCCGCAGCCGGCGTCGAGGATGCGGGCGTGGCGGGGCGACGCGGCGTCGATAAGCCTGGCCTCGCCGTCGATGTCCTTGCCTTGCGCGACGAACGTCTTCCAGCGCTGGGCGTATCGCTCGGAGTGGGCGGGGTCGGCGGTGGTGAGGTCTTTCCAGGTGGTCATAGATCACATCATATCTTGCGGAAACTGTAGGGTCGACGGCCACCCGCTGCGCTACGCTGCTTATTGTGACGACACAAACTTCCGCCGCTGCGCCCGAGAACGACCAGGCGCGCAGCACGCGCACGCTGGTGCTTGACGTACTCTCGGCCGCCGCCCGTTTCTTCATGGCTTACGTGTGGATCAGGGCTGCGATCCCCAAGACCGGCAATGTGATGGAGATGACGCAGTCCATCGCCGCGTACGAGATTTTCACCCAGGAGTGGTCCTACATTCTTGCGCAGCTCATCGGCCCGCTCGAGCTGGCTGGCGGGCTGCTGCTCCTGCTGGGCATCAAGCTCCGGCCGGCCGGTTGGGTCTCCATCGGCGTGCTCGTCTTGTTCATTATCGGGCTGCTGTCGGCGTGGCAGCGCGGGCTCGAAATTGACTGTGGCTGCTTCGACCCGAGCGCGGGTGCTGTCGTGGACACGAACCTGCTGCTCGTTGTTGCGCGCGACGTGGCGTTTATCGCCATTACCGCGTTCATGATCTACCGCCCGTTCAACCGCTTTGCCATCTACCCATAATGTTGACGCGTGCCGTATAATTCGCTGCGTACTTTCGTGCGCGGGGGCACGTCTCGAGTATCACCCGCACCAAGATTGAGGAGAACCCACATTGACCACCCGTAAGGTCCAAAACCCGAACTCGAAGGGCGGCGCTGGCTTTATCTGGGCCATCGTGGCCGTCATCGCGATTGCGGTGCTGGTAATCGGCATCATCGTCTACAACGGCAAGAGCGACCGCAAGGATGCGATTGCTGAGGGCATGATCGATACCGAGGGCATCAGCGCTACTTGGAACGAGGGCGATGCCTTCATCGCCCTGACCGGTGAGGGTGCTGAGGGTGCGCCGAAGGCGGATCTCTTCGAGGACTTCTCCTGCTCCCACTGCGCTGACCTGGAGACCGAGACCGGCGAGCCGATGATGGAAGCGCTGAAGGCCGGCGAGATTGAGGTGGACCTGCGCCCGATGGTCTTCCTGGACGGGCAGCAGCAGGCGTACAGCCCGGGCCACTCCACGGCTTCGCTCGCAGCAACGCTCGCGCTGTTCGCGCGCGGCGAGACGGATGCCGCAATGAACCTGCGCTACTACCTCTTTGAGAACCAGGCGGAGGCGTACAACAAGTTCGAGGCTGATGACCTGGCTGACCTGGCGAAGGACTACGGCGCTTCCGACGAGGCGCTGCAGGACATCCGCGACGAGAAGTACGCGGAGGCCGCCAAGGAAATGTCGGACGCGAACCTGAAACTCCAGGAAGAGCGCACCGGTGAGGGCTGGACCCCGCGCGTCATGGTTGACGATAAGGACATCGACGGCGACCTCGGCCAGTGGGTCGAGACGCTGAAGGCCAGCAAGTAGGTTTTGTCCCCGCGTGCCCGTAGGCGATTTGGTTCGCCTGCGGGCACGCGTGTATATTTAGCGAAGTGCTTCGCGCCGGTTACGCCGGTGCAGGAAGACCCGAATTGGGGCTATGGCGCAGTTGGTAGCGCACCACAC